>JAEULA010000094.1 GCA_016793165.1 Alphaproteobacteria bacterium | reverse complement strand
GAGGCGGCCGAGCGCCTGGCCGATCTGGTCGATTCGCTCGTGCCGTCCACCGGCGACACCTTGGAGAAAGCGGCATGAGAGCCCTTCCGCTCGATCTCGGCATCATCCACTTCATCGGCATCGGCGGCATCGGCATGTCGGGGATCGCCGAGATCCTGCACAACCTCGGCTACAAGGTGCAGGGCTCGGACCAGGCCGAGAACGCCAACGTCAAGCGGCTGGCCGGCCTCGGCGTGAAGACGATGGTCGGCCACAAGCCGGAGAACCTCGGCCAGGCCGAGGTCGTCGTCGTCTCGACGGCCGTCAAGGCCGAGAACCCCGAGCTGCGCGCCGCGCGCGAGCGCCACCTCCCCATCGTCCGTCGCGCCGAGATGCTGGCAGAGCTGATGCGCCTCAAGTGGTCGATCGCGGTCGCCGGGACGCACGGCAAGACCACGACCACGTCGATGTGCGCGGCGATGCTCGACGCCGCCGGCCTCGATCCCACGGTGATCAACGGCGGCATCATCAACGCCTACGGCACCAACGCCCATCTCGGCGCCGGCGACTGGATGGTCGTCGAGTCCGACGAGTCGGACGGCAGCTTCATCAAGCTGCCGGCGACGATCGCGATCGTCACCAACATCGATCCGGAGCACCTCGATTTCTGGGGCGACTTCGACTCCCTGCGCCGCGGCTTCCGCACCTTCGTCTCGAACATCCCCTTCTACGGCTTCGCCGTGTGCTGCATCGACCATCCCGAGGTGCAGGCCCTGATCGGCCAGGTGCAGGACCGGCGGATCGTCACCTACGGCTTCTCGCCGCAGGCCGAGCTGCGCGCCGTCAACCTCAAGCTGTCCGCCGCGGGCGGCCGCTTCGACGCGGTGATCACCGACCGTCACGGCAATGCCCGGACGATCCCCGAGCTGCACCTGCCGCTGGTCGGACAGCACAACGTCCAGAACGCGCTCGCCGCCATCGCCGTCGCGCTCGAGATGGGCATCGACGTCGGCGCGATCCGCAAGGCGCTGGCCGGGATCAAGGGCGTGAAGCGCCGGTTCACCAAGACCGGCGAGGGCGCCGGCCTCACCGTCATCGACGACTACGGCCACCATCCCGTGGAGATCGCGGCGGTTCTCAAGGCCGCGCGCAGCGCGACCCAGGCCGGCGTCGTCGCCGTCGTGCAGCCGCATCGCTACACGCGCCTCAAGAACCTGTTCCAGGACTTCTGCGCCTGCTTCAACGATGCGGACTCCGTGATCGTCGCCGACGTCTATGCCGCCGGCGAGGCGCCGATCGAGGGCGCGAGCCGCGACGCCCTCGTCGAGGGGCTCCGGGCCCACGGTCACCGCAAGGTCGTGGCGCTCGAGGATCCCAGCCAGCTCGCCGCGCGCGTGATGGAGCTCGCAAAGCCGGGCGACCTCGTGGTCTGCCTCGGCGCCGGATCGATCACGAACTGGGCCCATGCCCTGCCGGGCGAGCTCCAGGCCCACTCGGCGGGCGTCGCGCGCGTCCGCGGCGGGGCGCGATGATCGCGTTGGCAACCCGCTCGGGACGGCTGATCGACCGGCTGCCCCCGGTCCGCGGCCGCCTGACCGAGAAGGCGCCGCTCGCCGCCGTCACGTGGTTCCGGGTCGGCGGCCCGGCCGAGGTCATGTTCAAGCCGGCGGACGTCGAGGATCTCGCGCAGTTCATCGCCAACAAGCCGGCCGACGTTCCGGTCACCGTGATCGGGGTCGGCTCGAACCTGCTGGTCCGCGACGGCGGCGTGCCGGGCGTCGTGATCCGCCTCGGCCGCGGATTCACCGAGGTCGCCCACGAGATCGACGACGCGGGCGCGCGCCTGCGCGCCGGCGCCGGGGTCCTCGACCTCAACGTGGCGCTTCACGCCCGCGATGCCGGAATCGCCGGGCTGGAGTTCCTCTCCGGCATCCCCGGCACGATCGGCGGCGCGGTGCGCATGAACGCCGGCGCCTACGGCCGCGAGATGGTCGACGTGATCCTCGGCGCCGAGGCGATCGACCCCCACGGCGTGCGGCACTGGCTCACCGCCGGCGAGCTGGGACTGTCCTACCGGCATTGCGACGTGCCCGAGGACTGGATCTTCACGGCAGCGGTGCTCGCCGGCCAGCCCGGCGAGCGCGACTCGATTCAGAAACGCATCTCCGAGATCCAGGAGGCCCGCGAGTCGTCGCAGCCGATCCGGACCCGCACGGGCGGCTCGACCTTCGCCAACCCCGCCGAGCCCGCAGCGGAAGGCCGCAAGGCGTGGCAACTGGTCGACCTCGCGGGCTGTCGCGGACTCGTGCGCGGCGGCGCCCAGGTGTCGGAGAAGCACTGCAACTTCCTGATCAACACCGGCAGCGCCACGGCGGCGGACATCGAGGATCTCGGCGACGACGTGCGCGCGCGAGTCGCGGCGCGATTCGGCGTCACTTTGCGCTGGGAGATCAAGCGAATCGGTTTACGTTCCGATTCCGAGTCGGACTCGGGGACATGACGCGTCGAATCCTTGTTTTGATGGGCGGAATCTCGCGTGAGCGCGACGTCAGCCTCGTGTCCGGCGCCGCCGTCGCGAAGGCCCTGGCGGCGTGCGGCCACGAGGTGCGCAGCTACGACGTGTCGCGCGACGTGGCGGGACTGGTGCGCGAGATCGAATCCTTCCGCCCGGACGCGGTCTTCAACGCCCTGCACGGCCGCTATGGAGAGGACGGCTGCGTCCAGGGCCTGCTCGAGATGATGGGCGTGCCCTACACGCATTCGGGCGTCCGCGCCTCGGCGATCGCGATGAACAAGCCTGCGACCAAGAGCGCCGTCGAGCGCGCGGGCGTGCGCACGCCGCGCGGCATGATCGTCCGGCGCGAGGATTTCGACCACGGCGATCCGATGCCGCGCCCGTTCGTCGTGAAGCCCGTCGACGAGGGCTCGACGATCGGGGTGAAGGTCGTCGGCGAGGGCGACAACCGCGCGTGGGGCGACGACTGGGCCTTCGGTGCCGAGGCGCTGGTCGAGGAGTACATCGGCGGCCGCGAGCTGACCGTCGGAATCATGGGCGAACGCCCGCTCGCCGTGACCGAGATCCGCTTCGACGGACAGGCTTTCGACTACACGGCGAAGTACACGGCCGGCCATGCCGAGCACGTCCTGCCCGCACCGATCCCGCGCCCCGTCTACGACGCGGCCCTCGATGCCGCGCTGACGGCCCACCGCGTCCTCGGCTGCGACGGCATCTCGCGCAGCGACTTCCGCTACGACGACCGGCGCCCCGGGACGGACGGGCTGTACTTCCTCGAGATCAACACCCAACCGGGGTTCACGCCGCTCTCGCTCGTCCCCGAGCAGGCGCAGCATCTTGGGATCGGCTTCGGCACGCTCTGCGAATGGCTGATCGAGAGGGCGCGATGCCACGCCTGAGCGCGCTCCGTCGCCCGTCTCGTCGCCGTCCGGCGCGCTTCGCCTGGGCGACACGCCGGCGCATGGTGATCGCCGGCGCGGTCGCCGGCGCCGTCGCCCTTGCCGGAGCCGGCTTCGCCTTCGCCGACCGGATCGGCGCCGGCGAATTCCTCGCCGATCTCGGTATCGGCGTGGGCGAGACCACGCTGCGCACCACCGCGCGCGCCGGGCTCAGCGTCACGGAGATCCTCGTCAGCGGCCGCCGCCACACGCCCGAGTCGCATGTCGTCGCGGCCGTCGACGTGAAGCTCGGCGCCCCGCTGCTCGCCTTCGACCCCGCCGCAGCCAAGCTCGAACTCGAGCGGCTCCCGTGGATCAAGCGCGCCGACGTCGAGCGCCACTTCCCGGGCTCGGTCGTCGTCCGCCTCATCGAGCGCGAGCCGCTCGCCCTGTGGCAGACCCGCGGCGCCTTCAGCGTCATCGACACGGACGGCGGCGAGATCCGCGGCGTCGATCCGGGCCTCTTCCGCCAGCTTCCGACCGTGGTCGGCGACGACGCGCCGCGGCACGCGCGCAGCCTGCTCGCGCTGCTCGCGACCGAGCCCGACCTGATGAAGCGCGTGACCGCTGCCGTGCGCATGGCGCATCGCCGATGGGACCTGCTGCTCGACAACGACATCCGGGTCCAGCTGCCCGAGCACGAGACGGGCCAGGCCTGGATGAAGCTCGCCGCCGCCGAGCGCAACGAGCGGCTGCTCGAGCGCAACGTCACCCATGTCGACCTGCGCGCGCTGGACCGCATCACGGTCCGCATCGCGCCGGCCCCGACTCCCGCGACACCGTCGCAGCCGACCGCGCCGTCCCGCGTCCGGTCCGGCAGCCGACCGACCTGAGCCCGATGCCATGAGCTTCCGCAAGCCCAAGCCCCGCACCGGACCGATCGCGGTCCTCGATATCGGCTCGACCAAGATCGCCTGCTTCGTCGCCAAGGCCGAGGGCGACGTGGTGCGCGTCACCGGTGTGGGCCACCAGATCTCCCGCGGCGTGCGCAACGGCGCGATCGTCGACATGGAACTCGCCTCGGAGGCGATCACCAACGCGGTCTACGCGGCCGAGCAGATCGCGGGCGAGACGCTCAAGAGCGTCGTCGTCAGCACGAGCAGCGGCAGCCCGTCCTCGCAGACCGTCTCGGTCGATCTCGCGATCGCGGGCCACGAAGTCACCGATTCCGACCTGCGGCGCGTCACCGATCACGGCCGTTCAGTCCAGGCGATCGGCACGCGGCGCCTCCTGCATGCGATTCCCGTCAGCTACTCGATCGACGGCAGCCGCGGCATCCGCGATCCCCGCGGCATGTGCGGCGAGCGCCTGGGCGTGAACATGCATCTCGTCAGCGCCGACGCCAGCGCCATGCGCAACCTCGAGGCCGTGGTCGGCCGCTGCCATCTGGACGTCGAGAGCGTCGTCGTCAGCCCCTACGCCGCCGGCCTCGCGTCGCTGGTCGAGGACGAGATGGATCTCGGCGTCACCGTCATCGACATGGGCGGCGGCGTCACCTCGATCGCGGTGTTCTTCGACGGCCACGTGATCTGGACCGACGCGATCCCGGTCGGCGGCGGACACGTCACCAGCGACATCGCCCGCGGCCTGTCGACGCCGCTCGTGCATGCCGAGCGCATGAAGACGCTGTTCGGCAGCTGCATGACCGCCGGCTCAGACGAGCGCGAGGTCATCGACGTGCCTCTCGTCGGCGAGGAGGATCACGACCACGCCAACCACGTGCCGCGCTCGGTCCTGACCAAGATCATCCGGCCGCGCATCGAGGAGACGTTCGAGCTCGTCCGCTCCCGCCTCGAGGCGAGCGGCCTGCAGAAGCTCGCCGGGCGGCGCGTCGTGCTGACCGGCGGCGCCTCGCAGCTGAACGGAGTGCGCGAGCTTGCCGGCACCGTGCTGGACAAGCAGGTCCGCCCGGGCCGGCCGATCCGCATCCAGGGCCTGTCCGACCAGACCGGCGGCCCGGCCTTCGCGGTCTGCGCCGGCCTCGTCAGCTACGCGCTCAACCCGACCGAATCCCCGCGCCTCGCCGCGTCGTCCGCCCCGGAGAGCAACAGCTGGGTCGGCCGCGTCGGCCTCTGGCTGCGCGAGAACCTCTGACCGATCGCCCAACGCCAACGAACGCCTTCGACAATAATGGAGAAAAACATGCCCCTGAACCTTTCGGTGCCGACCTCCGAAGTCGAGCTCAAGCCGCGGATCACCGTGATCGGCGTCGGCGGCGCCGGCGGCAACGCGGTCAACAACATGATCCGCTCGAAGCTCGAGGGCGTCGAGTTCGTGGTCGCCAACACCGACGCGCAGGCGCTCGCGCAGAACCTCGCCGAGACGCGCCTGCAGCTCGGGATCGGCACGACGCAGGGCCTGGGCGCCGGCTCGCGCCCGGACATCGGGCGCGCCGCTGCCGAGGAGGCGCTTGAACAGGTCATCGACTCGATCAGCGGCTCGCACATGGTCTTCATCGCCGCCGGCATGGGCGGCGGCACGGGCACCGGTGCCGCGCCGGTCATCGCGCGCATCGCGCGCGAGCAGGGCATCCTGACGGTCGGCGTCGTCACCAAGCCGTTCAACTTCGAGGGCCAGCACCGCATGCGCCTCGCGGAGTCGGGCATCACGGAGCTGCAGCAGCACGTCGACACGCTGATCATCATCCCGAACCAGAACCTGTTCCGGATCGCCAACGAGCGCACGACGTTCGCCGACGCCTTCAAGATGGCCGACGACGTGCTGTACTCGGGCGTGCGCGGCGTGACCGACCTCATGATCATGCCCGGTCTCATCAACCTCGACTTCGCCGACATCCGCTCGGTGATGAGCGAGATGGGCAAGGCGATGATGGGTACCGGCGAGGCCGAGGGCGAGAACCGCGCCCTCGACGCCGCGCAGAAGGCGATCTCGAACCCGCTGCTCGACGACGTGTCGATGAAGGGCGCGCGCGGCGTGCTCATCAACATCACGGGCGGCCCGGACATGACGCTGTTCGAGGTCGACGAGGCGGCCAACCGCATCCGCGACGAGGTCGACCCCGACGCCAACATCATCTTCGGCTCGACCTTCGACGAATCGATGACCGGCCGCATGCGCGTCTCGGTCGTCGCCACCGGCATCGACGCCGGCGGGATCGAGAAGGAAAAGCCGACCGTCATCAGCTTCGCCAAGGGTCGCGCGGCCGCGGCACAGCGAGGCGCCGGCGGGAGCGGAGCCCGCGCGGAGGCCGCACCGGCCGCCGCTGCGACCCCGGTCCAGGCGGAGATCCCGCCGGCACCGGTCGCCGCCGCGACGCCGGCACCGGCGGCGGCACCTGCGGCTCCGGCGCCGCAGCCGGCCCCGCGCGTGGCGGAGACGACCTTCATCCCGCCGAAGCCGATCGAAGCGGCCGTCGAACCGACGATCCGGCAGGCCCAGCCCCTGGCCGTGGATCCGATCGCCGCGGCCGACCTGGCCAACGCGGGAAGCGCGGCACCGCGCGAGAGCGCCTCGCGTCGCGGCTTCAATCTGTTCAAGCAGGTGACCGGCCTCGCCGGCCGCAAGGCCGCCGCGACGGCCCCGCAGGCGCCGGCCATGGCCACGCCTAAGGCAGAGCCGCGGATGGCGCCGCCGCGCGCACCCGCGCCGCAGCCGGCCCCGGCGGCGGCGCCGGCACAGCCGAAGCTCGGCGGCCTCGATTCCGCACCGACGGCACCGGCCCAGGGCGGCCAGGAGGATCTCCTCGACATCCCCGCGTTCCTTCGCCGGCAGGCCAATTAGATCAATGGCTTGGGGGGCCGATCCCCTGCAATAAAGCGAAACAACAAGTGACTTGAGGCGCTCCAGCGGGTGGAATTAATCCAACCCTCTGGAGCGTTTCGTTTTTTAGGCTGCGCCCGCGCCCCGAGTCCGCGCGTCACCCGAGGACCCCGCATCACATGGCATCCAGATCTCCGACGCGTCGTGCCGGCCCGATCGTGCGCCAGAAGACCCTCAAGAGCGCAATCGGGTGCACGGGGATCGGGCTGCACTCCGGGGCGAAGGTGCGGATGACCCTGCATCCGGCCGCCAGCGACACGGGCATCGTGTTCCGGCGGCGGGACCTCGATCGCGACAACGAGATCGCCGCGCTGTGGACGAATGTCAGCGACACGCGGCTGTGCTCTCGGCTCTCCAACGCGTCGGGCGCGAGCGTGATGACCGTCGAGCACGTGATGGCGGCGCTGGCCGGCGCCGAGATCGACAACTGCATCGTCGAGGTCAACGGCCCCGAGATCCCGGCGATGGACGGCAGCGCCGCCCCCTTCCTCTTCCTGATCGAATGCGCAGGGGTGACGGAGCAACCGCTGCCGCGCCGCGCGATCCAGGTCCTGCGTCCGGTCAGCCTCGCCGACGGCGACAAGCGGATGACGATCGCGCCCGGCGGCACCCTGACCATCGATTGCACCATCGACTTCGACAGCACCGCGATCTCGCGCCAGTCGATCACGACCACCCTCGAGACCGCGACCTTCCGCGAGGACATTGCCCGCGCCCGGACCTTCGGATTCGCCCATGAGGTCGCGCAGCTGCGCGCGGCCGGCCTCGCGCGCGGCGGCAGCCTTGAGAACGCCGTGGTCATCGACGGGGACCGCGTCCTCAACGCGGACGGCGTGCGCTTCCCCGACGAGTTCGTGCGACACAAGGTCCTGGACTGCGTCGGCGACCTCTATCTCGCGGGCGGCCCGCTGCTCGCCCGGGTGCGCTCCGAGCGTGCAGGCCACGAGCTCAACAACCTGATCCTGCGCGAGTTGTTCTCCCGCGACGCCACGTGGCGTCGCGTCGATCTCACGGAAGATCTGCTTGCGGCGACCTCGGGCCCGATCCGTGGCCAGCCGCAGCTCGTCGCGGGCTGAACGGCCTAAGCCGACCGGACCCGTCCGCCCCCTCCCCTTGCGACACCGTCCGGTGGTGGCTCCCCCCTGCCGGGTGGGCTATAAGCACCGCGTGATGAAGGCGAATTCCGTCCCCGCTTGGCTCGTGGCCTGCATGGCCTTGGTGCTTGCGTCCTGCGGCACCAAGACCAAGGAAACCTATGTCGAGCGCCCGGTCGAGCAGCTCTACAACGAGGGCGTGGACGCGCTCCTTCAGGAGCGCTTCGCCACCGCGTCCAAGGCGTTCGACGAAGTCGAGCGCCAGCATCCCTATTCGACCTGGGCGACCAAGGCGCAGTTGATGGCCGCCTACGCCCACTACCAGAACAACAAGTACGACGACGCGATCGTCGCCGCCGATCGCTTCATCCAGCTGAACCCGTCCAACCGCGACGTCGGCTATGCGTATTACCTGAAGGCGATCTGCTACTACGAGCAGATCACCGACGTTCAGCGCGACGCGCGCATGACGGAGCTGGCGCTGCGCTCGCTCGACGAGGTCGTGCGCCGCTTCCCAGAGAGCACCTTCGCGCGCGATGCGCGGCTCAAGATCGACCTGACCTACGACCACCTCGCCGGCAAGGAGATGGAGGTCGGACGCTTCTACATGACGCGCGGCCAGTACGTCGGCGCGATCAACCGGTTCAAGGCCGTGGTCGACCGCTTCCAGACGACCAGCCACGTGCCCGAGGCCCTGCATCGGCTCGTCGAGTCCTACATCGCCCTCGGTCTCGTCGAGGAGGCGCGCAAGACCGCGGCTGTCCTCGGCCACAACTACCCCGGCACCGACTGGTATCGCGACGCCTTCGCGCTGGTAACGACCGGCGAACTGCCGCCCGAGGAGCGCCCCGGCATCGCGCGGCGCGTCTGGCGCACCGTCAATCCGTTCTGATCGCAGCATCCACCGAGTACCCGAGGAAGCGACGTGACGTCATCGAGCAAGAAGCGCCCAGGCAGCCGCCGTCGCGCCGCCCGTCGCTGGATGATCCTGGGGATCCTCGCCATCGCGCTGCTCACCGCCGCGGCCGTCGCCGCCGTGATCTTCGTCGCGCGCGGCCCGTCCGCGCAGGTCGCGTCCTACAACCTTCCGGGCACGCCGGTGCAGGTGCGCCTGGAAGTCCGCCCGACTTCGCTGTTCGGCGCGACCTTCGCGCGCACGCTGCGCGTCAGCACGCGCGACCGCCAGCGCCAGACCGATCTGCAGGTCGACAACGGCGGCCAGGGCCGGGTGAACCTCTATCGCGAGCCCGACCGGCTGACGATCGTCGCGGTCGGCGGCTCCGCCAGCACGTCCCTTCAGAACATCGACCTCCAGGTCTTCGCGGCGCCGCCTCGGCCGGAATCGCCGGTGGGATATCTCGGCGCCTTCGACATGGACGAGAACAAGCGGGTCCGATTCTTCAGCGCCGCCGAATGCCCGTTCGCGGCGATCGCCGGCACCGATCGGCCGCGCGGTTGCCGGTCCAACTGACCCGCAGCGCGACGCCGGGCGCATGGCGCCCGGGGTCGTGGTAGATACGCGGGGCCCTCTCCGGAGTCCTGGCCGCTGCCCTGACCATGCTCAACCGTCTTTCGATCCGCGATGTCGTGCTGATCGACAAGCTCGACTTGAGCTTCGCGCCGGGCGTGGTGACGCTTACGGGCGAGACCGGCGCCGGCAAGTCGATCGTGCTCGACGCGCTCGGGCTCGCGCTCGGCGGCCGCAGCGAGGCGGCGATGGTCCGCGCCGGTGCCGCGCAGGCGAGCGTGACCGCCGTCTTCGACATCCCCGCCGATCATCCCGCTGGACGACTCGCCGAGACCCAGGGCGTTGCCGGCGACGGCGAGCTCATCCTGCGGCGGGTCGTGACCCCCGATGGCCGCAGCCGTGCCTTCGTGAACGACCAGCCCAGCGCCGTCGGGCTTCTGCGCCAGCTCGGTACGCTGCTCGTCGAGGTCCACGGCCAGTTCGACACGCACGGTCTTCTCGATCCCGCGATGCATCGCGCCGCGCTCGACGCCTTCGCCGGGCTGGAGCCGCAGGCGGCTCAGGTCGCCGCCGCCCACGACGCCTGGCGCACCGCGCAGGCGGCCGAGGACCGCGCCCGCGACGACGCGGCGCGCGCCGCCCAGGACGAGGCGTTCCTCCGTCATGCGGTGTCGGAACTCGAGGCGCTCGACCCCAAGCCGGGCGAGGAGCAGGCGTTGAGCGAGAAGCGCGCCCTGCTCGCCGGCGGCGAGAAGCTCGGCGAGGCCCTGCGCGCCGCGCTCGACGACCTCGTCGCCAACAAGGGAGTCGAGGGCGCGCTGCGCAGCGCCCAGCGTCAGCTCGAGCGTCTGGCACCGCAGGCCGCCGGCCGTCTCGACGGCGCCCTTGCCGCGCTCGAGCGCGCCGCGGTCGAGGCCGCCGACGCGGTGGCCGAGGTCGAGGCCGTCGCCGATCGCCTCGACCACGACCCGGCGGCGCTGGAGCGCGCCGAGGAGCGGCTGTTCGCGCTCAAGGCCGTGGCGCGAAAGCACCGGGTCCAGCCCGACGAGCTGAGCGCGCTGCGCGACGGCTTCGCCGAGCGCCTTGCCGCGCTCGACGACGGGGAAGCCCGCCTGACGCGGCTCAAGGCCGCATCGACCGCAGCCCGCCAGGGCTACGCGGATCTCGCGCGGGCGCTCAGCGCGGCGCGCCGCGGCGCGGCCGCACGCCTCGACAAGGCGGTGATGGCGGAGCTGCCGCCGCTCAAGCTCGACAAGGCGGTCTTCCGCACGCGCATCGAGGCGCTCGGCGATCCAGACTGGGGCGCCGCCGGCTGCGATCGCATCGTGTTCGAGGTCGCGACCAATCCCGGCTCCGAGCCCGGCGCGCTCGGCAAGATCGCATCCGGCGGCGAGCTCGCGCGGTTCATGCTCGCGCTCAAGGCGGTGATGGCGCGCAGCGGCGACGCGGTCACCCTGATCTTCGACGAGGTCGACAGCGGCGTCGGCGGCGCCACGGCGGCGGCCGTCGGCGAGCGGCTCGCGCGGCTCGGTGCGGCGCGTCAGGTCCTCGTCGTCACCCACTCGCCGCAGGTCGCGGCGCGGGGCACGCAGCACCTGCGGGTGGCCAAGCGCGTCGCCCAGGGGCGCGCCACGACCGTCGTCGAGGCGCTCGACGGCGAGGCGCGCCGGGAGGAGATCGCGCGCATGCTCTCGGGCGCGACGATCACCGACGCCGCGCGCGCCGCCGCGACGGAGCTGCTTGCGGTCCCCGCGCCGCGCACGCGGCGGAGCGCCCGGCCATGAGCCGCAAGACGCCGCGCGATCCCGCCACCCTGGCGGTCGACAAGCTCAACATCTTCGAGGCCGAGCCGGAGCTGGCGCGGCTGTCGGCCGAGCTCGCACGGCACGACGTCCTCTACCACCAGAAGGATGCGCCGGAGATCTCGGACGCGGTGTACGACGCGCTGAAGCGCCGGCACGAGGCGCTCGCCCGGCGGTTCCCCTCGCTCGTGAGGGCCGACGGTCCGCAGTCTCGCGTCGGTGCGGCGCCGGCCGCGGGCTTCGCCAAGCACCGCCACGCCGTGCCGATGCTCTCGCTCGACAACGCCTTCAGCGACGACGACGTGCGCGAGTTCATCGAGAGGATCCGCCGCTTCCTCGGCCTGGCCGAGAGCGAACCACTCGCCTTCTCGGCGGAGCCGAAGATCGACGGCCTGTCGATCTCGCTGCGCTACGAGCGGGGGCGCTTCGTGCGCGGCGCGACGCGCGGCGACGGCGAGGAGGGCGAGGACGTCACTGCGAACCTGCGGACGATCGCCGACGTCCCGCGCGCCCTGAAGGGCCGGCACTGGCCGGATGTCGTCGAGCTGCGCGGCGAGATCTACATGTCGCGCGCCGACTTCGACGCCCTCAACGACCAGCGGCGGCGCGACGACGAGCCCGTCTTCGCCAATCCGCGCAATGCCGCGGCCGGCTCGGTGCGCCAGCTCGATCCGTCGGTCACCGCCGGCCGGCCGTTGCGCTTCTTCGGCTACGCCTGGGGCGAGGTCTCGGCCCGCGACTGGGCCACGCACACCGACTTCCTCGCGCGCCTGCGGCACTGGGGCGTGCCCACCAATTCCGCGACCGAGGCCTGCGTCGGCGTCGACGCGCTGCTTGCCTACTACGCGCGCATCCAGGCCGAGCGGCCGCGCCTCGCCTACGACATCGACGGCGTCGTCTACAAGGTCGACCGGCTCGACTGGCAGGACCGCCTGGGCTTCGTCAGCCGCAGCCCGCGCTGGGCGATCGCGCACAAGTTCCCCGCCGAGCAGGCACGCACGAGGCTCAAGGCCATCGGCATCCAGGTGGGGCGCACCGGCGCGCTCACGCCGGTCGCCGAGCTCGAACCGATCACCGTCGGCGGCGTCGTGGTCGGCCGGGCGACGCTGCACAACGAGGACGAGATCGAGCGCAAGGACGTGCGCGTCGGCGACATGGTCATCGTGCAGCGCGCCGGCGACGTCATTCCGCAGATCCTCGGCATCGTGCCGGAGGAGCGGCCGCGCAACGCGCGACGCTTCGTCTTCCCGCAAGTTTGCCCCGTATGCGGCAGCAACGCGGTGCGTGGCGAGGGCGAGGTCGTCCGCCGCTGCACCGGCGGACTGACCTGCCCGGCGCAGGCGACCGAACGGCTCAAGCATTTCGTCAGCCGTGGCGCCTTCGACATCGAGGGGCTGGGCGACAAGCACATCGACGCGTTCTTCACCGACAGGCTGATCGAACGCCCCGGCGACATCTTCCGCCTGCACAAGCGCGCCGCGGCGATCGCCGGGCGCGAGGGCTGGGGCGAAAAGTCGGTCGAGCGCCTGCTGGCCTCGATCGAGGCGCGGCGCTCCATTGCGCTCGACCGCTTCATCTTCGCGCTGGGGATCCGTCAGGTCGGGGAGGCGACCGCGAAGCTCCTCGCCCGGCATTACCTGAGCCTCGAGTCCTGGCGCCAGGCGATGCAGGCGGCGGCGAAGGATCCCGACGGCGAGGCGGCCCGCGCGCTCGAGAACATCCACCAGATCGGCCCCTCGGTCGCGAAGGACATCCGCGACTTCTTCGCCGAGACGCATAATCGCGACACGATCGCCGATCTCGCCCGCGAGCTCGACGTCCAGGACGCGGCCCGGCCGCGGGCCTCCGGCTCGCCGATCGCGGGGAAGACGGTGGTGTTCACCGGCGGACTGGAGACCCTGACGCGCCAGGAAGCGAAGGCGCGCGCCGAAGCGCTCGGGGCCAACGTCGCCGGCTCGGTGTCGAAAAGGACCGACTATGTGATCGCCGGCAGCGATGCCGGCTCGAAATTAACGAAGGCCCGAGAACTGGGCCTGACGATCCTGACCGAGCAGGAGTGGCTCGCGCTGATCGGCACTTGAAGCGTGGCGCGGTTGTGATCTGCTTGAGACATCCGTCCTCCTCCCCTGGATTCCCGATGGCTGCCGCCCGACTCGACGCGAGCTCCCCGCATTCCGCCGGCCTGCGGGAAGGCTTGCGTTCGGCCTGGCACGGGATTCGGACGGCAACTCTCGCGGTGGTTGCAGTCCTGGTGCTCGCTGCCTGCGTCGATCTCTCCGAGGCCGGCAACGCGGCCACCGCCGCCGACCCGAAGGCGGACGCCGATGCCGCGCGGCGGGCGAGCGAGCTCGAGCCGGCGCCGCGCATCCAGCCGCGCGATCGCGCGCGTGCCGCCACGCTGGCGAAGGAGGGCCGCACGAAGCTCGCGCGCAAGCCGCAATCCGATCTCGCCGGCGCGGCCCGCGCGCTTCGCGAGTCCGCACGGCTCGGTGATCCCGACGCGCAACTGCTGCTGGCCCAGAACCAGACGCTGCGGCCCGAGGGCGAGAGCGACGACGCGGCCGCCGTCGCCTGGCTCACCCGCGCTGCCGTCCGCGGCAATGCGGCGGCACAGCTGGAGTTGGCGATGGACTACGCGAGCGGCCGTCGCATCCGGCGCGAGCCCAGCTGGGCCGACATGTGGTTCGAGCGCGCGGCCCGCCAGGGAAATCGCGAGGCGATGTTGACGCTCGGGCGCCGACGCGCCGCGGGCGAGGGCCGCGACGTCGACGAGCTCGAGGCCTATCGCTGGCTCGCGATCGCGGTGCGCGCCGGCGTCAAGGATGCCGAGCGCGAGCGCGCGGCCGCCGCCAAGCTTCTCGCTCCGGACGAGCGCGCCGGGATCGACGCCGAGATCGCCGCCTGGCGTCCCGTGGCGACCGAGCCGAGTCCCGACATGGCGCTGATCCGCTTCGTCCAGGCCGAGCTCGTCGCCAACGGATACGATGCCGGGCCGGCCGACGGCCGGCTCGGCGCCCGGACGGCGCGTGCGCTCGCGGCCTACCAGCGAGTCCAGGGCGAGCGCGATCCCGGCGAAGAGATCACGGCCGCCACGGTGATGGCGCTGCGCAATACCGCGGCCGCGCGCCCGACGCCCTGACCGACGGGACTAGCGCGCGGCGAGCGGCCGCGTCGCCCGATCGAGCCACGCGCCGGTGCCGGCGTCCACGAGCGGCAGCAGCGCCTTGCGCACGCGCGCATGGTAGCCGTCCAGCCAGGCGATCTCCGCGGCGTCCAGCAGCGCAGAGTCGACCAGCGCGAGATCGATCGGACAGAGCGTGAGCGTCTCGAATCCCAGCATCGGCCGCTCGGCGCCGTCGATGTCGATCGCGCGCACGGCGACCAGGTTCTCGATGCGGATGCCGTAGGCGCCGGTCTTGTAGTACCCGGGCTCGTTGGAGACGATCATGCCCGGCTCGAGCGCGACCGCGTTCGGCACCTTGGAGATCCGATGAGGCCCCTCGTGGACCGAGAGGTAGCTGCCGACGCCGTGGCCGGTCCCGTGGTCGAAGTCGAGTCCGACCTCCCACAGCGCGCGACGGGCCAGCGGATCCAGCTGCGAGCCGGTGGTGCCACGCGGGAAGCGTGCGGTCGCGACGGCGATGTGGCCCTTGAGGACGCGGGTGAAGCGGTCGCGATGCTCCGGGCTGGGCGTCCCGATCGCGATCGTGCGCGTCACGTCGGTGGTGCCGTCGAGGTATTGCGCGCCCGAGTCGACCAGATAGAGCTCGCCCGGCGCCAGCGGCCGGTTCGTCGACGGCGTCGAACGGTAATGGACGATCGCCCCGTTGGCCCCGGCGCCGGAAATCGTGTCGAAGCTCGTGTCGCGGAAATACTCGCCCTGCCGGCGCAGCGCCAGCAGCCGGTCCGAAACCGTCAGCTCGTCGAGTCCCCCCTTCGGGGCCTCCGCCGCGAGCCAGGCGCAGAAGCGCGCGAGTGCTGCGCCGTCGCGCAGATGCGCCGCCCGCGCGCCCGCGAGCTCGCCGGCATTCTTTCGCGCCTTCGGCAGCGCGCACGGATCCTGGCCGCGAACGACCTCGGCCCCGGCCGCGGCGAGGCGATCGCCGATCCAGACGGAGACCGTTGCGGCGTCCATGAGCACGCGCGCCTTGCGCTTGCCGAGGGCATCGAGCGCGGATGCGAATGCGTCCGGCTCGGCGATGCGGACCTGATTGCCGAGATGGGCCGGCAGTTCGGGGGCGAGCTTCAGCGGCTCGACGAACCAGTCGACGGCTCCGTCGTCGCCGAGGATCGCGAAAGACAGGGGCAGCGGCGTGTGCGGCACGTCGCCCCCTCGAACGTTCAGCAGCCACGCCACCGATGCCGGGTCCGAGATGACCGCCGCGGACGCGCCATCGCGCTTGAGGATCTCGCCGAGCGCCGTTCGCTTCGCCGCCGAGGTCTCGCCCGAGAAGCGGTCGGGATGCGGGACGACGGGAGCGATCGGCGGCATCGGCTTCGCCGCCCAGACCGCGTCGATCGGATCGTCCTCGAGCGCGACCAGTTCTGCGCCCGCCCGCGCCGCGCCCGCGCGCAAGCGTGCGAGCCCATCGGGCGTGTGCAGCCGCGCATCGAACCCGATGCGTGAACCGCGCACGGCGTTTTCGGCGAGCCAATCCGCCGGCGGCTGCTCGACGAGGTGGCGGTATGCGAAGATCCGGCCGTCGACTTGCGACGTCACCTGCAGCGTGTAGCGCCCGTCGACGAAGATCGCCGCGGCATCGGCGAGCACGATCGCCATGCCGGCCGAGCCCGTGAATCCGGTCAGCCAGCGCAGCCGCTCGGCATAGGGCGCGACATATTCGCCCTGGTGCTCGTCGCCGCGCGGGCAAAGAAAGCCGCCAAGCCCGCGCCGCGCGAGTTCGGCGCGCAAGGCCGCGACCCGTGACGCATCCCAGGCATCCAGGCCGAAGCCGGGCGGGGATGCAGCCGCGAGTTCCGCTCTCAGGGCCTCGAGCTGATCGATCATCATCGGGGTCAAGGCAGGGGCGACGAGCCGGTGCCATGCTGTTTCGTTTTCGGCCGGGGGCGCCGCGTTGACACCGGCAAGGAGACGCCGCAGGGCCGGCAATTCGAGCCGTGAACCGGCGCGCCGAAGCATTGCCGCCATCGCCTCGTCGCCCCGATAGGGCGGTCGCGAGGGAACCAGCGCCGGTGCCGACATCTCGGGGTCCTCAAGCTTCGTTGATCCGGCTGGGACCCTAGGCGAGCTCTGCGCTGGCTGCAATGAAGGTGGCACAAATTTGCCGGATAAACGGCCCATCGGGGAGAATTCCATGCGCGATATGCATTGCTGCGACGCAACATCAACGATGCCGCGTTGCGGCGAGGCGCCTATGTTCCGGTTCGTCATTCGACGGCGACGGTGCCCCGGACGGGACCCGAAGCCGCGACAGGAGAAGAAAGATGCAGACGTTCAACGAGACCGAACTCCTCCGCCTGGCCCAGGTGCGCGCCACCGCCGGCCTTCCCCGCGAGTTCTGGATCGACCGCCTCGAGCTGAACCGGATGGTCGCCGAGGCCCGTGCGGAGGCCACGCGCGACATGTTGCGCAAGCTCGGCGGCTTCGTTTCCAAGCTCGTTCGCGGCATCGGCGAGTGGCGGCGCTATCGCACCGCGGTCGCCGAGCTCGAAGGCCTGGACAATCGTGCCCTCGAGGACATCGGCATCCGTCGCTCCGATATCCCCCGTGTCGCCGCCGGTCTCTGGATGCCCCAGGCGCGGACGACGGCGAGCACCATCACGCCGGCTCCGGCCGGCAACGAAAACGCGCGCAAGATTGCGGCCTGAGGCGATCCCCTCCCCCTCCCCGCTTCAGTTGCAACGCGCGCGTCGCGGCGGCTCTGCCCAGCAGAGCCGCCGCTTTCATTTTCGAGGATCGGGTCGTCAGGCCGCGGCTGCTCCGCTCGACCTGACCAGTCGTCGCAGCCGGTGCAGCAGTGGCACATCCGGCTCCGGATTTCCGGGCTGAGCGGTCGCCGCGACGCAGCTGGCGCCGACCGCGAAGTGCCGCACGACGTCGGCCATCACGCCGACCTCGGCGACCTGCGGCTGGCCGTCGGCGGCCAGCGTCGATTCAAGCGGGACGCGCCGCACGCCGACCCCGCCCATCGCGTCGAGGCGGCAGCAGCAGACCCGGCCATTGATCGACAGGCTGGTCGCGAACAGTCCGCAGGCCTCGCCAAGCCAGAGCTGGCGCCCATCGTCGAGCACGGCCCGGAGGCCGACGCGCTCGCCTTCGTCGTCGCGTCGTCGCGCCGGACGGGGATCGACGACGATCCGCACGATCCGATCGAGCAGGGGCGAGGAGTGGACGAACAGCAGTTCGCCGCGCACGCTCAGGCGCAGCTCACCAGGAATGTCCGGCGTCAGCGCCTCGCGCCGACGCTGGACCTCGAAGATTTCATCGTGCTGGTCCGGCGAAAGATCCATGACGGCGAGGGTAGGCGACCGCCGTTAAGGCCCGGTAACGGATCGCGGGCATTTGAGTGAAGTTCACCGCTTGCGGAAGACCAGCGTGTGCCAACCCGCGATCGCGTGACGCCCGACGAAGGCGAGACGATGCCCGACATAGGCGGCGCGCACTTCGCGCTCCTGGTCGGCGAGCAGTCCCGACAGGATCAGCGTGCCGCCCGGGCGCACCGCGCGGGCGAGGTCGCGCGACAAGCGGACCAGGGGGCGCGCGAGGATGTTGGCGACGGCGATGTCGAACCCGCGCTTGCGCGGCAGCCGCGCGAACCCGTCCGAGACGACCGCACGCACGTGGCGCGCCGCCGCGTTGAGGCGGAGATTCTCCTGCGCGACGCGCACGGAATCCGAATCGATGTCTGACGCCACCACCGCGCGCGCGCCGCCGCGCACCATTCCGATGGCGAGGATCGCGGAGCCGCATCCGAGATCGAGCCCGAGCGGCCGGCCGCGCCGGCGCTTCGCGGCGGACTCGATCGCGCGCAGGCAGCCCTGGGTCGTCGCATGCTCGCCCGAGCCGAAGGCGATGCCCGCATCGAGTTCGATCGTCCAGGCGCCCGCGGGCGACGCGCCCTCGATGTGGCTGCCGCGAACGTAGAACCGCCCGATGCGAAGGGGCGGGAAGCTGCGCTGGTTTTCGCTTACCCAATCGACGTCGGGAACCTCCTCGAACACGGCAGCCGGCTGCGCACAGCCCAGGCTGGCCGCCGCGAGCGCGAGCCGGGATTCGACCTCGGCACGCGGGTGTTCCGCCGCGAAGATCGCGTCGAGGCGCCAAGGCCCGCCCGGCTTCACCTCGAACGAGGCCAAGGACTGCGCGAGATCCTCGAGCGCCTGCTCGAAGGCCGGCGCCGAGGTCGCATCGACGACGAGTGTCGTCCGCCACGGTCGCCGCGCCGGTTCAGGCACGCTTGACGAAGCCATCCATCACCTTCTTCCGGCCGGTACCGAACTCGACGTCGAGCTTGCCGGCCTCGACGGCGACGACGGTGCCGTAGCCGAACTTCTCGTGGAAGACGCGCTCGCCGCGCGCATAAGGCGCCGACGGCGAAGGACGCGGCGCGACGACCTCGGCCTTGGCTTCGATCAATCGCGGTCCGCGGCGCAGGGTCGCCGCCGACGGAGCCCGCCACTCGTAGGTCTGGTCGTACTCGTTGAAGGCGCCGCGCCCGCCCCACAGGCCGGGCTCGCTGCGCCGGTCGACATGTTCCTCGGGAAGCTCCGAGACGAAGCGCGAGGGAATGCTCGACTGCCACATGTTGTGGATCCGGCGATTGGCCGCGAACGAGACGTACGCGCGGCGCCTGGCGCGCGTGAGTCCGACATGAGCGAGCCGGCGCTCCTCCTCGAGCGCCTCCTCGCCCTTCTCGTCGAGAGCGCGGGGATGCGGAAACAGCCCCTCCTCCCAGCCGGGCAGGAAGACGACGTCAAACTCGAGTCCCTTGGCGCTGTGCAGCGTCATCAGGCTGACCATGTCGCCGGGCGAAGCCTCCGCATTCTCCATCACCAGGCTCACATGCTCGAGGAACGCCGCCAGCGTCTCGAAGGCCTCGAGCGCGGTGATCAGCTCCTTGAGGTTCTCGAGGCGACCCGGCGCGTCCGCCGAGCGGTCCGCCTGCCACATCGCGGTGTAGCCGGACTCGTCGAGGACCGTCTCCATCACCTCGGCATGGTGCTTGGTCGCGAGCAGGTCGCGCCAGCGCCGGAAATCCTCGAGCAGGCGCTTCAGCCCGCTGCGCGCCGGCCCCTTGATCTCGTCGGTCTCGACCAGCTGTTCCGCCGCCGCGGTGAGCGGGAGCTGCGCGGCGCGGCTCGCGCGGTGCAGCGTCTGGATCGCCTTGTCGCCGATGCCGCGACGAGGGACGTTGGCGATGCGCTCGAACGCGAGGTCGTCGGCGGGCTGGGCGAGGATCCGCGCATAGGCCAGCGCGTCGCGAATTTCCGCGCGCTCGTAGAACCGCGGACCGCCGACGACGCGATAGGGCAGCCCGAGCGCGATGAAGCGCTCCTCGAATTCGCGCGTCTGGAACCCGGCGCGCACCAGCAGCGCGATCTCTCCCAGCCGCTGGCCGTCGCGCTGCAGCGTTTCGATCTCCTCGCCGATCCAGCGCGCCTCCTCCTCGCCGTCCCAGAGGCCGCGCAGGTGGACGCGCTCGCCTGGCTCCGCGGCGGTCCACAGGGTCTTGCCGAGCCGGCTCCTGTTGTGGGCGATCAGCGCCGAGGCGCAGGCCAGGATGTGCCCGGTCGAGCGATAGTTCTGCTCGAGCCGCACGATCGTCGCGTCGGGAAAGTCCTTCTCGAAGCGCAGGATGTTGCCGACCTCGGCGCCCCGCCATCCGTACACGCTCTGGTCGTCGTCGCCGACGCAGCAGAGGTTGCGGTGGCCCTGCGCGAGGAGCCGCAGCCACAGGTATTGGGCCACGTTGGTGTCCTGGTACTCGTCGACGAGGATGTAGCGGAATCTGCGATGGTACTCGTCGAGCACGTCCGGCCGGGTCGTGAAGAGCGTGACGTTGTGCAGCAGCAGGTCGCCGAAGTCGCAGGCGTTCAGGACCCGCAGGCGCTCCTGGTACTGGGCGTAGATGGCCACGGCCCGCCCGGCGGCGACCTCGCCGCCCGCATCGGCCGGAACCCGGTCCGGCGTCAGGCCGCGATCCTTCCAGCGCTCGATGGTGTGGAGCACGACGCGCGCCGGCCATTTCTTGTCGTCGATCCGCTCGGCCTCGAGAAGCTGCTTGATCAGGCGGATCTGGTCGTCGGTGTCGAGGATCGTGAAATTGGGCTTGAGGCCGAGCAGTTCGGCGTGGCGGCGAAGGATCCGCGCGGCCAGCGAATGGAAGGTCCCGAGCCAGATGCCCTCGGCCAGCGGGCCGATCATCGCGGTCACGCGCTCCTTCATCTCGCGCGCCGCCTTGTTCGTGAACGTCACGGCCAGGATCTGCGAGGGGAAGGCGCGCCGCGTGCCGAGGATGTGACCCAACCGGGTCGTGAGCACCCGGGTCTTCCCCGTCCCGGCCCCGGCAAGCACGAGCAGCGGCCCGTCGAGCTTCTCGACGGCCGCCCGCTGCGGCGGGTTCAGGCGGGAGAGATAGGGCGTACCGGGATCGGCGCTGGCGCTGGTCATGGGCGGAAGGCCTCGTGGGTACACGCGACCGCCTTCGCCCGCAATGCCGACTCGCGACCGAAGCCGGGCTGGCGCCGCGCACGCGACCGTGATCTGCGCAGCCCGATGGCCTTGCCCGGGCCGGGCCCTATACTCGCGTCGGATAGAAGACCGCCGTCCGAACAGGGGAGTCCCGCCGATGCTGAAGCGACGCGTGGTGCCGTTCCTCCTGGCCGCCGCCGTGCTGGCCGCCGCGCCGGCTGCGGTCGCCCCGCCGGCAGCCGCGCAGTCGATCCAGGAGCGGCTCGAAGCCGTGGTCCGGGTACGCGCCTTCGTGCCGCCCGACGCCCGCACGGCGGACTCGCTCGGCCGCGAGCGACACGGTAGCGGCGTGGTCATCGACCAGGGCGGCCTCGTCCTCACCATCGGCTACCTCATCGTCGAGGCGGACGGCGCCGAGGTGACGCTGTCGACGGGCCGCACCGTGCCCGCACAAGTCATCGGCTACGACCACGAGAGCGGCTTCGGCCTGCTGCGCACGCTCGAGCCGCCGCGGGTGCGGCCCGCGCGCTTCGGCCGGTCGGCCGAGCTGAAGGAGCGCGATCCGGTGCTCGTCGCCGCGTTCGGCGGCGCCGAGGGTGCGCAGCCCGGTTTCGTCGTCTCGCGTCGCGCGTTCGCCGGCAACTGGGAGTACCTGATCGACGACGCGATCTACACCGCACCACCCCACCCGCACTGGAGCGGCGCCGCGCTGTTCGACGGCGAAGGCAGGCTGATGGGGATCGGTTCGCTGATCATTGGCGACGTCAGCGGCCAGCGCATCGGGATTCCCGGGAACATGTTCGTTCCGATCGATCGCCTGCCGCCGATCCTCGCCGATCTGATCGCCGACGGCGCCCCCCAGGGACCGCGCAAGCCCTGGATGGGGCTCGCGACCGACGAGGTGCGCGGCCGCCTGTTCGTCACGCGCGTCACGCCCGAAGGCCCCGCGGCGCGCGCCGGGCTCGCGCCCGGCGACATGATCGCGTCCGTCGGCGGGCAGACGCCGGGCGATCTTGCCGACTTCTATCGGAAGGTCTGGGCGCTGGGCGACGCCGGGACGGAGATCCCGCTGACCGTGCTGCGTGGCGCACAGCTGCGCGAGGTGACGATCAAGAGCATCGACCGTCACACGCATCTGAAATTGAAGCGGACCTATTGATCCGCGGTGCGAAGGCCAACCGCCACCGATCCCGCGGCGCGCCGCCGCGGCCGCAGCGCGGGCCGCTCGGACTCAGGCCGCCGAGCTCGGGAGAATGTCCTGGACGTCGTTCTCGTCGGCAACCCGATCGCGGCCGTTGCGCTTTGCGAAGTAGAGGGCGGTGTCGGCGCGCTTGACGAAGCTCGTGGCGGCTTCGCCGGCACGATAGACGGCGGTGCCCAGGGACAGCGTGACCCGGCCCAGATCCGTCCCCGTCGACCTGATGACGATCTTCTTGGCCTTCACCGCTTCGCGGAGCTGGTCGGCGACCTTGTAGCCGTTGCCGAGCGAGGTCTCGGGCAGAATGACGCCGAACTCCTCGCCGCCGTAGCGCGCGACGGTGTCGCGACCCTTGACGCTGGCCACCAGCGTCCGTGCGACGATCTTCAACACCTCGTCGCCGAGCACGTGGCCATGGGCATCGTTGAACTTCTTGAAGTGATCGATGTCGATCATGACCAGCGTCAGCGGCTTCGCGGTTTCGCGCGCGCTGGCCATCGCCTCGGCCAGGACCCGGTCGAAGGTCTTGCGGTTGCCGACCCCGGTTAGCGGATCGGTGAAGGCCTCGCGCCGCATCTCCTCGAGATCGCGCCGCAGCGTGTCGATCTCGCCGCCGGCCGATTGCAGCTTCGATTCCAGCGAACGGTTCTGCTCGGCCATGCGCTTGGTCTCGAGCAGCATCGCGCGCGTCGCGTCCTGCAGCAGCGACGCCGCGTCGGGCGCGGCGAAGGCCTTGACCACGCTCTCGCCGAAGTTCCGGATGGCATCGCTGTAGCGGCCGGCATCCTCGCCCGCGGCACTCATCTCCCGGCCAAGTTCGGACAGCACGCGCCCGAGCCGGTCGCTCGCCTGCGCCACCGTCGCGGGATCGCCCATCGGCGAGCAGTGGCGCCGCCAGAGCTCGTCGAGCACCTCGTCGGACAGCGGATGATTGTTGCCGAGATGGTCCCGGATCCGGCGCGACAGGGCCGGATTCTCGCCGGTGACATGCGCGTACCAGACCGAATAGTTGGTCGGCGTCGCCGGCACCTTGCGCGTGGCCAGATCGTCGATCACGGCCATCGCGGTCGCTTTGACCTTTTGAAGCCCCGTCCCTGACACGTATCCGGTCCTCCGCACGCGAGCGAACCGACCCGTCGTCCGCCTTCGAAGTCGGCGTCGCAGTTCGGCGTCGAATGACACTACGGTTGCGTCATTAAAGGAGGGTTTCCCGGCCGCAGCAGGTTTCGCCCATCTCCGGCATCGCCCCGCGGCCGCGCCCCCGCCGGGGCGGTACGGCCGGCGGGTGACCCGGACGGCCTGCCCCCTGGACTCGCCGGCGGCCGCCCGCCCATTCTCGCCGCCCAAAGCTTCGGAGCCCGTTTCGACTTGATCCGCCTCCTCGAGACGCTCGGGCGCCATGCGGCAGCCATCCTGGCGGGCTCGCTCTTCGTCGGACTTCTCCTGCCGGACCTCGCTCGATCCTGCCGGCCGCTGGTCGCACCTGCGATCGTCGGCCTGATGGTGTGCAACGTGATGCGCATCGAATGGCGGCAGGTCTCGGACCAGCTGCGACGCCCAGGCCGCGCCTTCGCCGTCCTGGCCTGGATCCTCGTCGGGATCCCGGTCCTCAGCGCGGCGATCCTGGCGCTGCTGCCGCTGCCGGACGGCCTGAAGCAGGCGATCCTCCTCACGGTGTCGTCGCCGGTGCTGACGGCCGTGCCGACCTTCGTGCTGATGATGGGGCTCGATGGCGCGCTCGCGCTCTTCGCCGTCATCGCGACGAGCATCCTGCAGCCCATCGTGCAGCCGCCGGTGGTCTATTGGCTGCTCGGCGTCGAACTGCACCTGCCGCTAGGGACACTGATGCTGCGGCTGGCCCTCTTCATCGGCTTCGGCTTCGCCATCGGGCTCGCACTGCGGCGCGGGCTCGGCCGCGCGCGGATCCAGCGGCACGACCGGGCGATCGGCGGCGCGGCCGTGGCGGTGCTCGTCGTATTCGGCATCGGCGTGATGGACGGGACAACGGCGCTGATCCTCGCCGAGCCGATGCTGGTGCTGCTCTACCTCGTCGCCGGGCTGGCGACGAACTTCCTGATCCAGCTCCTCGGCATCGCGATCTTCTGGGCCATGGACCGCCAGGCCGGGCTGACGACCGCGCTGGTCGGCGGCTGCCGAAACCTCGCCAATCTCGTCGCCGTCCTCGGTCCCGCGGCCGGTCCCGAGCTGACGCTGTTCCTCGCCGTCGGCCAGTTCCCGCTCTACTTCCTCCCTGCCCTGTTCGGGCCGCTCTACCGCCGGCTCCGCGCGCCGGCGACGCCGCCGGGTTAAGCGGTCGTTAAGCGCTCCGGCGGGAGACTCGCGCGTCGACCGAACCAACCGTCGACGCCCGGAGCATGACCTACGCCCTCAGCACCTACACCGCGCTCGAGAAGAGCGACCAGACGCGAGCGATGGCCAAGTTCCGGAGCTCGGCGCAGGTCACGCGCGACATCGCGGCGTTCAAGCAGCAGCTCCTGAGCATCAAGTCGCCCGAGGACCTGCTCAAGAACCGCAAGGCGATGACCTTCGTGCTCTCGGCCTACGGGCTGGACAGCGAGATCAACTATCTCGGCCGCATCAAGGCCGTGCTCAATTCCGACCTCGCCAACCAGAACTCGATCGCGAACCGGCTGTCCGACCGCCGCTACCGCGAGCTCGCCGGCGAGCTGCAGGTCGCCACGACCGGCGTGGCGACGCTCAAGAACGGCACGACGATCGACAAGATCGTCGAGCGCTACATCGGCAACGAGTACGAGAAGAAGCTCGGCGAGCAGGATGTCGCGGTGCGCGAGGCGCGCTACTTCGCGAAGAACGTCGGCAAGGTCTCCACCGTCTACGAGATCCTGGGCGACCCCGTCCTGCGCACCGTCGTGACCGACACGCTCGGGCTGCCGCCGCAGTTCGCGCTGCGCGACGTCGAGAGCCAGGCCGAGTTCGTCCGGCGCGCCCTCGACATCACCCAGTTCAAGACCGCCGCGACCGCCCAGTCGCAGAACCAGCGCGCGAACGCCCAGAGCGACGTCACCACGCTGACGCGCGCGGTCGTGATCGCCGATGCCGCGGTGGGCCGCGCCGACGAGATCGCGCAGCGACTGCGCAAGATCGCGTCCGGCTACGACGGCCTCGCCGCCCTGCAGGATCCGCTCGGCGCCAACGCGGCCGAGGTCGCCGTACACACCGCCGCGGTCCCGGCGCTGGCGCGCCAGCGCGGCCTCGCGACCGCCGCCGAGACTTCCGTCAACACCATCGCCGACACGCTCAACCGCATGAGCAAGCTGCGGGGCCTCGCCGCCGATCCCGCGAACGCCGGGTCGCTCGCCGACTACAAGTCCGAGTTCGCATCGCTTGCCCAGGAGATCCGCGACCAAGTCGCCACCGGCGCCGACTACCGCTCCGACGGCGCCGACGAGAGCCTGCTCGACGGATCGGTCGCCGGACCGATCTCGACGGCGATCTCGGCGGGCGGAAAGACGGTCACGCTGCGCACGCACGATCTCTCGGCCTTCATCACCCGGATCGACGCGGCCGATGCGGCATTCGCGGCGGTGACGGACGCCGCCGACGCCGCGAATCTCGGCGCGACCGCGAGCGCGATCTCGGGCGGCGGCCCGATGCTCGGTGCGGTCCGCGACGCGATCATCGAGGACCGCCTCGCGGCCGATGCCGCGGTCGCGACGATCGCCAATTTCACCGCCACCGTCGACACCGTGTCCGTGACGCGCGCGCGCAGCTCGATCGCCGACGCGGATTCGCGGGCCCAGCAGATCGGCGCCAAGCTCGGCGCCTTGCGCGCCGTCGCCGCCTCCTCGGCGAAGCTCGATCCCGGCGCCGATCGCACCGAGTTCCAAGTCCAGGCGGCGGCCCTCGTCGCCGAGATCAACACACTGCTCACGACGCCGGGCGTCGGCATCGACAACCTCCTCGACGGGACCGAGCGCAACTACGCGACGACCGGCGGCAAGAGCCTGACGATCATGGCGGGCGCCTACGACAGCGCGATCGGCACGCCGCTCGCGAGCGCCAATGTCGACGATGCCGCCTCGGCGCAGGCCCTCGTCGACCTCGTCAATTCCACGTTGATGCCGAAGATCCAGCGCCATCGCGACCAGTTGAAGCTCGATCGGAACGTCGTCGACTACACGCTCACGGTCCTCGATCCGCGCGGCAAGCTCGACGAGTCCGTCCGCCAGCTCGCGACGGACCTGCCGGCGCAGATCGACCGTGCGGCGTCGAATGGCGCCAACCTCCTGAAGTCGGGCCAGCCCGCGCTGGTCGTGCAGCTGCGCAGCGCGACGGGCAGCGTGCGCATCGACCCGCAGCCGGGATTCCAGTCGGCCCTGGCGGGATTCCTCGCGACCGCGACGGCGCAGCTGCCGGCGAATCTCACGGGCGCGGGCGGTGCCTACGAGGCGCTCACGGCGGCGGCCACGGCCGCGTCGGACGCCGCGGCGGCGCTTCGCGGCGAGCGCCGCGAGGCCGACTCCGCGCTGCTGCAGGCCAAGCGTCGGCTCGCCACGGCGCCGAGCGTCGACACGGCAGCCGCCGAGAAGCCGACCGAATTCACCAAGCGCTTCGTCCAGCGCTTCCTCGCGGCACGCGACCTGAAGTCGGCCAGCGAGCAGGGCGCCGGCCTGGCGTCGACCTCGGCCGGCGCGATGCTCGGCCTGTTCTCCTGAGGCGCGCGGCGCTCAGACCAGTTCGGCCGGAACCACGCGGCGTCCCGCCGGCTTCGCCGCCTCGGGCGGCCGGCAGCGCAGGAACTCGCCGTGCCCCTTCCGCCCGAGCGGGCGACCGTCGCGCACGACGACGGTGCCGCGCGAGAGCACGTGCACCGGCCAGCCCGTGACCGTGATGCCTTCGTAGGGCGTGTAGTCCACGTTGTGGTGCAGGTCTTCGTTCCGGATCGTCACCTCGCGCTTCGGATCCCACAGCGCGATGTCGGCGTCTGCCCCGACGGCGATCGCGCCCTTGCGACCGTCCAAGCCGTAGATCCGGGCCTGGTTGGTCGCGGACAGCGCCACGAACTGCTGCAGCGTGATGCGCCCCTTCGAGACGCCGTCGAACAGGAGCGGCAGCCTGGTCTCGATGCCCGGGATGCCGTTCGGGATCTTCCAGAACGGCGCATTCGGACCTGCGATCATCTTCCCCTTGGGATCGTTGAAGCGATACGGGCAGTGGTCCGACGACACGACCTGGAAGACTCCGCCCGCCAGCGCATCCCACATCGCGGCCTGGTTGGCGCGGTCGCGCGGCGGCGGCGAGCAGACGCACATCGCACCCATGAAGCCGGGCATCGCCAGGTTCGCCTCCTCGAGAAAGAGGTATTGCGGGCAGGTCTCGCCATAGACCTTGAGGCCGCGCGCCTGCGCGCGGCGGATCTCGTCGACCGCCTCGCGGCCGGAGACGTGGACCAGCAGCATCGGGGTGTCGAGAAGCTCGGCCAGCGCGATCGCGCGGTGCGAGGCCTCGCGCTCGACCGGCATCGGCCGCGACGTGCAGTGATAGCGGGGCCCCGTGCGTCCCGTGGCGGCGAGCCTGGCGGTGAGCCAGGAGATGCAGTCCGAGTTCTCGGCGTGGATCATCGTCATCGCCCCCTCGCGCCGCGCGAGGCTGAGGACGTCGAGCATCTGCCGGTCGTTGAGCTTGAGGTCGTCGTAGGTCATGTAGACCTTGAACGACGTGTAGCCGTCCTTGATCAGCGCCGGCAGGTCCTGGCCGATCACCTGGTCGGTCGGGTCGGCGATGATCAGATGGATCGCATAGTCGATCATCGCCTTGCCTTCGGCCTTGCGGCGATAGGCATCGGTCGTCTCGCGCAACGACCGGCCGCGGAATTGCATCGCGAAGGGCATGATGGTCGTCGTGCCGCCGCATGCGGCCGAGCGCGTGCCGGACTCGAAATCATCGGCCGTCATCGAGCCGTCGCCGCCGGGCTGCTCGATATGCACGTGGCTGTCGATTCCGCCGGGCAGCACGAGCAGGCCGCCGGCATCGATCACCTCCCGGGCATCGGCGAGCGAGTCGGCGATGGCGACGATGCGTCCGTCGCGAATGCCGACATCCGCGCGATAGGTGTCGGCGGCGGTGGCGACGGTTCCGCCGCGGATGACGACGTCGTAGCTCATGGATCGGGCCCCGGATCAGCTCTGCACCAGCTCGATCGTGACCCTGCGGGCACGCGCCGGCAATCCCGATTTCCGGCCGTGCCCGCGACCGTCGCTCGTCGCGAACCGCCGCCTGCCGTGAATTGCGTCAACAAGCCGAAAGCGATGCTGCCGACGATCAATCGCGAGGCGGCGAGCGGCCGCCGACGCCCACCCGACGCGCCGTGCGCGCCGGGTGCGCGCCGTCCGCTTCAGGCGGCCTTGGCCCGGGCGCCGCGCCGGCGGCGCCAGGCGACGAGCGCGGCGGCGCCGACGCCGAACAGCGTCCAGGTCGCCGGCACCGGCACGTCCGTGCCGCCGCCCTCGACCACCGTCCCGAGCAGCGTCAGCGTGTACGTGCCCAGCGC
>JAEULA010000088.1 GCA_016793165.1 Alphaproteobacteria bacterium | reverse complement strand
CGGCGTCGCGGCGCCGCGATCGACCGCCAGGCGGATCGTGTTCACCAGCACCTCGGGCAGTTCGAGCCCGTAGGCGTCGCCGGTGTCGAGGCTGTCGAGCAGCCTGTAGCCGACGAGATCGAAATAGGCGGTGGCCGCGGGCCCGACCGCACCCGGCATCGTGCGCATCCGGGTGACGATCTCCGCCGGATCGGCGTTCGAGCGCAGCAGGGTCGCCGCGGCCGTGTCGGCGCGAAGTGCTGCCACCAGCGTGTCGAGCTCGGTGTAGATGCCCGCCGACTCCGGCGCGTGACCGCGCAGCAGGGCGAGGAACCTGCCCACGGGCTCGCCGGTCCACATCGCGAGATGCGCCATCAGGTCGCCGACGGGATGCAGCGCCGCCGCGTTGAAGTTGTGGTGCTGCTGGACCATCCTCTCCAGGTTCGCGCGGCAGCGATCGAGATGGGCGGCGAGCGCCTCGTCGTCGAGCGCCGCAGGGTCGACCGCCTGCAGCGCCATCTGGGCGCGGATCGTGGCCGGCTTCACCTCGTCCAGCCAGCGGGCGAGGTCCTGCCGCCACAACCTTGTCTCGATCGCCTGCGCCGCGGCGGCGAAGCGCGCGGGCATCTCGTCGGCGGGCGGCGGCGCGGGCGAGGCGTAGATGAAGCCGTGCACCGACTCGAACCGCAGCGTGTCCATCAGCCAGCCATAGCGGCGCGCGCAGCTGCGGAATCCGATCGGCAGATTGGCCGAGTGGACCTCGCACTGGAAGCGCGACCACGGTCGCGGCACATGCACCGTGTCGAGCTGCCACGAGCCGGGTCCCGGTGCCTCGAACGTCAGGGGTTGACCGTCGAAGACGATGGCCATCGTGGTGCTCTCCGATGCAGTGGCGTGCGAGCCCGATCGATCGCGGCGATTGCGCGTCGCGGGCGGCGCCACCATGACGATAAAGTGACGATTGGTGAAGAGTTCCGCGACGAACGCGTGTCGCCTTCGCCGGGGACGCGTCGCGACGGCGACCCCGGCGCGACGAGCGTGGGAATGCCCCGACGGCGAAAGCGGGTTCTCGTAAGATCGTGCGCTCGGTCGTCGAGTCGGCCGGTCGGGGGTTCGGCATGGAAATCAGGTTCGGCGTCGTCGGCACCGCCTACTGGGCCGCGGCCGTGCACACGGTCGGGCTCGGCGCCGTGCCGGGAGCGCGGCTCGCCGGCATCTGGGGGCGCGACGTCGACAAGGCCCGCGCGCTCGCGGCGCAGCGCGGGACGGTCGCCTTCGAGAGCTTCGAGGCGATGCTGGCGGCCGTCGATGCGGTCAGCTTGGCCGTTCCGCCGCAGGTCCAGGAGTCGCTCGCGCTCCGCGCGATCGCGGCGGGCAAGCATGTGCTGCTCGAGAAGCCGATCGCGACCACGCATCGTCGCGCGGTCGAGATCGCGGATGCGGTCGCCGCGCGAGGCGTCGCGTCGATGGTGTTCTTCACCCGCCGCTTCGTGCCGGAGCTCGCCGCCGCGATCGAGCGGCACGCCGCGCGCGACTGGCAGCGCGCGGAGATCGAGGTGCGCTCCGCGGCGCTGTCGGCGGGCAGCCCCTACGAGCACTCGTCATGGCGGCTCGCCGACGGTGCGGCGCTGTGGGACATCGGCCCGCATGTGCTCTCGGTGCTGATCGCGATGCTCGGTCCCGTCGTCGGTGCGCGGCGGCTTCCGGCGCCGGCGCGTGTCGTGCGGTTCGAGACCCGGCACGCGCGCGGTGCCTCGGCGAGCGTCTCCCTCACGCTGCATGCCACGCCGGCCGAGCAGGGGCAGCGCTACCGGTTCATGGACGCCGCCGACGAGTTCGTCCTGCCGGAACCGGCTTTCGAGCGTCCGACCGCCTACGCGAATGCGGTGGTAGCGCTGGTTGCAGCGATCGCCGGCGGCGCGCGCGCGCATCCCTGCGACGTGCGCCTCGGCGCCGAGACGGTGCGGATCCTCGAGGCGGTCGCTCGAGCCACGTGAGTCGCGAAGGGCTGGGGGTGCGCGGGACGGCGTCCGAGGTCCCGGCCTCGGGGGACGCCTCGTGGCCGCAGGCGTCGCGGGCGCAGGCCGGCGCACAATCAACGGTTGCCGCGACAAGTGCGTGAGAGGCCATCCCTGACGCCTGGCGGCGGCGCGTGGGGAGTCGGCGCTGTCGTCGAGCCGCGCCGCGACGTCCGCAAGCCGCCGGGACTCACCAGGTCACGTCGAAGCTGGTTCGCGCCCGGTAATTCGATACGGCGTCCGGAGCGGCGGCGCGCCAGCGTGCGCGATCGATCGCGAACTCGAACCGGTAGAGCCCGCTCGGCAGTGCGAGCGCGTTGCCCGCGCCGTCGACCGGGATCGCGAGGGCCCGCGTTTCGTCGCCATTGGCGAGGATCACGAGCGGCTGCGGCACGAACACGGCAGGGCGCGGCGGCCAGGGGAAGGGCGGTCGCAGCGGCGGCCCGACGACGCCGTCGGGGCCGAGCAGCAGGACGTCGCCGGCCTCGAAGCCGGGCTCGCCGCGCGGCGGGATCACCCGTCGCCGATCGAACACGGCCTCGACGAAGCCGCGCCCGTCCGGCCCTGCGGGGTGAGCGACGATGCGGTACTCCGCCCGCTCCAATCGCAGCCTGCGCGCCTCGATGACCGCCACGCGCTGCACGGCGGCGAGGGCGCGCGGCGGCAGCGCCCCGATGATGCGATCGTCGATCGCTTCGAACGACGCGAGCCACGCGATCGCGGGGGAGACGGCACGGTCGGGCCGGCGGCGATCGTCGCCGAGGGCGGGCAGCACGGGTCCCGTCACCGTGCGCCGGGCGATCGTCAACGCGACGTCCCGGCTGAAGGCGAGCGGCTCGGGACCTTCGAGCGCGAACATCGCCGTGGCGCCGCCCTCGACGAGGCGGGCGAGGGACAGCGCTTCGGGCGCCTGGCGGAACAGCAGCGCTCGCTCGCTCGTCCATGTCTCGAAGATCCGCTCGCGGGCCTCGGCCGGCGCATCCGGGCGCATGGCCGCCGCGATGTCCCCGCGCGTGCGCGCGAGCAGCGCGCCGACGCTCGCCGACGGCGGCGCGAACGCGTCGGCGGCCCGCGTCTCGACCACGCCGCCGGCGCCGGCGATCTGCGCCGGGAAGTCGTCGTACCGGCTGCTGCGGAAGACGAGCCGGTACCCGTCGATCGGATCGACGTCGAGGCTTGCGACGCGACCGTCGCCGCGCACCACCAGCGCGCTCTGCCCGACACGCCGGGCGCCACGCGGCGCCGCGACCTGCGCCTCGCCGACGGTTGCGACGACGGCGTCGTCATAGGCGAGGAGCTCGAGCCGGGCACCCTCGGCCGCGGCCGCCGGGAGCGGCGCGACGGCGCGCTCGTGCGCCGCACCGCCGTCGATCTCGATCAGCCGCAGCGTCGTCGCCTCGCCGTCGCGCGACAGCAGCGCCACCCACGCGCCCGTCACCGAGGCGCCGCTCGCCCGCACCGCGACGGCGAGCCCGGCGGCGCCGGTGCCCGGCCTGACCTGCGCGCGCAGCTGGACATGCTCCCAGGGCTCGTCCGCCTCGCCGAAGCGCGCGAAGCGCAGCTCGGGTCCGTTCGAGCCGAGCGCGCCGTCGTCGAGCGTCCAGGCGCCGGCCGCGCCGCCAAGCGCGGCCGGCCGTATCGCCGTCAGGTCGAGCGGCACGAAGCGATCGCGATGGACGAAGGGGCCGCCCTTCCGCCGCAGGTTCACCGTGTAATCGGTATCGGCCTCCCAGCGCCTCGTCGCCGCGTCGGGCGCCGCCGTATCGACCGGCTCGTGCGTGAGCACCTGGGACGCATGCTCGATCCGCGGATGCCCGCAACCGCCGACCCGGGACTGCATGTGCTCGAAGCGGCCGCGCATCGGATCGAGCGACGCCGCTCGGCGCGCGGTGCCGCGCATGAACCCGACATCGTGGACAAGCGGATCGCGCGGTCCGCGCGGCCCCACGGTCCCGTGATGCGTGGTCAGCCAGTCGGCGCTGGTGACCGAGACGCGCTCGAAGCCGAGCGCGCCGGCGCTCTTTTCGACCGCGAGCGACCATTCGAGCAGCTGGCCCGCCTCGATCGGCGAGCCGGGGACCGGGATGCGCTCGACCGGCGCGAGGATGTTGAAGCGCTCGTTGAACGCGACCGCGAGGGGCTCGCGGCGATAGAGGCGCTCGCCGGTGCGCGGATAGCGCGACTCGACATAGGGCTCGACCTCCTCCCCGACATGCACGACGGCATTCAGCCCGGGCAGGCCCTTGGTGCGGAAGAAGGCCGACTGCACGATGTCGGTCGCCTGCGCGCCCGTGCCGGCATGCGCCAGTTCGACGCGCGTGCGCAGCGTGATCTCGTAGTCGTGGTTCGGCAGCCAGGCGAAGCGCCGGATCCCGGCGAGTCGGTCCTCCTGGGCCTGGCAGCGGGCCCCGGCGATGAGGAAATCGCGCTCCTCCTCGACGGTGCGGTAGCGCACCAGCGTCACCGATATGGCCGAGCCTCCGGCCTCGAGCGGCCCGTCGGAGCCGGCGCCCCGTCGCAGCGTCAGCGCGGTGAAGCCCCCGGCCTTCTCGATCCGGATCGGCTGCGGCGGCGATGCGGCGCCGAGCGGGAACGCGCGCGTCTCGACCGGTGTCAGGCCGTCATAAGCCTCGATCGTCAGCGGGACGCTCGAATGCGCACGCTCCCAGCGGATGAAGATCTCGCAGGCGAAGACGCGCGCGTCGAAGCGCGCGCGCGCGAGCAGCCCGGCCGGCAGCTCGCCGACCCGCAGCCGCGCGGCATGCTCCTCGTTCGTCGTGGCGACGACGACGGGCGCGCGAGGCGTCAGCCACTGGAAGACGCTGGCGGAGTCGGTGAAGCGCTCGCTCGCCGGGGCGCGCGTTCCGAGCGGCGTGTCCGACCAGTCGACGCGGTGCCAGTCCGTGGGCTTCGGGAAGCGCTCGCAGCACGGCCAGCGCGGATGCGCGTCGGCGATCAGCTCGTCGCTCGCCGCCGATCCGACGGTGAAGGAATAGGGCGTGCGCGCATTGACGAGAAGCCGGCGCGGATCGAGCGCGCCTTCGCGGTGCAGATCGGCATCCCAGTCGAATCCGACGCTGGGCGCGAGCGCATCGACCAGCGTGGCGAGGGGCGGCAGCCCGTCGAGCGCGGGCGGGACGGTCGCTGCCGGATCCAGCAGGACCTTCCAGGCGCCGGCCTCCGGCCCGAAGCGTGCGCGCCGCCGGATGCCGATCGCGGCGAGAACGTAGCGGGCCGCGAGATCGCTCGAGTTCTGGGTGCCGGCGTCGGGCGGGGCCGCCGGCAGGACCGTCGCCTCGGCGTCGAGGGCGGGCTTCCAGTCGAGGACGATCGTGCTGTCGACGCCGATCGGCGCGAGTGCCGCGAACGCGGCGTCGCCGGGTGCGATCGGTGCGATCGCCCGCAGGTCGCGCATCGCGTAGACGCGCTCCGGCGCCTCGCCCTCGGTGACCGGCGTATGGCCGATCGGTGCGGCGCGCGGCGCGCCCGGGCCGATCGCCGAGGCGCCCGTCATCGGCGGCGAGACCACCTCCTGCGCGTCGAGCAGCGGCGTGCCGTCGGTCACCTCCCAGCGGATGGTGACGTCGGGCAGGTACCACGGCGTCTCGATCGACAGCTTGAAGCTCTTGCGGTTGTAGGTGGCGTCGGCCTGCGGCCCGAGCTGGCTCACCTCGACATGGATCGTGGCGCCGAAGTTGAAGACGCGGAACAGGCGGATGCGGATCCCGGCCTCGATCAGGAACACGTCCCCGGCCGAGATCGCTTCATTGCGCCACTGCCCGCCCAGCCAGCTGAACGTGGCGTAGAACTGCAGCTTGCCGACGCCGAGATTCAGCTGCCCCTTGGCCTGCACCAGGATGCCGGTGACGCTCGGGCCCTCGGGCCGATCGACACGGTGACGGCAGAACGCGGCAAGGACCGAGACGTCGAGGACGCCGGCGATCCTGATCTGGAACCGCAGCGCGAGCCAGGTTGCGACGTCGTTGTACTGGCCGATTGCCAGCGTGTCGGGCTGGTTGCCGGCGTAGAAGAGCCCCGTCAGCGCCGCGTTGATGCCGTGCCGGGTGATCCACTTCGGCGCATCGTCGCCGAGCAGCTTGTCGAGCGAAAGCGCGAGGCCGATCGCCAGGCCCCATTTGTCGGTGTCGGGGTCCCACTCGAGCGCCGCGAAGGCGACCGGATCCTTGGACTTGGCGAGATAGAGCTCGAGGCCGATCAGCACGCCCGCGTCGGTCGGGGAGTCGAAGGCGAAGGCGAACAGCTCGACGCGCACCGCCTTGGTCCCGGCAAGCGTGATCCCGGCGCCGACGCCGCCCGCCACGCTGGCGTCGAGCGGCATCCACGCTGCGAGCTTGCGGTCGAGCCGCAGCGTGAGCGCGTCGCCCTCGCGCTTGAACCACCGCAGCAGGCGCATTTCCTCCGCGGTGGAGTCGCCGGGCGGGTCGAGCCGCGGCGTCATGTTCTTCACCGCCAGCACGCGCAGCCGCTGCAGCTCCATGCTCCCCAGCGGCAGCACGCCGAGCAGGAACCCGAACATCCAGTAGGTGAAGTCGTCGGCGCCGCTGACCCGGCCGTGGAAGAGCTGCGCGCCGAACTCGAAGCGTGTCGCCAACGCCTCGAAGCGCAGCTTGAGCTCGAAGCCGAGCTCCTGGTGGCGGTTGCCGGGCGGGTCGAGCGTGTACTCGCTCGCCATGCCGAAGCCGAGCAGCTCGAAGCGCTTGGTGCGGAGCCACAGCGACAGCCCGTCGAGCTTGAAGCGCGACTCGATCTCGTCGCCCGAGCCGATGCCGAAGCGAAGCCGATGCACGCGGATCCCGATCCCGAAGCGCTTGGCATCGTTCTCGCCGCTGGCGGCCGCGGGCGGGGCGAGCTCCGCCTCCGGCTGCTGGGTCAGCTCGAAGGGCGTGCCGACGCTGCCGCTGAGCATCAGGTAGTCGCCGCCGTCGGCGTCGGTGACGACGCCGAGCTCCTCGATGCGGACGCGGAAGGCCTTCGCGATGGTGAAGTCGATGTCGATGTTGGCGAGCCCGCCGAGGGAGAGCTTGCCGAGCGACCATCCGACGTCGTGCAGGATCTTGGGCTTCGCCGGCTCGGCGCGCGCCTTCGCCTCGATCAGCTTGTCGCGCGCGCCCGTCGTGATCGAGAAGTCGGCGACCGCGATCAGCGGTTTCGCCCACTCCGGCGACGGCAGCGGCACCGCCAGTCCCGGCCGCGTCGGCGACTTGCCGAGGCCGAGCGCGGCGACGCCGATCCGCAGCGCGGCCAGCCGGACCTCGGCGCCGGCCAGGGTCATCACGCGCCGCCGCTCGGACTCGGGGAACACGAAGCTCCCCGTGATCACGCCCTTCTCGTCGGCGCTGACGGCCAGCGCGCTGCCGCCGCCCGGCAGGGCATCCTTCGCGGTCAGGGCCACGTCGAAAGCGACGGGCAGCTCGGTGCCGTCGAGCGGCACGGTCTGGAGCAGAAGCCGGAAAATGTGGAGGTGCCACGGTCCGATCGCGATGCGGGCCGGCGCGCTCCGGAGATCGAAGATCTCGGCCTCGGGATCGGACTTCGCGACGATCGAGCGGCGCAGCGCGAAACGCCCGTGCAGCGGCAGCGGTTGGGCGAGCGCGAGATCCTCGATCACGAACTCGACCGCGGCCGCCTCGGCGCGACCGTCGCGGATCTTCGCCGCGAGGCGTTCCATCGTCGGATGCTCGGGGTCGAGCTCGATCGTGCGGAAGGTGACGACGCCGAGCGGGACGGGGCCGAGGGAGTGCCGCATCCACTCGAAGGGGATCTCGCCGGGCGTGTCGAGCAGGTTCGGGCTCGGCAGGAGCTGCATGTCGTGGACCGCGCGACAGGGCAGGCCGGTCAGGTAGCAGGGGCCGATCGACACCGGCACGACCATGTCGAGGTAGAGATCGCCGGCCTCGCTCAGTCGCACGTTGACGCGCACCTTGATGAAGGAGCGGTCCGCGTCGCTCAGCGTGATCTCGAGGCTGTCGGGCGTTCCCGGATCGAAGGAATCGGTCAGCCGCTTCGGCGGTAGCGGCGCCGTCATCGCGAGCTCCGCCTCCGTGCGCATCGGCTCGAGGAAGCCGAGCGGGAAGTGGAGCCTTATCGGCAACCCGTGCACGACGATCTCGGTCGTGGCGCCGCGCGCCACGAACACCGTCGCCGGCAACGGGCCGGTCGGCTCGAGCGTGAAGGCGAAGTCCGGGAGATTCCTCGCGACCAGCGGGCGATCGGGGGCGAGGATCGACGGCTCGACATGCAATTCGCCCCAGAAGCCGCTGCGTTCGCCGTCCGAGCCGCTGCGCAGGCCCGTGATCGACAGCGACTCCTGGAGGAAGAGCATCAGCTCGACGTAGTGGCCCGGGCTGTTCGTCGCCGTGTCGCCGACGACGTTGCCGATCCTGTCGCGCGGCCAGAGCTCGGCGGCGGCGAGCGCGTCGCCGACACCGAGGAGGTCGAAGAACGTGACCTTGGCCATCACAGCGTCCACGGGCCGACGAGCGGCGACAGCCAGCCGTCGCGGGTGACTGCGCAGGCCCACAGGCTGACGCGATCGTCGCCGCCTGCCGCGGCGTCGACCGCCAGCGCTCGATAGGGCGGCGCGCCCTCGACGCCGGGATCGGCGAGCGATCGCAGGGTCGGCGTCAGCATCGTGCCGTCGGGAAGGCGCAGCCGCGCCAGGACCGCGCCGGGCGCCGCGGGCAGCGCCCGCGACATCAGCTCGGCCGTCACGGGGGCGCGGGTCGCCGCCGCGTGCTCGTGGCTGAAGACCATGACGTGGGTGACGACATCGTCGGCGTGAACGGCGAGACGTAGGCGATGGCGCGGGTCGCCGGCTCGGGCCGGCAACCGGATCGGCGCGGTCACCGGCGTCGCCGCCGGAACGCGCACGACGCCCTTCAGCGTGACGCCGTCGAGCGACGTCCGTCCGGCGTTGTCGATCGCGCGCAGCCGATAGATCCAGCGTCCGGCGCGGTTGGCGAGGCTCTCGTCGAAGGCCGGCAGGGTGATCGTCGCGGCGGCCGCCGGCGTGAACAGCCGGGCGCGGAAGGGATGCGAGGCGGCGAGGAAGACCGCATGCGCGTCGGCGAGGCCGTCGACGGAGCGGGCCTCGATCGCCGCGATGATCGCCGCACGGTCGAGCGGGTTGGGCACCGTCACCTCGCTCTCCGCGTCGCCCGCACCTCTCGGCTCGAGCACCCGCGCGACGACGCGGCCGGCCTCGATGCGATAGGCGGCGACCACGTCGTCGACCAGTGCGCGCTCCGGCACGGCGCGCGCGCCGGCTGCGAAGCCGCTGCCGGCGAGGATGGCGGAGAGATCGAGGCGGAAGCCGAGGGGCCGTGCGCCCGGGAAGGGGGCGACGATCTCCGGCACCGGCGCGAGCGCCGGCACGTCGGCGACGATCGGCCGGCCGCGATAGCGCGCGGCGCAGCGCACCGCCGCGATCGCGCCCTCGTTGCCGGGCCGGCTCTCCGCCGGGGCGAGCGGATCGTCGACATAGGGCTCGGCGTCGGCCGCGCTCACGCCGACCATCACCTCGTCGCGCGGGTGGTCGGGCCCGAGGTCGAGGAGATCGAAGATCGGCGCCGCGGCGTACACGTCGCGCCCCGCGACGAGCGGCACGACCTGCGTGCGCGCGCTCCAGGTGCCGGCGCGGGTCATGTCGGGCGTCAGGCGCATCGGGAACTTCGCATCCCCGAGCCTGGGGGACGGGAAGCTGCCGTCGGGCCGCGCGACGCGCGCGGCGACGACGGCCTGGATGACACGGCCCGCGCCGTGCGAGCGCAGATGGAAGGGGTAGCCGGCGTTGAAGACGAGCCCCGCCGAAGCGTCGGCGGGGACGTCGCGCTCGAGGTGGAGATCGACGGCGTAGCGTCCGGGCCCGAGCTCGGCGACGGCGTCGACGCGCGCGAGCTGCGCATCGAGGCGGTGGCGCGAGACGTAGACGCGGAACTCGCGCGCGCTCGGATCCTGCGCGCGCTGCTCCGCGTGCCAGCCCCAGCTCAGCAGGATGGCATTGTCGTGCCCGCCGAGGATCGCCCGCTCCTCTGCCGACAGGTCGGGCGCGTCGCGCACGAGAATGCGGACCTGGGGTCCCGAGGGGGCGGCGCGCGACAGCGCGTGCGCAGGCCGCGGATCGATCCCCGCCGGCATCGGCGGCGGGACCCGCTTCTCGAGGCGCAGCGCCGCGCTCTCCCGCGCGTCGGCACTCGGCCGGCCGATCGCATCGACGGCGCGGATGCGATAGCGGTGCCGACTGCCGGTCGGCGGCAGGGGGCGGCGGACCGGCGCATCGCCGGCGGCGAAGTCGAAGACGTCGCGCCACTGCAGACGCATGGCGGTCGCGGCGGTCTCGGCCAGCCGCGCCTCGGGGAACACCTGCATGAGGTCGACTCCCGGCACGATGCGCGTCGGCTCGGCCGGCAAGGCGCGATCGCCGGAGACGAGGTTGTCGTCCTCGAGGACCGCGACCCAGGGCGCCCCCGCCGGCTCGAGCGGCTGATGCTCGATCTGGAACATCGTCGCCTCGAGCGGCGGCGCTGCGCCGAGGTCGGCGGGCCACGTGGTCGTCCCGGCGACCGGCGCCGGTGTCCACGACAGCGCGAAGCCGAGCGCCTGCGGCGGGGGCGTGGGCCCGCTCGGCCGGTCCGACAGCGCGATCGATTGCGGCACCTGCAGATTGGCGATGTCGAGCGCCAGGGGTGCGACGGGCGGCGGCGTGTGCGCGAGGGTCACCGGCGCGGTGGCGACCGCCTCCTCGATCAGACCGCTGCCGCCGCCGCCGCCGATCCGCACGGCGCAGAGGAAGCCGCGCCCGCGCAGGCGCAGCTGCATCACCGGCGAGGGGAATGCGAGACGGGGGAGCTGCCCGGCCGGCACCGGTGCGTAGGGGCCGAAGGCCGCCGCCGGATCGCCGGCCGCGAAGCTCAGCGTATGCGCGCCGCCGAGCTCGAGCACGACCGCGGAGACGGGTGTCGGGAAGTCGATCACCGCGCTGTCGCGGTCGAGGTCGAGTCCGAGCCAGAAGCGCTCGCCGGGCAGCCGCAGCGCGACGCCGCGGCGCGTCGTCGCCCGCAGCACGTTCGCGGCCGGCGCGCGCGCGAGCGTCACCGTGCCGGGCTGCGCAAGGCGAATGCGCAGCGTCCCGAGCTGGAAGTCGGCGGGCAGGGCCGTGGTCGACGGCACGGTATGGAAGCCCGCCACGCGATCGCCGAGGTCCGCGGCCGGAAACGCGCCGGTGAGGCGGTATTCGTAGGCCTGCCCGGGGACGAGGCCGGGACCGCGGTCGAAATGGGCGAAACCCAGGGCGCGCCGCCAGCGCGGCACCAGCAGCAGGCTGCGCAGCGGATCGAGCGCCGCGAGCTCGGTGAAGGCGTCGCTCGTGCTGTCGCGCATCAGCAGCGCGAGATCGATCGGCCGCGGCGGACCGTCGGCGCGCACCAGCCGCCGCAGCAGGTCCGCGACGTCGCGGAACTCGTCCTCGCGCAGCGTCTCGCCGGGCAGCAGTCGCGAGCGCGCGAGGGCGAGCTCGGCCGCGATGCCGCCGAGCTCGGGCATCGCCTCGCGCAGCGGCAGCTGCAGCCGCGCGATGACGGGCGCCTCGCGCCACGACTCCTCGCTGGCGTCGCGGCCGCGGCACAGCGTCAGCTCGCCCATCCCCAGCGTGTAGGCGACGATGGTGTCGATGCCCGGCGCGGCGAATTCCGCGGAGAACGGCGCCTTGGCCGCGCGTCCGCCGCCGACCACCTTTCCGGCGCGCAGGGCCACGACGAAGTTCCACTTCGCGGTCGAGACGACGCGCACGAACGGCGCAGGGCGATCGAGCTCGAGCGTGAACACCTCCGCTGCGGCGCCGGCCTCCGGGGTGCCCGGATCGGGTCCGCCGGGCCACGCGCCGGCGCGCAGCAGCGCCATGCCGATCGCGGTGCGCCTCTCGCGCGCGGCGCGCAGACCGGCCAGGGTCGCGCCGGCGATGTTCACGCATTCGACCTCGCGCCGGCGGTCGAGCTCGCGGCGCTGCAAGCGCCAGCCGCCGGGCGAGTAGAGCCACTCCCGCGGCCCGCTCCACAGCAGATGCACGCCCGTCGCTTCCGGCGTGACCACGGGAATGGCGTGGATCACGCTCGGCATCTAGACGGGCCCGGAGCGCGGGTTGGGATCGGTGAACGAGGTCGGATCGACGACCATGTTCCAGATCTCGTCGAGCAGGGATTCGAGCGTCACCGGGACGACCAGCCCGGCCTGGAGCTTGATCGCGTTCATGAGCGAGCCCGGGATCACGGCCTCCTCGGGCATGGCGAATTGCGGGCGGATGTCGACCGCCGCGTAGGAGAGGGCGCGCGTGAAGAAGCGCGAGCGCAGGAACAGATCGAAGGCGCCGGTCGCGTCGCCGAGGATGCTGCCCATCGCCGGCGGCAGGCCGAGCTGCTCGGCCCAGAGCGCGGTGCGCAGCGCGCGGGCGGGGTTGTCCGGCGCCGAGCGCAGCGCCTCGGGGATGGCGAAGACGTTCAACTCGCCGTCGTGGAAGAAGCCGCGGCGATTGACGTTGGCCGAGCCGATCGACACGAACATGTCGTCGACCATCATGCATTTCGAATGCACGTAGATGTGGCGCGGCCGCGAGAACGTCACCGGCGCGCCGGCAGCATGGCTGCGGGCGCGCGTGCCGAGCTCGAGACTCCCCGCGCGCTCGCGGATGACGGTGATCCGCTTCGCCTTCCTGCCGTCGATCTCCGCGTTGTCGGCGCTGCGCGCGAGCATGAGCTCGCCGTCCACCACGAGCCAGCCCGGCAGGTCGGGCACCCGGGCCGGCGGCGCGACGAAGATCGCATCCTCGGCCGTGGTCGCCGCGCGCAGCAGCACGCAGCGCCCCGCGCTCGTGATCCGGTCGGTCGCGTCGAGCACGGGCCGTCGCAGCGGACAGCCGATGAAGAACCGGTCGCCCCAGCCCGGCGCCGCGGCGTTGCCGCGCAGGCGGTCGATGATCATCCGCCGCCGGCGATCGCCGAAGATCTGGTCGCTCTCGGTCGGGATCAGCACCACGAGCCGCCGGCAGCGCGCGGCCGCGGCGACCAGGGCGTCGACATACTCGTCGTTGGGCGTGAAGTACTGGTCCTCGATGTAGATGTGATCGCGGGCCGACCGGATGGCCTGAAGCAGCGTCTCGTAGATCGTCCGCTCGCCGGCGGGCGCGAAGTCGGCGATCGGCGACGTCGTGCCCGGCTTGGCCCCGTAATAGGTGCGCCCGATGCGGGCGATGTGGCGACTGGGGCTCGCCGCCAGAGCGTCCGCGTCCGCCGTCAGCACCAGCGGCGCCGGCGCGACCGGATTGCGCGCGGCGTCGACCGCCCAGCGTTCGCCGAACGAGGCGAACACGTCGGCCGCGATCGGGCCGGACAGCCGCGCATGCACGTCGTGGAACGGGCTGCGCCCCTGGTGGGCGGGGGTGTCGAGCCGGTTGGGGTTGATGTCGACGCCGCCCACGTGCGCGACATGCGACTCCGGCTCGCCGGCGGCGGCGCGCTTCACGACCTGCGCCTTCACGTGCCAGAAGCCGAACTGGTCGACGGTGCTCTCGAGACCGTAGAGCCTGCTCGGCGGAGTGAGCGGATTGTCGTCGAGCCGCATCGGCGCCGGCGCGAAGATCGCGATCGGCCGCGGCCGGCCCTCGTTGAGCCTGTCCATCGCCTCCGTGCTCTTCTCGAACGTCGAGAGCGGGAGGTCGAGTTCGGCGAGGACCAGCGCCAGGCCGGTGATCGCGAGGAACAGGAAGATGGCGCCGCGCTCGTCGGTCGCCAGCGACTCGAGCATGATCACGAGCAGCCCGATGTCGGCGACCGCGAAGAGCAGAAGGATCGCCGCGCTGCGCAGCGCGCCGACGTCCTCGTCGCGCAGATTGACGATCCGGTCCGGCAGGACCAGCACCGAGCCGCCCTTGGCGATGATGTCCGCAGCGTAGGCCGACAGCTTCGTGTCGTCGCGCCCGCGGACCAGCGGGAAGTCCATCACGAACAGGCCCGTGAAGTGGCCGCCCAACGGTTCCGAAGCGGTGGAGTCGCGGCGCGCGTCGTCGAGGTCGTCGACGAGTCGGGCGAAGGCGGCGACGCCGTCGACCAGCGGTTCGACACGCGATCCGGTGCGGAACATCGGCACGGACGCTCCCGCCGGTCTCGCGGCGAACCAGTCCTCGACGGCGAGCACCTGGAGGCTGCGCCGCGACGGCGCGCCGGGTGCGATCGCGAGAGGCGAGCCGGGCGGCGCGCTCGGCCCGTCGGGATAGAAGCTGAGCACGCCGGTCGTGATCGCGCGCGGTCCGGCTGCCGCGACCCAGCGCAGCGCGAAGTGCCGGCCGGCCGGCGGCGCATAGAGCGAGGCGAAGGTTCCGCTGGCGCCGACCAGCGGCGCAGCGGCGACGGCGAGCGCCAGGTCGGAGCGCGCATCGACGCTGCGCGTCCATTCCTCCTCGACGGCGAGGTCGGCGTCGCGCCGCAATGCGATGACGAAGGCGGCGCCCTCGAGCCCCTCGCCGACGTGATCGGTGACCCGCAGCCTCTCGGCCGCGCCGTAGACGCCCTCCTGCGCGAGCCAGGCCGGCTGCGCCGCGGCGGGCAATGCGGCGCCGATGGCCCGGATCCAATCATGCGGCGCGGGTTTGAAGGAATCCTGGAAGCGCGCCGCGATCCATGCCCGCATCGTCGTGGCCGCGAGCGGCGCGCCCCGCGCGACGCGCTCGCCGTCGGGCGGCGCCTGATCGAAAGGCGCGACGTAGAAGGTCGGCATACCGCTGCGCGGGCGGAAGCCCCCTGCAGGGAAGGGCAGGGGCACGATCTCGAGCATCTCGGTCGTGCCGTCGGGAAGCGGCGTCGAGGGATCGAGCGCGACGCGACGGACCGCGCCGTCGCAAGGGGCCTCCGGCACGAGCGTGCTCGCCGCGGCGCGGAGATCGAGCGCCACCAGCGCCGATCCGCCGTGGCGGGCCACGCCCGGGCGCACGATCGGCACGGCGGCCAGACGCGACGGATCGGCGAGTCGCAGGCCGATGTCGTCGATCGATGCCACGAGAGCAGGGTCGAACAGGCGTGCGAATTCGACCATCCGTCCCCCCTTCGGTCCGCGGGTCGATCGCTCGAGTGCCGACAACTATAGGCGTCGGGTCCGATGCCGAACAGGCGACAAACGAATTACAAATTCCGCCTGACGATTGAGGTCTTGTCGCCCCGCCGGCGGCGTGACGGGCTCACGCGGTCATCGCGCCGAGGCGCTGCGACCGGTCGCGGCATGCGACGGCCCGTCAGAGCGATGCGGGCCGCCGTGGATGTCGTCGAGCTTTCGCCGCCGGTCCGGTATCGCGCGCGGCGGCGGCCATGTCGCGTGCGATCCGGTGCTGCAGTCCCGCGGCGCCCGCCCGGGCGGACTCCGGTCCGGATCCTTGGGAGCCGGTGATCGAGCCTGCTATCGTGATGCCGGATCGACGTCGGATCGGGAGGACGCCGCCATGGCTTCGCTTGTGCCCGTCGATGCGCTCGAGGTCGACATCCTCGTCGACAACGTGACCGACAATCTTTCGAGCGTTCCGGCCTTTGTCGACATCGAAATGCTTTCGCTGGGACGGCGCGGCTTCGCGCGCACCGGCGGCCGCGCCCTGTGCGTCGCCGCGCACGGCCTGTCGTGCCTGGTGACGGTCCGGCACGGGGACCGGATTCGCCGGCTGCTGTTCGACACCGGTCCCGACGAGGAGGTGTTCGAGCGCAACGCGGGCCTGCTGCAGGTCGACCTCGGCGCCGTCGAGGCGATCATCCTGTCGCACGGCCATTGGGACCACGGCGGCGCGATGCTTCGCGCGCTCGACATGATCCGGGCGCGGAACGGCGGCCGCGCCGTCGAGTGCTACGTGCATCCCGGGATGTTCGTCACGCGCGCCACGAAGTCTGCCGATGGCACGATGCGATTGCTCGAGGACGTCCCGAGCATGGCCGCGCTCGGCGCCCGGGGCGGCCGGGTGGTCTGCGGCACGGCGAGCGTCGACGTGCTCGACGGCTGCGTTCATGTCAGCGGCGAGATTCCGCGGCTGACGCCGTTCGAGCGCGGCCTGCAGAGCCAGCATCGCCGCGTCGACGACGCGAGTCCCTGGGAGCCGGACCCGCTCCTGATGGACGAGCGCTTCGCCGCGGTCCATGTCGCCGGCAAGGGGCTGGTCGTCTTCACCGCCTGCTCGCATGCGGGCGTCGTGAACGTGCTGAACCATGCCCGCGCCGGCTTTCCCGGGGTGCCGCTCCATGCCGTGATCGGCGGCCTGCATCTCGTGGGGAGCAACGAGAAGATCATTCCCGAAACGGTCGCCGCCCTGCGCGACTTCGGGCTTGCGACCATCGCCGCCGGCCACTGCACCGGGTGGCGGGCGATGACCGCGCTGGCCAATGCGTTCGGCGACGCGCGATTGGCCCCCCTCGCCGTCGGCAAGCGCTATCGGTTCTGATCGACGCGGCGACTCTGCACGACAAGACTGCAGCCGCGGACGCGGGGATCGCCCGACATTCACGGCGAGCCGGATGTTCGGTCGGGGCGTCCGTCTTGGTGGCGGCGAAGCGGTGCCGTAGCTTCGGGCGTGGTCCCGTGCGACGCGGCAACCGAGAGGCGGCGATGAACGATACTTTCCTGATCGAGCCCGAGGCTCTGCAGTCCCGGCTTCGTTCCGGCGGCACCGTCGTGATCGATTGCGGCTGGTACGCGCCCGAGACGAAGCGCAGCGGGCGGGACGAATTCGCCAAGGGCCACGTTCCCGGCGCACGCTTCTTCGATCTCGACGCGGCGTCCGACCCGGGCTCGACGCTGCCCAACATGCTGCCGCCGGCCGACCATTTCGCGCGCTATGTCGGCGGCCTCGGTATCGGCAACGACACGTCCGTGGTCGTCTACGACGCCACCTACGTCTCGGCGCGCGTGTGGTGGATGTTTCGCCGGTTCGGACACCGCGACGTGCGCATCCTCGACGGTGGCTGGCGTCGCTGGACCGCCGAGGGCCGTCCCGTCGAGACCGGCGCCGGTGCCGCGCCGGTCGCCGTGCCGTATGTCGCCGCCGCACCCGACGTCCAGGTCGCCGACTGGCGCGCGGTGCTCGCGGCGCTGCGAACCGGGGCGGCGCAGGTGGTCGATGCGCGCACGCGCGAGCGCTTCACGGGCGAGCTGCCGTCCGGCTATCCGGGCCTTCCGAGCGGACACATGCCCGGCGCGATCAACCTCCCGTGGAACAGGATGATCCGCCAGTCCGGCGACTTCGCGTTCGAGGATCCGACGGCCGCGGCGCGGATCTTCCGCGAGGCGGGGGTCGACCCCGAACGGCCGATCATCTGCACCTGCGGCTCGGGCGTGACCGCCGCGGTGCTCGCCTTCCAGCTGACCCGGCTCGGATGCACGGACTGGTCGATCTACGATGCTTCGTGGAACGAATGGGGTCGTCGTCCCGATCTGCCGCGGGAGTCGCTCTGACGCCGCCTTCTCGGCGGTCGCCGATGCGGGTGCATCGGGGCCGTGTCGGCTTGTGCGGCGCGGGCGGATCCTCCACTCTTCGATGAAAGCGCCGGGGCGGTCGCGGGGGATGCGAGGCGCCGGGCGGATCGGCTACGGACCACGGAGAGGCGACAGATGAAGAGACTCCTCGCGCTTTCGCTCGCGGCATTCCTGGCGCTGCCGGGTCACGATGCGATCGCCCAGCAGAAGCCACTGACGATCGCGCGGCCGATCTCCACCACGGCGCTCGACCCGGGTTTCCTGCGCGAGGCGGCGACGATCGTCGACAACATCTTCGACACGCTCGTCATGCGCGACAAGGACATGAAGCTGGTTCCGGGGCTCGCGGAGTCGTGGAAGTCGATCGACGACACGACCTGGGAGTTCAAGCTGCGCAGCGGCGTGAAGTTCCACAACGGCGAGGCGTTCGACGCCAATGCGGTGAAGTTCACGATCGACCGCATCATCGATCCGGCGGCGAAGTCGCCGACTCTCTCCTACATCCGCACGGTCAAGGGCGTCGACGTCGTCGACGCGACGACCGTGCGCGTGCGCACCGACGGACCCGACCCGCTGCTGCCCACGCGCATGAGCCGGTACCCCGCGTACATCGTCCCGCCGGGCTACGTGAACCAGGTCGGCCGCGACGTCTTCGCGACCAAGCCGGTCGGCACCGGGCCCTACAAGTTCGTCGAGTTCGTGCCCGACCAGCACGTGATCCTCGACGCGAATGCCGATTACTGGCGCGGCAAGCCGGCCGTCGCGCGCGTCTCGTGGAAGACGATCCCGGACGGCACCGCGCGCCTGACCGCGCTGCTCACCGGCGAGGTCGACATCGTCGAGAGCGTGCCGGTCGACTTCGCGCCGCGCCTGAAGTCGAGCCCCGACGCCGACCTCGTGTCGGTCAAGAACGGCGGGCTCATCATCTATCTCGGCCTCGTCATGAAAGACGCGCCGCTCGACAACGTGAAGGTCCGCCAGGCGCTGAACATGGCGATCGACCGCAAGGCGATCGTCGACAACATCCTGCAGGGCATGGGCTCGGCGATGGGGACGCAGGTCGGCCCGGCCGATTTCGGATACGTCGCGATCCCGCCCGCGCCCTTCAATCCGGCGCGGGCCAAGGCGCTGCTCGCGGAGGCGGGATTCCCTTCCGGCTTCACGATCCGCATGCAGTCCTCGCGCCGCTACATCAAGGACGTCGAGGTCGCGCAGGCGATCGCGCAGCAGTTCGGCGACATCGGCGTGAAGGTCGAGCAGGAGGTGCTGGCCTGGTCGGTCTATATCCAGCAGGTGCCGCAGAAGGGGCCGATCTACATGCTCGGCTGGGGCTCGACGCAGACGCTCGACGCCGATGCGGCGATCTACGCGATCATGCGGAGCGGCGAGCCCTATTCGACGGTGGCGATCCCGGAGCTCGACCGCCTGCTCGACGAGAGCCGCCGGATCGTCGATCCCGCGGCGCGCGCGACCGTGCTGGAGCGGATCCAGCGCCTGGCCGCGGAGCAGGTCCCGATGCTGACCCTCTATCAGGAGGATGCGCTCTACGGGAAGCGCAAGAACGTGAACTTCCAGGGCCGTCCGGACGCGCGCATCCCGGTGTTCGACATCTCGCTGCGGTGACGCGGTGGACGCCTGGGCGCTCCGGCAGAACGCCGATGCGATCGTCGCGATCATGTTGCTGGCGGGTGTGGCGGCGCTGTGCGCGTCCGTCACCCTGCTGTGGCCGATCGATCCGCTGCGCGGCACGCTGACCGCGACCTTCAAGCCGCCGCTCACCGTCGTCGGCGGCCAGCTCCATCCGCTCGGAACCGACCAGCTCGGACGCGACCTGCTGTCGCGGCTCGCGCGAGGGACCGCGATCTCCCTGGGCATCGTCGTCGTCGCCGCCGCGATCTCGGTGGTGCTCGGCACGGCGCTGGGCATGGTCGCCGGCTATTTCGGCGGCTGGGTCGACATCGTCGTCATGCGCGCCGTCGACATCCAACTGGCGATCCCGTTCATCCTCCTGATCCTGCTGATCGTCGCGGTCATCGGGCCCGGCCTGTCCAACATGATCATCGTCCTCGGCGTCACGGGCTGGGCCGTGTTCGCCCGGGTCGCGCGGGCGAAGACGCTGGAGATCCGCGAGCTCGAGTACATCGAGGCGTCGCGCGCGATCGGCATGAGCCGCGGCGCCATCATCCGACGCCACGTGCTGCCCAACATCGTCGGACCGCAGACCGTCCTGCTGACGCTCGACCTGCCGCGGCTGATCATCCTCGAGGCCTCGATCGGCTTCCTCGGCCTGGGCGTGCAGCCGCCGACGCCCACGCTCGGCAACCTGATCGGCGAGGGGCGCTCGTTCATGCTGCTCGCCGACTGGCTCGTCCTCTATCCCGGGATCGCCATCGGCGCCCTGGTGATCGGCTGCAACCTGCTCGGCGACTGGCTCGTGCGCCGCGCCGACGGCCGGACCGCCTGAGCCTTGAAGACCGCGACCTTCGTCGCCGGCCGCGCGCTCCAGGGCCTCGTCGTCATGCTCGGCGTGTCGGCGATCGTCTTCTTCGCGCTGATGCTGACCGGCGATCCAGCGCGCTTGATGATGCCGGCCGAGGCGTCGCGCGCCGAGATCGACGCGTTCCGGCGCGCGATGGGCTTCGACGATCCGATCGCGGTCCAGTACGCGCGCTTCCTCGCCGGAATCCTCGGCGGGGATCTCGGCAAGTCGTTGCGCTACCAGCGCCCGGCGCTCGATCTCCTGTTCGAGCGCCTGCCGGCGACGGCGCTGCTCGCGTTCGCCGCGCTCGTCTGGAGCACGCTGCTCGGCTTCGTCCTGGGCACCGTTGCCGCGCTGCGCCGCGACGGCGTCCTCGACTTCGTCATCCGGGTGATCTCGCTGCTGGGGCAGGCCGTGCCGGTGTTCTGGCTCGGCCTCATGCTGATCATCCTGTTCGCGCTGCATCTGCGCTGGCTTCCGAGCGGCGGCATGGGCAGCGCGTGGCAGCTGCTCCTGCCGTCGGTATCGCTCGGCGCCTATTACCTGAGCGCCATCACCCGCCTGGTCCGCGCCAGCCTGATCGAGGTTCTCGGCGAGAACTACATCCGCACGGCGCGCGCCAAGGGGCTCTCCGAACGGCGCATCGTCGTCCATCACGCGATGCGCAACGCGCTGATCCCCGTCATCACCGTCCAGGGCATGTATTTCGCGGCACTGCTCGGCGGCGCGCTCGTCACCGAGATCATCTTCGCGTGGCCCGGGATCGGACGGCTTGCGGTCGAGTCGATCCAGAACCGCGACTTCCCCGTGGTCCAGGCGGTAGTGCTGTTCGCGGCCTTCGTCTTCGTCGCGGTCAACTTCCTCGTCGACCTCGCCTATGTTTGGCTCAACCCGAGGATCCGGCTGTGACCGCCGCGCCGGACGTGCCGCATGCCGAGGCGCTGGCGCTGACGCGACACTGGTGTCGCATCCGGTCGGTGCGCGGCGACGCGGCAGGACTCGCCGAGCAGGCCGGCGCGATCGTCGACTGGCTCGGCGGCCGCCTCGGCGCGGAGATCGTGAACGCGGCCGGCGAGGGCGGTCGCCCGCCCGTGATCCACGCACGGATCGACGTCGGCGCGCGCGACTCGGTCGTGCTCTACAACATGTACGACGTGATGCCCGCCGATGCCGGGGGCTGGAGCGTCGATCCGTTCGAGGGCGGGACGGTCGAGCGCGACGGCGTCGGCCCGTGCTTCGTCGCCCGCGGCGCGGAGAACAACAAGGGGCCGCTCGCCGGCATGCTGTGCGTGCTCGAGCGCATGATCGGCGACGGGCGCCTGCGGACCAATGTCGAGATCCTCGTCGAGGGCGAGGAGGAGAGCGGCAGCGGCGCGTTGCGCGCCTACCTCCTCGATCCGGCGAGCCGTGTCCGTCGCGGGCGCGCCGCGCTGTTCCCGTCGTTCTGCGAATACGGCGGCGGACCGCCGCGCGTCTATCTCGGCTTCTCCGGAATCGCGAAGGGCGAGGCCGCGGTGACCGGCGGCGCCTGGGGCGGACCGGCGATGCCGATCCATTCGAGCAACGCGCCCTGGATCGCCAATCCCGCGCGTCGGCTTGTCGAAGCCCTGTCGCGCTTCGGCGAGGGGCCGACGGGAATGCTCGCGACGATCGACCTCGACGACGCGGCGCGCGGGATCGTCGCCGCGCTCGCCGTCCATTTCGATCCCGCCGGCGAGCTGCGCTTCCGCGGCGCGCAGCGCTTCGCGGTGCCGGGCGACGCCGCGGCGCTGCTGGCGCGCGTGCTGGCGACCGCCTCGGTCAACGTCTCGGAGCTGTCGAGCGAGCCCGCCGGGGGCGACGCCGTGATCCCGTATGCCGCGCGTGCGCGGTTCGACCTGCGCTGTCCGCCGCCGCTCGATCCGTCGTCGTTCGTCGATCTGCTCCGAAGGCGGCTGGCCGAGGACGGCCTCGCCGGTGTGGCGCTCCGGATCGACGACTCCTATCCGGGCTGGCGCTTCGATCGTGCCGCGCCGGGCGTCGACGCGCTGCTCGCCGCCTACGCGCGGACCGCCGGGGCGACGCCGCAGATCTGGCCGTGGGCGATCGGTTCCGCCCCGGCCTACGCCTTCGCGCGCCACGTCGATGCGTTCCTGATCGGCGGCGCCGGGCGCGGCGGCAATGCCCACGGCGTCGACGAGTTCATGAGCCTCGAGGGTTACGCACGCTTCCTGCAGTCGATCGACCTGTGGCTGACCGCCATGGGCGATCCCCGCATGGCGAGCCGGGAGCCGACGCGATGACGCTGTCGCTGCGCTATCTCGGCCGGTCGGAGGCGATCGCCGCGGGCGCGAAGGCGCCCGATCTCGCGATCGCCGACGTGCGCGCGGTCGTCGCCCTGATGCGGATGGGCAAGGCGGGGATGGTTCCCGAAGCCGTGCTGTCCATGGGCGCCGACCCTCGCGACAAGGCCTACGCGTTGCCGGCTTTCGTCGCCGGCGACTACGACGCAGCCGGACTCAAATGGGCTGTGCACCGCGCCGGCGCCGCCGGCGACCTGCCGAGCATCACCAATGCGACGCTGGTGAACCGCCTGAGCACGGGGCGTCCGGTGGGCATCGTCGAGAGCGCGCTGCTCACGCGGATGCGAACGGCCGCCGTGTCGTGCCTGGCCATCGAGACGCTCCTTCCCGGCCCGCCGCGGCGCGTGGCGATTCTCGGTGCCGGCGCGCAGGCGCACACGCATCTCGAAGTATTGAGCGCCCGCTTCGCCTCGATCGATTCGATCCGGATCTGGAACCGCAGCGCGGAGACCGCGGCAGCGCTGGCCGCGCGCGCCCACGCCGGCAGCGCGCGCGTCGAGCCGGCCGCCAGCATCTCGGCTGCCATCGAGGACGCCGACGTCGTGCTCACCTGCACGAATGCGACCGAGCCGCTGCTCGACGCGACAGCCGTGCGGCGCGGCCGGCTGATCGTTCAGGTCGGCTACCACGAGGTCGCGTTCGCGGCGATCGACGCGAGCGACGTCGTCGCCTGCGATCTCTGGGGCACGTTCGCGGCGACCAGCGCGAAGAGCCTGTTCCAGATGCATCGGGCCGGACGATTCCCGGCGGACCGGATCGCGGCGGATCTCGCGTCCCTGGTCGTCGACGGCTGGCGGCCGCCGATGGGCGCGTCGACTTACTTCTCGAGTTTCGGGTTGAACGTCTTCGACATCGCGCTGGCGGCCCGCGTCCTCCGGCGGGCGGAGGCGTCGTCGATCGGGTCGATCCTGCCCTTCGTTTGAGCGGTCGCCGCGTGCGGGCTACGCCGCCCGCCCGGTCCCCCACGCCGCCTCGTCCCAGCGCTGGACGAGATGTCCGGGCGCGGCCTCGAAATAGGCCCGTGCCGGGGGCGCGTAGTCCAGGGATCGGATCGGGCTCCGGATCTCGTCGTTGTCGAGCGCGCGGCGGATGCCGCGGCGCGCGGGATCCGGCACCGGGATCGCCGCGAGAAGCCGGCGCGTGTACGGATGCTGCGGATTCTCGAACACGGCCGATCGCGGTCCGATCTCGACGATCTCGCCGAGGAACATCACCGCCACGCGATGGCTGATGCGCTCGACCACGGCCATGTCGTGCGAGATGAACAGGAATGCGAGGCCGAGCCGCGCCTGGAGCTCGAGCATCAGGTCGATGATCTGCGACTTGATCGACACGTCGAGGGCCGACACCGCCTCGTCGGCGACGATCAGGCGGGGAGCCATCGCGAGCGCCCGCGCGATGCAGATACGCTGCCGCTGGCCGCCGGAGAACTCGTGCGGCAGGCGATCCGCCATGTCGGGGTCGAGTTCGACCCGCCGCAGGAGCTCGCCGACCCGTGTCGCGACGTCCTTTCCGGACGCGAGCCCGTGCGTCGTCAGCGGCTCGGCGATCGCAGCGCCGACCCGCATGCGCGGGTCGAGGCTGGCGACCGGATCCTGGAAGATCATCTGGATCTTGCGACGCTCGGCGCGCATCGAAGCTTCGGGCAGCCCGACGATCTCGCGGCCCTCCAGCCGTATCGATCCCCCGGCAGGCTCCTTGAGACGCAGGATGCAGCGGCCGACGGTCGACTTGCCGCAGCCGGACTCGCCGACCAGCGACAGGGTCTCGCCCGCGTGCACGTCGAACGACACGTCCTCGACGGCATGGATGCGGCCGGTGACGCGGCCGAACATCCCGCCGCCGACGTCGAAGCGGGCGGCGAGGCCGCGCACCGACAGAAGCGGCGCCGCCGCCGCGTCGGGCGCATTCGGCGGCGATGCGACGGGGCTCCCGGCGCCGGCGGTCCCGTCGGGGGCGGCGAAGCGCGCCGGCGCGTCGAGGCCGCGCATCGCGCCCAGCCGCGGCACGGCCGAGAGCAGGGTGCGCGTATACGTCTCGCGCGGCTCGGCGAAGATGCGCCCGGTCGGGCCGGACTCGACGGCCTTGCCCGCGAGCATGACCACGCAGCGGTCGGCGACCTCGGCGACCACGCCCATGTCGTGCGTGATGAAGAGGACCGACATGCCGGCCTCCTCCTGCAGCGCCTTGATGAGCTCCAGGATCTGGGCCTGGATCGTGACGTCGAGGGCCGTGGTCGGCTCGTCCGCGATGAGCAGCTTGGGCTGGCACGCGAGCGCGATCGCGATCATGACGCGCTGGCGCATGCCGCCGGAGAGCTGGTGCGGAAAGGCGCCGAGCCGCTGGGCGGCCGCGGGCAGCCGCACCTTGTCGAGCATGCGCAGCGCCTCGTGCCGCGCCGCCGCGTCGTCGAGCCCGCGGTGCCACGCGAAGACCTCCGCGATCTGGTCGCCGATCGGGAGCGTCGGATTTAGGCTCGTCATCGGCTCCTGGAAGATCATGGCGATCTCGTTGCCGCGGACCCGCCGCATCTCGGCCTCGGGCAGCGACAGCAGGTCGCGCCCGTCGAGCGCGACGCGGCCTTCGATCCGGGCGGCCCGCGGCGGCAGCAGCCGCATCGCGGACAGCGCGGTGACGCTCTTGCCGGAACCCGACTCGCCGACCAGCGCCACCGTTTCGCGCGGCATGATGTCGAAGCTCAGATCGCTCACCGCCGCATGCCAGACGCCGCGTCGCCGGAACGACGCGCGCAGCGATTCGATTCGCAGCAGCGGCGCGGTCATCGGTCGCGGCGCCGGCCGGCGGTCCCGCGCGGCCGCGGCGCAGGCGCGAGCCCGGCGAGGGCGGCGGGCGGGTTCATGACGCAGGAAACGCGATGGGGGTGCACCTTTCGATGATATATTCACGAGGGGAGTTGTCGCGATGCCGATCGACGGAGGTCGCGGGCGGCGGCCTCAGGTGAGGGGGAATGGATCGATGAAGCTCGACGACGTGCCGAGGCTGTCTCTCGGCTTTCTGCCGACGCCGGTCGAGAAGCTCGAGCGCCTCGGCGCCGAGCTCGGTGTCGACCTGTCGGTGAAGCGGGACGATTTCACCGGCTTCGGGGGCGGCGGCAACAAGGTCCGCAAGCTCGAGTTCCTGATGGCCGAGGCCGTGGCGCACGGCGCCAAGGTGCTGATCACGACGGGCGGGCACCAGTCGAACCACGCGCGCATGACGGCCGCCGCCGCTCGTCGGTTCGGGATGAAGCCGGTCCTGGTGCTGCGCGGCAACCGCCCGCCGCAGTTCCAGGGCAACCTGCTGCTCGATCACATCCTGGGCGCCCAGATCGACTTCCTCGATCCCGAAGGCTACTTCACGCAGGTCAAGCCGCTGATGCAGCAACGCGCCGACGAGGCGGCTGCGCGCGGCGAGACCCCGTACATCATCCCGCTCGGCGGCGCGACCGCGCTCGGCGCGATGGGCTACGTGAGCGCCGTGCGCGAGTTGGCGGATCAGTACGCCGCCCTCGGCCGGCCGGCGCCGGACACGATCGTCGCGCCGGTGGGGACGGGCGGCACGGTCGCCGGACTGCTGATCGGCTGCGCCCTCTATTGGCCGCGCACGGCGGTGGTCGGCATCGCCGTCAGCGGCAGCGCCGTGCCGTTTCCCGAGCGCATCGCCGTGCTCGCGAACGACGGCGCCGCGATGCTGGGCGAGGCACGGCGCTGGAAGCCGGACGAGATCTCGGTCGAGAGCGGCTATGTCGGCCCCGGTTACGCGATCCCGAGCGACGACGGCAACGCGGCGATCATGCGGCTGGCGCGCAGCGAGGGCTTGTTCCTCGATCCCGTCTACACCGGCAAGGCCTTCGCCGGTCTCATCGACGGCGTGAAGCGCGGCACGATCGCCAAGGGCTCGCGCGTCCTGTTCATCCATTGCGGCGGCTCGCCCGCTCTCTATCCCTTCGCCGAGGTCCTCACGCGCGATGCGGGCGCCTGACCCGCCGGCGCGTCGATCGGCGTATCAGGACCGCATGCCGGGCGAGCGCGATCGCTTCCCGGATGCGCGCGGGCGGACGGCGCGGACGAGGATGCTGCCGGTGCGGTCGATGCCGGCGCGCCAGCCGGGCTGGACCCACACCGTGCAGTCTTCCTGCTCGATGATTACCGGGCCGTCCAGCGCCGCGCCGCGGCCGAGGTCGTTGCGCGCGTAGACGGCGACGTCGCGCTGCCGGCCTGCGACGTAGACCCGCCGGCGGCCGACCGGCTTGGGGACGGGGCGGCGCGGCACGTCGGGGAACTCGATCGGCGGGATCCGGCCGGTGACGCGGATGCGCTGCGTCGTGACCTCGATCGCGCCGCCCGCGTCGCGAAAGCTGTAGATGCGCTCGTGCGCGCGATGGAACAGCTCGGCGATCGCGTCCGCTCTCGGCGCGAGGCGCATGCGGGCGGGGATCGCCACCTGCAGGTCGAAGGCCTGGCCGGCATAGCGCATGTCGAGCGCGGCATCGAACATCGTCCGGCCGAGGATCTCGCCCTCGGTCGCGATCCAGCCCGCGGCGCGCTCCTCGAGCGCGCGGAAGATCCCTGCCAGCTCGGCCGCGGAGCCGTCGCCGGGTCGCAGCGCCAGCTTGCGCGAGCGCACGTAGTCGCGCTTCACGTCGGTCAGGATCGCGCCCAGCGCGCAGAACGTCGCCGGTCCGGGCGGAATGATGATCGAGTCGAGCCCGGCCTCCTCGGCGAGCAGGTTGGCGTGCGTCGGCCCTGCGCCGCCGAACGCCATCAGCGCGAACTCGCCGGGATCGGCCCCGCGCCGCGCGAGCCCCTTGAACAGCTCGGTCGCCATCATGGCCGAGGCCACGCGCAGCGCCGCCTCGGCGGCGCGCAGCGCGCGGTCCTCGCCCTCGTAGCCGAGCCGCTCGGCGACCGCCTCGAGCGCCGCGCGCGCGCGCGCCACGTCGAGGCGCATGCGCCCGCCGAGGAAATGGTCGGGGTGGATATAGCCCACGAGGAGGTAGCAGTCGGTGATCGTCGGCTGCTTGCCGCCCTTGCCGTAGCAGATCGGGCCCGGATCGGCGCCGGCGCTGTTGGGGCCGACCTTGAGCACGCCCTGCGCGTCGACCCAGACGATCGATCCGCCGCCGGCGCCGATCGCGAACACGTTCACGACCGGCACCACCAGCGGGTAGTCGCCGACCTTGGTCGCGGTCGCGTATTCGGGGTCGGGTCCCTGGTTGAACGCGACGTCGCAGCTGGTGCCGCCGATGTCGACGGTGATGATCGAGTCCTGACCGACGCGCTGCGCGATCCGTGTCGCCGCGACCAGCCCGGAGGCGGGGCCGGACAGCACCGTGTCGATCGGCCGCTCGCGCGCCGTCTCGATGCTGAGCGTGCCGCCGTTCGAGGCCGTGATGTAGACGGGCGCCGCGATGCCGACTTCCGAGATCCGCGAGGTCAGCAGCCGCAGGTAGTCCACCATGATCGGCTGCACATAGGCATTCATGATCGCAACGAGGGCGCGCTCGAACTCCCGCCGCTCCGGCCAGATCTGCGCGGATGCCGTGATCGCGACGCCGGGGAGGCGCCCGGCCAGCGCCTCCGCCACCTCGCGCTCGGCCTCCGGGTGGGCGTAGGAGTTGAGGAGCAGAACGGTCACCGCCTCGACGCCCGACTTGCGCAACCGGTCGGCGAGCGCGTCGTACTCGGCGGCGTGCGGCATGGCCTCGACGCTGCCGTCGATCCGGATGCGCGCCGACGTCTCGAAAATGCGGCTGCGCGGGACGAGGGGCTCCTCCTTGCGCAGCGTGAAATCGAACGAGTTGTCGAGGCTCATGCGGCCGATTTCGAGCACGCCGCGATGGCCGCGCGAGACGACGAGCCCGACCTTGGCGCCGCGGCGCTGGATGATCGCGTTCACGAGCAGCGTGGTGCCGTGGACGATCAGCTCGACCTCGTCCGGCCGGACGCCGGCGCGCTCGAGCAGCGCCGGCAGGCCGCGCCGCACGGACATGGACGGGTCCGAGGGCACGCTCGGCTCCTTGTAGCGCACCAGCGCGCCCGTCCTGGGATCGGTGAGGACGAAATCCGTGAAGGTGCCGCCGACATCGATCCCGATGCGACAGCCGCGCGCCTTGGCCGTCGCCCTGTCCGAACGCTTCGCCATCGCCGATTCCCCCTCGTGCATTCCGCGCCGCGACGGCCTTGAACCGCCGCCTTCCCCTGGACCACTATCGGGCCGTAGCGCGTTGCCCACAACCGAACGGTTCGATCTGCAGCGATGCGGCGACGGTCGGCGGGCCTTCAGGGGAGGGGTAGATGGCACGCTCGGCGGCGATGGCTGCAGCAATGCTGCTTGGATTGGGGATCGGCATGTCGACGGCGCCGGCCCCGGCGCAGACGGTGCTCCGCGTCAGCGAGGGCGGGACGGCGAATATCGACCCGCAGCTGGCGTCGATCGTCATCGACGCCATCCTCATGTACAACGTCTACGACACGCTGGTGTATCCCGCGGTCGACGCCGGCTCGACGGAGATCCGGCCGCATCTCGCCGAGAGCGTCGAGCTCGACGCGTCCGGCACCGTGTACACGATCAAGCTGCGGCCGAACGTCAAGTTCCACTCCGGCAACATCCTCGGCGCCGACGACGTCGTCTTCTCGCTCAACCGCATGCTCGCGCTCAAGAAGGGCTTCTCCTACCTGTTCGACGGCTGGATCAAGTCGGCGGAAGCGCGCGACCCGCTGACCGCCGTGATCACGCTCACCAAGCCGTACTCCACCTTCTACTCGTCGCTGACGCGGCTCTCGATCGTCGACAGCAAGACGGTGATGGCGAACAAGCGCCCCGGCGACTACGGCGAGTTCGGCGACTACGGCACCGGATACCTGAACGAGAACGGCGCGGGGACCGGCGCCTATCGCGCCACCTTCCACAAGCAGACCGAGCGCACGGAGCTGCGCAAGTTCCCCGACTACTTCAAGGGCGTGCCGGCAAAGGCGCCCGATATCGTGCGGCTCGCCTACCACCAGCCCGATCCCACCGTCGTCACGCTCTTCCAGCGCGGCGAGCTCGATCTCGTGCGCAGCTTCATCCCGGCCGAGACGAAGCGCGCGCTGCTCGACGTCAAGGGCGTCACGCTCGCGGAGGAGCCGGGTGTCGCGATGTTCTTCATCAAGCTCAACAACAGGAAGCCGCCCTTCGACGACGTGCATTGCCGGCGCGCCTTCGCCTTCGCCGTCGACTACGACAACATGCTCGAGGTCGAGCGCGTCGACGCGAAGACCGTGGGAGCTGTGCCGGCGCGCGGCCCGCTCCTGTCCTCGATGGCGGGCTACGTGCCGTCGATGCCGGTGATGAAGCGGGACATGAAGCGGGCGCGCGAGGAGCTCGCGCAGTGCCGCCACAAGCCGGGCAGCGTGAAGATCCAGATCACCTGGATCGACATCGTCTCGAAGGAGGAGCCGATCGCGCTGCTGCTGCAGCAGAACTGGAAGGAGCTCGGCTTCACGTCCGAGATCCAGCGGCTGCCCTGGCCGGTCTACGTCCAGATGACCGCGAAGCCCGACACCGCGCCGATGGTGGGGCAGGTGTACACCTTCGCGCGCACGACCGATCCCGACGCCTATCTGTACAACCTCTACCACTCGTCGCGGCACGGGCAGTTCTCGGCGGCCGAGTACTTCGCCGATGCCGAGGTCGACGCGCTGCTCGACAAGGGGCGCGCGACGCCGGTCGGCCCGGCGCGGACCGCGATCTACGAGCAGGTCTTCCGGCGTGTCGTCGAGCTCCAGCCGTCGATCTTCGGCTACGAGCTGATCAACCACTACGCCAAGCGCGACGTCGTCTCGATCCCGACGATGGAGCGGCCGGAGCTGAACACCGGCCTGATGGGCGGCAATCACCTCTTCAGGCTGATGGAGATGAAGGCCGCGAATTGACGCCGCGGGTCGCGGCGTGACCCGCCGTCCGACCGTCCCGCTCGAAGCGGGGGACGCGTCTCGAAGCGGCCAGGGGGCGAGGCACGCGCGGCGCCGCCGCTGCCGCGGGAGTGTTCGTCGCGACGCTCGCCCAGGGATCGCTGCGCGACGCCGGTCCCCTTCTTCGCGGGGGACGGTCGGGCGGCGACATCTCCGGACTCGGGCCTGAGGCGGGCCCGATGCTCCGCGGGTATTTCCTTCGACGCTCGCTCTCGGCGCTGGTGACTCTGCTCGGCGTGTCGGTCCTGATCTTCGCGCTGGCGAGGGTGATACCCGGCGACCCGGCGCGCACGGCGCTGGGCGATGCCGCGACCAACGAGCAGATCGAGGCCTATCGCGCGCAGCTCCGCCTCGACGACCCGCTGCCGGTCCAATACCTGACCTATGTGCGCGGCGTGCTGCGCGGCGACCTCGGCATTTCGCTCTACTCCGGCGGCCGCGTCGCCGAGGACCTCGCGCGGACGCTGCCCGCGACGCTCGAGCTCGTGCTCTGCGCCGCCGTGCTGATGATCGGCATCGGCATTCCGCTGGGCGTGCTGTCCGGCCGCTACCGCGACGGCGCGATCGACAACGTGTCGCGCGTCGTCTCGCTGCTCGGCGTGGTGACGCCCGGGTTCGTGTGGGCGATCTTCCTGATGCTCGTCTTCGCCCATCTGCTGCAGGTCCTGCCCGCGATCGGCCGCCTGTCGGAGGGGGTGTCGCCGCCGCCTGCCGTGACGTCGCTCTACCTCGTCGACTCGATCCTGGCGGGGCAATGGGCAACGTTCCGGGACGCGCTCGCGCACGTGGCTTTGCCGGCGACCGCGCTTTCGCTGGCGTCGATCGGCCAGACGGCGCGCATGACGCGGGCCAACGTCGCCGAGAGCTACGACCGGCCCTATGTCGAGTTCGCGCGCGCCTACGGGTTCCCCGAGCGCCGCATCGCGTCGCGCTATGCGCTGCGGCCGGCGCTGATCCCGGTCCTCACCGTCCTCGGGCTCGACATCGCCATCAAGTTCGGCGGCGCCTTCCTCATCGAGACGGTGTTCTCCTGGCCGGGCATGGCCCGCTACGGCGTGCAGGTGATCCAGTTCAAGGACCTCAATGCGATCGTCGGCACGGTGATGGTCATCGGCTTCTTCTTCATCTTCATCAACCTCGCCGTCGATCTTCTGGTCGCGCTGATCGACCCGCGGATCCGGCTGGGCGCGCGCGGGCAATGAGCGCCGCCCTCTCCCTCGGCCGCGCCTGGCACCGGTTCAGCCGCAACCGCCTGTCGGTCGTCGGCCTCGTGCTCGTGTCGGCGTTCGTCCTCGTGGCCCTCCTCGCGCCGTTCATCACGCCCTTTCCGGAGCATGCCGGCGCCTTCATCGACTTCTCGAACCGCTCCAAGCCGCCCTCGGCGCGCAACTGGCTCGGGACCGACCTGGTCGGCCGCGACCTCCTCACGCGCATCGCCTTCGGCTACGGCGTCTCGCTGCATCTCAGCGTGATCGTGCTCGCCATCGCCGTCCCGCTGGGCGTGATCCCGGGCCTGCTGGCCGGCTATTACGGCGGCTGGTGGGAGGTCGTGATCATGCGGATCGTCGACGTCTTCCTGTCCATCCCCTCGATCGTCTTCGCACTGGTCGTGCTCGGCCTGACGACGCCGAGCCTGACCAATGCGATGATCGCGATCGCCTTCATGTGGTGGCCCTGGTACACGCGGCTGCTGTTCAACCTGACAAGGTCGCTGAAGAACGAAGGCTACGTCGTCGCGGCGGAGATCATCGGCGCGTCGCAGGCCCACATCCTGCTGCGCGAGATCCTGCCGAACTGCATCCCCTCGCTGCTGACCAAGGTGACCCTCGACATGGGCTTCGTGATCCTGCTCGCCGCGGGGCTCGGTTTCCTCGGGCTCGGCGCGCAGGCGCCGATCCCCGAGCTCGGTTCGATGGTCGCGGAAGGCGCCAACTACCTGCCGCGGCTGTGGTGGCTGCCCATCTTTCCGGGCTTCGCGATCCTGGTCGCCGTGCTCGGATTCAACCTGCTCGGCGACGGGCTGCGCGACCTGCTCGGGAGCGACGCATGACCGGGCCGGCCCTGCTCGCGCTGCGGAGTCTGCGCCTCTCGTTCAGGCTCTACGAGGGCGTCGCGCGCGTGCTTGACGGGATCGACCTCTCGATCGCGCCCGGTGAGCGCGTCGGCATCGTCGGCGAATCAGGTTGCGGCAAGTCGGTGACGGCCCGCGCCGCGCTCGGCCTGGTGTCGCAGCGCAATGCGGAGCTCTCCGGCGACGTCCTGTGGAAGGGCGAGAGCCTGGTCCGTGCGGGGGCGCAGCGGTGGGGTGCCCTGCGCGGCCGCGAGATGAGCATGATCTTCCAGGACCCGTCGGTCGCCCTGAACCCGGTGTTCACGATCGCCGACCAGATGTTCGAGGTCGTCCGCCGCGGCGGCAAGGTCGCACGCCGCGCCGAGGCGCTCGATCTCGCGCGCGCGGCGCTGGCCCGCGTCTTCATCGACGATCCCGATCGCGTGCTGCGCTCCTATCCGTTCCAGCTCTCGGGCGGCATGGCGCAGCGGGTCATGATCACCATGGCGATGATCAACGGGCCCGAGCTGGTGATCGCCGACGAGCCCGGCACGGCGCTCGACGTCACGGTGCAGGAGCAGACGCTGCGGCTGATGGCGGCGCTGACGCGGGAGTCGGGCGCGGCGGTGATCCTCATCGCGCACAACCTCGGGGTCATCCGGCAGTTCTGCTCGCGCGTCTATGTCATGTACGCCGGGACCGTCGCGGAGGAGGGGTCGGTCGACGAGGTGTTCCGCACGCCGCTGCATCCCTATACGCGCGCACTGTTCGCGGCGGTGCCGCGCCTCGGCGGCGGCGGGCTGCCGCAGCCGATCGAGGGCGTGGTGCCGGACTACACGCAGGCGCCGCCGGGATGCCGGTTCAGCACGCGCTGCCCGCACGCCACGGCGGCATGCGACCGCGAGCCGCCCTGGGTCGAGGTCTCTCCAGGTCGGCGCGTTCGCTGCGTCCTCCATGCCCCGGCCACGGTGGCCGCCGATGCCTGAGCCGCTGCTCGCCGTCCGCGACGTCTCGAAGACCTACCGGGTCGGACGAACCGAGGTGGCGGCGCTGCGCGACGTCGGCCTCGAGCTGCACAAGGGCGAGTGCCTGGCGCTGGTCGGCGAATCCGGGTCGGGCAAGACCACGCTGGGCAAGCTCATCCTCGGCATCGAGGCGCCGAGCGCCGGGACGCTGCACTTCGCCGGCGAGCGCCTGCCCGATCGTCGCGCACGCACGCTGCGCCGGCGGCTGCAGTTCGTGCAGCAGAACCCGATGTCGGCGCTGAATCCCAAGCGCACGATCGGCGACAGCATCGCCCTGCCGCTCGCCGTCCACGGGCTGGTGCCCCGGGCGCGGCTGCGCGCGCGCGCCGGCGAGCTCCTCGGGCTCGTCGGCATGTCGGCCGACCTCCTCGATCGCTATCCCGCGATGCTTTCCGGCGGCCAGCGCCAGCGCGTCGCCCTGGCGCGCGCGCTTGCCGCCGAGCCCGACTGCATCGTGCTCGACGAGCCGACCTCCTCGCTCGACGTCTCGGTACAGGCGCGGATCCTGCAGCTGCTCGCCGACCTGCAGGCGCGCCTGGGCCTGAGCTACATCTTCATCACCCACGACCTCGGCGTGGTCCGCAACATCGCGCACCGCGTGGTGGTGCTCTATCGCGGCCGCGTGGTCGAGACGGGGACGACCGCGGCGATGTTCGGTCGCCCGCGCCACCGCTACACCCAGATGCTGCTCTCCTCGATTCCCGTCGTGTCGGACGAGGAGGAGCGTCTCAAGCCGAGCTGGCCCTGGGAGCGCGACGTTGCGGCGGCCGAGGTGGCCGCGGCGGTCGGCTGCGCCTTCGCGCCGCGCTGCGCCTATGCGCTCGACGTCTGCCGCAGGGAAGCGCCGGCGTTTCATCCGGTCTCGTCCGGCGACGGGCATGCATGCCATTGTCCCGGATGAGGGGCTGACGGACGGCGAGGGGAGGACGGCCATGGGCGCGGTTCGGAAGGGACGGGGGCGGCGGCGTGCCGCCGGCGGCGGTGCGCGACCGCCCGCGGCGGAGTCCGGGCGCCTCGATCCGGTGCTGCTCGAGATCATGCGGCACAAGGTCGAGGCGATCGCCGACGAGATCTGCATCACGCTGCTGCGCACCTGCCGCTCCGTCTTCGTCAACGAGGCGGCCGACTTCGCCGTCGGGATGGTCGATCTCGATGGGCAGGTCTTCGGCTGGGCGCCGGAGAACAAGACGACGGCGGTGAACGTCCCGGCCGCCCACACCATCCGCGCGATTGGGGCGCTCGAGCCGGGCGACGCGATCGTCACCAACGATCCGTACTCGTCCGACGCGATGGCGACCCACCTGCCCGACCTGCACGTGATCCGGCCGTATTTCCATGGCCGCAAGCTCGTCGCCTATGGCTGGGGATTCATCCACTACATGGACGTCGGCGGCCGCTTCCCCGGCAGCATCTCCGCCTACAACACCGACATCTTCCAGGAGGGATTCAGAATCCCGCCGATGAAGCTGATGCGGCGCGGCGAGCTCAATCCCGACTTCGTCACGCTGTTCAAGGCCAATTGCCGCCTGCCCGACACCAACATGTCGGACCTGCAGGCGATGCTCGGCGCGCTCGAGGTCGGCGGTCGGCGCGTGAACGACACGATCGAGCACTACGGGGTCGACACCTTCATCGGCTGCCAGCGGGCCCTGAAGGATTACGCGGCCGAGAAGGCCCGCGCCGTGCTCCGGCTGCTGCCCGACGGCGACTACGACTTCTGGGACTATCTCGACGACGACCTGCACTCGCCCTATCCGGTGCGCGTGCGGGTGCGCATGACGGTCAAGGACGGCCTCGTGCATTTCGATCTCAGCGGCACCGATCCGCAGGTCGACGCGTCCTACAACCTGCCGACCGCCGGCAAGCTCCACAACATGCTGACGCGCCGGCTCATGACTTTCATCCGCACGCACGACCGGACGATCCCGCTCAATGCCGGCACGTTCCGGCCGCTGAGCGCGACGAACCCCCCGGGCACGATCCTCAATGCCGAGTTCCCGGACGCCTGCGGCGTGCGCTTCGCGACGGCGACGAGCTTCAACGACGCGGTGACGGGGCTGCTGCTCAAGGCCGCGCCGGACAAGATGGCCGGCCCGACCTGCGGCACGGGCTTCTCGATCGTCGCCAACGAGCCGGGCGAGGACGGCGGCCCGCCGAAGGTGATCGTCGCGCAGGTCGCGCGCGGCGGCATGAGCGCCTATCACGGCCACGACGGCGTCGACGCGCGCGACGTGACGATGAACACGATGTTCAACCACCCGCTGGAGGTGGTCGAGGGCAAGTGCGCGCTGGTCTTCCGCGACTACGACATCCGCACCGACTCGGGCGGCCCCGGGCGCTGGCGCGGCGGCGTCGGCCAGCTGGTGACGTTCGAGGCGACCGGCGACGGATTGTCGATCCTGGTGCGCGGCATGGACCGCCTGCGCTTTCCGCCCTGGGGGGTGCGCGGCGGCAAGCCGGGCGCACCGGTGCAGGTGATCCTCGACCGCGGCCGGTCCACCGAGCGCGACCTCGGCAAGATGACGGCGCCCGTCACGTTGGAGCGCGGCCAGACCTTGTCGGTGCTCACGCCCGGTGCCGCCGGCTATGGCGACCCGTTCGAGCGCGAGGCCGAGGCCGTGGCGCGGGACGTCGAGCAGGGCTTCGTCAGTCGTGAGGCCGCTTCGCGGGACTACGGCGTCGCGCTGGGCCCCGACCTCGCCGTCGACCGCGCCGCGACCGAGCGCCTTCGCGCCGCGCACGTGCGCTCGAATGCCGGCTCCGACTTCGACTTCGGCCCGGAGCGCGAGGCCTGGGAGCGCATCTTCGACGACGCGACGATGGGGCGGCTCAATCGCGGCCTCTATGCGCTGCCCCGCGCGCAGCGCAAGGCGGCACGTCTGCGCATCTTCAAGGCCGCGATCCCCGACCTGCCGCGCGCCGGGTCCGGCCGGCTGAGCCGGATCCTCCAGGACCCCGACGCGATCCGGGCGCGGCTCGAGGCGGCGATGGCGGAGACCTTCGCAGGCGTGCCGGCGGCCGCGGAGTGAGGCACGCCGCCGCGGTGCGCGAAGCGGGTGCCGAGGCGCATGCGGTTCGCACATCCGGCTTGCCGGCGTCGACCCGCGCAGTTCGCGCGTGTCGACCTCGGCGGCTCGCGCGTGTCGACCCCTGCGGCTCGCCCGTGTCGGCCCCGGTCCGGAACCTTCGCGCACGACCGACGGCCCCGGCGGACGTCTCTCAACTTCTTCCTATCGCGGCCCGGTCCGAGGCGGCAGCGTGTGACGGTCGCTGCGGAGGATCCGAATGTTCGAGTTGTCGCCGAGGGCCGCCTCTCTCCGGAGCCGCCTCGAGGCGTTCATGGAGGAGCACGTCTACCCTGCGGAGGAGCGCTACTACCGGGAGACCTCCGAGCTCGGCCCCTGGGCGGTGCAACCGGTCGTCGAGGAGCTCAAGCCCAAGGCGCGCGCCGCCGGACTCTGGAACCTGTGGCTGCCGAAGGACGCGCATCCCGACGGCCTCAGCAATGTCGAGTACGCGCCGCTGTGCGAGGTCATGGGCCGCTCGCACCTGGCGCCCGAGCTGTTCAACTGTTCGGCGCCCGATACCGGCAACATGGAAGTGCTGCTGCGCTACGGCACCGACGACCAGAAGCGGGCATGGCTCGAGCCCCTGCTCGCCGGGCGCATCCGTTCCTCGTTCGCGATGACCGAGCCGGCGGTGGCGTCGAGCGATGCCACCAACATCGAGAGCACCATCCGCCGCGACGGCGACTCCTACGTCATCGACGGGCACAAATGGTTCACGACCGGCGCCACGGATCCGCGCTGCAAGATCATGATCTTCATGGGCAAGACGGATCCGGGGAATCCCGATCGCCACCGCCAGCAGTCGATGATCCTGGTGCCGAAGGACACGCCCGGCGTCACCGTGGTCCGGCCGCTGCCGGTTTTCGGATTCTTCGCCGTGCCCGACCGCGCGGCCGAAGTGCGCTTCGAGGGTGTGCGCGTGCCGGCGGACAACATGCTGCTGGGCGAGGGTCGCGGCTTCGAGATCGCGCAGGGACGCCTCGGGCCCGGCCGCATCCACCACTGCATGCGGCTGATCGGCCTGGCCGAGCGCACGCTGGAGAAGATGTGCCGTCGCGCCGATGCGCGCGTCGCCTTCGGCCGGCCGGTCGCCGATCAGACGGTCACGCTCGAGCGCATCGCGGAGTCGCGCATCCTCATCGAGCAGGCGCGGCTGCTCACGCTCAAGGCGGCGCACATGATGGACACGGTCGGCAACAAGGTCGCGCGCGCCGAGATCGCGATGATCAAGGTCGCGGTCCCGAACATGGCCTGCAAGGTGATCGACTGGGCGATCCAGGTGTTCGGCGGCGGCGGCGTCACCAACGACTTCGGCCTCGCCAGCGCCTATGCGACGGCGCGCCTCCTGCGCCTCGCCGACGGTCCCGACGAGGTCCATCGCAACCAGATCGGCCGGCTCGAGCTCAAGCGCCATCGCCTGCCGCCCGGCGCCAATCGGGACGCGCGGTGAGCGCGAGCCTGGATCCCCGCAACCTCGACTTCCTGCTGCACGAGGTCCTCGGGGTCGCGGCGCTCGCCGAGCGTCAGCGCTATCGCGGCCAGACGCGCGACGACTACGACGCGGTGGTCGCCTCGGCGAAATCGATCGCGGACCGCGAGCTCGCCCCGCACTTCACCGCGGGCGATGCGCGCGAGCCGTGGCTCGAGGACGGCGAGGTGCGCCACGTGCCGGGCACGCAGGAGGCGTGGAACGCGATCGCGGAGGCAGGATTCCTGCGCGCGCATTGCGACGAGGACGAGGGCGGGCTGCAGCTGCCCGAGCCGGTGCTGCGCGCGGCGAGCGCGCATTTCCACGCGGCGAACGGCCCGACCCACTGGTACGCGTTCCTCACGATCGGCGTGATCAACCTGCTGCGGGCCTTCGGCGACGACGAGCAGAGGCGGCTGTTCCTTCCCGCACTGATGACCGGGCGCTGCGCGGGCACGATGGCGCTGACCGAGCCCGGCCAGGGTTCGGCGCTTGCCGACATTCGCACCCGCGCGGAGCCCGCCCCCGACGGCACGTGGCGACTGTTCGGCACCAAGATGTTCATCTCGGGCGGGGAGCACGCGCTCGCCGGGAACATCGCGCACATGGTGCTCGCCAAGGCGCGCGGTGCGCCGCCGGGCGTGAAGGGCATCTCGCTGTTCCTGGTGCCCAAGCGGCTGGTCGACGCGGACGGCAATCCCGGTCCCCGCAACGACGTCGCGCTGGGCGGCCTGCTGCACAAGCTCGGCAATCGCAACATCACCTCGACCGTGCTCGGCTTCGGCGAGCGCGACGGCGCGGTCGGCACGCTGGTGGGCGGGCTCGGTGAAGGCCTGCGCTGCATGTTCCAGATGATGAACGAGGCGCGCATCGGCGTCGGCCTCAACGCCGCCGCGCTCGCGTGCCGCGGCTTCGAGCACGCGCTCGGCTATGCGCGATCGCGGCCGCAGGGGCGCCTGCCGTCGAGCAAGGATCCCGCCTCGCCCCAGGCGATGCTGATCGAGCACGCCGACATCCGCCGGATGCTGCTGCAGCAGAAGGCCTATGCCGAGGGCGCGATGGCGCTGTGCCTCTATGCGAGCATGCTCGCCGAGGACGAGCGCACCCATCCCGACACCGCCGCCCGCGCGGCCGCTGGCGCGCGGCTGGGCCTGTTGACGCCCGTGGTCAAGTCGTGGAGCTCGAAATACGGGGTCGCCGCCAACGACCTCGCGATCCAGGTCCTCGGCGGCGCCGGCTATCTTCGCGACCACCCGCTCGAGCAGCTGCTGCGCGACCAGCGCCTCAATCCGATCCACGAAGGCGCCGAAGGCATCCACGGCCTCGATCTCCTCGGGCGCAAGCTCGTCATCGACGGCGGTGCAGCTTTCGCCGCGCTGCTGGCCGAGATGCGCGGGGCCATCGCCGCGGCGCGCGGCGAGGCGACGATCGCCGTCATCGCCGCTCGGCTGGAGGCGGCCCTCGCCGATCTCGAGCGCGCGACGCGCGCGATCGAGGCGCTGCGTCGCGCCGACATCGATCTCGCGCTCGCGAACGCCACGGTCTATCTCGACGCGTTCGGGCGCGTGCTGGTCGGCTGGCTGTGGCTGCGGCAGGCGGCGGTCGCGGCGGCGGCGCTTCGTCGCGGCGCGAACGGGCCGGAAGCGGCGTTCCATCGCGGCAAGGTCCACGCGGCCCGGTATTTCGCGGAGTGGGAGCTGGCGCAGAACGAGCACGCCTGCCGCCTGCTCGCGGAGGTCAACGCAGTGCCTTACGACATGCGGGATTCCTGGTTCTGAGGGCGACGGAGATGACGCAGCACGTGAAGCTCGAGACCGACGGCGCGCTCGCGGTCCTGGTCATCGACAATCCGCCGGTGAACGCGATCTCGCGTGCCGTCGTGTCGGATCTCGACGCAGCGCTTGCCCGCATCGAAGCGGACGCTTCGCTGCGGGCGCTGGTCGTCCGCTGCGCCGGATCGACCTTCGTCGCCGGCGGCGACATTCGAGAGTTCGACCGGCCGGACTTCTCGGCGAAGCCGTTCAACGCCGTCCTCGCGCGGATCGAGGCGCTGCCGATCCCGGTGGTGGCGGCGCTGCACGGCACGGCGCTGGGCGGCGGGCTGGAGCTCGCGCTCGCCTGCCATTGGCGCGTCGCCGACGCGAAGGCGCGTGTCGGGCTGCCCGAGGTCAAGCTCGGGCTGCTCCCCGGTTCGCTCGGCACGCAGCGCCTGCCGCGACTGATCGGTGCCGAGGCGGCGCTCGATCTGATCCTGAGCGGACGGATGGTCGACGCGGCGGCGGCAGCGAGGATCGGCCTCGTCGACGAGATCGTCGTGGGCGAGCTGCCGGCAGCCGCTGCCCGCTTCGCCCTGCGCCTAGCGGACGAGCGGCGTGCGCCACGCCGCTCCGGCACGCTCGTGCCCTCGGCCGCCGATCGCGATCCGGCTCTGTTCGCGCGTCGGCGTGCCGAGATCGCCGCGAGGGCAAGGCACTATCCCGCCCTGCCCGCGATCGTCGATTGCGTCGAGGCGGCCGCGTCGCGGCCCTTCGCCGACGGTGCCGCGCTCGAGGCCGAGGCGTTCGAGGCGTTGCGCGCCTCGCCGCAATCGGCGGCGCTACGCCATCTGTTCTTCGCCGAGCGCGAGGTCTCCCGCATCCCGGATCTTCCGGCCGAGACGGCGACGCGGCCCGTCGGGCGCGTCGGTGTCGTCGGCGCCGGCACGATGGGCGGCGGCATCGCGATGACCTTCGCGAATGCCGGCCTCCCGGTGACGCTCGTCGAGGTCGGCGCCGAGGCGCTCGATCGCGGTCTCGGCACGGTGCGCCGCAACTACGAGGCGGCCGCCGCGCGAGGACGGATGAGCGCCGATCAGGTTGCCGCGCGCATGGACCTGATCGCCGGCACGCTCGACTACGGCGCGCTCGCGGCCTGCGACCTCGTCGTCGAGGCGGTGGTCGAGAACATGGCCCTCAAGACGCGTGTCGCCGCGGAGCTCGGTCGGGTCTGCAGGCCGGGCGCGATCATCGCGACCAACACCTCGACCCTCGACGTCGACGCGCTCGCCCTGGCCAGCGGACGGCCCGGGGATTTCCTCGGCATGCATTTCTTCAGCCCGGCGAACGTCATGCGCCTGCTCGAAGTCGTGCGCGGCGCGCGAACCGCGCCCGATGGCCTGGCGACGGTGATGCGGCTCGCGCGGCGCATCGGCAAGGTCGCGGTCGTGTCGGGCGTCTGCTACGGCTTCATCGGCAACCGCATGCTGGAAAGCTACATGCGCGAGGCCGACTTCCTGCTGATGGAGGGCGTGCCGCCCGCGCGCATCGACGCCGCCATCGAGGCACTCGGGCTCCCCATGGGCCCTTGCCGGATGCTCGACCTCGCCGGGCTCGACGTCGCGGCGAAGGTCGTGATCGAGCGGCGCGCGGCCGGCGGCCTGCCGGACGATCCGAGCTATCGCGCGCCGGTGCAGGCGATGCTGGAGCTCGGCCGCCTCGGGCAGAAGACCGGGGCCGGCTACTACCGCTACGACGGCCGCAAGCCGACGCCCGATCCGCAATGCGCCGAGATCTGCGCCGCGCTTGCGCGCCGCCACGGCATCGCGCCGCGCGAGCACGTCGACGACGCGGAGATCGTCGAGCGCTGCCTGTACCCCGTGATCAACGAAGGTGCCCGCATCCTCGAGGAGGGCATCGCCCTGCGGCCCGGCGACGTCGATGTCGTATGGGTCAACGGCTACGGCTTCCCCGACCACCTCGGCGGGCCGCTCCATTGGGCGGACCGCATCGGCATGGCGACGA
>JAEULA010000057.1 GCA_016793165.1 Alphaproteobacteria bacterium | reverse complement strand
CACCGTGCCGGTGTTGTTGAACGCCACGTCCACCGTCGTCGTATGGCCGGCCGAGCTTCCCGACTTGCGGAACGTGCCGGCATTCGTGATCAGCGCATCCGCGCCCGTGTCCGCGCCGCCGAAATTGCTCGCGTTGATGGTCGTTGCAAAGTCGCCGCTGGCGACGAAGGTCGCGCCCGCGATGTTGTTGATCGTGCCCGACCCGGCCCCGCCCGATACGCCATTGAACGTGTTGTTGAAAAGAATGCCGCCACCGCTCCAGGTCAGCGTGCTCTCGTTGCGCAGCGTGCGCCCGCCATCGAGGCGCAACCCGCTCGACGAGATCGTGCTCGCACCCTGCAGGATCGTCGTCCCCGTCCCGCGGTGGTCGCCGAACGTGATCGTCGACGCCCCGGTCACCGTCACGGTGCCGGTCCCCGCCAGCGAGCCGCCGGACTGGGTGAGACTTGCGAGCGTCGAGGCGCCGTTGAGGGTCAGGGCGCCGCCGCTGATCGTGGTCGCAGCGGTGTTGCCGAATCCGTTCGTGACGGTCAGCGATCCGCCCGAGATCGTCAGGTTCTCGTCGCTCGTGATCGAGTTGACCGTCGCGCTCGTCACCGGCGCGGTGCCGGTGAAAGTGACCGTTTGAAGTCCTGCCACGCTGATCGTCACGTCATCGGCCGCGGCCGGGAAGGATGGATTCGACGACCAGTTCGTGGCGACGTTCCAGTTGCCGGATGCGCCCGTCCAGTTGACCGGCGCGCTCAACGCCGTCGACGCCAGGCAGGTCAGCAGAAACGAGCAGGCGGTGAGGCGCGCCAGACGGGGCCGGGCCTGGCGGCGGGACGAACCAAGCCCCGCAAGCGACCGCAGCGACAGGTTGTTCTTGAGTGATTTGCTCATTTTCGCCCCCTGGCGTCGCAACGCGGGGGGCCCCGCTGATGTTGCCGCCCCGCCCCCCTGCTGCGCCCCTTAACCAAACTCGTTCTCTGGTAAAGCAAAGAGGGTGCCACGACCCGACTCGCGCGGAATCGCGGCAATATGCCCGGCGGCGACGGCGATACTCCGCTGTTGTAAAGATCTCCGACGATTGACCGATCGTTCCGCCACGGTCGTCTGCGCGTGCCGGGACCGAATGGCGCCCGACGACGCGTCAGGAACGGACATCGACGCTCACGGACCGCACCGCACGCTCGTCCACCTCGACGCCGAGGCCGGGACCCGTCGGCACCACGTTGCGCCCGTTCCGGATCACGATCGGCGTCGCCAGGATCTCGACGCCGATGACGTAGGTCGAGGTGTAGAATTCCGCGCCCAGGCTGACATTCGGCGTCGACGCCACGAACTGCAGGCCGGCGGCGATGGCGAGGCCCGCCTCGAACATCGTCCCGCCATAGCCGGCGATTCCCGCAGCCTCGGCGATCGCCGCGATCTCGCGGGCGCGGCGGATGCCGCCGGATTTCATGATCTTGATGCTCACGCAGTCGCAGAGCCGCGTGCGCACCATCTCGACCGCTTCGGCGGGCGAGAAGACGCTCTCGTCGGCGAGGATCGGCGTATCGATCGCCGCCGTGATCGCCGCGAGCGCGGCGCGCTGGTCCCTCGGCACCGGCTGCTCGATGAAGCTCGGCCGGAACCGTTCCATCTCGCGGACCTTCGCAAGCGCGTCCCAGGCCTCGAGGCCCTGGTTGTAGTCGATGCGCAGGTCGGTATCGGCGGGCAGCTCCGCGCGCAGCCGGTCCATGCGCCGGACGTCCTCGCGGTGGCTGAGGAAACCCGTCTTGACCTTGAACAGCCGCACGCCTTCGCCCGCCAGGCGCTTGACGAAGTCCATGTCCTCGTCGAAGTCCGGATTGGCGACCGACACGCTCATCGGCACCTCGCGGCGCACGAAGCCGCCGAGCAGCTGCGCGATCGGCGCGCCGAGCCGCTTGCCGAGGATGTCGAGCAGCGCCATCTCGATCGCCGCCTTCGCCTCGGTGTGCGCGACGACGGCGTGCTCGAGCGCGTTCATCAGCGCGGTGACGTCGGTCGGATCCGCACCGATCAGCAGCGGCCGGAAATAGACGTCGATGACGGCGGCGCAGCTCTCCGCGGTGCCGGTGAAGACGGCCCAGGGCGAGGCCTCGCCCCATCCCGTCACGCCGGCATCCGTCGTGATCTTGACGACGACGCCGGGCATGGTGCGCTCGATGTCGCCGACGCCGTGGCGGCGCTTCATCTTCAACGGCCAGCGCACGAGATGGACCGACAGTCCCGCGATGCGGATGTCGCCCGTTGGCGTGCTGGACATGGGTCTCACTCCTCGTTCCGCATGGCGGCCAGGCGCCGTTCGACGACGGCGCGCGACGGCGCGAAGAAGCCCGGCACCGCATAGAGCGCCGCGACGATCGCCGCCTCGGCGGCGACGCGCAGCCACGCGTCGTAGCCCTCGAGCAGCAGCACGAGCGTGATCGCCGCCGCGCCGACCACGATCCGCCACGCATTCGCGAGATCGTCGCGGAAGAACCCGGACATCGCCGCCGCGGCCAGGGTCAGGCCGATCCCGTTGACCAGGACCTCGGCGACGATGTCGAGCACCGGCCCCTGCATCAGCAGCGCCGGGGTGTATAGGTAATTGAAGCCGACGACGAAGCCGGCGAGCGCGAGACGCGCCGCGACGACGCCGGTCCTCATCGGGTCCGCCTTGGCGATGGAAGCTGCGGCGTAGGAAGCGACCGAGACCGGCGGTGTCGCGTCGGCCAGGATGGAGAAGTAGAAGACGAACATGTGCGCGGCGAGCATCGGCACGCCCATGTCGATCAGGATCCGCGCGCCCACCGAGGCGCCGATGATGTAGGCCGCCGTGGTCGGCACCCCCATGCCGAGGATCAGCGTCGTCACCATGAGCAGCACGCCGGCGATCAGCATGTTGCCCGCACTGAGCGAAGTGATGATGTTGGAGACCGAGATCACGAGCCCGGTCACCGTCAGGCAGGCGACGAACATGCCGGCGCCGGCGCAGGCGAGCGCCACCACGACCATGTTGCGGCCCGCGCTCACGAGGATGCCGAAGGTCTCGGGCACCAGCGGCCGCGTCGGCTCGCGGACGGTCAGGCCGGCAAGGCACAGCACGGCGCCGATGCCGATCGCGATCGGCCAGATCGAATCCTCGTCGCCGAACTGCCAGATCACCACGCCGGCGACGGCCATCACCGGCAGAGTGACGAGGAGCGTGCCGGGCTGGCGGTGCGCCCAGGACACGACGAAGGTCGCGATGATCGCCCAGAAGGCGGCGAAATGCGGCGACCAGTCCTGAAACAGGAGGACCATCAGCAGCACGACCGGGGCGAGCAGCGGCAGGTCGTGCAGCACCGCACCCCAGCTGGGGATCTCGTTCTCCGGCACGCCCGACAGCCGCAGGCGCTTGGCCTCGAAATGCACGCTGATCAGGATCATCAGGAAATACAGCAGCGAGCCGAGCACCGCGGCGAGGCAGATCTGGCCGTAGGGAATGTTCGTGATCTCGGCCATCACGAAGGCGCCGGCGCCCATCACCGGCGGCATGATCTGGCCGCCGACCGACGACGAGGCCTCGACGCCCGCCGCGAAGTGCCGGCGGTAGCCGAGCTTGATCATCGCGGGGATCGTGAACGAGCCGGTCGCGAAGACGTTGGCGGTCGACGAGCCCGAGATCGTGCCGAACAGCGCCGAGGAGATCACCTCGACCTTCGCGGGACCGCCGGACTGGCGGCCGGCGACGCGCGTGCCGAGATTGTGGAAGAACTGCCCGACACCGCTCTTCTCGACGATGGCGCCGAAGGCGATGAAGATCGCGACCATCGTCGCCGAGATGCCCGTGATCGATCCGTAGATGCCCATGCCGTTGAGCAGGAACATCGTCTCGATGATCTCCTTCAGCTCCATGTTCCGGTAATAGAGGATTCCCGGCATGTGCTCGCAGACGACGAGATAGAGCAGGCCGATCGAGAGCAGGCCGGCGAGGATCGGGGTGACCGCGCGACGCAGCGCCTCCACGATGAGCAGCGAGATGATGGCGCCGAGGACGATCTCCGCATTCGTGAGCGGCGTGACGTTCTCGAAGCGCAGATTGATGCGGTTGGCCTCCAGGTAGGAATAGAGGTTGGGCAGGACCGCGAGCACGGCGAGAGCCAGGTCGATCGCCGACGGGCGATGGCGGGGCGAACGCTCGGGATGGGCCGGCCACAACAGGAACGCGAGCGGCAGCAGGAACAGCAGATGCAGCGAGCGCATCTGGCGAGGCTCGATGAATCCCGCAACGGCGCCGTAGAGATGGAAGAGAGTCGCCGCGGCCGCCCAGACGGCGACGGCGACGCGGGTCCAGCCGGTCAGTTCACGCATGGCGCAAATGAGAAGCCGGGGTCAGGGCTTCCGCCCCGACCCCGGCTCCGCGTCCTTGCTCAGCTCGAGATGCCGCGCTCCTTGTAATAGCGCAGGGCGCCGGGATGGACCGGGACCGGCGTCGTCTTGATCGCGCTCGCGCATTTGAAATCGGCCATCGAGGCGTGGATCTTCGGCAGGTCCGCCTCGCCCTCGCACAGGGTCTTGGTGACCTTGTAGGCGACCTCGTCGCCGAGGTCGGACGACACCATCAGCGTCGTCGCCATGATCAGAGTCGGCACGGGACCCTTCTGGAAGGCCGGATAGGTGCTCGCCGGGAACGCGCCGCGCGAGTAGCCGTATTTCTGCGCGACCGGCGCCGCGATCGATTCCGGCCACGCGAGCAGCTCGCCCTTGCGGCCCTGCCCCATGTCCTGCACCGCCGCGCCCGGAATGCCGAGAACGATGAACATGTAGTCGACGTGCTTGTCCTTCCACGCGCTGGCGAGCTCGTTGTAGTCGCCCTGGACGATGCGCACGCCGTTGGCGCGCATCTTGTCGTACGACGTGCCGTAATGCTCCATCGCGAAGCGGAAGCTCATCTCGTCCGATGAGCCGGCCTTGGTCACGCCGATCTTCACGTTCTTGGTCTTGAAGATCTCCTCGAAGCCGAGTGTCGCGCCTTCGGCGCGCATGACATGCAGATAATTGTCCGAGAAGGACTGTCCGATCATCATCACCTTGGTGTGGGGCGTGCCCTGGTAGATGACGGTGCCTTCGCGCGCCGCCTTGGCGAAGATGTCGAGGCCCATGCCGAGCTGGCTCTGGCCCTGCTGGATCTTGGTCGGATTGGCCGTGCCGCCGCCGGGCACCACGCGCACCTGCAGGCCCGGGTTCTTGTCCTGCAGCAGCTTGGCCATGCCGGTCGCCATCGTGTACCAGCCGCCGCCGAGCTGGCCCGCGACGAACTCGATCGTCTGTGCCGACGCCGAAACGGCGATGCCCGCGGTCAGTCCGAGCGCCGCCGCCAGAACGGTGAGCCTGCGTTTCATCATCTGATCCCCCTGTCCCGTTGAATTCGGTGGGTCACCAAACTCCGCCCGCGCCGGGGCTGTCAATCGCCAGTCGCGGCGTGGCCGCGGCCGCCGCCCCGGATCGCGCCCGTCAACGATCCGCGGCCCGCCGCTCCGCGATCAGCTCGCGTGCCCGGCGGCGCAACTCGCGGCCCGCCAGTCCGGGCGTCATGCGCGGATCGTAGAGGACCTCCAGGAACATCCAATCGTGGACCGTCGGCTCGGTGCGCCGCTTCATCGGGACGTCGTCGAACAGCGTCAGCTCGGAACCCTTGATGTCGTTGGAAAGACCGAGGCTCTGGATCACCTCCTCGTGCAGGCAGCGCCGGCGCGCCCAGGCCGGCAGGTCGGTGCGCAGGACGATGGTCGCGTAGCGCAACTCGAAGCTCGCGGGATCGACGAAGAAGTTGGCCGCGCAGGGCGTGCTGCCGCCGTCGATCGCAGCGATCAGCCCCGGATCGAAGCGCTGGATCCGCGCGAGATGTGCGAAGACCGGCTTGGGGGCGAAGAAGATCGTGAGATGCGCCCGCCAGACGAAGACGGAATCGGCCCGGCCGGAGATCGTGTAGACGGTCCAATCGTGCCCGGGCAGGTGGCTCAGGAGCTGGAACACGCCGTCGACCCGGGTGAAGTCGAGAGGCTGCAGCGGATCCGTGCCCATGTCCGGCCGTGCGATGGGCCCGACGCGCCGCAGGCTCAGATTGGGAATGCGACCGAGACGATCGAGCAGCTCGTCCAGCGCCGCGCTCTGATCGGGCTCCGGCTTGCCGATCACCGCGACGCTGACCGGCCGCGACCAGCGTGCAATTCCCCGCGGCCGGGCGCCGAACTCCGCCGTTTCGGTGATGCGCACGAACGCGTCCGTCAGCTCGTCGATCGTCGGATCGGCTCCCCGCGCAGCCGACCACATGCCGACGACGAGGCTCGCAATGGCAAGGAGCAGCGTTCGGATCCGGCCCCCGCCTGCCGATGCGGCGGGACGGCACCGCTCCACGAGGGAGCGGTGCCGCCCGTCGCGTTCCTGCGGCTCGCCGCAGGTCGTCACGGCGCCAGGACCGCGCCCAGGCCGAGCGAGTTGGCCAAGCCTGCATTGTCGAGATCCTGGCAGGCCTGGCTCTCGTTGAAGGCGCTGACCGCTGCCTGCGTCGTGGCGACCGCCGCGCCGACGGCGCCTCCGATGACGCCGGCTGGCGAGGCGCCGAAGCCGATGCCGGCAGCGACCCCGGCGATCGCGCCCGCATTGCCCGCGAACGCGCCGGCGATCCCCAAGGCGACGTCGAAGGCGCATTGACCCTGCGGTACGCCGTTCTGCGTCGGGCCCTGCTGAGCGGCACCGGGCGTACCGCCCGCCTCCGCGGCCGGGCGAAATCGGATCGTCGATACGTGCATCATGGTCACCCCCTCTTGTTGCGGAGGTGACGCTAGGCGCGGCGCGGCGCCGGACGTGAACAGGCATCGGGACTGCGCCTTTGGGCGCAGTCGGCGCCGCCTGTGGAAATCCCCGGCCTTCAGCTCCCGACCTGGACCGGCGCGACGATGGCACGGATCGCCGCCAGGATGCTCGGGCTGACGATGCGGCTGGTGCGCGGATTTGCCGAGGGGCGGTTGCGGCTCTGCATCGTCAGGCCGATGTCGTCGGCATCGACCTCGACGTTGTGGATCGCGCCGGGGATGTCGGGATCGACCCACACCTCGACGGTGGTTCGGTCGAAGCCGATGCCGCCCAGACTCAGCGACACCGCGACGTTGAAGTGGCGCGGGAACGCCGCCGCCGCTTCGCCTGCGCTGCCCTCGAACACCTTGACCGCCTGCGTCGGCGGGCTCTTGACGAAGTCGAAGCCGCGGTCGAGCACGTACTTCTCGTGCGCCATCGAGCCGGGCTTGATCTGCGAGCGCAGATGGACGCGCCGGATCCGGCCCTCGCTCGCGCAGCGCAGGATGTCGAGGCCAGGCAGCGCGCCCGAGGCGATCTTGACGCGCCCGCCATGGATGCGCGCGAGCTCGACCATGTCGGGACAGCTCGGCACGCCGCCGGCCGACACCGCGATCAGCATCTTGCCGGCCTTCAGCGTCGCGCGCGCGATCGCGGCGAAGCTCTCGGCCGTCGCGCACTCGACGACGACGTCGACCAGCGACGGAAGCTCCTCGAGCGGCACGACCCGCGGCCGCGGCATCAGCGCGGCGGTATTCATCTCGGCGCGCGCGAGATTGCGCGCCGACACGGCGACCAGCGTCGCCTCGGGGATCGCGCCTTCGCACAGGCGGCGCGCGAGGTCCTGGCCGACATTGCCGAAGCCGGCAAGGCCGACGGTGAGCGTGCGCGGCGGGCCGAGGCTCATCGTGCCCTCGCCTTTGCGCGCAGCGCGCCGGCATAGGCCGCAAGGCCGCGCGCCCCGGGCAGGTCGAGCACGATCCGGCCGAGCGCCTTGACCCGTGCCGGCGTCATCACCGATCCCGCGAGCCGCTCGAACTTCGCCGCCATCTCCTCCGCCGCCATCGGCGTCTCGGGATAGCCGCGCGCGATGTCGTTGCGCCGGGTGAACGTGCGGCCGTCGCGCGTCTTCACCTCGACGATCGAGGCGTAGAAGTCCGGGAAGAGCCGGTCGAGCACCGGATCGGAGACGACGCGCACGCGCCTGGACAGCGCCGCGACCTTGCGGTCGCTGAGCCGGCGGTCGACGAAGATGTCGCGCACCTGCAGCTCGCGCGCCGCCACCGCGACCGGGAGGATGTACTGCGCGCAATGGCTCTTGAGCGGGTTGCCGTCGACGCAGTGGATGCCGTCCTTCGGGAACTTGAGCACCAGCGACTTGATGTCGTCGGGCCCCAGATCGTTCTCGCGCACGATGCCGAGCAGCGCGTCGAGCCCGGGATGCAGGAACGACACGCAGGAGTAAGGCTTGAAGGCGAGCTCCATCACGCCGTCCCAGCGCCGGCCCAGGCCGGCGACGAGCTTGGCCGGCGACGGCTTGCGGCTGAACGCGCGGAAGATCGTGTGGCCGTGGTCGAACACGGCATCGGGCCCGCCGAAGCCGCTCGCCGCCAGCATCGCCGCGGTCACGCCGTTGCGCGCGGCCATGCCCATCTGGAAGGGCCGCGCGTTCTCGGTCGGATCGCTCTCCCACGCCATCATCCCCGACGCCTGGCAGGCGGCGAGGCCGAAGGCGCGGACGACGGCTTCGGGCGCGAGTCCGAGCAGGAACGCCGCGGCGGCGGTCGCGCCGAACGTCCCGCACACCGCCGAGGGATGGAAGCCGAGCGCGTACTGCTCCGCCGGCCCGAGCGCCATCGACACGCGGTACTCGACCTCGCAGCCGAGGGCGACCGCGGCGAGGAACTCGGCGCCGCTCGCCTTCACGTGCTCGCCCACCGCAAGCGCGGTCGGGATCATCACCGCGATCGGATGCAGGATCGCCTCGGGATGGTGGGGCTCGACGTCCGAGGCGTAGCCCATCGTGCCGTTGGCGAGTGCGGCGTTGACGACGGAGGTGCGGAAGCCGTGCCCGACCACGGAGGCCTGCGGCCTTCCGCCCTGGCCGCGCGCGAAGCCGGCCGCGAGACGACCGGTCGAGTAGCGCGGGTTGGCGGCCGAGACGAGCGCGCCGGTGCCGTCGAGCACGAGCTCGACCGTGCGACGACGCACTTCGGCGGGTAGAGCCGATGCCTTGAAGGCGCCGACGAAGCGCGCGAGCGCGTTGGTCAGCGGCGCCTTGGCGCTCATCGCTCCCTCCACGCGCGCGGCGCGCTCGCGGGGTGGCCGAAGTCGCGCGGCGCGATCCCGGCGTGGAACCAGGTGACGAAGCTGTAGATGTCGTAGACGGGCATGCAAACCTGCTCGGCGAGGGCGCGGGCATAGGGCGCCATGTTGGTGCATTCGAGGACGATCGCGCCGACGGCGGGATTCTCGCGCACGAGCCGTGCGCCGGCGTCGAGGATGTCCTGCTCGGCGGCGCCGACATCGAGCCGCGCCTCGTTGTCGAGGATGGCGCGGGTGAACTCGCGCCCGCCATCGGTGCCGACCACCGGCGTGCCCTCGGGGACGCCGGCCTTGGCGAGATGCTCCGCCGTCATCGTCGCGGCGCTGATCGTCAGGATCCCGGCGCGCTTCCCGGGCGGCAGCAGGCGATTGACCATCGGCGCCTGCATCATGCTCGAGATCGCCACCGGGACGCCGGCCGCGGCCGCGATCTCGTCCTGGAACAGCGAAAGGAAGCCGCAATTCGAGGTGATCCCGTCGGCGCCCAGCCGGACCAGCTCGCGGGCCGCGTCGAGGAAGGGCTCGAGCAGGCCGGCGGCGCGCTCGCGCACGACTCGCTGCGGCGAGGCGCCGGTCACGACCTTGTAGAGCACCGGAAACGGCCAGGTCGTCGCATTGCCCATGTCGCCCGGAATCCGCGGGAACCGCGCCTCGAGCATGAGGATGCCGACCCGCGCGCCGTAGACGGCCTTGCCGCCATGGGCGACGCGTGCATGTGTCGCTGACAAGAAGAACCCCTCCCCGCGTGGACGAGGAGGGGAGCTTAGCGGGTCGGCGCGCCGCTCAGAAGCGGCGGCGCGTCGTGGTGTCGCGCGCTCAGGCCTTGCGGCGGCCGATGAGGCGCAGGCCGAGCAGGGCGCCGCCGAGCAGCGCGAGGCTGGCCGGCGCCGGCACCGGCGTGCCGACCGGATCGGGCGCGCCGCTCGGGCCGCTGGTCTGCACGGTCATCCACTCGATCTTGAAGCGGTCGACGATGTTGTCGAAGCCGCTGCTGTTCAGCGGTCCGACGCCGAACAGGAGCGCGTTCACCGTGCCGCCGTCGATGGCGACGATGCGGCCCGACTCCGACGCCGTGCTCAGGCTCGTGAAGCGCGTGCCGAGGCCGACCGTGCCGAGGCTCGCGGCCGACGGCGCGAGACCCGTGAGGATCGTCGAGGTCGCGTTGCCGACGAAATATTCGACGTCGCGATCGTAGGCGCCGTAGGGGTCGATCGCGACCTGAGTCGGGTCGATCGCCTGGCTGAACTTGAACAGCACGTATTCGCGCGCGCCGCTGTTGTCGACCTGATGCTCGGGGCTGCTGCAGCCGGTGCCCTCGGCCCGCGTGCAGACGCCGAGGCCGTTGCCGGAGAAGTACCCGGTCTGCGCGGTCTGGAACTGCGTGTTGCCGGCGCCGGTCACGCCCCACGACGTGACGGTCACGGTCAGGCCGCTCGCCTCGTAGGTCCGCACGTTGCCGTAGCCGCTGCCGGACGTCGTGCCGCCGCTGTTCTGGAAGTCGAAGGTGATCGTCGCCGCGTCGGCCGACGCGACGCCGAACATGGCGACGAGGGCCGCCGTCGAGAGGATCTTCGCGATGTCGTGCTTGAACATGTGGTCACGTCTCCTGAACTCGTAGGCCCCTCGGCTTTTCGCCATGACAGGAGCAAGGGTCGGGCCAGAGTCCGGATTTCAACGGGTTGCCGGCGATTAAGTGTGAACACGCTCGGGTTAAGTAAGAGCTGCCGACGGTTAAGCGGCCGCACGGTTAACGCGGCATTGCGGGCGCCACGCGTCGCGGCGCAGACTGCGGCGCGATGGATCTCACCGCTGCCGAACGCGACATGCTCGAGGGCCGCGAGGGCCCGGCACGCCAGCGCGCCATGAAGGGGCTGGTGCAGCTCGGCCGCGCCTACGGCGCACCCCGCCTCGTCGAGATCGGCTATGCGCACATCCACGCCGGCATGGCGCTCTATCTCGAGGACGTCGAGCTGATGGAGGACCTCGCGGCGATCGACGCCCGGATGGCCGTCCCGGCCTCGGTGAACATCGCCAACGCCGACACGGTGAACTGGAAGGCGACCGGGGCGCCCGAATCGCTTGCGCGTCTGCAGCGCCGAGCCGCCGGCGCGCACGCGAAGATGGGAAGCGACTGCACCTTCACCTGCACGCCCTACTGGGCCGGCCACTGGCCGACCTGGAACACGCACATGACGTCGATCGAGTCGACGGTGACGATCTTCTGCAACTCGGTGCTGGGCGCGAAGTCGAACCGCGACGGCTTCTTCGCCGTCTACGCCGGCATCACCGGCCGCTATCCGCTGTTCGGTTACCACCTCGACGCCATCCGCCGCGGCACGATGCTGTTCGAGGTCGCGACCCCGCTCGCCGGCGGCAGCGACTTTTCCTGCCTCGGCTTCCACGTCGGCAACGCCGTCGGCGACGGCGTGCCCGTCATCACCGGCTTCGCGCGCCGGCCGACGCTCGACGAACTCGATGCGCTCGGCGCCGGCATCGCGACCTCCGGCGGCGCATCGATGTTCATCGTGCCTGGCGTGACGCCGCCCTATGGCGACATCGCCGCCGCGTTCCACGGCGCCAAGCCGCCGTTGCCGGCGCGGGTCGACGCCGCAGCCATCGCCGCCGTCTATGCGCGCTATGCCGACGGACACGATGCGCTCGACATCGTCCATCTCGGCTGCCCGCATGCCTCCTTCGAGGAGATGAAGCTCTACGCGCGGCTGCTCGACGGACGGCGCGTCGCCGCCGGGCTCGAGCTGTGGATCACGGCGAGCCGCAACGTGCGCAACGCCGCCGCCGAGGCCGGGATCGTCGCGAAGCTCGAGGCCGCCGGCGCCAAGGTGATCTCCGACACCTGCCCGATGTCCTGCCACTTCGCGCGCACCGTCTCGCCCGACCCGAAGCTCGGCGTCGTGCCGCCCGCCCTTCGCGCCGTCGTCGTCGACTCGGCGAAGCAGGCGAAATACGTCCGCGACATGATCCAGTGCCCGGTGCTGCTCACCGGCACCGAGGAAGCGGTGGAGACGGCCCTCGCCGGCCGCTTCGTGCCCCGGCGGCGCCCGTCGTGAGTCGCCCATCATGAGCGGGCCGTCATGACCCGCAACGTCATCTCGGCGCGCGGCATCGTCGAAGGCCGCGCCTCGGGGCCGGCGCTGGTCTCCGGCGAGGCGATCAGCTTCCTCGGCGATGTCGACATCCGCAGCGGCACGGTCGTCGGCGATCTGCCGAGCGTGAAGGGCAAGTCGCTCGCCGGCACCGTGCTGGTGATGCCTTACACACGCGGCTCGGCCGGCGCTTGGCGCTTCCTCTACCAGCTCTTCAAGCACGGCCATGCGCCGGCCGCGATCATCTGCGGCACCCTGCCCGACCCCTCGGTCGTGCAAGGCGCCATCCTCGCCGGGGTGCCGATCGCCTGCGATCCTTCAGCGCCGCTCGACGGCCTGCGCGACGGCCAGCGCATCACCGTCGAGGTCGAGGGCGAGCGCGCCGAGATCCGGATCGAGTAGGCCGGGCACGCGGCCCTTGCCGGACGCGGGCCGGAGCCGGCTAGAGTGGCGCCGGCCGCAGCGAGGCCGGGGGAACGGAGCGGACGGCATGACGGGACCACATCGGATCTCGGGCGCGATCGGCTAGTCGCGTGCTCGCGATCGTCCTGCGCCGCCTGATCGAAGGCGTCCTCGTGATGGCCGCGATGACGTTCGCGGTCTTCCTCGGCGTCAACGTCATCGGCAATCCGGTCGACATCCTGATCCCGGCGGACTGCGCGCAGGAGTGCCGGCGGCTCGCGATGCAGCGCCTCGGCCTCGATCGCCCGATCTGGGAGCAGTACTGGATCTTCCTCGTCAACCTGGCCCAGGGCGATCTCGGGCGATCCTTCGTCTACGGCGCGCCGTCGCTGCGGCTGATCCTCGAGCGCATGCCGGCGACGCTCGAGCTGGCGCTCACCGCCATGACGATCGCGATCGCAGTCGGGCTGCCGCTCGGCATGTGGGCGGGGCTGCGGCCGCAGGCGATCTCGAGCCGGCTCGTCATGCTCGGCTCGATCGTCGGGTTCAGCGTGCCGACCTTCTGGGTGGGCCTGGTGCTGATCATGGTGTTCGCGGTCGAGCTGCGCCTGCTGCCGACCACCGGACGCGGCGAGACCGTCTCGATCCTCGGCGTGCCCGTGAGCCTGCTGACGGCGGACGGCCTCGCCCATATCGCCCTGCCGGCGCTGAACCTGGCGATCTACAAGATCTCGCTCGTCATCCGGCTCGCGCGCGCCGGCATGCGCGAGGCGATCGTCAGCGAGTACGTCAAGTTCGCGCGGGCCAAGGGGCTCACCACGCGGCGCGTGGTCTTCGTCCACGTGCTCAAGAACATCATGATCCCGATCGTCACGATCATCGGGCTCGAGCTCGGATCGGTGATCGCCTTCGCCGTCGTCACCGAGACGATCTTCGCGTGGCCCGGCATGGGCAAGCTGATCATCGAGTCGATCAAGGTGCTCGACCGGCCGGTGATCGTCGCCTACCTGATGATCACCGTCGCGATCTTCGTGATCCTCAACCTCGCCGTCGACCTCACCTATGCCGCCCTCGATCCGCGCGTGCGGCTCGGCGGCCGGCGGAGCTGAACGATGGCCGAGAACGCCGAGGCCCCCATCCCGCCGCCGAGCGAGCGCGCGGTCCGCTTGCGCCGCTTCTGGAGCGACTACGCCGACGAGCCGACGGCGGTGGCGGCGCTTGCGGTGTTCGCCCTCATCGTCGTCCTCGCCGTCCTCGCGCCGTGGATCGCGCCGACCAACCCCTACGACATCGCCAAGCTCGACATCCTCGACGCCCGCCAGCCGCCGGGCGCGCAGTCGATGGACGGCATGACCTTCTGGCTCGGCACCGACCCGCAGGGCCGCGACATGCTGAGCGCGATCCTCTACGGGATGCGCATCAGCCTCGTCGTCGGCGCGACCAGCGGCGTTCTGGCCCTCTGTATCGGCGTCGCGGTCGGCCTGGTCGCGGCCGCGCTCGGCGGCCGCGTCGAGACGCTGATCATGCGGCTGGTCGACTTCCAGCTGAGCTTCCCGGTGATCCTCGTCGCGCTGATCCTGCTCGCCGCCCTCGGCCGCGGCGTCGACAAGGTGATCCTGGCGCTGGTCGCGGTGCAGTGGACCTATTACTGCCGCACGGTGCGGGCGAGCGCGCTGGTCGAGATGGAGAAGGAGTACGTGCACGCCGCCTCGGGGCTCGGCCTCGGCCGCACGCGCATCCTGTTCCGCCACCTGCTGCCGAACTGCCTGCCGCCGGTGATCGTGCTGGCGACGGTGCAGATTGCCAACTCGATCGCGCTCGAGGCGACGCTGTCCTTCCTCGGCCTCGGCCTGCCGCCGACCGAGCCGTCGCTCGGGCTGCTGATCGCCAACGGCTTCGATTACATGCTGAGCCGCCAGTACTGGATCAGCTTCCTGCCCGGGGCCGCGCTGCTGATCATCATCGTCGCGATCAACGTCGTCGGCGACCGGCTGCGGGACGTGCTCAATCCGCGGCTGAGCCGCTGACCTCGCGGGCGATCGTCATGTTGCCGGCGGCGTCGACGCGCCCGCGCCAGCCCGGGATGATCCAGGTCGTCGTGTCGTCCTGCTCGATCACGGCCGGACCCGACACCGCGAAGCCGACGGGCAGGTCGCGGCGCAGGTAGACCGTAGCGTCGCGATAGCCGCCGTCCCAGAACACCTGGCGGCGGCCGATCGGCCGCGCCTCGGCGGTCGCCGCGGCGAGCGGCGGGATCTCGATCGGCGGCACCTTGCCGGTGACGCGAAGCCGCGCGGTCGTGACCTCCGCCGGGCTGTCGAGGTCGCGGAAGCCGAACGCCTTCTCGTGCGCCTGGTGAAAGAGCTCGGTGAGGGCCTCGACCGTGGGCGCGAGCGCCAGCGCCTCGGCGATCGGTACCGGCAGGTCGTAGGCCTGGCCGGCATAGCGCATGTCGGCGATCGCCTCGAACTGCGTGGCGCCGAGGATCTCGCCCTCGGCCTTGATCCATGCCGCCGCGTCGCGGCGCAGCTCGGCGAAGGTCCGCGCCAGCGCATCGAGCGCGGGCCCGCCGTCGCGCAGATAGAGCATCTGCGAGCGGACGTAGTCGCGCTTCACGTCGGCGAGGATGGCGCCGAGCGCGCAGAAAGTGCTCGGCGCCGCGGGCACGAGGATCGAGGCGATGCCGCCCTCCTCGGCGATCATGTTGGCCTGGGTCGGCCCGGCGCCGCCGAAGGGCACGAGCGCGTAGTCGCGGATGTCCTCGCCGCGCTGGACGATGTTCTTGGCGATCTCGGTGCCCATCACCGCGGTCGTCACGCGCAGCGCCGCCTCGGCCGCCCGGACCGCGCGATCGGCGCCCGCGATGCCGAGCCGGTCCGCGATGCCCTCGAGCGCCTGCCTGGCGGCTGCCGCGTCGAGCTTCATGCGCCCGCCCAGGAAATGCGCCGGGTCGATATAGCCGGCGAGCAGGTAGCAGTCGGTCACGGTCGGCTCGCTGCCGCCCTTGCCGTAGCAGACCGGCCCCGGCGAGGCGCCAGCACTCTGCGGGCCGACCTTGAGCACGCCCTGCTTGTCGACCCAGACGATCGAGCCGCCGCCCGCGCCGATCGCCGAGACGCTGACCACGGGCACGATCAGCGGGAACTCGCCGACATGCGTGCGCGTCGTGTGCTCCGGCTGCCCCGACTGGATCACCGACATGTCGGCCGAAGTGCCGCCCATGTCGACCGTGATCAGATGCGTCCGGCCGGTCGCCTGCGCGGTGATCGAGGCCGCGACCACGCCCGAGGCCGGGCCCGAGAGCAGCGTGTCGATCGGTCTCTGGCGCGCCGTCTCGATCGACAGGGTGCCGCCGTTGTTGGCGGTGATGTAGATCGGCCCCTCGATGCCGAGCGCGCGCACCCGCGCCGTCAGCCGGTCGAGATAGCTCTCCATCAGCGGCTGGACATAGGCGTTGATCAGCGCGACCAGGCAGCGCTCGTACTCGCGCCGCTCGGGCCAGATCTGCGCCGACTCGGTGATCGGCACCCCGGGCAGGTGGCGGCGCAGCAGCCCCGCCACCTCGCGCTCGAGCTCCGGCCGCGCATAGGAGTGCAGCAGCATGATCGTCACCGCGTCGACCTTCGCGGCGGCGAAGGTCGCGGCGATCGCGCGCAGCTCGTCCTCGGTCGGCCGCGCGACGACGGTGCCGTCATGGGCGAGCCGCGCGCTCGTCTCGAGCACGAGATCGCGCGGGACCAGCGGCTCCTCCTTCTGGAGCGCGAAGCTGAAGGCGTTGGCGAGCTGGGCGCGCCCGATCTCGAGCACCCCGCGATTGCCCTTCGATACGACCAGCCCGAGCCGGGCGCCCTTGCGCTGGATGATCGTGTTGAGGCCGAGCGTCGTGCCGTGGACGATCAGCTCGACGTCGGCGTGCCCGACGCCCGCCTTCGCCACCAGGGCCGGCAGGCCGAGCTCGACCGAGCGCGAGGGATCCTCGGGCACGCTCGGCTCCTTGTAGCGCGTAATCGCGCCGGTGCGGCGATTGTGCAGCACGAAGTCGGTGAAGGTGCCGCCGACGTCGATGCCGATGCGGCAGAAGCCGCGCGAAGCGTGGGTGCTCATGGGGTCAACCGGCGGCGGAGTCGGAGAGGATCGCGGACATCGCGCCGTGCAGGCGCGCGCGCGCCGCGGCGGGGTCGCCGATCAGCTCGGCGATCGACCGCGTCCCCGGCTCGTTGATGCCCGGCACGGCCGCCTCGAACAGGCGGCGGCGCAGCGCGACGCGCTGCGGCTTGGGCCGCGCGTAGAGGCGGCGGTTGATCTCGAGCATCGTCGCGTCGTCGAACACCGCCTCCCAGGCGACGCGATCCTCGCCGACGTCGATCGTCGCGCCCGCGGGCGGGCGGTTGCGCGTCGCGCGCCGCGCGCGCGTCGCGGCCTCGTCGATCGCGCCGTCGCGGAAGACCACGCCGTAGTCGCGCGCCGCGGCCTCGACCGAGACGAAGCCGCGCGCGACGTCGCTCGCCACGGCGGCCAAGTCGCGATCGAACGGGTCGCCGTAGCCGCCGCCCCCGGGCAGCAGGATGGTCAGCGTGTCGCCGCGACCGAGCGGCAGCTCGTGGATCTTGCCGAGCACGCGCTCGCCGGGCGTGCCGCGATTGAGGACCGCCTGGAGCGTGGCGCCCGGGCGGCCGCCGGCGACGCCCCAGGGCGGGAAGCGCAGCCGCTCCATGCCGCGCGCCACGATCACGCCGCCGTCGTGCAGCGCCTCGACCGTCATCATCTGGCCGACGCCGCCGCGCCACTTGCCCGGCCCGCCGGAATCGCAGCGGATGTCGTAGGCGAGCACGCGCACCCCGCTCTGCGCCTCGACCGTCTCGAGCGGGTGGTTGCGCATGTTGTTGAGCGAGTTGTCGCGCGCGTCGACGCCGTCGCGGCCCTCGAAGGCGCCCATGCCGCAGCGCAGCGGCTCGATCACTTCGACCTTGCGCGAGACGCCGTCGGCGGCGGTCTCGGCCAGCGCGAAGGGGACCATCGTGCCGCCGGTCGTCGCCGGCATCAGCTTGGGCGCCGCCTTGATCAGCGCGCCGGTGATCGCGTCGAACAGGCGGTAGGGCGCGCTCGCGCGGATGTTCACCGCGTCGGGGAACTCGGCGTGGAGGATCGAGCCCTTCGGGTTGTTGACCGAGATCCAGCGGTACATGCCGGCGTTCTTCGGCATCGTCGGATCGAAGGTGGTCAGGAAGCTCGTGAGCCGGAAGGTGATCCAGTACATCCGCTTGCCCATCGAGGGCACGTTGTAGGCGGTCTTCACCTGCGGATCGGTGCCGCTGAGGTCGAGATGGATCTCGCCGTCCTTCGCCACCATGCGGCAGCGCACGCGCACCGGAATGCGGCTCACCATGTCGTCGTCGAGGTAGTCCCAGAACTCGTAGGCACCGTCGGGTATCTTGCGCAGCACGTCGCGCGCCTTGGCGGCGGTGTAGTCCTGCAGATCCTGGGCGGCGTCGAGGATCTTCTGCGCGCCGTTCCTGCGGCCGAGCTCCTCGATGCGCTTCGCCCCCGTGCCGAGCGCCCCCAGCATCGCCTTCAGGTCGCCGATCGCGACGTCGGGCGTGCGCGAGTTGGCGCGGATCAGCGCCATCATGTCCTCGTTGAGCTCGCCCTTGCGCACGAGCCTCATCGGCGGGATCCGGAAGCCCTCCTGGAAGATGTCGGTCAGCGCCGGCGACATGCTGCTGGGCACGGCGCCACCGATGTCGGCGAAGTGGACGAACGACCAGCCGTAGCCGATCAGGCGCCCGTCACAGAAATACGGCTGCAGGAGGTGGATGTCGGGCAGATGCGTCGACATGCCGTCCGACAGGTAGGGATCGTTGGTGATGATCACGTCGCCCGGCTGCGGATCGACGATCGCGCGCACGGTCGAGGCGTAGTTCGTGTCGATCAGGAAGTTGAACGTCGCCGAGGGCGGGTAGGCGAAGACGTTGCCGTCGAGATCCAGGATGGCGGTCGCGAAGTCGGCCGCCTCCTTGACGTAGCTCGAGCGCGAGGCGCGCTGGATCAGGAAGTACATCTCGTCGGTGATCGCCGCGAGCTTGCGGCCGAGGATCTCGAGCGAGACCGGATCGAGACGCATGGAACCCCCCACTGGCTGCGCCGCCATCCCCCGATGCGCGACGAGGCGTCGACGGTAGGGACAGCACCGGTGGCGTGTAAAGCGTCGCGCCGCGATGGGTGCGTTGACTCGTGTGCCGACCGTGCCCACAGTCGTTTCATGGCGCCGCGCCGGGGGGCGCTCGCATGGACTCCATCCTCTTCCGCAATCTCGCACTTCTCGACACCGTCGCCGGTGAACTGCGCGGCGGCATGCAGGTGCTGGTGCGCGACGGGCGCATCGCCTCCGTCGGGCCGCAGGGCGGGCACGTCGCGGGGGCGCGGGTCGTCGATCTCGGCGGTCGTACCCTGATGCCCGGCATGATCGACCTGCACGTGCACGTCATGGCGCCCGGACGGGGCCGGACCACCGTGTCGCCCGACAAGCTGCCCTCCTATGTCGACATCCATTCGACGCTGGTGATGCGCGAGTTCCTGATGCGCGGCTTCACCACCGTGCGCGACGCGGCCGGCGCCGACCGCGGCCACAAGATGGCCGTCGAGGACGGCCTCGTTGCGGGTCCCCGGATGTTCGTCTCGGGCCGGGCGCTGAGCCAGACCGGCGGCCACGGCGACCCGCGCTCCCGCGGCGACCTCGTCGAGCCCTGCGTGTGCTGCGCGCACCTCAACACCGGCTGCTGCCGCATCGCCGACGGCGAGCCCGACGTGCGCAAGGCCGCGCGCGACGAGATCCGCCTCGGCGCCGACCAGATCAAGGTGATGGCGAGCGGCGGTGTCGTGTCGGAGGCCGACCCGATCGACTACGTGCAGTACTCGATGGCCGAGCTGAAGGCGATCGTCGATGAGGCCGAGCGCGCCAACACCTACGTGCTCGCCCACGCCTACACCGGCCGCGCGATCGAGCGCTGCGTCGAGGCGGGCATCCGCACCATCGAGCACGGCAACTTCCTGGACGAGAAGAGCGCCCGGATGATGTCCGAGGCGGGCGCCTATCTCGTGCCGACCCTCGTCGCCTACGAGGTGCTGGTCGAGATGGGCAAGCAGCTCAACCTGACCCAGGCGCAATGGGACAAGGTCAACGCGATCGTGGAGTCCGGCACGCGCTCGATCGAGATCGCGCAGCGCTATGGCGTGAAGATGGGCTTGGGATCCGACCTCGTCGTCAAGAGCACGGCGGCGCAGCCGCGCGAGCTGCTGATCCGGGCGCGTGCGCTCAAGCCGGCCGACATCCTGCGCAGCGCGACCGTCGTCGGCGCCGAGGTCGTGCGCATGCCCGGCCGGCTCGGCGTCGTCGCCGAGGGCGCTTTCGCCGACCTGCTCGCCGTCGACGGAAATCCGCTCGAGGATCTTTCGCTGCTCGGCGACGAGGGGCGGCACCTCGCCCTGATCATGAAGGGCGGCCGCGTCTTCAAGGACGGGCTCGGCCTCGGGCCCGGTTGACAGCGCCGGGCGCGGCGCGGCTACGGTTTCGGATCCCGCGCGCGCATCGGGCGACGCGGAAACGCAGGACGGAGGGGGAGCACGGCCATGAAGCGAATCGTCGTCACCGTCGCGGCGCTGGTCCTCGCGGGGTTCCTCGGAACCGCGCAGGCGCAGCAGCCCGGCAAGACACTCACGATCGGGATCTCGGGGGAGACGACGTCGCTCTACCCGAACTGGTTCGTGACCACGCCCAACCAGCAGGTGATGAGCCACATCTTCAACAACCTCGTGGAGATGGATGCCGACAACAAGCCGCGGCCGGCTCTCGCCGAATCCTGGCGGCCGATCGACGACAAGACCTGGGAGTTCAAGCTCCGCAAGGACGTGAAGTTCCACGACGGCACGCCCTTCACCGCCGACCACGTGATCGCCACCTTCGACCACTCGAAGACAATCGAGGGCGTGGGCTCGTCGGCCGGCGCCTATGTCCGCAGCAAGACCTACACGAAGGTCGACGACCACACGATCCACATCTCGGCCGGCAAGCCCTATCCGCTGCTGCCGAACGAGATGTCGGTGCTCTACATCTACCCGCGGGCGGCGAGCGTCGACGACTTCAATGCCGGAAAGGCGATGGTCGGCACCGGCCCCTACAAGTTCAAGGAATGGATCAAGGGCGACCGGCTGGTGCTCGAGCGCAACGCCGATTACTGGGGCGAGAAACCCGAGTGGGATCGCGTGGTGTTCAAGGTGATCACCGCCGGGCCGTCGCGCGTCGCCGCCCTGCTCAACGGCGACGTCGACGTGATCGACTACGTGCCCACACCCGACGTGCCGCGGCTCAAGTCCGATCCGAAGATCACGGTGTCGTCGCGCGCGGGCGAGCGCATCTTCCTGCTCGCGATCGACAGCAACCGCGACATCTCCCCCTACGTCTTCGACAACGATCGCAAGCCGCTGCATCCCAATCCGCTGAAGGACTGGCGCGTGCGCAAGGCGATGTCGATGGCGATCAACCGCCAGGCGATCGTCGACCGGATCATGGACGGCCAGGCGCAGGCGGCGGGGCAGATCGCCACCCCCGGCATGTTCGGGCACAACCCCGACCTCCAGCCCGAGAAGTTCGACGCCGACGGCGCCAAGAAGCTGCTCGCCGCGGCCGGCTATCCCAACGGCTTCCGCCTGACCCTGCACGGGCCGAACGACCGCTACGTCAACGATGCCAAGGTCACCGAGGCGCTGGGCTCGATGCTCTCGCGCATCGGCATCCAGACCGAGGTCGTGACCCTGCCGCGCGCCGTCTACTTCACGCGCATGGGCACGGGCGGCGAGCGCGGGACGCCGGAGTTCAGCGCGCATCTCGTCGGCTTCGGGACCGCGACCGGCGAGACGATGTCGCAGCACTGGATGCTGCTGCACAGCGAGGACAAGGCGAACGCGCTCGGCCACTTCAACTTCGGCCGCTACACCAACCTGCGGCTCGACGCGATGCTCGGCGAGGCGATCCGCACGCTCGACGACGGCAAGCGCGAGGTGCTCCTCAAGGACATCGGCGCCCAGTACATGCGCGACGTCGCCGCCATCCCGCTCTACTGGCAGGTGAACGTCTGGGCGATGCGCAAGGGCCTGACCTTCCCGCCGCGGCTGATGGAGGTCACGCACGCCATGTCGATCCGCTCGACGCCCTGAGCCGTCGCACGCGGCGCCCCGCCCCGCCGGCATCGACGCGCCGGCGGGACGCGGCGCGCCGCTCTCACCCGGCGCGCGGGACGCCGCCGCGTCGCGCGCGCAGGAGCGGCACGAGCGCCGCGCCGAAGAGGGCGAGGGTCGCGGGGACCGGAACCGGCGTGCCGGTCGTCTCGGCTTCCGCCGTCGTCGTCAGGCCCGACCAGACCAGCCTGAACGTGCCGACCGGCAGCGCGAACGTCGCCGGGTCCCCCGGGTCGACGGTGAAGTCGATCGGCTCGCCGGGCAGGCCGATCAGCGTGAAGTCCTCGATCACCGCGCTCGCAGAGCCGGAACCCCCCGGAGGGATCGGTCCCACCAGGGTGAACGCGTCCTCGATCAGCGCATTCACGATCAGCACGCCGGGCGTCGCGACCACGAAGTCGACGCTGAACGCGCCGACGCCGGACTCGGCGCGGATGTGTCCGTCGTTGGCGATGGCCGTCGCCGCGGCATTGCCGCCGAAGATGCAGAATGTGCCGGGGACCGCGCAGTTCAGCGACGGCAGGGCGAGCGCGCCGCCGTCGACGTCGCCGACCGAGATCACGATCCCTTCGAAGTCGGTGCTTGGCACGTTCGCGACGAAGGTGCCGCCGGTCAGGAGCGCCTCGTAGCGCGCCTCGGCCTTCGCGACCGCGCTCACGGGCACGGCCCCGGCGTCGACCGGCGCCAGCGCGCTGGTGGCGAGCGTGAGCGCGACAACGGTGACGATCATCGATCTGGACATCAGGCCCTCCTTGCGGAATGGACGTCGTGACGTCCGCGACTCTCGTCGTCGCAGCCGGCGAAGTCCTGACGCAGTCCTGACATCGGTCTGATATTTCCGTGAATCCCGTGATCGTCGTCACACCACGAGCGGCCGTGCGGCGTCGCGCGCCTCGGCCGAACGATCGAGGCCGGCTCAGAGGGGGATCGCGACCTCGCCCTGCATGAGGCGGCGCGCGGTGCGGAAGACGACCGCGCTTTCGGCGTGCCAGTCGGGCGCGCGCGTCACCTCGGCGCCGACCGAAACGATGCCGGAGGGATTGCCCACGCGGACCTCGTCGCCGCCGCCCGTCGTGGCGAGCGCGTGGGCGAGCGTGCCCTCGATGCGCGCGGCGACGCCGATGCACATCGCCCCGGTCAGAGTCACGGCGCGATGCAGGCGCTCCATCGACACCATGCGCACGCCGATGTCGTGGGCGCCCGCCGCAACCTCGGCGCCGTCGAGCGTCTTGAAGAACTGCGGAGCGGCCAGCATCGCGATCTTGGGATTGGACAGGCCCACGGCCTCCGGCTTCGCGGCGAAACCCATCGCGACACCGCCCGCGCGGCGGATCGCGTCGAGCCGCGCCATGACCTCGGGCTTCGCCTCGATCGCGTCGGGCGATTCCGCGCCGGTAAGGCCGAGCTCGCGCGCCGGCACGAGGACGGCCGCGTTGGCGGCATCGACCAGCGAGCACGTGAAGCGGCCGTGCCCCGGCACCTCGAGCGTCTCGACGACGCGGCCCGTGGGCAGCAGCGCCCGGGTGACCGAGCCGCCGGGCGCGAGGAAGTCGAGCCGCACGCGCGCCCCCGTCCCCGCCACGCCGGCGATCGTGAAGTCGCCGCGGACTTCGGCCTTGCCGCCATGCACGGGGAAGCGCGCGTGGATGACCTTCTTCGTATTGACCTGGTGGATCCGCACCAGCGCCTCGCCGTCGGGCGCGACCTTGACCAGACCCTCGTCGACCGCGAAGGGCCCGACGGCCGAGGACAGGTTGCCGCAATTCGAGCCCCAGTCCGCGATCGGCCGGTCAACCGCGACCTGGATGAAGGTGTAGTCGACGTCGCAGTCGGGCCGCGTCGGCGGACCGATGATCACCGCCTTCGACAGCGACGAGATCCCGCCGCCCATCCCGTCCAGCTGGCGGCCATAGGGATCCGGGCTGCCGAGCGTCCGGATGAAGATCGCATCCATCGCGGCGCGTTCGGACGGCAAGTCGCGTGCATGGAAGAACACGCCCTTGGACGAGCCGCCGCGCATGAAGACGGCGGGGATGAAGCGCTGGGTCATCGCGTGGCACCTGCTCGCAACGTGGCGCACCCGCAGCGAACATGGCGGGGTGCAAACGGGGCCCGACGAACGATTCCGCGACCGCCCATCGGAGGCTCGCCGATCCGTTCGAACATGGCGTGCTCGGGCGAATCCGTGAACTGCCGCGTGGCGCCGTCCAGGCAGGCTCGGATCTTACTTGGCTTGATCTTCCAAGCGAGCCCGGCGATCGCATCCGGTCGGCCGCGCCCGAACGCAGGTCGTGCCACGAGCAGAGGCTGGCGCGTGGCGCCGCTTTCCCCGGCCCGGGGGAGAGAGGCGGCATCCGGTCGGCGGTCCGCCACCAACACCCCATCGCGCGTGCGGCATTTGGATCACGAGGTCACAGAGCCGGCCCTTGCCAGGCGGCGCCCGACTTCGATCTGGTCTATGCTTCTCGAGCGAACAGAAGGGCAGCAGCCGCCCTCGTCGAGCCAGACCGGTCCTTGACGCGAGATCCACCCGTCCGGACCGTGCCTGCCGGCAGCCGAAGAGGCCGAGGGACGGTTCGCACCGCCGGAACCGTTGAGCTGGGCGCCGATCGCCCGATCAGGGAGGCCTGCGATGACGACGATCAGAGAGGTGCTCTTTCGGAAGGGCAGCTCCGTCCACTCGATCCACAAGGGCGCGACGGTGCTCGATGCCATCCGCAAGATGGCGGAACTCGACATCGGATCTCTGGTGGTGATGGACGAGAGCGGCAGACTGATCGGACTGGTCACCGAGCGGCACTATGCGCGCAGGGTGTTCCTGAAGGGCAAGGCGTCGCCGACGACCCGCGTCGAGGAGATCATGGTCGACGACGTGCTTGTCGCGCGGCCGGACCAGAGCGTCGAGGCTTGCATGGCGGTGATGGGCAAGAATCGCGTCCGCCACCTGCCGGTCATCGACGGCGACCAGCTGATCGGGCTGATCTCCATCGGCGACCTGGTGCAGAGCCAGATCGCCGACCAGAAATTCGTCATCGAGCAGCTGGAGCACTACATCCGCAGCTGACGGCCGGCGCCGTTCGCCGGGAGACGGCGTCAATGACCGCGCGACGCTTGCGCCGTGCTCATCTCCCGCATCACGGAAGGCAGGATGCCGCCGTGGCGGATGGTCTCGCACTCCTCGGGCGTGTCGAGGCGGCAGACGATCGGCACCTCGCGTACGGCGCCGTCGGAACGGCGGATGCGCAAGGTCGCCCGCGTGTTGGGCCGGAGCCCGGCGGCGAGACCGACGACATCGAAGGTCTCGCTGCCGTCGAGGCCGAGGCTCTCGGCGCGCACGCCGTCGGCGAAGGCGAGAGGCAGGATCCCCAGGCCGACGAGGTTCGAGCGGTGGATGCGCTCGAAGCTCTCCGCAACGACGGCCGCGACGCCGAGCAGCTTCGGGCCCTTGGCCGCGGTGTCGCGCGACGAGCCGCAGCCGTAGTCCTTGCCGGCGACGACGATCAGCCGCTCGCCGCGCTTCGCGTATTCCGTCGCGGCGTCGAAGATCGGCATGACGGTCCCGTCGGGCATCAGCTTCGTCCAGCTGCCCTCCTTGCCCGGGACGATGCGGTTGCGCAGGCGGATATTGGCGAAGGTCGCGCGCGAGACGAGCTCGAAATTGCCGCGCCGCGTGCCGTAGGAGTTGAACTCCGCCGGCGGCACGCCGCGCGCCATCAGGAACTTCGCGCCCACGCTGTCCTTGGTGATCGCGCCCGAGGGCGTGATGTGATCCGTCGTGATCGAGTCGCCGAGGATCGCGAGCGGCCGCAGGCCCGCGAGATCGGCAAGCGGCGGCGGCGTCATCGCCACGCCGTCGAAATAGGGCGGCCGGCGGATGTAGGTCGAGGCCTCGTCCCAGCGGTAGCGCAGCCCCGATCCCGCATCGAGGCCCTTCCAGGTCGGGTCGCCCTCGAGCACGTCGGCGTAGATGCCCGCAAAGTCCGTCTTCGCCATCGCGCCGTCGACCGCGGTCGCGATCTCGGCCGGGCTCGGCCACAGCTCGGCGAGCGTCACCGGCTTGCCGTCGCGATCGGCGCCCAGCGGTGCGCGCGTGATGTCGATGTCGAGCGATCCGGCGATCGCGTAGGCGACGACGAGGGCCGGCGAGGCGAGATAGGCCGCGCGCACGTTGGGATGGATGCGGCCCTCGAAGTTGCGGTTGCCCGAGAGCACCGCGGTCGCGACGAGGCCGCCGCCGTCGATCGCCTCGGCGAGGCGCTCGTCGATCGCACCGGACATGCCGTTGCAGGTCGTGCAGCCGAAGCCGATCACGTTGAAGCCGAGCGCGTCGAGACCGCGCTGCAGCCCGGCCTGCTCGGTGAAGGCGGCGATCGCCTGCGAGCCCGGGGCGAAGGAGGTCTTCACCCAGGGCTTCGCCTTCAGCCCGCGCGCCGCGGCGCGCGTGGCGAGCAGCCCGGCCGTCGCGATGCCCGCGGGGTTCGAGGTGTTGGTGCAGCTCGTGATCGCCGCGACGACGACCGCACCCTCGGGCAGCGTCCAGTCGACGCCCTTCACGGGCACGGCGTCCGCGCGCGGCGTCTGCTTGGCGGCGTAGGCCTTGAAGCTCGCGGCCGCGGCGGCGAGATCGATGCGGTCCTCCGGCAGGCGCGGGCCCGCGATGCTCGGCCGCACGCCCGACAGGTCGAGGCTGATGACCTCGTCGAACTCGGGGGCGGGCATCGACGGCTCGCGCCACAGGCCCTGCGCACGGGCATAGGCCTCGACGAGCGCGACCTGGTCGGGCGCGCGGCCGGTGAGGCGCAGATAGTCGATCGTCGCGCGGTCGACGGGGAACAGCACCGCCGTCGAGCCGTACTCGGGCGACATGTTCGCGATCGTCGCGCGGTCGGGAACCGACAAGGCCGCGAGCCCGGGGCCGAAGAACTCGACGAGCTTGCCGACGACGCCGTGCCTGCGCAGGCGTTCGGCGATGACGAGGACGAGGTCGGTGGCGGTCGTGCCGACCGGCAGCTGGCCCGTGACCTCGACGCCGAGCACCTTGGGCAATGCGATCGACAGCGATCGGCCGAGCATCGCCGCCTCGGCCTCGATGCCGCCCACGCCCCAGCCCAGCACGCAGATGCCGTTGACCATCGTGGTGTGGCTGTCCGTGCCGATCAGCGTGTCGGGATAGGCGAGGCGCACGCCGTCGACGTCGTCGGTCCAGACGACCCGCGAGATCCGCTCGAGGTTGATCTGATGCATGATGCCCTTGCCCGGCGGCACCACGTCGAGATTGCGGAACGCGTTCTGGCACCAGCGCAGGAACGAGAAGCGCTCGGTGTTGCGCGCGTGCTCCAACGCGAGGTTGCGGGCGGGCGCATCGGGCACGCCGGTGACGTCGGCACGCAGCGAATGGTCGATCACCAGGGTCGAGGGGATGCGGGGGTTCACCCGCGCCGGATCGCCGCCCGCGGCGGCGACGGCATCGCGCAAGGCCGCGAGATCCGTCATCAGCGCGATGCCCAACAGGTCCTGCAGCAGGACGCGGGCCGGCCGGAAGGAGATCGCGTCGCCGACCTTGCGGCCGCGGATCACCGCGGCCTCGGCCGCCGCATCGCCTTCCGACGCGCCGCGCAGCACGTTCTCCAGCAGGATCCGCAGGCTGACGGGCAGGCGTTCGCCGAGCGCCGTCCCCGCCGCCTCCAGGCTCACGAAACTGACCGCGGACTGGGCAGACGGCAGCTTGCGGCGAAGGGCGCGGCGCGGATCGGACGTCACGATGGCGAACTCCCGTGGGCTGGAGGGAATGGCCGCGTTTGTTGAAACAAATGGGCCATCAATGCAATGTGCTTTCAGAAGCCGGAGCGACGGGCCCGACCGTCCCCTGGTCAACACTCCCTGGGAGGATTCCTCGCATGTTTCGTCGCACTCTCGTCCTGAGCGCCATGGCGCTCTCGCTCGCCGCGGCCCCGGCCATCGCCGAGCCCGCGAAGGTGATGATCCCCGGCGGCGCCGGCGGCGGCTGGGACGGCACCGGCCGCCTCGCCTTCGAGGTGATGCAGAAGGCCGGCATCTTCACCGAAGGCGCGACGATCACCAACAAGGGCGGCGCGGCGGGCACGCTCGGCCTCGCCGACTTCATGCGCACCAAGGGCCAGGACAGCTCGGTCATGGTGATGGGCGTGATCATGGTCGGCGGCATCATCGCCAACAAGTCGCCGGTCAATCTCGACACCGTCACGCCGCTCGCGCGCCTCACCTTCGAGTGGAACGCGATCGCGGTGCCCGCCGACAGCCCGATCAAGAACGCCAAGGATTTCATGGAGGCGCTCAAGAAGGATCCCGGCGCCATGTCGGTCGCCGGCGGCTCGGCGGGCGGCGTCGACCACGCGACACTGGCGCTGCTGGCGAAGATCGCGGGCGTTCCGGCGGACAAGCTCAACTACGTTCCGTTCAACTCGGGCGCCGAGGTCGTGACCTCGGTCGCCGGCGGCAAGGTCAAGGCGGCGATCTCGGGAATCTCCGAGCTCAAGCCGCAGGTCGACACGAAGCGCATCCGCTTCGTCGCCGTGACCAGCGAGAAGGGCTCGGACGGCACGCCGTCCCTGAAGGAGCAGGGCATCGACCTGTCGATCGGCAACTGGCGCGGCATCGTCGGCGCGCCGGAGATGTCGGCCGCGGGCCGCAAGGCATGGCTCGACCGCCTCGAGAAGATGAGCAAGACCAAGGAATGGAAGGAAGGCCTCGAGAAGGCCGGCCTCGAGGACGCGATCCTGCTGGGCGACGCCTATGGCGCCTTCCTGAACGAGGAGAAGGCCCGCTGGGCCACGGTCCTCAAGGAAGTCGGCATCGCGAAGTGACGTTTCGGCGCCGCCGGATCCCCGGACCCGGCGGCGCCGTGACCACCGCGCCGTCATGAACGCGCCCTCCGCCAGCGACGATGACGGCGCCCGGCCCTGGTGGCTCGGCATCGCCGTCATCCTGATCGGCGGCTTCTGGATCTACGGCTCCTGGCAGCTCCCCGCCACGTCGACCTATGCCCGCATCGGCCCGGGCATGTTCGTGATGGCCGTGGGCATCGGCCTCGTCGTCTTCGGCGCCCTGCTCCTGGTTCAGATCGCCCGCGGCGAGCGCTTCGAGCCGCAGGAGGCCGAGGACGCCGTCGCCGGTCAGCCGGCCTCGATGGCCGCCCTGGCGACGGTCCTGATCGCCGCCGCGCTGCCGCTCTACACGATGGAGCGCTTCGGCTTCGTGCCGACTTCGGCGCTCGTCTTCGCCGCGACCACGCGCGCCTTCGGGTCGCGGCGCGTCGCGCTCGACCTCGCCATCGGCGCCGTGATGGGCGCCTGCGCCTGGTACGGGTTTTCGGCACTCGGCGTCGAGCTCGGCAAGCTGGTCCAGCTGCCGACGCCGGGCGCCCTCCTCCCCCGATTCTGATCCGGCACGCTCGATGGACACGTTGGGCTTCCTTATCCAGGGCTTCGGCGTCGCGCTGCAGCCGATGAACCTGCTGATGGCACTGATCGGCAGCGCGCTCGGCACCGCGATCGGCGTGCTCCCGGGCATCGGCCCGGCATTGACGATCGCGCTCCTGCTGCCGCTCACCGTCAAGCTCGCGCCCGAGGCGGCCTTCATCATGTTCGCCGGCATCCTCTACGGCGCGATGTACGGCGGCTCCACCACGTCGATCCTCCTCAACGCGCCCGGCGAGTCCGGCTCGATGATGACGGCGCTGGAAGGGAACAAGATGGCCAAGCGCGGCCGCGGCGCCGCGGCGCTGGCGACGGCCGCGATCGGCTCCTTCATCGCCGGCACGATCGGCACCGTCGGGCTGTCCTTCCTCGCGCCGTCGATCGCCGAGCTCGCCTTCATCTTCGGGCCCGAGGACTATTTCGCGCTGATGATCCTGTCGTTCACCTCGGTGTCGGTCGTGATGGGCGCGTCGCGGGTCCGCGGCTTCATCGCGCTGTTCCTCGGCCTCGCGCTGGGCGTCGTCGGCATCGACCAGCAGACCGGCCAGGCGCGCATGGTGTTCGGCAACGCCGAGCTGCTCGACGGCATCCAGCTCACCATCGTGCTCGTCTCGCTCTTCGCCGTCGGCGAGTGCTTCTACATCGCCAGCCGCTTCGCGCACGCCCCGCCGGCGATCAACCCGCTCTCGGGCGGCGCGTGGATGACGCGCGAGGACTGGCAGCGCTCCTGGTGGCCGTGGATGCGCGGGACGGTGATCGGCTTCCCCATCGGCGCGCTGCCGGCCGGCGGCTCGGAGATCCCGACCTTCCTCAGCTACACGCTCGAGCGGCGCCTGACCAAGCATCCCGAGGAGTTCGGCAAGGGGGCGATCGAGGGCGTCGCCGGGCCGGAGGCCGCGAACAATGCGGCCGCGGCCGGGGTCCTCGTACCGTTGCTGACGCTGGGCCTGCCGACCTCGGCGACGGCGGCGGTGCTGCTCGCGGCGTTCCAGAACTACGGCATCCAGCCCGGGCCGCAGCTGTTCCAGAACAATGCCGCGCTGGTCTGGGGCCTGATCGCGTCGCTCTATGTCGGCAACTTCATGCTGCTGATCCTGAACCTGCCGATGGCGGGGCTCTGGGTCCGGCTGCTCCTGATTCCGCGGCCGTATCTTTACGCCGGCATCATGGTGTTCGCCCTGGTCGGGGTCTGGGGCATCTCCACCTCGTGGATGGACCTGCTGATCATGCTGGTGATCGGCGGCGCCGGCTACGTCATGCGCGTCTACGACTTCCCGGTGGCGCCCGTGGTGATCGGCCTCATCCTCGGGCCCCTGGCGGAGACGCAGCTGCGCCGGACGCTGTCGATCAGCCAGGGCGACCTGCTCGCCCTCGTCGGCACGCCGATCTCGGCGACGCTGATGTGCCTCGCCGTGCTGATGCTGTTCCTGCCCACCCTGCTGCAGCGCCTCGGCGCGAAATCCTGATAGCGCGGCCGCGCGCGGCGCATCGGCCTGCCGCCCTCGATCCCGTCGGAGCTCCCATGCCTTATCTCGTCGCCGCCGATTGTCCCGCCGCGCCCGCCGGCGAGCGGTTCCGCGCCCTGGTCGGGCGCCCCGGAATCCTCGGCATGCCGGGCGCGCACAACGGCATGGCCGCGCTGCAGGCGCGCGCGGCCGGCTTCGAGGCGCTCTACCTTTCGGGCGCGGCGATGTCCGCGTCGATGGGCCTGCCCGATCTCGGCGTCATCACCATCGAGGATGTCTGCTTCTTCGTCCGCCAGGTGTCGCGGTCCAGCGGCCTGCCCGTGCTCGTCGACGGCGACACCGGCTACGGCGAGGCCCTCAACGTGATGCACATGATCCGCAGCTTCGAGGACGCCGGCGCCGGCGCAGTCCACATCGAGGACCAGCTGCTGCCCAAGAAGTGCGGGCATCTCAACGACAAGAAGCTGGCCGATCCGCGCGACATGGCGGCGAAGGTGGCCGCGGCGGTGAAGGCGCGGCGCCACCTCTTCGTCGTCGCGCGCACCGACGCGGCGGCGAGCGAGGGCATCGACGGCGCGGTCGCGCGCGCGGAGCTGTATCTCCAGGCCGGCGCGGACGCCATCTTCCCCGAGGCCCTCACCAACGCCGAGATGTTCCGGGAGTTCGCCCGCCGCGTGAAGGCGCCGCTGCTCGCCAACATGACCGAGTTCGGCCGCACGCCGTTCTTCACCGCGAGCGAGTTCGAGCAGATGGGCTACCGCATGGTGATCTGGCCGGTCAGCTCGCTGCGCGTCGCGGCCAAGGCGCAGGAGGAACTCTTCGCCGCGCTCCGGCGCGACGGCGGCACGCACGCGATGATCGACCGCATGCAGACGCGCAAGGAACTCTACGCCACGATCGGATACCACGACTACGAGGCGCTCGACGCCTCGATCGTGCGCACGATCACGCCCGAAGCGATGCCGCAGCGCCCCGCGGCGAAGCCGCCCGAACGCTGACCCCGGCGTCGCCGCGCGCGGCGACCCCGGCGTTCAGCGATACGCGACGCAGGTCTCGCAAGGCGTGCCGCGCACGTCGCGCTTGAGATGCGCGGCGCGCAGCGCGCGGTACTTGTCCGAGTTCCAGGCGTCCATGAAGCCCTGCTCGTTCAGGTCGCCCATGTGGAAGCGGCCGTCGTGGTCGAAGCAGCAGGCCGAGAGCCGGCCGTCCCAGGTGATGTGACCCTCGGTGAAGACGGCCCAGCAGGGCAGCGGGTCGCGCAGCGCGGCGAGCCGGCCGCGATTGCCGGCCGTCACGGCCCAGCCGCGATCGCGCTCGGAGCCGCCGACGAGCTCGGCCTGCGAGTAGAGCGGCAGCGCATAGACCTCGTCGAGGAGCGGCCGCAGCTCGTCGACGACGCTCTGCATGCGCCGGCCCTGCTCGCCGTCGTACTCGATGTAGCTCGCGTAGAGACCGCAGCGCCGCCCCGTCTCGGCGGCGACGCGATCGCGCACCGCCCGCGCGGCAGCGACGTTGTCCATCATCGTCCGGAACAGCGCGCCCTTGACCTGGGCGATCGCCTTGAACTGCGTCTCGTCCGCGTAGTTGAGGCTGAACTTCAGACTGTCGAGCCCGGCCCGGAAGCAGCCCTCGAGACGATCGGGCGTCGCCAGGCTGCCGTTGGTGGTGAGGAAGACGTAGGGAAACCCGGCCTCGTTCTTGGCGAAGTCGATCGCCTCCTCCAGCCAGGGCACAAGGAAGCTTTCGCCGAGATAGAACAGCCCGATCTCCTCCACCCCGGCGGCGCGCATCTCGCGCAGAAGCCGCTCGTAGGTGCCGCGATCCATGTCCTTCTGGTCGCGCAGCTTCATGGAGCGCGCGCAGAACGAGCAGGCGTAGTTGCAGCGCCCGGTCAGCTCGATCTTCACGGACTTCGGAGCGGGGATCTCGGTGCCGCGCCACGGCGCGGGAATCGCGGTGACGGCGTCGATGCGTTCGGTGATGCCCATGGCGACCATCCTGTCGGGCGGCTCCCGAAAGGCCCGTCGTCGGATCGGCGGCGGCAGCTTCCGGTCGCGACCCACTCTGGGCGTCAACCATGAATCGATTCTGTGGAGGGCGTCGGCGCCGGCGCGGCGCAAGGTCGCATGGCCTGCACGCCCTGTCGGCCCGCGCTGGGGGAACTCACCCGGCCCGCGTCATTTCACCCACCGGGACCCGCGAATTCGCGCCTCGAGGGCCATGTTCCGGCCCCTTGCCTTTGGCCCCGATCTTGAATGGGGGCGGCCAAGCCCCCGACCGGAACGGCGCATGGGGCATCGGATGCAAAGCGGAGAGGACCCAAGTCGATGGCAACGATCACGATGCGCGAACCGGCACGCGAGCATCACGCATGGGATGCGGGCGTGCGCGCCTTCCACTGGATCAACCTGGCCGCGCTGCTGTGGATGACGGCGACGGGGCTCTGCATCCTCTATGAAAACGAGCTCGGCCTGCCCGGCCCGTCGCGCGTGGCGTTCAAGATCGTCCACAAATGGGGCGGCTACGTCTTCGCGATCAACCTCGCCCTGCGCCTCGTCTGGGGCTTCGTCTCGAGCGGCCACGGCAACTGGTCCCGGGCCCTGCCCCTGCGCGCCGGCTTCCTCGGCGAGTTGCGCGCTTACCTGGCGGGGCTGCGCAGCGGCGAGGCGGCCGCCTATGTCGGCCACAACCCGCTCGGCGCGCTGATGGTCGCGGCCCTGCTCCTCGCGCTGGTCGTCCAAGCGGTCACGGGCATGGTCCTGGCCGGCACGGATCTCTACCAGGGCCCCTTCGGCAGCTACTTCGCCGAGTGGGTCGCGGCGCCCGGCATCGATCCTGCCAGCCTGGTGCCGGGCGACCGCACCAAGCTCAATGCGGCGGCCTATGCCGAGATGCGCAAGTTCCGCGCGCCGATCGTGCGCACCCACGAATACGCCTTCTACGTGCTGATGGCGCTCTCGGCGCTGCACATTGCCGGGGTGGTGCGCGTCGAGATCAGCGAGCGGGTCAACGTCGTGTCGGCGATGATCAGCGGCCGCAAGCGCCTGCGCGGCGAGCCGGTCGACGGCCGCTGAGGCCGTCGCTCCGGCGGACCGCCCCGAGCGGACCGCCGGGATCGCGGCACTACGCGAAGCGGGTGACGGCGTAGGGGCTCGGATCGATCGTCGGTTTCCTGCCGACGATGAGATCGCCGAGCAGCCGCCCGGTCATCGGGGCCGAGATCAGCCCGACATGGCCGTGACCGAAGCCGTAATAGGCGTTGGCGATCCGGCTCGCACGGCCCACCACCGGCAGCGAGTCCGGCATGCTGGGCCGGAATCCCATCCAGCGCGAGATGCGCTCCTCCGGCAGGTTGCGGGCGAGGCGCGGATACATCGCCTGCAGCTGCTTCACGAGATTGTCGGCGCGCTGCCAGTTCGGGGTCGCCTCGAGGCCGCCGAACTCCACCGTCCCCGCCGCGCGCAGCCCCATGTCCATGGGCGTCGCCACGAACTTGCCCTCGAAGGCGGATGTCGGCGTCCGCGGCCCGGCCTCGGGGTCCCGGATGACGACGTGGTAGCCGCGCTCGGTGTCGAGCGGCACGTCGTCGCCGAGCGCGGCTGCGAGCTCGCGCGACCAGGCGCCGCCGGCAACCACGAACATGTCGCCCGCGATGTCGCCCTGGTCGGTGAAGACGGCCGTCGCGTGGCTGCCCTCGAAGCGGAAGCCCGTGGCCCGCGCGCGCCGCACCGTTGCGCCCTGGCGGCGCGCATGATCGACATAGGCGGCCGTCAGCTTGAGCGGATCGCCGCAATGCCCGTTCTCGGTGATCAGCCGCGCACGGACGTAGCCGCGGTCGAGCTCGGGCTCGAGCTGGCGCAGCTCGTCGGCGCCAAGTTCGTCGATCCGCGTCCCCTGCGACTGGCGCAGCGCCATCGCGGCGCCGTCCTTCGCGAAGGCCTCGTCGCTGCGATACACGTGGACGTGGCCGACATGATGGATCATGTGCTCGACCCCGGCGGCGCGGGCGAGTTCGCGATGCATGCCGACCGTGGGCCCGGTCATCGGCCGCAAGGCCGCGGCGATCTGCGCGACGCGCTCGGGCGTGCCCGCGCGCACGAAGCGCCACAGCCACGGCGCGATCGCGGGCAGGTAGCCCCAGCGGATCGTCAGCGGCCCCATCGGGTCGAACAGCCAGCGCGGCACCTGGCTCAGCGTTCCGGGCATCGACACGGGAACGACCGACGAGGCGTTGAGGCAGCCCGCATTGCCGAGCGACGCCCCCTCGCCGGGCGCGCCCTTGTCGATCAGCGTGACGCGATAGCCGTCGCGCTGCAGGTAGATGGCCGTGCAGGCCCCGACGATGCCCGCGCCGATCACCACGACATGCTTGCCGCTCATGCGATCCCCCGTTCGATGCGCGGACTCTGCGAGACCCGCGCCTGGCGGGCAAGCCTCTCGACCCGTGGGTCAGCGGGGCGCGCGCATCGCAGGGGCGAGATGGCCGAGCGTCGCGAGACCGGAGTCGAGCGCGCGGGCCGTCTCCTGCCACCCGGAGCTGCGGTCGGCGAACCAGCGGCGCAGCACCTCGGCGTAGAGGAAGCACGCCGCGCGGACGCGCATCCGCCCGGCCGCCCCGGTCGTCTCGATTCCGACGTGGTCGAGCATCCTGCGCATGCTGCGGAATGCACGCACGCCGACCGGAACGCTGAATGCCGGCGTGCCCGGGATCTCGCCGATCACCCGCGCGAGGCCGTCGCGATGCGGCGCCATGACATCGAGCCGGTGCCACAGCACCGCGCGGAAGCGCTGCGCGAGAGGCGCGCCGACGGCCACCGGCGCGGCGAGGACGGCCCGGTCGACGCCGGCCGTGAAGGCGCGAATGATCGCGCCCTTGTCCGGGAAGATCGCGCGCAACGCGGCCGGCGGGATCAGGGCCGCGTCCGCGATATCGTCGAGCGACGTGGCGGCAAACCCTCGGGCCGCAAAGCACGTCATCGCCGCGCGGACGATCGCCGTCGGGTCGCCTCGCTCCACACCGGGCTCGCCCACCGACACCGCGGCGTACGGCTGCTCGTCGCCTCCGACCATCCCCTCGTCTCCCCCACCCTCAAGGGCGGCGCACGCTACCCAAGCCCGGTCGCCGGTCAATAGGGGTTTGCCACACATCGGCCGGTCGACGGCATCCTCCGCCGAGCCCCTGGCGAAGCTGCGCGAAGTTCCCGATAGTCGACACCTCGGGGCGAGGACAGCTTGAGCTGGAGATCATGGACGCGGGCGGGCCGCTGAGCTTCGGCCCGTTTCGGGTCGACGCGCAGGAGCAGCGACTGTGGCGGGACGGCGTCGCCGTCCCGGTGACGCGAAAGTCCTTCGCGTTGCTCGCCGCCCTGCTCGCCCGCCCCGGCCGCCTGGTCACCAAGACCGAGCTGTTCGACACGGTCTGGCACGGCGCCAGTGTCAGCGATGCGGCCCTGTCACGGTGCATCCGCGAGTTGCGGGTGGCGCTCGGGGACGACGCGGCGACGCCGCGCTACATCGAGACTGCGCATGGCCGCGGCTTCCGCTTCGTCGCCCCGGTGAGTGCCATGCCCGGCGCGGCGGCCCCGCCGGCATCGGCCGTGGAATCGCCGATGCGCCGGCGGCCGCTGATCGCCGGCCGCGCGGAGCCCTTGCGGCGCCTCGCTGCGGCGCTGGAGGCGGCCCGCGGCGGCCAGCGTCAGACGGTGTTCGTGACCGGCGAGCCGGGCATCGGCAAGACGGCCCTGGTCGAGGCGTTCCTCGCGGCCAAGGCCACGCCCGAGGTCGCCTGGGTCGCGCAGGGGCGATGCGTCGAGCAGTACGGCGCCGGCGAAGCCTACCTGCCGATCCTGGAAGCGCTCGAGCATCTCTCGCACGTCGTCGGCGCCGCGCGCCTGCGCGGCGTGCTCGAGCGCTATGCCCCGGCCTGGCTCACGCATTTGCCGTGGCTGGCCCACGACGCGCCGCCGGCCGTCCTCGAGCGCGCGCTCTCGGGGGTGACCCCGCAGCGGATGCTGCGCGAGATCGTGCACGCCCTCGAGATCCTCGCGAGCGAGCACCCGGTCGTGTTGTGGCTCGAGGATCTGCATTGGAGCGACCGGTCGAGCCTGGACGTGCTGGCGTTCCTGGCGGGTCGCGCCGGCGAAGCCAGGCTGCTCGTCGTCGCCACCTACCGCCCGGTCGAGAACCTGGCGCCCGACGCCGCGCTTCGCGGATTGAGGCAGGAGCTCCAGCTCCGCGGCCAAAGCCAGGAGATCGCCCTGCCGCTGCTCGGACGCGACGACGTCGCCGGCTACCTGACCGCGCGCTTCGCCACCGCCGACGACGACACAGTCGCCGACCTCGCGCAGTTGCTTCACCGGCGCACCGAGGGCAATGCGCTGTTCATGGTCACCGTCGTCGACGACCTCGTGCGGTGCGGCGACATCGACGGCACCGATGCCGGCTGGCGCGCGCTGCGGCCGATCGCCGACATCGGAGCGGCGATTCCCGACAGCCTGCGCCAGCTCGTCGAGGGGCAGTTCGACCGGCTGTCGCCCGACGAGCGCGAGACCCTCGAGGTCGCCGCCGTCGCGGGCGCGGCGTTCTCGGCCGCGGCCCTGGCGGCCGGCCTGCAGCGCGAGACGGACCGGGTCGAGCAGACCTGCAGCGCGCTCGCGCGACAGGGGCGCTTCCTGCAACACCGCGCGCCGATCGTGTGGCCCGACGGCACGCTCGCGACGGGCTACCGCTTCCTCCATGCGCTCTACCGCCAGGCCATCTACGAGCGCGTGCCGGCGGCCCGCCGCAGCGAGCTGCATCGCCGGATCGGCGAGCGCGAGGAGCGCGCCTACGGCGACAAAGCCGGCAGCATCGCCGCCGAACTCGCGATCCATTTCGAGGCGGCGCGCGACGACGAGAAGTGCCTGCGCCATCTCGCGCAGGCCGGGCACAATGCGCTGGCCCGCCATGCCTATCTCGAGGGCGGCGATCTGCTAGCCCACGCCTTGACCCTGCTCGACCGGCTGCCGGCGCCGGATCGCGAGCGGCGCGAGCTCGACCTGCTCCTGCCGCTCGGCGCGGCCCTGATGGCCGCCAAGGGCTACGCCGCCGCCGAGGTCGAGCGGACCTACACGCGCGCGGTCGCGCTGGCGCGCGAGTCCGGCGACACGCGGCGCCTCGTCCGGGCGCTCAAGGGCGCATGGAACGTCGCCCTGGTGCGCGCCGAACTCGACAAGGCGCGGGCTCTCGCCAAGGACCTGCTCGCGCATGCCGGAACTGATCTCGGGCTGCGCTTCGATGCCCACGCCAAGCTCGGGCAGACCGAGATGCATCGCGGCGATCTCGACGGCGCGCGCCGCCACCTCGACGAGGCGCTGGCGCTGCTCGATCCCGCGTCGACGCGGCTGCAGCCCAACGAGGCCCCGCGCGTCGCGGCCTATCTTGCCTGGGTCCTGTGGTTCCAGGGCGAGCCCGACCGGGCGCTCGCGCGCGGCCAGGAGGCGCTGGCGCGCGCCGCGGATCTCGGCAACCCGCACTCCTCCGCCTTCGCGCTGGGCTTCGTCGCGTGGCTGCACGGGTTCCGCGGTGAGGCCGATCGCCTGCGCGCACTGTCGAGCGAGCAGCGCGTGCTGGCCGGCGAGCATGGCCTGGGCTACTGGCTGACCTGGAGCCGGTTCAGCCTCGGTCACGCGGCGACGATGGAGGGCGATGTGGCACTCGGCCTGCGGGAGATGCGCGCGGCGCTGGCGGCCTATCGCGCGACCGGCGCCGAGGTCGGCGTCGCGCACTTCCTGTGCACCCTCGCGCAGGCGCATCTCCAGGCGGGACAGGTCGAAGAATGCGCCGCGCGCCTCGACGAGGCCGAGAGGCTGATCGTCGCCAACGGCAATCGCTACCTGGAGGCCGACATCCACCGCGTCCGCGGGGAGATGCTGGCGCGCGGCGGCGCCGGAGACGCCGCACGTCGGCGCGCCGAGGCATGCAACGCGCGGGCCTGCGACATCGCGCGTGCGCAGGGCAATCGCGCCCTGGAGCTGCGCGCCCTGGTCAGCGGCTGCCGCCTGCGCGGTCGACGCGCGGCCGCGACCGGCGATCGCGAGCGTCTTGCGTCGGCGCTCGCCGGCTTCCGCGAGGGCGCCGACACGCGCGACGTGCGCGACGCCCGGACGCTGCTGGCCGAGTTGGCCTCGACGGCGCGCTGACTCGGACCGCACCGAACCCCGACCGCCCCCAGGACCGATCCCGACCGACTTCCCATCCGAAGGACAACTGCCGACATGTCGAACTTCCATGCCCTCGCGATCGACGAGATCCGCGCCGAGACGATCGACAGCGCGAGCCTGCGCTTCGCGGTGCCCGAGGCGCTGCGCGCCGACTTCGCCTTCACGCCCGGCCAGCACCTGACCCTGCGCGCGACGATCGACGGCGCGGACGTCCGCCGCTCGTATTCGATCTGCAGCGCACTCGACGACGGCGAGCTGCGCATCGCGATCCGCCGCGTCGCCGGCGGCCGGTTCTCCAACTGGGCGCTGGACACGCTGAAGCCCGGCGACCGGATCGACGTGATGCCGCCGGCCGGAAGCTTCGGCCCGCCGCCCGCGCCGGAGCGCGCCTGCCGCTACGTCGCCTTCGCAGCCGGCAGCGGCATCACGCCGGTTCTCTCGATCGTCGCGAGCGTGCTCGCGCGTGAGCCCCGCGCCGAGGTCACCCTCGTCTACGGCAATCGCCGGCGCGAGACGACGATGTTCCATGCCGCCCTCGAGGACCTGCGCCGGCGCCATCAGCCGCGGATGACCCTGCTGCACGTGCTGAGCGGCGACGCCGACGGCATGGCGGACATGGCAGGGCGCATCGACAGGCCGCGTCTCGATGCGCTGCTTGCCGCCGCGGTCGATGCCCGGCGCGTCGACCACTTCCTGCTGTGCGGGCCGGGCACGATGGTCGAGACCCTGCGCGAAGGGCTGCTCGCCCACGGAGTCGCCGCCGCCGCCATCCGCGCCGAGCTGTTCACGACGGCGCCGGCCGACACGCAGTCGGCGCCGGCCGCCGCCGCAACGGGCCCGGTCGGCCGCGTCGTCGTGCTGCGCGACGGCGCGCGACGCGACTTCGTCGCGCGGCTCGACGGCGGCAATCTCGTCGACGCCGCCGAAGCCGCGGGGATCGAGCTTCCCTACAGCTGCAAGGGTGGCGTCTGCGCGACCTGCCGCTGCAAGGTCACCGCGGGCCGCGTCGAGATGCTGCAGAACTTCGCACTGTCGGACGACGAGGTCGCCGCCGGATTCATCCTCGCCTGCCAATCGCACCCGATCACGACCGAGGTGACGATCGACTTCGACGCGACGTGAGTTCCATCGGCGGCGAACACGCGATGTTGCGGGTTGTTTCAGTCGCGCCGCGATCGCGGGGCGCCCATGCACGACCGGCATGAGGAGATGAAGGCTCCGATAACGCATTTCGCCATATTCTCCGGCCAGTCTCCGCGCGCCCCTCGTCGGAGCGCGCATCCCGGATGGCTGCCATCTCGTCGACCACCCCCGCCACGACCTACGCATCCCCGACGCCGTCGCGCCGGATGACTCTCGGCTTCGCGCGCGCCCGGCGCCAATGGCGCGGGCTGTCGCAGAACACGCGCGCCACGCTGTGGATGCTGCTGTCGTTCTGCTTCTTCACCTTCGAGATGATCGCCACGCGCATGCTCGGCGACAGCGTGCCGACGGCGCAGCTCGTCCTCGTGCGCAGCGCCGCCCAGCTCATCGTCCTCACGCCCTTCCTGATCCAGGCCGGGCCGGCCGCGTTCCGCACGCAGCACATGCGGCTGCACGCGACGCGCGGCCTGCTCTCGGTCCTCGGGTTCTTCGCCTTCTTCTACAGCTACTCGCAGCTGCCGCTCGCCAGCGCCGTCTCGATCAGCTTCGCGCGCAACCTCTTCATCGTCGCCTTCGCGGCGCTCGTGCTCGGCGAGATCGTGCGCTGGCGCCGCTGGACGGCGACGGTGATCGGCCTGGTCGGCGTGCTCGTGATCATGCGCCCGGGCGTCCAGGACCTGAGCCCAGCCTATGTCGTCGCCGTCGGCGGCGCGGCGATGGGTGCCGCCATCACGCTGGCCACGCGCGCGCTAGCGACGCGCGAGGCGCCGGTGCAGATCATGGCCTACATCGCCGTCTTCACGACGTTGGGCAGCCTCGTGCCGGGGCTGATCGCCTGGAAGGCGCCGGATGCGTGGCAGGCCTTTTGGCTCTGCGTGATCGGCTTCTTCGGCCCGATCGGCCAGTACATCGCGATCCGCGCCTTCCGCCTCGGCGAGGCCTCGGCGCTCGCGCCGGTCGACTATGCGCGCCTGCTCTTCGCGGTCGGCGCAGGCCTGATCGTCTTCGGCGAGGTCCCCGACCGCTATACGCTCGCGGGCGCCGGCATCATCATCGCCAGCACGCTCTACATCACCTATCGCGAGGCCGTGCTCGCGCGCCAGGCCCGCGCCGCGTCCTGAGGACCGCAGGGGCAGCCGCCGGGCGGCCTTGCGGCCGGGTCGGCCGCGCCCGTAGCCTCGGCGCATGGATCCCGCGGATACCGCGCGCAAGCGCCTCGCCGAGCTCGACGACTCCCACAAGCACCGCGCGCTGCTCTACTGGAGCATCTACCAGGAGCTCGCCGCCGAGCTGGGCGAGGCGCGCGCCGAGGCGATCCTGATGCGCGCGATCGAAAGGCGCGGCGTCGCGACCGGACGCGCCCTGTTCGGCGCGATGGCCGCGGCGACGCCGGCCGACGTCGCGGCGAAGTTCCTCTCGGTCAGCCCCGGCGACGGCACGCTGTGGCCGCACCAAGTCGTCCGGCACGGGGACGGCAGCGTCGAGATCGCGGTGCGGCGCTGTCCGCTCAAGGAGGCCTGGACCGAAGCCGGACTCACCGCTGAGGAGATGACGCGCATGTGCCGCATCGCCGGCCGCTTCGACAACGGCTGCTTCGGCGAGGCGCCGGTCGGCTTCGAGGCGACGACCTGGGCGCCCGGACATGCGGGCTGCTGCACGCTCACCCTGCGTCCGCGCTGAATCGTCGCAACTGTGGCGCCTTGCGCCGGCTCATACCGGCGGCCCGCGATCGGCGAATCATGTGCACTTCACAGCCGCGAGGAGCGCAAGATGTTCGGGAAAGGATGCACATCCCCGGTTCGTCGTACGCCCCGACGTACGCCGCAACGTACGGCGCCGCTCGCCTCGGGCATCGCCGCGTCGCTCGGCGCCGTCCTCGCCCTCGCCGCGCCCGGGCCGGCGATCGCGCTCACCATCACCGGCACATATATCGGCGGTAGCTTCTCGGCCGTGCCGTACTTCACTTGCGGCCCTGACTGGAACTGCGCCGATCCCGCCGCGCGATCGACGCCGGTCACGCCGACCGATGCCTGGGTTACGCGCACTTTCGATGCCGCCGCCGCCTACTGGGCGCGCCGAATCGACGACCCGTGGACCGTCGACGTCACCTACGGGTTCGCGGACCTGGGCGACAACGTCTCTGGCGCCATGATGGGCGGCACGCTGGTCGACGGCCGCTACAGCGCGGCCAGGATCCAGTTCAATTCCCGCGTGTCCGACTGGTTCATCTCGCCGACGCCGGGCGCAAACGCCGAATTCCAGCCGTTGACGGTCGCGCGCGCGACGCTTCCGACCGGCGCCGCGCGGCCGACAACCGTCACGACGGGCCTCACGACCGCCGCGATCCCCTACGGCCCGGATTCCATTCCGAGCGTGACCTGCGGCGGCGTTCCGTGCGGCGCGCACCAGGATCTCCTCGGGCTCGCGATCCACGAACTCGCGCATGCGCTCAACATCAACTCGGCAATGCTCAGGCCGCTTCAAACGGGCCCGAGCACCGTGTTCGCAGTCGACGGCTTCGTCGAACAGATCGGGCGGATGCGCATCCCGAACGGGCCGCTGGCGGGCACGACGCTGCCCTGGACGTCCGGCGGGGGCGGCCATCCCTTCCTCAAACCGGCGCCGGGACTCGATCCCATCATCGCGCCGCCCGCCGGATTGTCGGCCGACTGGCTCGACACGCCCAACGGCGAGCTCGTGTCGAACGCGTACTTCTTCTACGGCGCTCATCGCAAGCTGGTCAGCGATCTCGACGCCGTGCTCGTCGCGTCCGTCTCCGACTTCCGCCGCGTCAATCTCGACACGGTCCACTACGTCGCGCTTCCCGAGTTCACCGGCGCGACGACGCCGCGTCCCGAGGCGGGCGCGACCGCCACGCTGCTGACCGTGAACGGCGTCGCCACGCTCACGCCGCGCACCGACGCGGGCGGCGCGACCGTGCAGGCGCTCCGTCTCACGCCCGACGCGCCCTCGAGCGCCGGCAGCGCCTTCCTCACCAAGCCGTTCGGCATGTCGTCCGAGACCTCGTTCCGCTCCTCGTTCAGCTTCCGGCTCGACGGCACGAACGGCGACGGCGCGCTCGGATCCGACGGTTTCGCCTTCGTCGTCCATCGCGACCCGCGCGGGGCCGCCGCGCTCGCCAACGGCGGCGGCGATCTCGGCTACGGGCGCAGCGACGCGACCAGCGGCAGCCTTGCCGCGATCGCCCGCAGCCTTGCCATCGAGTTCGACACCCATCGCAACGCGTTCGACCCTGACGGCAACCACATCGCGTTCCTCCTCGACGGCGACGTCACGCGCCACCTGGCCGTCTACGCGCCGGGCTTCTCGCTCAACGACGGGCTCGAGCACTTCGTCTGGATCGAGTACGACGCGGCGACGGACTTCCTGTCGCTGTTCCTGTCCGACAGCGACGTCCGGCCCGACGCCCCGGTCCTGCGCCAGATCGTCGACCTGTCGTCGCTCTGGGGGCCCGAGGCCTATTTCGGCTTCACGGCCGCGACCGGCGGCGGCTTCAATACCCACGACATCCTGTCGTGGAACCTGGAGGTCGACGCCGTGCCGGCGAACGGCACGCTCATCCTGCTGGCGAGCGCGCTGACCGCGCTCGGGATCACGCGCCGCGCTGCGCCAGCGCCTTGGACAGGCCTTCGCCGGCCAGGCTGACGGCGAGGACGGTCGCGAACAGCGCGAGGCCCGGCGCCAGGATCACGTGCGGCGCCGTGCGCAGGACGGCGCGGCCCTCGGCGATCATCGCGCCCCAGCTCGCGCGGTTCGGATCGCCGAGGCCGAGGAAAGCCAGCGCCGCCTCGGAAAGGATCGCGGCCGCGACGATCACCGCGGCGAGCGCGATCACCGGCGCCACCGCGTTGGGCAGCACGACCGTGAAGGCGATCGCGAGCCGCGAACGGCCGAACAGGCGCGAGGCCTCGACGAAGGGACGTGTCCGCACGCTCAGCACCTCCGCGCGCACGATGCGCGCGGGCGCCGTCCACGCGCTCGCCGACAGCGCGGCGATCACGCCCTCGGGCGTCGGGCCGACGGCGCTCACCAGCGCGAGCGCCAGCAGGAACGACGGCACCGTCTGCACCGCGTCGGCGAGGCGCATCAGCAGCTCGTCGGCGAGGCCGCCGAGATAGCCGGCGATCGTCCCCACCGCGGCGCCGAGGACGAGCGCCACGGCGGCCACGCTCAGCGCCGTCGCGAGGCTCGCGCGCGCGCCGTGCAACACGCCCGCCGCGACGCTGCGCCCGAGCCGGTCCGTGCCCAGCGGCAGGCCCGGATCGACGAACGGCGCGAGCAGCGGCCGGCCCGCCATCGCCAGCGGGTCGCCGGGTGCGATGAGCGGTGCGCCCAATGCGAAAAGGGCTGCCAGCGCGAGCGCGAGCGCGCCGACCGCGCCCTCGGGCGTGCGCAGCATCCGGACGGCGACGTGGTCAATCATCGGCGCTCGCGATCCGCGGATCGAGGCGCACGAGCAGGAGATCGACGGCGAGGTTGGCGAGCATCACCACGATGGTGGCGACGAGCAGCACGGCGACGAGCACCAGCGCGTCCCGGCCGACCACGGCCTCGTAGGCGAGCCGGCCCATGCCGGGGATCGCGAACACGGTCTCGACGACGACGCTGCCGCCCACCAGCGTGCCCATGTGCTGGCCGAGCAGGACGACGACCGGCAGCAGGGCGGGGCGCGCGACGTCGCGCCAGACGATCACGCGCCGGCGCATGCCGCGCGCCTGCGAGGCGCGGACGTGGTCGCCGCGCCACGCCTCGACCATGCCGGCGCGCAGCGTGCGCAGGTAGAGCGCGATGTAGCCGGCGCCCAACGCGATCGCCGGCAGAACGAGATGGTGAAGCACGTCGAGGGCTCCGCCGGGGCCGCCGATCGTGCGGATGCCGCCGATCGGGAACCAGCCGGCATGGACGACGAAGACGAGGATGAGCAGCAGCGACAGCCAGAAGTTCGGCATCGCGAGCAGGCCCAGCGCGGTCGTCGAGACGATCCGGTCTCGCAGCCCGCCCGGCCGCGCGCCGGCGAGCACGCCGAGCAGCGTGCCGAGGCCCGCCGCGACGAGCAGCGTCGCGGCCATCAGCATCAGCGTGTTGGGCAGCCGCTCCAGGACGACGGCGGCGACGGGGCGATTGAACACGACCGAGCGGCCGAGGTCGAAGACCAGCAGGTTGCCGAGGAAGCCGGCGAGGCGCTCGGGCCAGCTCGCGGCGAGGCCGAATGCGCGGCGCAGCTCGGCCGCGTACCCCTGGTCGCCGCCGGTCACGGCAAGATAGGCATCGGCCGCGTCGCCCGGCGCCAGCTCGAGCAGCGCGAAGGCCGCGAGCGCCACGAACAGGAAGGTCGGCACCGCGGCGACGGCGCGGCGCGCGACCACGCGCAGCGCACGGTTCATGCCGTGGCTCCGAGCCTCATCCCGCCAGCCAGGTGTCGGCCCAGTGCGACGTCGCCCAGCGCGGGTTGTTGGCGACGTTCTGGACGCTCTTGCGCGCGACCGTGATGAACGTGAACTCGGCGACGTGGATCAGCGGCTGCTGCTCGAGCGCGAGGCGCTGGAACTCGCGATAGGCGGCCGTGCGCTCGGCGGTGTCGACCGCCGCGGCGGCCTTCGCGATCACCGCCTCCATCGCGTCGTCCTTGTAGCCGTACTGGTTCGAGAAGGGCACGCCGGCCGGCAGGCCGCCCTGGTAGAGGATCGTGGTCGAGATCGCGGGATCGTTGCGGTAGACGGGCGAGCCGATCGCGAGGTCGAAGGCGTGGTCGGTGTACACCGCCTTGATGTGCGCCGCCGGGTCGTTCGCGACGACCTGTGCGTCGATGCCCACCGCGGCAAGCGCCTGGCGAAGATAGTCGCCGAACTGCTTGGTCTGCTCGAACCACGGCGCCGGGAGCAGGCGCACGCGGAAGCGCACGCCGCCGGCGCCGCGCGGGTAGCCCGCCTCGTCCAGCAGCGCGTTGGCGCGCGCGCGGTCGAAGCCGGGGGCCGCGAGATCGGCGGCATGGAACTGCTTGTCGAACTTCGGGATCGGGCCGCTCGAGGCGGCCGCGAAGCCGAGGAAGATCGCGTCGACCACGAACTTCGGATCGATCGCGTGCGCGATCGCGCGCCGCACGCGCGGATCGGCGAGCTCCTTGCGGCGATGGTTGACCTCGACGGTGAGTTGGTAGGTGATGCCCTCGTAGCCGCCGGGAATCACCGCGATGCCGGGCACGGCGCCGATGCGCGCGAGATCGGTCAGCGGCACCGCCGAGAAGGCGCTGAGCTGGATCTGGTTGGCCTCGAGCGCCGCGGCGACCGCGCTGCGGTCGGGCAGCACGCGGTAGATGATCGTGTCGAGATAGGGTCGCTCGGGCTCCCAGTAGTTAGGGTTGCGGTCGAGGCGGAAGAACTCGCCGGGCCGATGCTCGGTGAAGCGGAACGGGCCGGTGCCGATCAGCCTGCTGTTGGCCGGGTTGGCGTTGATGTCGCTGCCTTCGAAGACGTGGCGCGGCAGCACGGCGGTCAGCGCCGGCAGGGCGTTGCGCACGAGCTGGAACGGCGTCGGCTTGGCGAAGCGGAACACGGCGGTGCGCGCGTCCGGCGTCTCGACCGCCTCGAGGTCCTTGAAGACGACGCGGCCGAGATTCTGCAGTTTCTTCCAGACCTCCATCGCCGAGAACTGCACGTCGGCCGCGGTGAACGGCTTGCCGTCGTGCCAGGACACGCCCTCGCGCAGCGTGAAGGTGGCGCTGCGCCCGTCGGCGGCGCCCTGCCAGGCGGTCGCCAGGCGCGGCACGAGACCGTCCCCGCCATAGGCCATCTCGGCCAGCGGCTCGATCACCTTGCTCGCGACGTAGAACACGCCGTTCGAGGCGACGATCGCGGGGTTGAGATTGCGCGGCTCGGTGTCGGCGGCGACCACGAGCGTGCCGCCACGCCGCGGCGCCTGGGCGCGGACGCTCGGCGAGACCGCCGCCACGGCGGCCGTGGCGAGCAGGGCGGAGCGACGGGACAGGCGAAGGGGGATCATGGCCAGGCTCCTCGACCCGTATCGTGTGCCTTCCCGGCCCCGGACGCGACCACGCATCCGGGGCGAGGGCTTCGGCGCGACGCTACTTCTTCCTGCCCGCCCGCTTCGCCGCCGGCTTGGCGGCGGCCGGCGCCGCGGCCGGCGCCTCGTCCTCCCAGGGCGAGCCCAGGTGGAACAGGCAGTCGCCGCGCTCGGTGCGGCCGGGGATGCGCATGCAGATCACCGTGCCGTCGCGCTCGAAGCGCGCGACCGTCGGCTTGCGCCACGGCGTGTCGTGGAAATGGATCGCCGCGGCGGGCTGCCCCTTCTTGACCTCGTCGCCGAGCTCGGCGAGCGGTTCGAAGACGCCACCATCGGGCGCGTAGACGTAGTAGTCGCCACCGCCGACCGCGAGGATCTTGGTGGGCGCGGGCGGCGGCGTGACCTTGCCCTTGAAGACGCCGACATGCGCGAGCAGTCGCTTGATGCCCTGCTCGGCGACCTTGAGCGCCGCCGGCGTCACCTTGCCGGTGCCGCCGAGCTCGGTGCCCATCGTCTCGACGCCCTGGCGCTCGGCGCCGGCGCTGAGCGTGCGGTCCTCGCCCTGCGGCGTGGTCACGATGTAGCTGATCGGCGCGCCGAAGGCCTGCAGGCGCTCGACCGAGCGCTTCTGCTTTTCGGGATCGTCGTAGCGCCGCGCCAGCGCGCTCGGGATGTACATCAGCGAGCTGCCGCCCGAATGGAAGTCGAAGGCGTAGTCGCAGCCCGGCATGATCGAGTGCTCGATGAAATAGGCGATCTGTTGCGTGACCGTGCCGTCGGGATCGCCGGGGAAGCTGCGATTGAGATTGCCGCCGTCGATCGGCGAGGTGCGCGTGCCGTTCATCGCCGCCGGGAAGTTCGACGACGGCAGGATGATCAGGTGGCCGCGGATGTCCTTGGGCTGCAGCGTGCGGATGAGCTTGCCGAGCGCGAGCTGGCCTTCCCACTCGTCGCCGTGGTTGCCGGCATTGAGCAGGACCTTCGGGCCGGCACCGTTCTTGATCGAGACGATCGGGATCGGCAGCCAGCCATAGGCGGAGCGATGGACCGAATGCGGCAGCCGCACGAAACCCAGGTGCTTGCCGTTCTTGGTGAGGTCGATCGTCGCGCTGAGACGGCTCGGCTTTTTGTCGCTCATTTCCGGATTCCCCCGAAGTCTGGACAGAAGACCACGAGACTGCCGCAGCCGCGGCGGCATCGTCGAGACTCTTCTCGCCTTGCGACGCAGGACGCGACTGTCAAAGATGCGCCTCCTTCGCCGCCAGGGAGCCCGCCGATGACCCGTTTCGCCGCCGCCGTCGCACTTGTCACCGCACTCGCCGCCGGCACCGCGGCAGCGCAGACGCTGGAGTGGAAGTTCAACAATTCCTATGCGCCGAGCCGCGCGGAGTCGGGGCATGTCCGCGACTTCGCCGCCGACGTGAAGCGGCTCAGCGGCGACAAGTTCGTCATCAACGTCCTCGAGGGCGGCGCGATGGGACTGCGCGACGCGGACGCGCTGCGCTGGATGCAGCAGGGCACGCCCGAGATGGGATTCATCTGGCCGCCGTTCATCGGCCGCGACGCGCCCGACCTCGCTTCGCTCTACGTCTACGGCTCGGTCGCCAGCGCCGACGAGCACCTGAAGGCGCTGCCGGAGCTCAAGAAGATCCTCACCGAGGGCATGGCGCGCTGGAACATCGAGGCGATCGGCTACATGGGACTGACGATCCTCGACGCCTCGGTGTTCTGCCGCCAGCCCGTGTCGACGCTCGAGCAGCTCAAGCGCATGAAGCTGCGCGTCGGCAGCCGCGAGCAGCTGGAGACCTTCGCCGCGCTCGGCGTCGCCGCGCAGATCGTGCCGCAGCAGGAGCTCTATTCGGCGATGCAGACCGGCGTCGTCGATTGCGCGCTCTATCCGGCGCGCATCCTGCACACGATCTCGCTGCAGGAGGTCGCCAAGCACGCCAGCTACACCGGCTTCCCCTTCCCGCCCGTGCCCTACGTGATGATGGCGCACCAGGCAAAGTGGAAGGCGTTGCCGGCCGAGCACAAGAAGGCGGTCGGCGAGGCGATCGCGCTGCTCGAGAAGCGCAGCTTCGACTTCAGCAAGGACGCGGAGGAGGAGAAGGCCGCGCGCGACAAGCTCGCCTCCCAGGGCGTGACCTGGCATCCCGCCTTCTCCGCCACCGACCAGGAAGCGATCCGCCAGGCCGCGCTGAAGACCTGGGACAAGATCGCCGCCGAGACCGGCAAGACCGGTCCCGAGTATCGCGGCCGCATCCTCAAGGCACTGGGGCGGTGAGGCAGGGATGACGGTCGCCCGCATCGCCCTTCGTCGCGCACGACGCGATCGGCGGTCCGCCCGCGAAGTGGCCGGGAGTGTCGCACCGGTCCCGAAGGGCGCGACCGGCGTGCCCGTTGTCGCGCGTTGCGACGCGCCAGGCCTGCGGTCCGGCGTCGCCGAGCGGGAGGCGACGTGATCGATCGCGTGCTCGACGCCGTCGCCCGCGCGCTGGCGGCGGCGGCCGCCGCCGCGGGCGCGGCGATCTTCGCGCTGATCCTCGGCGCGGTGGTGATGCGCTATGCCCTGAGCGCGCCGGCGCGCATCACCGAGGAGCTCTGCGGCCTGCTGCTCGCGATGATGGTGTTCCTCGCGATGCCGCTGGCGCTCAAGCACGACCTCAACATCCGGGTCACGCTGGTCACGGACAAGCTGCCGGCGACGCTGCGCCGCGCGGTATGGATCGTCTCCGAGGCGATCTGCGTCGCCTTCGCCGCGATCTTCGCCTGGCAGGCCTGGAACCTGATGACGTTCCACCAGCGCCTCGGCCTGAAGTCCGAGCAGGCGCGGCTCGATCTGTGGCCGTGGCTCGCCGCGATGATGGTGGCGGTTGCCCTCACCGGCGCCATCGCCGCCTGGAAGGCGACGCGGCCGCCGCCGGACGGCGGCGGCATGCATATCTGAGCGCGGCGGCGGCGATGGTGTTCTGGACCCTGTTCGGCGGTCTCACCGCCAGCGTCCTGTCGGGAGCGGTGCTCGGCGCCGCCCTCGGCCTGACCGGATTCGCGATCCTCTGGTTCCACGCCGAGGGAGCGCTGCAGATCGGCGTCCAGGCCGTCTGGAACACCTTCAACATGTACACGCTGACGGCCGTGCCGCTGTTCATCCTGCTCGGCGACGTCCTGGTCGCCAGCGGGCTCGCGGCCGGCGTCTACCGCGCGCTGGCGCCGGTGTTCGCGCGCATCCCCGGCGGGCTGCTGCACACGAACATCGCCGTCTGCACGATCTTCGGCGCCGTGAGCGGCTCGTCGATGTCCGTCGCGGCGGCGGTCGGCTCGGTCGCCTACCCCGAGCTGAAGCGCCGCGGCTACGACAAGCCCGCCGTGGTCGGCAGCCTCGCGGGCGGCGGCACGCTCGGCCTCCTCATCCCGCCGTCGCTGAGCCTGCTGATCTACGGCGCGCTGACCGACACCTCGATCGGCAAGCTCTTCGTGGCCGGCGTCGTGCCGGGCCTGATGATGGCGGCACTGTTCAGCCTCTACATCCTCCTCGCCGCGCGGCGGAACCCCGCGATGGCGCCCGAGCGCGGCGAGCGGAGGACGCCGGGCGAGATCGTGCTCGGCACGCTCCAGATCTGGCCGCTGGCCGTGATGATCGTCGCCGTGCTCGGCAGCCTCTTCGCCGGCATCGCCACGCCGACCGAGGCCGCGGCCGTCGGCGTGGCCGCCGTCGTCGTCCTCGGCTTCACCATGGGCGAGCTCGACCTCGGCAAGCTCGGTGCGGCCCTGATGTCGACCACGCGCACCTTCGCGGTGGTCGGCATGGTCTTCCTCGGCGCGGTCATCCTCGCCCAGGCGATCAGCCTGCTCGGGCTGCCGCAGCAGATGCTCAAGTTCGTCGTCGGCCTGGGCCTGTCGAAATACGCGGCCCTGCTGCTCGTGGTGATCGTCTACCTGATCCTCGGGTGCTTCTTCGACGGGCTGTCGATGATGATCATGACGCTGCCGCTGATCTTCCCCCTGCTCACCGGTCTCGGCTTCGACGCGATCTGGCTCGGCGTGGTAATCACGATCATGATCGAGATCGGCATGCTGACCCCGCCCGTCGGCATGAACCTCTTCGTGCTGGTCGGCATCACCAACAACGAGGTCCCGCTCGGCCCGGCGGCGCGCGCCTCGGTCCCCTACTGGCTGGCCCTGCTGCTGGGCGTGCTGCTCATGACCTTCGTCCCGGGCATCGCCACCTGGCTTCCCTCGATGATGCGGATCTGAGACATGGCCCGGCGCAAGCGCGACCGCACAAGCGCGCCCGATCCCGTCACCGTCTCGGTGCTCGCCAGCCGCCTCTCCTCGATCGTCGAGGAGATGGGCGAGGCGATGATCCGAACCTCCTACTCTCAGATCCTGAACTCGAGCCGCGACTTCTCGATGGCGATGACCGACGCCGCGGGACAGCTCGTCGCGCAGGCCGACCACATTCCGGTCCATGTCGGCGCCATGCCCTGGGCGGCGAAGGCGGTGATCGCACGCTTCGGCGCCGACATCGCGCCGGGGGACGCATTCCTGCTCAACGATCCCTATCACGGCGGCAGCCATCTGCCCGACCTGACCGCCATCCAGCCCGTCTTCGACGGCGCGCGCCTCGCCTTCTGGCTACTTGCCCGGGCGCATCAGAGCGACATCGGCGGCGCCACGCATGGCGGCTACAACGCCGCCGCGACCGAGATCTGGCAGGAGGGCCTGCGCGTCCCGCCGCTGCGCGTGCAGCGCCGCGGCGTCGTGCAGGATGACATCTTCGACATGCTGGTCGCCAATGTCCGGCACCCCCGCGACTTCCGCGGAGATCTCGCCGCCATGATGGGCGCCGTGCGCCTGGGCGCGAGGCGGCTCGAGGCGACGCTTGCGGAGTTCGGCGGCGCGACGGTGGCGCGCGCGGCCGACGCGATCCTCGACGCCGCGGAGCAGCGCGCCCGCGCCATCATCCGGACCTGGCGCGACGGCACCTGGCGCGGCACGGCCGTCCTGGACGACGACGGCCAGGGCCGCAGCGACATCGCCATCCGCGCCCGCGTCGTGAAGAAGGGCGACCGCCTCACCGTCGACCTCAGCGAGTCCGATCCGCAGAGCACGGGAATCATCAACTCGTCCTACGCCAACATGCGCTCGGGCGTGGCGATGGCGATCGCCTATCTCATGGACCCCGACGTACCGCGCAACGACGGCATGCTGCGGCCGGTCGAGGTGATCGCGCGCGAGGGCACGGTGGTCTGGGCGCGCGAAGGCGCGCCCGTCGCCCTGTCGACCAGCCACTGCGCACAGGAGATCGTCGAGGCGATCGTCGTCGCGCTCGCCCCCGCCTGCCCCGATCGCGCGATGGCCGGATGGGCGCGCCGCTTCCGCATCGCCATCAAGGGCGAGGACCCGCGCACGCGCCGGCCGTTCATCTGGCACCTCTTCCATGCCCGGCCCGGCGCGGGCGCCTCCGCCGGCGGCGATGGCTGGCCCAATGCGGGCGAGTGGCACTCTGCCGGCGGCATCAAGTTCGGCAGCGTCGAGGTCGCCGAGGTGCGCTTCCCGCTCCATTTCGCGCATCACGAGTTTCGCCCCCGCTCCGGCGGCGCGGGGCGCCATCGCGGCGGCGACGGCGTCGACCTCGAGCTCGTGCCGCGCATCGACACGCCGGCGGTCGCCAACACCGCGGGCGACGGGGCGCGCCACGGCGCGCGCGGCGTGCTCGGCGGCGCCGACGGCAAGCCGCATCGCTACGAGCTGCTCAAGCGCGACGGAAGCGTGCGCGTCCTCCGCACCAAGGAGGCGGGCGTCCGGGTCGATCCCGGCGACCGCTTCGCGATCCACTCCGCCGGCGGCGGCGGCTGGGGTCGGCCGGCCAAGACCGGCACCCGCCGCAAGCCCCGGACGGGGCGCTGACCCATGTGGCGCATCGGCATCGACGTCGGCGGCACCTTCACCGACCTGGTCGCGGTGGACGCGCGCGGCCGCACCACCATCGCCAAGGCGCCGTCGACCCCCGCCGATCCGTCGCTGGGCGTCCTCGACGGTCTCGATCGCCTCGCCGCCGCCCTCGGAGTCAACCGCGCGGCGATGCTGGGCGCGACGCAGCGCATCGTTCACGGCACGACGGTGGCGACGAACGCACTGCTCACGCGCGGCGGCGCGCGTGTCGGCCTGCTCGCGACGGCGGGCCACCGCGACGTGCTCGAGATGCGCGAGGGGCTGAAGGACGACCGCTACGACCTGCGCCTGGCGCGCCCGGCGCCGCTGGTGCCGCGCGAGCGGCGGCTCGGCGTGCGCGAGCGCATCGGGCCCGAGGGCCAGATCCTGACGCGGCTCGACCGCCGCAGCCTCGACGCCGCGATCGCGCGGCTCGCGCGCGAGCGGGTCGACGCCGTCGCGATCTGCTTCCTCCACTCCTGGCGAAATCCCGCCCACGAGCGCGCGGCGGCGCGCGCGGTGCGGCGCGCGATGCCGGCGGCCTTCCTCTCCGTCTCGTCGGACGTCCTGCCGCGCATCAAGGAATACGAGCGCACCTCGACCACGGCCGTGAACGCCTATGTCGGGCCGCTGGTCGCGCGCTACCTCGACCGGCTGGCCGCGCGGCTCGAGGGAGCCGGATATCGCGGGCCCGTCCTGATCATCCATTCCAGCGGCGGCGTCGCGCCGATCGCCGAGACGATCCGTCGGCCGGCCGCCACGGCGCTGTCGGGACCGGCCGGCGGCGTCGCCGCGGCGCAGCGCGTGGCGGCGATCGCCGCGGCGCCCGACCTGATCGCCTTCGACATGGGCGGGACCTCGACCGACATTTCGCTGCTGCTCGGCGGCGAGCGGCCGCTGACCAACGCGCGCGGCCTCGCGGGCGAGCGCATCGCGCTGCCGAGCCTCGACATCGTGTCGATCGGCGCCGGCGGCGGCTCGGTCGCCCGCGCCGAGGCCGGCGGCCTGCTGCGCGTCGGCCCACAGAGCGCGGGCGCGGAGCCGGGCCCCGCATGCTACGGGCGCGGTGGCCGCGCACCGACCGTGACCGACGCCAATCTCGTGCTCGGCCGCCTCGACGCGGCGGGGTTCCTCGGCGGCGCGATGCGGCTCGACGACGAGGCCGCACGGCGCGCGATCGGCCCGCTCGCCCGGGCCTTGGGCCTCGGCATCGCCGCTGCCGCCGCCGGAATCGTGCGCGTCGTCGACACCAACATGGCGGAGGCCGTGCGCCTGATGGCGGCGCGGCGCGGCGTCGATGTCCGGCGCTTCGCGCTGCTCGCCTTCGGCGGCGCCGCCGGGCTGCACGCCACCGCCGTCGCGCGCCAGCTCGGCATCGCGCGGGTCGTCGTCCCGCGCGTCGCCTCGGTGCTCTCGGCCTGGGGCATGCTGTCGACCGATCTCGAGATCGAGGTCACGCGCAGCCATGTCGGCGAGACCGCGGCGCTCGACTCGGCGACGCTGCGCCGGCTCTTCGCCGCGCTCGAGCGCGAGGCGCGTGCGCGCATGGCGAGCTGGCATCGCGGCCGGATCGTGCTGCGTCGCGCCGCCGACATGCGCTACGGCGAGCAGGTCTACGAGATCGACGTTCCGCTCGACGGCGTGGCATGGAATGCGGCGGATCTTCCGCGCCGCATCGCGGCATGCTTCGCGCGCCGCCACGAGGCGCTGTTCACCTACAGCCTCGCGGACCGGACGCCCGTCATGGTCAATGCCAGCGTCCGGGCGATCGGGCGGCTCGAGGCGACGCCGCGCGAGCCGCGGCGCCGAGCCCACGCGCCCGCCAAGCCGCGCGCGCATCGACGCATGCTGCTCGACAGGCCGCGGCGCGTCCCGGTCTACGACCTTGAGGCGCTGGCGCCGGGCCAGCGGCTGCGCGGCCCGGCGCTCGTCGAGGCGGCCACGACGAGCGTCCTGCTGATGTCCGGCGATCTTGCACGCACGACGGCGGAAGGCTGGCTCGACATCGCCGTCGACCTCCGCGCTTGAATCGCGCGCCGCCGGCGGCGATTTCGCCCGGCGGACCGGGACTCGGCTTGTCACCGCCTCGGCTCGAAGGCTAGCGTGACGCGTGGAGGCAGCGAACGCCCGGGACCGCCGGCGCGACGTTGCAGGACAGAGGGAGACAATCCGATGAACCGAGTCATCCGACGAGGCACGCATGCTGCCCTGCTTGCCGGCGCATCGCTGCTGGCCGCCGATCTCGCCAACGCGCAGGCATTCCAGTGCGGCCGAAAGGGCGGCGATTTCCTGTTCGCCCAGGAGGCCAAGGCGAACAGCCTCGACCAGCACACGTCCTCGACCATCTCGACCCGCAACATCGCGATGAACATGTTCGAGTCGCTGATGACCCGCGACGAGAACATGAGCCCGATCCCCGAGCTCGCCGCCGAGGTGATCGAGAGCGCCGACAAGAAGACCTACACGTTCAAGCTCCGCCAGGGGATCAAGTTCCACAACGGCAAGACGATGACGTCGGCCGACGTGCTGGCGTCCTACAACCGCTACATGAAGGTCGGCATCGATCGCGGCATCTACGCGATCGTCGAGAAGTACGAGGCGCCGGATCCCGCCACCTTCGTGGTGACGCTGAAGCAGCCGCAGCCGACCTTCCTGGAGAACTTCAGCTCGTTCTCCGTCCCGGTCGTGATCATCCCCTCGGAACTCGCCGACGCGCCGGCGATGCAGCTGAAGACCGTGGGCACCGGGCCGTTCGAGCTCGTCGAGTTCGTCGCCGACAGCCACGTGAAGATGAAGCGCTTCGACGGCTACCAGTCGGACACGCGCTACAAGACCACCGACGGGTTCGGCGGCTACAAGGTCGCCTGCCTCGATACCGCGACGTTCCGCTTCGTCGTCGAGCCGCAGGCCCGGGTTGCGGGCCTCGAGGCCGGCGAGTTCCATGCGGTCGAGGACCTGCCGGCGAAGGCGCAGCCGCGGCTCAAGGACAACAAGAACGTCGTGCTCAAGCCGCTAAAGAATTTCTGGGTCCAGATCGCGACCCCGAACTTCTCGCTGCCGCCGATGGACAACCTCAACGTCCGCCGCGCCATCCAGGCCGCGCTCGACATGGAGGAGATCATGGAGGCCGCGACCGACGGCGCCTATGACCTCAACGTCGGCTACCAGTATCCGGGGCAGGCCTACTACACGGACGCCGGCAAGGAGCTCTACAACCAGAAGAACGCGGCGAAGGCCAAGCAGCTGCTGCAGCAGGGCGGCTACAAGGGCGAGAAGGTCATCCTGCTCACCAACCGCGACTATCCGAGCATGTACAACGCCGCGCTGGTGATGTCGGAGCAGCTCAAGGCCGTCGGGATCAATGCCGAGCTCTCCGTGCTCGACTGGCCGGCGACCGTCAACCAGCAGCAGAACACGAACACGGGCTGGCACTGGTTCTTCACCGGCTACGGCACCAACACGTCGCTCGGCGGCATCGCGGCGCTGCGCTTCCATGCCCCGCCGTTCAACACCTACAAGCCGAAGCCGGGCGAGGAGGACAAGGAGTTCATCGCCGCGTTCAACGACGTCGCCAACGGCGACACGCTCGAGAAGAGAAAGGTCGCCTTCGCCCGCGCCCAGGCGCGGATGTTCGACCAGGTCATGGCGCTGCCCTTCGGCTCGCTGACCAAGGTGCAAGCCACCCGCGCCAACGTCGAGGGCTTCAAGCCCTACCGCATCCCGCGCGTCTCCAACGTCTGGATCAAGGGCTGAGCGGAAACAGGCGGCGCCGGCATGAAACCCATGCCGGCGCCGCCGCGTTTTTCAGGGTAGTCCGATGGGACGCTACACGGTCCGCCGGCTGATCCAGTCCATCCCGATCCTCCTGGTCGTCAGCTTCCTCTCCTTCGGCATGATGCACCTCGTGCCGGGCGATCCCGCGATCCTGATCGGCGGCCCCAACGCCACGCCGCAGGAGCTCGACAACATCCGGAAGAACCTGGGGCTGGACCAGCCCTTCGCCGTCCAGCTCGGCATCTTCTACTGGAACCTCTTCCAGGGCGATCTCGGCCGCTCGCTGCTCCTCGGCAAGCCCGTGCTCGAGGCGGTGATCGAGCGGCTGCCGGTGACGATCTCGATCTCCATCTACTCGATGGTGCTGACCCTCGTCCTCGGCCTCGCGACCGGCGTCGTCGCCGCGCTGAAACAGAACACCTGGGTCGACCAGGTCGCCTCGACCTTCGCGTTGCTCGGCATCTCGCTGCCCAGCTTCTGGTTCGGGCTGATGATGATCATCCTGTTCTCGGTCCATCTCGGCTGGCTGCCGACCAGCGGCTATGTCGAGTTCGGCGACGACCTCGTCGGCTGGGTGCGCACCACGACGATGCCGGCGGTCGCCCTGGCGCTGCTGCAGATCGGGCTGCTCGCGCGCATCACCCGCTCGACGATGCTCGAGGTGCTGCGCCAGGACTACATCCGCACCGCGCGCGCCAAGGGGCTGCCGGAATGGCGCGTGATCACCAAGCATGCCATGGCGAACGTCGTGATCCCGATCATCACGGTGATCGGCCTGATCCTTTCCGTGCTGCTCTCCGGCTCCGTGGTGATCGAGACGGTGTTCTCGGTGCCCGGCATGGGCTCGCTGCTCGGTAATGCGATCCTGCGTCGCGACTATCCGATGATCCAGGGCGGCCTGCTGTTCACCGCCGCGACGCTGATGCTCCTCAACATCCTCGTCGACGTGCTCTACGCCTTCTTCGACCCCCGGGTGCGTTACGATGGCAAGTGAAGTCGCCGACGCGGCACCGGTTGTCGAGAGGGCGAAGCGGACGCCGTTCTGGCGGACCAGCACCTTCCGCCGCCTGATCCGCCACCGCTCGTTCATGATCGGCCTGGTCCTGTTCCTGATCGTTCTGTTCGTCGCCGTCTTCGCGGGCTGGCTCGCCCCCTCGGACCCGAACCGGCTGGCGATCCGCAACCGGTTCAAGCCGCCGCAGGCCGACTTCCTGTTCGGTACCGACAATCTCGGGCGCAACATGCTCAGCCGCGTCGTCTACGGCGCCCAGCTCAGCCTCTATATCGGGGCCTGGGTGGTCGTCCTGAACGCGGTCTTCGGCGTGATCCTCGGCGCCGCCTCCGGCTATTTCCGCCGGCTCGACGGCATGCTGATGGGCCTCGCCGACGCGCTGATGGCGTTTCCACCGATCCTGCTGGCGATCGGCATCGCCGCGGCGCTGGGGCCGTCGGTGTACACGGCGGTCATCGCGCTCTCGATCGTCTACATCCCGCGCACGGGGCGCATCGTGCGCGCGTCGGTGCTGGTCGTGCGCGAGATGGAGTTCGTGCAGGCCGCGCAGGCGGCAGGGGCAAGCAACTGGCGCATCCTGCGCCGGCACATCATGCCGAACTGCATGGCGCCGCTGATCGTGCAGCTCAGCTTCATCTTCGCCTTCGCGGTCCTGACCGAGGCGATCCTGAGCTTCCTGGGGCTGGGCGCGCCCCCCACCACGCCAACCTGGGGCATCCTGATCGCCGAGGGCCGGACCTACATCCGCGAGGCCTGGTGGATCTGCCTGATCCCGGGGCTCGCCATCGCCATCACGGTGCTCGGACTCAACCTGCTCGGCGACGGGCTGCGCGACGTCCTCGATCCGCGCCTCAAGATCGAGCAGGGCTGATGACCGCGCCACTCCTCAGCGTCCGCAACCTGCGCACCGTGTTCGGCACGATGTCCGGCGAAGTCACCGCCGTCGACGACGTCAGCTTCGACGTCATCCCCGGCGAGGTGCTGGGCATCGTCGGCGAGAGCGGCTCGGGCAAGAGCGTCACCGCGCTGTCGATCATGGGCCTGCTGCCGCAGCCGCCTGGACGCGTCGCGGGCGGCGAAATCCTGTTCGAGGGCCGCGACCTCCTGAAGATGAGCCAGTCCGAGATGCGCAAGCTGCGCGGCTCGGCGATGGGCATGATCTTCCAGGAGCCGATGACCTCGCTGAATCCGGTCTTCCCGATCGGCGACCAGATCAGCGAGACGATCCGCGTCCACGAGCGCATCGGCAAGCAAGCCGCGCGCAATCGCGCGATCGAGATGCTGGCGAAGGTCGGCATCCCCTCTCCCCAACGCCGCGTCGACGACTATCCGCACCAGCTCTCGGGCGGCATGCGCCAGCGCGTCATGATCGCGATGGCGCTGGCGTGCTCGCCCAAGCTCCTGCTGGCCGACGAGCCGACGACCGCGCTCGACGTCACCATCCAGGCCCAGATCCTCGACCTGCTGCGCGCCCTGCAGCAGGAGTTCCACATGGCGATCGCCATCATCACGCACAACATGGGCGTGATCGCCGAGTTCGCGGATCGCGTGGTGGTGATGTACGCGGGCCGCATCGCCGAGGAGGGACCCGTCGGCACGATCTTCGACGCGCCCGCGCATCCCTACACGGCGGGCTTGCTGGCGAGCACGCCCGACATCGAGAGCAGCGCGCCGCGCATGCGGACCATCCCCGGCACCCTGCCGAGCCTCTACGCCATGCCCGAGGGCTGCCGGTTCGCGCCGCGATGCGAGCGGCGCATCGACGCCTGCGAGAAGGCGCGGCCGGCACTGCAGACCCTGGCAGGCGGACAGCATGCGGCCTGCATCCGCATCGGCGACGAGGTGCGGTCGTGAGCCCGGGCAGCGAGACGCTCCTCGACGTGGAGGGGCTGACGAAGCACTTCCCGATCACCTCGGGCTTCATGATCCAGCGCCAGGTCGCGAGCGTGCGCGCCGTCGACAACGTGTCGTTCACGATCGCCCGCGGCGAGACGCTCGGGCTGGTCGGCGAGAGCGGCTGCGGCAAGTCGACGACCGGCCGCCTGGTGCTGCGCCTGATCGAGCCGACCGCCGGCACGGTACGGTTCGAAGGCAGGAACGTGCTCGAGCTGCCGCCCGACGAGTTGCGCCGGATGCGCCAGGGCATGCAGATCGTCTTCCAGGATCCCTACAGCTCGCTCAATCCGCGCATGATGGTCGAGGAGATCATCCTCGAGCCGCTCTACATCCAGGGCGCCAAGCGCGGGCCGGCGATGACGCAGCGGGCGCGCAAGCTGCTCGAGACGGTCGGCCTCTCCGCGAGCCACATCACGCGCTACCCGCACGAATTCTCAGGCGGGCAGCGCCAGCGCATCGGCATCGCCCGCGCGCTGGCCCCGCAGCCGAAGTTCATCGTCTGCGACGAGGCGGTCTCGGCGCTCGACGTGTCCGTCCAGGCGCAGATCGTCAACCTCCTGCAGGATCTGCAGGAGGAGTTCGGCCTCAGCTACCTGTTCATCGCCCACGACCTCGCGGTCGTGAAGCACATCTCCGATCGCGTCGCGGTGATGTATCTCGGCAAGATCGTCGAGCAGGCGGCCAAGCACGATCTCTACGCCCGGCCGCGCCACCCCTACACCCAGGCGCTGCTGTCCTCGATTCCCGTCCCCAATCCAAAGCTGCGCCGGCCGCGGGTGCGCCTGACGGGCGACGTGCCCAGCGCGATCTCGCCGCCCTCGGGCTGCCACTTCCACACCCGCTGCCCGCACGCGACGGACCTGTGCAAGCAGCAGGAGCCGCCGATGCGCGAGATGGCGCCGGGACACGCCCTCGCCTGTCATCATGCCGACAGGATCGCGCCCGTCTCGCCACTCGGCACGCAAATCCGCTGAAAGGCCCTGACCATCCGCAGGCGCCGTCGATGCGCAGGACGCCGGACGAAGGGCCTCAGAACGTCTCGGTCGTGAAGCGCCAGGCGCGGAAGCCGGCCGACCAGTGGTCCGCCGCCATCCCCGCCTTGAGCTTGAGCTGGCGGACGAATGCGGCCGCGTCCGGGATCGAGGCCCAGACGCTGGGCAGGTAGATCGCCTGCCGCGCGCCGTCGCGGATGATGAGGCCGTCGACGTCGGGCCGCAGCGCGCGCACCAGCGCCGCCTCGCTCGACGCGGCGATCGGGCGGGCATGCGACAGGATCGAGACGTGGATCCCGAGCCGCGCGATCTCGCCGGCGGTCAGCGGCGCGAAACGCGGATCGGCGAAGCCGGCCTTGAAGGCGTTGGTCGCGACATCGACCGCCAGCGCGCGATGCGGCTGCAGCGAGCCGATGCAGCCGCGCAGGCGGCCGTCGAGCGTCAGCGTCACGAAGCTCGCACGCCGGGCGGCGAGCAGCGGCACCGTCGCGCGATCGACCTCGATCGCCGGGGCGGCCCCGCGCTCGAGCCCGATGGCGATGCTGCGGCGCGCGAGATCGACGAGGGCGGCGCGCGCCGGCGGATCGAGCCGCGCGCCGAGCGCAGGCTCGAAGGCGAAGGCGCCGTAACCGACGACGCGATCGGGTGTCCCGGACGTCGCCGCCGAGTTCCGCAGGTCGAGCGCGGTGGCCCGCAGGTCGCGCGCGCGGGCCTCGACGAGCAGTCCCGCGATCGCGCGATGGCCGCAGGCCTGGTCCCCGTCGAGGCGGCGGCCGTCGAGCAGCTCGATCGCCTCGGCCGCGGCGGCATCGCGCGCGCGCGCACCGGCGTCGTCGAGGAAGTGGCTGAGGTCGGAGGAGACCACGATCGCGGTCTCCGGCCCGCCCCAGAGCGCGCGCAGTGCCGCCGCGACGAGGTCCGGCCCCGCGCCGCCGACCAGCACCGGGCAGATCGCGACCTCGCCCAGGGCGCGCTGGATGAAAGGCAGCTGGACCTCGATCGCGTGCTCGCGAGCGAAAGGCGCGCCGTCGACCGCGACATTCGGCAGCCTGAGGACCGTGGCGAGGAAGCCCCAGTCGACCGGAAGCGTGCCCAGCGGCGTCGCCCAGTGCTCGGCGGGCGACAGCGCGAGCCCGGCGAATGCGACGCGGTGCGCCGGCGCGAGGATCACCACGCGCGTGATCGTGTCGCGGCGCGCGCGCAGCGGCGCATAGGCCGTCGCCTGGATCGCGCCGGAATAGGCGAAGCCGGCATGCGGCGCGACGATCGCCTTGGCGGCGACGTCGAACGACCGCGCCTGGGCGAACTGCGCATCGACCATGCGTGCACAGGCCTCCGTCGCGGCCGGATAGAAGGACCCGGCCACGCCGGCGGCCTGGAGGATTCCCTGCATGGGACCTCCTTAGGGCGGATGCGGTTTACCGGCCGTTAAGCCGCCCCGGGCGACCCATGCGCAGGCTCCGATGTCCGCCCGCCCCTTTCCCGACGCCGTCGCGACGCGACACTGGACGAAGCTCGCCGACGGTCGCGTGCGCTGCGACGTATGCCCGCGCGAATGCAAGCTGGCCGACGGCCAGCGCGGCCTGTGTTTCGTGCGCGGCGCGCAGGACGGCGCGATCGTCCTCGCGGCCCACGGCCGGGCAAGCGGGTTCTGCGTCGACCCGATCGAGAAGAAGCCGCTCAACCACTTCCTTCCCGGGACCCCAGTCCTGTCGTTCGGCACCGCCGGCTGCAATCTCGCCTGCGACTTCTGCCAGAACTGGGACATCTCCAGGAGCCGCGACATGGCGGCGATGGCCGACAGCGCCACGCCCGAGGCGCTCGCCGCGACCGCCTCGCGGCTCGGCTGCCGCTCGGTGGCCTTCACCTACAACGACCCGGCGGTCTTCCTGGAATACGCGATCGACGTCGCCCGCGCCTGCCATGCGCGCGACATCCGCACCGTCGCCGTGACCGCGGGGTACATGCACGACGCGCCGCGGCGCGAGCTCTTCGCCCATATCGACGCGGCGAACGTGGACCTGAAGTCCTTCAGCGACGACTTCTATCGTCGGGTCACCAAGGGCCGCCTGCAGCCCGTGCTCGATACGCTGCTGTACCTGCGGCGCGAGACGGCGGTCTGGCTCGAGATCACGACGCTCCTGATCCCCGGCGCCAACGATTCGCCGGACGAGATCGAAGCGATGTGCCGATGGATCCGGCGCGACCTCGGCGCGGAGGTGCCGCTGCACTTCACCGCCTTCCGTCCCGACTACCGCATGACGGACCGGCCGGAAACGCCGCCGTCGACGCTGGCACGCGCGCGCCAGATCGCGCTGCGCGCCGGGCTGCGCCACGTCTATGTCGGCAACGTCCACGACATCGGCCGCCAGAGCACGTGGTGCGCGGGCTGCGGCGAGCTGCTCGTCGAGCGCGACTGGCACCGGCTCGGCGCCTGGCACCTGGACGCGCAGGGCCGATGCCCCCATTGCGGTACGCCCTGCGCCGGCGTGTTCGAGCCGCGCCCCGGCGACTGGGGCCGCAAGCGCCTGCCCGTGCGGATCGGCGGCTGACGCATCGGCCGGACGGCGGGAACGTGGAGCGGCCTTCGCGGCCAATCGCCGATTCCATTCGAACGATGTCGCGGCCGTGCGGGTCCTCGATCTCGGGCCGAATTCTCGAGCGCTGCGCGGCACCCCGTGACGAGGGTGCCCACGATCGACTGCGCGGAACCGAGCCGGGAGCCGCACGCACGGGCGACCGGACGGCGCCCGGACGCGGGTGAGGTGACTCCCATGATCGCGGGCAGCATGGCCTCGGCGGACGACCCGTCCCGCCGAATGCGGATGCACGATTGGCGATCCCCGACCCGGGCCGCCTCCGCATTGCGCGCGACGGGGTCAGCGCAGGGACTGCGCCAACCGGGCAGCGACCGCCGACGCGATCTTGATGTCCTGGACGGCGACGCCTGTGGAATCGAAGACGGTGATCTGGTCGGTCCGCGTGCGCCCCGGCGCCCGGCCGGCGATCACCTCGCCGATCTCCGCCACTCGTGCCATGTCGAGGACGCCCGACGCGATGGCCTTGTGAATCTCGCCGCGCAGCTGCGCCTGGGCGCGGCTGTCGGCGACCACGCGATCGGCGCGACCGAGGATCGCGGCGTCGAGCTCCTGCTTGTGCGGCGTGTCGCTGCCCATCGCATTGATGTGCGTGCCGGGACGGATGTCCGCTGCCAGGAGCAGCGGCGCGGTCGCCGGCGTCGTCGTGACGATCAACCGGCAGCGCGCGGCAAGGTCGGCAGGGCTCGCCGCCGCCTCCACGCGAAAGCCTTCCGCCGACATGTCGTCCCGGTAGCGCGCGACCTTCGCCGCGTCCCGGCCCCAGACGACGGCGCGGTCGAATGGCACAATGCCGCGCAGATGGCGCAGCTGGAGCCGCGCCTGCATGCCGGTGCCGAGAATTCCCACCGGACCCCCGTCGCGGGGAGCGAGGTGCCTCGCTCCGATCGCGCCGGCGACCGCGGTGCGCACGTCGGTGAGGTGGCCCTCGTCGAGCAGGACGTCGGTCGGCACGCCGGTCTCCTGGTCGAAGAGCAGCATCAGGCCGTTGCCCGAGGCGAGGCCGCG
>JAEULA010000050.1 GCA_016793165.1 Alphaproteobacteria bacterium | reverse complement strand
CAGGCCATCCTCGAGGTCAGCCGCGCCAACGGCATCCGAGCCACGACGCACTACCGGATGATCGCCTTCCTCGACGGCGACGACGAGCTGTCGACCACCGGGCCGACGGGTATCGTCGCCGGCGCCGTCGTGCGCGGCAGCACGCCGCGCGTCGAGAAGGGCATGGCGGCGATGATCTCGTCCTACACGCGCATCGCCGACAACGCGCTGCCGCCGCGGGTGAAGTGCACGGCCAACTACGTCAACAACCGCGCCGCCGAGCTCGAGGCCAAGGCCGGTGGCTACGACGGCGCGCTGATGCTGACGCAGGAGGGCAAGCTCTCGGAGGCGAGCGGCGCCTGCGTCTTCCTGGTGCGAAACGGCAGGCTCGTCACCCCGGACCTCAGCAGCGACATCCTGGAGTCGATCACGCGCGATACGGTGATCGAGCTCGGCCGCTCGACGCTCGGCCTCGCGGTCGAGGAGCGGCGCATCGATCGCAGCGAGATCGTCGCGGCCGACGAGATGTTCGCATGCGGCTCGGGCTGGGAGGTCGTGCCGATCACGTCCGTCGGGCGCATCGACGTCGGCGACGGCAGGCCGGGCCCTGTGACGCGCGCCGTGCAGAAGGCCTATTTCGACGCCGTTCACGGGCGCACCAACAAGCACGCGGACTGGCTGACGCCCGTGTGGTGAGCGCCGCGCGGCCCGCCCCCTTCGTGGAGCGAGCGGGCCGCGGCGCAAGGCTCACGCGTGCTTCCGGAGTGCCGCGATGAGGCGGTCGACATCCTGCTGGTCGTTGTAGACGTGCGGCGAGATGCGCAGGCGGTCGCCGCGCAGGCTGACATGCACGCGCTCCTGCCAGAGCTTCGCGCCGATGTCCGGCGCCCAGCCCTTCGGGTTCGACAGGCCGATGAGATGGCCGAGCCGGCGGTCGGCGCGCGGCGCGCCGAGTCCCAGCTCGGCCGCGCGCTCGGCGATCCGGCGCGTCATCGGCGCGAGGGTCGCGGCGATCGACGCCACGCCCCAGGACAGCAGCTGGCCCAGCGCCACCTTCGCCATCGGCAGCGAGACGAAGTTGCTGCGCTCGCCCATGTCGAAGCGCCGCGCCCCCGGCTCGAACTCGAAGACGTGCTCGAAGGAGCCGCCGCTGCTCTCCCGCGCACCCTCGCGGTTGAAGCCGTGGAATTCGATGCCGCTGCCGGTCTGCCTGTGCGGGGCGACGTAGAGGAAGCTCAGCACGTAGGGGCAGAACAGCCACTTGTACCCGGAGCACATGACGTAGTCGGGCTTCACCCCCGCGAGATCGAAGGGCCAGGCGCCGACCGACTGCGTCGCGTCGACCACCAGCGCGCCGCCGACCTTGCGCGTCGCCGCGCCGATCGCGACGAGATCGATCAGGCTGCCGTCCGACCAGTGGCAGTTCGGCATCGCGACGACCGCGGTGCCGGCGTCGATCCGCGCGAGCACCGCCGCGGTCCAGTCGCCGTCCGCCGGGCGCTCGACGATGCGGATGGCGGCGCCGTTCTCCAGCGCCTTCTTGTGCCAGACGTAGAAGTTGGAGGAGTGCTCGTGCTGCGGCACGACGACGTTCTGGCCCTTGCGGATCTCCAGGTTCGCCGCCGCGACCGCGAGGCCGTAGCTGGACGACGGCACGATCGACACGTCCTCGGCGCTGGATCCGAGGATGCGGGCGAACAGGCCGCGGACCTCCTCGACCTCGTCGTAAAAGCTCGAACGGGAGATCGTCCACGGATGCACGCGCCGGTCGATGCCGACGATGCCGGCCTCGCGCGCCTTGTTCATGAACGGGCCGAAATAGGCGCAATTGATGTAGGCGATGTCGCGGGGGAGATCGAAGAGATGCCGCTGCGAGGCGAGCGGCTGGGCGGTCGTCGTCGTGTCGGGCATTGTCTTCGTCTCCCCCGTGGTGGGCGTGCGGTCAGTACTGGCCGAGATAGTCGCGCTTGCCGATCTCGATGCCGTTGTGGCGCAGGATCGAATAGGCCGCGGTGTGGTGGAAGAAGAAGTTCGGCAGCGCGAACCCGATCAGGTAGCGCTGGCCCTTGAAGGTGGTCGGATTGCCGCCGATGGGAATCGTCACGTCGCGCGTCTCGGCGCCGTCGATCTGGTCGGGCCGGAACGACTTCACGAACTCGATCGTCTTGTCGATGCGCGCGCGCAGCTCGCCGAAGCTGGCCTCCTTGTCATCCCACTTCGGCGGCTCCTGGCCGGCGAGGCGCGCCATCGGACCCTTGGCGAAGTCGGAAGTCAGCTGCACCTGGCGGGTGAGCGGGAACATGTCCGGGAAGAGCCGCGCGCCGAGGATGACGGCGGGATCGATCTTCTTCGCGGTGCAATGGGCCTCGGCCTTGTCGAGGATGGCGCGCAGGCTGGTCAGCATCTGCACGAAGACGGGCGCGGAGGCCTGGTGCATGGAGAGGGACATTGGCGAACTCCTGTCGGGACACGACGCCACTGAATCGGGCGCTGTCCCGACAGTATAGGATCGCGGGGCCGTCGATGCCGCGACGGAGTTGTCGCCGGACATTGCAGGGCCGGCCCGCGCAAGGAGCAGACCATGACCGATCCGCATCTGACGACGCCGACGGGCAAGCGCCGGGCCCGCGCCCTGGGGATCCCGTTCCAGGGGCGTCCCGGGCGCTGGAACGCGATCACCGACGTGCCGGGCGTCGCGGTCGGGTACCGCACGCTGATCGCGGGCGACGGGCCGCTCGTCGTCGGCAAGGGACCCGTGCGCACGGGCGTGACGGCGATCCATCCCCGCGGACGCGACGGGGCAGGGATCCCGGTCTTCGCCGGCGTGCACAGCCTCAACGGTGCGGGTGAGATGACCGGCTTCGTCTGGATCGAGGAGGCGGGCCGCACCGAGCTGCCGATCGTGGTCACGAACACGCATTCGGTCGGGCTTGCGCGCGATGCGCTGGCGAAATGGATGGTCGCGAATTTCGGCGCGCGCATGGAGCGATGGGTGCTGCCGGTCGCGGCCGAGACCTATGACGGGCACCTCAACGACATCAACGGCTTTCATGTGGGCGACGCCGACGTCTTCGCCGCCCTGGACGACGCGCGCGGCGGCGCCATCGACGAGGGCAGCGTCGGCGGCGGCACGGGGATGATCTGCTACGAGTTCAAGGGCGGCTCGGGCACGGCCTCGCGCGTCGTCGAGCTCGGCGGGACGTCCGGCCACGTGGGCGCCTTCGTCCAGGCCAATTTCGGCCGCCGCGAGCAGCTCGCGATCGCAGGGCTGCCCGTCGGGCGCTGGCTCGCCGCGGGGGCGCCGGGTCTGCCCGACCACGGCTCCGTGATCGCGGTCGTGGCGACCGACCTGCCGCTGCTGCCGCACCAGCTCAAGCGCCTCGCACGGCGCGCCGGACTGGGCATCGGCCGCAGCGGATCGATCGCGGCCCACGGCTCGGGCGACATCTTCATCGCCTTCTCGACCGCCAATTCCGGCTATTTCGCCGACGGTGCCGACGCGCGTGCGCTGTCGGCGCTGCCGGACGGCGCGCTCAATCCGGTGTTCGAGTCGGTGATCCAGGCCGTCGACGAGGCCGTGCTCAACGCGCTGGTCGCGAACACGACGATGGTCGGACGCGACGGGCACGTCGTCGAGGCGCTGCCGCATGCGCCGGTCGAGCGCTGGTGCGGTGCGCTGCGGCGCGCCGACGCGGCACCCTAGCCGCCGGCGCCGAGGCGCGAAGCCCGCAGCCGCCCGAGCCCCTTGCTCCCGGTGCGGCCGCCGGAAAGAACCTCGCGCGGCCGGCCCTGCGATGGGAAACTCCCGGCACGCAGGCAAGGTCATTGGAGGAAGCGACGTCATGAAGGCCGTGTTCGTGCTGTTCGATTCGCTCAATCGAACGGGAATGAGCTGCTACAGCCCGACCCATGTCCACACGCCGAACTTCAACCGCTTCGCGCGCCAGGCGGTGACATTCGACAGCCATTTCGTCGGCAGCCTGCCCTGCATGCCCGCGCGTCGCGACCTCCACACGGGCCGCCTGAACTTCATGCACCGGAGCTGGGGGCCGCTGGAGCCCTTCGACAACTCGTTTCCCGAGATGCTCCGCGATGCCGGCGTGCACTCCCACCTGGTCACCGACCACATGCACTATTTCGAGGACGGCGGCGCGACCTACCATGGCCGCTTCCGCACCTGGGACTTCGTGCGCGGCCAGGAATACGACCCCTGGAAGGCGATGGTGCAGCCGCCGATCGAGCGCCTGCGCGAGAAGTACGACGCCAAGCACTACGACTTCGCGAAGAGCTGGAAGCGGCTGCAGAACGCGGTGAACCGCGAATACATGGTCGAGGAGAAGGACTTCTGCCTGCCGCGCTGCTTCGACGGCGCCTTCGAGTTCCTCGACACCAACCGCACCGCGGACGACTGGTTCATGATGCTCGAGTGCTTCGATCCGCACGAGCCGTTCCATGCGCCCGACCGCTTCAAGGACCGCTACCGCACCGGCTGGAACGGCGGCGTCCTCGACTGGCCGCACTACGAGAAGGTGACGGACAGCAAGGAGGAGATCGACGAGATCCGCGCCAACTACGCGGCGCTGATGACGGCCTGCGACCACTACTTCGGCCGGCTGCTCGACTATTTCGACCGGCACGACATGTGGAAGGACACGGCGCTGATCCTGTCGACGGACCACGGTTTCCTGCTCGCCGAGCACGACTGGTGGGGCAAGAACCTGATGCCCTACTACACCGAGATCTCGCACATCCCGCTGATGATCCACCATCCCGCGCATGCCGGTGCCGCCGGCCAGCGGCGCAAGGCGGTGACGCAGACGATGGATCTGATGCCGACGATCCTCGACATCTTCGGCCAGGCGGCGCCCAAGGAGGTGCAGGGGCGCTCGCTGCTGCCGCTTCTGGCGTCGGATCGGCACATCCGCGACGTCGCGATCTTCGGCATGTTCGGCGGGCCGATCGGCGCCACCGACGGCCGCTACACGTACTATCTCTATCCCGGCGATCTCTATGGCCCCGGGCTGTACGAGTACACGCTGATGCCGATGCATCTCCACTCGCTGTTCTCGGCGGCGGAGATGCGCACCGCGGTGCTCGAGAAGCCCTTCGACTTCACCAAGGAGATGCCGATCCTGCGCATCGACGCGCTGAAGGATGCGCGGCGCATCCCGATCCACGACGGCAAGCTCTTCGATCCGGGCGTCGGGACGACGCTCTACGACATCGTCGACGACCCCAAGCAGCTCAAGCCGTTCCGCGATCCCGAGATCGAGCGCCGGATCCTCGCGGGCATCGCGGCGCAGCTGCGCGCCCACGACGCGCCCGCCGAGTTCTTCGTCCGCTACGGCCTCGGTCCGCGTCGCGCCGCCTGACGATCGGCGTCGTCAGGTGGGCGCGGTGCGGGCAGGGACGGCACCGGGTCGCGGCGGCGCCGGACCCGGTGCCGTCCCGCGCCGGTCAGCGATCCGTCGCGAGATGGGCCACGCAGTCGCCGCGCTCGACCCGGCCCTGGTGGCGCTTGCACACCAGCAGGCCGTCGCGGCGGAAATGCGTGACGATCGGCTCGCGCGCCGGGTTGTCGACGAAATGGACCTGGCCGCAGGGCTGCCCGGCCTTGACCATGTCGCCGAGTTCGCAGAACGGCTCGAACAGGCCGGGCTCGGGGGCGTAGACGTAGTAGTCGCGGCCCTTGAGTTCGACCATGCGCGTCGGATTGCGCTGGATCGTCCAGCCCTTCAGCACGCCGGCATGGGCCATGTAGTTGCGCACGCCGCGCTCGACGATCTTCAGGTTCGGGACCGAAACCCGTCCGCAGCCGCCGAACTCGCCGCCCAGCGCGACGACGCCGCGCCGGATCGCCGCCGAGGCGGCGAGGCGGTTGTCGGGCGAATGCGCCCACACGAAGCTGAGCGGCGCACCGAAGACCTGCAGCGCCTCGATCGCCTTGGCGTTCTGCGCCTCGTCGGCGCCCAGCCGCGCCGAGCAGAACGCCATGTAGTCCAGCGACGATCCGCCCGAGTGCAGGTCGTGGTGGTAGTCGGCCTTCGTGTACAGGACCGTGTCGATGTAGTGCGAGATCGCGAAGGTCGGCGAGCCCTCGGCATCGCCGGGGAAGGCGCGATTGAGATTGCCGCCGTCGATCGGCGACACGCGGGCGCCGTCCATCGCCGCCGGCAGGTTGGCCGCGGGGAGGATGATGACGCGCCCCTTGATGTCCTTGGGCTGCAGCTCCCTGATCAACCTGGTCGCGACGATCTGGCCCTCGTACTCGTCGCCGTGATTGCCGGCCATCAGCAGGAAGGTCGGGCCGTCGCCATTGCGGATCACGGCGATCGGGATCGCGATCGTGCCGTAGGCCGAGCGGGTGACGGAATGCGGCAGGTGCAGATAGCCGACCTGCTTGCCCTCCTTCTCGTAGTCGATGTCGGTCCAGATCAGGCTCTTCTTCGTCTCGGCGGTCGTCATTCGCGTCTTCCCCGGTTGGTGAACGGCCGGGCACGGTCGCATCCGTGCGGCACGGCCTGCAACACGGCGGACCGACCGAGGCGAACGGTCCGCGCCGCGAGTTTCCGCTGCCGGCTCAACCGATTCATCGGGTGCGGCATTTCGCGCCGGTTGCCGCGGCGTCCCCTTAACCGGCGGAAAATGCGGTCCGGCCTAGCATGGCCCCTTCAAGGGAAGGAACGAGGCCGCCATGCCGCTCATGAACTGGGACCAGACCCTCGATATCGGCGTCGCGTCGATGAACAAGGAGCATCGCGAGATCCTCGATGCGATGAACAGGATCTTCGATGCCGATGCCGCGGGTCAGAGCGGTCCCGCCGTCGATCAGCTCGTCGCGAAGCTCGGCGAGGTGACCACCCGCCATTTCGCCGACGAGGAGGCCTACATGGCGAAGGTCGGCTATCCCGGGCTTGGCAGCCACAAGCTGATTCACGTGAAGCTGCTGCAGGATTTCGGGACCCATGCCGCGGCGATCAAGGCGGCCGGCGGCAAGGCGAATCCGGAGTTCTTCAATTTCCTGAAGCGCTGGCTTATCGCCCACATCAAGGGCATCGACAGCAAGTACGCGGCGCACGCCAAGGCCGCCGCCTGACGAAGGCCGCACCGGCACGGGTTCGTCCCGCGCCGCGTGCGATCGCGCTCGGCGGCGTCGTGGGGTGGCGCGACCGGCCGCCCCCCGCTTTCGGCGTTTGACACCGTCGGCGGCCGGCTCGCACTGTTCCCCCGCAGGTACACGGGGGGAGAGGTCAGTGCAGGACAGCAAGCCCGCCATCGATGCGACGCGGCTCGATCTCGCGCGCGAGTTCAAGCGCAATCCCTTCGCCAAGCATTCGCCCGACCTCTACGCGCTGCTCGAGATCCTTCGCGGCCCCCGCTTCAACGGTAATTACGTCTGCGTGATGCTCGAGCCGCACAAGCGCTACGTGCTCGCGGTCAAGCAGCCCGGCGGCAAGCCGCCGGTCGTGCTGTCCAACGAGGTCTTCGCGCGCGCCGAGGACGCGGAGTGGGCCGTGTTCAAGCGGCGCTGGGAAGCCGCGGCCGGCACGCCGCTGCCGATCGAGTGAGGGGGCGGCGATGACGGACGTCCCGATGCCCCAGGTCCTGGGCTATTGCGACGACTGGAGCGTGGCGGCAGGCGGCACGATCCGCTTCCGCATCGCCTCGCTGACCTCGGCGCGACCCTACCGCGCGCAGCTGGTCCGCGTGATCAGCTCGGACACCGGGCCCGCCGGGGCCGGGCTGAAGACCGAGGACGTGGCGGCGCCGCTCAACGGGATCCACGAGGCCGCGCTGCGGCCGATTCCTGTCGGCTCCTTCGTCCTCGTCGACCGCCCCGATGCGGTCGAGGGGTTGGGCTCCTTCACCGTCCAGGCGCTGGTGCAGCCGATGCTGCGCGAGCGCGCGCAGCAGGCGATCGTCTCGACCCTGGTCGAAGGCGGCCGCCGTCCCGGTTTCGCGCTGATCGTCGATCAGGACGGCGCCCTCGCCATCCATTTCGCCGACGGCACGCGGATCTCGACCGGCGCGCCGATGGAGCTCGGACGCTGGCATCACGTCGCGGCGAGCGTCGACGCCACGCGCGGCGAGGTGTTCGTGCGCCAGACGCCGCTGCCCGCGCGCGGCTTCGATCGGCCGCCGGCGGTCGAGGCGGCGGGGGTCGCCGCCGTCGGTCGGCTCGCGCCGGGGGCGCTGCGCATCGGCGCGATCGGACGGGCCGGCCCGACCCCCGGCCACTTCGCCACGTGGCTCTTCAACGGAAAGATCGAGGCGCCGAGCCTCGCCGATCGCGCGCTCGCGCCGGAGGATCTGCGCGCCGCCGCCGCGGCCGGAACGACGATGCCGCCTTCGGACTGCCTTCGCGCGGCCTGGGATTTCACCCAGGACATCGCCGGCGTCACCGTGCGCGACATCGGGCCGCGCAAGCTGCACGGCCGGACCGTGAACGCGCCGAAGCGTGCGGTCGTCGGCTCGCGCTGGGACGGCAGCGAGCACGATTGGCGGCGTGCACCGGCGCATTATGCGGCGATCCATTTCCACGAGGACGACCTCTACGACGCGTGCTGGCCCGACACGCTGACCTGGTCGATCCCGGCCGACCAGCGCAGCGCGATCTACGCGCTGCGCCTGGACACCGACGGCGCTCCGCCCTTCTGGATCACCTTCTTCGTGCGGCCGCCGCGCGGCAAGGCGACGGCGCGTCTCGCCTTCCTGGCCTCGACCGCGACCTACAGCGTCTACGCCAACTATCGCGCGCGCATGGTGCCGAGCACGGTCGATCTGGCGTTCGGCGCGCTGCAGCAGATCGACGGCACCGACATGCTGGTCATGGCGCATCCCGAGCTCGGGGCCTCGACCTACGACAAGCATCCCGACGGATCGGGCGTCTGCCACGTATCGCTGCTGCGGCCGCTGGTCAATGTGCGGCCGACGGGACGGCTGTGGAACCTGCAGCTCGATCTCTGCCTGATCGACTGGCTGGAGGCCCAGGGCATCGCGTACGACGTGGTGACCGACGACGACCTGCACCGCGAGGGTCTGTCGCTGCTCGAGAACTACGCCGTGGTGATGAGCGGATGCCATCCCGAGTACTGGTCGGCGGCGATGTGGGACGGGCTCGACGCGTGGCTCAATCGCGGCGGCCGCTTCATGTACATGGGCGGCAACGGCTTCTACTGGAAGGTGACCTATGTCGAGACGCATCCCGGCATGATCGAGCTGCGTCGCGCCGAGGGCGGGACGCGGGCCTGGGCCGAAGTTCCGGGCGAGTATCTCCACGCCTCGACCGGCGACCTCGGCGGCCTGTGGCGGCGAAACGGACGCACGCCGAACTCGCTGGTCGGCGTCGGCTTCATCGCCCAGGGCTTCGACTACGCCTCGTGGTACGAGCGCACGCCGGCGAGCCGCGATGATCGCGTCGCCTGGATGTTCGAGGGCGTCGGCGAGGCGAGGCTGGGCGACTACGGCTGCGCCCTGGGCGGCGCCGCAGGGATGGAGATCGACTGCGCGAGCACGGCGCTCGGCACGCCGGCGCACGCGCTGGTCGTCGCCTCGTCGGTCGAGCATTCCAAGGTGATGAACCTCGTGGTCGAGGAGATCAATGCCGGCTTCAGCGGCGCCTATGGCGGCACGTGGCCCGCGGTGCGCGCGGACATCGCCTTCTTCGAGACGCCGGGGGGCGGCGCGATGTGGTCGACCGGATCGATCAGCTTCGTCGGCAGCCTCGCCCATCGCGGCTACGACAACGGGATCTCGCGCATGACGGCGAACGTGGTCCGCCGCTTCCTGGACCCGAGGCCGTTCGAGATCCCGGCGCGGGCCTAGAATCCCGTCGTCGCATTCCGAGCGGCGAACGATTGATTCGACGGCATCGTCGCCGACATGCTGACGTTGCGGCTTTCGCACGATCCGGATCCGATCGAAACGGACGAGCGCATCTGCGTGACGACGGGCTCAGGATTCCCGGCGCGCTTTCGGCAAGCCAGGCGCGGCGGCGTTGCACCGATCGTCGCGCGGCGTGTGCCCGCGATTGGATTGGGGGGATCGCGCGCCACGAGGCCGGAGCGACCAATTCGGCGAGATCAATTGCTTCACAGTGACGCGGGTCTCCCTTAGCCTCGGGTGCATCGGTCGCGTTTCGCGACGCGAAACAACGATGGGGGAAGCGATGAATCATATCGTGATGACCGTCGCCGTCTGTGCCGCCGTGGCGCTGGGCGGGGCGACGGCCTCGGCGCAGACGCAGAACTGGAAGCTGCAGACCTCGGCGCAGGCCGGCGACTTCTACTACAAGACCATCGAGCGTTGGCTTCCGGTCCTCACGACGATGACCGGCGGCAAGGTGAAGGCCGAGCTGACGCCGATCGGCTCGGTGGTCCCGCACAACCAGACGATCGATGCCGTGGCGCAGGGCATCCTGCAGGGCGACTTGACGTCGACCGTCTACTTTTCGGGTCGCGACAAGGCCTTCGCGCTGATGGGCGACCTGATCGCCGGTTACGACAACCCGTGGCAGCTGATCCAGTTCTGCTACTACGGCGGCGGCCGCGAGATCCTCCAGGAGCTGTTCGACAAGTACACGAACAAGCAGGTCAAGGTCGTCGGCTGCGCGACCGGCGGCAAGGAAGCCTTCATCTCGAAAGTGCCGATCCGCAAGGTCGACGACTTCAAGGGCAAAAAGATTCGGTCGCCCGAGGGCCTCGCCGCAGACGTGTTCCGGCGCGCCGGAGCGGCGCCCGTCGCGATGCCGCCGTCCGAGACGTATACCGCGCTCGACAAGGGCGTCGTGGACGCCGCGGACGACAGCACCTACTCGATGACGGACTCGGTTGGGCTGTTCAAGGTCGCCAAGTTCCCGATCTACCCGGGCATCCACTCGATGCCGATCCTGCAGTTCACGGTGAACATGGCGTTGTGGAACAAGCTGTCGCCGGCCGAGCAGGCGGCGGTCGATGGCTGGTACCGGGCCGCGATGGCCGACCTGGTGCTGTCGGCAGACATCGAGGATCGCAGGCTGGTCGCGCGCGATCGCGCCGACAAGTCGCGCGGCATCGAGATCATCGATTGGCCGCAGGGCGAGCGCGACAAGTTCCGCGAGATCGCGGCGGGCGCCTGGAAGGACTTCGCGCAGGGCAGCGACATCGCGCGAAAGGCCTACGAGGCGAACATCAAGTTCATGAAGCAAATGAACCTGCTGCCCGCGGATTTCCAGTGAGACGGACGTGACGTCGCGGGGGAGGGGGCGCTCGCGCCTCCTCCCCTGATTGCACCGGGGGAAGACCAAGAGCATGTCGCAAGCTGATGTCGCGGCGGAGGCGAAGAGCTCGCCGATCGAGTGCGTGATCCGGTGGATCGCCCAGAACGCCAGCTATCTCTATCTCGCCGCCACGCTCGCGACGACCTACGAGGTGTTCGCACGCTACGTGTTCAACGCGCCGACGGATTGGGCGTTCGAGGCCACGATCATGCTGTGCTCCGCCTGCTACCTGGTGGCGGGCGGGTTCGTGACGCAGCGCAGGCGGCACATCGCGATTACGTCCGCCTACGAGACGGCGAGCGACGCGCGCAAGCGAACTCTCGACATCGTCGCGATCCTGTTCGGATTGCTGGCCGTCGGCATGCTGATCCTGTCGTCGTGGCGCCAGGCATTCATGTCGTTGCAGATCGTGGAGCGCACCGGGAGCTCCTGGAACCCACCTTTGCCGGCGCTGCTCAAGCCGCTGATCGTCCTCGGATCGGCGCTTATCTTCGTGCAGCTCGCCTTGCAGCTTCGCCGCATCCTGAAACCGATGCAGTTCGCGGGCGTCGTCGTCGTCGTCGCGGCCGGCGTGGCCCTCTGGGCGCTCGACAGCTACGAGATCGTGCCGTTGTGGTCGAAGTCGTTCGAGGCGCTGCGCGAAGGCTTCAAGGGCCTCGGGATCGGCTGGGCGACCCTGGTCGTGCTCGCCGTGATGATTGCCCTGATGCTCACGGGGATGCCGCTCGCGTGGGTGCTGCTGACCATCGCCTGCGGCTGCACCGTCCTGTGGATCGGCCCGTCCGGTCTTCCACTGGTTGGCAGCCGGGTCTTCGGATTTGTGCAGGAGTACGTGTTTGTCGCGGTGCCGCTCTTCGTCCTGATGGCATGCATCATGGAGCGGTCCGGTGTCGCGAAGGACCTCTACCAGGCCATGTACATCTTCTCCGGCAGCCTGCCAGGCGGCGTCGCCATGCAGACCGTGGTGGTCGCGATGATCATGGCGGCAATGACCGGCATCATCGGCGGCGAGATCGTGTTGCTGGGCCTGATCGCGCTGCCGCAGATGCTTAGGCTCGGCTACGACAAGAAACTCGCGATCGGCACGATCTGCGCCGGCGGCTCGCTCGGCACGATGATCCCGCCCAGCGTCGTGCTCATCGTCTATGGCCTGACCGCCAGCGTGTCGATCGGCGACCTGTTCAAGGCGGCGTTCCTTCCCGGGATCCTGATGGGGACGCTGTACATCGTCTACATCCTGATCCGCTGCGCGATGGATCCGAATCTCGGCCCGCCCGCGCCGGCGGCGGAACGTAACATTCCTTTTGCTCGCAAGCTCGGGATGCTGAAGGGGCTCGTGCTGCCGCTGCTGATCATATTCTGGGTGCTCGGCTCGATCTACTTTGGGATCGCCGCGGTCACCGAGGCCGCGGGCGTTGGCGTCGCCGGCGCCATCGTCTCGGCAGCGATCCGCGGGGAGCTGAACTGGAATATGCTGCGTGAGTCGCTGACGCAGACGATGGAGACCGTTGGGATCCTAATCTGGCTGACATTCGGCGCCTTCGCCTTCATCGGCATCTACAACATCATGGGCGGCACGAATTTCGTGCGCCAATTGATCACCGGGCTGCCGGTGGCGCCGATCGTCATCGTCCTGTTCATGATGGCGATCCTGCTGGTGCTGGGGTGCCTGATCGACTGGATCGGCATATGCCTGCTCACGATGCCGATCTTCGTTCCGATCATCAAAGACCTCGGTTACGACCCGGTGTGGTTCGGCATCCTGTTCTGCATGAACATGCAGGTGTCGTACCTCTCGCCGCCGTTCGGACCTGCGTGCTTCTACCTGAAGGGCGTGGCGCCGCCCGAAATCACGTTGCAGCAGATCTTCTCGTCGATCTGGCCGTTCATGGGCCTTCAGATCACGGCGCTGGCCCTTGTGCTGTTCTTCCCCGAGATCGCGCTGTTCCTGCCGCAACTTCTCGATTGATGAGGCCGTCATGGTGAAGCCGTTCCAGGATTCGACGTCGATCGCCGGCGACGGCAAGGCGCTCGCCGCGCGCATGGAGGCCGAGGGCTACCTTTTCGTTCGCGGCCTGCTGCCGCGCGACGAGGTGCTGGCCTTGCGCGGCCAATTCCTCGAGCTGGCGGCCAAGGCGGGCTGGCTGCGCGCCGACAGGCCGGTGGCGGAGGGCGCCGCGGACCAGGGCCGGGCCTGCAAGGATCCCGAGCCCGCCTACATCCAGCACTTCAAGGCGATGTGGAAGCTCGAGGCGCTGCACCGGATGAAGCACCATCCGAACCTGGTCGGGCTGTTCGAGCGCATGTTCGGGGAGCCGGCGCTGGTGCATCCGCTGCTCGTCGCGCGCAACATCTTCCCGGCGAGCAACGGGTTCGACTTCACGACCGGCCGGCACCAGGATCGCATCCATATCGGCGGCGGCACGAGCTATGCGGCATGGGTGCCGCTCGGCGACTGCCCGATGACGAAGGGCGGCCTGACGATGGTTCCCGGCTCGCACCGGGCCGGGGTGCTGCCGTTCCGCATCGCCGCCGGCGCGGGCGGGCTCGAGACCGAGGGCACCTACGACGGCGAATGGGTCGCCTCGGACTTCCGCGCGGGCGATGTCGTCATCTTCTCCGACACGACCGTCCACAAGGCGCTGCCGAACCGCAGCGGCGAGCTTCGCCAGTCTTTCGACGCGCGCTACCAGAGGCTGTCAGACCCGGTTGCCGAGGTCAGCATCCGGACCTACGCGAACATGTTCGACTGGTCGGAGGTCTATGCCGGCTGGAAGGGTTCGGAGGATCTCCGCTACTACTGGATCCGCCAGGGGGCCCGGATCGTGCCCTTCGACACGCAGTACTACGAGCGCCGGGACGCGATCGCCTTCGATCTGGCCGAGCGCGGCGACATGCTGGCTCGCGACACGCTCCTGCGCGTGGCGCAACGCGATCCCGATGCGGCGAAGCGCACCCGCGCGGCCGGCCTGCTCGAGAAGCTCGACGCCGCCTATGCCGCGACGGCACGCGTGGCCTGAACGGCACGTCGGGGCGGGGCTCGGGCGCGCCGGTCCGGCGAGCGGCGGTCGATTGCACGTGCCCGCCGTCACGGAAGTTTCATAGTATCGCCATGGAGCGTGGCGCGGCCCCGGCTGCCGCCGCGCCCGTGGTTCGATGCCGTCCATCCAGGACGCCAATGCAGGGGGACATGAACATGAAGACGCTTTTCGCCGCGGCGACGCTCGCGCTCGCTCTCGTCGGCCTGGTGCCGGCCGCCCGATCCCAGGAGGTCCTCAAGGTCGGGTCTGAGTGCACCTACTTCCCGTTCAACTATCGGGACGCGGACGGCAAGCTGAAGGGCTACGACATCGACGTCGCCGACGAGATCGCCAAGCGGCTCAACGCGAAGGCCGAGTATTCGTGCCTGAAGTTCGACGGCCTGGTGCCGGCGCTGCTCGCCGGCCAGTTCGACCTGATCGCGGCCTCGCTGTCGATCACGCCGCAGCGCCTGGAGCGCATCGACTTCTCGGTGCCGTATCGCCTGTCGATCGGCCAGTTCGTGGCGCCCAAGGCGAAGAAGCTGCAGCTCTTCGACGCCAACAACAACGTGCTGAAGCAGAACTTCAAGGGCATCCGGGTCGGCCTGCAGCGCGGCACGACCTACGACAGCTGGTTCCAGGCGATCGTTCCCGACGCCCAGGTCGTGCGCTACGAGACGGTCGAGCAGATGTATCTCGAGATCAAGGCGGGCCGCCTCGACGCGATCATGACCAATCCGATGAAGACCTATCTCGAGTTCCTGTCCAAGCCGGACGGCGCGGGCTTCGAGGTGGTCGGCCCGCAGATCACCGACGAGAAGTACTTCGGAACCGGAGCGGGCATCGGCCTGCGCAAGGGCAACGAGGCGCTGCTCAAGCGGATCGACACCGCGATCCTGGCGATGAAGGCGGACGGCACGCTCGACAAGTTCAGCAAGATCTACTTCCCCTTCGCCATCTACCCGATGAACTGACGGCGCAGGCGCTCGGAACCGGGCGCGGGGGCCGGGGCGCTAGCCGCCCCGGCCCCCGCGCCATTCGATAGGGCTGCATGTCGGTCGTCATCCCCTGGCTCGGTCAGTTCGGCAAGGGCGCCGTCGTCGTCTTCGGCGTCGCACTGGTCGCGCTCGTCCTGACGATCGTGTGGGGGCTCCTCGGCGCCGCGGCGAAGCTGTCGGGCAATCGGGCCGCCGCGGCGGCGGCCAATTTCTACACCACCGTCTTCCGGGGCACGCCCGAGCTGCTCGTGCTGCTGATCATCTATTTCGGCTCGGCCGTGACGCTCACCTGGATCGGCAAGCAGATCGACCCAACCGTCAAGTTCGTCAACATCCCGCCATTCTGGGCCGGCGCGGTGGCGATCAGCCTGATCGTCGGTGCCTACGCGACCGAGACCTTCCGCGGCGCCTTCCTCGGCGTCGACCGCGGCCAGGTCGAGGCGGCGCGTGCGCTGGGCCTGTCCTCGTCGCAGACGTTCTTCTACGTGCGCCTGCCGCAGATGTGGCGCCTCGCGCTGCCGACTTTCGGCAACCACATGATCTCGATCGTCAAGGACACCGCGCTGCTGTCGGTGATCGGTCTCGAGGAGATCATGTACGTGGCCGAGCGCGGCATGACGATGACCAACAAGCCGTTCACGATGTACGCGGTCGTCGCGGTCTTCTACCTCGCCTTCGTCTCGCTGATCATCGTGTCGGTGGCGCGACTGGAGAAGCGGCTGAACCGGCACCTGGTGCGCGCGCGATGAGCTTCGACGTCGCGCTCATCCTTCAGAGCGTCCCGCAGATCCTCGAGGGCGTCAGGCTGACGATCCAGCTCCACCTGATCTCGCTCGCCCTCGGCACCGGGCTGGCGCTCGGCCTGGCGCTGCTGCGCATCAGCCCGAACCCGCTGCTGTCCTGGCCGGCACTCATCTACATCTACGTCTTCCGCGGCACGCCGCTGCTCGTGCAGGTCGCGATCGTGTACTACGGTCTCGCCCAGTTCGAGCTCGTCCGCAACAGCGCGTTGTGGCCGATCCTGCGCGAGCCGTTCTGGTGCGCGATCCTGGCCTTCACCCTCAACGTCACCGCCTACACCGCCGAGATCCTGCGCGGCGGCATCCAGGGCGTCGATCGCGGCCTGATCGAGGCCGGGCGGGCGCTGGGGCTCTCGGTGCGCCACCGCTTCACGCACATCACCATCCCGATCGCGGTGCGGCTGTCGATCCCGGCCTACGGCAACGAGATGATCTCGCTGCTCAAGGGCACGGCGCTCGCCAGCATGATCACGATGTACGACGTCACCGGCGTCGCGCGCGTGATCGTGTCGCGGACCTTCGCGCCCTACGAGATATTCATCTCGGCGGCAATCGTCTACCTGGCGCTGACCTGGCTGATCCAGCAGGGCGTGAAGCTCGCCGAGCGGCGCTTCAACCGGTATCTGAGGAAGTGAGGCCCGAGATGGCGGCGAGCGACGCGGATCCGGTCATCGTGCTCGAAAGGGTCACGAAGTCCTTCGGCGCGTTCCGGGCCCTGGCCGGCGTCGACCTCCTGGTGCGGAGGGGGCAGAAGATCGTCGTCTGCGGGCCGTCGGGCTCGGGCAAGTCGACCCTCATCCGCTGCATCAACCGCCTCGAGGAGCACGACGGCGGCCGCATCGTCGTCGGCGGCATCGAGCTGACGGCCGACGTCAAGGACATCGACGCCGTGCGCAGCGAGGTCGGCATGGTGTTCCAACAGTTCAACCTGTTTCCGCACCTGACGGTGATCGAAAACCTGATGCTGGCGCCGCGCCTGGTGCGCCGTCTGTCCAAGGCCGAGGCGCGCGAGCTCGCGATGCATTATCTCGAGCGGGTCCACATCCCGGAGCAGGCGGGGAAATACCCCATCCAGCTCTCGGGCGGGCAGCAGCAGCGCGTCGCGATCGCGCGCTCGCTGTGCATGAAGCCGAAGATCATGCTGTTCGACGAGCCGACCTCGGCCCTCGACCCCGAGATGATCAAGGAGGTCCTCGACGTCATGGGCGAGCTCGCCGTCGAGGGCATGACCATGATCGTGGTGACGCACGAGATGGGATTCGCCCGCCAGGTCGCCGACCTCGTCGTCTTCATGGACAAGGGCGAGATCGTCGAGATGGCGCCGCCGTCGGTGTTCTTTGCAAATCCGACGAACGAGCGCACGAAGCTCTTCCTCAGCCAGATCCTCACGCACTGAAACCACGGAGACCGTCCCGATGGCCGCGCCGGCCGTATCCCAGGAGTTCATCGAGTTCGCGCACCGCCTCGCCGACGAGGCGGGCAAGATCCTGCTGCCGGCGAGCGCCTCGCGGCCCGGCATCGAGCTCAAGCCCGACCGCAGCTACGTGACCGCGATCGACAAGAAGATCGAGGCGCATCTGCGCACGCTGATCGCGGACCGCTATCCCGCCCATGGCATCCACGGCGAGGAGCATGGCGACGAGCGGCTCGACTCGGACCACGTGTGGGTGCTCGACCCGATCGACGGCACGGCGCCATTCATCGCGGGCATGCCGGTTTTCGGCACGCTGATCTCGCTGCTGCGCGACGGCGTGCCGATCCTCGGGATCATCGACCACCCGGTGACGCGCGACCGCTGGTTCGGTGCGGTCGGCCACGCGACGACGCGCAACGGACAGGCCTGCCGGACGCGCGCCTGCCCGTCGCTCGCCGACGCGATCATGACGACGAGCAACCCGGACTTCTATCCGGTGCACGAGCGGCCGGCCTACGAGGCGCTGCGCGAGCGCACGCAGTGGCGGATCTACGGTGGCAGCTGCTTCAGCTACGGTCTGATGGCGTCGGGCCGCACCGACGTCGCGATCGACACCGGGTTCAGCATCCACGACTACGCGCCCTACAAGCCGATCCTGGAAGGCGCCGGGGGCGTGGTGACCGACTGGGAAGGCCGACCGATCACCTTCGAGACCGGGCACCGGATCCTGTCGGCCGGCGACCCCGCGCGGCACCGCGACGCGCTCGCAGTGGTGCGCGACGTGATGAAATCCTGACGCGACCAAGTTTGAAGGAAGGGAACGCGACCATGGCGAAGTTCGAGCCGTTCGTGATGGAACGGATGATGTCCAAGTTCGAGAACTACGTGGACTTCAACCTGTCGGAGAGCGGCGTCCATCCGCTGACGCTGCGCGAGCTGATGGCGCTCGCGGGGCGCGGGGTCGACGAACTCGGCGAGGTCCTGATCAACTACCCGCAGGCCAACGGCACCCCCGAGCTGCGCCAGACGATCGCCGGCCTCTACAAGGGGGCGGGCGTCGACAACGTGCTGGTCACGACGGGCGCCGCCGAGGCGAACTACCTCATCATCCATACGCTGCTCGAGCCGGGCGACGAGATGGCGGTGATGGCGCCGAACTACCAGCAGGTCTGGGGCATCGCCACCAATCGCGGCGTGAAGGTCTCGACCTTCCACCTCGACGAGAACAAGGGCTGGGCGCTCGACGTCGAGAGCCTGCGCCGCGCGATCACGCCGCGCACCAAGCTGATCGCGATCTGCAACCCCAACAACCCGACCGGCCGCATCATGCCGGCGGCCGAGATGGACGCGGTCGTCGCCGAGGCCGCGCGCGTCGGCGCCTGGCTGCTCGCCGACGAGGTCTATGGCGGCGCCGAGCGCGAGACCGACGTCCAGACGCCGTCCTTCTATGGCCGCTACGACAAGGTCATCGCCGTCGGCAGCATGAGCAAGGCCTACGGCCTGCCGGGGCTGCGCACGGGATGGGCGGTCGGCCCCGCCGAAACGCTCGACGAGATGTGGGCGCGGCACGAGTACATCACGATCACCACGACGATGCTCTCGGACAAGCTCACGGCGCTGGCGCTCTCGCCGGCGGTGCGGCCGAAGGTGCTGGCGCGCACGCGCAAGTTCATCCGCGACGGCTATCCGGTGCTGACGAAGTGGGCGGCCGAGCATGGCAACATGTTCAGCGTCTTCCCCTCGCAGGCCGCGGCGATCGCCTTCGTGCGCTACAACCTGCCGGTCAACTCGACGGAGCTGACCGAGCGGCTGCGCAAGGAGAAGAGCGTGCTGATCGTGCCCGGCGACCATTTCGGCCTTGATCACCATCTGCGCATCAGCTTCGGCCTGCCGCACGACTACCTGCGCGGCGGCCTCGACCGGATCCACCAGCTCTTCGACGAGTTGACCTGATCATGGACGTCGTCGCCGAGGTCGAGGCGGCGGAGCGGCGCATCCGGCCGCATGTCCGCGAGACGCCGCTGGTCGAGGCGGCGGACTCGGGCGCCGGCGGCGTGCGGCTTTTCTACAAGTGCGAGAACCTGCAGCACACAGGCTCGTTCAAGGCGCGCGGCGCACTCAGCAAGCTCCTGTCGCTGTCGGCCGAGGAAGTCCGGCGCGGCATCGTCACCGCCTCGACCGGCAACCATGGTGCTGCGACCGCCTTCGCCGCGCGCCGCATAGGCGCGCGGGCGATCGTCTACGTGCCCGAGGGTGCGTCGCCCGCGAAGCTCGCGGCGATCGCGCGGCTCGGCGGCGAGATCCGCCGCCACGGCGAGGACTCGGTCGAGAGCGAGCTCAAGGCGCGCATGGTGGCCGAGGAGACGGGCGCCGTCTTCGTCTCCCCCTACAACGACCCCCAGGTCGTGGGCGGGCAGGGGACGATCGGCGTGGAGCTCGCCCGTGCGCTCGATCGCATCGACATCGTCTACGTCGCGGTCGGCGGCGGCGGGCTGATCGGCGGGATCGCCGGATGGCTCACGGCGCGCCGGCCGGACGTGCGCATCGTCGGCGTGCAGCCGGAGAACTCGCAGGTGATGCGCCAGTCGGTGCTCGCCGGCCGGATGCTCGAGCTGCCGTCGCTGCCCACGCTCTCCGACGGCACGGCCGGCGGCGTCGAGCT
>JAEULA010000032.1 GCA_016793165.1 Alphaproteobacteria bacterium | reverse complement strand
CGAGCAGCTGCTCGGCGTCGGCATCACGGTGCACCCCGACACCATCGACATCACGGAACGGGCCGGCGGCGCAGCCGCGTGAACCGGCCGGAAAGGATCCGCCGGCATCGTGCCGGCGGGTGGGCGTGCGCCCCGCACGCGTTGAACAGGAGACGACCCATGAAGATCAAGACCAACGTCCGCGCCGGCAAGCAGACCCGTAACCGCAGCGGCGGCACCGACGATAGCGTCCATGTCGAGGACGTGTACGTCGCGCCGGTCAGCCGCTGCGTCGGCATCTGAACCTCAGCACCAGTCCGGAGATCGCATCATGAAGATCCAGACCAACGTCCGCGCCGGCCGTCAGACCCAGAAGCGCGGCTCGAGCACCGACTCCTCGTCGACCGACGTGTACGTCCCGCCGGTCAGCCGCTGCGTCGGCATCTGAACGCCAGCGCCAGTCCGGAGTTCGCATCATGAAGATCCAGACCAACGTCCGCGCCGGCCGCCAGACCCAGAAGCGCGGCTCGAGCACCGACTCCTCGTCGACCGACGTGTACGTCCCGCCGGTCAGCCGCTGCGTCGGCATCTGAAGCCGGTCAGGCTTTGAGGCTGTCGGATGGGCGCGCGAGCGTCCATCCGTCGCTTCCTTCCCGCCTTGGCACGCCGGCAATGCCGCGCACCACGCCGTCCTTCGCATTCATCCTTGCCGCGTGCGCCCTGATCGGCTGCGCGGCCGAGCCGGACCGCAGCGCGAGCCTCCCCACCGCCCCCGTCGCGTTCAAGGAAGCCGATTCGCGCGCGCCGCGCCTTGCGGCCGCGCTGCCGGAGAACGGCGCCTGGTGGAAGGTGTTCGGCGATCCCGTGCTCGACGATCTCGTCGAGCGCTCGGATCGCGGCAGCTGGACGATCCGCCTGGCCGCCGCGCGGCTGGAGCGCGCCAAGGCCGGCCTGAAGGCGGCGGAAGCCGCACGCATGCCGCTGGTCACGGCGAACGCCAACGCGTCCCGACAGGACGGGCCGCTGACCAATGCCGCCGGCACCAGCGGCAACCTCTTCATCGGGTCGATGAACCTGTCCTACGAGGTCGACCTTTTCGGTCGCCTCGCCAAGGAAACGGATGCCGCGGCACTCGACGCCGCGGAGCGCGCGGCGCTCCTGCGCGGCGCGCGGCTCGTCACGCAGGCCGACGTCGCCCAGACGTATTTCTCGATCCGCGCGATCGACATGGAGCGCGCGATCCTTCGCGGCGCGATGGACTCGCAGCGCGAGACCTTGAAGCTCATGGAGGGGCTCGTCCGCTCCGGCCTCGCCGCGGAGCTGGCGACGATCCGCCTCGTCGCCGAGACCGAGAGCATCGAGGCCGAGGCCCGGACGCTCGACCGGCGCCGTGCCGAGCTCGAGCATGGCCTCGCGTTGCTCGTCGGCGAGCCGGCATCCGGCTTCGCACTCGCCGAGACCGCGTGGTCGCCGACCTTGCCGGAGATTCCCGCCGGCATCCCGTCCTCGGTCCTCATCCGTCGCCCCGACGTCGCCGCTGCGCATCAGGCGATGCTGGCGGCGCAGAAGCGCGTCGGCGCCGCGCGCGATTCCTGGCTGCCGACCTTGTCGCTCACCGGCGTCGGCGGCCTCGCATCCTCGGCGCTGACCACGCTGCTCTCGGCTTCCTCGGCGGGCGCGCTCGGGGTCGGCGCGCTGCTCGCCCTGCCGTTGTTCGACGGCGGCCGTTACCAGGCCCGGGTCGATCGCGCCGATGCCGAGCTCGACGAGAGCGTCGCGCGCAACGGCCAGCAGATCCTCGTCGCGTTCAAGGACGTCGAGGACCAGCTCGCCGCCCTCAGGGTGCTGCGCGGCCAGTCGGCCGTGCTCGCGCAGGCGACGGCGTCGTCCGCGCGCACGACGCGAATGGTCGAATCGAACTACCGCAGCGGCCTGTCGAGCCAGCTCGAGCTCCTGGATGCGCGCCGCAGCGAACTGCGCAACCGCCGCCAAGCCCTCCAGGTCGAGGCTGGCCGGGTCCAGGCGACCGTCGGCCTGGTCCGTGCGCTGGGCGGAGGCTGGGGCGACATCTCGGACAGGACCCAGGCGGCCGCGCGCCCCTGAGCGCCCCCGTTGCGGCAAACTGCGTGCAGACCGGACGCCGAACGTAACGTACATTACGCGGATGGCAGGCACGCACCCGTCCCGGATGTCGCGAACGGCGCCTCCGGTCGCCGCGGCCGGCGACGACCCTGCGCCGGAGCGCTACAGCGCGGCGCGGCGCGAGTCGCGGCGCCGGGCCTTCCTCGAGGCGGCCGGCGTGCTCTTCGTGGAGAAGGGATACGGCGAGACGAGCCTCGCCGATGTCGTGAAGCGCTCCGGCGGTTCCCTCGCCACGCTCTATGAATTCTTCGGCAACAAGGCGGGGCTCTTCCGCGCCCTCATCGACGATCGCGCAAGCCGCATCACGCGCACCCTGAGCCAGCCCGAGGCCGAGGGGCGCTCGGTCGCAGCCTCGCTCGAGGCGCTCGGTCGTCAGCTCCTGGAGCTCCTGCTTGAGCCGGAGGTCATCGCCGTCCAGCGCCTGGTCATCGCCGAGAGCGCCCAGTTCCCCGAGCTCGCCTCGATGTACTTCTCCGCAGGGCCCGCCGCGGTCCATGGCCACCTCCGGACCTATCTGGCAGAGCAGGCACGCCAGGGCCGGCTGGCGATCGACGACCCGGCCGTCGCGGCCGAGCATTTCGGCGGCCTGGTCAAGGGCACCTGCCACGTCTGCGCGCTGTTCGGCGTGCCCGACGGCCTGACGGAGACGGAGCGCCGGCAACGCGTCGCGCGGGCGGTCGAGGCCTTCCTGAAGCTCTACGCGCCGCGGGCGCGCTGACCGCCGCGATCGGCGCAAACAAAAACCCCGGCGAGTCGCCTCGCCGGGGTTTCGTTCTTCGGCTTTCGCCGTTCAGGTCACTCGTCGCGCTGGCCGAGCAGCGACGTCAGGAACTGGAAGATCGCGACGAAGTTGATGTAGAGGCCCAGTGCGTCCATCACCGCGATCTTCCCCTCGATCGCCGTGCCGCGATACTCGAGGTAGGTGTCCTTGATCCGCTGCGTGTCCCAGGCCGTAAGGCCGAGGAACACGACCAGGCCCATCAGCGACACCGCGAACTGCAGCGCGGTCGAGCCGATGAACAGGTTCACCAGCGAAGCGCCGATGATCACGAAAAGGCCCACCATCAGCAGGGTCGAAAGCTTCGAGAGGTCGGACTTCGTGGTGTAGCCGTAGAGGCTCAGTCCGGCGAACAGCGCGGCGGCCATGAAGAACGCACGTGCCACGCTGGCGCCGGTGTAGACGTAGAGGATGGTGGCGAAGGACACGCCGATGCACACGGCATAGGCCCAATACATCGCCTGCAACGCCGTCTTCGACAGGCGCTCGAAGCGCCAGCTCATCACGAACACGAAGGCGAGCGGCGCGAACACGAAAACCCAGCGCAGCGGGGTGAACAGGATCGCCTGGGTGAGCGGCTTCGAACTCACGATCAGGTAGGCGACGATCCCGGAAAGCAGAACCGCCGAAGCCATGTAATTGTAGATCCGGAGGAAATGGCTCCGGAGGCCCTCGTCGACCGCGACCTGCGTCGCGCCGACCGAAGTCGGGTTCACATAGCGATTCATCTCGTTCATCTCCCTACTCCCCTGTTCAGAGGTCGAGCCGACCATATGGGCGGTGCCCGGCGCAATTCAATACTCGCAGCCTGGGACATTCCCGCCACGGGCCTGATTGCGCGGGGATTTCCGGCGCCATTCCGGCACCGGCCGGTCAAGCGGCCCGGGTGGAGGAGCGCCCGGGGACGATGCGGCTCGGCGGCAGCCACACCGTGACGGTGGTCCCCCGCCCCGGCTCGCTCTCGAGGGTCAGATGCCCGTCATGCAGCTCGACGAGCGACCGCGCCAACGGCAGGCCGAGCCCGGTGCCGCTGTGCCGGCGATGGAGCGGGCCCTCGACCTGCCCGAACGGCGCCAGCACCTTCTCGAAGTCGGCGGGCGCGATGCCGATGCCGTTGTCCATGACCCGGATCGAGATGCCGCCGTCGGCGGCCCGGCCCGCGCGCAGACCGACACGGCCGTCCGCCGCCGTGAACTTCAGGGCGTTGGACAGCAGGTTGATCAGGATCTGGAAGAACGAGCGCTCGTCGCCGCGCACGATCGGCAGGTCCGGTTCCGCCTCGATCGTCACGGTGGCGCCGCCGCGCGCCTCGCCGGTGAGGGCGAGCTGCACCGCCTCGGTCATCAGCCGCGACAGGTCGCAGTTCTGGTCGCGCAGCGTGACGCGCCCGGCCTCGATCTTGGACAGGTCGAGCACGTCGTTGATGATCGACAGCAGGTGCCGCCCCGCCTGGCGGATGTCGGCGGCGTAGCCGTTGTAGCGCGGATTGCCGACCGGACCGAGCATGCCGTGCTCGATCATCTCCGCGAAGCCGATGATCGCGTTGAGCGGCGTGCGCAGCTCGTGGCTCATGTTGGCGAGGAAGGCGCTCTTGGCGTCGTTCGCGCGCTCGGCGTTCTCCTTGGCGTCGTGGAGATCGGCTTCGATGCGCTTCTGCTCGGTGATGTCGACGCGCAGGGCGACGTACCCGCCCGCCGAGGTCGGCGTGTTGTGGATGAGGACCCAGCGGCCGTCGGACAGGGCGACCTCGCGCGAGACCGGCTCGTCGCGGAACTCCGCGAGGCGCGCCGCGACCCAGGCCTCCTCGCGGCCGATGGCCTCGGGAAGCAGCCCGAGGGCGACGTTGCGGCGCACGACTTCCTCGTACGGAACCCCGGGCAGCAGCCGATCGACCGTGCCCGGGAACATCCGCGCCATCGTCGAGTTCGCCGCGACGATGCGCTTGTCCTGGTCGAGCAGGAGAAAGCCGTCGCCGAGACTCTCGATCGCGGCCGCCAGCTCGGCCTGCAGGCGGATCGCGCGCTGCTCCGCCGCGGAATGCGCGCGCGCCATCGCATTGTGCTCGGTCACGTCGATCGAGATGGTCCCGATGCCGGTGATCGCGCCCGCGCGGTCGCGCAGCGGCACCTTCGTGACCAGCCATTCGCGGCTCGACCCGTCCGCCGAGCGGACGGTCTCGTTGAAATTCAGGACGGGCTCTCCGCTGCGCAGGATGTCGCGGTCGAGCCGCGGCCCGACGCGGCCCGGCCCCAGGATCTCGCTCAGGGTCCGTCCGTGCGCCTCGGCCGCGGGGATCCCGAGGAATCTGGCCTGGCTCTCGTTCAGGTAGCGGAAGCGCAGGCCCTTGTCCTTGATGCTGACGGTGACCGGCATCGCATCGAGCAGCGACTGCAGCGCCGAGCTCTGATCCGCGGCCGCGCGCGCGACGCGCCGGGCGCGCCACAAGCCGATCGCGATGCCGCCGAGGAATCCGGCAATCGCCAGCGAGGCCCCGGCCAACGCGAGCACGAAGGCCTCCACCCGCGCCTCCAGCAGGATCATCAGCAGGCCGGCGATGACGATCATGATCATCGCCAGCGCGATCGCCACGCGTCCCCCGCCGCGCCACGGCGACGATCGCTGCGCAACTCCGACGAGTGCCATCACAACTCCCCAAATGACTCCGGCGCGTCGGCGCCGGACCCGCTCGACGGGGTTTACCTTCCGTTACGATCGATTAACGAGACGTTAACGATGGCGGCGATCAGGCGTTCCGCAGCAGCGGAGCCGGCTTCTGGCCAAGGGCACGCCATGTCCCGGCCAGCCCGATGGCGATCACGGCCGCCATCGCCGCGCCGACGACGCCGGCGGCCGTCAGCGGCAGCCAGGTGAAGTCGACGCGCATGTAGTGCGTGACCAGCAGCCATGCCGCGATGCTGCCCACGAAGGTCGCGATCAGCGCGACCGCGAGGCCGATCACGCCGAACTCGACGACCAGCGCCGCGAGCACGTCGATCCGCCGGGCCCCGAGGACCTTCAGCACGACCGCGTCGTAGATGCGGCGTCGCTGGGTGGCGGCGACCGCGCCGGCCAGCGTGAGGGCGCCGGCGAGCAGCGTCACCGAGGCGGTGAGCTGGGCGGCGCGCGCGATGCTCCCGAGGACGCCCTCGACGGTGGCGAGGGCCTCGCGAACGCGGATCGACGAGACGTTCGGCAGCCTGGCGCCGATGGCGCGCTCCAGCGCGTCCTCGTGTTCGCGGTCGACCTGCGCGGTGGCGATCCAGGTCTGCGGCGCGCCCTCGAGCGTGCCCGGCGCGAAGATCAGCGTGAAGTTGATGCCCAGCGTGCTCCAGTCGATCGCCCGCAGGTTGGCGATCCGGGCCACGATCTCGCGCCCCAGGACGTTGAGCGTGATCGTGTCGCCGAGCTTGAGGCCCATGCCGCGAGCGATCTGCGCGTCGAAGGAGACCAGCGGCGGGCCGCGATAGTCGGCCGGCCACCACGCGCCGGCGACGACACGCGCGTCGCGCGGCAGCGTGCCGCTGTAGGTCAGGCCGCGGTCGGATCCGATCGCCCATTGCGCATCGGGCGACACCGCGACCTTGTCGACGGGCACGCCGTTGAGCGCGGTGATCCTGCCGCGCAGGCTCGGCACGCGCTGGACCGCGGCGACGCCGGGCGCGCCCGCGACGATCGCGTCGAAGACGGGCAGTTGGTCGGGCTGGATGTCGATGAAAAAGAAGCTCGGCGCAATGTCGGGCAACTGGGTCTTCAGCGCCCGTGCGAAGTTGCCGTGCACGAGCGAAATGATCGTCAGGACGGTGAGGCCGAGCCCCAGCGACAGGACGATGCCGTTCAGGTTGCCGCCAGGGCGATGCAGGTTGGCGAGCGCCAGGCGCAGCATCGGGCTCCGCGGCGTCGGCGCGTTTCGCGCGACGCGGCGGATGAGCGAGGCGGCGAGGCGGAACAGCAGGAACGTGGCCGCGGCCCCGGCGACGAAGCCCGCGCCCAGGCGCGGATCCAGCGCGGTCACGATGGCCAGCGCCGAGAGCGCGAGGATCGCGGCGATGGTGGCCAGCAGGACGTCGCGGCGCGGCCAGGCGCGTGGCGGCGCGACCAGGGCCCGGAACAGCGCGCCGGCCGGCACGTCGCGCGCCTGCGCGACCGGCCAGAAGGCGAACGCGAAGGCGACGAGCAGGCCGTAGACGGTCCCGAGCGCCAGCGGCATCGCGAAGACGCCGGTCCGGATCTGGACGCCCATCGCCTGGGCGATCAGCGGCGCGACCGCGACCGGCACGATGCCGCCGACGACCAGGCCGACCGCGATGCCGATCGCCGCCATCGCCATCACCTGGGCCAGGTAGACGCGCAGCACGAGCCCGTTGGGGGCGCCGATGCACTTGAGCGTCGCGATGGTCGCCGTCTTGCCGTCGATGAAGCTGCGCACGGCATTGGCGACGCCGACGCCGCCGACCAGCAGCGCCGTGAGGCCGACCAGCGTCAGGAACATCGCGATGCGGTCGACCCAGCGCTGCAGGCCCGGCGCCGCCTCCGACAGCGATCGGATGCGCCAGCCAGCCTGCGGGAAGCGCTGCTTCAGGTCCTCGATGAAGGCCTCGGCATCCGCCCCGGCAGGCAGCGCGACGCGGTACTGCCAGCGGATCAGGCTGCCGGGCTGGACCAGCCCGGTGCCGGCGAGCGACTCGACCGCGATCATGACGCGCGGCCCGAGCGTGAAGACGTTCGCGCTGCGGTCGGGCTCCGCATCGAGCACGCCGCGCACCCGGAACGCCCGGTCGCCGAGCCTGAGCGTGTCGCCCGGCTTGAGGCCGAGGCGCGCGAGCGTCGCGCGCTCGGCGAGCGCGCCCCATTCGCCGTCGCGCTCGGCGAGCGCGTCGCGCAGCGGCATCTCCGGCGTCGTGCGCGCTCGTCCCACCAGCGGATAGGGGATGTCGACGGCCTTGAGCTCGACCAGCACGCGCGAATCGCCGCCGCTCGCCATCGCGCGCATCTCGGCAACGACCGAGACCCGCCCGCTGCCGGTCAGGTGCCGCAGCTGCTCGGCGCTCGCCTCGCGATGGGTAAAGGACAGCTCGACGTCGCCGTCCAGCAGCAGCCGGGCGTCGTCGCGGAGCGCCTTGGTCACCGAGCTCGCCAGCGAGCCGACGCCGGCGATCGCCGCGACGCCCAGCGCGAGGCAGGCGAGGAAGACGCGGAAGCCGCGCAAGCCCCCGCGCAGCTCGCGCCGCGCGAGCCGCCAGGCGAGAGGCCAGGTTCCGCCGGTCACTGCGCCACGCGCAGGTCGACCGCCGCGTCCTCCACGATGCGGCCGTCTTGCATGCGCACGATGCGCGCGCAGCGCGCGGCGAGCTCGACGTCGTGGGTGATCAGGACCAGCGTCGTGCGATGGCGGCGCGTCAGGTCGAACATCAGCTCGATGATCTGCTGGCCGGTGACGCGGTCGAGATTGCCGGTCGGCTCGTCGGCCAGCAGCAGGTCCGGCGCGATCACGAGTGCGCGAGCGAGCGCCACGCGCTGCTGCTCGCCGCCGGAGAGCTGGCCCGGATAATGGGTCAGGCGGTGGCCCAGCCCGACCGACTCCAGCGCCTTGTCGGCGCGCGCGAAGGCGTCGGCCTCGCCGGCGAACTCGAGCGGGATCGCGACGTTCTCGCGCGCGGTCATCGTCGCGATCAGATGGAAGCCCTGGAACACGATTCCGACCCGCCGGCGGCGGAACAGCGCGAGCCCGTCCTCGTCGAGCGCGCCGAGGTCCTGGCCGGCCACCGTCACGACGCCCTGCGATGCGCGCTCGAGCCCCGCCATCACCATCATCATCGTCGACTTGCCGGATCCCGAGGGGCCGGTGACCGCGAGCGCCTCGCCGCGATTAACCGTCAGGTCGAGCCCGCGCAGGATGTTGACCTCGCCCGCCTGGGACTCCAGCTTGAGGTGGACGCCGCGCAGTTCGACGATGGCTTCCGACGAGCGCGACGACCCTGCAGGGACGGACATGAGATACACCGAGGCGATTTCCGGGAAGTCGAGGGCGTCGAGCCGGGCGGCCGGCGGTCCGGGATATGGGCGACGCGTCATGCTTGTCAACGCGAGCGCGGCGTTCGCCACGGCGCTCGGCGCGACCGCGGGCCTCGCCCAGGCGCCGCGGCCGCGCCTGCTGCTGCTCGGGGACAGCCTCACGGCCGGTTACGGGCTGCCGCAAGCGCAGGCCTTCGCGACGCGGCTCCAGGCCGCGTTCGAGCGCGCCGGCGTCGCGGTGGACATCGTCAATGCCGGCGTCTCGGGCGACACCAGCGCCGGCGGACTGGCGCGCCTGGACTGGGCGATCGGCGATCGGCCGCCGACCCATGCCCTGGTGGCGCTGGGCGCCAATGACGGGCTGCGCGGCCTGCCGCCCGAGACGATGGAAGCCAATCTCGATGCCATCCTGACGAAGCTGAAGGCGCGCGGCGTCAAGCCGATGCTCGCGGGCATGATGGCGCCGCCCAATCTCGGCCGCGAGTATGCCGAGCGCTTCAACGCGGTCTTCGCCCGTCTCGCGTCCCGTCATGCCGTGCCCCTCTACCCGTTCTTCCTCGACGGCGTCGCCGCCGTGCCGGCCCTGAACCAGGGCGACGGCATCCATCCCAACGCGGCAGGCGTCGACGTGATCGTCGAGCGCCTGCTGCCGCATCTGCAGCGGCTGCTCGCCGGATGAGCGCCATGTTCGCCGCAGCCCATGCCGGCGGGTCCGGGGACTGGGCCGAGCTGGCGGACCGCTGCCTCGCCGAGCTCGGCGACGTCCGCGGCGCCACGGTCGGGTTCGTCTACGCGACCGACGTGTTCGCGCAGGATTTCGACGCGATCGTGGCGCATCTGCGATCGGCGACCGGAGTCGAAGCCTGGGCCGGCACCGTCGCCATCGGCGTCGTCGGCGGCGCGCGCGAGTATTTCGACGAGCCCGCGCTCGCCGTGATGACGGCCGCGATCCCGGCCGGGACCTTCCGCCTCCTGCCGGCCGCCGACGGCGACGCGCTCGCGCCCGAGCTTGTGCGCTGGGCGCGCGACGCCGGGCCCACGATCACGGTCGCGCACGGCGACGGACGCGACCGGCGCCTGCCCGACCGGCTCGGCGACCTCGCCGACCTCGCCGACAGCTTCGTCCTCGGCGGTCTCGGCTCCAGCCGCGTCGCGCTGCCGCTGGCGGCCGGCGCGGTCGGCCGCGGCCCGCTCGCCGGCGTCGTCTTCACGCGCGACGTGCTGCCCGCCGTGGGAATCACGCAGGGCTGCACGCCGCTCACCGAGGGGCGGCGGCGGATCACCAAGGCGGAGGGCAACGTCGTGCACACGCTCGACGACATGCCCGCCCTCGAGGCGCTGCAGGCCGATCTCGCAACCCTGCCCGAGGAGGTGCGGATCCGCGCCTCGCGCCGGCTGCATGTCGCGCTGCCGATCGTCGGCAGCGACCGCGCGGACTATCTCGTGCGCAACCTGATCGGCATCGATCCGCAGCGCGGCTCGATCGCCATCGGCGAGGAGGCCGAGCCGGGACGGGCGCTGATGTTCGTGCGCCGAGACGAGGCGGCGGCCGCGCAGGACCTGACCCGCATGGCGCGCGACGCCCGACGCCGCCTCGGCGCCCGGCCGCGCGCCGCGCTCTATTTCACATGCCTCGCGCGAGGGCCGAATCTGTTCGGACCCGGCTCGGCCGAGCTCGCGGCGCTGCGGGCGGAGATCGGCGAGGTGCCGCTGGCCGGGATGTTCTGCGACGGCGAGATTTCAAACGCGCGGCTCTACGGCTATACGGGCGTCCTGGCGCTGTTCGCCTGACGCGCACATCCCGACGCGCGTTTCCGTATCCTCGAGGACTTGCCGATGCAGTATCGCCGCCTGGGCACGACCGATCTCGACGTGTCCGTCATCTGCCTGGGAACGATGACCTGGGGCGTGCAGAACAGCGAGGCCGACGCGCACGCGCAACTCGACCGCGCCTTCGACCATCACGGAGTCAACTTCATCGACACCGCCGAGGCCTATCCCGTGCCGCCGTCGAAAGCGGTGCAGGGCGACACCGAGCGGCACATCGGCACCTGGTTCCGCGCCAACCCGGGCCGCCGCCGCCAGGCCATCCTGGCGACCAAGGTCGTAGGCATGAACAACGCCTCGCCCTACATCCGAGACGGCAAGGGGCATCTCGATCGGGCATCGATCCTCGAGGCGGTCGAGGGGTCGCTGCGGCGGCTGCAGACCGACTACATCGACCTCTACCAGACCCATTCGCCGGACCGGCACGTCAACGCCTTCGGCAGGCTCGACTACGTGCACGATCCGGCGCGCGATCACGCCTCGATCGAGGAGACGCTGCGCGCGCTCGAGGAGCTCGTGAAGGCGGGCAAGGTCCGGCATGTCGCCGTTTCCAACGAGACGCCCTGGGGCCTGCACCGGCATCTCGGTCTCGCGGAGGTCGCTGGCCTGCCGCGCATCCAGTCGATCCAGAATCCCTACAGCCTGCTCAACCGCGTCTTCGAGATCGGCCTCGCCGAGATCGCCATCCGCGAGCGCTGCGGCCTGCTCGCCTATTCGCCGCTCGCGATGGGCGTGCTCGCGGGCAAGTACCTGGACGGCGCGCGCCCGGCCGGCGCGCGGCTGACGCTGTTCGAGCGCTTCAAGCGCTACAGCAAGCCGCGCCAGGAGCCGGCGACGCGCGCCTATGTCGCGCTCGCGCGCGAGGCGGGGCTCGATCCCGCGCAGATGGCGCTGGCTTTCGTCAACTCGCGGCCCTTCGTGACGGCGAACATCATCGGGGCGACGACGCTCGAGCAGCTCGACACGAACGCGCGCTCGATCGGGCTGACCTTGTCGCCGGACGTGCTCGCCCGGATCGACGCGATCCACGCCGAGAACCCGAACCCCTGCCCCTGAGCCGGGGGCCGGCGCGGCGCGCACCGGCCCTTGCCGGACCGGCCGAATCGCGGGACCGTCGCCGAAGTCTCGAGCAGGGAGGCGTGGCATGATCCGTCTGTTCGTCGGCATCGAGCTGCCCGAGGACATCCGCCTCAGCCTCGGCGACCTGTGCGGCGGCGTGCCCGGCGCCAACTGGACGCCGGACGAGAACCTCCACTTGACGCTGCGCTTCATCGGCGAGATCTCCGAGGGCGAGGCGCATGACGTCCACGACGCGCTGATGGGCGTGCGCTGCCCGAGCTTCGAGCTGAGTCTCGCGGGCGTCGGGCATTTCTCGACCGGCGACGAGGTCCGCGTGCTGTGGGCCGGCGTCGGCAAGAGCAACGAGCTGAACCAGCTCCAGCGCAACGTCGAGTCCGCGCTCGTGCGCATGGGATTCCCCCCGGAGGAGCGGCGCTTCCGACCGCACGTGACCCTGGCGCGGCTCGGCGGCACGCCGATCGGCCGCGTGCAGGACTTCCTGGCGCACAATGCGCTGTTCCGGGCCGGCCCCTTCGCGGTGGAGTGGTTCACGCTGTTCTCGAGCCACCGGCGCGCGGAGGGCGCGATCTACACCGCCGAGGCCGAGTATCCGCTGGCGCTCGTCGCGTGAGGCGCGGGCGCGCCGCACGACCGCGGCACCGCCGGCCATGATCGCGCCGGCATGATCCCCATCGACATCCTCGTCTGGACCGGCGTGCTCACCTTCGCCGCCATGGGCGCGATGGCTGCGATCGAGAGGCGGTTCGACCTGCTCGGCGTCGTCGTGCTCGCGAGCGTCACGGCCGTCGGCGGCGGGTCCCTGCGCGACGTGGTCGTCGGCCAGCTGCCGCCGGCGATCTTCCGCGACGAGCGCTTGCTGTGGGGCGTGCTCGGCACCGCGCTCGCCGTTTTCGTTCTGCGCCACCGCCTCAAGCGCCTGCGACGGCCGATCTACTGGCTCGACACGCTGGGCCTGGGCCTGTTCGCGGCGCTCGGCGCCGAGCGCGGCCTCGACGCGGGCCTCGGCTTCTGGGGCACGATCTTCGCCGGCGCGGTCTCCGGCGTTGGCGGCGGCGTGCTGCGCGACGTCCTCACCGGCGAGGTGCCGGGCATCCTCTATCGCAATCGCGACCTCTACGCGACCGCGGCCACCGCCGGTGCCGCGACGGTCTTCGCGCTGCACCGGCTCGATCCCTCGCACATGACGCTCGCCGTCGCCGCCGGCGCGATCGTGGCGATCGTCACGCGCATCGCCGGGCCGGTACTCGGCCTGCGCCTGCCGCGCGGCTGAACCCGTCGCGACCGATTGCGCGTCACTGCGCCAGGAACCCGCTGTCGACCGCGAGCGTGTGGCCGGTGACGAAGGCCGAGGCGCGGCTGGCGAGGAACAGCACCGCCGCGGCGATGTCGTCCGGCGCCGGGAAGCGTTCCATCGGCGTCACCGCCTTGAGCCGCGCATGGAGCTCCGGATTCTCGAACAGCGGCCGGGTCAGCTCGGTCTTCACCCAGGTCGGCGCCACCGCGTTGACGCGGATGTTCTGCTTCGACCATTCGACGGCCAAAGCGCGCGTCATGTTGACGACCGCGCCCTTGGTCGACTGGTAGGAGATGTTCGGGTAGAGCCCGCCGCCCGAGAGCCCCATGATCGAGGCGAGGTTGACGATACGGCCGCCACCGCCGGCGAGCATGATCGACGCCGCGGCCTGCGCACAAAGGAAGACGCCGGTCAGGTTCACCGCGACGACCTTGTCCCAATCCGCGCGCGGCAGCTCCGTCGTCGGCTTGCGCAGCGCGATGCCGGCGTTGTTCACGAGCACGTCGAGCCGGCCGTGCCGTTCGCGCACGGCCTCGAACGCCGCGGCGACGCCCGCGTCGTCGGCGACGTCCAGCACCAGGCCATGGGCACGATGGCCGCGGGCGCGGATCGCCGCGGCGCCGGCCTCGGCCGCCGCGCCGTCGAGATCTGCGACCAGCACCTCGGCGCCGGCCGCCGCGAGCAGGGCGGCACTCGCCGCGCCGATGCCGCGCGCCGCTCCCGTGACCAAGGCCACCTCGCCGTCGAGGCGCAGCATCGTGTTGGGATCGAATGCCATGTCAGCGTCTTCCTCCGGTGGATCGCGCCCGGGCCGGGCGCTGGGGCAGCGGCAGGTCGAGTCCGGCGCGCCAGGGCGCATCTCCGAAGCGCTCGACCAGGAAATCGAGCATCGCGCCGACTTTCGGCGCGCGATGCCGGCCCGGCGGATGCACGGCGGCGACCGGGATCGGCTCGAAGTGCTGGAAGTCCGTGAGGATCGGCACGAGGCGGCCCGCCGCGATCTCGACGCCGACGACGTAGTCCGCCGTGCGCAGGATGCCGCCGCCCGCGAGCGCGAGCGTCAGCAGGCTGTCGGCGTTGTCGGCGCGCACCCGGCTCGAGATCTCGACATGCACGACCTCGCGCCCGTGTCGGAAGGGCCAGAAGCGCAGGCTCGGCACATGACTGACGAACAGGCAGTCGTGGTGAGCGAGGTCGGCAGGCACGCGCGGCGTTCCGTACCGGGCGAGATAGGCTGGCGATGCGCAGACGATGCGATAGACGTCGCAGATCTTGCGCGCGATGAGCGCGGAGTCGGGAAGCCGCCCGGTGCGGATCGCAAGATCGGCCCCCTCGCGCACGAGATCGATGATCCGGTCGGTGACCTGGATGTCGAGCTCGACCTCGGGATAGAGCGCACGGAACTCCGGCACGGCCGGCAGCAGCTGGTGCATCGCGAAGGCGGCGCCGGTGTTGACCGTGAGCAGGCCGCGCGGCGTGGCGCGCGCGGCGCTGACGGTCGTCTCGATCGCATCGATGTCGCGCAGGATGCGGCGCGCCGCCTCGAGATAGGCCTCGCCCTCGGCGGTCGGCGCGAGGCGCCGCGTGGTGCGGTTGAGCAGGCGCACGCCGAGGCGCGCCTCGAGCCGCGTGACGATCTTCGACACCGCCGACGGCGTGAGGCCGAGGGACTCGGCCGCCTGCGAGAATCCGTTGCGCTCGACGACGCGCACGAAGACCTGCATCTCGCCGCCGTCGCCGATCATTGATGCCGCTCCGTCACAAGTGATCGTCCGCGCCGACGCTATGTCGGATCCGGGCCCGCCACTAGCTTTCCTCGCGTTGCGGTGCCCCGTCCCCTGCGACGACGCCCGCGACGCACCGCCCTGCGAAGACCATCCCGACCAGGAGACCTCCGATGCGCGACACCCCCCTTGCCGCCGCCCCGCTTCGCAGCCCCCAGGACACCGCCCGCGAACTCGACGCGCTCAGGGCGCAGGTCGGCGCACGGATCGCGCCGGAGGATTTCGACCGCTATCGCGCGCGCGCGCGCCAGCTGCGGGCCGAGGCGCGACAGCACCTCGTCGATGCGGCGCTGTCCGCGGCACGCGCCCAGGTGCGGCACCTCTTCGAGCGCGACGCCGCGCCCGGATGCGCGGCCACGCCGCGCTCGACCTGACGCGACGCCGCAGCTTCGGCGCTCGGGAGCCCGCCCGCATCCCGGCGAGTCCGGATGGGCGGGGAAACTCCCGAGCGGCGCTGGACCGGGGCGGCCGCGCTCAGGCCGCGATCGCGGCGGACTGGATCCGCCCGACGCCTGCCTTCGTCATCGCATCCCACGCCTTGGCGAGCGAGCCGTCGAGGTCGATGGCGCGCGATGCGTCCTCGATGACGACCGACTGGAAGCCCAGCTTGCGCGCGTCCTGCGCCGTCCAGGCGACGCAGAAGTCCGTCGCGAGGCCGCAGCAGAAGACGCGCTTGATGCCCTTGGCCTTGAGCCAGGCGTCGAGCCCGGTCTTCGTCTTGCGATCCGCCTCGATGAAGGCCGAGTAGCTGTCGACCGCAGGGTTGTACCCCTTGCGGATCACGAGCTGCGCGTGGGCAATCGCGAGGTCCTTGTGCAGCGCCGCGCCCTCGGTGCCCTGCACGCAATGGTCCGGCCACAGCACCTGGTTGCCGTAGGGCATCTTCGTCACCTCGAACGGCTTCTTGCCGGCATGCGAGGACGCGAAGGACGCGTGGTTCGGCGTGTGCCAGTCCTGCGTCAGCACGACCCAGCGGAACGCCTTGGCCAGCTTGTTGATGACCGGCACGACCTCGTCGCCCTTCGGCACCGCGAGGCTGCCTCCCGGCGTGAAGCAGTTCTGCACATCGACCACGATCAGCGCGTCGCTCGCCCCCGGCTTCGTCGCGCCCGCCTGCGCCAGCGCCTTGCCGCCCGCGGCCGCCGCGATCGCGCCGCCGACGCCTGCCAATACCCGCCGTCTCGCCATCATCTGTCCCTCCTTCGTGGCTCGAGCCTCGACTCTAGAACCGGTCGTCGCGGACGCGCCACGAGCTTGCGCGTGCCTGCGCAGGCCGGGGCGATCACGGTGCCGCGCCGATCTCCCGGCGGACATGCGCAAGCAGGCCCTCGCAGGCGGCCTCGATGAGGTCTGCGGCGAGCCGGTAGTCGGTCTCCTCGCCGCCCCACGGGTCGGGGATGTCGCGCACGCCGTGATCGGGGGCGAAGTCCATGAGCATGCGCACCCGGCCGCGCGCGCGGACCGGGGCGCGGCTCTCCAGGATCCGGCGATGGCCGGCATCGCAGGCGAGCATGAGGTCGAACATGTCGTAGTCGCCGGGCAGCAGCGGGCGCGCGCGCAGCTGCGAGATGTCGTACCCCCGCCGCTTGGCCTCGAAGACCGAGGGCGGGTGCGGCCGCTCGCCGACGTGGTAGCCGTGGGTGCCGCAGGAATCGATGTCGATCGCCTCGACGAGGCCGGCGCGCTCGACCATCGCGCGGAACATGCCCTCGGCGGTCGGCGAGCGGCAGATGTTGCCCGTGCACACGAAGAGCACGGCGCGGCGTTGACCTGATGTGAGGAGCTTCCCAGAGTCCTGGACCATGACAGCCATCGAGCGAGACGCGCCGGTCGTCATCCTAACCGGCGCCGGGATCTCCAAGGAATCGGGCCTTCACACCTTTCGCGACGCGGACGGCATCTGGGCCACGGTGCGCATCGAGGACGTCGCCACGCCCGCGGCCTTCGCCCGCGATCCGGCGCGCGTCCAGGCCTTCTACAACACCCGCCGGAGCGGCCTGCTCGATCCGGCAATCCGGCCCAATGCGGCGCATGTCGCGCTCGCGCGGCTCGAGCGCGACTGGCCGGGCGGCGTGCTGCTGGTGACGCAGAACATCGACGACCTGCACGAGCGCGCCGGCAGCCGCAATCTCCGCCACATGCACGGCGAGCTGCTCAAGGCGCGCTGCGTCGACTGCGGCGCCGAGCCGGCGTGGCGCGTCGACCTCGCGCCGGACTCGCGCTGCGCGGACTGCGGCTCGACGGGCACGCTGCGCCCGCATGTCGTCTGGTTCGGCGAGATGCCGCTGTTCATGGTCGAGATCTACGCCGCCCTCAAGCGCTGCGGCCTGTTCGTCTCGATCGGCACGTCGGGCAACGTCTATCCCGCAGCCGGCTTCGTCGCCGAGGCGCGCGCGGCAGGCGCGCGCACCGTCGAGCTCAACCTCGAGCCCTCGCAGGGCGCCACGCTGTTCGAAGAGAGCGACTACGGGCCGGCGACCGAGATCGTGCCGGCCTTCGTCGAGCGGCTGCTCCGGCGATGACCGCGGCGAAGCTCGCCCGCGCGATCCGCAAGGCGCAGGCCTGCCGGCTCTGTGCCGACACGCTGCCGCATGCGCCGCGGCCGGTGCTGCGCGTGAAGTTCGGTGCGCGGCTGCTGATCGTCAGCCAGGCGCCCGGCACGAAGGTGCACGAGTCCGGGCTTCCGTTCGACGACGCGAGCGGCGACCGGCTGCGCGACTGGCTCGGCGTCGACCGGCCGACCTTCTACGACCACCCGGCCCTGGCACTGATGCCGATGGGGCTGTGCTTTCCCGGGCAGGATGCCAAGGGCGGCGACCTGCCGCCGGTGAAGATCTGCGCGCCGACCTGGCATCCCGCGATCCTGCCGCTGATGCCCAGCGTCGAGCTGATCCTGCTCGTCGGGCAGTACGCGCAGGCGCATTACCTGGGCGCACGGCGCCGGGAGTCGCTGACCGCGACCGTGCGCGCCTGGCGCGACTACGCGCCCGCGCTCCTGCCGCTGCCGCATCCGTCATGGCGCAACACCGGCTGGCTCAAGGCCAATCCCTGGTTCGCGCGCGAGGTCCTGCCGGCGCTGCGCGCGCGCGTGCGCGCCCTGCTCGCGCACGCGCGCTGAACCTCCCTGGCGACCGTCACGCGGCCGTCAGGGCCGCGCGGCGAAGCCCCATGAACTGGAGCTCGGCGAGCACCGCCACGACCGCCGCCTGGAACAGGACGAAGGCGATTCCGAGGACGGTCGGATCGACCCAACCCGTGATCAGCAGGACGACGCTGTCGATGGCCCACATCGCATTGCCGACGACGACGAACCACAGCAACCCGCGCGCGATCCGGTCGCGCCGCGCCAACGCGCCGACGAGCGCCGCGAATCCGACGCAGATCACGCCGGCCGCGAGCAGCAGCACCGGCGACAGGCCGAGGAGCCGGCCGAGCGGCGCGGCCGCGACCGCCATCAGCAGGCCGGTCGCGCCGCTGAGAACGGCATCGGCCAGGAGTACGCGGTGGAGGAAGGACGAGACGGGAACGGACGACGACATCGGGATCTCCTTCTGCGAGGCGGCGGCCGCGCCATGCGGTCCGCGACGGCGATATGCGCCTCGCCGCCGCGACGCGTCGATTACCCGCGAGGTAATGGCCTCGCGGCGCCGGCTGGGCTATCGCAGCCGGACCATGATCCCCGCCGCCCCCTCGCCGCCCGTCGGCACGCTGCTGCGCGAATGGCGCCGCCGTCGCCGCCTGAGCCAGCTCGGCCTCGCCCTCGATGCCGAGATCTCCGCGCGTCATCTCAGCTTCCTCGAGACCGGTCGCGCGCGACCCAGCCGCGACATGGTGCTGCGCCTCGCCGAGCGGCTGGACGTGCCGCCGCGCGACCGCAACGCGATCCTCGCCGCCGCCGGATTCGCGCCGGCCTATCCGGAGCGGCCGCTCGCGCACGCGTCGATGGCCGTCGCGCGGCGGGCGATCGAGACCATTCTCGCGGCGCACGAGCCCTGCCCGGCCCTGGCCGTCGACCGGCACTGGTCCCTGGTCATGGCGAACCGCGCGGTCGCGCCGCTTCTCGCCGGGGTCGACGAATCGCTGCTCGGCAGCGCGCCCAACGTGCTGCGCATCGCCCTGCATCCGCGCGGACTCGCGCCGCGGATCGTCAATTTCGCCGAGCTGCGCGCGCACCTGCTGGCGCGGCTGCAGCGCCAGATCGCGATCAGCGGCGACGACGCGCTTGCTGCCCTGCTCGAGGAGTTGCGCGGCTATCCGACGCCCGACGGCGCCGGCCCGCACGTGGGCGCCGACGACCTCGCCGGCATCGCGGTGCCGCTGCGCCTGCGCACGCCGGCGGGACCGCTGTCCTTCATCAGCACGATCACCGTCTTCGGTACGCCGGTCGACCTGACCCTCGCCGAACTCGCCCTGGAGACGTTCTTTCCCGCCGACGACGCCACCGCCCGGGCGCTCGGCGAGATGGCGCAGGGCCGAGAACCGCTTCACAAATCTTTACAAAGGTCGTGAAGGCGAGAAACGCGCCACGGCCATCTTCTCCCTGCGCGGCACCCATCGTCGCGCCAGCAAGAGGAGAAGAACCATGACGAACGACACGACCCCGACGCCCGCGACCCCGAGCCCCGCGGCTCCGACCGGCGACGAGCACGGCCGCAAGCGGCGCTGGCGCTGGACGCGGCGCGTGCTGTTCGGGAGCGGCATCGCCGTCGCGCTGGCAAGCGCCGGCGCCTATTTCACCCACGCCCAGCCCCGCCCGTGGGGCGGCCATCACGGCTGGGGCGGCCATCACGGCCATGGCGCGGCCTTCGATCCCCAAAACGCCACCGAGTGGGCGCAGCTGATGACGCGGCAGATGCTGCGCCGGATCGACGCGACGTCGGACCAGCAGGAGCGCGTCCAGGCCATCGTCGCCGGCGCGCTCAAGGATCTGCTGCCGATGCGCGAGGAGGGCCGGATGGCACGGCAGGAGAGCATCAAGCTCGTCGCCGCGCCGACCATCGACCGCGATGCGCTGGAGAAGCTTCGCGCCGGGCAGATCGCGATGCACGAGCAGGCCTCGAAGCGGATGATGAAGGCCGTGCTCGACATCGCCGAGGTGCTCACGCCGGAACAGCGCGAGAAGCTCGCGCAGGCGATGGCGGAGCACCGCTGGGGCCCGCGCCGCTGAAACGTCCCGCGCGGCTCACCCCTGGCGCCGACGGACGGCGCCAGGGGAAGCGGCGACGCTCGGCGAACGAACCCGGTCGAGCCGCGCCGGAAGCCGCGACGCCGCACCTCCCCTGGCCGCCCCGTGGCCCGCACCCAGCACCCCGCACGCGAGGGGGACGGACCGCGAAGCGACCGGGGTAGAGTCGTGGCGAGGCGCCCCGCCTCCCGCCTAGTCTGCGGCCCATGCCCGAGCGCATCCTGATCATCGACGACGACAAGCGCCTGGCGACCATGGTCGTCGAGTACCTCGCGGCAGCCGGCTACACGGTCGAGCATCGCCTGGACGGCACGCAGGGCCTTGCGCTGGCGACCCGCCAGCCCGTCGATGCCGTCGTGCTGGACGTGATGCTGCCGGATCTCGATGGCTTCGAGGTCTGCCGGCGGCTCCGCGCGGTCTCCGACGTGCCGATCCTGATGCTGACCGCGCGCGGCGACGACACCGATCGCATCGTCGGCCTCGAACTCGGTGCCGACGACTACCTGCCCAAACCCTTCAATCCGCGCGAGCTGCTCGCGCGGCTCAAGGCGATCCTGCGGCGCCGGCAGGGCGGCAGCGCCAATGCCGCGCCGCCTCTGCGCTTCGGGCGGCTGGAGATCGATCGCGGCTCCCGCCGCGTGCGGCTCGACGGCGCCGAGAAGCCGTTGACCAGCCACCAGTTCGACCTGCTCGTGGCGCTGGCCGAGCATGCGGGACGCGTCGTCTCGCGCGACCAGCTGATGGACCTGGTGAAGGGCGAGAGCCTCGAGGCCTTCGACCGCTCCATCGACGTCCACATCTCGCGCATCCGCGCGGCGATCGAGGACGATCCCAAGCACCCGCGCCGGATCATCACCGTGCGCGGGGCGGGCTACGTCTTCGCCCGCACGCCGGAGGGCGGCGCATGAGACGACCCGGCCGCCGGCTGTTCTGGCACATCTACATCACCCTGCTGGCGTCGCTCGCGCTGGTCGCCGTCCTTGGTGCGGTGATCTGGAAGCTCACCGGGGACCCCGCATCGCCGCGACTGCGCGATCTCGGGGCCCGCGTGGCCGGCGCGCTGCTGCCGCCGGCCGATGCGCCCGTCGAGGTGCAGCAGGCGGCGATCGAGCGGCTCGCCGCCGCGGTCCGCGGCCGCGTCACGCTGACGGACGCGCAGGGCCGCCAGCTCGTCGCCGGCGACTCAGTCGAGCGCGACGAGCGGCATCACTGGATGATGCCGCTCGCCGACGGGCGTCGGATCGGCGCGCAGCTCGAGGGACCGCCCTGGTCCGGCGTCTTCACCGGCTTCAGGTTCATCGCGCTGGTGGCGCTCGGCGTCGGCCTCGCCGCACTGCCGGTGGTGCGCATGCTCACGCGCCGGCTGGAGAGCCTGCGCGCCGGCGTCGAGCTCTGGGGCTCCGGCCGAATCAACCATCGCGTCGAGGAGAAGGGACGCGACGAGGTGGCCGCGGTCGCGGTCGCGTTCAACCGTGCGGCCGCGCGCATCGAGGGCCTGATCGGCGCCCACAAGACGATGCTGGCCCACGCCAGCCACGAGCTGCGCTCGCCGCTCGCCCGTCTGCGCATGGCGATCGAGACGCGCAACACCGCGGAGATCGAGCGGAACTTCGCCGAGCTCGACGGCCTGATCGAGGAGATCCTGCTCGCGAGCCGGCTCGACCAGGCCGCCGACGCCCTGCGCCGCGAGAATGTCGACGTCCTCGCCCTGGCGGCGGAGGAGGCGGCCGCCTACGGCAGCGAGTCCGGCGGCGATGCCGCGATCGTCGCCGGCGATCCGGTGCTGCTGCGCCGCGCCCTGCGCAACCTGATCGACAATGCGGCGCGTCACGGCCGCGCTCCGGTCGACGTCGTCGTGTCGGTGCAGGATGCACGCGTCGCCGTCGAGGTCCGCGATCGCGGCACGGGCATCGCCGAGGCGGAGCGCGAACGGGTCTTCGAGCCGTTCTATCGCCCGCGCGGCGTGGCCGAAGCGAGCGGCAGCTGGGGCCTGGGTCTGCCGCTCGTGCGGCAGATCGTGGCGCGGCACGGGGGCGAGGTGCGATGCCTGCCGCGCGAGGGTGGTGGCACGGTCTTCCGGATCACGCTGCCGCGCGCCTGAGCGCGGGCCTCCGCGGCTCAGCAGGCGAAGGACCAGCGCGCGCGGACGTCGACCGGGGGAAAGCGCACGAGCTCGAGCGACGCATAGCGCACCGATCCGGCGACGTCCGCGTCGGCGACCAGCTCGCGTGCATGGGCGAGCGACACGGAGGAGAGCCCGTCGGCAAGCGTGCAATGCGGCACCCAGGCGTCCGGCCGGTAGTGCGGGTGGCACGGCGACGCGAGCGACGCGACCACCTTCGCCTGCAGCGACGCGAGGCTCGCGTCGACGGCAGGCCGCGCCCACAGCACGGATCGCGGCGCCTCGAAGGCGCCGAGTCCGGCGAGAGCGCTCGACCACGGCTGCTGCGTCGCCGCGATCGCGGCGAGCGCGGTGCCGGCGGCCGCCTCGTCGAGCGCATCGAACACCGCCAGGGTCACGTGCGGGCGATACCCGAGCCTCGGCATCGAATCGGAAATGCCGCGCCGCGCGAGCCGCTCCCAGACCGCCGCGATCCGGGCGCTCGCGACGTCGTCCAGCGGCACCGCGACGGCGATGCTCATCGCGCGAACGGATCGACCGGTTCCGCGGCATTCGCCCGGCCCGACGCCAAGGTCCGGCGCACGAAGCGGGCGGCGCATGCACACGTCATGGGCGACTCCCCCTGCGGCGGCGACGCCCGATGCGCCGCATCGCCACATGCAGCCCTTATGGGTATCGCGATGCGGCGAGGTTTGCCATCGTCGCCGAAAGAGGATCGTCGTCCGATGTCCACCCGCAACCTCGATGCGGTGCTGAAGCCGCGCAGCATCGCGCTCGTCGGCGCGAGCACCCGCCCCCGCTCCGTCGGCGCGGTCGTCGCCGGCAACCTGCGCCGCGCCGGGTTCGCCGGCGAGCTCGCCTTCGTGAATCCGCACGCCGCGACGATCGAGGGCCTGCCGTGCCTGCCCGACGTCGCGCAGCTGCCTGCCGCGCCCGACCTGGCGATCATCGCGACGCCGCCGGAGACGGTGCCGGGCCTGGTCGGCGCGCTCGGCGCGCGCGGCACGCGCGGGATCGTCGTCCTGACGGCCGGCTTCGGCGAGCTCGGCTCCGAGCGCGGCCGGGCGCTGCAGCAGGCGATCCTCGATGCGGCGCGGCCGCACCTCGTGCGCATCGTCGGCCCGAACTGCGTCGGCGTGCTGTCGCCCGGCTTGCGCGTCAATGCCAGCTTCGCGCACGTGACGCCGGCAGCCGGCAATCTCGCCTTCGTGACGCAGTCGGGGGCGGTGGCGACCTCGGTCCTCGACTGGGCGGGGCCGCGCAACATCGGCTTCTCCCACATCGTGTCGCTCGGCGACATGATCGACATCGACTTCGGCGACCTGCTCGACTGGCTGGCCAACGACGTCATGACGCGCGGGATCCTGCTCTACGTCGAGACGATCACCCACGCGCGGAAGTTCATGTCGGCGGCGCGCGCCGCGGCCCGCCTCAAGCCGGTGATCGTCATCAAGGCCGGACGCCACGCCGCCGCCGCCAAGGCTGCCGCCTCGCATACCGGCGCGCTGGCCGGATCGGATGCGGTCTACGACGCCGCCTTCCGCCGCGCCGGCATGGTGCGCGTCGACTCGCTCGCCGAGCTCTTCGATGCGGTCGAGACGATCGCGCATCTGCCCGCGCTGCGCGGCGAGCGCCTAGCTATCGTCACGAACGGCGGCGGGCTCGGCGTGCTGGCGACCGATTCGCTGATGGATCTGCGCGGCGAGCTCGCCGAGCTGTCCGCCGAGACCGTCGCGCGCCTCGACACCGTCCTGCCGCGCACCTGGCCGCACGGCAATCCGATCGACATCATCGGCGACGCCGACGCCGAACGCTACGAAAGGGCGCTCGACATCGTGCTCGCCGCGCCCGAGATCGACGCCACGCTGGTGATCAACTGCCCGACCGCCGTGGCGGACTCCGCCGCGGCGGCCGATGCGACGATCGCCGCGGCGAAGCGCCACCGTCGGGTCGTGCTGACGAGCTGGGTCGGCGAGGGCGCGCAGGTCGAGGCGCGCCGGCATCTCACCGCCGCCGGCCTCGCGACCTTCGCCACGCCCAACGATGCGGTCCGCGGCTTCATGCACGCGGTCAGCCACAAGCGCAGCCGCGAGGCGCTGATGGAGGTGCCGCCGGCCGCCGCATCGGACGGCGCACCGATCGACATCGCCCGCGCGCGCCGGGCGATCGAGGCCGCGCGCGATGCCGGCCGGCCGCTGCTCATGGCGCACGAGACGCTGGAGCTCCTCGCCGCCTACGGCATCCCCGCCGTCCAGAGCCGCGTCGCCGCCTCGTCCGCGAAGGCGGCCGCGATCGCGGCGGCGCTGTCGAAGCCGCTGGCGCTGAAGCTGCTGTCACCCGACATCACCCACAAGTCCGACGTCGGCGGCGTCATGCTGAACGTGTCGGGTGCGGAGTCGATGCGCATGGCCGCCGAGACGATGGCTGCGCGCGTCCACGCCGCCTTCCCCGACGCGCGGATCGAGGGTTTCCTGCTGCAGGAGATGGTCAACCGGCGCGATGCCCACGAGCTCATCGTCGGCCTCTCGACCGATCGCCAGTTCGGTCCCGTGGTGATGTTCGGCCAGGGCGGCGTCTCGGTCGAGGTGGTCAAGGACACCGCGCTCGCGCTGCCGCCGCTCAACCACGTGCTCGCGCGCGAGCTGATGAACCGGACGCGCATCATCCGCCTCCTCCGCGGCTATCGCGACCGGCCCGCGGCCGCGCTCGACGCCATCGCCGAGGTGCTGATCCGCATCGCGCAGATCGCCGCCGACCACGCCGAGGTGCAGGAGATCGACATCAACCCGCTGCTCGCCGATGCCGACGGCGTGCTGGCGCTCGACGGCCGCGTGCGCCTCGACCTCGCGGCCCGGGGCCCGGGCGCGGCGCGCTTCGCCATCCGACCCTACCCCAGCGAGCTCGCAGCGCCCGTCGACGCGATCGCGGGCGCGATGCTGCGGCCGATCCGGCCCGAGGATGCCGAGGCCATCGAGGCGCTGTTCGACCGGCTCGACCCGGAGGACGTCCGCCTGCGCTTCTTCGCGCCGGTGCGCGAGCTGCCACGCGCGACGCTCGCGCGCCTGACGCAGATCGACTACGACCGCGAGATGGCACTGGTGCTCGAGCAGAGGCCCGGCGAGCTGATCGGCGTCGTGCGCATCGCCTGCGATCCCGACAACACCCACGCCGAGTTCGCCGTCGTCGTGCGCAGCGATCTCAAGGGCCGCGGCCTCGGCCGCCTGCTGATGGAGCGCATCATCGCCTATGCGCGCGGCCGCGGCGTCGGCGAGATCACGGGCGACATCCTGCGCGAGAACACGAACATGCTCGCGCTCGCGCGCGAGCTCGGCTTCACGATCGTCGACGATCCCGAGGCGCGCGAAATCGTGCGCGCCCGCCTGGCACTGCGGTAGCGCGGGCCGGCGCGCGACGCCTCAGAGCGCCGGCGCGGGCACGCCGAGCTTGGTCGCGGCGGCGACGATCGAGTCCCAGGTCGTCCGCGGCATCGGCACGCCGTTGGCGGTGCGGTCGGCGCGCTGGCGCTGCTCCGGCTCGCCCGGCACCAGCACCTCGCCCCCCGCCCGCGCCGGCTTGGACGACTTCACGAAGTCGAGATAGACGGCGGTCGCCGCCTCGAACTCCTCGGCGCTGCCGAAGAATCGCGGCGCCAGGTAGACCGACAGCATGCCGTTGCGCATGCGTCGGACCTTGTCCTTCGGCCCTTCGGTCAGCGGGCCCGCCGTGCCGTTGCCGGTCAGCGCGCCGCCGAGCAGCTCGCACATCAGCGCAAGACCGGAGCCCTTGTGCTCGCCGAAGGCGCGGATCGCGCCAAGTCCGAAGCGCGGATCACGACGATGCGTGCCCTCGATCGGCCCGTAGAGCGTCGTCGGATCGCCGCTGAGCTGGCCGTCGGGCCCGATCATCGCGTCCGGAGGCACCGGCTTGCCGCCGTTCGACGCGACCAGGACCTTGCCCTCGGCCACCAGCGACGTCGCGAAGTCCAGCACCACCGGCGGCTTGCCGGTGCGCGGCACGCCGACGCAGAACGGCGCCGTCGAGAAGCGGCGCTCGGCGCCGCCGAACGGCGCGACGAGGACGCTGCCATGGCCGTTGACGAAATGGATCGAGATCAGCCCCTTCGCCGCGGCCATCTCGGCCCAGTCGCCGACGCGACCGATATGGCCGGCATTGCGCAACGCGACCACGGCGACGCCGCTCGCCAGCGCCTTCCGGATGCCGAGCTCGACGGCCTGCGGACCGACGGTCTGGCCCAGGCCCATGCGGCCGTCCACGACCGCCATCGAGTCGTTCTCGAAGGGGATGGCCACGGTCTGGTCGACGACGACCGCGCCCTCGGCGATCAGGTCGACATAGCGAGGCACGCGGACGACGCCGTGGCTGTCATGGCCGGTCAGATTGGCGGCGACGAGGTAGCGGGCGACGCGATCGCTCTCCGCCGGCGAGCAGCCGGCCTTGGCGAAGATCGACGTCACGAACGACGTGAGCGCGGGGACGGGAATGCGGAACTGGTCGACGTCGGCAGCCACGAGCGAGATCCTCCCCGGTGGACCTGCAACCTAACCGACACGGATCGCATCGCATCGAGGTCCAATGGGCTTACACGCCCAGGCTGTAGGCCGCATCGCGCCCCGGCCCTTCATCGTCGCGGCGCCGCCATCGGCGCTGCGACGATCCTCGGACGCGCGGGACGACGTCCGATGCTGCGCCCGCCGAGCAAGCGAAAGGGGCGCGCCTCGCAGCGCGCCCCTCGGGCAGACCCGCCGGAACGGAGCCGGTGTCGCTATCCGCGCCTTGGCGTCAGCTGCCGACCTCGCCGCCGTCGAGCTTCGTGATCGCGACGACCGACGGCCTCGGCGGCGTGTCCGGCTTGAAGTCGGGCCAGCGCGTGGCGGGCTTCTCGAAGGTCATCTTGTCGCCCTCGCCCGGATGCTGGACCGACACGAACACCGTGCGGCCGTCCGGCGTGAAGGCGGGACCGGTCATCTCCGCGCCGACCGGCGTGCGGAAGAGATGCTTCGACAGGGCGCGCCCCGGCCCGGTGGTGTCCGCGCCGTACAGGCCGTCCGCCATGTCGTTGCCGAAGTTGTCCATGCCGTCGGTCGTGATCCAGGCGCGGCCCTTCGGATCGAAGGTGATGTTGTCGGGGGCCTGGAACCAGCCGTCGTCGGTAGTCGCGGGATGGTACTGCGCCTGGGTCTTCGGATCCTTCGGGTTGCCCGCAACGATGAAGAAGCCCCAGCGGCTCGTCAGCGCGCCATGATCGGCGCGACCGCCGCGCGTCACGGGCGGCGAGATTTCGACGATCTGGCCCCACTTGTTCTCGGCGCGCGGGTTGGCCGGGTTGGCGCGCTCGCGCGCACTGGCGTCGTTTGCCGGCTTGCGCCGCTCGTTGTAGGTCAGGCAGACATAGACCTTACCGGTCTTCGGGCTGATCGCGATGCCCTCGGGGCGGTCCATCGGCGTCGCGCCGACGAGATCGGCCGCGCGGCGGGTCTCGATGCAGACATCGGCCTGGCTGTTGAAGCCGTTGGCGGCGGTCAGCGGCCCCTGGCCGTGCACGAGCGGCAGCCACGTGCAGGTCCCGTCCTCGTTGAACCGGGCGGCGTACAGCGTGCCCTCGTCGAGCAGGTTCATGTTCCGCTCGCGCCTCGACGGGTCGAACTTGCCCTTGGTCACGAACTTGTAGACGTACTCGAAGCGCTCGTCGTCGCCCGTGTAGAGGGCCACGCGACCGTCCGCCGACACCGCGGTCATCGCGCCCTCGTGCTTGATGCGGCCGATCGAGGTACGCTTCACCGGCGTCGACTTCGGGTCGTAGGGGTCGTACTCGCAGACATAGCCGAAGCGGTTCGGCTCGTTGGGCTCCTTGTCCATGTCGAAGCGGTCGACGTGGACGCCCCAGGGCGCGCCGCGGAACGGCTGCACGCCGTAGCGCGCGTAGTTGGCCGCCTCCGGCGTCTTCTTGGGATCGCCGCGGAAGTAGCCGTTGAAGTTCTCCTCGCCGGTGAGGACGGTGCCCCAGGGCGTGAAGCCGCCGGCGCAGTTGTTGAGCGTCCCGATCACCTGCGTGCCGGTGGGATCGGCCTTCGTCTTCAGGCGGGCATGGCCCGCCGCCGGTCCGGCCACGCGGAAAACCTGGCCGCGCATCGAGAGCCGCCGGTTGTAGGGGCTGTCCTTCACGTAGCTCCACTTGCCGCCGGACTTGCGCACCTCGACGACCGAGAGGCCGTGCGCGCTCATGTCGTGCTCGACCTGCTCCTTGGTGAGCCCCTTGTCGCCGTTGTTGCGCACCGGGATGCCCGGCCACATCAGCTCGTTGTTGGTGTACTCGTGGTTCGAACACAGCAGGCCGCGCGACGAGCTGCGCGATCCGTAGGGCAGCGGCTGATAGGCGAGGAAGTCGCAGTTGTAGCCGAACTGCTTCTCCTGGGCCGCGGCATCGACCTTGCCGGGCACGAAGTCCGGCGCGTCCTTGGCGATCGGATCGCCCCAGCGGATCAGCACGTCGGCCCGATAGCCTTCGGCGACATGGATCTTGTCGTCCATGCCGTGCTTCACGTCCTTGAACTTCAGCGTCGAGACGGCGCGGCCCCCGGCCTGCGCCTGCGCGGTCGACGGCGCCGCGATCGCGGCGACCGCCCCGGCGGCGCCGGCGGCGAGCAGCATCCGGCGCGAGATCACGGTCTGGATGTCGGGCTGCGTCGAGGTGTTCACGCCCACGTCCTCGGGATCGAAATCGTCGTCATGCATCGCGTTCATCGCGTCCTCCGCTGTCCATCGGCGGGCACGTCCCCGCCGCCCGGGACGATCCTATTTCAGTTTCGCGGCCGCGATCACCCGTTTCCGTCGGGCTGGTCGTCGAGCGCGTATCCCGCCGAGCGGACGGTCCGGATCAGGTCGCGCTCGCCGTCGCCGTTGATCGCCTTGCGCAGGCGCCGGATGTGCACGTCGACGGTCCGCGGCTCGACGTAGAGGTCGCGCCCCCAGACGCCGTCGAGCAGCTGCTCGCGCGTGAAGACCCGGCCGGGGCGCTCGAGGAAGAACCGCATGAGGCGGAACTCGGTGGGCCCGAGATGGATGTGGCGGCCGTTGCGCAGCACGCGATGCGAGGCGAGGTCCATCACGATGCCGCCGTAGGTCAGCACCTCGTCGGCCGCGGTCGGTCGCGCGCGGCGCATCACGGCGCGGATGCGCGCGATCAGCTCGGACGGGCTGAACGGCTTGGTGACGTAGTCGTCGGCGCCGACCTCGAGGCCGCGGACGCGGTCGGCTTCCTCCCCGCGCGCCGTGAGCATGATCACCGGCAGGTCGCGCAGACCGCTCTTGCGGCGGATCTGCCGGCAGATCTCGATGCCGGAGACGTGCGGCAGCATCCAGTCGAGCACGAGCAGGTCCGGCTTCTGCTCGTTCAGCATCGCGAGGCCCTCCTCGCCGTCGTTGGCCGCGGTGACGCGATAGCCTTCCTTCTCGAGGTTGTAGCGCAACAGCTCGACGAGCGACGACTCGTCCTCGATCAGGAGGATGTGGGGCTTCATCAGGGCTCGGCCTTCTTGTCGGGGGTGACGACGGCGAGGCTCGCCTCGTCGCTCTTCGGCCGCACGTCCACGAGGGGGCGGCCGGTGACCTGGTAGTGCACCATCTCGGCGATGTTGGTGGCGTGGTCGCCGATGCGCTCGATGTTCTTGGCGATGAACAGCAGATGCGTCGACGGCGTGATGTTGCGCGGATCCTCCATCATGTAGGTGATCAGTTCGCGGAACAGCGAGGAGTGCATCGCGTCGAGCTCCTCGTCGCGCGACCAGACGGCGACGGCCTTGGCGACGTCGCGATGGACGAAGGCGTCGAGCACCTCCTTGACCATCTCCTGCACGGTCCGCCCCATCCGCGGGATCGCGTGCGCCGGCTGCACCGGCGCCATCTGGGCGAGCGCGATCGAGCGCTTGGCGACGTTCTTTGCGTAGTCGGCCATCCGCTCGAGATCCGCCGCCATTCGGATCGAGGCGACGATCAGGCGCAGGTCGGTCGCGACGGGCTGGCGCAGCGCGAGCATCTGCACCGCCAGCTCGTCGATCATCCGCTCCATCTCGTCGACGCGCTTGTCGCCCTCGACGGTCGCCAGGGCGAGGTCGGGATCGCGTCGCATCAGCGCCTGGATCGCCGCGGCGATCTGCGATTCGACGAGGCCGCCCATGCGCACGAGCGAATCGCGCAGCCGGTTGAGCTGCTCGTCGAAGGACTTCACGGAATGGGTGGGCATGATCGTCGTCTCCCGCTGCCGGTCAGCCGAAGCGGCCGGTGATGTAGTCCTGCGTGCGCTCAAGCTTCGGGTTGGTGAACACCGTATCCGTCGCGCCGTACTCGATCAGCCGCCCGAGATACATGAACGCCGTGTTGTCGGAGACGCGCGCCGCCTGCTGCATCGAGTGCGTCACGATGATGATCGTGTAGCGCCCCTTGAGCTCGTCGATCAGCTCCTCGATCTTCGCGGTGGCGATCGGATCGAGCGCGGAGCACGGCTCGTCCATCAGCAGGACCTCCGGATTGGCCGCGATCGCCCGCGCGATGCACAGGCGCTGCTGCTGGCCGCCGGACAGGCCGAGTGCGCTCTCGCCGAGCCGGTCCTTCGCCTCGTCCCACAGCGCCGCCCCCTTGAGCGCGCTCTCGCACGCCTCGTCGAGCACCGCCCGGTGGCGCACGCCGTCGATGCGCAGCGGATAGACGATGTTCTCGTAGATCGACATCGGGAACGGGTTCGGCTTCTGGAACACCATTCCCATGCGCTTGCGCAGCGCGATCACGTCGACGCCGCGGGCGTAGATGTCCGCGCCGTCGAGCGTCATCGTGCCCCGGATGCGCAGGCCGTCGATCAGGTCGTTCATGCGGTTCATGCAGCGCAGCAGGGTCGACTTGCCGCAGCCCGACGGCCCGATCAGCGCGGTGACGAGCCCCTTCTGGATCTCCATCGTCACGCCGAACAGCGCCTGCTTGGCGCCGTACCAGAGGTCGAAGTCGCGGACGCCGAAGTTCACGCCGAGCTCGCCGGCCTTCACGTGATAGACGGTCGTGTCGCCGACGCCGGACTTGAGGGCTGTCGCCATGGTCTGTGCTCCTAGAACTGGCTGCCGGCGAAGCGGCGCTTGAGGCGGTTGCGCACCGCGATCGCCGCGGCGTTCATGCCCGCGATCAGCGCGATGAGCAGCAGCGTGGTCACGAACACCATCGGCTTCCCGGCCTCCGAGTTCCGCGACTGGAATCCGACGTCGAAAATGTGGAAGCCGAGATGCATGAAGCTGCGTTCGAGATGGACGAACGGGAAGTACCCGTCGACCGGCAGCTCGGGCGCGAGCTTGACGACGCCGACGAGCATGAGCGGCGCGACCTCGCCGGCGCCGCGCGCCATCGCGAGGATCAGGCCGGTCATGATCCCGGGCATCGCGCGCGGCAGGACGATGTAGCGGATCGTCTGCCACTTCGACGCCCCGCAGGCGAGCGAGCCCTCGCGCATGGAGCGCGGCACCGCGGCCAGCGCCTCCTCGGTGGCGACGATCACCACCGGGACGGTGAGCAGCGCCAGCGTGAGCGACGCCCAGAGCAGGCCGCCGGTGCCGAAGGTCGGGCTCGGCAGGCGCTCGGGGAAGAACATCCTGTCGATCGAGCCGCCGAGGATGTAGGCGAAGAAGCCGAGCCCGAAGACGCCGTAGACGATCGACGGCACGCCCGCGAGATTGTTGACCGAGATGCGCACGATCGACACCAGCCGGCCCTGCCTGGCGTACTCGCGCAGATACAGCGCCGTGATCACGCCGAAGGGCGCGACGACGAGCACCATGAGCAGCGTCATCGCCGCGGTCCCGAAGATCGCCGGCAGGACGCCGCCCTCGGTGTTGGCCTCGCGCGGCGAGTCGGTCAGGAACTCGTGCCACCGGGACAGGTAGACGGCGAGCTTGTCGAGCACGCCGAGCTCGTTGGCGGCGTAGAAGCGGACGAGGTCCGACAGGCGCAGCGTCTTCGCGCGGCCGCCGATCTCCTCGAGCGTCACCCGATAGCGGTCGTTCTCGGCCTTGAGGCGCTGCGCCTCGGCCGCCAGCGTCTCGTAGCTCCGCTTCAGCTGCTCGGCGCGCGCGGCGACCTCGGCGCGCATGGCCGCGGCCTCGGGCGACGCCTCGCCCGCGGCGAGGACCGCGCGACGCACGCGCAGGCGATCCTGCTCGGTGGCGTGGTTCACCGCGCCGATTTCGTCGTGCTCGATCTCGCGGATGCGCGCCCAGCGCGCCCGCGCCTCGGCATGCGCGGCGGCGAGCCGGCGGCGGTCGAGCGAGTCGCCGGCCAGCTTCGTACCCGCGAGGTCGACCGCGGCGATCCGGCCGATGAAGGCGCCCCATTCGAGCCGCTCGACGAAGACGATGTCGCGCGGCTCGTCGACCCGCGCGACGTCGAAGTCGGAGACCCAGCGGAAGTCCTCGTTGTAGATGTCGAAATTGCCCGTGCGGTAGAGGGTCCGCGCGGCCAGCCCGCCGGCGGCGGCGACCTCCGCGCGTCGCGCCGGCGACAGCGCCTCCATCTGCCCCGCGCTCGGCCGATACTCCTCGCGCCGGAACGGCTCGCCCGCGACGACCTGGCCGTTGCTCAGCGTGACCACCTGGATCGGCTTGGGCCAGAACGTCACGATGCCGTTCCAGAGGACGAGCAGCAGGAAGCCGACGATCATCGTGCAGCCCAGGGCGAGCGCGCCGCCGAGCAGCCATGTCATCGGCTCGCCGCGCGCCGCGAGGTCGGTCCGGCGGGCGACCGCGACGCGCCCGGGGCGCGCGACGAGCTCGTCGATCATGCGGGGTTCGGCGGTCGCGGGCATGGCCCTTCTCCGGGCGCCTAGAGCTGAACCGCGCGCTTGCGGAAGCGCTGGCGGATCACCTCGGCGAGCGTGTTGACGACGAAGGTCATGACGAAGAGCGTGAGCGCCGCGAGGAAGAGCATGCGGTACAGCGTGCTGTCTCGCACGGCCTCCGGAAGCTCGACGGCGATGTTCGCCGACAGCGCGCGCAGGCCGTTGAATACGTTCCATTCCAGGATCGGCGTGTTGCCGGCGGCCATGACGACGATCATCGTCTCGCCGACGGCGCGGCCCATGCCGACCATGATCGCGGCGAACACGCCGCTGACTGCGGTCGGCAGGATCACGCGCGTCGCGGTCTGCCACGGCGTGGCGCCGCAGGCGAGCGATGCGGCGCGCAGATGCTCGGGCACGGCGTTCAGCGCGTCCTCGGCGATGGTGTAGATGATCGGGATCACCGCGAAGCCCATCGCGAAGCCGACCACCAGCGTGTTGCGCTGGACATAGGTGCCGACCATGCCGCCGCGCGGATCGTGCCCGAGCGCGCCGAGGGCGCCGGCAATCAGCGCGCTCAGCAGCGCGGCGAGCGCGAGCGTCGCCAGCCAGCGCGCGGAGTCGAACAGCGCCGCCCGCGGTCCGGCGAGCCGCCGCCCGGCCTCGAGCAGCCAGTCGCCCGCGCCCCGGCGCAGCAGCGCGAAGACCGCGAGATAGCTCAGCGGCAGCGAGACGAGCCAGAGGAAGCCGAAGCCGGTGCCGGCCGATCCGTTGGCCCAGGCCTTCAGGTCGCCGGCGAAGAACAGGGCTTCGAACGCGGATCCGCCCGCATAGCTCGCACCGATCGCCCCCGCCAGGACGACGAACATGGCGAGCAGCCGGGGCAGGCCCTGCAGCCGCACGGCGGTGTCGACCGGCAGCAGCTGCCAGGCATGCGCGGCGACGAGCAGCGCCACCGGCAGCGCCACGAAGACCATCAGCACGGAGGCGAGCCAGGTCTCGACCACCGGCGCCAGGATCAGGGCCGCGATGAAGCCCAGCACAACGGACGGCAGCGAGGCCATCATCTCCATGATCGGCTTCACGGTCGCTCGCACCGCTGGATTGACGAATTCCGAGGTGTAGACGGCGGCGAGCAGCGCCACCGGCACGGCGAAGAGCAGCGCGTAGAACGTCGCCTTGATCGTGCCGAAGACGAGCGGCACCAGGCTGAGCTTCGGCTCGAAGCTGTCGGTGCCCGCCGAGGACTGCCACGTGTAGCCCGGCGCCTCGTAGCCCTCGTACCAGACCTTGCCGAAGATCGTGCCCAGCGTGGTCTCGGGATGCGGCACGGCGATCTCCCAGAACGTCGCCTTGCCCCTGGCGTCGACTGCCAGCACGCCGTCCTCGCGCGGAGCGAGCACGACGGCACGATAGCCGTCGGCGCCGCCGCTCCCGGCGAGCTTGAGGACGGTCTGCTCGCTGGTCGAGTGCCGGACCCAGACGTCGCCGGCGGCGTCCGCGGTGACGAAGAGCTTGCCGCGCTGGCTCGGCGCGAAAGCGGCGGCGGCCGCGCGATGCGGCTCCAGGCGATGGGCAAGGACGAGCTTGAAGCCGTCCGTGGTGCCGGCGTCCGGCCGCTCGAGGCGGAAATAGACGTCGACCCGGCCGTCGCTGCCGCCGACGACGAGCGACTGCTGGCCGAGCAGGAAGCCGAAGATCGAGAGTGCGGCCTCGCCGGGGAGCAGGTCGACGCTCTCGGCGAGAACCGGCCTGGCGGGATCGCGCGTGTCGAAGCGATGCACGATGCCGCCGGCATCCGCGACGTAGACCTGGTCGCCCTTGTCGGTCGTCACGGCGCGCCGCGCGGTGCTGCCCGCCGGCAGCGGCGGCATCTCGCTGGTCGTCAGCGACGTGCGCGCCTGGCGCGTCATGATGTTGACGCGCGATTCGCTGCGGCCGAGCCGGATCAGGCCGTTGGCGTCGATCGACACGAAGGTCCGCGTCGGGCGCTCCGTCGTGCCGCCGAGATGGTAGTCGAGCGCGACGATCGCGACGCCGTCCGGCGCCGCGCGCACCGGCGCGTCGAGCCGGGCGGCGACCGCGATCTTCCGGAACTGGCTGCCGGGGATCGCCGAGTACACGGCGCTGCCGTCGGTCTGGTCGCGGGCGTCGAGGCGCTGCAGCCCCGCCGGCAGCTGGTCCGCCGTGATCACCTGGGCGCCGACCGTCACCGTGCCGAAGCGCAGGCTGCCGTCGTCGAGGCCGAAGGCGACGTCGCGCCCGTCGATCGTGCGCGCGAAGGCGGTGACACGGCGCCCCGCGAGATCGAGGGCGGGCCCCTGGAGCCGGCGCCCGGTCGCGATATGGAGGACCTCGAGCCTGCCGTCGGCGCCGATCTTGGTCGCCACCGTGTGGTAGTCGTCGACGCTCGTACCGAGAACGGCCGCCTCGCCGATCTCGAGCTGCCGCTCGGACGTCCCGACCAGGCGGCCGCCGGTGAACAGCGGCACCACGACCGCGACCAGGAACGCCATGATCCCGAAGACGGCGACGATCACGGCGAGGCCGCCGACGCGGATCACCGCGTCGGCGATCCTGTCGATCACGAGCACCGACCTGCGCGTCTCGCGCCTGCGTTCGAAGCGCTTGCCCTTCGTCGCCGTGCCCGTCATCCGCCCCTGCCGGTCAGAGCCTGCCGCTGCGCTGCCGGGTCACGAGCCCGGCGCGAGGCCGAGCGCCTCGAGATCCTCGACGGCGATCTCCGAGGTCATCGGGAAGTACCCGTCCTTGACGGTGGCTTCCTGGCCCTGCTTCGAGAGCATGAAGCGCACGAACTCGCCGCGGACCGGATCGAGCGGCTGGTTCGGATTCTTGTTCATGTAGACGTAGAGGAAGCGCGCGATCGGGAAGTCGCCGGCATAGGCGTTCTCGGCCGTCGCCTCGAAGCAGGTCTCGCCGGGCTTGGCGGCCAGCGGCACCGCGCGGACGTCGGCGGTCTTGTAGCCGATGCCCGAGTAGCCGATGCCGAACTTGTCGGACGCGACGCCCTGCACGACGGTGGACGAGCCGGGCTGCTCCTTGACCGAGTCCTTGTAATCGCCGTTGAAGAGCGCGACCTCCTTGAAATAGCCGTACGTGCCGGAGGCGGAGTTGCGGCCGTAGAGGGACATCGGCTTGTTCGCCCATTCGCCCGTCAGGCCGACCTGGCCCCAGGTGGCGATGTCGCCGGCGTTCCCGCCGCGACGTGTCTTCGAGAAGATCGCGTCGACCTGCTGCAGCGTCAGGCAGCGGATCGGGTTGTCCTTGTGGACGTAGACGGCCAGCGCATCGACCGCGGCCCGGACGGCGAACGGCTTGTAGCCGAACTTCTTCTCGAAGGTGTCGACCTCCTGCCCCTTCATCGGGCGGGACATCGGGCCGAACTGGGCGGTGCCGCCGATCAGCGCCGGCGGGGCGGTCGACGAGCCCTTGCCCTCGATCTCGATCTGGACGTTCGGATAGCGCTGCCGGAAGCCCTCCGCCCAGAGGGTCATCAGGTTGTTGAGCGTGTCGGAGCCGATCGACTTCAGGCTGCCCGAGACGCCCCCCACCTGCTTGTAGTCGGCGAGCTTGGGATCGAGGCCCTGGGCGCGGGCGATCGCCGGAACCGCGCCGATCGCGACCGTGGCGGCGGCGGCGGCGAGCAGAAGATTGCGTCGGATCATGGAAGCCTCCATGGCTGGGGCGGGACCGGATTGTCCCGCGGGCATCAGGTACCCAGCGGCATGGACGCTTATGCGGCACCCGTGTTGCAGCCGGATGACAACGGGCGCGAATTCATGCGGTCGGCAGCGTGACGGTGAAGCGCGAGCCCTTGCCCGGCTCGCTCTCGATCTCGAGCGTCCCGCGGTGTCGATTGACGATATGCTTCACGATCGCGAGGCCCAGCCCCGTGCCGCCCAGGCGCCGCGAGCGGCCCGCATCGACCCGGTAGAAGCGCTCGGTCAGCCGGGCGAGGTGCTCGCGCGCGATTCCCTCCCCCTCGTCCGCGACGCCGAGCGCGACGCGGCCACCGTCCGCCGAGGCGCGGGCGGCGATCCGGATCTCGCCGTCCGCGCGCCCGTACTTGATCGCGTTGTCGACCAGGTTCTGGACGACCTGCTGCAGCTGGTCGCCGTCGCCGAGCACCGCCGGGAGCGTCGCCGGCACGTCGACCGCGATCCGGATCCGCTTCTCGCGCGCCGGCAGTGCCAGCGCGTCGACGACCCGCCCGACGATCGGCGGCAGGGCGACCTTGTCGGTCGGCGCGGCGTGCTCGCTCGCCTCGATGCGCGACAGCGACAGCAGGTCCGAGACCAGCCGCGTCATCCGCTGCGCCTCCGCCTGCATGATGCCGAGGAAGCGCTCCCGGGCCGGGGCGTCGTCGCGTGCCGGGCCGCGCAGCGTCTCGATGAACCCGAGCACCGCCGCGAGCGGCGTCCGCAGCTCGTGGCTGACATTGGCGACGAAGTCGACGCGAAGCGCATCGACCCGGCGCAGCGCGGTCACTTCGTGGAAGACGGCAAGCACGCGCGGCCGGCCCCCGGCGCCCGTCGAGGGCCGCAGCAGTCGCGCCTCATAGTGCCGCTCGATCGGGCCGGCGAGGGTGAAGGCCACGGCGACCGTCTCGCGCCCCGCGAACGCGTCGTCGATGCCGGCGAGCACGTCCGGATCGCGGACCACGGCGGCGATCTCCGCGCCGGGCCGCGCGCCGAACCGCTCGCGCGCCGCGGCGTTGGCGGCGATCACGCGCAGGTCGCCGCCGATGTCGAGGATCGCATCGGGCAACGCGTCGATCGCGGCGGCGGCGGCGGCCGCGTCGCTTGTCGCCATGCGCAGCCGCTGCTCAGCCGCGCGTTCGGCCTCGATGCGGCGCTGCTCTCGTCGCGCGTGCTCGGCGAACCAGCCGCGGCGCAGGGCATGGAACGCGGCCGCACCGCCGACCGCCACCACCGCGGCGCCCGTCGCGCTCAGCGCCCCCGCGGCCCAGAGCGTGGCCAGCAGCACGACACCGAGGATCGCCACGGCGAGCGTGGTCGACCAGGCGCGGCTCGGGCGTTCGGAATCGTCCATCGGGGTCGCGGCGAAGATGGCCCCCGCACCCGGCCGGGCGTCAAGCGGCGCCGCTCGCCGAGTTCCGCAGGATGAAGCGTTGATACACCCAGGCGAGGCCGAGCAGCGACACGCCGAGCCCGAGGAACGACAGCACGCGCAGGATCCCGGTCAGCTCGGACATGTCGTAGAGGAAGACCTTGAGGATCGTGATCCCGACGACGCCGAGCGCCGCATAGCGCAGGCTGGCGAGCGACAGGCGCATGCCCGCGGCCAGCAGCGCGATGCCGTAGAGCAGCCAGACGGCCGAATAGGCGTAGAGCTCGCCGTCGCCGCCGCGCGCAACCGACAGCACGCTGCCGCGGAACGCGCGCGTGACCTCGAGGCTCAGATAGACGAAGCCGAACACGAGCGCCGCGACGCCGGCGGCGATCACCAGACGCGGCTGCGCGCGCCGCTGGCCGACGAAGGCGAAACCGGCGAACAGCAGCGCCGGGACCAGGTAGGCGAGCGCCAGGACGTTGAAGAGCGGGAACCGGCCGACCGCCTCGCTCGAGTCGAGCGGATTGGCGATCATCAGCGAACCGAACACGGCGGCGACGACACCCAGGGCGCCGAGCACCCAGGCGCCGATCGCGGCAACGCGGCTGCCGAGGCTCGGCGCCTTCGCATGGAGCGCGAGCGCGATCGCCAGCCAGGCGGCCGCGTGGAGCGCGCACTCCATCAGGCCGTCGATCTTGCCGTCGAGGCGACCGTCGCCCTCGGCATGGCGGATCTCCGCCGTCACGAGGATCGTGAAGAACGAAAGCGCCCCGACTTCGAGCACGGCCACCGCCCAGTCCCGCCCGTCGCGGGCGAACCATCGCGCGCCGAGCGCGAAGGCGACGGTCGGGACGCCATAGACCACCAGCAGCATGTTCACGATCGGGGTCGTGCCCAGCTCGTAGCCGACGACCCAGGGATTGAGGACGAGTCGCGCGACCAGCACGGCGCCGAGCAGGCCCGCGCCCCAGCGCAGCTCGCGCACGCCCAGCCGCGCCCCGATCCAGGCGAGGAGCGGCACCTGCAGCGACAGCGCGACGCTCAGCCACCCGGCGCGCAGGATCGTCGCGAAGCAGAAGCTGACCGCCGCGGTGACCCCGATCGCGAGCACGCCCAGCGCGAGCGCCATGCCGTCGGCCTCGCGATGGCGCGCAACGCGCTCCGCGAGCACCGCGTAGACCGCCGCGAGCGCCAGCGCACCGGCCGCCCACTCGAACGACGCCACGAAATCCTCGGTGCGCCAGTAGCCGACGGCGAACAGCGCGAGCGGCAGCACGGTGGCCAGGGCCGCCCAGCGCCAGGGCCGCAGCGCACCACCCAGCGAGATCATGCCCGCGGCCAGCCCCGTCGCGGCGAAGGCGGCGGACGTCAGCAGGAAGCGCCGCGCCGTCGGCGTCAGCACGTCCCCCGGATAAAGGCGCTCGCCGGTCAGCGCCAGTTCGACAAGCTGCGGGATGTGCCAAGTCGAAAGGGCGGCTGCGACGACGACGCCGAGCGCCAGCGGCAAGTGGTCGAGACGTTGCGCGCGCCGCGCGGCGAACAGCCCGATCGCGAAGACGCCGAGCAGCGCCGCGGTGGCCGGCAGGTCGTAGTCCGACATCCGCATCAGCGCGAAGGCGGCGAGCGCGACGACGAGCAGGGGCACGTCCGGCACGAGGTCGCGCGTCAGCAGCGGCTCGCGACGCGGCGCGTCCTCCGGCAGCGGCCCGAGCGACGGCGCCAGGTGCAGCGCCGCAAGCGCGACGAGGAAGATCGCGAGCCAAATCGAGTCGGGCTCGTGCCAGCGCAGCAGGAACCACAGGGCGAGCCAGCCCATCGATCCGGCGAGCGCGATCCAGGACGTCCACCGCCAGCCGCGATAGCGCGCCAGCGCGACGCAGCCGCCGGCGACGGCCAGCACATAGGCGAAGAGCGGCAGGGCGCCGCCGCCGCGGCCGCCGGCCAGCGCAGGAACCGCGAAGGCGGCGGCCTGGCCGAGCAGCGCGATCATCGGCCCGTGCAGCAGCGCCAGCGCCATCGCGCCGGCCGACACGAGCGCCAGGCCGGCGAAAGCCGTGAGCGGATCGATGAACTCGTAGAGGGCGAACGCGGCGTAGATCGACGCGTAGAGCGCGACGAGACCGGACGCCGCGACCGCCGGCGGCAGGTTGCCCGGCGGCACGCCGAGCCGCCCGGCGACTCCCGCCGCGGGGCCGCCGACGACGCGTCGACGCAGCCACTCGCTCGCGGCGATCAAAGCGAGGCCGAGGAGCAGGCCGAGGGCGACGCGCGCGCCCGGCCCGAGCAGGCCCTCCTCGATCGAGTAGCGGACCAGGAAGATGGCCGCGAGGCCGATCGTGCCGCCGCCGATCCACACCGACCAGCGCGCGGCAATGCGCTCCTCGAGCGAACGGCGCGGCGCGGCACCCGAGGGCGGCGGGCCGGCATCGGCCGGCGCGGCCGGGGTCGCGGCCGCGACCGGCGCTGGCGGCACCTCGCTCGCCGGCGCGCCGAGGTCGATCGTGGCACCTTGATCGATCGTCGCCCCGGCCGCTTCCGTCGCGGCCGGCGGCTCGCCGACCGACGCGGACACGGGCGCGGCGGCGTCCGGCACCGCGGCGACGAGCGGCGGTGTGGCGGCGCGCGCCTCCAGCGCCGCGACGCGTGCGGTCAATTGCCGAACCTCGCGCCGCAGGCGGCCCGCGCGGACGAAAGCGACGATCGCCATCGCGGGCAGCAGCAGGACCGCCCCGAGGCCGAGCACGGCGAGGATGAAATCTTCCATCGCGCCGCGCCTCCTTGCTGCGCAGGGCGCCCGGGATCAGGCGCCGCTGTCGGGCCTCAACTCTTCGAGCCGCCTCGCACGTCCGCCGCGGCGAGAGCCGCGAGGTTGACGATCTCGCCGACCGTCGCGCCGACGGGCACGATCTGCGCCGGCCGCGACAGGCCGATCAGCAGCGGGCCGATCACCGTGCCGCCGCCGAGCTTCTGCAGCAGCTGGCTCGAGATGTTGGCGGAGTGCAGGCCGGGCATGACCAGCACGTTCGCCGGCCCGGACAGGCGCGAGAACGGATAGAGCGTCTTCATCAGTCCGACGTCGAGCGCGACCTCGGCCGAGATGTCGCCCTCGTATTCGAACGACACCCTGCGCGAGTCGAGCTCCTGCACGGCCTCGCGCACGACGAGCATCTTCTCGCGCATCGGCTTGCCGAAGTTCGAGTAGGACAGCAGCGCCACCCGCGGCACATGGCCCATGGCGCGCGCCTTGTCCGCCGCCTCGATGGCGATGTCGGCCATCTCCTTGGCGCTCGGGAGCTCGTTCACCGTCGTGTCGGCCATGAACACCGTATGGCTCTTCGTCACGACGATGGTCAGCCCCATGACCTGCTTGCCGGCCTCGCCCGGAATCGCCATCCGGATGTCGGCGAGCGCCTGGTGGTAGGCGCGGGTGGTGCCGGTGACGATCGCGTCGGCATCGCCGGCGGCGACCATCAGCGTCGCGAACACGTTGCGGTCCTGGTTCACCAGGCGCTGGCAGTCGCGCCAGAGATAGCCTTCGCGCTGCAGGCGCGCGTAGAGCAGGTCGGTGTAGTCCTTGTTCTTCACGCTGATGCGCGCGTTGTGGATCTCCAGCCGCTCCGACCCGGCGATGCCGATCGCCTTCATCGTCGCCTCGATCCGCTCCGAGCGGCCGACCAGAACGGCCGTGCCGTAGCCGGCGGACTGGAACTGCACCGCCGCGCGGATCACGCGCTCCTCCTCGCCTTCGGCGAAGACGACGCGGCGCGGCGGCGAGGAGCGCAGCTGCTCGAAGATCAGGTCGAGCATCGCGGCGGTCGGGTCGCGGCGTGTCGACAGCGAGCGGCGATAGGCCTTCATGTCGGCGATCGGCTTGCGCGCCACGCCGCTCTTCATCGCGGCCTCGGCGACCGCCGCCGGCACGACCGAGATCAGCCGCGGATCGAACGGCACCGGGATGATGTAGTCCGGCCCATAACGCAGACGCCGCCCGGAATAGGCGGCGTCGAGCTCGTCGGGCACGTCCTCGCGCGCGAGTTTCGCCAGCGCCTCGACGGCGGCGATCTTCATCGCCTCGTTGATCGTCGAGGCGCGGACGTCGAGCGCGCCGCGGAAGATGTAGGGGAAGCCGAGGACGTTGTTCACCTGGTTGGGATAGTCCGAGCGCCCGGTCGCCACGATCGCGTCGGCGCGCGCGGCCTTGGCGCGCTCGGGCGTGATCTCCGGATCGGGATTGGCCATCGCGAAGATGATCGGCTTGCCGGCCATGCCGCGGACCATGTCCTGGTTGACCGCGTCCTTCGCCGACAGGCCGAAGAAGACGTCGCTTCCCTCCATGGCCTCCTGCAGCGTCCGCGCCTTGCTCGGCACGGCGTGCGCCGACTTCCACTGGTTCATGCCCTCCGTGCGACCCTGGTAGATCACGCCCTTGGTGTCGCAGAGGATGACGTTGTTGTGCGGCACGCCCATCGCCTTGATGAGCTCGGCGCAGGCGATCGACGCCGCGCCGGCGCCGTTGATCACCATCTTCACGGTCCGGATGTCGCGCCCCGTGAGGTCGAGAGCGTTGAGCAGGCCGGCAGCCGCGACGATCGCGGTGCCGTGCTGGTCGTCGTGGAAGACCGGGATGTCGAGCAGCTCGCGCAAGCGCTGCTCGATGATGAAGCATTCCGGCGCCTTGATATCCTCGAGGTTGATGCCGCCGAACGAGGCGCCGAGGAAGCGCACGCAGTTCACGAACTCGTCGACGTTCTTGGTGTCGACCTCGAGGTCGATCGAGTCGACGTCGGCGAAGCGCTTGAACAGGACGGCCTTGCCCTCCATCACCGGCTTCGAGGCGAGCGCCCCGAGATCTCCGAGCCCGAGCACCGCCGTGCCGTTGGAGATCACCGCCACGAGGTTGCCCTTGGAGGTGTAGTCGTAGGCGAGCGAGGGATTCTTCGCGATGTGCAGGCAGGGCCAGGCGACCCCGGGCGAATAGGCGAGGCTGAGATCCCGCTGCGTCGTCAGCGGCTTGGTCGGGCTGATTTCGATCTTTCCCGACTTGCCGTTGGCGTGGAAGAGCAGCGACTCCTCTTCCGTGACGGGTGTCGCTTCGTTCGCCATCTGCGTTTCCTCGTTGAAAAACTTGGATTGACCGGACTTTATGGGGGCGCGAGTCGCCGCGTCAAAGGCTGGCGACGGATTCCCCGTTTCAATTGCGGCACGCGCCTCGACGATGACCGATCTTGCAGCGCAGCACGGCCCGGCTTCCGGGCAGACGACCGACCCCGGCGCGACGCCGATGATGGCGCAATACCTGGAGGTCAAGCGACGGCACCCGGGCTCGCTGCTGTTCTACCGCATGGGCGACTTCTACGAGCTGTTCTTCGAGGACGCGGAGATCGCCGCCAGGGCGCTCGACCTCACGCTCACCAGGCGCGGCAAGCATCTCGGGCAGGACATCCCGATGTGCGGCGTGCCGGCGCACAGCCACGAGAGCTATCTGCTGCGGCTGATCCGCCAGGGCCATCGCGTCGCGATCTGCGACCAGCTCGAGGACCCCGCCGAGGCCAAGAAGCGCGGCGCCAAGTCGGTCGTGCGCCGCGACGTCACGCGCGTGATCACGCCGGGCACGCTTACCGAGGACACGCTGCTCGACGCGCGGCGCTCCAACCACCTCGCCGCCATCGCGCTGGCGCAGAACGAGCTGGCGGTGGCGTGGATCGAGATGTCAGTCGGCACGTTCCTGATGCAGCGGATCGCCGACAGGGCCGACCTGCCCAGCGTGCTCGCGCGCATCGCGCCCGGCGAGATCCTCGTCGCCGACAAGCTGCTCGAGCGCGACGACGTCGCCGCCGCGCTGGCCGACTGGAAGGCGCTGCTCACGCCGCTGCCGGGCCCGCGCTTCGACAGCGAGAACGCGCGGCGACGGCTCGAGGCGATCTTCACGGTGAAGACGCTCGACGGCTTCGGCGCCTTCGGCCGTGCCGAGCTCGCCGCGGCGGGCGCGCTGGTCGACTACATCGACCAGACGCAGCGCGGCCGGCTGCCGCGCCTCGTGCCGCCGGCGGCGTGGTCGCCCGGCGGGACGATGGAGATCGATCCCGCGACACGGCGCAACCTGGAGCTCGAGACGACCATCGCCGGCGAGCGCAAGGGCTCGCTGCTGGACACGATCGACTGGACGCTCACCGGCGCCGGCGCACGGCTGCTCGCCGACGATCTCGCCGGTCCGCTGGTCGACCCGGCGGCGATCGACACGCGGCTGGACGTCGTCGATCACTTCGTCGTCGCGGCGATCGCACGCGCCGAGCTGCGCGAGCACCTGCGGCGCCTGCCCGATCTCGAGCGCGCGCTCCAGCGCCTGGCCATGGGCCGCGCCGGTCCGCGCGATCTCGCGGCGGTCCGCGACGGGCTCGCGACGATCCCCAGCATCCGGGCGATCCTGCGCGCGCCCGAGCTCGGCACGCTGCCCGCGCTCCTCGCGCGGCTGCGCGAGGAGCTGGGCCTGCACGAGGCGCTCGTCGCGCGGCTGGCCGCCGCCCTCGCCGCCGAGCTGCCTCTCGCCGCGAGCGACGGCGGCTTCATCGCGGCAGGGCTCGATCCGGACCTCGACGAGCTGCGCGCGCTGCGCGACGACAGCCGCAAGCACATCGCCGGGCTGCAGGTCCGCTACGCCGAGGCGACGGGCGTCGCCGGCCTCAAGATCCGGCACAACAACGTGCTCGGCTACTACATCGAGGTGAACGCGACGCACGGCGAGCGGCTGCGCACCGACAGGAGCTTCATCCATCGCCAGACGATGGCGGGCGCGGTGCGTTTCACGACGGTCGAGCTCTCGGATCTCGAATCGAGGATCGTCTCGGCCGGCGACCGCGCGCTGGCGCGCGAGCTCGAGCATTTCGAGGCGCTGCGCGCCGCGGTGGTCGCGGAGTCGGAGGCGATCGGCCGCGCGGCACGGGCGCTGGCACGCCTCGACGTCGCCGCCGCTCTGGCAGAGCTCGCGGTCGCGCGCGACTGGCGGCGACCCGTCGTCGACGCCACGCACGGCTTCGCGATCGAGGGCGGCCGTCATCCCGTTGTCGAGGCCGCGCTGCTGGCGCGCGGCGACAGCTTCGTTCCCAACGACTGCGATCTCGACGCCGAGACGCAGGCCGCGCTCTGGCTGCTGACCGGTCCGAACATGGCCGGCAAGTCGACATTTCTGCGTCAGAATGCGCTGATCGCCATCCTCGCCCAGGCCGGCTGCTTCGTGCCGGCCGCGCGGGCACGCATCGGTCTCGTCGATCGCGTCTTCAGCCGGGTCGGCGCCGCCGACGACCTGGCGCGCGGCCGCTCGACCTTCATGGTCGAGATGGTGGAGACGGCCGCGATCCTCAATCGCGCCGGCCGGCGCGCGCTGGTCATCCTCGACGAGATCGGGCGCGGCACCGCGACGTTCGACGGCCTGTCGATCGCCTGGGCCACGATCGAGCATCTGCACGGCGTGAACCGCTGCCGCGCGCTGTTCGCCACCCACTATCACGAGCTCACCGCGCTGGCCGCGAAGCTCGACGGCCTCGCCTGCCACACGATGCGCGTGAAGGAGTGGCAGGGCGACGTCGTGTTCCTGCACGAGGTCGCGCCCGGCACGGCCGACCGCTCCTACGGCATCCACGTGGCGCAACTCGCCGGGCTTCCGCCCGCGGTGATCGAGCGCGCGAACGCGGTCCTGTCCGCGTTGGAGAAGCGCGGGGAGAGCGACAACGTCGCCAGGCTCGCCGACGACCTGCCGCTTTTCACGGCCGCGACCCGGCCGCGCGGCGGCGCGGCAGCCGCGGCGGCGGGCCCGTCGCCGATCGAGGTCGAGCTGCGCGCGCTCAACCCCGACGACCTCACGCCGCGCCAGGCCATCGACGCGCTCTACCGGCTGCGCGGCCTCCTGCGATGATGCCGTTCGCCGAGGCCAATGGGCGCTACCTGCGCTGGCTCGGCGGCCTCACAGCGTTGCGGCGCGACGATCTCGCCGAGAAGGACCGGCGCATGAAGTCGTCCTTCTTCGCGTTTTTCCGCGGCACCTGTTTCCGCTGGGCGCAGCTCTGGCCGGTGCTCGAGCCTGAGCTTGCGCGCGCCCCGCAGGTGCTCGCGGCCGGCGATGCGCATGTCGAGAACTTCGGCACCTGGCGCGACGACGAGGGGCGGCTCGTCTGGGGCTTCAACGATCTCGACGAGGCGCATGTCGCGTCCTATGCGTCCGATCTCGTGCGGCTCGTCGCCAGCGCGATCGCCGCGCGCGAGGACGGCGCGCTCGCGCTCAAGCCGCGTCGCGCAGCGGAGGCTGTGCTCGCGGGTTATGCCGCCGGCCTGGCCGACGGCGGCGCGCCCTTCGTCCTCGACAGCGGCGCGCCCTGGCTGCGGGCGCTGGCGATCGACCGGCTGCGGGATCGCGCCTCGTTCTGGGATGAGATCGGGCGTTTGCCGCGCTGGACCGGGGCGATGCCGCCGGCCGCCCGGCGCCTCCTCGAAGCCACCCTGCCGCGCGAGGCGACGGGCTTGCGCTGGGTGCGACGGCGGTCGGGCATCGGTAGCCTCGGCCGACCGCGCCTGACACTTCTCGCGCAGTGGCAGGGCGGGCCGATCGCACGCGAGGCGAAGCCGGTCCTGCCGCCGTCGGCAGCCTGGGCCCTGGGCCGCCGCCTCGCTCCGGCGCAAGCGGCGCTCGCCGCGCGAGCGATCCGCGCGCTCGATCCAAAGCTGGTCATCCGATCCGGCTGGATCGCGCGGCGCCTGGCGCCGGATGCCGCCCGCCTTCCGCTTGCCGACATGCCGCGGCGTCGCGACGAGGGGGCCCTGTTGCAGGCGATGGGCCGGGAGCTGGCCAATCTCCATCTCGGCACGCCGGGCGCGTCCCAGGCGATCCGCGCCGACCTTCACGGTCGCGACGCCGGCTGGCTACGACAGAGCGCGAGACGAATCACCGATGCCCTCCACGACGATTGGCAAGCGTGGCGCCGCAGGTCTTGAGGCTCCAGCGGGACGATGGGCGCCGCGCCAGATCGGGCTCCAAACTGTATCGTCCACGAGACAGGCCGTCAGACAACTTGACACTCCGGGCCACGCATTAACCCTACGAATTCGATTAATCCTGATGTTTCAGTTGCAGCGCGGCAAAGTGCTCATGGCATAGGGCTTGCTGATTAAATGATGAATAGTCGGTTAGCTCCCGTTTCGGTGTTAACGGGCTCTCAACCAAGGGTTTAAAGGTAGCGCCATGTTCAAGGCATTCTCGCTCGCCGCTGTCCTGCTCGCAGGGACGGCCTTGACGGCCCAGGCGGCTCCGACGGTCTTCACGGGCTCCTCCGGTTCCCTCTCGGCGTCGGCCAGCTTCGAGATCGTCGGGACGGATCTGGTGGTCACCTTGACCAACACCGGCGGCTCCGACGTGACGGCGGCCAACGAAGTGCTGACCGGCGTGTTCTTCGACCTCGGCGGCGGCACCGGATTGACCCTCGCGAAGACCAGCGCGGTGGTCGCCGCCGGCAGCTCCCTCGTGTCGACCACGGCGCTGCCGGTTCCGGCCTTCTCGGAAGGCGGCAACGGCGTCGGCGCCGAATGGGCTTACAAGAACGTCAGCGCGGCGGGTGGCCTCGATGGCGCCGTGGGGAGCGCCCACTACGGCATCTCGAGCTCCGGCCTCGGCGACTTCGGCGATGCCGAGCGTTTCAACACGACGACCAACCTTCAGGGCCCGGACTCGCCGGATGGGGTGCAGTACGGCATCACCTCCGCGGGCGACAACGCGGCGACCGGCAACGGCAGCATCGCCGGCAACGTCCTGATCAAGAACAAGGTCGTGTTCACCCTCGGCATCGGGACGCAGGCGCTCGGCTCCGTGTCCAACGTCTGGTTCAAGTACGGGACCGATTATGCCGAGACCAATTTCACGGGCTCCTGCACGTCGAACTGCGGCGGCGGCCCGGGGCCCGGCGGCGACCCGGTGCCGGCGCCCGCGACTCTGGCCCTGCTCGGTGCGGGCCTCGCGGCCCTCGGATTGAGCCGTCGCCGTCGCGACGCCTGAACCCGATCCGCCGGGACTATCGAAACGGCCGCCCGATCGGGCGGCCGTTTTGCGTCCGGGAGCGGTCGCGCGGTCCGGCGCCCGTCGCGCGTCGCGACGTCAACGGGGCTCGACCTCGAACCACACGATCGCGGCCAACGGCAGCCGGGCGTTCTCGGGCGGCGGCATCGCGAGATCCTTGTGGTCGACGGCCCATTGCGCGAGCTCGACCACGCGTGCGCGCTCGATCTTCTCGAGCGAGCGCAGCGTCAGCCTGAAGCCGTTGGCGGCGAAGAGCTCGCGCAGCTCCTTGAACACGTCGGCCGATTCGACCGCGGCACGCAGCGGCCGCGCGAGCCGCTGGCTCGGAAGCGTCGAGAGATCCGCGCGCAACGATGCGTTGGCGATGCGAAGGCGGAACTCCGGCTGCATGACTCGCCCCAGGAAGAAGCCGGTCACGCGATCGCGATCGGGCAGCTCCTTCAGCAGGACCGCCATCAGCGTCCTCAGCCCCTCCATCTCGCGATCGAGCGGCCACCACAGGCAGCCCTCGGAGCGGCGATACGAGATGTTGAAGCGCTTCAGCTCCGCGCGATGCGGGGCGCTCGGCACGATCAGCGTCTGCGTGCACTCGCCGTTCACGAAGTAGACGTGAAACTCGTCGGGATACTCGATCGGCACGACGACCGGTCGCTGCGACTGGGCCGCCGCGCCTCCGCCCAGCGCGACGCCGGCGGCGATGGTCGCCGCGCCGATGAGCGACATCAGGACACGCCTCACGGCGAAGCCCCGACGCGGGCGGCGGGCGATGGCGCCGTCGCGTCGACACGCGTGTCCTCCGGACCCGCGGTGAAGGAAAGCCGGATGCGCGCCTGCGGCCAGTCGCGGCGATAGGCCTCGACGTCCGGCACCGCGACGCGGGCCCGCGAACGGATCATCGGCGCGACGGCGCGGCCGCCGCCGAGGATCGGGAAGCCGATCGACACGCCGCCGCCGACGCGGCTCGAGGAGCCGCCGAACACGCCGACGCCGACATCGAATGGACCGCCGCCGGGCGCGCGATCGGCGATTGCCTGGTGGTCGACGACGTCGCCGACCGTCGCCCGGCCGTCGGGCATCAACAATTCGACGCGGGCGAGCGCATGACGACCCGTCGTCGTGACGTCGATGCGGGCGAGCCCGCCGGGCTCCTCGACGAAGGCGACGAGGACGGGCGGCGGTGGCGGCGCGACGGGATGATCGGCGCAGGCGCCGAGCGCGGCGACGCCCGCCGTCACCAGCGCGCCGGCGAGGGCCCGGCCAAGGAGGGGGGAGCGCATGACCGTGGTGTCCATCCGCCCTATATTCGCACGATCGGCATGGAACAGATCATCAATCAGCGCGAGATCTTCGACCGGCGGGGCGTGCAGAGCGCGCTTGCCGCGGTCGCGGCCGCGCATCCCGCAGGCAGCCCGGCGCAACGCGCCCTCGCGCTCGAAGCGCTCAAGACCGCACTCGAGACCGGCCGCGCGGAGATCCGCCAGCGCTTCGAATCCGGCAAGGCCAACGGCGCCGCGACCGTGGCCTCGCTGTCGTTCCTCGTCGACCAGCTGGTGCGCACGATCCACGATTTCGCCGATCAGCACGTCTACCCCGCCTCCAATCCCACCGCGAGCGAGCGGCTCGCGATCGTGGCGGTCGGCGGCTACGGCCGCGGCGAGCTCGCGCCGAACTCCGACGTCGATCTGCTGTTCCTGCAGCCGTACAAGCCCACGCCGCGCAACGAGCAGGTCGTCGAGTACATCCTCTACGCCCTCTGGGACCTGAAGCTGAAGGTCGGGCACTCGACGCGCTCGATCGCCGACTGCCTGCGCCTCGCGCGCGAAGACCTCACGATCCGCACCGCTCTGCTCGAGTCGCGCTTCGTCTGGGGCGACGACAAGCTCTACGCGTCGCTCAAGAAGCGCTTCGCCGAGGAGGTCGTGGCGCAGACCGGCCGCGAGTTCGTCCAGGCCAAGCTCGCCGAGCGCAACGAGCGCCACAAGCGGATGGGCGATTCGCGCTACGTCGTCGAGCCGAACATCAAGGAGGGCAAGGGCGGCCTGCGCGACCTCCACACGCTGTTCTGGATCGCGAAATACGTGCATCGCGTCGCCAAACCCGAGGAGCTCGTCGACCGCGGCGTATTCACCGACAAGGAGGCCGCGACCTTCGCCAAGACCCAGGACTTCCTGTGGACGCTGCGCTGCTGGCTCCACTACCTCACCGGTCGGGCCGAGGAGCGCCTCACCTTCGACGTCCAGGCCGAGATCGGCCGGCGCATGGGGTACCGCGACCACCGCGGCACGCGCGGCGTCGAGCGGTTCATGAAGCACTACTTCCTGACGGCGAAGGCCGTCGGCGACCTGACGCGGATCTTCTGCTCGGCGCTCGAGATCGACGTCGAGCGCAAGCCGCGGCTGAGCTGGCGGCGGCTGATCGACCGGCCGAAGTCGCTCGAGGGCTTCCTGGTCGAGAACGACCGGCTGAACGTCGCGCGCAACGACGCCTTCGCGAAGGACCCGGTCAACTTCCTGCGGTTGTTCAAGGTCGCGCAGGCGAACGATCTCGAGATCCATCCCGACGCGCTCCGGCAGATCCGCCAGGACCTCAAGCGCATCGACGGCCGCGTGCGCGAGAACCGCGAGGCGAACGCGATCTTCCTCGACATCCTCACCGCGCGCGAAGGCGCGGAGCGGACGCTGCGGATGATGAACGAGGCCGGGGTGTTCGGGCGATTCGTGCCGGATTTCGGCCGCGTCGTCGCCCAGACGCAGCACGACATGTACCACGTGTACACCGTCGACGAGCACACGATCTTCGCCATCGGCATCATGCATCGCATCGAGAACGGCGAGCTCAAGGCCGACCACCCGCGCTCGAGCGAGGTCGTGCACAAGGTCCAGTCGCGTCGCGCGCTGTACCTCGCGGTGCTGCTGCACGACATCGCCAAGGGCCGCGGCGGCGATCATTCCGAGCTCGGCGCCGAGATCGCCCTCAAGCTCGGCCCGCGCGTCGGCCTCAGCGAGGAGGAGACCGAGACCGTCGCCTGGCTCGTGCGCCACCATCTCGCCATGTCCGGCACCGCGTTCAAGCGCGACATCCAGGACCCCAAGACGATCCGCGACTTCTGCGCGCTCGTGCAGAGCCCGGAGCGCCTCCGGCTGCTGATGTGCCTCACCGTCGCCGACATCCGCGCCGTCGGCCCCAACGTGTGGAACAACTGGAAGGCCACCCTGATCCGCGACCTCTACGACCGCGCCGAGGAGGAGATGGCCGGCGTCAGCGCCGCGACCTCGACGAAGAACCGGGTCGAGGCCGCGCAGCAGCGGCTGCGCGCCGTGCTGTCGGACTGGGCCGACGCCGACTTCGCCGAGCATGTCGCGCGCGGCTATCCCGGGTACTGGCTCGCCGTCGACACCGAGACGCAGGCACGCCACGCGCGGCTGATCCGCGAGGCCGACCGCAGCAAGGCGCCGCTGTCGCTCGACACCCGCATCGACCGCAGCCGCGGCATCACCGAGATCACGATCTATTGCGAGGACCATCCCGGGCTCTTCAGCCGAATCGCCGGCGCGATGGCGCTGGCCGGCGCGACGATCGTCGGCGCGCAGATCTTCACCATGTCCAACGGCATGGCTCTCGACACGTTCACGATCCAGGAGGCGCCCGCGATCGAGGGCAATACGCCCGCGCCCTTCGCCGAGCCGGCGCGGCTCGCGCGACTCTCGACGCTGATCGAGCAGTCGCTGTCCGGCCGCATCAAGATGCGCGAGCAGCTCGCCAAGCGGCGGCCTGCGCAGTCGCGCGCGCGGCTCTTCAACGTGCCGCCGCGGGTCTTCGTCGACAACGGCGCCTCGAGCGTGCACACGGTCGTCGAGGTCAACGGCCGCGACCGCGCCGGTTTCCTCTACGACGTCACGCGCGCGATCTTCGACCTCAATCTCCAGATCTCCAGCGCCAAGATCATGACCTGGGGCGAGCGCGTCGTTGACGTGTTCTACGTCAAGGACCTGTTCGGCCATAAGATCGAGGGTGAGGCGAAGATCAAGCGCATCCGCGAGCGACTGCTCGCGGCGATCAGCGATCCGGAAACGCCCGCCGAACCGGCGCGCCCGTCGCGCGCGCCCGCGCCGGCCGCGGCGACCGTCGCGGCGCAGTGACGCCGATGCGCCGCCGCGCGCTGCTCGTCCTGGCGATGCTGGCTGCGGCGGCCGCGGCGCCGGCGCTGGCGCAGCGCAAGAGCGGCGTGCCGCCGACCACCTTCCCGCCCGCCGACGGCTACGACATCGATGCCGTGTTGCGCCGCTCGCGCGAACTCGATGCGGGGCGCGAGCGTTCGGGCCCGCCCGACGACAGTCGCTACGATGCGTGGTCGCGCGAGCGCGAACTCCGGCGCGACCGCACGCTCGAATCGACGCGCCAGCGCGAGATCGAGACGCGCGAGCGGCTGCAGAGCGAGCAGCGCCGCCAGACGTTGCGCGCGATGCAGCCGCCGTCGCAGCAGCGCAGCCCCGGCGACCAGATCCTCGACGCCGAGAAATTCAACCGGCTGCGCGACGACGCGGAGCGCGCGCGCCGCGACGCCGACGACGCCATTCCGCTGTTGTGGCGCCAGCGGCCCTGAGGGTGCTCATCGCGGCCGGGACCCGTCGCCGGCACGTTCGCCGTGCGGATAAGAAAAACCCCGCGTCGCACCGGGCGACGCGGGGTCTCTCGTCGTTCTCGCTTCGGCTGTTGCCAGCCGGGCGTGATCAGGCCTTGCGGCGCGCCAAGCCGGCGCCAGCCAGAGCGGCTGCGCCGAACAGGACGAGCGTCGCCGGCTCCGGCACGCCCGTCGGATCACCCGGATCCACGAAGCCGGTCGCCATCGTCACCCAATCGCCATTGAGCGGCGTGTCAGCGCCATTGGTCTGAAGGGCGAAGTACCCCTTGCCCGCCCAGAAGGCCGGGTCATAGGTCTGATGGACGAAGCAGCCCTCGGTGTAGGAGGCGTTGAAGCCGAAGGCGAGACCGCCCGCGGTCGAAACGCCCGGGTCCTCGCAGAGCACGTCCGTGCCCGACGTCACGCCCGGGAAGGCGTCGAAGCCGAGGACCGGGTCCCAGAAGTCGTTACCCTGGAAGTTGCCGATGCCGAGGCTGCCACCGGCCGCCACGAAGGCCGCCAACACGGGGGAACCCGTCGGGTCCATCAAGCCGCCGGCATCGCTGCAGCAACCGCCGGGCGAATCGACATAAACGGCCGAATAGGCGCTGAGATCCGTCGAACCGTTGAGGAAGCCGAGCGGCTGGAAATCGAACGTCACATTGCCGTTCGTGTAGGCCACCGACGACTTTCCGAAATCGTTCAGGAACAGAATGTTCTTCGGGCCGAAATTGCCCATCTGGTCCATGACCGGATTGATGTACTCGACGTCCTCATGGAAGCTGACGACGTCGCTCCCGATGATGAAGATCACGCCCGAGGCGTTTGCCGGCGTCGCGGCCCAAGTGAGCCCGAGCGCCGCGGTCGCAGCGACCGCCAGCTTTCTTAGATATCCCATCGCCTACCCTCTCTTAAGGTTGCACGGAGACAAACCGCTTGTCCGCGTCTCCTTCCGAAGGCTTAGCACTTGTTGTGCCAAGTTTCGAAATTGATGCTGATCAAGCAGTTGAGTGAACGACTGCGAGCCAAGACATGATTTCTGGAAAGGATTCCGACAGCCAGACTTGGCTTCCTTGGGGCCGCAGCGTCGGGAATCCGCTTGCGTTAGGCGCCGAGGGGACCCGGCCCCGACGCGGCTATGCGTGGCGAAGGGCGGTTATCGGATCGAGACGCGAGGCGCGCTGGGCGGGATAGAAGCCGAAGGCGATGCCGACCAGCGCGCTGACGCCGACCGCGAGGACGATCGAGTCGGGGCTCACGATGGTCGGCCAACCGGCCAGCTCCGAGATGAGCTGAGCGGCGACGATGCCCAGGGTGGCGCCGGCGATGCCGCCGATGGCCGAGAGCGACATCGCCTCAAGCAGGAACTGCAGCAGCACGTCGCGCCGCCGTGCGCCGATCGCCAGCCGCAGCCCGATCTCGCGGGTCCGCTCCGTCACCGAGACGAGCATGATGTTCATGATGCCGATGCCGCCGACCAGGAGCGAAACGGTGGCGATCGCCGCCAGCAGGAGCGACAGCGTGCGCGAGGACGCGTCGCGTGTCGCCGCGACCTCGGCGAGGTTGCGCAGGATGAAGTCGTCCTCCTGCGCCGCCGTGAGGCGATGGCGCTGGCGCAGCAGCGTGCGGATCTGCTCCTCAGCCTCGGCATTGTCCTCGCCGTCGCGCACCCGCACGACGATCGAGCCGACCGCGCGGGCATTGGCGCGGTTCACGCCGAAAATGCGCTGCTGCGCGGCGCGCAGCGGCGCCACGACGACGTCGTCCTGGTCCTGGCCGCCGGTGGTCTGGCCCTTGCGCGCGAGGACGCCGATGACGCGGAACGGCACGTTTCGCACGCGGATCGTCTCGCCGATCGGATCGACCTCGTCGAACAGCGTGCGCGCCACCGTCTCGCCGAGCAGCGCCAGCTGCGCGCCGCGGTCGTATTCCTCGGGCTCGAAGCCGCGCCCCTCGGCGACCTCCCAGTCGCGCGCGACGAAGAAGCTCTGCGTGACGCCCTGCAGCCAGGTCGACCAGTTGACCGCGCCCGTCACGACCTGCACCTGTCCTCGCGAGGTCGGGCCGGCGGCCTCGACCAGCTCGATCTCGCGCTCCAGCGCGATCGCGTCGTCCTGGGTCAGGCTGGCGCGCGCGCCGGAGCCGAGCCGCACGCCACCGACGGTCACGTTGCCGGGGATGATGATGATGAGGTTCGCGCCGAGCGCGCGGATCTGCGTCAGAACCGTCTCGCGCGCGCCGGTCCCCACCGCCACCATCGCGATCACGGCGGCGACGCCGATGAAGATGCCGAGCATCGTCAGTGCCGAGCGCATGGCGTTGGCGCGCAGCGCATCGAGCGCCGAGCGCGCGGCGTCGATCGGATTCACGCGGCCTGGCCTTCCTTGAGCCGCGCCAGCGCATCGACCGGCGCCTGGCGGCGATCCTCGACCAGCTTGCCGTCGCGGAAGGACAGCACGCGCCCCGCGAAGGACGCCACGCCGGGATCATGCGTCACGACGATCAGCGTGATGCCCTCGGCATTGAGCCTCTGGAACAGCGCCATGATCTCGATGCCGGTGCGGCTGTCGAGCGCGCCGGTCGGCTCGTCGGCGAGGATCACCGCGGGCTGGTTGACCAGCGAGCGCGCGATCGCGACGCGCTGCTGCTGGCCGCCCGAGAGCTCGGTCGGCGTGTGGTCGAGACGCTGGCCGAGCCCGAGCGCGTCGAGGACCTTGGCCGCGCGCGCGCGCCGCTCGCGCTTGCCGATGCCGGCATAGACGAGCGGCAGGGCGACGTTCTCGACGGCGCTGGCGCGCGCCAGCAGGTTGAACGACTGGAAGACGAAGCCGAGCTTGCGATTGCGCACCGCCGCGCGCGCGTCGCTGTCGAGCTCGGCGACATCCTCGCCGTCGAGCCGATAGCGACCGCGCGTCGGCTGGTCGAGCAGCCCGAGCAGATTCATGAAGGTCGACTTGCCGGAGCCCGACGGCCCCATCACCGCGACGAACTCGCCGCGCGCGATGGAGGTCGTGACTCCGTCGAGCGCGCGCACCTCGCTGTCGCCCATTACGTAGATGCGCGCGAGGTCCTCGACCGCGATGATCGGTGACGCCGTCATGCGCGCGCGACCGGCATCAGAACATCGCCCGCGGTCCGCCGGCCGGGGCGCCGACGGCGGCGGCCGGGCGTGGGCCGCCGCCGACGATGAGCTCCTGGCCGGGCCTGACGTCGCCGCCGACGATCTCGGTGAAGCTGCCGTCGCCGATGCCGAGCCGGACCGGCACGGCGCGCGGCGCGCCGTCGTCGCCGACGACATACACGCGCCCCTGGACGGCCGCCGCGGTGCCGCTGGCGCGCTGCGCGCGCCACGCCTCGAAGGACTTCTGCTGCTCGGGACGCAGCACGGCGGCGATCCGCGTCTCGACCTGCTGGCGCGATGCGCGCATGCGGGCGCGCAGCTGCTCGGGCTGCAGGCCGGCGCTGCGCAGCGCGCGGAACTGCCCGCGGGCCTCCTCGACGACCGCGGCGACCGCGGCCTGCTGCTCGCCGTCGAGCCCGAGCTCCTTCGTGAGCACGGGCTGCAGCTGGTCGAGCCCGACCCAGCCGCCCGGCGACGCGCCACCGGCGGCCGGCGCCGCCGCCTCGGCATTGCGCGGCGCGCCCGGCGGCCGCCACCGCAGCGCGGCGTTGGGCACCTTGACCGCGCCGTCGCGCCGATCGGTGATCACGCGCACGGTCGTCGTCATTCCTGGCAAAAGGCGCTGCTCGCGATTCTCGGCATTGATGACGACGACATAGGTGACGACGTTCTGCACGGTCTGCGCCCCGAGCCGCGTCATCAGCACCTCGCCGGAGAACGTCGAGGCCGGGTAGGCATTGACGGTGAACTGCGCCTCGTGTCCCGGGCGAACGCGGCCGACATCAGCCTCGTCGACGGCGACGTGGATCTCCACCTGGCGGAGGTCCTGCGCGATCGTGAAGAGAGTCGGCGCGGTCAGGCTCGCGGCCACGGTCTGGCCGACGTCGACATCGCGCCGGATCACAACGCCGTCGATCGGCGCCTTGATCTCGGCGCGGTCGAGATCGACCTCCACCTGGCGCACGGCCGCCTCGCGCTGCGCGACCTGCGCGTCGGCGGCGGCGACCTGCGTATCGCTGACCCGCAGGCCGGCCTCGGCGGCGATCAGGCTCGCGCGCACGCCGTCGGCCTGGGCCCGGATCGAGGCCAGGCCCGCCTGGGCCTGCAACACGGCGGCCTCGGCGCGGTCGGTATCGGCGACCGTCGCCGCGCCACGCGCGACGAGCGCGCGCTTGCGGTCGCGCTCGCGCTCGGCTTCGGCGAACTGGCTCTCCGCACGCCGGATCTGCGCCTCGCCGTTGGCCACGTTCGCGGTCGCAAGCGCCAGCTCGGCCCGCATTCGCTCGACCTGGGCGCGCGCGGTCAGCAGGCCGGCGCGCGCCTGGGCGAGCTCGGCGCGCGTCGCCGCGAGGCGCGCCTTGATCTGGTCGTCGTCGAGACGCGCGATCACCTGCCCGGCCTTCACCGCCGTGTTGAAGTCGGCAAGCAGCTCGCGGACCTGGCCCGACAGCTGCGAGCCGACCAGCACGGTGGTGACGGGCTGGACGGTGCCGGTCGCCGAGACGGTGGCGACGATGGTGCCGCTCTCGACCTTCGCCAGCCGATAGGCCGGCGGCGGCGCATGACGGTCGCCCAGCCAAAGCCCGTAGGCCGCCGCCGCGACGACGGCGGGGGCGGCCATCCAGAGAATTACGCTGCGCGTGCGCGCCATCACGATCCGTTTCACGAAGCCGGCCGCGCAATCCTGCGCCGCGACTTGGCGGCTTGTCCAACCTCGCCGGGTTCCCGAAGATGAGCGCCGACAACAAATTGGAGGGATCCATGGCATTCAACTTCAAGGGGCGGCGGGTGGTCGTGGCCGGCGGCAGCCGCGGGATCGGCCGCTCGATCGCACTGGGTTTCGCGGCGGCCGGGGCCGACGTGTCGATCTGCGCGCGCGGCGCGGCGACGCTGGAGGCGACGCGGGCCGAGGTCGCGAAGCACGGCAACAAGGCGCATGCCGCGACCTGCGATCTCGCCGACGGTGCCGCGGTGACCCGCTATGTGACGGCCGCCGCCGCCGCGCTCGGCGGCATCGACATCCTCGTCAACAACGCCTCGGGATTCGGCATGAGCGACGACGAGGCGGGCTGGTCGGCCGGTCTCGCCGTCGACGTGATGGCGATGGTGCGCGCCTCGCATGCCGCGCTGCCCAGCCTCGAGGCGGCCAAGGACGGCGCGATCATCCATATCTCGTCGATCTCCGGCCTGCGCCCCTCGGTGCGGACTCCCGCCTACGCCGCGGTAAAGGCGACGATGATCCACTACACCACCAGCCAGGCGGCGGCGCTCGGCCGCAAGGGCATCCGCGTCAACTGCATCGCGCCGGGATCGATCGAGTTCCCGGGCGGCACCTGGGAGAAGCGCCGGCTCGCGGGCGACCCGCTCTACAAGAAGATCCACGACAGCATCCCGTTCGGTCGTCTCGGCATGCCCGAGGAGGTCGCGGACGTCGCCCTCTTCCTCGCCTCGCCGTTCGCCCGCTGGGTCACCGGCCAGACCATCGCGGTCGACGGCGGCCAGGTCTTGGGCGGCTAGCGCCGACAGGGCGGCGTGCCGCCGGGCCGGGACGCGCGCCGCCGGCCCGGCGGTCCGGCAAGGCGCCCGCGCGCCGCGTTCGAGTGTTTCGCCGGCGAGCGGCTTGGTCCATGCTTCGCCGCCATGGGACAGGAGTGGCATCGCCGGCTCGCGGCCCGGCTCCTTTGCGCCGTCGCGGCGGTGGTCATGGGCTGCGCCGCCATGCCGGCCGGCGCGCATCCACATTCCTGGATCGACATCGAGGTCGAGGTGCTGTTCGACGGCGCGGGTCGGGTGCGCGCGCTGCGGCAGGGCTGGATCTTCGACGAGACCTACACGGTCTACCTGACCTCGCCGGGCGGCGCCGGGCGCAAGCAGGCGCCCGACGCGGCACGCCTCGCCGCGGTCGCCGCCGAGATGATGGGGAACCTGCGCGCCCACGACTACTTCACCCGCATCGAGCGCGGCGGCGAGCGCCTCATGCTGGCGACGGTCGAGACGCATGGCGCCGAGATCCGCGACGCGCGCCTCATCGTGAGTTTCGAGCTGCCGCTCGCCGTGCCGGCCGACGCGACGGCTGCGGCGGTCGTCTACTCCGTCTTCGATCCGACCTATTTCATCGAGATGGTCCACGCCACCGATCGCGATGCGGTGCGTCTCGTCGCGGCCCCGGCCGGCTGCGCAGCGAAGCTTCGCCCGCCAGCGCCACCCGCGGAGCTGAAGGCGCGTGCGGCGGCGCTCGACCGCAACCAGTCGGGCGGCGACGGCCTCGGCGCCGAGTTCGCGGAGAAGGTGAGCATCCGGTGCGGCGCGGCGCCCTGATCCTCGTCGCCCTGATCGCGCTGCTGCTCGGCGGCAGCACACCGGCGCCCGCGCAGCTGCCCGCCCCTGCCGGCACCGCAAGCGCGACGAGCGGCGGCGCCGAGAGCGAGTTGTCGCCGCTGACGCGGCTGACCGCGTGGATCGCGACCCAGCAGCGCACGATGCATCGCGAGCTCGTGCGCGGCCTGCGCACCCTGTCGCAAACCCATGCGCTGCAGGCCGTCTGGGCGCTGGTCCTCGGCAGCTTCCTCTACGGCGTCTTCCATGCCGTCGGGCCGGGCCACGGCAAGGCGATCATCGCCACCTATCTCGCGACACAGCCCTATCGCATGGGCCGCGGCCTCTGGCTGTCCGCGGCCGGCGCCTATGCGCAAGGCGTCACCGCGGTCGCTCTGGTCTACGGCCTGGTGGTCGTCGCCGGCTGGTTGCCGCGCGATACCCAGGCCGCCGTCGATTGGAGCGAGCGCGCGAGCTTCGCGCTCGTCGTCCTCATCGGCGCGAGCCTCGCCTGGCGCGCCGCGCGCGGCCTGCTCGGGCAGGGCGGCCACGAACACGGGCACGGCCGCGCGGCGGCGCAACCGCCCGGGCACGATCATGAGCACGAGCACGATCATGTTCACGGGCACGGTGCCGGCCATTGCCATCCTCGCGGGCCCGAGGACGGTCACCATGGCCATCATCACCATGACGACGGGGCCCATGGGCATGGCTCGCCTGGGCCGCGTCGCCACGGCGAAGCGCCGGAGCATGCCGCGGCGCACGCCCAGCATCATGACCATCACGTCCACGATGCGCATTGCGGTCACGTCCATGCGCCGACCAACGAGATGATCGAGAAGGCCGTGGATTGGCGCGCGACGCTCGGGATCGTCGCGACGATCGGCATGCGGCCGTGCAGCGGCGCAATCCTCGTCCTCGTGCTCGCCACGACGCTTGACCTGAACTGGGCCGGCGTCGCCGCGGTCGTCGCCATGTCGACCGGCACGGCGCTGGCGCTCGGCGCGATCGGCATCGTCGTGATCCAGGCACGCAGCTGGGCCGTCGCGATGCTGGGCGGCAGCGGCACCGGCCGGGTCCAGATCGTGGCCAACGGCGTCGCCCTGGTCGGCGGCTGCATCGTGGCGCTGCTCGGCGCCTCGCTCCTCGCCGGGTCGTTCGGCCCGGCCCATCCCCTCGGCCTCTAGATCGGCCGTCGTCCGGCGTGCGCGGCTCCCCTCGCCTTCGCGCGGCCGCCTCGGATCCGCCGCCTGACGCCCATCGCGCGCGCCGGTCGGGTCCGCCGCCCCGCGGCTTCCTTCTTTCCGCCGTGCGAATCCGGTAAGCGGGTCGCCGCATGAGTCTCCTGCGCGGCATTGCGACTGTCGGCGGCTACACGATGGCGAGCCGAGTGCTCGGTTTCGTGCGCGATGTGCTGACCGCCGCTTATCTCGGCGCGGGGCCGGTCGCCGATGCCTTCTTCGTCGCCTTCAAGTTCCCCAACTTCTTCCGCCGGCTGTTCGCCGAGGGCGCCTTCAACGCCGCCTTCGTGCCGCTGTTCGCCGGCATGGTCGCCAAGGACGGCAGGGTCGTCGCGCGCAATTTCGCCGAGGACGCGATGGCGGTGCTGATCGCGGTGCTGCTGGGGCTGACCATCGTCGTCGAGACCCTGATGCCGCAATTCATCGCGCTGGTCGCGCCCGGCTTCCGCGACGAGCCCGACAAGTTCGCGCTCGCCGTCGAGTTCACGCGCATCACCTTCCCCTACCTGCTGTTCATCAGCCTGGTCAGCCTGCAGGGCGGCGTGCTCAACAGCCTGGACCGCTTCGCGGCGGTGGCCGCGACGCCGATCGTGCTCAACCTCTGCATGATCAGCGCGCTGGTGGGGCTGACGCGCGTGCTGCCCTCGGCCGGCGTGGCGCTGAGTTGGGGCGTGGCGCTCGCCGGCCTCGCGCAGTTCCTCTGGCTCGCCGTCGCCTGCGATCGCGAGGGCATGGCGCTGCGGCTGCCGCTGCCCCGCCTGACGCCCGAGGTGAGGAGCCTGCTGCGCCTGATGCTGCCGGCGGCGCTGGGCAGCGGCGTCGTCCAGGTGAACCTGCTGGTCGACGTGATGATCGCCTCGCTGCTGCCCACGGGCGCGGTGAGCTTCCTGTACTACGCCGACCGGCTCTACGAGCTGCCGCTCGCGGTGATCGGCATCGCCATCGGCACCGCGATCCTGCCGCTGCTCTCGCGCCAGATCCGCCTGGGCGAGACCGTCGCCGCCGGCACGACGCAGAACCGCGCGCTGGAGATCGCGCTGATCCTCACCCTGCCGGCGACCGTCGCGCTGATCGTGCTCGCGCAGCCGATCATCGCGACGCTGTTCGAGCGCGGCGCCTTCGGCGATGCGACGACGCGCGAGACCGCGCGCGCGCTCGTGGCCTATTCGCTCGGCCTGCCGGCCTACGTGCTCATCAAGGTCCTGGCGCCCTGCTACTACGCGCGCCAGGACACGCGCACGCCGGTGAAGATCGCGGTGCTCTGCGTCGCGGTGAACACCGCGGTCGCCCTGGTCCTGATGCAGGTCGTCGCCCATGTCGGCATCGCCCTGGCCACGGCGGCCTCGGCATGGCTGAACGCCGCGCTGCTCGCGCGCGGCCTGCTCGCGCGCGGGGCGTTCGCGCTGGAGCCCCGGACGCGCGCGCGCGGCCTGCGCGCCCTCGCCGCAAGCCTCGCCATGGGCGCCGCCCTGCTCGGCGGCATGCAGCTCGCCGGGCCCCTGCTCGCCATCCACGGCGTCATCCGATGGGCGGCTCTCGCGGGCCTCGTCGCGCTCGGCCTCGTCGCCTATGCCGCGGCTGGCGTCGCGCTCGGGGCCTTCGCGCCGCGCGAGCTGTTGCGCACGCTGCGCCGCCCCGCGAGCTGATCGACCCGACGGCGCGACCGCGACAAGATGCGGCCACGACCGGCGCGCGCGACTCCGCCGGCGCCAAACGACGTGTCGCGGGGGAGACGCTACGATGGCCGAGCTCAAGACCTATCCGGAGGGCACGCCATTCACCGGGCGGATCGGACGAACGGCGGGCGAGTCCGAGGCCGCCTGGCCGGTGCCGAAGGCCGCGCGGCCGGGCGCGCCCAACGTGGTCGTCATCCTGCTCGACGATGTCGGCTTCGCGCAGCTCGGCTGCTTCGGCTCGGACATCCGCACGCCGGGCTTCGACCGCCTCGCCGCGGGCGGGCTGCGCTACCGCGACTTCCACACAACCGCCATCTGCTCGCCGACGCGCGCCTGCCTGCTCACGGGGCGCAACCACCACTCCAACGGCGTCGGCATCATCCAGGAAATGGCGACCGGCTTCCCCGGCTACAACGGCGCGGTGCCGCGCGAGAACGGCTTCCTGTCGGAGATGCTGCTCGCCGAGGGCTACGCGACCTTCGCGATCGGCAAGTGGCACCTGACTCTGGCGGGCGAATACGCCTCGGGCGCGTCGAAGGCGCGCTGGCCGCTCGCGCGCGGGTTCGAGCGCTTCTACGGCTTCCTCGGCGGCAAGACGAACCACTGGGCGCCGACGCTGGTCCACGACAACCACTACATCGATCCGCCGCGCGGCTGGGAGGACGGCTATCACCTCAACGCCGATCTCGCGGATCGCGCGATCGAGTACGTCAACGACCTGCGCACCGTCGCGCCCGACAAGCCGTTCTTCCTCTACTACTGCCTGGGCGCCGGCCATGCGCCGCATCACGTCGAGCCCGAGTGGATCGAACGCTATCGCGGCAGGTTCGACATCGGCTGGGATCGCTGGCGCGAACAGGTCTATGCCCGCCAGCTCGCCGGCGGGATCATCCCGGCCGGCACGCGGCTCTCGCCCCGTCCCGAATGGGTGCCGGCCTGGGACTCGCTCGATGCCGACGCCAGGCGGCTCTACGCCCGCCAGCACGAGGTCTACGCGGCCTTCCTCGAGCAGACGGACCACCACATCGGCCGCGTCATCGATCACCTCGAGCGCCTCGGCGAGCTCGACAACACGCTGGTCATGCTCGCCTCCGACAACGGCGCCAGCTCGGAAGGCGGCGTGCACGGCTCGTTCAACGAATGCCAGTTCCCCAACCGGATCGAGGCGAGCGTCGCGGAGAACCTCCGGCATCTCGACGACTGGGGCAGCGCGAAGTCCTACCCGAACTACGCCTGGGGCTGGGCCTGGGCCGGCAATACGCCGCTGCGGCGCTGGAAGCGCTACCTGCACCAGGGCGGGATGAGCGACCCGCTGATCGTGCATTGGCCAAAGGGCATCGCCGATCGCGGCGCCGTGCGCGGCCAGTACGTGCACGTGGTCGACGTCGCGCCGACGATCCTCGAGGCGATCGGCATCGCGCCGCCGGCGACGCTCAACGGCGTCGCGCAGCGGCCGCTCGAGGGCACGAGCTTCGCCGCCAGCCTCTTCGACGGCGCGGCGTCGACGACCAAGCGCGTCCAGTACTACGAGATGATCGGCTCGCGCGCCCTGTGGGCCGACGGCTGGAAGGCCGTGGTCGAGCAGCCGCAAGGCGGGCCGCTCACCGAGGAGGTCCTCGCGCAGCAGCGCTGGGAGCTCTATCACGTCGCCGAGGACTTCTCGGAATGCACCGACCTCGCCGCCGCGCATCCCGGGAAGCTCAGGGAGCTGATCGAGCGCTGGTGGGTCGAGGCCGGGAAATACAACGTGCTGCCGCTCGATTCGCGCATGCAGCTGCGCATGGGCGAGCGCAAGCCCAGCGCCCTCGGGCCGCGCTCGCGCTACGTCTACCATCCGAACGCGGCGCCGCAGTTCGAGTACACCGCGGTGAACGTGAAAAACCGCTCGCACCGCATCGTCGCCGAGGTCGAGATTCCCGCGGCCGGGGCCGAGGGCGTGCTGCTGTGCCACGGCAGCTGGTTCGCAGGCTATTCGCTGTACGTGAAGGACGGGCGCCTGCACTACGTCCACAACCATCTCGGCCTCGCCGAGTACCGCATCACGTCGACCGAGGCGATTCCGCCGGGCCGCCATGCGCTCGCCTTCCATTTCCGCAGGACCGGCGAGCATCGCGGGCACGGCATACTGCTGCTCGACGGCCGCCCGATCGGTGAAGGCGAGATCCCGCACACCGTGCCCGCCGTGATCGAGACGTCCGGCGAAGGCCTGTGCTGCGGCTACGACAGCGGCCTGCCGGTCACGCCCGACTACCGAGCGCCCTTCCGCTTCACGGGCCGCATCGCCCAGGTCGTGGTCGAGGTCGACGACGGCTCGGCGCCCGATTTCGACGCGCAGATGCGCAGCGCCTGGTCCGATCATTGAGCTCGCCGGCCGACGAGCGGCCTCGGCTCCGGCCGATCCGGACCGCGGGCTCGCGCGCGCGGTCGCGTTGCGGCTTGCCGCGTCGGGAAGGCGATGTTACGGAGGCGCGTCGCTCACCGCCGCCGCGCCCTTTCGACCAGCGACCTCACCGACGACCGGGGATCCGGTCGTCCCCTGCGGCCATTCCGAGACGCCGATCCCTGCAAGAGCCTGTCGCGCGAGGCGCGCGCCGGTCGGTGCGAACCCGGGCGACGCATCGCGGTCCCGCCTTGCGGGCCATCCGGAGATTTCCGATGAGCGATACCAACCACGGCCGAACGGGCCAGGACGGCTGGCGCCAGGTCCTGCGTCAGGGCCATGGCGGCCGCATCCTGGTCGTGACCGGCGGCGTCGCCCTCCATGCGGTGTCGATCTACGTCGTCGCGACGATCATGCCGGTCGTCGTGGCGGAGATCGGCGGCGTCGCCTTCTTCGCCTGGACATCGACGCTCTACATCGCGGGATCGTTGACGGGCGCGGCGGCCGTGCCGCTGACGCTGGCGCAGGCGGGGCCGCGACGCGCCTTCAGCCTCGCCTTCGCGATGTTCATGCTCGGCAGCCTGCTCTGCTCGCTCGCGCCGTCGATGGGCGTCCTGCTCGCGGGCCGGCTGGTCCAGGGGCTCGGCGGCGGCATGTTGCCGGCGCTCGCCTACGCGACCATCCGCTCGGTCTTCCCGCCCGCGCTGCACGCCTGGGCGATCTCGATCCTCGGCAGCGTCTGGGGAGTCGCCGCCCTGCTCGGACCGTCGGTCGGCGGCGTGTTCGCGCAGTTCGACGCCTGGCGCGCCGCGTTCTGGGTCGACCTCGCCATCGGGCTCGCCTTCGCCGCCGTCGCGCAGCGCGTGCTGCCGCGCGCGATCGAGAACGCTCCCGGCGCGACGCCGGTCTTCCCGGCGCTGCGCCTGGGCCTGATCTTCGCCGCCGCGATCGCGGTCAGCGCCGGCGGCATCACCGGCCGCCCCGGGCCGGCGATCCTCGGCCTCGTCGTCGCGATCGCGCTCGTCGCCGCGATGCTGCGGCTCGACGCGCGGGCGCCGGTGCGACTGTTCCTCGGCGGCGCCTTCGTGCCGACGACAGCGCCCGGCGCGGTCACCGCGACGATGGCGCTGCTGATCCTGGCGATGAGCCCCTGCACCTTCGTCGCCTACATCCTGCGCGCCGGACACGACGTCGCGCCGATCACCGGGGGCTATGTCAGCGCGCTGATCTCGCTGGCGTGGACTGCCGCGTCGCTGCTGACGGCCTCGGCGCGCGGACGACGCGCGCGCCGCGCGATTCTCGCCGGCCCCGCCGCCATGGCCGTCGGCATCGCGCTCGACGCCCACGGCCTCGCGACCGGCTCGCTGCCGGTCGTGATCGCCGGCCAGATCCTCGTCGGCACCGGCATCGGCCTGGGATGGGCGCATCTCGGTGCGCTCCTGATGGAGGTCGCGCCGGCGGCGGAGCGCAACATCGCCGGCCCGTTCATCACGACGGCGCAGACCCTCGCGGCCGCCTTCGGCACGGCGATCGCCGGCATGGTCGCCAATACGGCGGGTCTCGCGACGGCGACGACGCCGGCCGGCATCGCGGCCGCCGCGCAGTGGCTGTTCGGCGCCCTGCTGGTCTTCCCCCTCGCGGGATGCCTGACGGCGTGGCGCGTCCTGTCGCTGACCGCGCCCGCCGATGCCGGCAAGTCGACGGGGCCTGACCGGCCGGCATGATCCCCTCCCGGCCGGCGCCGCCGGCCGCGAGGGGAGACCGGCCGGTCCGACCCGCGGCTCAGCCCTTCGTGACGACCGTCTCGAGGTACTCGCTCGGCACGATCAGCGTCTCGGCGCCGCCGCGGTTCCGGCGCTCCAGCAGATCCAGGATGTCCGCTTCGAGCGCGGCCTGGCTCGAGGCGTCCAGCGCGGCGAAGGCGCGATGGGTCGGGCCGTAATAGGTGCGGAAGATCCGCAGCCAATGCGCCGGCGACTCGTAGCGGAAGTTGAAGCTGCGCATCGTCGTGGCCACGTGCTGGCCGGGAAACAGCTCGGCGAGCCGTGCCTGCGTTCCCCAAAGCGCCGGCGACTTCACGCCGAGCGGCGGCGGCACGTGCCGGCCGATGGTCTTGAACAGCTGACCGATGAAGCCCTCCGGCGTCCAGCTCGCCAGGCCGATGCGGCCGCCCGGGCGCACCACGCGCAGCATCTCGCGCGCGGCCTTCTCCTGGTCGGGCGTGAACATCACGCCGAAGGTCGAGACGGCCGCGTCGAAGCTGCCGTCGGCGAAGGGCAGCGCCTCGGCATCCGCCTGCTGGAACTCGACCGGCAGTCGCTCGGCTGCCGCGCGCTCCCGGCCGCGCTCGAGCAGCGCGGGGACGTAATCGGTCGAGGTCACCCGCGCGAAGCGGCGCGCGGCGGCGAGCGTGGCGTTGCCGTTGCCCGCGGCGACGTCGAGCACGCGCTCGCCGGCGCGCAGGTCGATCGCCTCGCAGAGCCCCTCGCCGACGATCTGCAGCGTGGTGCCGATGACAGCGTAGTCCCCGGACGCCCAGGTCGCCTGCTGGCGCTGCTTGATCGCGGCGAAGTCGGGCGCGACGGGCGGGGAGTCGAGAAGTGTGGTCATCGCGAATGTCCTCCAATTGGCTTGTCCGGGACGGGTCGTCCCGGCCTAGGGTGGTCGTGGCGATCCCCGGGCGCGGATCGAGCCGCATCGACCGCCGCCGTGGCGCGGCGACGATCGTCAGGGCCCGGGATCCTGGGGGCTTGGATATTCGCGACGAGCGCGCCGGTGAATGACCGCCGGTCCGATTGACCTGATCGCTCGTCCAAATCAGAGGTTCGGTCGCGATGACGGATCCATTGGCCGATGTACTCCGCGCGGTGCGGCTCAACGGAGGCATCTTCCTGGATGCCCGGCTCACCGCACCCTGGTGCGTGACCTCGAAGGTCACGGTCGACGTCTACAACCACCTGCTCGCGCCCTCGGCGCAGATCATCGGCTACCACGTCGTGCTGCAGGGCGAGGTCCTCGCCGCCGTCGGCGGTCAACCGCCGCTGGTCGTGCGCCCAGGGGAGATCGTGCTGCTGCCGCGCAACGAGGCGCACATGCTCGCGAGCGCCCCGGGCCTGACGCCTGTCAGCGCCGAGGAGCTCGTGCAGGCCGCCGGCGACGGCGGCCTGGCGCGCATCGATTACGGCGGGGGCGGCCCCGCGACGCATCTGGTCTGCGGCTTCCTCGGCACGGTGGACGGCTACAACCCGCTGATCGCCGCACTGCCCGCGATGCTGAAGCTCGACATCCGCGAAGGCGCGTCACGCGATTGGGTCGAGGCCTCGGTGCGCTTCGCCGCGGCCGAACTCGCCGAGGGCCGCGTCGGCGCGTCGGGCACGATGGCGCGCCTGTCCGAGCTGCTCTTCGTCGAAGCCGTCCGCCACTATGCCGCGTCGCTCGACGAAGGCGCTCGCGGCGGGCTCGCCGGGCTGCGCGACCCGCAGATCGGCCGCGCGCTCGCGCTCATCCACCGCGACCTCGCCACGGACTGGACCGCCGACGCGCTCGCGCGCGAAGCGGCGCTGTCGCGCAGCGCCTTCATGGACCGCTTCACCGAGCTGGTCGGCGTCCCGCCGATCCGCTACCTGACCAGCCTTCGCCTGCAGTCCGCGCGACGCGAGCTGCGAGAGACGCGCAAGACCATCGCCCAGCTCGCGCACGGTGTCGGCTACGGCTCCGAGGAGGCGTTCAGCCGCGCCTTCAAGCGCGAGTTCGGCCGCTCGCCGCGCCATTGGCGCACCGACGGCGGCAGCCCCGGCTGACCGCCGCCGCGTCGCCGATCACGCCGATCACGCCGGCCGCACCTGCGCGAGCTCCATCTTCCAGACGTTCGCCGTGAGCTTCACGTTCGCCACGTTGCGATGCGCGGCGATGCGGTAGATCGGCTGCATCAGCGTGACGTAGTTCGCCTGCTCGATCAGGATCCGCTGGTAGCGCTCGTAGATCGCTGCCTGCTTCGCCACGTCGATCTCGGCCGCGCCCTGCGAGACCAGCGCGACGATCTCCGCCGACGGCTCCCAGCCCATTCGTTTGGCGACGCGCTGCACCGAGGCGCCGGTCCACAGGTAGGGATTGGGCGACGGCGAGGTCCACGGCGCGATCGTCGCCTGTGCCTTGCCGCCGTTGAACTGCGCGCGCCAGTTCACGTTGTCCATCGGCTTGAGCGTCATGCGGATGCCGACGCGCGCCACGTCCGACTGGATCTTCTGCGCCATCAGCGCGTACGAGGTGCTGAAATACGCCGCGCTCGGGAAGATGAGCTCGAACTCGAACCCGCCCGGCACGCCGGCGGCGGCGAGCATGTCCTTCGACTTGGCGAGATCCTCGCGGAAGCCGAACGTCCGGGTCTGCTCGAGCGTGGTGCCGGCGATGCCGGCGGGCAGGAAGGACGGCGGCCGGTCGGCGAAGCCGCCGACGAGCCCCTTGATCAGGCCGTCATAGTCGATCGCGTGCGCCACGGCCTGGCGCGCCTCGCGCCTGGCCAGCGTCGCGTTCAGCTCCGGGTTGCTGGTCAGGCAGAAGTACAGCGTGTCGGTCGAGCCGCCTTGGATCGTCGCGATGTCGGCGTTGCCCTTCAGGCTGTCGAGCTGCTCGGCCGCGAGGTTCATCGCGATGTCGATGTCGCCGCGACGCACGGCCAGCAGCTGCGCCGCGCCGTCCGGGATGTGACGGATGACGACCCGCTCGAAGGGCGCGGGCGTGCCCCAGTAGTTCGGGTTGCGCTGCAGCGTCACGCTCACGTTGCGCTCCCAGCCGACCATGCGATAGGGCCCGGTGCCGGCGGAGTTGGCGTTGAGCCACGGCGTCGCCTTGTCCGACTGGTCCGCGCCGGGCGCGGCCACCGCGCCGTTCGCGGCCGCGAGCTTCGCCGAGTAGATCGCGAAGGACGGGGCCGTCAGGTCGAGCAGCAGCGGCTCCTTCGGGTTCTTCATCGCGATCTCGACCGTCATCGGGTCGACGATGCTCACGGCGCCCATGTTCGCCGCGTAGGACGCCGGCTGGTCCTTCACGTTGATCAGGCGGTCCAGCGAGAACTTCACGTCCTCGGCCGTCATGGCGTCGCCGTTCCAGAACCTGACGCCGGGGCGCAGCGCGAATCGCCACGCCGTCCCGTCCTTCACCAGCGACCAGGACGTGGCGAGCGCCGGCCTGACGTTGACGAGGTCGTCGGTGGCGAGCGTGATCAGCGTCTCGTACACCGCGCCCATCGTCAGCGGCGGCGTCAGGTCCGCGGAGCGCGCGGGGTCGTAGTTGCGCCCGTCGCTGATGTCGAGGCCGATCACGAGGACCGTCTTGCGTTGCTGCGCGAGCGCCGCGCCCGCTTTCGCCGCCACGCCCGCCGCCGCGGCGCCGGCCAGCACGCCTCGCCGTGAAGCCCGAATGGTCCCGATCATGTCCGATCCCCCCGGCGACGAGCCCGTGCCGATGCGGCGCGACCGCTCCCGCCTCGCCGAGGACGCTGGCACGCACGCGACGAGAGAGGCAAGCCGCGGCGCGCGGGCGTCGCCCGGGCTGCGCGCCGCCCGGGCGCCGACTTGCGTCGCGACCCCGAGGTGGCGTCTAGATGCGCGGCATCCGCCACCTGCCGCCGGAGGCACCCGTGCGAATCAGCGCGCATGTCCAGAGTTCCCGCGACGCGCATCGGGTCACCCTGAGCACCGCGGACAATGCGCGCCCGTTCGCCGTCGCGGCGAAGCCGAGCGGCGCCGGATCGAGCGTCAACGGCGGCGAGTTCCTGATGCTCGCGCTCGCAACCTGCTACTGCAACGATGTGTATCGGGAGGCCGCCCGCCAGGGAATTCCCGTCGACGGCGTCGACGTCGAGGCGCAGGCGGATTTCGAGGGCGTCGGCCTGGCCGCGCGCAACATCACCTACCGCGCCCGCATCGCGTCGCCGGCGCCGGCCGCCGCGATCGAGGCGCTGCTGCGGCAGACGGACGCCGTCGCCGAGGTGCAGAACACGCTGCGCGCGGGAGTCGGCGTGACGATGCGTCCCTGGGAAGCCCGCGACACCTGATCGCGCATGGCCGAGAGCCGCAGCGCGGTCTTGCCTCGCCGCCGTCCGCGTGACCAGTCTAGCGACGCGATCGTGCAACCGGAGCAACGGCCATGAGTGCAGTCATCGCGATGCCCCGCCGTCATGTCCGCGCCTTTGCGGCAATCATGCTGGCCCTGCTGCTGGGCGGCTGCGGCATCAACGACATCCCGCGCCTCGACGAGGCGGTGAAGGCCGCCTGGGCGCAGGTCCAGAACCAGTACCAGCGCCGCGCCGACCTCGTGCCCAATCTGGTGGAGACGGTGAAGGGCTACGCGGCGCACGAGCGCGAGACGCTCGAGGCGGTCGTCAATGCCCGCGCCAAGGCGACCCAGATCACCGTCACGGCCGAGACCCTGGCCAATCCCGAGGCGTTCAAGCAGTTCCAGCAGAGCCAGCAGGCGCTGTCCGGCGCGCTCGGCCGGCTGCTCGCGGTCGCCGAAAACTATCCGCAGCTCAAGGCGGACGCGCAGTTCCAGCAGCTGATGGTCCAGCTCGAAGGCACGGAGAACCGGATCTCGGTCGCGCGCCGCGACTACATCCAGGCGGTCCAGAACTACAACACCGAGATCCGCACCTTTCCGGGCGTGATCTGGGCGTCGACGCTGTATCGCGACGCCAAGCCGAAGGAGAGCTTCACGGCCGAGGCCGGCGCCGATCGCGCGCCGCGCGTCAACTTCAACAAGGGCTCGTGACGGCGCCGAGCGCCCGCGGGACGCCGACGATGCGCGCGCTGCGCCGGATCCTGGCCGTCATCCTGCTCCTCGCGGCGGCGACCGCCGCGGCGCAGCAGCTTCGCGTGCCGCCGCTCGCGCGCGTCGTCGACGTCGCCGGCGTCCTGTCGGTGGCAACGCGCGAGCAGCTCACGCGGCTGCTCGCCGAGCACGAGAAGCGAAGCTCGAACCAGATCGTCGTCGTCACGCTTCCCTCGCTCGAGGGGCTCGACATCGCCGAGGCGGGACTGCAGCTCGGGCGCGCCTGGAAGCTCGGCACGAAGCAGAACAGCAACGGCGTGCTGCTGGTGGTGGCGCCGAACGAGCGCAAGCTGCGCATCGAGGTGGGCTACGGGCTCGAAGGCAACCTGCCCGATGCGCGCGCCTTCCAGATCATCAACGGCGAGATCGTGCCCCGCTTCCGCGCCGGCGACATCGAGGGCGGCATCGTCAAGGGGACGCTCGCGATCATCGCCTCCGTCGAGGGCAGCTACCAGCCGCCCAAGTCCGCGGACGGACCGCTCGAGGGCCAGCTCGTCCCGATCCTGTTCGTCGTCGGCATGGGCCTGATCGTCCTGTTCGTCGTGTATCGCAACGGCGGCGGCCTGGGCGGCGGCCACGGCCCCTCGCCCTACGGCCGGCGCGGCGGCCCCTGGGGTCGCGGGCCGATGGTCATCCTGCCGCCCTCGCGCGGCGGCTGGTCGGGGGGCGGCGGCGGCCGCGGCGGCGGCTGGTCGGGCGGCGGCGGCTCGTTCGGGGGCGGCGGCGCGACGGGGAGCTGGTGACATGACGATCCTCTCGCCCGCACAGCGCCAGCGCATCGAGGCGGCGATCCGCACCGCCGAATCCGGCACCAGCGCCGAGTTCCTCTGCGCCGTCGCGCGCAGCACCGACACCTACTTCACCGTCCCGCTCATCCTCTCCGCGGTCGTCGGCGTGACGGCGCCCGCCGTCGCGCTCCATCTGGCGCCCGGATGGACCGGCGTCACGCTCAGCGATCCCGGCGTCGCCATCGTCCAGCTGCTGGTCTTCGCGCTCGTCGCCCTCGCGACGACGCGGCCGCGCATCGCGGCGTGGCTGACACCGCGCGCCGTGCTGCAGCGCCGCGCCGCGCGCTTCGCCGCCGCGGTCTTCCTCGAGCGCGGGCTCGCCGGCGTCGAGGCGCGCAACGGCGTGCTGCTCTTCGTGTCGCTCGCCGAGCACCATGTCGAAGTCATTGCCGATCGCGGCGTCTTCGCGGTCGTGGACCCCGCGCAATGGATGGGCGTGGTCGAAGGCTTCACCGCGCAGGTCGCGCGCGGGGATGTCGCCGAAGCCTACGTGGCCGCGCTCGAGCGGCTCGGCGCGATCCTCGCGGCGGCGTTCCCGCGCGCGCCCGACGACGCCAACGAGATCCCGGACCGGCTGCTCGAGCTCGACTGAGCGCGCCGCGCCCCCGAAGCGGGCCGGTTCCCGGGTGCATCGCAGCGCCTACACAAGCCCGTGAACGACGACCTCCGGATCCGCGCACCGCGCGTAGAGGATCGAGGGCGCGCGCAAAGGGCGCGTGCCCGGACCTCGAACCGGGAGAGACCCATGCGACAACGATCCATAGCGGGCGCCTTCGCGCTCACGACGCTGCTGGCGACGGCTGCCCAGGCCGGCCCGCTCGTCACGCTCCAGCCCGGGGAGGCCGCGAGCGAGGACGTCTTCGTCTACGAGTTCGCCGTCCCCGGCGCCTTCGGCATCGCCACGGCGGCGCGCGCCACCAATCTCGACAGCGCGACGCTCGGCGCGCTGACGCCTCTTCCCGCGGTGCCCTTCGGCAACTTCCTCGGCAGCAGCAACACCACGCCCCTGATCGGGGCCGGCGGCGAGACGCGTGCGCACGACACCCGCACGCTGATCCGCTTCGATCTCGCCGGCCTCGCATTGGCATCGGGCAGCATCGCCAAGGCGACGCTGGGCCTCTTCGCCGTCCCCGGCCTGCCGCCCTTCGACGATCCGACCGCCGCGAGGCCGGTGACGACGGAACTGCGCGAAGTGACCAGCGCCTGGGGCGAGACCACGGTCACGTGGGAGACCCAGCCCTCGGTGTCGGACGTCGTCGGCACCTTCGTGCAGACCGGCGTGAACCAGTTCGTCACCTTCGACGTGACGGGCCTGGTGAAGGACTGGCTCGACGATCCGTCCGGCAATCTCGGCGTCCGGCTCTCGCAGCCGGACATCCTGGCGTCCGATGCCGGCCGGCCCATCGCCTCGCTCTACCTTTCGTCGACCGCCGCCGATCCCTCGCTGCGGCCGTTCCTCGCGATCGAGACGGTGCCAGAACCCGCCACGTCGGCGCTGCTCGGCGCGGGCGTCGGGATGATCGCGTGGAAGACGCGGCGCCGACGCACGGCCTGAAGTCACCGCACCCGGCGCCGGTCCCGCGCGCCGGCGGCCCGTCGCGGAGCGCGACGCGCCGCCGGCGCTCAACCGGGATCGACGCCGAATGCCGCCTGCAGGGCCTGCGCGCCCTTCGGCGTCACGCTGACGGCGCGCGAGCCCTCGACGCGCCGGATCCAGCCCTGCGCGAAGCAATGCGCGCAGATCGCCGCGCCGAGCGCACCGGCGAGATGCGCGCGCCGCTCGCTCCAGTCCAGGCACGGACGGCAGAGCATGCGCGTCCGCTTGCGGCCGCTCGCGGGCAACGCGGCGTCGAGATCGATGCCGAGACGGCGCATCCGCGCGATTCCGCTCGCGGTCATCACGCCGGCATCGTCCGCGAGTTCGATCTCGCCGGCGGCGACCAGCGCGTCGGCCAGCGCCACGCCCAGACGCCCGGCCAGATGGTCGTAGCAGGTGCGCGCGGCCCGCAGCGCCGCGTCGCGCGGACCGACGACGAGCGACGCGCGGGCCGGCGCTGCCGTCGCCGCGACCTGCATGATGCTCTCCATCATCCGCGCGACCGCCGGGTTGGCGAGCCGGTGGTAGCGGTGCCGGCCCTGCTTCGCGACCTGCAGGAGCCCGGACTCGAGCAGGCGCGCGAGATGCCCGCTCGCGGTCTGCGGCGTGACGCCCGCGACCTGCGCGAGCTCCGAGGCGGTGAGCGCGCGACCGTCCATCAGCGCGTGCAGCATCGCCGCGCGCGCGGGGTCGCCCGCGACGACGGCGATCTCGGAGAACCGTGCAGGTGTCGACATGGCCGGACTCCTCGTTTCGTCCTCGAGAGACTAGCCGGGTCGCGGGCGCGAGGCTTCGGCGGCGACCGAAACACCGCAACCCGGCGGGGGGCATTCTCCGCCGCCATGACGCTGATCCTTCGCCGCCTTCGCCTGCCCTTCGCCGGGACTCTCGAGCTGGCGGCGTCGCTGCTGCGGGCCTGGTTCCATCGCGCGACGACGCGCCGGCAGCTGCGCGACCTCGATGCCCGCGCCCTGGCCGATGTCGGCCTCACCGAGCGCGAGCGCGAACGGGAATGCGCGCGCTGGTTCTGGCAGTGAGGCCCCGTGACGTGCATCCATGGACGCTTCCGTCCCGAAGGAGCGGCCCCATGACCAAGCCGAACCTGCCCGTCGCGATCGTCGCCGCCGAGGCGCCGGTGCGCGCCCGGCCGACGAACTATCCCGCACCGTTCGCCGCGCGCATGGCAGGCCGCGAGAAACGGCCGCTCGGCGACGTCTTCGGGCTGCGCAATTTCGGCGTCAACCTGACGAGACTGGCGCCGGGCGCGGTCTCCGCGCTGCGCCACGCGCATTCGCGCCAGGACGAGTTCGTGTTCATCCTCGAAGGCAATCCGACCCTGCGCACCGACGCGGGCGCCACGCGCCTCGCCCCGGGTCAATGCGCGGGCTTCCCCGCCGGCACCGGCGACGGCCATCAGCTGGTCAACGAGACGGACGACGTCGTCGTCTATCTCGAGATCGGCGATCGCTCGCCCGGCGACCAGGGCAGCTATCCCGACGACGACCTGCAGGCGACGCTCGTGGACGGCGCATGGCGCTTCACCCACAAGGACGGGACGCCGTATTGAGGCGTCGTCGGGTCGAGGCGCCGTGAACAGCGCGGCGCGCCGTCGGCCCGAGCACCCGAGCGCCGACCACCCGCGCCCCACGAGGAGTTCCCGATGAGCCTCGATTTCCTGCTTACGACCCTGATCGTCGTGATCTCGCCGGGCCCCGGCGTCCTGTTCACCGTCTCCACCGGCCTGTCGCGCGGCGCGCATGCCAGCGTCGTCGCGGCCTTCGGCTGCACGCTCGGAATCGTCCCGCACATGGCGGCGGCCGTCACCGGCCTCGCCGCGCTCCTGCACGCCAGCGCGCTCGCCTTCCAGGCGCTGAAATACCTCGGCGTCGCGTATCTGCTCTTCATGGCCTGGTCGACGCTGCGGGAGCGCGGCGCGCTGCGCGTCGAAAGCGGGGTCGCCCCGCAATCGGCACCGCGGATCATCGTTGCGGCGGTGCTGATGAACATCCTCAACCCCAAGCTCTCGATCTTCTTCCTCGCGTTCCTGCCGCAGTTCCTGGCCGCCGGCGAGTCGCGCCCGCTCGCGCGCATGCTCGAGCTCAGCCTCGTGTTCATGCTCGCGACCTTCGCGGTGTTCGTCGTCTACGGCGTCTTCGCCGCCGCCGTCCGCCGCCACGTGATCGCGCGCCCGCGGGTCCTCGCCTGGATGCGCCGCCTCTTCGCCGGTGCCTTCGCCGCGCTGGGCGCCCGGCTCGCGTTCGCCGAGCGCTGATCCGCGGTCGCCGCCGCTCAGACCGCCTGCGCCTGGAGGCGGGCGCGCAGCGCGGCCATCGCGACGTGGACGGACTCGAGATCGGCGAGCGCGAAGCCGGCGGCGAGGTCGGGACTCACGCGCCGCAATGCGGCCTCGAGCCTGCCGGTGTAGCGCACCGCGCCTCCGGGCGTGACGACCAGGCCGTTCTCCTGCTCGAAGCGCGCATTCCATGCGACCGCCTCCTCGCGCGCGACGCCGCTCGGCAGATCGAGGGAGAGCTCGCCGCCGCCCAGCCGCACCGGATAGCCGCCCGGCAGGCCGTGCGGCCCGGGCACGTGCCCGCGCCAGTCCTGCCGCGCGGCGATGGCGAGCGCGAGGGGCACGCCGCTCGCGCCGGAGATCTCGATCGCCGGCTCCGGCGTCAGCTGCACCGGCGCGAAGCGCGCGAACGCGTCGTCGACCTCCCGGTCCTCGAGCCAGACGCGCGGGGCCGGCCCCGAGCGCGCCGCCGGCGGCCGTCGCCACGCGGCGAGCGTCTGGTAGTGCGCGAGCACGCGCACCGCGCCCGGCGTCGCGAGCCCCGCCTCGCCGGCGAACGCGTTCGACAGGATGGCGATGTTGCCGAGGCCGCAAAGGACGGGCGCGCCGGCGCCGGCGATCATCCCGTTCACGACGTCGGGGAAGCAGCAGTTGATCAGCCGCGTGGTCGGCGAGACGGCCGCAACGGCGCGCGCGACGCGCGTCGACATCAGCGCCTGGAACACCGCCGTCGTGCTCAGTCCGCCCTCGGCGACGAGGCGGCTCCAGGCGTCGCCCTGGCGCGCGATCACCGAGGCGCTCTGTGCCGAGGCGCCCTGGACAACGACCGCCGGGCGCGCGGCATCGAGCAGCGCCGCCGTCGCGTCCGCGTCCATCAGGTCGATCGCCCGCTCGACCACGCGCACCGGCCGGCCGAACAGCACGGCGCGCGCGTTGCCCGCCGTGCGCAGCCAGGCGAGACGGTCGCGATTGCGCCCGGCGACCATGATCGTGACCGGCGCCGCGGCGGTCGCCGCGGCGTCGAACAGGATTCGCGCGGCGAAGGGCCCGCTGCCGAAGATGACGATGTCCGGTCGTGTGCTCATCGTGTCGTCGCCCCCGCTCCCGCCGCGCGCAGCATCGATTCGTCGAACTCGGCCTTGAGCTTCGCGGGATCGACCGCCAGCTCGCCCGCGAAGCGCGTGATCGCGAAGGGCGCGAGCGGCGTCTGCGTGCCGCCGTCGACGAGCAGCTCGCTCAGCACCTCGCCGACGCCGGGCCCGAGCTGAAACCCGTGGCCGCAGAAGCCGAAGGCATGGATCAGGCCCGGCGTCGTGGCGCTGGGGCCGATCACCGGCAGCATGTCGGGGATGTAGCCCTCGATGCCGCTCCACACGCGGATGACATGCGCGCCGGCGAGGCGCGGCGCCATCGCGGCGAGCAGCTGCATCGTGCGCAGCGTCTTCGCCGTCTGCACCGGCGCACGGTTGGCGATGCGGTCGGAGGGCCCGCGCGGATAGCCCGCCACGACGACGTTGCCGCGCCGCACCTGGCGGAAGATCACCGTGCCGTCGACGGCCTGCACCGAGGGACCGATGAAGTGCGGGACCGGCTCGGTGACGAATTGCGGCGGGCCGGCCGCGAACATCGGCACGCTCTCGCCGACGGCGGCGGCGAAATCTCCCGCCCAGGCGCCCGCCGCGTTGACCACCTGGTCCGCCTCGACGACGAGGCCGCTCTCGGTCGTCAGCCGGAACCGGCGCGACGCGGCCTCGATGGCGAGCACGCGCTGGCGCGGCAGGATTTGGGCGCCGAGCGCCTCGGCCGCGCGCGCGACCGCGGGCGTCACGAGCCGCGGATTGGCCGTTCCGTCGCGCGCGGAGTGGCTGGCCGCGACGACGCGATCGGACAGGTACGGCCACCGCCGCCGCACGTCGGCGGCGTCGAGCAGCTCGACGGCGAGGCCGTGCGGCGCGGCGTCGGCCGCGTATTGCTCGAGCTTCGCGCGCTGCCCGGGCTCGAGCGCGACGTAGAGGTGGCCGTTGCTCTCGAACTCGCACTCCTCGCCGATCAGCTCGCCGATGCGCTCCCACAGCGACTGCGCGCGCAGCGACAGCGGGATCTGGCCGGCGAAGCGCCCCTGCACCCGCAGATTGCCGAAATTGACGCCGCTGGCCTGCGCCCCGACCTCGCCCTTGTCGAGGACGACGACCGAACGGCCGCGGCGGCGCAGGAAGAACGCGGTCCATGTCCCCATGAGGCCGCCGCCGACGATGGCGACGTCGGCGCTGATCATCGCGTCCCCTTCCGTCCGTTCGCTGTCATCGCCGGAGTCTTCCAGATCTTCGCGGGCCGCGCCAAGCGCGCGGTGCGCGGTCCGGCGCTCATGTCCGATTCCGCCGGACGGCCTCGCGCGCGAGCAGGATGCCCGACAGCGCGATCACGACGCCGCCGATCACGGTCGCCGCGTCGAGCCGCTCGCCGAACACCACCACGCCGAGCATCGCCGCCCAGATCAGCCCGGCATAGCCGAACGGCGCCATCAGCGAGACCGACGACAGCGTCAGCGCGCGGATGATCAGCAGGTGCGCCATGCCGCACAGCGCGCCGTGGGCCAGCATGATCGCCCCGTGGATGGGCGTCGGCCAGATCCACACGAAGGGCGCCACGCAGAGCGCCAGCACGCAGCCCACGAGGCTCGGATAGAACAGGCTCGGCACCGCGGAATCGATCGTGGCGACGTGCTTCGTCATCACCTGGTAGAGCGCGAAGCAGGCGGCCGAGCCGATCGGCAGCACGACGCTCCAGCCGAAGATCTCCGGCGCCGGCCGCAGCACGATGACGACGCCGGCGAAGCCGAGCAGGACGTAGAGCCAATGGCGCGCCGTCACGCGCTCGCCCAGCAGCGGCACCGCGATCGCCGCGGCGATCAGCGGCGAGGTCTGTCCGAGCACGACGGAGGTGGCCAGCGGCAGCACGCTCAGCGCCGCGACGAACAGCGCGCTGGCGCCGATCATCGCGACCCCGCGCGCCACGTGGATGCGCGGCGCGCGCGTCGTCAGCACGGCGCGACGCCCGATCCACGGCGCCAGCGCCAGCAGCACCGCGGCCTGGGCGCCGAAGCGGATGCACACGATCTGGGGCACCGGGTAGTGCTGGGTGAACCACTTGGCCATCGCGTCGAGGCTGCTGCCCATCAGGACTGCGAGCAGCATGAGCCCGACGCCCAGCAGCGGATGACTCGGCGCCGGGCTCACCGCGGGGCGCCGATCGCCGCGGCCCGGATCGGCGCGCCGGGCGACGACCCGGCGGGCCTCGCCTGCGCGTCGCGCGTCCTCCCGCTGTCGAGCCGACTCATGCGCGCAGTCTACGCGAGGCCCCGGATCGGCGGGCCCGCCGTGCCGCCGGGCGAAACGGCGGCGCGCGAGGACGCGGCACCGGGCGCGACGCCCGACAGGCCCGCCGGCCGTCCCTTCCCCGGCCGTGCGTGCGGGCGCGCCAGCCGGCGGTTGACCGTCCCCCGAGGCGGCCGGCATAAACCCCGCCGCTCCCGAACACGGAAACTCGCGATGAACCGCATCTTCTCGGGCATCCAGCCCACCGGCAACCTGCATCTCGGCAACTATCTCGGCGCCATCCGCAACTGGGTGAAGCTGCAGAAGGACTTCGACTGCATCTTCTGCATCGTCGACCTGCATGCGATCACCGTGCCGCAGGATCCCGCCGCGCTGCGGCAGGCGACGCGCGAGGTGACCGCGGCCTACATCGCCTCGGGCATCGACACCGACCGCTGCATCATCTTCAACCAGTCCACGGTGGCGCAGCACGCCGAGCTCGCCTGGGTATTCGGTTGCATCACGCCGCTGGGCTGGCTCAACCGCATGACCCAGTTCAAGGAGAAGGCGGGCAAGCAGCGCGACAATGCCGGGCTCGGGCTCTACGGCTACCCCGTGCTGATGGCCGCCGACATCCTGCTTTACAAGGGCACGCACGTGCCGGTGGGCGAGGACCAGAAGCAGCATCTCGAGCTGGCTCGCGACATCGCCGGCGCGTTCAACCGCCAGTTCTCGGTCGAGTACTTCCCGCTGCCCGAGCCGCAGATCTTCGGCACCGCGACGCGCGTCATGAGCCTGCGCGACGGCACGAAGAAGATGAGCAAGTCGGACGCGTCCGAGTTCAGCCGCATCAACCTCACCGACGACGCCGCGGCGATCGCGGACAAGATCCGACGCGCCAAGACCGACCCCAACAACCTGCCCGAGGACGTCAAGGGACTGGAGGGCCGGCCTGAGGCCGAGAACCTGCTGGGCATCTACGCGGCGCTGACCGACAAGACGCTCGAGGCGGTGGTCCAGGAATTCGCCGGCGCGCAGTTCAGCACCTTCAAGGGCGCGCTCGCCGACGTCGCGGCCGCGGTGCTCGGACCGATCGGCAGCGAGATGAAGCGCCTGATGGCGGACCCCGCGCATGTCGACGCCGTCCTGCGCAAGGGCGCCGACAAGGCCGGCGCCATCGCGGCCAGGCACCTGCGCGAGGTCTACGACATCGTCGGCTTCCTGCGGCCGTAGCCGGGCGACGCGGCGACGGGCGCCCGCGCGTCAGGGCGCCGCGTCGAACGTGAAGTGGCACCAGCGTCGCCCCGCGACGTCGCGCGACTCCTCGCGATAGGCGCCGCGGGTGTAGGCCGCGATCGTCCGCCGCCAGAACGGGACGGCAGGAAGATTGTCGTGGAGCGCGCGCACGAGCCAGGGTCCCGGCCGGTCGCTCCAGATCGCCGTCGCCAGCCGCCCGCCGATCCCCGCGCGGCGATGCCGGCGCAGCACGAAGAACTCCTGCAGGTCCCGGGTGTCGGGCGGCGCGGACCCGGGCGGTGGCGCCCCGACGAGTCCGAACCCGACGGGGATCGCGCCGCGCCGCGCGAGATAGACGTCGCCGGCCCCGCTCCACAGCGTCTCGATCGGATAGGCGAAGCGGCCGTCGGGGCCAGGCTCCACGTCGAACCAGGCGGACATGTCGTGGATGTACAGCTGGAACAGCGCGCGCAGGACCGGCTCGGCGGACCGGTCGACGCGCTCCACGGAAAGCGCGGGCCCCGTCACGCCGCCGCCCCGCGTGCGACGAGATGCGCGCATCGCGCCGCGCCCATCATGCCGGCGGAATGAAGGTCTGCTGCACGGCCTGGAACGCAGGCAACGCCTCGCAGCGCGCGGCATGCGCCGCGAGCGCGGGATAGCCGGCCATCGGCACCAGGCCCGGATGCGCCTCGGCGATGAAGCGCAGCACGGCAGCGACGGCGACGTCGCCATGGCCGATCGCGTCGCCGAACCAGTAGTCGGATCCGCGCGTCGCGCGGTCGGCTTCGAGCGCCGCAAGCGCCGCCTCGATCTGCGTGCGGCAGCGCGCGACCCAGACCTCGGACACCTCCTTGTGGAGACGCCGCTCGTAGAACAGGCTCACCGCCTTGTCGCCGAGGCCCGTCGCCAGCCCGGCGAGCGCGAGCGCGCGATGCCGCGCCGGCTCGGCGCGCGGGAACATCGCGCGCGCCGGCGGTACCAGCCCGTCCAGGTAGTCGAGCATGGCGTGGCTCTCGACCAGGACGTCGCCGTCGTCGAGCACCAGCGCCGGCACGCGCGTCAGCGGATTGTACGCCCGGATCTTGTCCGCCTCGCCGAAGGACGACCAGGGACGATGGTCGAACGGCAGTCCGTAGAGCGTCAGCGCGATGCCGACGCGGCGAACGAAGGGCGAGTCGTACTGGCCGATGAGGATCACGGGCGCGGCTCCATCGAGAGTCGCCGACACTTGATCAGGCGGACGGCGACGTCGTCCAGGGCGCGCTGGGATCCCGGCACCTCCCACCCCAGGCCGGGCCCCTCGCCGCGGAAACGAGCGCTGCCGGCCGGCACGCAAGGACGGCCCGCTCCGCCTTGCGACGACGCGGCGTATCGCGAGGCCCCGCCGCCGACGCCTAGGTCGGCATGCGCACGCGCCGACGACCGCATCGCCATCCACCGATCTGGCGATTCCCGGCGCGGCCGATCGACGGCAAAGTCGGCGGATTTCGGGGGGATGGGCACGATGAGTCAGAATCTGGCCGCGATCGGCCGCACGATCCTTGCGGCGTTCGTCGCCGGACTGTCGGCGCTGGCATATTTCAAGCTCACCGCTGACTCGCTGGCCGCGGCGGCGAGCGCCATCGGCACCCTGACCGGGATCGCCGCCGTCGGCATTGCGCTCGCGCTGGCCCTCGGTGCGGCGGCACGTTTCCTCTTTCGCGCGATCGACCGAATCCTCGATTGGATCCACCCGCAGCTGGTCGGGCCGTGGTTCAGATGGCCCGCATGCGCGATCCTCGCTGTGAACACCGCTTGCGCCGTCTCCGTCGCATTCCTGCTCAACACCTCGCTTGCCCACTGGATCGAGGGACGGATCCACCGGGCCATCGGCGGCACGGCGGGTCGGATCGACGCGGATGCGGGGCTGTTAGCGCGAACGCTCGAGTGGACTCGGAGGTCGGTGCTCGAATGCGTGGAGCCGTACTTCGGCATCTCGGTTCAGCTCGAGGCGATGACCTGGGGCGTGTTCGACCACTGGGCCCAACCGCTGGCAATCGCCGCCGGGCTCGCGACCTGGTACCTGGGGATCGCCGACGAGGCCAAGCGCATCCGGAAAGTCGACGCGCTCGCCTGTCCCAAGAATGCCGTACCGATTCGTCGCACGGCTATCGGCATCACCCCGCGCGGCAAGCGCATCATCCTGATGTGCGACGGCACCTCCAACACGCCGTCGCAGCAGGACAATGGCGTCGTTGCGCCTTCCAACGTGCACCGGCTGCGACTCATGGTCGAGACGCGCGATTGGAGCGGTCATGAGCAGGTGACGATCTACGACGAAGGCGTCGGAACCGAGACATCACGACAAGCGCGACGCGCGAAACTCGCCGCAGCGTCCGCAAAGGCCGTCGGCGCGGGAAAGGTCGCCAGCTTCGCCAACCTGCTCCTGAAGATCCGCACGATGTGGGAGGCGGCCACCGGCGCCGGGTTGATGGAGAATGTGGAGCAAGGATATCGCGAGATCGCACGGCTCTACGAGCCGGGCGACGAGATTTGGCTGTTCGGCTTCTCGCGCGGTGCCTACACCGCCCGCTGCATCGCCGGGGTCATCTACCGGTGCGGATTGCTGCAGGCGGACAAGGTCCGATTCGCCGGCGACGTAATGACGCTGTACGCCCGCCGCCCGGCGAAACCCTCGGCCCGCTGGCGGCATCTGACCGGCGACGAGGAGCGCTGGCTGGTGCGCAAGGACCTGATCCACGACGAAGTCGCGATCCGATTCATGGGTCTGTGGGACACCGTCGCTTCCCTGGGACTGCCACTCTGGGGCTGGTGGTTCCGGGTCGGCGCATTGTGGCAGAACCAGCACCTCAACAATAACCCGGCCGCGCTGTGCCATCGCGTCTGCCATGCATTGGCGATCGACGAGACCCGGTCGCAATTCATGCCGACCTTGAGTCCACCGGACGAGAACCGACGCGAGCAGGTGTTTCCGCAGCGCATCGAGCAGGTCTGGTTTCGCGGTGGCCACGCCGAGGTGGGCGGAGGTTACGCGCAACACGAGCTCGCGGACGTCGCATTGCGCTGGATGGCGACACGAGCCGCCGAGGAGGGTCTCGTCATTGACCGCAGCCGGCTGCCCACCATCGACACTTGGCGCCTTCCGCTGCGGCCGATTCAGCCGGCCGTCCTACGCAATCGGGCGTGGTCTGTCTTCGGGACCTGGCCGCGCTGGCATCCGGCGGAACGCCGGTCGGAGCCAGATCCGACAGTGACGCGACGCTACGGCGAACTCGACGTGTCGGTCTGGGACCGATCGAGCTTCGTCCTCGCGACCATCGATCGATCCGGCAGCTGCTGCGTCATCGGCCGCCGCGCGGCGCTCGACGGGCTCCTGCATCTCGATGTCGGCCAATCGGCTCGGGTCGCGATCACGGCGAACCGGATCTGGAACCGCACTGGGATCGTTCTCGAACGTGGCGGACGCTACGAGCTGAAGATCGCAGGAGGGCTCTGGCGCGACCGTGAGTGCCCGCCGGGTACGGGGATCGGCGACGATCTCCGCGGCGTCGAGGCACCACGTCGCCTGCTGGCGTGGGCCAAGCGGCTGCCGAGCGCGCGATACATGTCGCTCGTCGGGCATGTCGCGCATCCGCGGCAATGGCCGACCTTCGAGTTCGGGGTGTTCAAGCTCCTCTTGTTCCTGCTACTTCGCGACCCGAAACCGCTGAGGGAGGCGCTGCTCGATCTCGGCACCGCGCTGCGGACGAGCTCCGGCAGCGTGACGATCGACATGGCTGCGCCGGCGGGCATCTTCTACGCGTTCGCCAACGATCTCTGGGCGACCTACGCGAACAACAGCGGCAACCTCGAAATCGAGATTCGCCGTGTCGCGCCCGACGCGGCCATCCCGGATTTCCGGATCACCGAGCGCGGCCAGGTGGTTTCCCGGCTTGTCGAGACCGATCCGCACTTGTCTGCGCAAGAGAGCTGGGACCGGACGGAGACCTGACGCGCATCGCGCAGCCCCTGTACGATGGTGCCGCCGCGGCCTTGGCGAGGCGGGCGCGGCGGGCGATCATGGCGCTCCGCCCGCACGAGGACACATCGCCATGACGCGCAAGGCCGACGGCACGAACACGCCCTATGGCTCGGAGATCTTCAAGGTGCAGCAGCACCGCGAGGGGAGGCGGCGCGTCATGAAGGGCGCGATCGTCGAGCCGGCGCGCGAGATCCCGGTCTTCGACGAGGTCGACGTGCTGGTGATCGGCGGCGGGCCGGCGGGCACGGCCGCGGCGACGAGCGCGGCGCGGCTCGGCGCGCGAACGCTGCTGGTCGAGCGGCACAATCACCTCGGCGGGCTGGCCACCGGCGGCCTCGTGATCTGGATCGACCGCATGACGGACTGGGAGGGCAAGCCGGTGATCCGCGGCTTCGCCGAGGAGGTCCTGGCGCGCCTGCCCCGGGACGCGATCCACGGGCCGGCCGCCGCGGATTGGGGCTCGCGCGAGCCTGGCAGCGTCGCACATTGGGGACGGCGTTTCAGCGCCTTCCACGGCGTCGTGACCTGGGCGCCGATGACGGATCCGGAATGGATGAAGCAGACCCTCGCCACACTGGTGCGCGAGGCCGGCGCCGAGCTGCTGCTCCACGCCTGGGCCGCGCGGCCGCTGATGGAGGAGTCGCGCGTCGCCGGCGCGATCCTGGAGTCCAAGCAGGGCCGGCTCGCAATCCGCGCCAAGCGCGTCGTCGACACGACGGGGGACGGCGACATGTTCGTCCAGGCCGGTGCCGCGCATGACGAGGACATCGACGAGAACTCGATCCACCACTGCATGAACGTCGCCTGGCTGTGGGCCGGCGTCGACATGGCGCGCTGGTTCCACTTCGCCGCCACCGATCCCGAGGGCCACAAGGCCTTCCTCTCAGAGGGCCGCGCCCGGCTCGGCCTGTTCGAGCCGCCGATGGCCTCGTGGCGCGACGACGTCTGCGTCTTCATGGGCCCGCGTTACTCGGGCTTCAGCGCGGTGAGCCTCGACGACCTGACCGCGGTCGAGACGCTGTCGCGCGACAAGCTGTTCGAGATGCTCGCGCATTTCCGCCGCCATGCTCCCGGCTTCGAGAAGGCCTGGGTGATGCTGACCGCGCCGCAGATGGGCGTGCGCCACAGCCGCCGGGCCCGGGGCCTCGGCGGCGTCAGCGCCGCGGACTGGAAGCGCGGCCACGTCCATGCCGACGAGATCGGCGTGAGCCCGAGCCTCACGCCGCATTTCCCGAGCGTCTCGGTGCCCTATCGCGCGCTGGTGCCGGCCGGTGTCGACAACCTGCTCGTCGCCGGGCGCCACATCGCCTGCGACGCGAGCTCGCACGGCTTCATGCGCGAGATCCCGCAGTGCTGGATGACCGGCCAGGCCGCCGGCGCGGCCGCGGCGCTGAGCCTCGCCGCGGGATGCACGCCGGCCGCGCTCGACGTCGCCGCGCTGCGCGCCGCGCTGGTGCGCCAAGGCGTCCACCTGCACGAGCCCGGTGCCGCGGCGACGCGCGCCGCGGAGTAGCTTCGAGCGCGCCGGCGCGGACGAGTCGCGCGTCGCGGCGTCGGGCGGCGCCGCGCGATTGCCATCACGAGGGAGGACGGGACGGTGAGCAGCCACGGCAGCGACGGGACTCCCGATGCAACCGAGCGTTTTCGAATCGCTCTGCGCGCGCTCGCCACGATCGGCCTGATCGCGGTCGCGGTCTGGGCCTATCGGAGCCTCGATGCGCCGACGCTCCAGAAAGCCACGACCGACGGGGCCTACCAGCTGTTCCTGGTGCTGACCTTCGTCCTGCTGCTGTTCGCCTTCGCCGCCGCCTGCGAGATCCTGTTCGCCAGCGTCGACGCCGTGCTCGACTGGATCCATCCGGGCTGGCCCGGGCCGTGGTTCCGCTGGCCTCACGCGGCGAGCTTCGCGACGATGGCCGCGATCGCGGTCGGCGTCGCGCTCGCCATCGACAGCGCGGCAGCGATCTGGGCGGTCGATTCGTTCAAGGCGGCCGCGCGCAAGACGCTGGGGGACGGCTCCGGCGGCGGATTCGTGTCGAGCATTGCCGGCTGGCTCGGCACGCAGCTCGACGCGCTGCTGAAGCCCTATTTCGGCGCGTTCGCGCCGCCGCCGGCCTCCGCGCCGTCCTGGCCCACGCGCTGGGCGCAGCCGATGGCGATCGCGGCCGGCCTGCTGGCATGGCTGTTCCGCCGCAAGGCGGCCGCCGACCGCATCCGCTCGCTCGACGCCAGCATCGGCGCCGCCGTGCCGAGGGGCTCGTCGGACGGGCCGCGCGCCGCGCCGCGCAAGCGCATCGTCGTGTTCTGCGACGGCACGTCGAACAGCGCCAACCAGAAGGATGGCGAGGTCGTGGCGCCGACCAACGTCAATCGCCTCTACACGCTCGTGAAGCGCGTCGACGCCGTCGGCCTGCCGCAGGTCGCGGTCTACGACCCCGGCGTCGGCACCGAGACCTCGCGCCAGGCCGTGCGCGCGAGCCAGCTCAAGGCCCTCGCCGAGCTGATCGGCGCCAAGAAGGTCGCGAGGCAGTCGCAGCGATTCTCCAAGCTCCGTGCGGTGTGGGAGCTCGCGACCGGCGCCGGGATCCTCGAGAACGTCGAGCAGGGCTATCGCGAGATCGTGCGGCTCTACGAGCCGGGCGACGAGATCTGGCTGTTCGGATTCTCGCGCGGGGCCTACACCGTGCGCTGCATCGCCGGCGTGATCAGCCGCTGCGGCCTGCTGACCGGCGACAACATCCGCTTCGTCCCCGACGTGATGCTGCTCTACCGCCGGCGCCCGGCCGGTCGCGAGCAGGAGCTGGTCCGCACGACGCACGTCCATCGCGACGTGCGCATCCGCTTCGTCGGGCTGTGGGACACGGTGGCGTCGCTCGGCCTGCCGCTCTGGGGCTGGTGGTTCCGGGTCGGGGCGTTGTGGCGCAACCAGGCTCTCAACAACAATCCGGCCGCGATCTGCGAGAACGTGTACCAGGCGCTGTCGATCGACGAGACGCGCTCGCAGTTCATGCCGACGCTGGCCGAGCCCTCGACGAGCACCTCGACCCAGGTCATCCGGCAGGTCTGGTTCCGCGGCGGCCACGCCGAGGTCGGCGGCGGCTATGCCGAGCACGAGCTCGCCGACCTCGCGCTTGCGTGGATGGCACGCCATGCCGGCGATTGCGGCCTCGCCCTCGACGCGACCAAGCTGCCGACGATCGATCCGCACCGACATCCCTTCGCGCCGATCCGCACCGCAGTGATGCGCAATCCGCACTGGGCGATCTTCGGGACCTGGCCGCGCTGGCATCCGGCCGAGCCGCCCGGCACCGCACCCGATCACCCCGTCCACCGCCGCTATGGCGCGCTCGACGAGTCCGTGTGGACGCGCGCGCAGGCCGCCGCTCCCGTCGCCGGCCAGGGCGCGCCCGAACTCGTGCTCGACGAGCGCGCCGCGGCCGATGGGCTCCTTTTCCTCGAGCCGGGCCAGTCTGCGATCGCCACGATCGCGGCCGCCCGGGTCTGGAACCGCACGGGCGTCGTGCTGCAGCCGGGCGTCCTCTACGAGATCACCCAGCGCGAGGGGCGCTGGCGCGACCGGGAGCAGTCCGATTGCGACGCCGCCGGCGATCGTCTCGCCGGCATCGATCTCGTGCGGCGGCTCTTCGCCTGGGCGCGGCGACGGCCCGACGCGTCCTATGTCGAACTCGTCGGCCATGTCGCGCATCCCCGCGCCTGGCCGGCCTTCGAGTTCGGATTCTTCAAGCTGCTGCGCTATTTCGCGATCAACGATCCCTGGCCGTTGCGCGCCTCGCTGCTGCGGATCGGCAAAGGTCTCGGCGAGGGCCGGCGCGTCTACGTGCACTCGCAGGCGCCGGCGGGGGTGTTCTATGCCTTCGCCAACGACCTCTGGCGCTACTACGCCAACAACAGCGGCAGCGTGCGGATCGCGATCCGGCGCCTGCCGCCCCACGAGGCGCCGGCGACCGGCGCGCTGCGCTACGAGATCTCGCGCCGCGGCGAGGTGCTCGAAGCCGATGCGGTGCGGCGCCGCGGATCGATGCTCCAGGCGCCGGTCGACATGGTCCTCGCAAAGGCCGCGCCCTGGCTCGAGCCGCTCGCCGGGATCCTGGCCAAGCATCTCGGCCGCCGCGTCCAGCTGTCCCTGCGGCTGCGCCCGCCCCGGACGGCGGCCGCGGAGGCGGAGGCGGAGGAGACATGGCGCCGCCACGAGACCTGAGCCGCCGGCGCGACGCACGGCCGCACGCGCTGCCCGGGCCGCGGCGCTTCAGGTCGCCTTAACCGAATTGTGCCGAAGCTCACGGGATCCTGAGCCGAGGCCCCATGACACCGAACGCCGGCACGTCCCCCCGCATCTCCAGCGAGCCGCTCGCCGAGCGCATCGCCTTCATGCGCATCGACTCCGCGACGCGTGCGGCGCTGCGTGACGCCGCGCCGATCGTCGACGCGGCGCTGCCGGCCATCCTCGACGGCTTCTATCGTCACGTCGTCGGCGAGCCGCGGCTCGCGGCCCTGATCGGCAGCCGGGTGCCGCAGCTGAAGGACGCGCAGCGGCGGCACTGGCGCGAGCTGTTCGAGGGGCGCTTCGACGCCACCTATCTCGGCCGCGCGACCGCGATCGGCCAGGCCCATCGGCGCATCGGCCTCGATCCGCGCTGGTACATCGCCGGCTACGCCTACGTCCTCGACGCCATCACCGACGCCGTGCTCGGGCAGTCGCGCTTCGTCGGCGCCGCCGCCCGCAACCAGCTGAAGGCGATCCAGAAGGCGGTCCTGCTCGACATGGATCTCGCGATCTCGGTTTACATCGAGACCGGCCGCGAGGTGCTGGAGACCGAGCTGCGCGGCCTCGCGGACTCGCTCGAAGCCGAGGTCCGCTCGGCGGTCGAGAGCGTCGCCGAGCGCGCCGAGACCATGCGCAACCGCTCGGAAGCGATGTCGGCCTCGCTGCTCGACGCCTCGAACCAGTCCAACGTCGCCGCCGACACCTCGCTCGTCGCCACGCAGAGCGTCGAAAGCTGCGCCGCCGCGGTCGAGGAACTCGTCGCCTCGGTCCACGAGATCAATCGCCAGGTCGCCGAGTCCCGCGGGCTGTCGAGCCGCGCCGTCGGCGAGCTCGCCCGCATGACCGAGGTCGTCAACCAGCTCGCCGGCGCCGCCGACCAGATCGGCAGCGTCGTGAAGCTGATCTCCGGCATCGCGGGGCAGACCAATCTCCTCGCGCTCAACGCGACGATCGAGGCGGCACGCGCGGGCGACGCCGGCAAGGGCTTCGCCGTCGTCGCCGGAGAGGTGAAGGGCCTCGCGACCCAGACCGCACGCGCGACCGAGGACGTGAACACGCAGGTCGCGACGCTGCAGCGCATCGCGCAGGACGTGGCGCGCGTCGTCGACGAGGTCGCGCAGACGATCCGCACCAACGACTCGATCGCCGCCGAGGTCGCCTCGTCCGTCGACCAGCAGCGCGAGGCCACCGCCGAGATCAGCCGCAACGTCGTCGCCGCGGCGGAGGCGACGCGCGGCGTCGCCGAGAACACGCGCACCGTCGCCCGCCAGACCGGCCAGGGCGGCGAGGAAGCGCAGGCGGTCCACGGCGACGCGATGAAGGTCACCGGCCAGGTCGAGGAGCTGCGCACGCGCGTCGTCACGCTGCTGGGCAACCTGCGCCGCCACCAGAGCTTCAACCGCCGCCAGCATCGGCGCGTCAAGCCGCGCGGCCCCGTCATGTGCACGATCGTCGCCGACGGCCGGCACAGCGAGGCGCGGGTCAACGACATCAGCCCGGGCGGCGCCAATTTCGACGTCGGGCTGTCGCTGCAGCTCGGCGCGCGTCTCGCGGTCCGCTTCCGCGACTACGCCGACGCCGTCCCCGCCATTGTCGTCGCCAGCGGCGACGGCCAGCTGCGCGTGCGTTTCGACGCCGACGCCAAGGCGGCGGCATGGCTCGCCGCCTTCGTCGCCCGCCACGACGAGGACGGCGCGGCCTGAACGCGCCGGCGCCGGCGCACCCGCGCCGGCCGGATCACGCGAGCTCGACGCGCAGCGAGTTGCAGTCGTGCCGGGCGAGGAGGTCGATTCGCCCGCCCGCCGACACCGGCCGCGCCGGGGCGACGAGCTGGACCATCTGCCCCCAATGCGACGTGCCCGGGCCGTGGCCCGGGGCATTGTCGTAGACGATCGAGTCGGTCAGCCGCAGCGTGAACCAGACGAGCACGGCATCGGCCTCACCGTCGGCGACGAGTTTCGGCGCGACTCGCGCCTCCGCCGGCGCGTGGCGGCGCGTGCGGAAGTCGACCTCGAACAGCACGACGGGCTCGCTGAGGGCGCGGAAGTCGAAGGGCGGCAGGTTGCTGCTCGGCAGCGTGCGGCTGGCGAACTCGTTGAACGCCGAGAGGTCGAAGCCGCTGACGCGGTCGACCGTGAGCGTCGCGCGCAGATCAGGCGACTCGACGAGCTGGGCGCGGATCGTCGCGGCGCAGGGAATCACCGTCGCGTCGGCCTTGAGCAGCCGCGCCCAGGCGTCCTCGAAGGTCGCGAGCGCGCCCTCGCCGATCAGCGCGGCGTCGAAGATCTCGGTGACGAGGACGTCGGCCGGCCCGTCGAGATCGGTGCCGGGCACCAGGCGCGTGGAGGGCTTGGCGACGACCCGCACGCGATCGGCGAGGCCGTTGGCGGCGAGGATCTCGCGCGCCTTCTCCGCGATCAGCGGCACGGCCTCGCAGGCGACCACCTCGGCGGCCCCGGCGCGCGCCGCCATCATCGCGAGGAGCCCGCTGCCTGTGCCGATGTCGAGAACGCGCTGGCCGGGGCACACGACGCTGCGCAGCGCCTGCTCGTAGGCGTCGTTGCGCGGCCGGTCGTGCAGCATCGTGAAATGCCAGCGCGGCACCAGCGCCTGATAGCTCTGCTGCAGATGCTGCGCGGCCTGCAGCAGGTGCGGCGCACGGGTAGCGGCGAAGCGCAGATGCGGCACCGCCTGGCTGACCCGGCCGATCCGCTTGAGCGCGAGGCCGAGATTGCAGTGCAGCTCGGGAACCTCCGGCGCGTGGCGGACCGCCAGGCCGAAGGACTCCGCCGCCTCGGCGAGACGGCCGAGCTGGCGCAATGCGACGCCGCGCAGGTTGTGCGCATCGGCGGCGCCCGGGATGCCGGCGAGGACGGCGGCCGCGGCGCGCTCGGCCTCGGCGAACTGGCCGCGCCCGAGGAGTTCGCGGATGCGATCGAGCGCGGCAGCGGATGGGGCTTGCGACATGGCGGCGAGTTCTAGCATCCAGCCGTGCGGCGCGGCGCGCCTTCCCGACGGCGGATCGTCCGGTCACTCCGCCGCGAGGGCGCCGAGCAGGCCGCGCACGACGGCCATGAAGCGGGCGCGATCGATGTGCGGCGAGACGTTCCACGTCGCCGCGACGCAGACCTGGCGGGCGTCCTTGCCGAGGAGCAGCGTCGCGTTGATCGACGTGTCGGTCGAGCCGCCCTTGTAGGCGGCCCAGGACCAGCCGAGCGAAGCGGCCGGCCCGGGATTGGCGCGCATCTCCGGCCGCTCGCCGACGGCGGCCGCCAGGGCGCAGAGCTCGCGCGCGGTGAACAGGTAGTCGACGTCGCTGGCGAGGATCTCGCCCCAGACCGGAGCCAGCGCGCGACCCTCGGGCAGCGCGGCCAGCACCGCCTCGCGCGCCGCGACGTCGCCCGAGCGCCAGCGCGCCAGCGCCTCGGGATCGCGGTGGAGGCGCAGCAGATGCAGCTCGCGCGTCGTCATCAGCGGCCGGTTGCGCGGCGGCGCGGCCGCGTCCAGGGCCCGGCGCCCGATCACGTGCATCAGCGCGTCGGTCGCCGTGTTGTCGCTGATCGAGATCATCATGGTCGCGAGGGTCCCGAGCGCCACCGGCGTGCCGTCGGCCCAGGTGCCGATCATGCCCGAGCCGGGCGCCTTCCAGCCGGGCTCGAGGCCGACGACCTGGTCGGCCCGCAGGCGGCCGGCCGCGATCGCGGCGGCGTACTCGCGCAGGACCAGCATCTTGACCGCGGAGCCGACGCCGAGCGGCCGATCGGGCTCGCGCGCCGCGCGCTCGCGCCCGTCGTCGAGGATCAGGAGCGTGCGCGCCGCCGGCAGCGCGTCGAACGCGGCGACCGCCTTCGCCAGGCTCTCCGGGATCGGGATCGGGCGCTCGAAGTTGAGGCTGCGGACGCGTCCCCGCGGATCGAAGGCGATGCGCGTCGGCACGCGCGCCCGCGCCAGCACGACCGTCCACTTGTCGCCGTCGCGCTCGGCGCGACGAAAGGCGCCGTACTGGGCGACCAGCTCGTCGCGCTGCCCGGCGAGGCGCTTGACCGGCAGCTCCGCAAGCAGGGCCGGCGTGAACCAGGCCGCATCGAAGGTGGCGGCCGCGAACAACCGGGCGAGCGCGCCGGCCGCGTCCTGACCGACGGGGCTCGCGGCCGTGACGGGGGAAGCGGCCTGCGCCCGGACCGGCCCGGGAGCGAGCGGGCCGGCCGCCGCCAGGACGACGGCGAGCGCCAGGGCCGCGGCCGATGCACGACGCGAACCCGCGCGCCGGGCCGCAGGAGACGGGAATCGTCTGGCGATCACGCGCCGAATCTTGCTCTCAACCCCGCCACAGACGCAAAGTGTCCGGGTTCGAACTTCTCCCGCCGGTGGGGCCAAGTCGCGCAGGCACGCGCACGCGGACCACGTTCCGGCGGCCGGGGCGCCCCGGTCCTAGCCGCACTGGAACGCCGAACCGATGCAAATCTACCTGCCAGTCGCCGAGATCTCCGTGAGTTGGCTGATGCTGCTCGCCCTCGGCGGCGGAGTCGGGCTGCTGTCGGGCATGTTCGGCGTCGGCGGCGGCTTCCTGATGACGCCCCTCCTGATCTTCATCGGCGTGCCGCCGGCGATCGCCGTCGGGTCCGAGGCGGCGCAGATCGTCGGCGCCTCGGTGTCCGGCGTGCTGGCCCATTGGCGGCGCGGCAATGTCGATACGCGCATGGGCGGCGTGCTGCTCGTGGGCGGCCTCGTCGGCTCGACGCTCGGCGTCCAGCTGTTCAAGTTCCTGCGCAATGTCGGCCAGGTCGACCTGATCATCTCGCTGGCCTACGTGATCATCCTCGGCCTGATCGGCACGCTGATGCTGATCGAGGCCGCCAATGCGCTGCGCCGCGCGCAGAAGACCGGGACCGCGCGCCGCGGCAAGCTGCACCAGCACATCTGGCTGCACGGCCTGCCGATGAAGATGCGCTTCCCGAAGTCGAAGCTCTACATCTCGGCGATGCTGCCCTTCGCGGTCGGCGCCGGCGTCGGCGTGCTCGCAGCCCTGATGGGCGTGGGCGGCGGGTTCATCCTGGTCCCGGCGATGATCTATCTGCTCGGCATGCCGACCTCCGTCGTCGTCGGCACCTCGCTGTTCCAGGTCATCTTCGTGACGTCGAACGTCACCTTCCTGCAGGCCTATCAGAACCAGACCGTCGACCTCGTGCTCGCGGTACTGCTGCTCATCGGCGGCGTCGTCGGCGCGCAGCTCGGGGCGCGCATCGGCCAGAGGCTGCGCGGCGAGCAGCTGCGCGGCCTGATGGCGCTGATGGTCCTCGGCGTGGCGCTGAAGCTCGCCTTCGACCTCGTCGTCGTGCCGGACGACCTCTACTCGATGGGCGAGCAGGGGCGGCATTGATGATCCTCAACGCCGCCCTTGCACCGCTGCTGGCCGTCTTCCTGGTCGCCGTCGGCGCGGTCGAGCGCGCCTTCGCGCAATCGCTCGTCGCCGACCTATCCGCGCACGAGATCGCGATCACGGCGGGCTTCTCGGGCACCGAGCTGCTGCTGTTCGGCGCGACGGAGGGAGACGGCGACGTGATCGTCGTCGTGCGCGGCCCGAACGCCACGATGAACGTGCGTCGCAAGTCGCGGGTCCTCGGCATCTGGATCAACACCGAGTCGATGCGCTTCCACGAGGTGCCGTCCTTCTACCGCGTCGCGAGCTCGAAGCCGATCGACCAGATCACGACCGCGGGCATGCGGCAGCGCCTGCAGATCGGCATCGATGCCGTGCGCGCGCGGCCGGCCCGCGAGACCTCGCCGGAACGGCTGGCCGAGTTCCGCGGCGGCCTCATCCGCAACAAGGTGCGCGACCAGCTGTGGGACGATGCGCCCGCCCAGGTAAACTTCCTCGGGCCCAAGCTCTTCCGCACGACGATCAAGTTCCCGCCCAACGTTCCGACCGGGAACTACATGGTCGAGGTCTTTCTCGTGAAGGACGGCCGCGAGGTCGGCGGCCAGACGACTCCGATGCGCGTGAAGAAGACGGGCATCGGCGCCACGATCTACGATTTCGCCCACCAGCGGGCGGCGCTCTACGGCCTCGTCGCCGTCCTGGTCGCCGTCGTCGCGGGCTGGAGCGCAAGCGCCGCCTTCCGCCGAGGCTAGGCGCACGAAACCACAGCGGCGGTTCTCAACGGGGAGTGATCGAGCATGCCCGGCCAACGTGTCTTTCTCGTCGTCGTCGACATGAGCCCCGAGCTCAAGGTCGCCCTGCGCTTCGCATGCCGCCGCGCGCGCGCGACCGGCGGCCGCGTCGCGATGCTCTACGTCACGGAGCCCGCCTCCGCCGAATGGCTCGGCGTCGGCGAGATCATGCGCGAGGAGCGCCGCGCCGAGGCCGAGAACCGGCTGCAGGAGCTCGCCAGCGAGGTGCGCGAGATGTCCGGCGACATCCCGGTCCTCTACGTGCGCGAAGGCGAGCCGCGCGCCGAGCTGCTCAAGCTCCTCGACGAGGAGCCGTCGATCTCGGTCCTCGTGCTCGCCGCCGATCCCGGCCCGAAGGGCCCCGGGCCGCTGATCATGGCGCTGTCCAGCAAGCACATGGGCAAGCTGCGCGTGCCGCTGACGATCGTGCCCGGCTCGCTGAGCGCGGAGGCGATCGACGCGGTCACCTGACGTCGCGGGCCCGCGGCGGCGCGAAGACCTCGATCGGTTCGCTGAAGCCGCGCAGCGGGTGGACGCCGAGCGAGAGGAGACCGGTACGCCGCGAGACCGTCGCATACTCGCCGGTCACCACGAGATCGCGATCCAGCACCTTCGCCAGCTTCTCGAGCCGGCTCACCGCATTGACCGCCGGCCCGATCACCGTGAAGTCGAGGCGGTCGGCGCCGCCGATGTTGCCGAAGAACACCTCGCCGACATGCAGCGCGACCGCCAGCGGCAGGCGCAGGGCATCGGGCTCTGCGGCGAGCGCCAGGTTGAGCGCGGCATTGGCCTCGAGCGCGGCCTCGGCCGCCGCGAAGGCGCGCCGGCACGGATCGGCTGCGCGCTCCCCGTCGTCGATCGGGAAGATCGCGATGAGTCCGTCGCCGACGAACTTCAGCACCTCGCCGCCGGCGTGATGGATCGCCGCGACCTGGGTTTCGAAGACGCGGTTGAGCAGCTCGGTGACGCGCGAGCCCGGCAGCTGGTCGGACAGCCGCGTGAAGTTGCGCAGGTCCGAGCACCAGATCACCGCCCGGATCGCCTCGCCGCTGCCGCGCACGATCTCGCCGGCGAGGACGCGCCGCCCGGCCTTGCGTCCGAGATAGACGTCCAGCAGCGCCGCGGAAATGCGCCGCTGCCCCAGGAGCTCGAGGACGATGGACAGGGCCGGCCCGAGATCGCGTAGCCGCGTCAGGTCGTCCTCGGTGAAGCCGCCCTGCCGGTCGGTCGCGAAGGTCGCGGCGTTCCGCGACACCGAACCGAGCAGCATCGGCATCGCGAAGTAGTCGGTCATGCCCTGCGCCTTGAGGTCGCGCATGATCGGGTAGGGCAGCGCCGCCTCGGGACCGTCGAGGCGGCAGCGCACGCTCTCGCCGTATTCGAAGATCCGGAAGAACGGGGAGTTCCGGTAGGCGGCGGTCTCGCGCAACCCGTGGGCGAGCGTCAGCTCCTCGGCGCGGCCGTCCGCCGCGGTCCAGCGCGCGCTGAAGCCGATCAGCTGCGGGTGCAGGGTGCCGACGTTCACCGAGGCGCGGGCGAGCGGCAGGCCGCCCGCCACCAGGCGCCAGCACAGCTCGTCGACCAGGGCGGCCATCGAGACGTGCCGACGACCGTCGTCGAGCAGCCAGCGCACCTCGTTGCGCGCCACGCCGGACCCGAGGCTCGGGCGCAACTCGGGCGGGCGCTCCACGACCTCGACGATCGTCAGGCGGTCGACGGCGTCGCCGACGCCGGCAGGTCGAAGCGGGGGCTGGTCCGTCACGACCCCGAGCCTAGCGCAAATGAATCGTTTACCATTCCCGGCCGACAAACCCCGGACGGCAAAGACCCCGGCCGGAACGCGGTTGACGCCCACGGAGCACCGGTCCATCTAGCCCGGACGCCTCGCCAACGACGGAGAGCCCCATGTTCATCCAGACCGAAGCCACGCCGAACCCGGCGACGCTCAAGTTCCTTCCCGGTCGCGTGGTCATGTCCGTCGGCACGGCGGATTTCCCAAGCAGCGAGGCGGCTGCTCGCTCGCCCCTCGCCCAGTCGCTGTTCGGAATCGACGGCGTGTCGGGCGTGTTCTTCGGCTCCGACTTCATCACCGTCACCAAGGACGGCGATCAGGACTGGCACCTGATGAAGCCGGCCGTCCTCGGCGCGATCATGGAGCACTTCACGGCTGGCCGGCCGATCATGCTCGAGACGGCGGCCGGCGCGGCGGCGGCGGCGGACGGCGAGGACGACGAGATCGTCGCGCAGATCAAGGAGCTGCTCGACACGCGCGTGCGCCCGGCGGTCGCCCAGGACGGCGGGGACATCGTCTTCCACTCGTTCCAGGAGGGCGTCGTCTACCTCCACATGCAGGGCTCCTGCTCGGGCTGCCCGAGCTCGACGGCGACGCTGAAGTCCGGGATCGAGAACATGCTGCGGCACTACGTGCCCGAAGTGGTCGAGGTCCGCGCCGTCCTCTGAGACCGGGCGCGGTCGGCGCACGCAGCTTTCGTCGCGGATGTACACGGCGGCCGGGCGGACCGGCGCGCGGATGGCCGACCGCCGGATTTCCGCGGGCGGCGCGCTGTGCGGCGCGCTCGGCGCGCTGACGCTCCTGGCGCTCGCCGTACAGCCGCACGACGCCGTCGAGACCGAATCCGGCGCTCACGTCTGGCGGATCGACCTCGCGCTGCGTGAGATGTCGGCGGCCGGATTGCGCTGGGGGCTCTTCGTCCCCGGCCTGCCGCCCGCGCCGGACGAGGCGCTCGACGGTCCGCTGCTCTGGCCGGCACCCGCGGCGGCGACGGCCAGCATCGCCGCGCCGGAGCGCGCGCTCGTCGACATGCGCAGCTACACGCTCGAGGCCGTGCGCGACGGGTCGACCACGGTGCCCCGCCTGCTGCTCGACCGGCTCCCGACATTGCTCACGCGCGTCGAGTCCGCCGACCTGCGCAAGCGGCTCTTCATCAAGGCGCTGCTGCCGACGCTGCTGGCCGAGAACGAGCGCATCCTCGCCCGGCGCGCGCGGCTTCTGGAGATCGCGGCGGCGCGCGACGAGGGCGTCGCGATGTCCGACGTCGACCGCACCTGGCTCGAGGAGGTCGCCGAGACCTACGGCACCGAGGGCGACGATCTCGACGAGCTCCTGCGCCGGGTCGATGCGGTGCCGCCGTCGCTGGCGATCGCGCAGGCCGCGCTCGAGTCGGGATGGGGCACCAGCCGCAGCGCGCAGCAGTCGCACAGCATGTTCGGCCAGATGATGCTCGTGGGCGCCGAGAGCCCGCGCGCGACGGTGCGTCCGTTCCAGGGGCTCGGCGACGCGGTCGCCGCCTATGTGCACAATCTCAACACCCACCGCGCCTACGCGCCGATGCGCGAGCGCCGTCTGCGCGCGCGCAACGCCGGCCAGGCGCCCGACGGACACGAGCTCGCGGGCGAGCTGGTCCGCTATTCCGAGCGCGGCCCGGACTATGTGCGCGACGTGCGGGTGATGATCCGCACGAACCGCCTCGAAGCCTTCGATCGGGCGCGCCTCGACGGCTGACGCCCCGGCGGCGCGCGCGCGCCCGGCGTGCGTGCGCGTCCTTGATCCGCGCCGGGCGGGCGCGCAAAGATCGCGCGCCGTTTGCCGTCCATGCTTCCCCATCGTTTTCCATCGTCAGCCGAGTCCGGCCCCGCCGGGGGCGTCGCGTGAGGAGTCTCGCCCTCGACAGCGCGACGTCGCGCTGCTCGATCGCCGTGCTCGACGGCGAGGTGCTCGCGGCCCATCGCGGCGACGATGCGGCCGCGGGCCAGGGCGACGGCCTGCCGCTCGCGGTCGCCGCGGCGCTCGACGCGGCGGGCATGGCGATCGCGACGCTCGACCGCCTCGCCGTCACGATCGGCCCGGGGCGGTTCACGGGACTGCGCGCCGGCCTCGCGTTCATGCGTGGCCTCGCGCTCGCCACCGGCAAGCCGCTGGTCGGGGTCACGACGCTCGAGGCCCTGGCCCACGGGGCGCGCGGCCGCGCCGAGCCCGACGAGACGATCCTCGCCTGCATCGACTCGCGGCGCGCCGAGCTGTTCTTCCAGCGCTTCGCCGCGGACGGCAGCGCGCTGTCCGCACCCTTCGCAGCGACGCCGGAGGCGCTCGTCGCGCTGCTGCCCGCCGCGCCGCGGATCCTCGCGGTCGGCGAGCATGCCGCGCGCGTCGCATCGGTGCTGGCCGCGGTACGCGCCGGCGTGCGCGCGCACGAATCGACGGTCGATGCCGCCGATGTCGCCCGTCTCGCCGCCACGCGCGCGGCACCCGCCGTCCCGCCCGCTCCGCTCTACATCCATCCGCCGGCGACGACCGCGCCCCGGCGGGCGGTCGGCCTCGCGTCATGATCGCCGATCCGGTGCTGCGCAGCGCCGGCCTCGCGGACGCGGGGCTGCTCGCGACCCTGCATACGGACTGTTTCGAGGACTCCTGGTCGACCGGCGCCATGATCGAGGTGATGCGTTCGCCGGGGACGTTCGGCTTCCTCGTCGAGCTGCAGCCCATGATGCCGGTCGCGCTGGCACTGGGCCGCATCGCGGCGGACGAGGCCGAGCTGTTGACCATCGGCGTCGCGCGCGCCTGGCGGCGCGCCGGGCTCGCGCGGCGCCTGATCCGCGCGGTCGCCGACGAGGCGCGCGGCCGCGGCGCGCGGCGCCTGTTCCTCGAGGTCGCGGAGGACAACACGGCGGCGCGCACGCTCTACGGCGCGGAATCGTTCCAGATCGTGGGTCGCCGGCGGGCCTACTACACACGGCCCGGCGGCTCCGCGATCGACGCCCTCACCATGCGCCGCGATCTCGCGCGCGGCTGGCGCTGGCTGATCGGTCGCTGACCGAGCGCGGCTTCGGCCGCCGGATCCCGCTTCCCGGCGGCCGCGGCCGGTCGGGGCCCGCGGCCGCGCCGTCCCGACCGGCGGTCGCGCGGGAACCACGATGCCGCTGCCGGGGTCGCCGACCGACGCGACGCGCCGTGGCCAAATCGCCCGGCGCCCGGGCGCGGCGGGTCCGCCGATCGCCGCATCCCCTCGCGAATCGCGAGGCGGCAGCTCCCCACGGTCATACCCGTGACACGAAAACCTGGGACAAGTTCGGCGAGGGCTTGATGTCGCCGGGTGCCGCGATGACCTATATTGACGCGCAATCACAAGTACGAGTCGGGAGCCCGCTCCCGGTCGTCGTCGACTGGCAGGGACCCAAGGCGGAAGCGATGTCGCGGCTCGAAGAACTGTGCCTCCAGAAGGGCCTGAAGATGACCGGCCAGCGCCGCGTGATCGCGCAGGTGCTGTCGGATTCGACCGACCACCCCGACGTCGAGCAGCTCTACCGCCGCGCCTCGGCCATCGACCCGAAGATCTCGATCGCCACCGTCTACCGCACCGTGCGGCTCCTGGAGGAGGCGCACATCCTGGCCCGGCACGATTTCGGCGACGGGCGCGCCAGGTACGAGCGCGCCACGACCGAGCACCACGACCATCTCATCGACCTGAACACGCGGGAGGTGATCGAATTCTCGAGCGACGAGATCGAGAAGCTCCAGCGCGACATCGCCCGTCGCCTCGGCTTCGAGCTTGTCGGCCATCGGCTCGAGCTCTACGGCGTTCCGATCAAGGGGCGCAAACCGGTCAAACCGAAGGAGCCACGATCATGAGCGCTCTGCGACAGCCGGCGGGGAGTGGCGTCGGCGCCATTTTCCCGCAACGTCTGACGGTCGGCAGCCTCGAGGCTCGTCTCGCCGAGACCGAAGCGGAGGTCGTCGCCGCGCAGCGCCTGCGCTACCGCGTGTTCTACGAGGAGATGAAGGCCAAGGCCTCCACCGCGATCGCCGCCGAGCAGCGGGACTTCGACGAGTTCGACGCATATTGCGACCATCTCCTCGTGCTCGATCACAAGCTCGGCGAGGGTCCGGAATCGATCATCGGCACCTACCGCCTGCTGCGCCGCTCGGTCGCCGACCAGCACCGCGGCTTCTACACCGAGATGGAATTCGACGTGTCGCCGCTGCGGCGCGTCCAGGGCGAGCTGCTGGAGCTCGGGCGCTCCTGCGTCGACGCGCGCTACCGCACACGCCCGACGATGCAGCTGCTGTGGGCGGCGATCGCCGGCTACGTCTTCGCCCACGACATCAAGATCATGTTCGGCTGCGGCAGCCTGCCCGGCACCGATCCTCAGGCCGTGGCCGGCGCGCTGTCGTACCTCCACCACAACCACCTCGCGCCGCCCGAGCTGCGGGTGCGCGCGCTGCCGCACCGGTACGTCGACATGAACCTGCGCGCGCCCGATGCGGTGAGCGAGGCCGATGCCGCCAATGCCCTCGACTCGCGCGCGGTCCTCGCGGGGCTGCCGCCGCTGATCAAGGGCTATCTGCGCCTCGGCGGGCTGATCGGGGACGGCGCGGTGATCGATCCGGAGTTCAACACGGTCGACGTCTGCATCATCGTCGTGACCGACAGGCTGACGGAGAAGTACGTCAACCACTACCGGCGCAAGCTGTCGGGCGAATAGCGGCGGGTCGCGGCGCCGGATGCCCATCTCGAAGCTCAGCGCCTTCCTGCGCCTGTCGATCTACGCGGCGTTCACGATCCCGCTGATGCCGGTGCAGGCCGTGCTGGTCTGGCTCGACTCGCCGTGGGCCGACCGGCTCCCGCACTGGTATCACCGGCGGTGCTGCCGGATCTTCGGCTTCGACGTCGTGGTGCGCGGCACGCCGTCGGCCGACCGCCCGACGCTGTTCGTCGCCAACCACGTCTCCTACCTCGACATCACCGTCTTCTCGGCGCTGATCCCCGTCTCCTTCGTCGCCAAGCGCGAGGTCGCGGCATGGCCGTTCTTCGGCTGGCTGGCGAGGCTGCAGCGCACGGTGTTCGTCGGCCGCGAGCGGCGCAACGTCCACGGCGAGCGCGACGAGCTCGGCAACGCGCTGGCCCGGGGCCGCAACCTCATGCTGTTCCCCGAAGCGACGTCCTGGGACGGCACCCGCATCAAGCCGTTCAAGAGCTCGCTGCTGTCGGTCGCCGAGATCGCGCCCGAGGGCCGCCCGCTGACGGTGCAGCCCATGACCATCGCCTACACGCGCGTCGACGGGATGCCGATCGGGCGCAGCCACCGGCCGTTCTTCGCGTGGTACGGCGACATGGAGCTGGTCGAGCATCTCTGGCAGGCGATGGGAATCGGGCGGACGACCGTGGTCGTGGAGTTCCACGAACCGGTCACCTTCGCGCGCTTCGGCAGCCGCAAGGCGCTCACCCAGCATTGCGAGCAGGTCATCGGCACGGCGCTGTCCGAGATCAACGCCGGCCGCCGCGCGGCCTGAGGCCGGGCGCATTTCTTGACTCGAAGGCCCGGGGTGCTAGCTTCCCCCTCGCAACCCTCGGGGAAATCTCAAGGATTTCAAGGCGCTTTGACGAAGAAGCTGTTCATCAAGACCTACGGCTGCCAGATGAACGTGTACGACTCCGCCCGCATGGCGGACGTGCTGGCGCCCTTGGGCTACGTGGCGAGCGACACCCCCGACGACGCCGACCTGGTCATCCTCAACACCTGCCACATCCGCGAGAAGGCTTCGGAGAAGGTGTTTTCGGAGCTCGGCCGCCTGCGCCCGCTCAAGGCCGCGAGGCCCGGCTTCATGATCGCCGTCGCGGGCTGCACCGCGCAGGCCGAAGGCGAGGAGATCGTCCGGCGCATGCCCCATGTCGACGTCGTCGTCGGCCCGCAGGCCTATCACCGCCTGCCCGAGCTCGTCGCGCGGGCGAGCCGCGCCGCGGGCGCCGCGCTCGACACCGACTTCCCGGTCGATTCCAAGTTCGACCACCTGCCGGCCGCCAACGCCGCCGGCGGCGCACCGGCCGCGTTTCTCACGATCCAGGAGGGTTGCGACAAGTTCTGCACCTTCTGCGTCGTTCCCTACACGCGCGGCGCCGAGTATTCGCGCCCCGTCGCCGACATCGAGGCCGAGGCGCGCCGCCTGGTCGAGGGCGGCGTGCGCGAGCTCACGCTGCTCGGCCAGAACGTCAACGCCTTCCACGGGCGCGACGAGGCCGGCCGCGAGATCGGCCTGGGCGCGCTGGTCCGCCGCCTCGCGCGCATCGAAGGCCTCGCCCGCCTCCGCTACACGACCTCGCATCCGCGCGACGTCGACGACGAGCTCGTCGCGGCCCATGGCGACGAGCCGAAGCTCATGCCCTATCTGCACCTGCCGGTGCAGTCCGGCTCGGATCGGATCCTCGACGCGATGAACCGCGGCCACACGGCCGCCCAGTTCCGGCGCATCGTCGAGCGGCTGCGCGCGGCGCGGCCCGACCTCGCGCTGTCGAGCGATTTCATCGTCGGCTTCCCCGGCGAGACGGAGGCGGAGTTCGCGGCGACGCTCGACCTGGTGCGCGAGATCGGCTTCGCGACGGCCTTCTCGTTCAAGTACAGCGCCCGCCCCGGCACGCCGGCGGCGCTGATGGACCGCCAGGTGCCCGAGCCCGTGAAGGACGAGCGCCTGCAGCGGCTGCAGGCGCTGCTGCGCGCGCAGACCGACGCCTTCAACGCGGCCTGCCTCGGCCGCACCGTGCCCGTGCTGTTCGAACGGCCCGGCCGCCATCCCGGCCAACTCGTCGGCCGCAGCCCGTGGCTGCAACCGGTCCATGTCGGCGGCGGCGGCGAGGTCGGGGAGATCCGGCCCGTCCGCCTGACCCGCCTTGCGACCAACAGCATCGCCGGCGACGTCGTCGACGAGATGCCCGCCGGAGCCGCGGCATGAGCCGCAACGGCGCGCCGGCCGCCCCGCCCCTGCAACTCGAGTTCGACGACAATTCTCTGCTGCCGCTGCTGTTCGGCGAGCACGACCGGCATCTCGCGCGCATCGAGCAGCGCCTCGGCGTGCGGCTCGCCTCGCGCGGCAATCGCGTCGCGATCGACGGCCCGCATTCCGCGAGCGAGGCGGCCAGGAGCGCGCTGACCTGGCTCTACGGCAGGCTGCGCGACGGCCATCCCGTCGACATGGGCGACGTCGACGCGGCGGTTCGCCTGGCCGTCGCCGGCGACGGATCGGATTCGCGCGACCTCTTCGGCGACGAGAACCTGATCGTCCGCACGCGCAAGCGCCACGTGAACCCCCGCACGCCGGGCCAGGTCGCCTATCTGCGCGCGCTCAAGCAGCACGAGCTCGTCTTCGGCGTCGGCCCGGCCGGCACCGGCAAGACCTATCTCGCCGTCGCGATCGCCGTGCAGCTGCTGGTCGAGGGCAAGGTCGATCGCATCGTGCTGTCGCGCCCGGCCGTCGAGGCCGGCGAGCGCCTCGGCTTCCTGCCCGGAGACATGCGCGAGAAGATCGACCCGTATCTGCGGCCGCTCTACGACGCGCTCTACGACATGATGCCCGGCGACCAGGTGATCAAGCGCATGGCCTCGGGCGAGATCGAGATCGCGCCGCTGGCCTTCATGCGCGGCCGGACACTGGCCAACGCCTTCGTCATCCTCGACGAGGCGCAGAACACGACGCCGATGCAGATGAAGATGTTCCTGACCCGCCTCGGCCAGAACAGCCGCATGGCGGTCACCGGCGACCTGTCGCAGGTCGACCTGCCGCCCGGCGCGCGCTCGGGCCTCGCCGACGCGCTCGACACGCTCGCCGGCGTCGACGGCATCGGCGTCGTGCGCTTCACCGCCGGCGACGTCGTGCGCCACGCGCTCGTCTCGCGGATCGTCGCGGCCTACGACTCCCGCGACGCCCGCACCGCGCCATGAGCGACCGGATCGCCGTGCTGGTCGCGAATGCCGCCTGGCGCGGGCGGCTGCCTGAGGTTGCGCGCCTGGCGCGGCGGGCGGCGCGCGCGGCGCTGCGCGAGCGCGGCGGGGCGGGCGCCGCCGAGGTCGCGATCCTCCTCGCCGACGACGCGCATGTGCGCGAGCTCAATCGCCGCTTCCGGCGCAAGGACAAGCCGACCAACGTGCTGTCGTTCCCCGCCGGGACGCCGGCGGCCGCGGCGATCGACGGCCCGACGCCGCTCGGCGACATCGTGCTCGCCTTCGAGACCTGCGCGCGCGAGGCCCGCGAACAGTCCAAGACCCTGCGCGCCCACATGACGCATCTCGTCGTGCACGGCGTGCTGCATCTGCTCGGCCACGACCATGTCGGGAACCGCGAGGCCGAGCGCATGGAGGCGCTCGAGCGCGCGGTCCTGGCGCGGCTCTCCGTCCGGGATCCCTATGCGAGTCCGCCCCACCCGACCCGGAGGCGCGCGGCATGAGCGACAACGGCTCCGACACGACACTTCGCGACCGGCTGCGCCGGCTGCTGCGCCGCGACGATCCCGAGGCCAAGCTGCGAGAGAGCCTCGAGGAGACGATCGAGGAGATCATCGAGGGCGGCGAGGCCACGCCCGTCGAGATCGGCGCGCAGGAGCGCGTGCTGATCGCGAACGTCTTCAAGCTGCGCGAGCGCACGGCCTACGACGTCATGATCCCGCGCGCGGACATCGTCGCCGTGCCGCACGACGTGACGCTGCCGGCGCTGGTCGACATCATCCGGCGCGAGGCCCATTCCCGCTACCCCGTCCATCGCGGAACCGTCGACGAGATCGTCGGCATGGTCCACATCAAGGACGTGCTCAGCTACTGGGGCTCGGAGAAGCCGTTCGCCATCGACGACGTCATGCGCAAGCTGCTGTTCGTCGCGCCGTCGATGCGCGTGCTCGACCTGCTGCTGGAGATGCGCAAGACCCGGCTGCACATGGCGCTGGTCGTCGACGAGTACGGCGGCATCGACGGGCTCGTCTCGATCGAGGACCTCGTCGAGTCGATCGTCGGCGAGATCGACGACGAGCACGACACCGACGAGGCGCCGCGCGTGCTCAAGCTCAACGACGGCGCCTGGATGATCGATGCGCGCCTGCCGCTCGACGACTTCGAATCCGAGGTCGGCGCCGTGCGCACCGACGCCGAGCGCGACGCCGACATCGACACCGTCGGCGGCCTCGTCGTCGCCCTCGCCGGGCGCGTGCCGGCGCGCGGCGAGGTGATCACGCATCCGGCAGGCGTCGAGTTCGAGGTCGTCGAGGCCGACCCGCGCCGGCTGAAGCGCCTGCGCGTCCGGCGCCCCGAGCCGCCCAAGACCGAAGCGCCGGAAGCGGCGTGACCGTCGCCGCGGCGCTCGACCGGCTCGCCGCACGGGTCCGCGGCCTCGCGGGCTGGCGGCGCGCGGCCGTCGCGATCGCGCTCGGCGTCGCGGCCACGGCCGCACTGCCGCCGTTGCACGCCGTGCCCTTTCTGCTGCCGGCCTTCGCCGGGCTCGCTTGGCTGATCGAAGGCGCGGGCCCGTCGCGTCGCGCCTTTTCCGCCGGCTGGTGGTTCGGGCTCGGGCACTTCGCGAGCGGGCTGTACTGGATCAGCCATGCCCTGCTCGTCGACGCCGCGAAATTCGCCTGGATGATCCCCCTGGCGCTCGGCGGCCTCGGCGCGGGCCTCGGCCTGTTCATCGGCCTCGCCGCCGTCGTCGCGCACCGGCTCGCGCGACTGCGCGTCGCCGTGGCCTTCGCGCTCGCCATCGGCTGGATGCTCGCCGAGTGGCTGCGCGCGCACGTGCTCACCGGCTTCCCCTGGAACCTGATCGGCACGGCGTGGGCGTTCGAGCCCGCGCCGATGCAGGGCGCGGCGTTCGTCGGCGTCTACGGCCTCGGGGCGATCACCGTCGCGCTCGCCGCCTGGCCGGCCGCCGCGGGGCGGCAGCGCTGGATCGCCCTCGGGGCCCTCGCGCTCGTCGTGGCGGCGGGACACGGGCTCGGCGCGATCCGCCTCGGCGACGACGCGCCGACGACGCGCGCGCCGATCGTGCTGCGCCTCGTGCAACCGGACATCGCGCAATCGCTCAAGTGGGATCCGGCCGAGCGCCAGCGCAGCCTCGCCATCACCGTCGACCTGTCCTTCGCCCCGGGCGCCGAGAAGGTGAACCACGTCATCTGGCCGGAGACGGCGACGCTGTTCCCGCTCGCCTCGAGCCCCGAGTTCATGGCGGGGCTCGCGCGCATCGTCCCGCCCAACGGGTATCTGCTCACCGGCTCCACACGCTTCGAGCGTGAGCCCGTGTTCCGCGCCTGGAACAGCCTCCATGCCCTCGACGGCAATGGCGAGATCCGCGCCACCTTCGACAAGTTCCACCTCGTGCCGTTCGGCGAATACGTGCCGCTACGCGGTGTCCTGCCGGTCGACCGCATCGCGCCCGGCCCGGTCGACTTCAGCCCCGGGCCCGGGCCGCGCACCATCCGGCTGCCCGGACTGCCGCCGTTCAGCCCGCTGATCTGCTACGAGATCATCTTCCCGCGCGCCGCCACCGATCCCGCCGACCGCCCGGACTGGATCCTCAACATCACCAACGACGCCTGGTTCGGGCTCTCCGCCGGCCCCTACCAGCATTTCGCCTCGGCGCGATTCCGTGCGATCGAGGAAGGGCTGCCCGTCGTCCGGGTCGCCAATGGCGGGATCTCGGCGATCATCGACGCCCAGGGCCGCGTGCGCGGCAGCATGGCGCTGGGCTCGCGCGGCGTGCTCGACGCGCCCCTGCCGCCGCCCGTGGCGCCGCCGCCCTATGCCCGGTTCGGGGACTGGCTCCTGCTCGCCCTCGCGCTCGGGCTGGCCGCCGCCGGCCGCGGCCTCGACCCCGCTTCCGGCGTCCGCGGTTAACCACCCGAACGGGAATGAAGATCCGGGGCCCTCGTTGTTGACGCCTGGGTCAAGTCTTGCCACAAGACCCGCCGCCTCAACCCGCCGCCCTGCAAGGGCCCGTCCTCCAACGGAGAGTTCCGCCGATGCGCCAAGGCGATTTCGTCTTCACCTCCGAGTCCGTTTCCGAAGGCCACCCCGACAAGGTGTGCGACCGCATCTCCGACGCCGTCGTCGATGCGTTCATCGGCCTCGATCCCTACGCGCGCGTCGCCTGCGAGACGCTGGTCACGACCAACTTCATCTGCATTGCCGGCGAGGTCCGCCTCGACCGCAAGAAGTGCGGCGTCAAGGCGCCGATGCTCAAGTCCGGCGAGATCAACAAGAAGCTGATCGAGAAGCTGGCGCGCGAAGCCGTGAAGGACATCGGCTACGAGCAGAAGGGCTTCCACTGGAAGAAGGCCAAGGTCCTCATCAAGCTCCACGGCCAGTCGGCCGACATCGCGCAGGGCGTCGATGCCGGCGGCAACAAGGACGAGGGCGCCGGCGACCAGGGCATCATGTTCGGCTACGCGTCGAACGAGACTCCGGAGCTGATGCCCGCCCCGATCCAGTACTCGCACAACATCCTGAAGGCGCTCGCCGACGTGCGCCATGACGGCTCCGAGCCGCTGCTGCAGCCCGACGCCAAGAGCCAGGTCACGCTGCGCTACATCGACGGCAAGCCCAAGGCCTGCACCGCGGTCGTCGTCTCGACGCAGCACTCGGCCAAGGACAAGAAGGGCCGCGAGCTCGAGTCCGGCGACGTCAAGAAGATCGTCCGGCCCTATGTCGAGAAGGTCCTCAAGGACGTCGGCATGCCCGACGAGGCGCATTTCTACGTCAACCCGACCGGCCGTTTCGTCATCGGCGGCCCCGACGGCGACACCGGCCTCACCGGCCGCAAGATCATCGTCGACACCTACGGCGGCGCCGCGCCGCATGGCGGCGGCGCGTTCTCCGGTAAGGACCCGACCAAGGTCGACCGCTCGGCCGCCTATGCCGCGCGCTACCTCGCCAAGAACGTCGTCGCCGCCGGCCTCGCCGATCGCTGCGTGATCCAGCTCAGCTACGCGATCGGCGTGGCGCACCCGCTGTCGGTCTATGTCGACACGCAGGGCACGGGCCAGGCCGACGAGCAGAAGATCTCCAAGGTCCTGCAGGAGCTCATGAGCCTGACGCCGCGCGGCATCCGCGAGCACCTGGGCCTCAACAAGGCGATCTACGCGCGCACGTCGGCCTACGGCCATTTCGGCCGCTTGCCGGAGAAGGACGGCGGCTTCTCCTGGGAGCGCACCGACCTCGTGAAGCAGCTGCGCTCCGCCTTCGGCGCGCGCTGAAGCCCGTCATCCCCTCCGGCTCGGCGACGCCGAGCCGGAGGGTGGCCGCATCGCGGCCGGGAACGAGGCATGCGTCTCCGTGATCCACGCATGACCTCCGCGCGCGCGGGCTCCGCCCCCGCCGCGATGCGGCACGAGGCGACTGACCCGCCCCGATGACCACCCAACGCCTGATCCACTCCTTCGGCCGACGGCGCGGACGCAAGCTGCGCGCCGGGCGCGCCGCGCTGCTCGACACGCTGCTGCCGCAGCTGGGCATCGCATTGCCGGCGGGCGAACCGCCCGTCGACCCGCGAACGCTCTTCGCCATCGCGCCGCGCGAGGTCTGGCTCGAGATCGGCTTCGGCGGCGGCGAGCATCTCGCCTGGCAGGCCGGTCGCAATCCGGACGTCGGCCTGATCGGCTGCGAGCCGTACGAGAACGGCGTGGTCGCCCTGCTCGGCCATGTCCGCGACCGCGGCCTCGCCAATATCCGCATCTGGAACGACGATGCGCGGCCGCTGCTCGGCCGCCTTGCGCCCGCCTCGATCGCGCGCGCCTTCGTGCTCTTCCCCGATCCCTGGCCCAAGGCGCGCCACCACAAGCGCCGCCTGATCCAGGCGCCGTTCCTCGATGCGCTCGCGCGCGTGCTGCAGCCGGGCGCGGAGTTCCGCCTCGCGAGCGACCACGCCGACTATGTGGAATGGATGCTCGAGCGCGTACCGGTGCATCCCGACCTCACCCTCGCCGCGCGCTTCGAGGCGCGCCCCGACGACTGGCCGGAGACCCGCTACGAAGCCTGGTCCGTCGGCGAGGGCCGCAGGCCGACCTATTTCAGCTTCGTCCGGCGATAGGCGATCCGCCTTCGTCGATCGGCCCGGCTTATGCGACCCACAATCGCGGTCGAAGCGAATGGCCCGGTCCCGGATTCTCGCGACATCGCGGGCACGCTATCGTCGCATCCGATGACACCGATCCTGTTCCTGCCCGGCGCCGGCGGATCCGCCGCGTTCTGGCGGCCGGTGGGTGAGCGCCTGCCACCCGAGCGGCCCAAGCGCTACTTCGCCTGGCCCGGCCTCGGCGACGAGCCGCATGACCCGCGCGTCGCGAGCCTCGACGATCTCGTGCGGCTCGTCGACGAGACGATCGCCGAGCCCGTGGACCTCGTCGCGCAATCCATGGGCGGCGTGATCGCCGCCCGCCTCGCGCTCGCCCGCCCCGATCGCGTACGCCGCCTCGTCCTGACCGCGACCTCCGCCGGCGTCGACATGGCCCGCTTCGGCGCCAGCGATTGGCGCCCCGGCTATCGCGCGAGCCACCCGAACGCCGCCGCCTGGATCACAGCGCCGGCCGCCGCGCGCGAGCTGCCGGTCGAACACCTCGCCATGCCCACGCTGCTGCTCTGGGGCGACGACGATCCGATCAGCCCGATCTCCGTCGGCGAGCATTTGCGCGCGCGCCTCCCCAACGCGCAGCTGCACGTGATCGCCGGCGGCACGCACAGCTTCGCGAACGACGACCCGGAGGACGTGGCGCCACTGATCGCTGCGCACTTGACGTGACGCGCCGGGCGTGATCACCGTGTAATTACACATGGTCGATACACCCCGAACCCAGAAGAAAGTGGTCCGCCAGGGCAACAGCCTGACGCTGCGCCCGCCGGCCGCGTATCTCGCGCAGCTCGGGCTGCGCGAAGGATCGCCCGTGACGTTCATCCTGGAGCCGGGTCGGATCGTGGTGGAGCCCGGGACCGAGGCGACGCCGACCCATGACGCCATCGTCAAGAGCTTCGCGCGCATCGGGCCCGACAGCGAACTCGCATGGGGCCGCGATGTCGGGCCCGAGGTGATCGACGATGAGAGTTCCCGACCGCGGCGAAGTGTGGTGGCTGTCGCTGGATCCCATCGCCGGCCACGAACAGGCCGGAAGAAGGCCGTGCCTCGTGCTGACTGAGCGAAGCTTCAACGAGGCATCAGGCCTCGCGATCATCGCGCCGCTGACCACCAAGCCGAAGGGCTACGCGACGGAAGTGCCGGCGCCGAAGGGGGATCTGCAGCGCGTGATCCTCTGCCACCAGCTCCGCACCGTCGCCTGGCGGGACAGGGAAGCGGCGTTCGATGGCGCCGTCGGCCCGGCGGTGATGCAGCGCGTCGCCGCAACGACGAAGCGGTTATTGCGCTTGGGCTGAGACGTCGATCTACCGCGGCGTCACGACGCGCACGGTGGCGTGGGCGCTGTCGCCGGATTCGTCGACGACGACGAGGCGCAGGAAGCCTTCGCTCTCGGGCGTGTAGGTCGGCGCATCGAAGCGCGAGCCGGCGCCCAGCGGGCGGCCGTCGACGATCCAGGTGAGCCGGCCGCGGCCGCCCTCGGCCTTGAGAGCGAGCGGCACGAGCTCGTCGCCGACGCGCTCAAGCTCGACCGTCGCGCCGTCGGGCGGGAAGAGGATCGCGACGCCGCGCGCGTCGTCGCGCCAGGGCTGGTCGGCGACGGCGCGCGGCACGAGGCGCGCGAGCGCGCGGGGCGGCGGCGGGGCGCGCAGGATCGGCTCCGGCGACGGCGGCTCGCTCGGCAGCAGGTCGAAGGTCTTGAACAGGATGGGCGCGGCGGCGGTGCGGCCGTATTGGCCGGGGCGCGGCGTGCCGTCGGCGCGGCCGACCCAGACGCCGATGGTCCAGCGCTTCGAGAAGCCGACGGCAAGCGCGTCGCGGAAGCCGTAGGACGTGCCGGTCTTGTAGGCGATGGGCCTGAGGCCGCTGCGCTGCGCGTAGGGTTCGGGCGGCGTCACGCCGCGCAGGATCTCGCGCAGCCACAGCGCCGAGGCGGGCTCGAGGAAGCGCGTGCCGATGCCGTCCTCGGGCGCGTCGCGGCGCAGGCGCAGCGGCCGCGCGCGGCCGTCCTCGGCGATGCCGGCATAGAGCATCGTCAGGTCGGCGAGGCTGATGCCGACGCCGCCGAGGATCACCGGCAGGCTCGGCGCCTCGAGCGAGCGGCGATCGAACTCGAGCGCGGCGCCCGAGAGCATCAGTGCCTGCACGAAGCGCGTCGGCCCGAGCCGGTCGAGCACGGCGACGGCGGGCACGTTGAGGGACTGCTGCAGGGCGGCGCGCGCCGTCACCTCGCCCTGGTAGCCGCGATCGAAATTGCGCGGCGCGAAATCGCCGAAGCGCGTCGCGACGTCGGCGATCTTCGTCTCGGGATGCAGCCAGCCCTCGTCGAAGGCGAGGCCGTAGAGGAAGGGCTTGAGTGCCGATCCCGGCGAGCGGCGCGCGCGCACGAGATCGACCTGGCCGGCCTCGCCGTGGAAGTCCGCACCCGCGACCCAGGCGCGCACGGCGCGCGTCGCGTTCTCGACGACGACGATGGCGACGTTGCCGGCATCGGCGAAGAAGCCCTGCTCGCGCGCGGCGAGCTGTTCGGCCTGGAGCTGCAGCGCGCGATCGATCGTCGTGGCGATGCGCGCGCCGGGCGGATGCTCCGCGCGCAGCGTCTCGGCGAGATGCGGCGCGTTGAAGGGCAGCGCCAGTCGACGGGCGGGCACCGGCTCCTGCATGCCCTCCTGCGCCTCGCGCGCGGTGATGGCACCGCGCTCGGCGAGCACGCGCAGCACCTTGTCGCGCGCCGCGCGCGCCGCGGCGGGATCGCGGTCGGGACGCGTGCGCTCGGGCGATTGCGGCATCACCACGAGCAGCGCCGCCTCGCCGAGGGTGAGGCGCTTCGGCTCCTTGCCCAGCCAGGCCAGCGAGGCGGCACGCACGCCCTCGATGTTGCCGCCATAGGGCGCCAGCGTGAGGTAGCGCTGCAGGATCTCGTCCTTGGTGAGCCGCGTCTCGAGCTGCAGCGCGCGGCCGATCTCGATCAGCTTCGCGCCGACGGTGCGCGGCCGCGGCTCCAGCAGCCGCGCGGTCTGCATCGTCAGCGTCGAACCGCCGGAGACGACGCGCCCGCTCGTCACCGCCTGGACGCCGGCGCGCAGCAGCGCGAGCGGATCGATGCCCGGATGATGCGCGAAACGCCGATCCTCGTAGGCCTGCAGCATCGCCAGATAGCGCGGGTCGACATCGGCCGGCGACGCCGCGAGCCGCCACTTGCCGTCCGCCGTCGTGAACGCGCGCAGCAGGCGATCGTCCTTGTCGACGACGAGCGTCGAGGTCTCGCCGGCACGCGAAAGATCGGGCGGAAGAGCGCGGTCGGCGACGACGGCGCTCGCGGCGGCGAGCGCGCACGCCGCGAGCGCCGCCCGCATCCGGCGCCTCAGTCTCCGACCGCTCCCCGTCGCCCCGCCCCGGGGAAGCGAGGGAGCAGTCTCGCCTCCCCCATGCGGGGGCGGGTCGGAGCCGGGATGTCGCCGCAGGACCACCGCCCGCCTCAGCGCGGCGCGATGTCGACGCGCCCCGCGGCCGAGCGCGCGAACAGCTCGGGCCGGTACATGTCCTCGACCTGCACGCCCGGCAGCACGTAACGGCCCGGCGTGATGGCGCGCGCGATGTAGCCCATGCGCGCCTCCGGCTCGTCGAGGTCGCTGACGCGCACGGCGGCGACGAAACGGTCGTCGCGCGCCTCGCGCGTGGCGAGTTTGGTCGCGGTGCCGAGGAACTTGAACGGCGTGTTGCCGTCGTCGTCCATGCGCCGCAGCACGGCCTCGATCTCGAGACCCGCCGGCAGCAGATCCATGACGGCGACGTCGGCCGCGGCCCGCTTGTCGGCATCGTTGAAGCCGCCGACCTCGATCCACACCACCACGCGGTCGTTCTGGCGGAGCTTGGCGAGATCCGCCTTCTCGCCGGCGAGCGTGTAGAAGCTGCGCTCGACGGTGAGGCGCCGGTTCGCCGCGGGCAGCGGTGCGCGCGGCACGCCCGTGATCGTCGTCGTCGCATAGACGTCGCGGTCGCTGCGGTTGTTCAGCGTGAAGCCGCGCTGCAGCTGCGCCGGCTGCAGGTCGAAGATCGCTCGCGACTTGCCGCTCACGCCCTGACCGTCGGCCTCGACGTCGATCGGCGCGCCGCGCTGCGCCATCGCATGCGTGGCCAGCAGCATCCACGACTTCTCCTGGGTCGTGGTCTGGTCGAGCTGCGGCAGGCGCAGCGTGTCGCCGAAGCGCCGGAACAGCAGGTCGAGCGTCGCCGCGCGGTCCGCCGTCGCCGCGGCGGCGACCGTGCCCGCGAGGTCGCGCATCGGGCTGCCGTAGTAGTCGAAGGAGCGGCGGTCCGTGCGCTGCAGCGTGGCGTCGAGCGCGCGCACCGCGCGACCGAACAGCACGTCGGCGCGGTTGCCGTCGCCGCTGAGCTGCAGCGCGGCGCCGAGCTGCGCCAGCATCAGCGGGTTCTGGTACTGCCCCGCGCGGACGTCGTTGACGTAGCGCAGCGTGCCGAGGTCGGCGCGCCCCTCGCGGGCGAGGACGTAGAGCGCGTAGGCGCGCGCCTCGTCGTTGCCCTCGAGCTGCGACGCCGCGCTGCGCAGCCAGCCGACCGCCCGGCGCAGCGCCTCGTCCGGCACCGTCATGTTCATCTTCTTGGAGCTGAGCAGGAAGTCGATCGCGTAGACCTGCAGCCACGACAGCGCGTAGTCGTCGGTCGGGCCCCAGAGGCCGAAGCCGCCGTCGCCGCGCTGCATGTCGAGCACGCGCCAGATCGCGTCCTGCACGCGCCGCTCGATCGCCTTGTCCTCGCGGGCACCGATCAGCACCGAGGCCTCGTTGAAGTACAGCAGCGGGAAGGCGCGGCTCGTCGTCTGCTCCAGGCAGCCGTAGGGATAGCGGTCGAGCGCCCGCAGGATCGCGGGCACGTCGAAGCCGCGCCACGAGGCGACCTCCACCGAGGCCTTCACCGAGCCCGGCACGTAGGAAGCGAGCTCGCGCGGATCGATGGCGAGGCTGCCGCCCGCTACGACGCGCTCGACGCGCGCCTGCGTGGTCGGCGCCTGCGCCGGACGGACCTCCATCTGCCACTCGCGCGCGATCGAGAATCCGGCCGGGCCGCTCACCTGCATGGTGAAGGTGGTGACGCCGAGCTCGCCTGCGACCAGCGGCCAGGTCAGCAGCTGGCGCGCGTTGGCGGCAAGGTTCACCGTCTGCGTGGCGCCGGCGGAGATCGCGACCGGCCCGTCGGTGCGCCAGGTGATGCGGTACGCGCCCGCCGCGCCCTCGACGTTGTGCAGCCAGACGCTGACGCGGCTCTCGTCGCCCGGCGCCATGAAGCGCGGGAAGGTCGCGTCGGCCACCAGCGCGTCGCGCACGGTCATGCGCCCCTCGCCGTTGCCCACCCGCTCCGCGTCCCAGGCCACCGCCATCAGGCGCAGCTCGCCGACGAAGTCCGGGATGTCGAACGTCACCTTGGTGCGGCCGTCGGCATCGAGCGTCAGCGGCCCCTGGAAGAGCGAGACGATCTTCACCGGCACGACCTCGAGGCCCTTGCCGCCGAGCGAGTCGCCGCCCTGCCGGATCGCGCCGCGCGTTCCCGCATGGCCGTCGATGAGGCGGCCGTAGTCGTCGCGCAGCTCGAGGCCGAGCCGGCGCTTGCCGAAGACATGGCCGTGCGGGTCTGGCGTGCGGTAGCGCGTGAGCTGCAGGATGCCCTCGTCGACCGCGGCCAGCGTGACGCGCGTGCCGCCGTTGGCGCCGGCGACGCGCAGGCCGACCTCGACCTTGCCGCGCGGACGGATGACCTGCGGTGCCTCGATCGCTACCGCGAGCTTGCGCGCGCTGGTGTCGAGCCCGAGCCAGGCGAGCCCGATCGCGCGCACCGGCGCGCGGGTCGCGCGGGCCGGCTCGAGCGGGCGGATCAGCGTCACCAGCGCATAGGCGCCGGGGCCCCAGTCGGCCGAGGTCGGGATGTCGACGGTGGTGCCGCCGGCGGGCACGGTCACGTTGATCGCGGCATGGATCCGATCGGTGGCGACCAGCACGCTCGCCTCTCCCGCGTAGCTCGCGTCGATGCGGAGCCTGGCCGTCTCGCCCGCCACATAGCTCGCCTTGTCGGCGAGCACGTCGAGCTTGTCCGGCGTCTTGTCGACGTCGCCGCCGCCCCAACCCGCGTAGAAGCGCACCGAGGTCTGCGCGCGGTCGTTGCCTGGAACGCGGACCTCGAGCCGATGGCGGCCCCAGGTCACGTCCGCCGCGACATCGGCGACGCGATCCGCCGCGACCGCGGACCGCCCGCTCGCCACGACGCGCTCGCGCACGACCTCCTCGTAGCGCCAGGCGTTCTGGTTGCGGATCCAGTTCCACAGCACCTCCTCGCGGATCAGGCGCCACTCGACGGCCGGCGCCTCCACGCGCTTGCCGTCGGCGTCGATCGCGATCAGCTCGAAGCGCGCGGTGGAATCCCAGGGCACCGTCAGGCGCTCGCCGCCGTCCCACCAGTTGCGCGCAGTCGTGAACAGCGGCTTGAGGCCGAGCTGCACCGGCGAGCCCTTCAGCCGCAGCGTCGTCGTATCGCTGGTCGCGCGGCCGCCCGGCTCGAGCACGCCGACGCGCGCGATCGCGCGCAGCGGGCGCGTGATCGCGGCGATGTCGGGGACCTGGCCCGTGGCCGTGGCCCGGCCCTGCGCGTCCGTCTTCTCGACCTTGATCTCGAAGGCCGGGAACTCGGCGCGCTCGCGCTCGTGCCCGAAGAAATAGCCGCGATGCTGCGGATAGGGATCGGGATCGAACTCGATCTGCGCCTCGGCCTCGGTGGCGAGGTCCGCCGCCGGCGCGCCGTACAGGAAGCGCGCGTTGACGTCGATCGCGACCGTCTCGCCGGCGCCATAGGCGGTCGCCTTGGGAGCGAGCTCGACCTTCAGCTTCTGCGGCACGAAATCCTCGACCTCGAAGCGCGCGCGGCCGACGGGCGGCGCCGTGGGATCGATCAGCAGCTCGGCGCTCCAAAGCCCGCGCGCCGAGGTCGGCGACAGCGGGATCGTCTGGCGCAGCGCGCCCGTGGCATCGGCCGCGAGCACGAAGCGCCGGGCCTCGGTGCCGTTGGGACGGCGCAGCACGAGTTGCGTCGGCAGGCCGGGGCTCGCGCGGCCCGCCGCGTCGCGCAGCACCGCCGCGAACTCGACGCTCTCGCCGGGGCGATAGATGCCGCGCTCGGTCCAGGCGAAGACGTCGACGGCGCCCGGCGGCGCCCGCCCCTCGACGCCGCGGTCGGAAAGATCGAAGGCCGGGCGGTCGAGATCGACGACCGTGAAGTCCTCGCCGGGCCCGAAGGCCATCACGGCGACCGGCGCGGACGAGGCGCCGCCGCGGATCAGACCGGGCGCGAAGGTGGCGCGGCCCCCGGCGTCGGTGCGCGCGCGGCCGAGCTCCTCGTTGTTGCGCGCGACCAGCATCAGCTCGACGTCGCCGACGGGCTTGGCACTGCCGTAGTCGCGCACGAAGACGTTGAGTCCGTCGGCGCCGCGCACGACGCTGATGCCGAGATCGGTCGCCACGACCCATTGCGCCGCATAGGTGCGGCTCCAGCGCGTCTCGTCGTCGTCGCCGCCGCCGCGCGTGGCGTCGCTGGCGACGACCCAGTAGATGCCCGGCTTCTTGTCCTTGATCACCTCGGCGATCGGGAAGGCGGTGACGACCTCGCGATTGGCCTGGTTGTCGACGGCGAGCGTGCCCTGCCAGACGAGCGAGCCCATGTCGTCGCGCATGCGCTCCAGGGCATAGGGATAGGCGCGCCGCTCGTTCTGGCGGAACTCCTCGCGCACGGCCGCGAAGCCGCGCTCGCCGACGCGGAACACGCGCACCGAAACCTCGGGCACGTTCACCGTCGTGATCGGCAGGCCAATGCTCGACGAGCGCACGAGCACGCGCCCGCCGCCGGTGAAGGTGACGACCGGCGGCCGCGCCGTGAGCGTCACGGGCACCTTCTCGGCCGCGACCAGGCGCTGCTCGCCGGCGCCCGGCAGGCCGGGGCGCAAGTCGATCTCGTAGTCGGTGCCGTAGGCGAGGCCGGTGACGCAGAGCCGGTTGCCGTCGACCGCGACCGCCGGCCGCGCCTGGGGCGAGACCGCGATGTAGTCGAGGTAACGCACGCCTTCGCGTCGCAGCGGCTGGGTGAACTGCAGGCAGACCCGCGGCTGCAATCCGCTCTGGTCGACATCGAGGCGCTGGAAGGCGAAACGCGGCGCCTCGGCCGCGGTCGGCGCCTGCGTCTGCGCCGGCGACGGCGACGCGATGCCGACGAGGGCGGCGGCGATCCAGAGGGAGACGGCAACGCGGCGGAAGAGCTCACGCATGAAACGGCCTCGGCGATGGAACGGCGATGGGGACGGCCCCGGACACCACGATGATGCGGGAGAGTTGCGCCAGATTGTGGAAACTCGACGTCCGCGTCACGTTTTCCGTGCGATGGCGGCGCCTGCCGCGGGGTCCCGGCGCGAGCGGCCGGGACGCGGCCGACGCCACGCCGGCCTTGCCCAGGGCGGGCGTTAATTCGCTTGCTTGGTGGCGCCGGAAGCCTATATTCCGCGCCGCTCAACGCTTAGGCCTCGGTGAAGGCCAGCGCCGATAAGAAAAAGAAAGCTGGCCGACCGGCCGGCTTTTTTGTTTGGCGCCTTCTGGCTGATCGCCGGGCTGGCGCCTCGCCGGGGACCTGAACGCGAGCGGCATGTCCCGATTCACGGCGCCGGGAACCGGATTAGCGCTCTATATTTCAAGGGTTTGGAGCAACTCAACCGCGCATGGATCCCCGCATGGATCAACGACAGGCGACCCTGGAGCAGCTCGTTCAGCCGACCATCGACGGTCTCGGCTACGAGCTCGTCCGCGTCGTCGTCTCGGGCAAGCACCGCCCGACGATCCAGATCATGGCCGAGCGCCGCGACGGAAAGGGCATGACGGTGGAGGATTGCGAGGCGATCAGCCGCGCCCTGTCGGCCAAGCTCGACGTCGAGGATCCGATCGCGGACTCCTACACCCTGGAAGTCAGCTCGCCCGGGATCGACCGGCCGTTGGTCAAGCCGCGCGACTATGCGCGCTTCGCCGGCCATCTCGCGAAGATCGAGCTGAAGTCGCCGATCGCGGGCCAGCGCCGCTTCACCGGCAAGATCGTCGACGCGGACGAGACGACCGTGCGGATCGCCGCCGTCGCGGGGGAGGTGACGCTGCCTCTCGCCGAGGTGGCGCGCGCCAAGCTGCTGCTGACCGACGACCTCATCCGTGCGGCCCAAGCCGGACAGGCCACCCACTGATCAAGATCCCGACGAAGCCATCAACGCAGGACCGACGAGCCATGGCCGAGACGAAGACCGCGTACAACCGCATCGAGATGCTCCAAGCCGCCGACAACGTCGCGCGCGAGAAGTCGATCGACCGCGAGCAGGTGCTCGAAGCGATGGAGATGGCGCTGCAGAAGGCCGCGCGCGCCAAGTACGGCCCCGAGCACGACATCCGCGCCACGATCGATCGCAACACCGGCGAGACCCAGCTGTTCCGCTACCGCCAGGTCGCCGATCCGGTGGAGAACGAGTTCACCCAGATCAGCGTCGCCGACGCCCAGGCGATCCATCCCGACGCCAAGGTCGGCGACTTCCTGTCCGATCCGCTGCCGGCGATCGACCTCGGTCGCATCAACGCCCAGACCGCCAAGCAGGTCATCGTGCAGCGGGTGCGCGAGGCCGAGCGCGACCGCCAGCACGCCGAGTACAAGGACCGCATCGGCGAGATCGTCAACGGCATCGTCAAGCGCGTGGAGTTCGGCAACGTCACCGTCGACCTCGGCCGCGCCGAGGCGGTGATGCGCCGGGACGAGACGATCCCGCGCGAGACGTTCAAGGTCTCCGACCGCGTGCGCGCCTACATCTACGACGTGCGCAAGGAGAGCCGCGGCCCGCAGATCTTCCTGTCGCGCACGCATCCGCAGTTCATGGCGAAGCTGTTCGCGCAGGAGGTGCCGGAGATCTACGACGGCATCATCGAGATCAAGTCGGTCGCCCGCGACCCGGGCAGCCGCGCCAAGATCGGCGTCGTCTCGAACGACTCGTCGATCGACCCGGTCGGCGCCTGCGTCGGCATGCGCGGCAGCCGCGTCCAGGCCGTGGTGCAGGAGCTGCAGGGCGAGAAGATCGACATCATCCCGTGGTCGAACGACCCGGCGACCTTCGTCGTCAACGCGCTCGCGCCCGCCGAGGTCGCCAAGGTCGTGCTCGACGAGGAGGACCACCGCATCGAGGTCGTCGTTCCCGACGACCAGCTCTCGCTTGCCATCGGCCGCCGCGGCCAGAACGTCCGCCTCGCCTCGATGCTGACGGGCTGGGCGATCGACATCCTGACCGAGGCCGAGGAATCCGAGCGCCGCCAGGAGGAGTTCAAGACCCGTTCCGCCCTGTTCGTCGAGGCGCTCGACGTCGACGACGTCATCGCCGGGCTGCTGGTGACCGAGGGCTTCACCAGGGTCGAGGAGGTCGCGGCGGTGGCGCTCGACGACCTCGCCGGCATCGAGGGCTTCGACGAGGGCGTCGCCGAGGAGCTCAAGGCGCGCGCCGAGTCCTGGATCGAGAAGCGCAACATCGAGCACGAGGCCGAGCGCAAGAAGCTGGGCGTGAGCGACGACATCGCCGCCTTCGAGGCGCTGCAGCCGGCGATGCTGGTCAAGCTCGGCGAGAAGGGCATCAAGACGCTCGACGACCTGGCGGACCTGGCCGGCGACGAGCTGGTCGAGATCGTCGGCAAGGACGAGATGTCCGAGGACGACGCCAACGCGATCATCATGAAGGCGCGCGAACACTGGTTCGCCGACGAGGAGAAGAAGTGACGCGATGACCGAAGCCGCGGTCGACATCGACGACACGGACGAGATGGCCGGCGCCGGGCGGCGCTGCCTCGTGACGGGCGAGGTGCGCCCGCGCGAGACGCTCATCCGCTTCGTCGTGGCGCCCGATCCCAAGCTGGGGGTCGTGCCGGACATCGCCGGCACGCTGCCCGGCCGCGGGTTCTGGGTCACGGCGACGCGCGAGGCGATCGCCGCGGCGATGTCGCGCCACCTCTTCGCGCGCGCCGCGCGCGGCCCGGTCGCCGTCGACCCGACGCTTCCGGATCTCGTCGAGTCGCTGCTCGTGCGCCGCCTGATCGACTGGATCGCGCTCGCCCGCCGCGCCGGATGCGCGATCACGGGCTTCGAGAAGGCGCGCATCGCGATGAACGCCGGCCGGCTAAAGCTGCTCGTCGACGCCGTCGACGCCGCGGCAGGCGGCGTCGAGAAGCTTTCCGGCCCGGGTGTCCGGCGCATCGCCGTCCTGACGCGCGACGAACTCGGCCAGGCCTTCAGCCGCCCCGAAGCGACTCATGTCGCGATCACGGATTCGACCTGGGCGGACCGGCTGATCGGCGAAGCCAAGCGGCTCGCCGGCTTCCGCCCCCATCATGAAACCATCTGACGTTTCGATCGGACCCACGATGACGGACACCAAGGAACCCGACACCAAGAAGCGCCTCGGCCTCACCAAGCCGGGGACGGGCTCGCGCCTCGAACTGCGCGGCGGCGGCGGCGGCGAATCCGGACAGGTCCGCCAGAGCTTCCCGCACGGCCGCACCAAGACGGTGACGGTCGAGGTGAAGAAGAAGCGGGTCCTCAGCGGCCCCGCGCCCGCGACGCCCGCGCCCAGCGCGACGACACCGGCGCGGCCGGCGGAACCCGCGCACACCCCCGCGCCCGCGGCGCCCATCGCCCCGCGTGGCGCGCAGCCGATGACCGCCACCGCGGCACCGGCCAAGCCCGCCGTCCTGCGCGTCCTGACCGACGAGGAGCGCGCCGCCCGCCAGCGCGCGCTCAAGACCTCGCAGGCGCAGCAGCGCGTCGAGGACATGCGCCGCCGCGAGGACGAGCAGCTGCGCGTCGTCGAGGAGGAGGCGCGGCGCCGCGCCGAGGACGAGGCGCGCCGCCAGGCCGAGGAGGAGCAGCGCCGCGCCAACGAGGAGGCGCTCAAGGCCAAGGCCGAGGAAGACAAGCGCAAGGCCGAGGAAGAGGCCCGCCGCAAGCAGACCGAGGACGACGCGCAGCGCCGCAAGACGGCGGACGCGACGGCCAAGGCCGCGATGGCCAAGCACGGCGCCACGCCGGGCGCAGCCGCGGAAGAAGAGGACGACAAGCCGCGCCGCCGTCCCGGCGTCGCGGCGCCGCCGCCCAAGAAGCCGACGCTCACCGGGCGCCGGGTCGAGGAGCCGCGCCGTCCCGTCGGCAAGGTCTCGCTGGAACAGGCGCTGTCGGACGCGGAGCAGGTCCGCGCACGCTCGCTTGCCGCCATCAAGCGGCGCGCGCACAAGCACAGTCACGCGATGATCGGATCGCAGCAATCGCAGGTGAAGATCGTGCGCGAAGTCGTCATCCCCGAGGCCATCACGGTCCAGGAGCTCGCCGCGCGAATGGCCGAGCGCGGCGCCGACGTCATCAAGGCGCTCATGAAGATGGGCGTGATGGCGACGATCAACCAGAGCATCGACGCCGACACCGCCGAGCTCGTGGTCGGCGAGTTCGGCCACAAGTTCAAGCGCGTGTCCGATTCCGACGTCGAGATCGGCGTCGGCGAGGGCGACGAGAGCGACGCGACGATGCAGCCGCGCGCGCCCGTCGTCACGATCATGGGCCACGTCGACCACGGCAAGACCTCGCTGCTCGACGCGCTGCGCACGACCGAGGTCGCCAAGCACGAAGCGGGCGGCATCACGCAGCACATCGGCGCCTACCAGGTCGAGGCCAAGGACGGCCGCAAGATCACCTTCCTCGACACGCCGGGCCACGAGGCCTTCACCGCGATGCGCGCGCGCGGCGCCTCGGTCACGGACATCGTCGTCCTCGTGGTCGCCGCCGACGACGGCATCCAGCCGCAGACCATCGAGGCGATCAGCCACGCCAAGGCGGCGAAGGTCCCGCTCATCGTCGCGATCAACAAGATCGACAAGCCGGGCGCCAATCCGGACAAGGTCCGCGTCGACCTGCTCCAGCACGACGTGGCGCTCGAAGGCTACGGCGGCGACGTGCTGTCGGTGGAGGTGTCGGCGCTCAAGAAGCTGAACCTCGACAAGCTCGAGGACGCGATCCTGCTGCAATCCGAGGTCCTCGACCTCAAGGCCAATCCGGACCGCGCCGCCGCCGGCGCCGTCGTCGAGGCCAAGCTCGAGCGCGGCCGCGGCGCCGTCGCCACGGTCCTGGTCCAGAAGGGCACGCTGCGCGTGGGCGACATCGTCGTCGCCGGCTCCGAGTGGGGCAAGGTGCGCGCGCTCATCGACTACAACGGCAATCCGATCCGCGAGGCCGGTCCGTCCGAGCCGGTCGAGGTCCTCGGTCTCGACGGCACGCCGTCCGCGGGCGACGACTTCGCCGTGGTCGAGAACGAGGCCCGCGCGCGCGAAGTCACCTCGTTCCGCCAGAAGAAGGCCCGCGACGCGCGCGTCGCGGCCACGGGGCGCGGCACGCTCGCCGACATGTTCACCAAGATCCAGGAAGGCACGGCCAAGGAGCTGGGCGTCGTGGTCAAGGCGGACGTGCAGGGCTCGGTCGAGGCGATCACCGCCTCGATCACCAAGCTGGGCACCGACGAGGTGAAGACGCGCGTGCTGCACAGTGCGGTCGGCGCGATCACCGAGGGCGACGTGGCGCTGGCCAAGGCGTCGAACGGCATCATCGCCGGGTTCAACGTGCGCGCCACCGCGCAGGCGCGCGACATCGCCAAGCGCGACGGCGTCGAGATCCGCTACTACTCGATCATCTACGACATCATCGACGACATCAAAGCGGCCCTCTCGGGCATGCTCAAGCCGACGCTGCGCGAGAAGTTCCTCGGCAACGCCACGATCCGCGCGATCTTCGACGTCTCGAAGGCGGGCAAGGTCGCCGGCTGCATGGTCACGGAAGGCATGGTCAAGCGCGGCGCCAAGGTGCGGCTGCTGCGCGACAACGTCGTCATCCACGAAGGCACGCTCAAGACGCTGCGCCGCTTCAAGGACGAGGTCCGCGAGGTCCAGTCCGGCTACGAGTGCGGCATGGCCTTCGAGAACTACCAGGACATCCGCGAAGGCGACGTGATCGAGGCCTTCGAGATGGAAGAGGTCGCGCGGGCGCTCTGAGCCCGCGCCGACCGCCCGACGGGCGGCCCGTCCTGCCGCACCGGGGGCGGGACGCGGGCGTCCGCCCCTCCTTGCGAGGAGGGGGAGCCGGCCGCGCGCCGCGCGATCGGGGCGGCGAGACGAACGCGCCCCCACCCGAGGTCCCCATGCCGAAGTCCCCATCCCGCTCCGCGCCCGCCCCGACGCAGCGACAGCTGCGCGCCGGCGAGATCATCCGGCGCGCGCTGATCGAGGCGCTCGCCGAGGGCCATTTCCGCGATCCCGTCCTGCTCGACGCGAGCATCACCGTGAGCGAGGTCCGGATCAGCCCGGACCTGAAGCACGCCTCGGCCTTCGTGACGCCGCTCGGCGACACGACCGAGGCGCAGACCGTGCTCGCGGCCCTCAAGCGGGCACGCGGCTTCCTGCGCTCGGAGGTCGCGCACCGCGTCGAGATGCGCCATGCGCCCGAGCTCCATTTCGAGCTCGACCGCTCCTACGAGGAGGGAGCGCGGATCGAGGCGCTGCTGCGCTCGCCGTCGGTCCAACGCGACATCGCGCCGCCACCGCCGCCGCCGAAGAAGCCGGCACGCCGGCGCAAGCCGGCCGCGAGCGACTGAGCGCCGGGCGACCTCCGACCCCATGAAGCGTCGCGGCCTCCCGCTCGACGGATTCCTCGCCCTCGACAAGCCGCTCGGCCTGACCTCGACCCAGGCCCTCGGACGCGCGCGCCGCGCGCTGGGCGCGGCGAAGGCCGGGCATTGCGGCACGCTCGATCCCCTCGCGACCGGCGTGCTGGTCCTCGCGTTCGGCGAGGCGACCAAGCTCGTCGACCACGTCATGGACGGCGCCAAGCGGTATCGCTTCGGCGTGCGATGGGGCGAGGCGCGCAATACCGACGACGCCGAGGGCGCCGTGGTCGCCACGTCGGACCATCGCCCGGACCGCGCCGCGATCGAGGCCGCGCTGCCGCGCTTCCTCGGCACGATCGACCAGGTGCCGCCGGCCTTCTCGGCGATCAAGCGCGACGGGCAGCCCGCCTATGCGCGCGCACGGGCCGGCGAGGCGGTCGAGATGGCGTCGCGCCGGGTGCGCATCGACCGCGTCGCGCTGGTCGAGATGCCCGGACGGGGCCGGGCCGTTTTCGAGGTCGATTGCGGCAAGGGCACCTATGTCCGCTCGCTCGGCCGGGATCTCGCCCAAGTCCTTGGGACCGTTGGATTTATCGACGAGCTCCGGCGCCTCAAGGTGGGGCCGTTCACGATCGAGAAGGCTTTTTCCCTGGCGTCACTGGAAGCCCCGGGCTATACGCGCGCCGCATTTCTGCAACCGGTCGAGACCGCGCTGGACGACATCCCGGCGGTGGCCGTGACCGGGGCCCAGGCCGAAGCCCTCAGGCAAGGCCGGGCCGTGCAGCTGCCGCGCGCAGCGCCGGCTCTATCTGCAATGCCTCCCGGCCGCACGATCGCGGTCCTGGCGGACGACCGGCTCATCGCGATGGCCCGGGTCGATGCAGACCAGATCAGGCCGCTGCGCGTGCTCAACCGCCAGGCATGAAGGAGAATCGGACGATGTCGATTACCGCCGAACGCAAGACCGAGCTCGTGAAGCAGTTCGCCCAGAAGGAAGGCGACACGGGTTCGCCCGAGGTACAGGTCGCCCTGCTCTCCGAGCGGATCAAGAACCTCACCGAGCACCTCACGACCCACAACAAGGATTTCCACTCGCGCCGCGGCCTCCTGATGATGGTTGGCCAGCGGCGGCGCCTGCTCGACTACCTCAAGCGCTCCGATGCGAAGCGCTACGAGCAGCTCGTCGATCGCCTGGACCTGCGCCGCTGAGGCCGGGTCCGTCGCCGACGAGAGTGGGAAGCGATGCACGCGAAGGATCGGAACGGTTGACAGCCTCGCGTGCAACTCCCCTCCCCCCCGAAGCCCTGCGAGAGCCCCCCTACGCTCGCGGGCCGAGCCCGATCGTTGATCTGTCGCTAGCCGAGACGAAGGTTCCGTCGGCCGCCATTCGGGCGGCCGGCCTTCGTCGCGTGCGCGTGAACGCACGACGCACGTCCACACGTCCGTAGGTTGGAAGGAAGAGAAACCAAATGTTCGACATCTATCGCAAGGAACTGGTCTGGGGCGGGCGCAAGCTCGTGCTCGAGACCGGCAAGATCGCCCGCCAGGCCGACGGCGCCGTGCTGGCCCGCTACGGCGACACGGTCGTGCTCGCCACGGTCGTCTACGCCAAGTCGCCGAAGCCCGGCGTCGACTTCTTCCCGCTCACCGTCCACTACCAGGAGAAGACCTTCGCCGCGGGCAAGATCCCCGGCGGCTTCTTCAAGCGCGAGGGCCGGCCGACCGAGAAGGAGGTGCTGACCTCCCGCCTCATCGATCGCCCGATCCGCCCGCTCTTCGCCGACGGCTTCCGCAACGAGGTGCAGGTCATCTGCACCGTGCTGAGCCACGACCTGGAGAACGACCCCGACGTCGTCGCGATGATCGCGGCCTCGGCGGCGCTGACGATCTCGGGCGTGCCGTTCCTCGGCCCCATCGGCGCGGCACGGATCGGCTACATCGGCGGCGAGTACAAGCTCAATCCGCAGATGGACGAGATGAACATGTCCGCGCTGGACCTCGTCGTCGCCGGCACGCAGGAAGGCGTGCTGATGGTCGAGTCGGAGGCCAAGGAGCTCTCCGAGGAGATCATGCTCGGCGCCGTGATGTTCGGCCATCGCGAGTTCCAGGCGGTGATCGACGCCATCATCAGCCTGGCCGAGCGTTGCGCGAAGGAGCCGTTCCAGGTTCCGGAGCCCGCGCCCGAAGTCGCGACCGTCAAGGCCGCGCTCAAGTCCGCCATCCGCGACGAGCTTGCCGCGGCGTATCGCATCGTCGCCAAGGGCGACCGCCAGGACGCGGTGGCCGCGGCCAAGAAGAAGGCGCTGGCGCTGTTCTCCGACAAGCCGGCCGAGCTCGCGGTCGCCGGCGGCGCCTTCAAGGACCTCGAGGCCGACATCGTCCGCTTCAACATCCTGGAGACCGGCCGCCGCATCGACGGCCGCGACACCCGCACGGTGCGGCCGATCGTGACCGAGGTCGGCATCCTGCCGCGCGCGCACGGCTCGGCGCTGTTCACCCGCGGCGAGACGCAGGCGCTGGTCACCGCGACGCTCGGCACCGGCGACGACGAGCAGATCATCGACGCGCTCGAGGGCGAGTACCGCGAGCACTTCCTGCTCCACTACAACTTCCCTCCGTACTCGGTCGGCGAGACCGGGCGCATGGGCTCGCCGGGTCGCCGCGAGGTCGGGCACGGCAAGCTCGCCTGGCGCGCGATCCATCCCGTCCTGCCCGAGAAGGAGAAGTTCCCGTACACGCTGCGCGTCGTGTCGGAGATCACCGAGTCCAACGGCTCGTCCTCGATGGCCACGGTCTGCGGCTCGTCGATGGCGCTGATGGACGCCGGCGTTCCGCTGCCGCGCCCGGTGGCGGGCATCGCGATGGGCCTGATCAAGGAAGACCAGGGCGTCGCGGTCCTTTCCGACATCCTCGGCGACGAGGATCATCTCGGCGACATGGACTTCAAGGTCGCCGGCACCGAGGTCGGCGTGACCTCGCTGCAGATGGACCTCAAGATCACCTCGATCAACGAGGCGATCATGAAGACCGCGCTGGGCCAGGCGCGCGACGGCCGCCTGCACATCCTCGCCGAGATGGCCAAGGGCCTGGCCGAGGCGCGCGGCGAGGTCAGCCGCAACGCCCCGCGGATCACGACCTTCACGATCCCGAAGGACAAGATCCGCGAAGTGATCGGCACCGGCGGCAAGGTGATCCGCGAGATCACCGAGGTCACCGGCTGCAAGATCGACATCGAGGACGACGGCACGATCAAGGTGGCCGCGGTCGACGGTGAGAAGGCGAAGGCCGCGATCGACTGGATCAAGGGCATCGTCGCCGAGCCGGAGCTCAACGCGATCTACACCGGCAAGGTCGTGAAGACGATGGACTTCGGCGCCTTCGTGAACTTCATGGGCAGCCGTGACGGCCTGGTCCACATCTCGGAGCTGGCGCCGCGCCGCGTCGAGAAGACGACCGACGTCGTCAAGGTCGGCGACCAGGTGAAGGTCAAGCTCATCGGCTTCGACGAGCGCGGCAAGGTCAAGCTGTCGATGAAGCGCGTCGACCAGGAGACCGGCGCCGACATCTCCGAGCAGTTCGACAAGCCCCGCGAGCCGCGTGAGCCGCGCGAGCCGCGTCCCGCCGGCGAGTAAGCGCCGCGACGACGACGAGACCAAGGGGCGGCGCGCCGGCGCCGCCCCTTTTTTCTTGCCCGGAGCCCGGCCCGCGTCCGGCGCCGGAAGGGGCCGGCCCTTCGCGCGGCGCGATCGGCATTCGCGGCTTAACGGCGACGCGCCGGACCGCCAGAATTCGGATCGCTCGCCTCGAGCCCCCGCCAAGGAGTCGCCCGCCCGATGTCCGCCGACGATTCGAGCCCTGCGCCCGGGTTCGCCGCGGGCCGTCCGGTCCGGCGGGTCGAGGACGAGCGGTTGCTGCGCGGCCGCGGCGACTTCGTCGACGACGGCGCGATGCCGGACGCGCTGCACCTCGCGTTCCTGCGCAGCCCGGTCGCGCGGGGCCGGCTCGAGTCGGTCGATGCGCAGGCGGCACGGCGCATGCCGGGCGTCGTGCGGGTGATCATCGGCGCGGAGCTGGCGCAGCTGCCGACCCCGGCGGTCAATGCGCTGGTCCCCGGCCTGCGGGTGCCCCGGCTCGAGATCCTCGCGCACAGCCATGTCGCCGCGGTCGGGCAGCCGGTCGCCGCCGTCCTCGCCGCCACGCCGGACGCGGCGCTCGATGCGGTCGAAGCGATCGACTTCCGCATCGGCTCGACCGACGACGACGGCGCCGACGGGACCGAATGCTTCGCCCAGCGCTGGCAGGCCGGCGACGCCGACACGGCCTTCGCCGCGGCCGCGCATGTCGTGCGCGCCCGCGTCGAACATGCGCGTCTCGCGCCGTTGGCGCTGGAGCCGCGCGCCGCGTGCGCAAGCTGGGACGATGCGACCGGCCGCCTCACGGTGCGGCTCTCGACGCAGACGCCGCATCGCGCCCGCGAGAACCTCGCCGAGGCGCTCGCACTCGACGCCGCCCGCATCCGCGTGGTCGCGCCCGACGTGGGCGGCGCCTTCGGCGGGAAGGCCTCGATTTACCCCGAGGAGATCGTCGTCGCCTGGGCCGCGCTGCAGCTGCGACGCCCGGTGCGCTGGTGCGCGACCCGCGGCGAAGAGATGCTCGCCGCCACGCAAGGCCGCGGCGGCGTGCTGTCGGGCGAGCTCGCGCTCGACGCCGACGGGCGAATGCTGGCGCTGCGCGCGCGGCTCGCCTTCCCGCTCGGCGCCTGGCTGCCGTTCAGCGCGACGGTGCCGGCGCGCAACGCCGCGCGCATCCTGCCCGGCCCCTATGCCGTGCCGGTCGTGGACATCGCGATGCGCGGCACGACGGACGCCCGCGCCGCGGTCGGCATCTATCGCGGCGCCGGCCGGCCGGAGGCCGCGATGCTGATGGAGCGCCTCGTCGAGGCCGCCGCGCGGGCGACGGGGATCGACGCCGTGACCCTCCGCCGGCGAAATCTGGTCGCCGCGGACGCCATGCCGTGGCGCACGGCGACCGGGGAGATTCTCGACTCCGGCGACTTCGCCGCATTGCTCGATCGCGCCGTCGCGGCCGCCGTCGCCGCCGGCCTCTTCGCCGCGCGCGACCGGCGTCGCCTGGCCGGCGGGATCTGCGGCGTCGGCCTCGCCCTCTATGTCGAGCCCTGCGGCCAAGGCTGGGAGAGCGCGAGGCTCGCGCTCGGTCCCGACGGCATGCTCGTCGCGGCCACCGGCTGCACCGCGCAGGGCCAGGGTCGCGAGACTGCCTATCGCCAGCTCCTGGCCGGCGTGCTGCCGCTGCCGCCCGAGCGCGTCGTCGTTCGGCACGGCGACACCGATGCCGCGCCGCCGGGCATCGGCGCGCTGGCGAGCCGCGGCACGGCGATCGGCGGCAGCGCGCTGACCAACGCGGCGAAGGCGCTGCTGGCCCGCGCCCGCGCGCTGGCCGCGCGACGGCTCGGCGTCGACGAGGCCGCGCTCGCGGTGACGCCAGACGGGATCGCGGCCGGACAGCGCCTCGCCGCATGGCGCGAGATCGCGGCCGATGCCGGCGGCGCCGGCCTCGAGGAGATCATCCGCTACACCGCGCCGGGCGAGGCCTGGAGCAGCGGCTGCTGCGTCGCCGCCCTCGCGATCGACCGCGACACCGGGGTGCCCGCGCTCGAACGACTGATCTGGATCGACGACGCCGGGACCGTCGTGAACCCGATGCTCGTCGAGGGCCAGCTGCGCGGCGGCCTCGCCCAGGGCCTGGGCGAAGCGCTGCTCGAGCGCGTCGTCTACGACGGCGAGGGTCAGCCGCTCACCGGATCGCTGATGGACTATGCGGTGCCGCGCGCCCGCGACATCCCGCCCGTCGAGCTCGGCTCGATCGCCACGCCCTCGCCGGTGAACGCGCTCGGCGCCAAGGGCGTCGGCGAGGCCGGCTGCATCGGCGTGCCGGCCGCGATCCTCAACGCCGCGCTCGACGCCCTGGCGCCGTTCGGCGTCGCGGCGCTCGACCCGCCGCTGACGCCCGAGAAGCTCTGGCGCGCGATGCGCGACGGCGCGACGATGGGCCGCGAAAGGACCCCGCCATGAGATACCGCCGCAACGAAGCGAAGGACTACGCCCGCGCGAGGATGCGCGGCATCTGGGCCGCCGCGCTCATGCCCTTCAGGCCGGACGGCGCGCCGGACGAGGCGGGATTCCGCGCCAACCTGCGCCACTGGACGCGCGAGCTCGGCATCGACGGCGTCTTCGTCGCGGGCAAGCAGGGCGAGTTCTTCTCGATGTCCGTGCCCGAGCGCAAGCGCAGCTTCGAGATCGCCGTCGAGGAGCTGGGCGGCAAGGCGGGCACGATCATGTCGTGCTCCGACCAGAACATGGACGTCGTCATCGACCTCGCGCGCCACGCGCAGAGGATCGGCGCCGAGTACATCGTCGTCCATGCGCCCGTCCTCCACTTCCTCAAGGAGCGCGACGAGACCCTGCTGCGCTACTACGAGGCGATC
>JAEULA010000012.1 GCA_016793165.1 Alphaproteobacteria bacterium | reverse complement strand
GAGGATCCCGCCCTCTGTCTTTTCCCGACTCCAGTAGAGCGCTTCGTATACGATGCGCAGAATAGAACCGATCAGACGCACCAAGACGGTACTCGGCACACCAGAGAGGTCTAGGATGGTGATCGGACGATCATGCCCAAGCCAGCCGGCCAACAGCGTGTCGAGATCCTGGGCCGTCTGCCCGGACAAGTCAGGCTCCCAAGGACCAGGATGGAGAATAAAATCATACCGTCGATCAAGAAGACGGGAGCGCAGCAGATTCAGCTGCCGACGGATACCCTTAGCAGCCTGATTCAGGAACGGGCCGGCAGCGCCCATAGCATGTGGGGTATATCGAGGAGCGGTTAAGGTCGCCGGGTCGCCAGCCGCTTCACGCGCTGGTTGGTCACGCTGAGGCCCGGTGAAGGTAGTCGTCTCGAAGTCAATCAGGTCGTACCAGAGCTGCCTCAGCGAAAATGGTATCGGGCTGTCGACTGTCAGTGATTGGGGATCGAGGCCCGGAAGAGCGCCAGCCGCCAGGCGTCTTTCCTTTAGTTCCTGGATTTTGTCGGTAAATGCGATCAAGTGATTGTCGCTGAGACCACCGGCGACGAAGTCCAGCAGTTCTCCGGCTTCCAATGCCCAATAAGGGACAAACAGCGGCTCTTCGCCTTGGGCTGGCGAAGCACTGAAAGTCTTGGCGAGATCGCCCAACGCGGAGGAATACTCGCCGTGAACATCCAGAAGCAGCACGCGCGCGCCGCTAGCGGCCATGCTTGGAGAGGAGCGGACGACAGAGCGAAGTAGGCTCGCGACCGTGGTCGATTTACCCGATCCCGTTGAGCCAAGGATGGCACTATGCCGAGTGACTAGCGCGTCAAGCGACAATCGCACGACGATATTTTCTGCACTTGAGAGCGTTCCGATCTCGACTTGATCGTCCTCTGTCCCGCCGTAGATGCGTCGCAGGTCCCTCAGAGTCACAATGTGAACCGCATCATCTACGTTGGGATGTTGACTGAGGCCGCGCTCAAAGCTTTCGCCGATCGCCTCACCGGCCAACTCCACGCGCATCCAGCGTCCGGTGTCCACTTCGGCGAAGGCGGCGGCTTGGGGCGCGGCGTTGGCACCGATCTCGGCAACGACGCCATAAAGATCCTGATAGCCGAGTGGGATCCGGACAAAGCTACCGACCTGGCCTACGCGGTAGCTGTGGCCGTCGATCATGGCGAGGCCAGACGAGAGCGACTCCGCCAGCTTGACCGTGATGGTCGAGCCCGCGACAGCGCTCACGCGGCCGAGATAGGTGGGGTCGGTCGCGGTCACGCCGTGGCCTGAGCCGAATCGGCGTCCTGGGCTTGCGCAGGCGCATCCGCCGAACGCGCAAGATCAGACGAGTAGGACAATGCACAGAAGCGGCAAAAGCTCGCGAAGTCGCCCAAGAGAAAAGCATTGGCTCCACCGCGTGGCCCCCAGAAGCTAGCTCGAATCTCACTCCAATTCTTGGGTAGATCGCCCGGGCGCCACTGACCGGAGATGCCACCGATTACGGCGGCGTCGCTAGCGTACAAAGAAAAATTAGGGTGTTCGAAGGCGAGCTTGCGCGCCGGCTCCTCACCGGCGAGAGACTGAAACTGGAACGCGATTACAGCCGCGTTGGCATTCATTGCGAGAGCTTCGCCAAGTACCGCGCTTACGTGCGCGTCACGGAACGAGAACCCAGTAGCGAGTAGAACAGTATCCGGGGTCAGCAAGAATCGCTTCAAGCGTTCGAAAAGGGCGGCATATGGCTGCTTCTGTGTCAGGTCATACTTCAGGTGATCCGGGTAAACGAGCTCAGCGTGCTCATGACCACCGCACCGAACCACAACGCCACATTCGCTCTTCCATCCCAGCGAACCATGTAACTTCCAGATACGCGACCAGCGCGCAGGTAGATCATTGCCGGCTACGGTGACTGGATCAAAGAAGGGTGCATGCCCACCCGCGAATCCATCGAAGTAGGGTGCTTTCGCCCGCTCGAATGCGGTTTCAATGAGCAGGTCATAGTTGGTAGTGAAGATTTCCACTGGGTGAGCTCGCTGGGCTCCACTAACCCAGGAGACAAGCTCGTGATAGGGGGTCCGTTCGATGGGAAGCCTCGCTCCAACGACTGAGCCGATACCTTCGCAGATCGTCCTTCCAAGTGCTGCATAGCCTACGCCGTCAAGGCCGTACATCATTGTGTCGCCCAGCGCCGTTTGGAGCAGCCGAACTTTGGACAAAATTGATTCGATATTGCCGCCCGATGGTAGAGACGCCCGGATCGCGGCCGCAGCGGCCGCCTCGGTCCCCGTCAGTTTTGCCAATACCTGAGTGGTCAAAGCATCTACCCCTGGAATCAGCGCTTGACCATTCGGGTCGAGTTTACCGGTCGAATCGACCTTCAAGGAAAGCGGACCGCCGGCGCCGATCAGAATGCCAATGCGTTTGCGCCCCTGGGACAGAATCTGCCGCAGATCGGCCATAAAGCGGTCTGGGTTATGTAAGGTATTCAAAGCTCTATCTGCCTCTGCTTAGAGCCGGGTAGATCATTCTGCTGGGCCGCAGGACCTGGCGCCGGATAGTGCCCCTTCGGCTGCAATCCTACCTTTTCGAAACAGCAATTGCGACGGCGAGTATCGAGGTGACCCCGCACACCAATGGCCACGCAATCATTTCCCAACTAGGAACCCGCTTTGCGTCTTCATCTTTGCTGGCGAGCTTGACGCGGATCATCGCCGAGGCGCCCAACAAGCAGAGCACACCGACCAATCCGAATACTATGTCACGCCCGTATTTCATCGGAATCTCCCCTGACAATCCGCAGGCGCTCTCCAAAGCGAGCATCGTTTCCCAAGTACGATCTCGTGTGGCAGTAGCCGCAGGAAACCTCTCCAAATTTTTGTGGCCGGTTCATTGCTTGAAGCGCGCCTCGCGATGCCACCGAAGAAAGTGGGGGTGAGGGCGGTCGGCATCTCGCGCCGGCGGATGGGCGTTGCCAGTTCTGTTGATGAAGCCACGGATGCTTTCGGCGTCGTTGGCTTGGCGGGAGATCAGGATCTGCAGGTCGTCGGTGAGGGAGATCAGGCCGCGGTCGAACATCCAGTGGGCGGTGCCTGAGAGGGCGATGCCGTTGGTGACGATGTCGGGGCCATTCTCTTCGACGGGGCGGATGTGGGCGGCGTTGACCTCGGCGCGGCCGCCGCCGTTGATCAGCTTGAGGCCGGTGACGGCGCAGCGTTCGTCGTAAGCGCGCAGCACGACCTTGCGGAAGATGCGGTCGCGCGCGATGCGCGAGGTGAGTTGCTGGACGCGCGCTCGTGCCTGCTCGAACACGTACGGCGGCGTGGCTTCGCTTAGGCCTGGCGGCATGGGCGGTGGCACGCCTTCGCGCGGCAAGAGCGGGTCCTGGTCGTCGAGGCCGAGTTCTACGATGCGCGCGAAATCAGCTGCCGAGAGCGGGCGGACGGCGGCCTGGGCGCGACCCGACAGCTTGCCGTGCTCATTCAGGAGCCCGCGTTCGATCGGTCCCTCTTCGCTGCTGAACGGCACGTTGCGCGCGAAGTCGAGATACGAGCCGGGCTCGATGATCGCCAGGAACATGTCCGGCGCCTTGGGGTCCGGGATGATCTGCTGGACGCGGGCGATCGCGAAGTAGCCGCGGGACTGCACGATCTTCGTCGGCTCGAGGTAGACGATCCAGTCGCCGACGCAGCGCTCGGCGCGGCTGAGATAGGACTTCGGGAACTGGTATTGCTCGGCCGGGCTGTCGTCGTAGATCGAGTCGGCCCGGTGCATGAACACGCAGTAGCTCATGCCGGCGCCCTTACCGGCAGAGGGCGCCTCGGAGTGAGCCGAGTGCGTGCGCGCCTACTCATCCAGGAAGAAGTCCTCGTCGAGCTTCTTGACCAGGATCGTCTGCTCGGTGCGCACGCCGACGCCGTAGCGGATCATCAGGCTGGCGAGCGTTTCGCCGTCGATCAGGACAATCTTGTTGGGCGTTCGCACCACGAAGTCGTGGGCCGAGCGCGTGAAACGGGAGGTCGTGACGAACACGCCCTTGTTCGCCTTGGCCGCACCCAGGCTGCCAGCGAAGGCGCGGATCTCGGGTTCGCCAACGGGGTTGTCAGGCGCGTAGCGCTTGGCCTGGACGTAGACGCGATCGAGGCCGAGCGCGTCCTCGTCGATCACGCCGTCGAGACCGCCGTCGCCGCTGCGGCCGATCGCGCGGCCGGCATCCTCGCGCGAACCGCCGTAGCCCATGGCCAGTAGGAGGGCGACGACGGCGCCCTCGAAGAAGGCGGGTGACGTTTCGAGGATACGGTCGATCAGATCCTTCGCCAGGGTCTCCTCGATCGTGCGGACCGCGGCGCGGATCGCTTCGTCGGGTGTCTGGTCCGAAAGCACCGCCGTCGCAGTGGCAGCTGCCGTAGCTCGCTGCGCCTCGCCCGGCGAGGGTGCCTCATTCTCGGAGGCTGAGGCGCTGCGGCTCTTGTCGAGGAACGCGCGGAACTCCTCGAAACGCATCAGAGTGTCGTTGTCGATGCGCGTCGGATTTACGGTGAGCAGTTCTCGCCCGCGATCCGTGATGGCGAAGTAGCCGCGCCGGGTCGAGCGAACGAGGCCCGCCTTGAGCATGTAGCTCTTGGCCCAATGCATTCGGTTCGACAGCAAGGTCTGGCGCCCGCTGGGAAGCATCGTCGCGCGCTCTTCCGCAGTCAGGCCAAGCTGCGTCGCAAGGCGATCTGCGACGTCTCTCACGTGAACTTCGCCGGCGGCGGCGAGCTTCAATACCGGAAGCATCAGGCTCTGGTAGTCCGGGATCGGCATCAGCGAATCGCATCAGCAGCCATGGCTGGCTGAGCATACCGGTTGTTCGGCCTCGGTTACTGCAGCGCCACTTGCCGTGGGGCATTCACCGCCCCGGCGGTCAAGAACCTTGGCGCTCTGCCGTGTCGAAGACAGCATTGTTCGAACGGCCGCGGGCATCGCTCGCCAAGCCGTACCGATGCCGTACGCTCGACTTAACCGAGCGCAGGAAAGACGTATGTTATTGAAAGAACTGGCGTCCCCCAGGGGATTCGAACCCCTGTTTGCGCCGTGAGAGGGCGCCGTCCTGGGCCTCTAGACGAGGGGGACCCGCAGGAATGCCGGGCGGGCGGACCCGCCGGCAACGAAGGCGCGGTAGATAGCCGAAGCCTCCGCCCGGTTCAAGCGCAGGCTTCGGCTCCAAGGTCCGCAACGCCAGGAAGCCGGCGGCGAACGCCGCCGCCGGCCCCGGCCTTACCAACCCGCCGGTTCAGTAGGGTCCCTTGGCGCCGCCGGCCCCGCCGGAATCGCCGCCGCGGGCGGCGCTGACCGCCGCCTTGGCCGCATTGTTGAGCAGCGCGTTGTCCGCAAGGATCGTCGTGAACTGGAAGCCGCGCGAGATCATGTTGCGAGCCCCTGCCGGCGAGGCGGTGTGGATGCCGGCGCGCACGCCGTGCTTCTTGGCCGCCGCGCAGATCGTGTCGATCGCCTTGTTCACGACATCGTCGGTCGGGTCGCCCTGCGGCGGCCGCCCGAGCGAAATGGCGAGGTCGGCAGGTCCGACATAGATGCCGTCGAGACCCGGGACCGAGAGGATGTCATCGAGATTGTCCATCGCCTTCTTGGTCTCGATCATCGCCATGGTGATGACGGTCGAGTTGGCGTTCTTGAAATAGTCGGGTCCATGCACCCAGCCGGCGCGAACCGGACCGAAGCTGCGATAGCCGGTCGGGGCGTAGCGGCAGGCGCCGACGAAGGCCTCGGCCTCCGCGCGGGTATTGATCATCGGGCAGATGATCCCGAAGGCGCCGGCATCGAGCAGCTTCATGATGATGCCGGGCTCGTTCCAGGGCACGCGGGCGAGCGGAATCGTCGACGTCGTCGAGACCGCCTGCATCATGCCGACCGCCGCCTGGTAGTCGACCAGGCCGTGCTGCAGGTCGCAGGTCAGCGAATCCCATCCGGCCTGCGCCATGTTCTCGGCGGCCACCGCGCTCGGGATCCCGAGCCATCCGTTGATCACGGCACCACCGCGCTGCCAGATCGTCCTCACCGTGTTCTCGCGCATCGTCGCTCCTTGTCTCGCGGTCTGCCGCGTCCTGGCCGGTCCCGGACCGGCGGCCGGGATCTAAACGCTTCACGCGAGGCGCGCCAAGCGAGATCGCCGCCCAAGATGTTTGCGCCACGCAAGGGTGACGTGTAGCGTTTTCGTGGGATCGCGAGGGTAACCCTCGCCTTCGACTCGAACGCCGCCCGATCGGCGGCGCGTCATCCTGGGGAGGAAGACATGAAGCAGAGCACGATTTCACGCCGCAATGTCATGCGCCGTTCGGCGGCCGTCGCGGCGACGGCGGCGGGCGTCTCGACCTTCAACGTCCGCGGCGCCCATGCGGCCGGCAAGGTGTCGGTCGGGTTCTGGGACCATTGGGTGCCCGGCGCCAACGACACGCTGACCAAGCTCTGCAACGAGTGGGCGGCCAAGGAGAAGGTCGACATCACGATCGACTACATCACGTCGCAGGGAAACAAGAACCTGCTGACGATCGCCGCCGAGGCGCAGGCGAAGGCCGGCCACGACATCTTCGCGTTCCCGACCTGGTATCCCGCCGACTATGCGCGCCAGCTCGAGCCCGTCGACGACGTGATGAGCGAACTCATCAAGAAGAACGGCGCGGTCAATGCGACGGTCGAGTATCTCGGCAAGTCGGGCGGCAAGTGGATCGCCGTGCCGGCGTCGACCGGCGGGCAGATGAAGCCGCCCTGCTCGCGCATCGACCTCCTCAAGCAGCACGCCGGCATCGACGTCAAGGCCATGTATCCGGCCGGCGGCGCGCCGAAGGCCGACAGCTGGACCTGGGACACGTTCCTGCTGGCCGCCGAGAAATGCTCCAAGGCCGGCGTTCCCTTCGGATTGCCGCTCGGGACCTTCTCGGACGCGGTCGACTGGGTGGGCGCGCTGTTCCAGGGCTACGGCTCGACGCTCGTGAACGCGAAGGGCGAGATCACCGTCAAGTCCGATGCCACCAAGCAGGTGCTCGAGTACGCGAAGAAGCTCGTGCAATGGCTGCCGCAGGACGTGTTCTCCTGGGACGACGCCTCGAACAACCGCTGGCTCGTGTCCGGCCGCGGTGCGCTGATCATGAACCCGCCGAGCGCCTGGGCGGTCGCGGTCCGCGATGCGCCGCAGATCGCCGAGAACCTGTGGACGCACGGCATGCCGGCCGGCCCGAAGGGCCGCTACGCGCCGTTCCTCCCCTATTTCTGGGGCATCTGGAACTTCTCGAAGAACAAGTCGGCGGCGAAGAGCCTGCTTACCGCGCTCTGCCAGCCGGCAGCCGTCGAGCAGCTCGTTGCCGCGAGCAAGGGATACGACCTGCCCTCGTTCGCCAACCTGACGACGTTCAAGACCTGGTCCGAGGAGGGTCCGCCCAAGGGCACGCTGTACCACTACCCGAACCCGCATTCGCACCAGATCCAGTCGATCGCCGCGGCGCCGTGCCCGCCCAAGATCGCCAACCAGATCTACAACCAGGCGACCATGACCAAGATGATCGCCCGCGTGACCACGCAGGGCGAGTCGATCGACAAGTGCATCGATTGGGCCCAGAAGGAGCTGCAGGGCTTCAAGCGGGCTTGAGCGTCGCGAAACCGGCGCGCCGCCGCCCCCATGCCCGACGGCATGGCGCGGCGGCGGCGCGCGGGTCCGTGCGCTCGCAGCGGATAGCGCCATGACAGTCAACTCGTCGGACGGTCCCGGGACGACGCGGACCGCTCCCAAGCGCAGCGGCCTGCGTCGCGCGGTCCAGCGGCGGTCGACCATCGCCTTCCTGATGGCGTTGCCGCTGATCCTCATCATCGCCGGGCTGGTCCTGTACCCGGCGGTCTACGCCATGACCCTCGCGACCTTGAACAAGTCGATGGAGGAGTTCGTCGGCCTGGACAACTTCGAGTTCCTGTTCGAGCGCGACGCGTTCTGGCTGGTCGTCTGGCAGTCGTGCCTCTTCGCGGTCTCGGCCGTCGTCTTCAAGGCCCTGATCGGCTTCATCGTCGCGCACCTCGTGCACAACATCCCCCTCAAGGGGCAGCGCAAGTGGCGCGGCATGCTGCTGGTGCCGTGGGTGATCCCGCCGGCGATGAGCACCCTCGCCTGGCTGTGGCTGTTCGACTCCTCTTACAGCGCGTTCAACTGGATCCTCGAGGGCCTCGGCTTCGAGCGCGTCCTGTGGCTCGGCGAGGCCGGCTGGGCGCGGTTCTCGGTCATCCTCGTCAACGTGTGGTACGGCGCGCCGTTCTTCATGATCATGTACCTGGCGGCGCTCAAGTCGGTGCCCGAGCAGCTCTACGAGGCGGCCGAAATCGACGGCGCGGGATGGTGGCAGCGGATGTGGTTCATCACGCTGCCGATGATGCGCAACATCATCGCGATCACCGTGCTGTTCTCGCTGATCGTCACTTTCGCCAACTTCGACATCGTGCAGGTCCTGACCGGCGGCGGCCCGCTCGACTACACCCACGTCTTCGCGACCTACGCGTTCATGCTGGGGATCCGGTCGAGCGACATCCCGCTGGGCGCGTCGGTGTCGCTGTTCATGTTTCCGATCCTCGGTCTCGCGGCGATCTTCATCCTGCGCGACGTGAACAAGCGGGGGAACCAGGGCTGATGAGCACCGCCACGACGGCCGACAGCGGCCCCGCCGGTTCGCGCCGGCGCGGCAGCATCAAGCGGAGTCGCCGCTGGGCGATGATCTGGGCCTACGTCTTCCTGCTGGTGTTCGTGGCGTTCTTCCTGATGCCGCCGCTCTACATGTTCATCACGTCGCTGAAGACGAGCGCGGAGATCTCGGCCGCCACCAACCCGTGGTGGGTCTACAACCCGACCCTGGCCAACTACGTCGCCCTGCTGACGTCGTCGGAATTCCAGATCTTCTTCCGCAACTCGATCAGCGTCTCGGTCTGCGTGGTGATCATCACCATGGTCGTCAGCACGCTGGCGGCGTTCTCGCTGGCCCGCCTCAAGTTCTGGGGCTCCGCGACGCTCGCGACCGGCGTGTTCCTCACCTACCTGATCCCGGACTCCCTGCTGTTCATCCCGCTGTTCAAGATCTTCGCGTGGCTGAACGAGCTGACCGACATCCAGTTCATCAATCGCTGGTGGATCCTGATCATCATATACCCGACCCTCACCGTGCCGTTCTGCACCTGGATCATGATCGGCTACTTCGCGTCGATACCGAAGGAGCTCGACGAGGCCGCGATCATGGACGGCGCGAGCTACATGCAGGTCCTGACCAAGATCTTCATCCCTGTCGCCCTGCCCGGGATCATCGCGGCGACGATCTTCGCGTTCACGGTATCGTGGGCGCAGTTCCTCTATCCCCTCGCCTTCACCACCTCGACCGACCAGCTCGTCCTCCCGGTCGGCATCGTCACGTCGCTGATCAAGGGCGACGTGTTCAACTGGGGACAGATCATGACCGGCGCGCTGCTCGGCGCGCTGCCGCCGCTCGTCATCTACGCCTTCCTCATGGACTACTACATCGCCGGCCTCACCGCCGGCGCGACGAAAGGCTGACCCGATGGCCGAGGTGCACCTGCGCAACCTGGTGAAGCGCTACGACGAGGTCGAGGCGGTGCGCGGCATCAACCTCGACATCGCCGACCACGAGTTCGTCGTGCTCGTCGGCCCGTCGGGATGCGGCAAGACGACGACGCTGCGGATGATCGCCGGACTCGAGGAGATCACCGACGGCGAGATCTCGATCGACGGCGAGGTCGTCAACGACATTCCGCCCAAGGATCGCGACATCGCGATGGTGTTCCAGAACTACGCGCTCTATCCGCACATGACCGTGACGGAGAACATGAGCTTCGGGCTGCGCCTCAAGAAGTTCGCGCAGGAGGAGATCCTACGGCGGGTGACGGAGGCGGCGCAGATCCTGGACATCCGCCAGCTCCTCGAGCGCAAGCCCAAGCAGCTCTCGGGCGGCCAGCGCCAGCGCGTGGCGATGGGCCGCGCGATCGTGCGGCACGCCAAGGTCTTCCTGTTCGACGAGCCGCTGTCGAATCTCGACGCCAAGCTGCGCGTGCAGATGCGCACCGAGATCAAGAAGCTGCACCAGCGCCTGCGCACGACAACCGTCTACGTCACGCACGACCAGGTCGAGGCGATGACGCTCGCGGACCGGGTCGTCGTCATGAACAACGGCATCATCGAGCAGGTCGGCGCGCCGACCGAGCTCTACGCCACGCCGCGCACGCGCTTCGTCGCCGGCTTCATCGGCTCGCCCGCGATGAACTTCCTTCCCTGCCGCCTCGAGCAGGCCGCCGGCGCGCTGCGCGCCGTGGTCGGCGGCGGCCTGTCCTTCCCGGTGCCGGCCGCGCGCTCGCAGCGCTACGCCGGCGCGATCGGCAAGAGCCTGCAGCTCGGCCTGCGGCCGGAACATATCACCGAGGCCGCCGGACTGAGCGAGCCGTCGCTGCATCGCTTCGAGATCGAGCTCGACGTCACCGAGCCGATGGGAATGGAGACGCTCGTCTACTTCACCGTCGACGGCATCCAGGTCTGCGGGCGCACCGATCCCGCCGCCGGGGCCCAGGCTGGACGCCCGATGGCGCTGGCCGCGGACCTGCGGCACATGCATCTGATCGACGCGGAGAGCGGCCTCGTCCTCTAGCCCCGTCCACGTTCCGTTGCCACCACAGTCGCGAAGTCAGGAGGCGCCGATGGCGCAGTCGAAGGTCGTTTGGGTCACGGGCGCCGGCACCGGCATCGGCGCCGCCGCCGCGGTCGCGCTCGCCCGGTCGGGCCATGCCGTCGTCCTCAGCGGCCGCCGACGCGAGCCGCTGGAGCAGGCGGCCGCCGCCGCGCGCGCGGCCGATCCGAAGGCGGACGTGACGGTCGAGGTCGGCGACCTGTCCAAGCGCGCCGAGGCCGAGGGCGTGGTCGACCGGATCCTCGCGCGCGCCGGGCGCATCGACGCCGTGGTCGCCTCGGCGGGCGTCAACGTCACCAAGCGCATGTGGTCCGAGCTGAGCGCGGCGGACATGGACTATCTGCTCGACGGCAACCTGCGCAGCCAGATGTACACGGTCGCCGCCGCCCTGCCCGCGATGCGCGCCCGCAAGGACGGGCTCTTCGTCCTCGTGTCGTCGATCGCCGGCCGCGTCGTCGGCGGCCTCAGCGGGCCGATGTACACGACGACCAAGCACGCGGTCACCGCGCTCAGCCACTCCGTCAACGTCGAGGAGTGCATCAACGGCATCCGCTCCTGCGCCCTGCACCCGGGCGAAGTCGACACGCCGATGCTCGCCAAGCGCCCCAAGAAGCTGACGCCGGAGGAGCTTGCCCGCGTCCTCAAGCCGGCGGACGTCGCCGCGGTGATCGCCCATGTCGTCGACACGCCGGCCCATGTCTGCCTGAACGAGATCTGGATCACCCCGACCTACAATCGCGGCTACATCGCGCAGCTCGGCCGCGGGTCGTGATCGCGGCGGCTGGCTCGGCCGCCGAGGCTTAATGTTGCGTTAGCCATGGCCGGCGTATCGGGGGCATTCTCCCGCCCGTCCGCCGGCCCATGACCACGCTCGCGACCACGCCGCCGATCCCGCACAGCTCCGCGCTCTCCGCACGCTCCGTCCGGATCGCGGCCGGCGCCCTTGTCGCCGTGCTGGTCCTGGCGTGGCTCCCGGTCCACGCCACGCTGCCGCTCGGGCGGGACCAGGCCATCATCGGCCGGGTCACCCAGGTCCTGCTCGATGGCGGCTGGCCCTATGCCGACGCCTGGGACCACAAGGGGCCGGCCGCGTATCTGCTCTACGCCCCGGCCTATCTGCTTTTCGGTCGTCACGAGCACGCCATCGTGCGGTTCGACCTGCTGCTGCTGCTCGGCTTCGCGTGGGTCTGCGGCCGCATCGGCCGCGCGCTGGATCAGCGCGCCACGGGCCTGCTCGCAGCGGTCGCCACCGTCCTCACCGTCCGAAACGACTACTGGACCTTCGGCCAGCCCGATGCCTGGGTCGGCTACCTGTTCGTCGGGGTCGCCGCACTGCTGTGCGAGCGCGACCTCGGTCGCCGCCCCTGGGCGGGTCTGGTCGCGGGAATCGCCGTCGGCGCCGCCGCGATGGTGAAGCCCGTCTACGCCGTGATGATCGTGCTGCCGCTGGCCGCGTGGATCTGGCAGCCGGCGGGCGAGCGTCGCCCCTCCTTCGTCGCGTTGACGCTGCTCGGGGCGGCCGCCGTGATCCTCGGTTTCGCCGCGGTCTTCGCGGCGGGCGGCCATCTCGATGCGCTGTGGCAGACCTACATCCTGTTCAATCTCGGGGCCCACCTGACGCGCACCTGGGACGACATGACCCGGATCGCGCTCAGCTTCGCCGTCACGCTGGTCGCCCCGCGCTTCGACTTCGGCCTGACCGTGGTGCTCGGCGCCGCGGCCGCGGGGTTCGCAGCGATGCGCCGCCGCCATCGGCGCACGGCCGACCTGCTCGGCCTGGGCTGGCTGCTCGCGCTGGTCTCGGTGATCGCCCAGGGCAAGGGTTTTCCGTACCACTTCGCCGCCGTCCACGGGTTCACGGGCGTGTTCGCCGGGTACTTCGTGGCGCAGCGGTTCGACGCGCATTTTGCCGCCCCCGCGGCCGCCCGCACGCGCGGCGCCAACCGCCGTCGCGCGACCATGGCAGGCGCGCTGATCGGACTGGCGGCCTGCGCGATGCAGCCGCACGGCCAGCGGGTCCGCGACTGGTGGCTGACCCTTGCCGGGGCGATGAGCGAGGCGGAGCGCGCGCAGCGCCTGTGCGAGAGCGACTATTGTCCCTGGCGACTGCGGGCCCTCGGCGAAGTCATCCGCCGCGAGACCGCGCCCGGCGAACCGATCTTCGTCTGGGGCTTCGATTCCGCCATCTACCTCTACGCGGACCGGCCGGCCACCGGCCGCTTCGGCTTCAGCTATCCCCTGATCGGCGGCACCGAAACCTGGCGCCGGCAGGCACGCGCCGAGCTCATGGCGACGCTCGCCGCGACGCCGCCCCGCGTGATCGTCGTGCAGGAGGACGACTTCATCAGGCTGATGCACACGCGGCCGTCCGTGGACCACATCCTCGATTTCCCCGAGTTCGGGGCGCTCCTCGCGCGGCACTACGTCCCCGAGCACGATCTCGGTCGCTTCGTCGTGCACCGCCGCCGCGACTGACGGCCCCCGCCCCGACGCCCTCGGGAGCGGCGATCCGGCGCGGCCAGCATCGCATTGACGCGCGGCCCCCCCATGATCATGGTGCGCGCCTTCGACGGCTGGCGGGATGAGGACGACGTGACGAAGCGCGTGGCGATCGACATCGGCGGGACATTCACCGACCTCGTGCTCGAGGACGGGGCGCGCGTGTTCACGAAGAAGGTGCTGACCACGCCGCGGGCGCCCGAGGAGGCGGTCATGACCGGCCTGCGCGCGCTGCTCGGCGATGCCGGGATCAAGGCTGCCCAGCTCGACGTGCTCGTGCACGGCACCACGCTCGCGACGAACGCCATCCTCGAGCGCAAGGGCGCCAAGACCGCGCTGCTGGCGACCGAGGGCTTCCGCGACGTCATCGAGATCGCCTACGAGAGCCGCTACGACCAGTACGACATCTCGATCGAAAAGCCGGTCCAGCTCGTGCCGCGGCACCTGCGCTTCACCGTTCCCGAGCGCGTCGACGCCGGCGGCGGGGTGCGCCGCGCCCTCGACGAGGCCGCCGTGCGCGCGCTGGCGCCGCAGCTCAAGGCCGCCGGGGTCGGGGCCGTCGCCGTCGCCTTCCTCCATTCCTATGCCAACACCGCCCACGAGACCCGCGTGCGCGAGATCCTGGCGAAGGAGCTGCCCGAGGTCGCGATCGCCCTGTCCTGCGAGGTCTGCCCGGAGATCCGCGAATACGACCGCACCTCGACGACGATCGCCAACGCCTACGTCCAGCCGCTGATGGCCCGCTACCTGCGGCGCCTCGAGCGGATGCTCGCCGAGGACGGGTATCGCGGTCCGGTCTACCTCATGACCTCCGGCGGCGGGCTCACGACGCTCGATGCCGCGGCGCGCTTCCCGATCCGCCTGGTCGAGAGCGGCCCGGCCGGCGGCGCGATCCTCGCCTCCCACCTCGCCATGCAGGCGGGTGAGGACAAGGTCGTGTCTTTCGACATGGGCGGCACCACCGCCAAGATCTGCCTGATCGAGAAGGGCGAGCCGCAGAGTTCGCGTAGCTTCGAGGTCGACCGCGCCGCGCGCTTCCTCAAGGGCTCCGGCCTGCCCCTGCGCATTCCCGTCATCGAGATGGTCGAAATCGGCGCCGGCGGCGGGTCGATCGCCAAGATCGACGCGCTCGGCCGCATCGCCGTCGGCCCCGAGAGCGCCGCCTCCGAGCCCGGCCCCGCCGCCTACGGCCGCGGCGGCACCCGGCCCACGGTGACGGATGCGGACGTCGTGATGGGGCGCATCGATCCCAAGACCTTCGCCGGCGGCACGATCGCGCTCGACCTGGCCGCGGCGCGCGGCGCGGTCGACACCGTGATCGGCAAGCCCCAAGGCCTCGGCACCGACATGGCCGCCTACGGAATCGCGGAGATGGTCGACGAGACGATGGCGAGCGCGGCGCGCGTCCATGCCGTCGAGCGCGGCAAGGCGATCGCCGAGCACACGATGATCGCCTTCGGTGGTGCCGCCCCGCTGCATGCCAGCCGCGTGGCCGAGAAGCTCGGCCTCGCGCGGGTGATCGTGCCGGCCAATGCCGGGGTCGGCTCGGCGGTCGGGTTCCTGCGCGCGCCGGTCGCCTACGAGGTCGTGCACAGCCGCTACATGAAGCTGTCGGGCTTCGAGCCCGCCGTCGCCAACGGCCTGGTCGACCGCCTCGCCGCCGAGGCGCGGGCGGTCGTGGTGCCGGGCGCCGGCGGCAAGACCGTGCGCGAGGTCCGCGGCGCCTACATGCGCTATGTCGGCCAGGGCCACGAGATCCTGATCACGATCCCCGAGCGCCCACTGACCGAGGCCGACACCCAGGAGTTGCGCACGCGGTTCGAGGCGGCCTACGCGCAGCTCTTCGCGCGCATCATTCCCGGCGCGGCCATCGAGATCCTGAGCTGGTCCGTGGTGGTCAGCACCGAGGCCGAGCGACCGGCCCGTCTCCCCGCCGCGCCGGCCGCCGCGGCGCCCGCGCCGCGCGGCAAGCGGGAGGTCTTCGACGCGGCGAGCGGCCGGATCGCCGAGATCCCGGTCTATTGGCGTCCCGACATGGCCGTCGGCGCCCGGATCGCCGGCCCCGCCCTGATCACAGAGGACGAGACCTCGACCTTCGTGTCCCGCGCGTTCGACGCGACGATCGACGCCGCGCGCAGTATTGTCCTGGTCCGCAAGACCGCCTGAGCCGCCGCCAGCCCCTCCGGGAACGCCGCCAATGACGACATCCGGTCTCGACCAGATCCGACTGCAGATCATGTGGAACCGCCTGATCGCGGTCGTCGAGGAGCAGGCGCAGACGCTGCTGCGCACCGCCTTCTCCCCCATCGTGCGCGAGGCGGGCGACCTTTCCGCCGGGGTCTTCGACCTTCAGGGGCGAATGCTCGCCCAGGCCGTGACCGGCACGCCGGGCCACGTCAACTCGATGGCGGAGTCCGTGAAGCACTTCATCGCCCACTTCCCGCCGGCGACGATGGAAGAAGGCGACATCTACATCACCAACGATCCCTGGAAGGGCACCGGCCACACCAACGACTTCGTCGTCACGACGCCGGTGTTCCGCAAGGGCCGGCTGGTGGCGCTGTTCAGCTGCACCAGCCATCTCATGGACATCGGCGGCATCGGCTTCGGTCCGGACGCGACCGACGTGTACATGGAGGGCCTGTTCATCCCGATGCTCAAGCTCGCCGAGCGCGGGAAGATGAACGACACGCTGATGGCGATGATCCGGGCCAACACGCGCCTGCCCGTCGACACCGTCGGCGACGTCTACAGCCTCGCGGCGTGCAACGACGTCGGCGCCCGGCGCCTGCTCGAGATGATGGACGAGTTCGAGATCGACGAGATCGACGCGCTCGGCAACTTCATCTGCGACAGCTCGCGCAAGGCCGTGCTGGCGGAGATCGCCAGGCTGCCGAAGGGCACGTGGACGAACCGGATGACGACCGACGGCTACGACACGCCGATCGACCTCGTCGCGACTCTCACGGTCAGCGACGGCGGCATCCATGTCGACTACACGGGGACCTCGCCGACGAGCCCCAAGGGCATCAACGTGCCCATCGCGTACACCACCGCCTACACGGTGTTCGGCCTCGGCTGCGTCGTCGCGGCGCAGATCCCGAACAACGCCGGCTCGCTCGGCCCGCTGACCGTTTCGGCGCCGCGCGACTGCATCCTCAATGCGCAGCCGCCGGCCCCGGTTCTGTCGCGCCACGTCATCGGCCAGATGCTGCCGGACGTCGTCTTCGGCTGCCTGCGTCAGGCGATCCCCGAGCGCGTGCCGGCCGAGGGCACCTCGTGCCTGTGGAACCTCAACGTCCGCGGCCCCGTGCCCGGCGGCGAGGGCAAGTACGGGTTCTCGATGGTCGTGACCTCGAACGGCGGCACGGGCGCGCGCCCGGACAAGGACGGCCTGTCCGCCACGGCCTATCCCTCGGGCGTGCGCGGCACCCCCGTGGAGATCGCCGAGTCCATGCTGCCGGTGATCTTCTGGAAGAAGGAGCTGCGCGAGGACAGCGGCGGCGCGGGCCGCACGCGCGGCGGCCTCGGCCAGGACATCGAGATCGAGAGCGCGGCAGGCCTGCCCTTCGAGCTGCTTGCCGCCTTCGACCGCATCGACCACCCGCCGCGCGGGCGCGACGGCGGCAAGGACGGCACGGCCGGGTATCTCGGCCTCGCCTCGGGACGGAAGCTGAAGGGCAAGGGATTCCAATTCGTGCCGCCGGGCGATCGCCTGGTGGTGCGGACACCCGGCGGCGCGGGCATCGGCCCCGCCGCCCAACGAGAACGCGAGCGCGTGGCACGCGACTTGCGAGACGGGCTGGTGTCGCCACAGACGGCCACCCGCGAATACGGCTGGCGCGACGACGCCGCCGAGTAGCCGCCGATCCAATGGAGGGAGACTTCTCGATGAACGGACCATTCGCCACGCGCCGCGCCTTGGCGCTCACGGTCGCGGCCGCAGCCGCCGCGATCGCACTCGGGGCCGCTTCGCTCGCGCGGGCGCAGACCAAGCTCGACCTGTCCACGGTCTGGCCGGACAGCAACTTCCACACCGCCAACGTGAAGCGCTACGCCGAGGAAGTCGGCAAGGCGACCGGCGGCCAGGTGCAGATCATCGTGCACGCGGGCGGCTCGCTGGGCTTCAAGGGGCCCGAGCATCTGCGCGCGGTGCGCGACGGTCTCGTGCCGATGGCCGACGTGCTCAACAACCAGCAGATCGGCGACGAGCCGCTGCTCGGCCTCGAGTCCCTGCCCTTCCTGGTGAGCAACCAGGACGACCTGCGTGCCCTGCACAAGCACACCCGGCCGATCTACGAGCAGGTGGCTGCCCGCAACAACCAGAAGATCCTCTACGTCGTGCCGTGGCCGACGCAGTACCTGCACATGAAGGCCAAGGTGGACACGCTCGACGGCCTCAAGGGCATCAAGGTCCGCGTGCCCGACAAGAACGCCCAGGACATGCTCAACGCCGCCGGCATGGCCGGGGTGCTGATCCCCTGGGGCGAGACCATCGCCGCGCTCTCCTCGGGCGCCGTGGCCGGCGTGTCGACCTCTTCGAGCTCGGGCGTCGACGGCAAGTTTTGGGAGTTCCTCAAGTACGTCTATCCGACCAACCACACCTGGTCGTGCCAGCTCGTCACGATCAATCTCGACGCCTGGAAGAAGCTGAAGCCCGAGCAGCAGAAGGCGATGGAGGACATCGCCAAGAAGCTCGAGCCGGAGTTCTGGGCGGTGGCGCTGAAGAACGACACCGATAGCCTCGAGCGCCTGAAGCAGGGCGGCATGGAGGTCGTATCGATGCCGCCGGCGATGCTGGCCGAGTTCCGGAGCCGCACGGCATCGCTGGTCGACGCCTATCTCAAGCGCGTGCCGCAGGGCGAGCAGGCGGTCCGCGCCTACCAGGCCGAGACGAAGAAGACGAACTGACGCGACTGTCGGAACCGGGGGCGCGGCGAGAGCCGCGCTTCCGGTCCCCCGCTCATGAGCGCTCCTCGTCCCGACCTCTATGCCGGTGCACCCACGCCGGTGCGCTGGCTTCTCGTTGCCATCGATCGTCTCGGCCGCCTCGACGGCTGGATCGGCGCGGCGTGCCTCGCCACCCTCACCTGCTTCCTCCTGGCGGAGGTCGCCGTGCGCGCGCTGTCGAACATCTTCCCCGCGATCCCCGGCACGATCCCGGTCGCCTGGGAGTACAGCTCGTACCTGATGGCGGCATGCTTCACCTTCGGCGCCGCCATGACGCTGCGCGCGGGCGGCCACATCCGCGTGACGCTGGTCCTCGGCCGCCTCGGCCAGGCCGGTCGGCGCGTGTTCGAGTTCTGCGCCGCCCTCGTCGCGGCCTGCTTCACCGGCTTCCTCGCCTACGCGATGGTGAACTTCGCGTGGGCCTCGTACAGCCGCGGCGCCACCTCGATGGCGAGCAACACCCTGCTGTGGATCCCGCAGAGCGTGGTCGCCTTCGGCATCCTGCTTCTCGCGCTGCAGTTTCTCGCCCGCACCATCCAGGCCGCGCTCGGCCTCCGGCTCGAGGACGACACAATGCGTGTCGCCAGCGTGTCGGAGTGACGATCGGGCCGCAGCCGTCGACGGAGCGCCGCTGAGATGGGCCCGACCGTCGCCAGCATGTTCGCGCTGCTGTTCTCGGCGCTCGCCGGGGGCATCTGGATCGGCCTCGCGCTCGGCGCCACCGGCGCGCTGCTGCTGTTCTTCTTCCGCAACATCCCGCTCGACAAGCTGCTCGCCCAGTACACCTGGAACATCCTGACCACGCAGGAGCTCCTCGCCCTGCCGCTGTTCATCCTGATGGGCGAGATCCTGTTCCGCACCCGGCTGTCGCGCGCCCTGTTCACCGGGCTCGCGCCGTGGGCGGGACTGCTGCCCGGACGACTGCTCCACGTGAACGTCATCGGCTGCTCGATCTTCGCGGCCATCTCGGGCTCGTCCGCGGCGACGACCCAGGTCGTGGGCCGCATGGCGCTCGACGAGCTGCGCGCGCGCGGCTACGACAAGCGCATCGCCATCGGCAGCCTGGCCGGCGCCGGCACTCTCGGGTTCCTGATCCCGCCGTCGAACATCATGATCATCTACGGCGTGCTCGGCGACGTCTCGATCCTCAAGCTCTTCACCGCCGGCTTCATCCCGGGTTTCCTGCTCGCAGGCTGCTTCATGGCCTGGGTGATGCTGCACACGACGCTGCGCCCCGAGCTCGTGCCGGCGAGCGAGCGCGCCCTGCGCCACGTCCCGCTGATGGAGCGCGTCCGCGCGCTGAAGGATCTCGCCCCCGCCATCTTCCTCATCGGCGCCGTCCTCGGCTCGATGTATGGCGGTCTCGCCACCCCGTCCGAGGGGGCCGCCGTCGGCGTACTCGGGGCATTGCTGGTCGCCGCGGTCCAGGGCGGCCTGTCGCTGGCGACGCTGCGCGAGATCTGCGTCGGCGCGGTGCTGACCTGCTCGATGATCGCGATGATCCTGCTCGGCGCGTCGATCCTCGGCAGCGCGGTCGCCTTCCTCGGCATCCCGCGCGCCATCGCCGACTTCGTCGTCGGCCTCGGCCTGTCGCCGATCATGCTGATCATGGCGTTGATGGTGTTCTACATCGTGCTGGGCTGCTTCCTCGACGGCTTCAGCATGATCGTGATGACGCTGCCGATCGTGCTGCCGATCGTGAAGGCCGCCGGCTTCGACCCGATCTGGTTCGGGATCTTCATGGTGCTCGTGGTCGAGATGGCACAGATCACGCCGCCGGTCGGCTTCAACCTGTTCGTGATCCAGGGCCTGACCGACGACAGCCTCAGCGCCATCGCGCGCTACACGCTGCCCTACCTGATCATCATGGTTCTATTCACCGCGCTGATCACCGTGTTCCCGCAGATCGTCCTCTGGCTACCGTCCACGGGCTGACGGCGCGGCGTCAACGAGAGGCAAGCCATGGTCGTGGATTTTCGCGCCTACACGCTGAAGCTCGGCATGGTGCAGGCGTTCTTCGAGTTGTTCGAACGCGAAGGGCTCGAGCCGCAGCAGCGGATACTCGGGAATTTCATGGGGCTCTCTCGCACCGAGTTCGGCGACGTGAACCAGGTCGTGATGATGTTCGGCTACGCCGACGCCGGCGAGCGCGAACGCCGCCGCGCGCTCCTCTACAAGGATCCGGCCTTCCAGGCCTATCTGGTAAAGGCGCGGCCGAGGATCGAGAAGCAGGAGGTCCGC
>JAEULA010000036.1 GCA_016793165.1 Alphaproteobacteria bacterium | reverse complement strand
AGGATCGCGAAGGCGTCGGCCTCGGTGACGACCTTCACGTGCCGGTTGGGGTGGATCTTTCCCTCCTTGAGCCAGCCGATATACGACGTGACGCGCACGACGCCGTGGGAGTCGTGGCCCATCAGGTTGGAGTCCACGAGCCGCCGGGCGATCATGTCCGCCTCGTGCGTCGTGCTGCCGGCCTTGGCGAAGACGGCGCCCACGAAGCGCCGCAGCGTGTCGTCCTTGATGTGCTTCACGTCGGTTCTCCGGAGACGAGGATGTTCGCGAGGGCCTCGCCGCGGGCGAGGCGGTCGAGATTGGCCGCCATCACCTGGGTCCGCCGTTCGACGGTGCCGGTGGTCCAGCCGGCGATGTGGGCGCTGAGGATCACGTTGTCGAGCTTGTCGAACCGGTGCGGCCATGCCGAGAGGTCGTCGGCGGGACCCGCCGGATAGCGCCACCACGTGTCGATCACCGCGCCGCCGATGCGCCGCTTGCTGAGCGCCTCGAACAGCGCCGCCTCGTCGATCACCGGCCCGCGGGCGACGTTGACGATCACGGCGCCGGGTTTCATCGCGGCGAGCGCGCGGGCGCCGATAAGGCCGCGCGTCTCGTCGGTCAGGGCGCAACCGAGCACGACGAAGTCCGCCTGGCGCAGGGCGTCGTCGATCCGGTCGAGGCCGTAGAAGGCGTCGACGTTCGGCTCGTCGGGGCGCACCGTGCGGTTGGCGGCGACGACGCGCATCTCGAACGCCTTGGCGCGCCTGGCCACGGCGCGGCCGATGCGGCCGAGACCGACGATCGCGACGGTGCGGCCGGCGAGCTCGCCGTCGGGCGCGCCGCCGAATCGGCTCGATCGCGACCAGTCGCCGCGCCGCATGTCGGCGTCGGCATGGCCGAGGCGCACGGACCATTCGAGCATCGCGAGCATCGCGTATTCCGACACGCCGGGCTCGTGCTCGAAGCAGTTGCACAGCGTCGTGCCGCGCGGCAGCGCCTTCAGGTCGATGCCGTCGTAGCCGGCGCCGGGGACCTGCATCAGGCGCAGCCGGGGCGCCGGCGGCGCGGCCCTGGTGTAGGACACCGTGATCGCGGCGTCGGCGGTGCCGATCTCGCGCACGAGGGAGGGATCGTCCATCGTCGCGCCGACCGGGACGAACTGCCAGGGCGTGCGGACCAGCTTCTCGAGTCCGCTTTGGAACGGGTGGACGGCGGGGCCGACCAGCAGGACGCGTTTCATCAGTTCCCCATCAGGAGGTTGGGCAGGAAGAGCACGACGCTCGGGAAGTACGTGACCACGAGCAGCACCGCGACGAGGGCGAGCACGAAGGGCCCGATCTCGCGAGCGAACTCGGTGATCTGGATGTTGGCGATGCGGCAGGCGATGAACATCGACATGCCGACCGGCGGCGTGATCAGGCCGATCATCAGGTTGAGCGTGAACATCACGCCGAAATGCACGGGGTCGATGCCGAGGGCCTTGATCAGAGGCATGAGCACCGGCACGAGCAGGATCATCAGCGACAGCGTCTCGAGGAAGCAGCCGAGGATCAGCAGGATGACGTTGAGCACCAGCAGCACGATGTAGGGATCGCGCGAGATCGACAGCACGAAGCTCACCAGCGCCGGGCCCGCCTGCTGGCGCGTGAGCACCCAGGCGAGCAGCGCCGCCGCGGCGACGATGAACATGACGCTCGCCGTCGTCAGCGCCGCCTCGCCGAAGATCGCCTGCAGGTTCGTCCAGGTCAGCTCGCGATAGACGATCGTGCCCAGGAACAGGGCGTAGAGCACGGCGATCACGGCGGCCTCGGTGGGCGTCACCACGCCGCCGACGATTCCCCAGATGATGATCGCCGGCAGGGCGAGTGCCGGCAGCGCCTCCCACAGCGCCTTGCGCAGTTCGCCCTTCGCCGGCGGCGCGCCGCGCGCATAGCCGCGCCGCTTGGCGATCACGTAGACGGCGACCATCAGGTAGAGGCCCATCAGCACGCCTGGGATCGCGCCGCCGAGGAAGAGCCTTCCGATCGACACGCTCGCCAGCACGCCGAACACCACGAAGGGGATGCTCGGCGGGATGATCGGGCCGATCGTGGAGGCCGCGGCGGTCAGCGCGGCGGAGAAGCTCGGGCTGAAGCCCGCCCGCTTCATCGCGGGGATGAGCACCGAGCCCGTGCCCGCGGCGTCGGCCGCCGCGGAGCCGGACATGCCGGCCATGATCATGTTGCTGACGATGGTGACATGGCCCAGGCCGCCGGTGAACCGCCCGACCATGACGTTGGCGAGGCGGACCAGCCGCTCGGTCGTGCCGCCGGTATTCATCAGGGCGCCGGCGAGGATGAAGAAGGGCACCGCCAGCAGCGGGAAGGAGTCCACGCCGGTGACGAAGCGCTGCGCGATCACCTGCGGCGGGATGTCCCCGATCAGGACGACGGCGATCGCACCGGTGAGCCCCATCGCGACGGCGACGGGCGCGCCGATCGCCAGGAGCACGAAGAAGACGATGGCCATCAGGCCGAGCATGGGGACCTCAATCGACCAGCGTGGAGGCTTCGGCGTGGGTGGGCTCGCCGCCACGCAGGACGGTGACCAGGTGCAGCACGACATAGACGGCGCCGATCGCGGCGCCGACGGGCAGCGCCGCGTAGACCACCCCGATGTTGAGCTGCGAGGCCGTCGCGTAGGTGTTCGAGGTGAGCTCAACCATCTCGGCGCCGAACCACACCAGCGGCAGCAGCATGGCGAGCGTCGCGAGGTAGCCGAGCACCGCGACGACGCGACGGACCCTCCCGGCCGCGACCGCCATGACGGCGTCGACGACGATGTGCGCGCCGCGGCCGAAGGCGAGCGCGGCGCCCAGGAAGATCTCCCAGGTGAACACGTAGCGCGCGATCTCCTCGGTCCAGGGCGCCGGATCCTCGAGGATGTAGCGCGTGAAGACCTGCCAGGTGACGTCGACGACCATCACGAGCAGCAGCAGCGAGATGGCGGAGAACAGCGTTCGATCGAGGAGTTCGAGGACGCGTTGCATGATCTCTTGCGCACGTCGTGTCGAGTTCCCCCGACCCGCGCCGCTCCGCGTCGGGCGGCGCCAGGCGGAACGGCCGGTCCGCCGGCGCCGCGGCGCGTGCGCCGTCGGCGCCTTGTGGGCGGTACGGGTTGGGGGGACTCGGTGGCGACGCGCCTCCCTCGGGTCAGGCGTTGCGGACGGCGTCGTAGAAGCCCGGGACCCACTTCTTCTCGAACTGCTTCGGCAGGTCGGCGAGCGCGGTGGTGAACTTCTCGACCTCGACCGGGTTGAAGATCATGCCCTTCTCCTTGAGCTTCTGCTCCAGCCCGGTCTCGTCCTCCGCCTGGTAGCGGTCTTCGAGCTTCGCCATCTCCTGCAGGCTCTCCATGATGACCGTCTTCTGGTCCGCCGGCAGGCCCTGGAACCAGCGATCGCTCACGACGATGTGGTAGCCGCCGCGGATGTGTCCGGTCAGGTTCACGTACTTCTGCGCCTCGAAGAAGGACGCCGTGAAGATCAGCTCGAGCGGATTCTCCTGCCCGTCGATGATGCCCTGCTTCAGCGCGAGGAAGATCTCGGGAAAGGCCATCGGCGTCACGGTGGCGCCGAGCATCTTCCACGCCGCGAGATAGGTCTCGAGCTCGGGCACGCGGAGCTTCAGGCCGCGCACGTCGGCGGGCGCGGAGACGGCCTTGTTGCAGGTCAGGTAGCGCGGGCCGCGGTTGCACCACGCGACGTGGCGCAGGCCCTTGCGCTGCAGCAGCGCGTCGTACATCGGCTTCGACATCGCGCCGTCGACGACCCGGCGGAAATGCGCCTGGTCCTTGAGCAGGTAGGGCACGTCGATGATCTGGCCCCACTCCGGCACGATGTTGCCGATGAGATAGCTGCCGAAATAGCCGACCTGGATCGAGCCGAGCTGGACCGACTCGACCATGTCGCGCTCGCCGCCGAGCTGCCCGCCGGGGAAGACCTGGACGGCCAGGGCACCCTTGCTGCGCTCGGCGACCATCTTGGCGAAGTCGTTGGCCGACTTATCGGCGGCGCCGCCCTGGTTCATGATGTAGGCGATGCGCAACGCCCGCGGTTGCTGCGCCAGGATCGCCGGCGCGGCCAGCGTCGTCGAGGCGAGCGCCCCCAGGCTGGCGCCCCGGCGCACGAGGCCGCGCCGGGTCATGGAGCCGGTCTTCAGGATCTTCGTCATCGTTTCCCCCATATCGGACCCGTCTCGTCGCGCGACGGGCCTCACCGGCCGAGGTTAGGCCCGTCACAGGTCGAAAGGAAGCTGCGGCGTGCGTCGGATCATGCTTCGGGCCACTCGCGCGGCGACGGCCGCTGCGTTAGCGTCGGCGCGCAATCCGGGGAGGCCCACATGATTCGATCGATGACGACCCTGCTTCTTGCTGGCGCGATGAGCATCGCGGCGATGGCGGCCGCGGACGCCAAGTGCAGCCCGGCCAATGCCGTCGCGCAGCGCTGGCAGCCGAGCTACGTCTATTTCGAGACCGGCAAGTCCGCGCTCAGCGCGGCCGAGAAGAAGAAGATCGCGGAGCAGGCGAAGCTGGCGAAGGCCAACTACATCCAGTTGATCTGCCTGAAGGGCACCGCCGACAAGCAGGGCGATCCGAAGGCCAACGAGCGCCTGTCCAAGGCGCGGGCCGACGCGGTCGCCGCGGAATTCGCCCGCAACGGCGTGGCGCGCAAGATGATCGAGACCGACGGGCTCGGCGAGCCCGGCGGCTCCCTGCTCGGCGGCGCCGGGGCCTCGAGCGCGGAGCGCCGGGTCGAGATCCGCTTCACCCGCTGAGGTGCTGCCGACGGCGCCGGCCCCCGCCGCGGTTCAGCCCTGCGGCGCGGGCCGGAAGTCGTAGGGCTGCTCGAGCGCCGCGACCTCGTCGGCGGTGAGCGCGATCGCGGTCGCCGCCGCCGCGGACTCGAGCTGGTCCAGGCTGGTTGCGCCCATGATCGGCGCGCCCATCACCGGCTTCGACAGCAGCCAGGCGAGCGCGATCTGCGCCGGGGTCGCGCCGCGCGCCGCGGCGATCGCCTTGAGGCGGTCGACGACCGCCCAGTCGCAGTCGCGATAGGTGCCGGGCTTCACGACCGTGTCGTTCTTCGCGCGCTCGGTCGCGCCGCCGCCCTCGCGCTGGCGGTTTCCGGCGAGGAAGCCGCGCGCGAGCGGCGAATACGGGATCAGGCCGACGCCCTGCTCGAGGCAGAGCCGGTTCATCTCCGGCTCCTCCTCGCGCTGGATCAGGTTGTAGAGGTTCTGCATGCAGATCGGCCGGGCGAGGCCCTTCCATTCCGAGATCATGACCATCTGCGCGAACTTGTAGGCGGGCATCGTCGAGCCGCCGATATAGCGGACCTTGCCGCTGCGCACGATCCCGTCGAGCGTGTCCATCATCTCCTCGAGCGGCGTGTGCGGATCGAGGCGGTGGACCTGGTAGACGTCGATGTAGTCGGTCTGCAGTCGCCGGAGCTGCGCGTCGATCGCGGCCATCACGTGCTTGCGGCCCATGCCGCTCTCGTTCGGCCCGTCGCCCATTTTCAGCCCGACCTTGGTCGAGATGACGATGTCGTCGCGGCGCGCGAGCTTCATCAGCGTCTCGCCGATGATCTCCTCGCTGCGCCCGAGATTGTAGGCGTCGGCCGTGTCGAAGAAGGTGATGCCGAGGTCGAGCGCCTTGCGGAAGTAGGGGCGGCTCTCGTCGACGTCGAACTTGCCCCAACCGCGGCGGCCCTTGGCGCCCCAGGAATTGCCGCCGAGGCACAGGCGGCTGACGATCAGGCCGGAGCGGCCGAGTGGTCCGTACTTCATCGCGCGATCTCCCTCGGCGCGGCGGGACGGCCGCCGCGCTACGGCGGAGGTATCGCGCGCCCGGCGCCGCCGAGGCAAGCGCGCGGATCAGCCCTGGATCAGCGTCTCGGCGAGCATCAGGAGGTCGGCGTCCATCTGCTCCTTGATCGAGCGGTAGAGGTCGCGGATGGAGACGATGCCGACGATGCGCTCGCCGTCGACGACCGGGAGATGGCGGTAGCCGCGCTCGTTCATGATCGACAGCGCGTAGACGACGGGATCGTCGGGCCCGATCGTGTCGGGATTGCGCGTCATCACCTCGGCGAGGAGCGTCGTCTCGGGGTCGCGGCCGCGGGCGAGCACGCGCACCAGCGCGTCGCGCTCGGTGAAGATGCCCTGGAGCTCGCCGTCCTCGACGACGAGCACCGCGCCGATCCGGCGCTCCGCCATCTCGCGCGCGGCGGCGCTGGCCGACGTCATCGGCGAGACCGTCACCAGGCGCTGGACGCCGATGGCGAACGGGACGACGGTGCGCTCGACGGGCAGCATGTCAGTAGAACAGCTTGTTGAGGTCGACGGTCGAGTTCACGCCGACGTCGGCGTAGTGGCGCTCGAGCCAGTCCGAGGCCGTCCGGCGGCCGAGCTCGAACAGGATGTCGAGGAAGTCCTCGTCCAGGTTGAACTTGCTGGACGCGCCGAAGCGGGCCATCTCCTCCTCCGCCTGCACGATGTGGAAGTTGATGCGCCGGAGGTTGCTGGCGCCGGTGAGGCGATGCTGGTCGAGCAGCCGCGTGACCAGCGCGATCGTGCGCATCTCGCGCATCATCGTGGCGTTGAAGCTGATCGAGTTCATCCGGTCGATGATGGCGCGCGCGCTGTCGGGCAGCTTCTCGATCGCGATCGGGTTGATCTCGATGAGCACGATGTCGCTGGCTTCGCAGTTGTAGAGCAGCGGGAACATCGCGGGATTGCCCATGAAGCCGCCGTCCCAGTAGTGCTCGCCGTCGATCTCGACGGCATGGAACAGGTGCGGGAGGCAGGCCGAGGCGAGCAGCGTGTCGACGGTGATCTCGCCAGGGCCGAAGACGCGGATCTTGCCGGTCCGCACGTTGGTCGTGTTGACGAAGAGCTTGAGCCCCTTGTGCGCGCGGAGCCGCTCGAAGTCGATCAGCTCGACCAGGACGTCGCGCAGCGGATTGAGCCCGCCGGGATTGAACTGGTAGGGCGACAGGCTCCGGGTGAGCAGGTCGAACCACGCATAGGCCGGCGAGTGGTCGAGATTGTGGTTGCCCATCATCTTGTCGAAGGGCGTCGGGCGGAAGATCGAGTGGCGGCCGGAGCGCGCGATGCGCTCCCAGAAGCGCCGGAGCAGGGCGCGCGCGCCGTCGACGCCGCCGTCGAGCATCCCGTAGACGAGCATCGCGCCGTTCATCGCGCCGGCGCTGGTGGCGCTGATGCCGTTGAGCGCGAGCCGCCCGTCCTCGAGCAGCCGGTCGAGCACGCCCCAGGTGAATGCGCCGTGCGCGCCGCCGCCCTGGAGGGCGAGGCTGACCTGGCGCGGTTCGGGCGCGGCGGCGCGGGTGGCGGTGGCGCGGGCGGCGGAGGCGCTCGATGACGACACGGATGGCTCGCCGGAGGAGGAACGGGACGGCCACGATAAACGGTCAACGTTAACGGAGTTCTTCGCGTCGCCGCCGCGGCCCGCATCAGAGCGCCCTTAACCAAATCTTCGACTCCCGCTGGAACCATGCGGGCGCGGGCGGCGAGCGCCGCCGCAGTGGCAATTCACGGCAGGGATGGTCAGGATGCGGATCGGTGCGTTGTTCGGTGCGGCGATCGCCGCGATCGCCGCTGCGGGAATCGCGGCCGGCGGCCTGGCGATCTCGCACGAGTGGAGCGCGCTTCGCCAATCGTCGGACGCTCGGGATCTGGGTGAGACCTTCGCGCGGCTCCTGGTCGTCCCGGAGCGCCTCGCCAACGAGCGCGCCCTCGCGACACGCGTCCTGGTCCCGGCCGCTCCGAGCGCGGCGCAGCGCCAGGCGCTGGTCGATGGGCGCCGCGCCTACGACGAGGCGATGGCGGCGCTGACCCGGTCCGTCGCCTCGATGGGGGCGTCGCTCCCGACGGGCGTCGCGCAGACGCTGGCGCGCATCCAGGCCGACGTGGCCGCCCTGCGCGCCGAAGTCGATGCCGCCGCCCAGCAGGCGCATGCGGAGCGGCAGCGGCTCCAGCCCGTCCTGTCGGCCCGGAGCCTCGCCGTCCAGGGCATCTTCAATCCGCTCGTCGACATGCTGGAGCTGCGCCTCAATGGTCTCGATGCGGATCTCGGCGGCGTCGCGACGGTGGCGCGGATGACGCTCGATCTGCGGGAATGGATCTCGGCGTTCCTGATTCCGGCCGGCCCGGGCGTGCGGCAGGGCCGTCCGATGAGCCCCGAGGAGCTGCTGCGCATCGAGCGCGGCCTCGGCGCCTACGATGCGACCCATGCGCGCCTGCGGGCGCTTGCCGATCGCGACGGCGCGGTGCCCTCGGTGCGCAAGGCCTATGTCGACCTCGCGCCGAGCGCGCTCGTCGCGCCGCGCCAGAAGTTCGATGCGGCCGTCGTCGAGGGGCGCGCCGGCAAGCCGTACTCGATCGATCCGTCGCGCTGGGACAGCGAGGTCGTCGACGCCTTCTTCGGCGTGTTCGGCATCCGCGACGCCGCGCTGGCCGAACTGAGGGCGATCGGAAAGACCAAGCACGACATCGCGCTGTGGGCGACCGCGGGGCTGGCTGCGACGCTCGGCTCGGTGCTCGTCCTGCTCGGCGCCGGCGCTTGGCTGTTCCGGCGGAAGGTCCTTGGCGCCCTCGAGCACATCACGGCGACCATGGGTCGTGTCGCGAAGGGCGAGCTGGACGAGCCGGTGCCGCATGCCGATCGCGGCGACGAGATCGGCGAGCTCGCGCGCGCGCTCGAGGTCTTCAAGAGCGCCGGGCGGGAGAACGCGAGGCTTCAGGCCGCCCGCGGCGAAGAGGGCGCGGCGAAGGCGCGGCGTGCGCAGGAGATCGACGGTTACATCGCCACCTTCGGGACGTCCGTGAACGACGCGCTGGGGCGCGTGTCGAAGTCGACCTCGTCGATGGAGCGCTCGGCCGGCTCGCTCGGCGAGACGGCCGAGGAGGCGAGCCGGCAGGCCGGCTCCGTCGCCGCGGCATCCGATCAGGCGACCAGCTCGGTGCAGGCGGTCGCGGCGGCGACGAACCAGCTGAACGCGTCCATCACCGAGATCTCCCGCCAGGTCCAGAGCGCGAGCTCGATGGCGAGCGAGGCGGTCCACGAGGCGCAGGAGACCGATGCGCAGGTGCAGGGACTCGCCGCGGCAGCGCAGAAGATCGGCGACGTCGTGAAGCTGATCAGCGACATCGCCGCGCAGACGAATCTCCTCGCCCTGAATGCCACGATCGAGGCGGCGCGCGCCGGCGATGCCGGAAAGGGCTTCGCGGTGGTGGCGGCGGAGGTGAAGAGCCTCGCGAACCAGACGACGAAGGCCACCGACGACATCGCCCAGCAGGTCGCGACGATCCAGTCGGCCACCGAACAGGCGGTCACGGCGATCCAGCGCATCGCCCGGCGCATCGGCGACATGAGCGACGTCTCGTCGTCCATCGCCAGCGCGGTCGAGGAGCAGGGCGCCTCGACGCGCGAGATCGCCTCGAGCGTTCAGCACGCCGCCGAGGGGACGCGCTCGATGTCGGGCGGCATCGCCGCCGTCTCGGATGCGGCCGGCCAGACCCGCGAGGCGGCTGCCGCGATGGCGAGCGCCATCGGCGACCTGTCGAGCCATGCCGCGCTGCTGCGCAAGGAGATCGACGACTTCCTCGGCAAGATCCGCGCGGCTTGAGGCGACGCGCCGCCGCGGCGCGCTCGGAGCGACGGGCGCGCGTCAGTCCGAGCCGGCGGGACGCACCGGCCCGGCGGCGGCGAGCAGGTCGAAGCAGACGCCGATCACGTGGTAGTCCTTGCCGCCGCTGCCCTTGTCGGCGGCGATGCGGCGATTGTCGGGACCGAGCATCCGTTCCCACGAGCCGTGCTCGTGGTCGACGAGGTGGCGCCAGCAATAGGCCCAGAGCGCATCGTGGCGTCGCCAATAGGCATCGTCGCCGGTGTGGCGCGCGAGCAGCCCGGCGGCGGCGGCGGACTCGATCTGGACCCAGGCGTATTTGTCGCCGTTGGCGAGCGCGAGATCGGGCTCCAGGCTGTAGTAGAGGCCACCATGCTCGGCGTCCCAGGCGCGCGCCATCGCGGTGTCGAAGAAGTGCCGGGCGCGCGCCGGCATCCAGGGCTCCGGCGCGCGGGCATGCAGCTGCAGCAGCAGCTTGGTCCACTCGGTCTGGTGGCCGGGCTGGAATCCCCAGGGCCGGTAGCCGTTGCTGAAGTCGCCCTTGTTGTAGGTCCAGTCGACCGACCAGTCTGATTTGTAGTGCTCCCAGACCAGGCCGCCGGCACGATCGGCCTGGCGCACGCAGATGTTGCGCGCCAGCGTCAGGGCACGTTCGAGATGCCGCGCCTCGCCGGTCGCCGCGTGCGCCGCCAGGAAGGCCTCGCAGCCGTGCATGTTGGCGTTCTGGCCGCGATAGGGATCAAGCCGCGACCAGTCGGCGCTCGCCTCGTCGGCATAGAGCCCGTGCGTCGCGTCCCAGAAGCGCGCGTCGAGCAGCGCGATCGCCTCGTCGAGCATCGCCCGCGCCTCGCCGTGGCCGGCCATCGCCGCATGGGCGTAGGCGAGCACGACGTGGACAAGTCCGTAGCACTGGTTGGTCGCGTCGCTCGGCGTCCAGCGCCCGTCCGTCCAGCCGAGCATCCAGGCATAGCCGCCGGTGGCGGCGTCACGGTGCACGTCGTGCAGGAAGCGCAAGCCGTGGCGGATCGCGGCGTCGAACTCGCGCGTGCCGAGCGCGCGCGCCGCCATCGCATGGGACACGACCATGCGCGCGGACGAGACCAGCGCACGCTTGTCCCGATCCTTGAAGCTTCCGTCGCGCCAGTAGTAGTGGAAATACCCGCCGCGCGGATCGACGCAGTGCGGATGATAGTAGCCGATCATCGCCGAGATATGGCCGCGCAGGAACTCGGGCGAGCGGAAGTCGGGAAGGACGGGTTCGGCGGACGGTCGGGTGGTCATCGGGCCGGCGCTCACCAGTCGACGATCGTGCCGTCGGGGAGCTGCGCCTCGATCGAGGTGAAGGGCTCCTGCTTGTAGGGGTGCCGGGCCGCGACCCGTTCGTCGACCTCGACGCCGAGGCCCGGGGTCTCGGGAATCTGCCAGCAGCCGCCGACCATGCGGATCGGCCCGTTCACGACGTCGCCGTACCAGGGCACGGCGCCGACCATCTCTTCCTGGATGACGAAGTTCGGCGTCGCGACGTCGAAATGCAGCGCCGAGACGCCGGCGATCGGCCCCAGCGGGTTGTGCGGCGCGACGCCCATCATCGCCGTCTCGGCCATCGCCGCGATCTTGCGCCCCTCCCAGATGCCGCCGCAGTGGCAGAGATCCGGCTGCACGATCGCCACCGCGCGCTGGCGGCAGAGGTCCTCGAAGTCGCGGCGGTCGACGAGCCGCTCGCCGGTCGCGATCGGCACGCGCGTCCGCTCGGAGACCTGGCGCATCGCGTCGGCATCGCCGGGCTGCACCGGCTCCTCGGCGAACATCGGGCGATAGGGCGCGAGCGCCTCGATGCACTGCACGGCA
>JAEULA010000010.1 GCA_016793165.1 Alphaproteobacteria bacterium | reverse complement strand
CACCTGGTCCTGCGTCCAACCAAGCTCATGCCGCCGCTTCCGCAGTTGGTCGCCCACAGTCACCGGCGGATCGGGATACGGCAGCGCCTTGTTGATCGCCCTCGCATCGTCCCGCAGTTCGGCGACCGTACCAGCGTGTCCGAGGAGCAAATCAAGGAGCTGCCTAGTCCGCGGAGAGCCCGGCACCCAGTCGCCAGCCTCGTACCGGTAGAGCGTCGCTGGATCCATACCGATCGTCCGGGCGACATGTGTTTGCGGGAGCCCCAGCCGGCGATAGGCGGCGCGGAGCCGCTCGCCCAAGGTCATGGGCTCCGGGTGTGGATCATACCCGAGGAAGCGGATGATCCCCGGCCAGTGTGGGTACGTCGGCTGTTTCTTTCCCGTCTCCCACGTCAGGAACGTCCACATGTTGCAGCCGATGAGCTTGGCCGCATCACGCTGAAAGACGCCAAGCTCGTGCCGCCGTTTGCGCAGGTGATCCCCAAGCGTCTGCGGCGGGTCCCGGTACGACTTCCCCCTGCACCCATGCAGCTCAATGGGATAACGGAAGAAAAAGGCAACGCATTCGTGTCGATGCGGCTATGCCGGCGATCCGCAGCGCGCGTGCGGCCGGGAGCCGAAATGCAGCCGCGACTATCTTGCGCGGCTATCCGGGCCGTTGCTCGATCGCATCGACATGCAGATCGAACTGGCGCCCGTCGCGGCGTCGGAGCTGGTCGACCCGCCGCCCGCCGAGGCCTCGGCTCGTGTCGCCGCGCGGGTGGCCGCCGCTCGCGCGCGGGCGCTTGTGCGGGCCGAGGAACTCGGCCCTGCCTTCCTTCCGGCCACCAATTCAGAACTCGATGGGAGAGCCCTGGAACAGGCTGCCGCTATGGATCCCGGCGCGCGCAAGCTGCTGTCCGACGTGACGGCGCGTCGCCGGTTCTCGGCGCGGAGCCACTCGCGTGTCCTCAGGGTCGCCCGATCGATCGCCGACCTGGCCGGCCGCGCCGCGATCGCCCGCGCCGACATTGCCGAAGCGCTGTCCTATCGACGCTGGCCCGCCGGAGGCTGAGCACGAGTGGCATCGAAGCGGACAATGGGAGCGAAGTGCCTCGTGACGGCCGTGAAGGCGACAGGCGGCCATGTGCCGGTCCGTGGGGCCAAAGAATGACGGCTGGCCTCAAACGCGGCGTCGTTCCATTTGAGATGGTGGCCGCATTGGGAGTCGGCGGCCTTCCGCGCAGCAAGCTCCGCTGCGCGACGACAGGTTCGTCCGGATCGAAAAAGAAAAAGGGCGGTGCCGAAGCACCGCCCTTTCCATCAACCGAAGCCTTGCGGCTTCGATTCAGTCCGCTCAGGCGCGACGACGACGCGCCGCACCGAGGCCAACGAGGCCAGCGCCGAGCAGCGCGAGCGTCGCCGGAGCCGGCACATCGCTCGGCGGCGGGGGCGGCGGCGGCGGCGGCTCGGTGCCGGCGGCCGTGAACGACACGCTCCAAGACGTCGACACGTTCGCGCCGACATCGCAGGTCGTGTTCGGGGTCGTGTCCGAGCAGCTCGCCGTCACGGTGATGGCGCCGGTGAAGCCGGTCGCCTCGAAGGCGCCGCCGATCACCGAGCCCTGGACGTTCAGCGCGAAGGACTGCGAGCAGCTCTCAGCCGAGTCCGATGCCGTGCAATCGCCCGGGGTGAACGCCGCCGTCGCCGACGGGGCCGAGGTCACGCCGGTGATGGTGAACACGAAGCCACCAGCCGTAACCGTCCAGCCCGTGGGAGCCGCCTGGTTGATCGGGGTGATCGCCGTCGCGCCAACCGCACCAGCCAAATCAGCGCTGCCGCCGCCGATGCCATTGTTGAACGCGATGGTCGCGAGCAGCAGCTGGTTCGTCGGCAGGGCCGGGACGTTCGACACGCCCGACAGGAACGCCGCCGCGCCGAACGCGCCGTTGATGTGCACCGCCTTCGCATCGACAGCCACCAGCGCGGTGGATGCGGCGAGAAGGGCGATAAAGCCAAACTTCTTCATGTGAAGTCCTCCTTGGGACCGAAAACTTGCCAACCGCTGCCTATCTCGCAAGTGGCGTGCCAGAATCAGGACGCTATCAATTTCAATGTCTTGAGTGGGTATGACCTCGGGGTAGTCGGGGAATCGTAAGGGATCTCTTACAACGCCTCTCGCGATCGCCCGTACGGCCCCGGATCACGCCCTTCCCGTCAGGCGGACCAGCGCCTTCGACAGGATGCCCGACGGTTGGGCAAGCTCGTCGATGACGGAAAAATGGTCATGGCCGGGCAAGGGAACGAACTCCCCGGGTAGACCAGCTGACCGCCACGCCGCGAAATACTCGACCGACTGGCGCTGCAATTCGGCGAGTTCTCCCCCGCCAACCGTCACCATCATCCGGCCGGCTGCCTTCGGAAGCCCATGAATTGGTGAATTCCGGCGCGCCACCATCACGTCCATTCCCAGGGGCTGGTTCAGATAGGAGAGTCGGATCGGCTCCAGATCGAACAGACCGCTGATCGGCAAGCCCCCAGATACTCGCGGGTTACTCATAGCAACTGCCGTCAGATGGCCGCCGGCAGAGTGGCCCCCGACATAAAGCCGGTTCGGATCGCCCCCCAGCCGGGCCAGATTGTCGATCAGCCATTGGATCGCCCGTCGGACTTCCTGACAGATCTCGTCCATCCGCTTCGTCGGCGCCAGGGTGTACTCAAGATTGACGAAATTGATCCCATGCGGGATCACGCCCCCGGCGACCTGGAACGACGACTCCTTGTCGTTCCATTGCCAGTAGCCGCCGTGGATGAATGCGAAGGTCGGCGCCCCGGCGGTGCCGCATGGCACCCAGTCGAGGACCTCCCGCGGGCTCGGGCCGTAGGCGATGTTGCGCTCGTGCTTCAGCGAGGCGCGCAGCTCGTCGCTGCGCATGGCCCAGCGAGCGACGAAAGCGTCGCGCTTCGCCTGCCCGACATGCGCGGTGTTGTTGTAGGCCGCATCGAGGGCGCTCTGGTCGAAATCGCGATAGACGAAAGGCATTGCGCGCGGGCTCCGGCCTGGGGTTGCCGGCGAAGGTTAGCGCAGATCCATCGTGCCCGGCAGCCAGGTGGCGATTCCCGGGAACGCGATGATCAGCCCGATCGCGAGGATCATCATCGCCATGTACGGGACGGCCGCGCGATCGATGTCCTTGAGCGGGGCCCCGGTGATCGACTTGATCACGACGAGATTCATCGCCACCGGCGGCGAGATCAGCGCGAGCTCGAGATTGATCGTCAGCAGCACGCCGTACCAGACCGGGTCGATCGCCAGCGCCTTCATCACGGGCAGGATGACGGGCGTCGTGATCAGGATGATCGAGATCGACTCGAGCACCAGGCCGAGCACGAAGATCAGGATCATCACCGCGATCAGGAACTGCGTCTTCGTCACGCCCCAGGCGAGCGCGAGCTCGACCGCCTGCTGCGGGATGCGCAGCTTGGTGAGCATGTAGCCGAACAATGCGGCGCCGATGATGATCATGAACAGCATCGCGGAAGTGCGGGCTGCCTCCTGCGCTCCGTCCCACAGGTCCTTCCAGCCGAAGCTGCGATAGATCACTGCTGCGATGAGCAGCGCCCACAGCGCACCGGTGCCGGCAGCCTCCGTCGCGGTGAAGATGCCGAAATAGATGCCGAGCAGCACGAAGGGCGGCAATGTCAGCGCCCAGAAGCTGCGACGTACGGCCGCGACCGCTTCCGCCGCCGATGCGCGCCGCGGCCGGACATAGGCGCCGCCGAGCCGCTTCTCCCGTCGCCACTCCGTGATGCTGCAATAGATCGCGAAGAACGCCGCGAGCATCAGGCCGGGCACGACGCCGGCCATGAAAAGCGCGCCGATCGACGTGTTCGAGACGAAGCCGTAGAGCACCATCGGCGCCGACGGCGGAATCAGGATTCCCAGCGTCCCGCCGCCGGCCACGACGCCGTAGGCGCCGAGCCGGTCATAGTTGTGCTTGAGCATCTGCGGGATCGCGACCTTGCCGATCGTCAGCGCCGTGGCGACCGACGAGCCCGAGATCGACGCGAAGATCGCGCAGGCGAACACGGTCGCGATGCCGAGGCCGCCGGGAAGGTGGCGCACCAGCGTGTGTGCGGTGTCGTAGAGGTCGTCGACGACCTTCCCGCGCACCATGAAATGCGCCATCAGCATGAACAGCGGGATGGCGACGAGCAGGTAGACGTTGAGCTTCTCGAAGACGAATACGCCCAGCACGCCGACATTGCCCTCGGTGAAGAACAGCACCGCGAGGGAGAACAGGAACATCCCGGCGAACATCGGGATGCCCGTGTAGAGCAGCGCCAGCAGCGCCACGAGGACGAGGAGGAACGTCATTCGTGGGAATCGATCTCGGGCTTCTGCTCGTAGCCCTCCGGCTCGCGGCCGGCGAACCAGGCCGCGACTTGGGCGATCGCGACCAGCAGCAGCAGCGCGGCGCCGAAGGGGATGAGCGCCTGGATCGCCCACAGCGGCGCGTCCGGCAGAGCGTTGGACTTGATGCCCCAGCTCAGCGTCTCGTCGACCATCTTGCCGCCCTCGACGATCAGGACGATCGCGACGACGAGGACGGACAGGGCGCCGAAGCCGATCACCGCGCGCCGTCGGGCGCCGGTCCAGCGGTCCACGAGCCAGTCGACGCCGATATTCTCGCCGCGGCGCTGGGCCTCGGACACCGCGAGCATGACCATCGCGACGACGAGCCAGCCGACGACCTCGTCGGACCACGCCTGCGGCCGGTTCAGGAAATAGCGCAAGGCCACGGCCCAGCAGACCAGGCCCAGGCATCCGAGGCAGGCCAGGCCGGCGAGGGCCTGGGCGATCCTGGATACGCGGGCTGCGAAGCGCTCGAGCGATGTGGCCAGACCTGGCATCTGGAGTCCGTCTCACTCTCCGCCGTTGCGATGCAGTCCGCGCCAGGCGAATGCCGCGGGCCGGTGGCGCCCATGTCGCCGGCTTCGCGCCCGGCTCCCGCGTGGCGCCACCCGAGGGTCCGACTGCCGTCGGATCAGAGCTTGCCCATCAACTCGATGATCCGCGGGCCGTCCTGCGGGGCGGCCTTGATGAACGCGTCCATCACCGGCTTCTGCATCGCCGCGCGCCAGATCTCGATCTCGGCCGGTGTGTGGACGTGCAGCGTCATGCCCTTCTCGCGCAGCTGCACCAGGGCGTCGGCCGCGGTCTTCTCGGTGATCGTGACCGCGTCCTGCTCCGCCTTGCGCGCGGCCTCCTCGAGGATCTGGCGATGCGCCGGCGTCAGCCCCGCAAACCAGCGCGGATTGACGTACATGTGGAAGTAGACGGTCAGCGACGGCGTCACCGTGCCGAACTTCTGCACCTCGTAGAAGCGCCGGCTGAACGCCGCCGAAAGGTCGGTGAGGCCGGCATCGAGAACACCCGTCTGCAGCGCGTTGTACACCTCGGGCCCGGGCATCGCCGACGGCGAGGCGCCGAGCGCCGTGAGCGCGGTGTCCGCGAGCGCGTTGAAGCCGCGGATCTTGATGCCCTTGAAGTCGTCGAGGGCGAGGATCGGCTTCTTCTGCGATGTGTAGATCGCCTGGCGCGTGATGTAGAACCACGCGAGGTTGCGCACGCCCTTCTCCTCGAGCTTCTTCTCGAGGAACTTCGCCGCTTCGGAGCCCGGGAACTTCTTGATCCGCTCCAGCTCGGAGAAGAAGTACGGGATCACGACGACGTTCATCTCCGGGATCGTGCTGCCCCACTGCTGGTTGACCGACAGCGCCGCCTCGACGACGCCGCGGGCGACCGCAGGGTGGTTCTCGCCGGCCTTGTGCAGTTGCTCGGCCGGGAAGATCTGCACGTCGATCTGGCCGTTCGAGCGCTGCTTCACGTCCGACTGGAATCCGAGCAGCATCTCGTGGAGATGGTGTCCGGTCGGGACTTGGTGGCTGATGCGCATGGTGACGTTCTGCGCCAGAGCCGGCAGCGCCAGCAGGCAGGCCGCAGCCGCAGCGATGTATCCGAGGGGGCGACGCATCGTTTCCTCCAATTGCCGGAACCAGGGCGGAAATTCGCGCGCATCCTTGGCCCCGGTCGCGCGACGGGTCAAGGCTCGGGGTGGCGGCCGCCGGTGATGATCGTCGATCGACATCGTCGCGGAGCATCGCGACCGACACGGTATGCCCGACGAAGTCCGGACCTGTGGCCGCCGCCGCGGCGGATCGAGCCGAGTCGCCGGCCGGATCCCGACCATGAACCGCGCGGCTGGCGTCCGCTGTTGTTCGAGGCTGCGACGGCGTGGACATCGCAAGCCGCCTCGATATGGTCGGCGCATGACGTCTCCCCAGTCCTTGTTCTCGCTGACCGGCCGTGTCGCCCTCGTCACCGGGGCGCGCCGCGGGCTCGGCGCCGAGATCGCGCGCGCCCTGGCGTCCGCGGGCGCCCATGTCGCGGTGAACGGTCGAAGCGCGGCGGCCCTGGCGCCGCTCGTCGCCGAGCTCGGCGCGGCCGAGCCGCTCGCTTTCGATGTGCGCGACGAGGCCGCCGCGCAGGCCGCGATCGAAGGCCTCGTCGCGCGACAGGGTCGACTCGACATCCTCGTCAACAACGTCGGCGCCCGCGATCGCCGCGGGCTGTTCGAGTTCAGCCTCGCCGAGGCTCGCGAGCTGATCGACACCGACTTGCTCGCCGCCTTCACCGTGAGTCGCGCCTGCGCCCGGCCGATGATCGCGGCGCGCCATGGTCGCATCGTGAACGTCACGTCGATCGCCGGCCGCATCGCTCGGGCCGGCGACGCGATCTATACGGCGGCGAAGGCCGGCCTCGACGGCCTGAGCAAGGCGCTCGCGGCCGAGCTCGGGCCCCACGGCATCACCGTCAACGCCGTGGCGCCGGGCTTCTTCGCCACGGAGACCAACGCCGCGATGGTGTCCGATGCGGAGACGACGCATTGGGTCCGGCGCCGCACCGCATTGCAGCGCTGGGGCGAGCCGCGCGAGATCGCCGGCGCAGTCGTCTTCCTCGCCAGCGACGGCGCGTCCTACGTCACCGGCCAGACCCTCGTCGTCGACGGCGGGATGACGAGCCTGTTCTGACGCGGGCGTCGTAGTGCCGGCATGGAGCGGCCGAACGCCCCGGGAGACGTGAGCGCCCGTGCCGCGCACGGAGGCCCGGCAGCGCACCCGCACGCCGGAGATGTCGGGAAGGGGCGCGCGGCATCGCGCTTCACGAGGCTGCCTGCGGCCCGGCCGGGTTCAATGCCCCGGCCGGGTTTCGCGCCCCCGGTCGGGTTCAGCGCCCCGGCCGGACTCAGTATCCCCGCCGCGTCCATCCTCGCGGCCGGGCCCAGCGTTCCTGCGGCGGCCAGCTTTGCCGCCGGGTTCAGCGCCCCGGCCAGGCAAGGCGCGGAACTGACGTCAGGATCCGCACCAGGTCACTCTCGCGTCGCGTACCGGTCTTGATGAACAGGTTCGTGACCTGCGTCTTCACGGTGCTCGGCTGCACGCCGATGCTGCGTGCGTACTCCTTGCGGCAGATCCCGCGCGCCAGCGCCACCGCCAGCCGCGTTTCCGCC
>JAEULA010000002.1 GCA_016793165.1 Alphaproteobacteria bacterium | reverse complement strand
GGAGCGGCTGCTCGACCTCGTGCAGAACTTCGTGCTGTTCGACGAGAGCCGGGCGGGCGGCGTGCGCAAGGTCGTGGCGCGCAACCATCAGGTGCTCGGCGTCAACCGCGCGGTCGCCTCGGTCGCAAAGCAGGAGGAGCTCAAGCGCCGCTACCCGGTCGGCGAGCGTCTCGTGACCCGCAGCTATCGGATCGCGGCGGAGGATGCCGGCAAGTATCTCGCCTCGCCCGGCGCCGATGGCGAGATGGACCTGCCGCTGGTCGAGCGCGCGCATCCCGATCTCGGACGGCTGGGCGTGTTCTGGCACACGCAAGGCAGCGGCAAGTCCTATTCGATGGCGTTCTTCGCCGAGAAGGTGCGGCGCGTCGTGCCGGGGAATTTCACCTTCGTGGTGATGACCGACCGCGACGATCTCGACGACCAAATCTTCCGCACCTTCGTCGGCTGCGGCGTGATCGGGCAGAACGCGGCGCGCGCCAGCTCGGGCGAGGCGCTGCGCACGCTCCTCGGCGAGAACCATCGCTACGTCTTCACCCTGATCCACAAGTTCAACCAGACCATCGTCGAGCCGTACAGCCTGCGCGACGACATCATCGCCCTGTCCGACGAGGCGCATCGCACCCAGGCGGGCAAGTTCGCCCGCAACATGCGCCTGGCACTGCCCAACGCCTCGTTCATCGGCTTCACCGGCACGCCGCTGCTGAAGAACGATCATCTCACCAAGCGGATCTTCGGCGACTACGTCTCGCGCTACGCCTTCGATCGCGCGGTCGCCGACGGGTCGACCGTGCGGCTGGTCTACGAGAACCGAGGCGAGAAGCTGGGCATCGCCCGGCTCGACCTGAACGACCGCATCGCTGAGGCGATCGAGGCGGCGGACCTCGACTCCGACCAGCAGGCGCTGCTCGAGAAGCTCCTCGGCAAGGACTACGAGGTGATCACGGCGGATGATCGCCTGGACAAGCTGGCCGACGATTTCGTCGAGCACTGCGCCACGCGCTGGGAGACGGGCAAGTCGATGCTGGTCTGCATCGACAAGATCACCTGTGCGCGGATGCTGCAGCGGATCGAGCCGCGCTGGCAGGCGAAGCTCGACGCGTTGCGCGAGCTCCTCGCGCGGTGCGAGGCGGAGCTGCCGGGGATCGCCGATGCGGATCGCCGCGAACGCGCCACTGCGAGCATCGAGGCGCTGCGCCGCCAGATCGCGTGGATGGACGAGACGATCATCGGGCTCGTGATCAGCGAAGGTCAGAACGAGATTCGCGACTTTTCGAAGTGGCAGTTCGACATCATCCCGCACCGGGTGCGGATGAAGACGGGTTTTGAACTGGCCGATGGCCGGCGCGTCGCGATGGACGACGCCTTCAAGAATCCGCGCCACCCCTTCCGCATCGCCGTGGTCTGCGCGATGTGGCTCACGGGCTTCGACGTGGAATGCCTCGCCACGCTCTACATCGACAAGCCGATGAAGGCGCACACGCTGATGCAGGCGATCGCGCGCGCCAACCGCGTCTATCCCGGCAAGGATTGCGGCGTGATCGTCGACTACAACGGGATGCTGCGGAGCCTGCGACAAGCGCTGGCTCAGTACTCGCTGGGCGATGACGACGGGACCGGCACCGGCGACATCGTGGCGCCGATCGAGGTTCTGGTGGCGGCGCTGGTCGAGGCGCTCGATGCCGCGGAGACCCACCTTCGAGGTCTCGGCATGGAGCCGAAGCGGCTGCTCGGCGCGGCGGGCTTCGCGCGCATCGAGGCGCTGCGCGACGCGGTCGAGGCCCTGTACACCTCGGACGAGGCCAAGCGCCGCTTCGAGGTGATCGCGCGTCAGGTCTTCGTGCGGTTCAAGGCGTTGCTCATGGAGCCGAGCGCGCGTGCCTTCGCCGAGCGGCACGACAACGTCGAGGCGATCTACAAGAAGCTGTCGGAGCGGCGCGACACGGCCGACGTCACCGACGTGCTGAAGGCCCTGCATCGGATCGTGAACGAGGCGATCCGGGCGCAGGCACCCGGCGACGACCATGCCGAAGGGCTGACCGTCGACCTGAGCCGCATCGACTTCCAGAAGCTTCGCGACGAGTTCGCGACCGCGCCGCGCAAGGCCACCGCGATCCAGGACCTGCGCGAGCTCATCGAGCGGAAGATGCATCAGATGCTCGCGCGCAATCCGCTGCGCATGGACTTCCAGCGCAAGTACCAGGAGATCGTCGCCGACTACAATCGCGAGAAGGACCGCGTGACGGTCGAGGCGACCTTCGCTGCCCTCCTCGATCTCGTTCGCGGCCTCGACGCGGAGGAACGACGGGCTGTCGCCGAGGGGCTGACGGAGGAGGAGCTGGCGCTGTTCGATCTCCTTCAGCGGGACGATCTGGCGCGGGCGGAGCGCGAGCGGCTCAAACAGGCCAGCCGTTCACTTCTCGCATCGCTGCAGACCCTGCTGGCTTCGATGCCCGCCTGGACCCGCAACGCTACGACCCAGGCCGACGTCAAGGTCGCAATCCTTGACACCCTCTGGCAGACCTTGCCGCAGCCGCCCTTCACCGAGAGCGAGATCGAGCTTCTATCGGACCGAGTCTACGACCATGTTTGGCAGCAAGGCGAGCGCGTATCGCCCGCGTTCTGAGCATTGAAAGGATTCCGCGAAATCCTTTCAAAGCGTCCGAGGCTTCGAAAATCTCTTTCAAAGCGACTGGGGGGGAAGCGCTCAACGCTTCACCGCCGGGTCCCAGTGTTCGGCGATCTTGCCGTTCTCGATGCGGAACATGTCGAACCAGGTGGTCGTGTACTTCTTCGTGGCGTCGCTCGGCTCCGGGAGTTCGCGGGCGAAGACGAGGGTGACGAGGTCGCCGTCGGCGAGGATCGCGACGAGCGGGGCGGCGACGCGCGGCTCGATCGGCTTGGGCTGGCGGATCTTCGAGAAGAAGCTCACGAAGGCGGCGCGGCCATCGGGGACGTTCGGGTTGTGCTGGATGTAGCTCGCCAGCATGTACTTCTCGGCGAGGTCCATGTGCGCGGCCTCGAAGACCTCGCGCCAGAAGTCGTAGACGAGGCGCTTGTTGGCGGCGAGGCGCGGATCGGGATGCGCAAGCAGCACGGCGTGGTCGGCGCTCGCCGCGACCGGCGTCTGCGCCACGGAAGGTGGCGCGGCGGCGAGCAGGGTCGTCGCGAAGAGGACGGCGGCGGCAAGTCGGATCATCGTCGGTCTCCTGGCGGCGGCGCGTCGCGGCGCCGCGCAATCGGGCGGCCGGCGCGCCCGGGGGCCCGTCACTGGGGACGCATCTTGGCCTGGAACTGACCCTTGTCGGTGTAGACCTCCATGGTCCCGTCCGCGAGGCGGATGATCTCGAAGCACGCTTCGCCGCGATTGGGATAGGTCGTGCAGTAGCCCTTGTCGGAGGCCCGCCAAGTGCCGTCGAGCGTAGCGGAGCCGCGAACCGCGACCTTGCCGTCGGTGCCGAGCAGGAACGTCGCCTCGCTGCGATTGGCGAAGGTCGCGGCCATCGTCCTGCCCACGATCTCGCGCTTCATCTCCTCGACCGTCACCGGCTTCCAGTTCTGCTGCTGCGCCGTCGCGACGAGCGGCGCCAGCGCCAGGCCGATCAATGCTGCAATGCCCGAGTTTCGAATCATCGTCTCCCCCTGTTCGAGTCGGCGTTGCTCATCAGGTGCCCGAAGGCGGCACCGCACCCTTGCGCTCGACGATCATGCCATAGGCCTGCGGCTGGCGATGCACGGCGAAGTTGAACGTCGACTTCTTGTAGCTGAGGCCGGCATCGAGATCGCAGCGCGCGACGACGAGCTCGTCGTCCTGCGTGATCGCCTGTGCGACGACCTGTCCCGTGGGCGCCACGATGCACGAGGCGCCGATCATCTCGCAGCCTTCCTCGACGCCGCACTTGGCGACACCGACGACCCAGGTCGCGTTCTGGTAGGCCCCGGCCTGCATGACGAGCTGGTTGTGGAATTCGCTGAGCCGGTCGTGGTCGGGCGCCGGCGGGTTATGCCGCGGCGTGTTGTAGCCGATCATGATCATCTCGACGTCCTGCAGGCCCATGACGCGGTAGGTCTCGGGCCAACGGCGGTCGTTGCAGATCGCCATGCCCAAGTGGCCGCCCATCGTCTTCCACACGCCCCAGCCGAGATCGCCGACCTCGAAGTAGCGCTTCTCCAGGTGCTGGAACGCGCGCCAGGGCTCGTGCTCGGCGTGGCCGGGCAGATGGATCTTGCGATACTTGCCGACCTGGCGGCCGGACTTGTCGACCAGCACTGCGGTGTTGAACCGGCGCGCGCGCTTGCCGTCGTGGGTCAGCTCCGCGAAACCGAGCTTGAAACCGATCCCCGCCGCGTTCGCCGCCTCGAACAGCCGGCGCGTCTCCGGGCCGGGCAGCTCGCGCTCGAAGAAGGTGTCGATCTCGTCCTGACTCTCCATCCACCAGCGCGGGAAGAAGGTCGTCAGCGCAAGCTCGGGGAAGACGACGAGGTCGCAGCCGTGGTCCTTTGCCTGACGGATCAGGTCGATCATTCGGTCAACGACACGGGCACGCGAATCCGCGCGTTGGATCGGGCCGAGCTGCGCGGCGCCGACGGTGATGAGCCGGGTCATGGGAGCGGTTCCCTGCTGGTGACGGTCGCGCCGATGGTAGCGGCACTCCGCCGCCCGAGGCGACGGGCACGAACGGTCGAGCGGCTGCGACGCACGCGCGCGGGCATCGGCTCGTGCTGGCGATCCCGGCCCGATCGTGCGAAGTCACCGGGGAATGCGTGACCGGCGCCGTCGGCCGATCGGTGCCGCGCACGTCCGGGACAGCGGCGGAAGAGACCGCCTACAATCCCGCCGTCCGAAGAACGAGGTCCCGCGCCAACGATGAACACCGGAATGGAGTATGGCGCATCCTGGTCGGTGCCGCTGACCCTGCGGATGGTCCTCACCATGTTTCTGGCGCCGTTCGTCGCCGTCGGCCTGTTCGTGACGACGCGCGTCACATTCAACCTGCCGCTGCCCGCCGACATCGCGATCGCCGTCCTGCCGCTGGTCTTCGCGCTGGCCTTCCTGCTGCGCGCGATCCGCGGCTTCGTGGTGTCGCGCGACGCGGTGTTCATCCGCCATCTGCTGTGGACGAGCTGCGAGCCGCTGCACGGCCTCAAGTCGGCCGAGGTCGATGCGGAGGCGATGGAGGATGCCGAGCACGTGCGCACGCGTCCGGGCGGGCTGGGCACCGCCGGCTGGTACTGGAGCGCGCGCTTCGGTCGCTTTCGCGGCTATCTCACCAACCGCAAGCGCCTGGTGGTGCTGCGCCTGGAACGCGGCGTGATCGTGCTGAGCCCCGACGACCCGGACGCCTTCGTCCGGCATCTCAGCTATTTCAGGGGGACCGGCTCCGGCTGACCGCCTCGGCGTCGCGGCCGACCAGCTGCTCGTAGAGCGCGGGGTCGGTGCCGCCCTCGGTGCCGAAGAGCAGCACCCGCGCGCCGGCATCGAGCCGCAGCGTCGTCCGCATCGCCGGGTCCTTCGCCACCGCGACCAGCCCCGCCATCCCCGCGACGCCGGACTCGCCGCCGACCACGCCGTGATCGGCCAGGGCACGCATCGCGGGCGCGATCGTGTCGTCGCCGATCGCCATGAAGGCGTCCGCGCCGGGATCGAGGATCGCCCAGGCGAGCGGCGAGGGCTCGCCGCAGGACAGGCCCGCCATGATCGTGTCGAGATCGCCGGTCAGCTGCGTGATCCGGCCGGCCTCGGCGGAGCGCGTCAGGCAATCCGCCTTGTCGGGCTCGACCACGACCACGCGCGGCCGCTGCGGCCCGAACCGCTCCCAGAGATGCGCGACCGTCGCGGCGGCGATCCCGCCCACGCCGCCCTGTACGAAGACGTGCGTCGGCACGCCGCCCTGCTCCAGCGCCTCGGCGACCATCACGCCGTAGCCCTGCATCACGTCCTTCGGGATCTCGGTGTAGCCCTCCCACGAGGTGTCGGAGACGACCGTCCAGCCTGCGGCTGCCGCATCGGCGGCGGCCTTGCGCACGGAGTCGTCGTAATTGCCGGCGACGCGGCGGACTTCGGCGCCGTAGGCGCGGATCGCCTCGGCGCGCGCCTCGCTGACGTGCTCGTGGACATAGATGACGCAGGCGCAGCCGGCCTCGCGGGCGCCCCAGGCGACCGAGCGGCCGTGATTGCCGTCGGTGGCGCAGCACACGGTCAGCTTCGCGCCGTTGGCCGCGCGCGCGAGCTTCTTGACCGCATAGGCGCCGCCCAGCGCCTTGAAGCTCCGCAGCCCGAAGCGGTGCTGCTCCTCCTTGAAGTCGACGCCGGCGACGCCGAGCTCGCGCGCGAGCCAGTCCAGCGCGCGCAGCGGTGTCGGCGCATAGCCCGGCCACGAGGCGATCTCGCGCCGCGCGGCCGCCTCGGCGGCGAGCGACAGGATCGGCTTCAATGCCGCCGGATAGGCATTCGTGCGATCGAGGCGCGGATTGGCGAACAGGCGCATGGCGGGACCCGGATGAGGCATTGCGGAGCCGGCGAGTACCGCGACGCCCCGCCGGACGCAACCCGCGCGACGCCGGGCCACGGCGACAGACGCCGCCGGGTTTCTCGCCTAGGGTGCGCCCAATCGGGCAATGCCGGATCAGGGGAGAGCCGCCGATGACGTGGAAGACCGCGCGAGCCATCGCATACGCCGCGCTGCTGGCCCTCGGCGCCATGCCGGCGTTCGCCGGCCCGCTGACCGACCTCAACACCGCGGCGCGAACCGCCTATGCCGGCGGTCGCGCGGCAGTCCTCGCGGCGGCCGATCCGGTGATCGTCGTCGCCTTCGACGAGCTCGTGCTCCATCGCAAGGGCGCGCGACGCAGCATCGTCTACACGCCGCCGCTCTACCACCGGCTCAAGGAGGTCGCGCATCTGCCGCTCGGCCTGTTCGGCGCGCTGGCGCCCTACACCACCGGAATCAGGACCGACGAGTCCTGGCGCGAGATCCTCGCCACGCTCGAGGCCGCCGGCCTCGCGGCGCGCGACGAGATCGCCGCCCTCGACGCGCCGCCCGCGATCCGCGCGACGGCGGCGAAGCTGCACGACGCCTCGCTTGCCTTCATCGGCCGCCAGCGCGCGGCGAATGCCCGTCCGGAGATGGAGAGCCTCACGGCCTTCGCCGTCGGCGTCGCACCGCTCACCCTCGCGCTCGCCACCGAGTCCGCCAATGCGCAGCTCGCCGGCCTGCATGCCGTCGTCCAGGACTGGAAGCGCGAACTCGGCGCCGAGGCGTGGGCGAAACTGCACGTGCTCGTCCTCGGCCCCAAGACGCCGCGCGTCGACAATCTCGCCTACCAGTATTTCGTCGCCGCGCTCGGGCCCGGCTCCGCGGAGACGCGCGTGATCTACGCCGAGAGCATCTTCGACGAGGCGACGGCGCTGAACCTGTTGGGCGTGCTGCTGATCGATCGCCAGGTGGGTGCCGCATTCTACGGCGAGGCCGGCCGGATGGAGCGCGACCTGCTCGGCGACGCAGCCAAGGTCCGCGTGCTGCAGCTCTTCGGCAAGCTCGGCGCGGAGTAGCGCCCGCCCAGGGGTCGCGCCTGGCGCCCGCGGGCTATAGCGGTTCGCTCCGATGTGTCGGCGGCCTGAGGCCACGCAGTCCGTCTAGCCGTCGGGAATGCAGCGGCTAACGAGCGATGCGCGTGGCTCGCGACGCCGGCCACGTCTCGCGGACACACTTCGCCGGACAGACTATTCCGGTTTGGTCCATGCGTGCGCTGCCGCGCGATAGAGGTCGCCGAGTTCGAAGCCGGGGAGACGGAGACGCCGACGCCCGGGCAGCCTTTCTCTCACTCGATAACGTCGTCGGCGCGACTGAGCAGTGCGGGGCGCACGGCAAGGCCCAACGTCCTGGCCGTCTTCATGTTGATGACGAATTCGAAGTTCGTCGGCTGCTGCACCGGCAGGTCCGCGGGCTTTTCGCCTTTCAGGATGCGGGCGACATAGATGCCGGTCTGACGATAGGACTCGAACAGGTTGGGGCCGTAGCTGGCAAACCCTCCGGCATCCACGAATTCCCGCCATTGGTAAATCGCCGGCCAGCCGTGCCGCGCGGCGAGAGCGACGATGGCATTCCGCTGGCTCGAGAAGAACGCGTCCGCGCCAACCAGAAGGCCGACGATCGAGCGGCCCTGCAATGTCGCGAATGCCGAGGCCATCGCATCCGACGTGCCCGCATGGACGATCGCCAGTTGGCGGCCCAGAGGCAGCGCCGCGGCCTCGATGCCCTCGAGCTGCAGTTGAAGGTCCGGGCGGTTCGGATTGACGAGCACGCCGAGCGGACCCGGGGGCGCCAGCTCGTGCAGCAGCTCGAGCCGCTTCGGATCGAGCTCGATGGTGAGTGCCGCGATTCCGGTGATGTTGCCGCCGGGCCGGTTCAGGCTCGCGACCAGCCCGCCGCGAACCGGTTCGGACACCGGCGCGAATACGATCGGAATCGTCCCGGTGGCCGCCTTCGCGGCCAAGGCCGAACCGGGGCCGCCCAACGCGATGATGACGGCGGCGGGGATCCTGACCAGTTCGGCGGCCAGCTGCGGCAGGCGCCCGGGCTCGTTGTCCGCGAAGCGATACTCCATGCGCACGGCGCGATCGATCTCCAGGCCGGCCTGCTTGAGTGCCAGGTGGATGGCTTCGATCGGCCCGGATGGCGCATCCGCCGACGCGGCGGACAGCAGTCCGACGACGGGCAGCTGGGAGGTCTGAGCGACCGTCGCGCGCGACCATCCTGCTGTCGCGCCGATTCCGGCGACGAGCGCGCGTCTCCTCATGGGGCACCCCGTCGGCGTTCGCGAGAGCCGCACCAGCCGACATTCCCTTTCCCTGGAACCTTACGAGTGGAGACTTCCCCGGGGCAACTTCGGCACGAGGTGGCGGGCGCGCTTGCGGCGTCGGTCATCGACGAACGATCGCGGGTTCGGTCCACGCGTGCCGCCGCGGCAGCAACCTTGTCCTTTACATCGTGACGCTCGAATGCCGGCGAGGCCTGCCCGAGCGTCGTGGGTCACCGCACGGTCAAGGTCAGGCCGCCATCCACGACGATCTCGGCGCCGGTGGTGTACTTGGCCTCGTGCGAGGCGAGGTAGAGGGCGGCATAGGCGACATCGATCGCCTCGCCCATGCGCCCCATCGGCGGCTTGGCGTTGCGCTTGGCGACGATCGCCGCGACATCGCCGCCGGCCTGCTGGCCGGCGAGGCGCGCGGCAACCAGCGGCGTGTTCATCAGACCGGGCGTCACGACGTTGCACCGCACGCCGTGGGGCGCATAGCGCACCGCAACCATCTGCGAGAACTTGACCAGCGCGGCCTTGGCCGCCGCATAGGCGACGAGATCATTGCCGAGGTGGCGCATCCCGGCGACGGACGAGAGATTGACGATCGAGCCGCCGCGCTGCGCCACCATGATCGGCGCCACCAGGCGCGTCGACAGGTAGACGTAGTGCAGGTTGTGGTGGAACTGCGCGTGCCACTGCTCAGGCTCGATCTCTTCCGGGCCGCCGGGGATCGAGCCGCCGACATTGTTGACGAGGATGTCGATCCGGCCGAGCCGCGCCTGCGCCGTCGCGACCAGTCGCTTCAGCGTCGCTTCATCCGTGACGTCGCCCTCGAGGGCAAGCATCTCGCCGCCCTCCTTCGCGACGAGACCCGCGGTCTCGTCGGCCGCCGCCTGTCGCGCGTCGACGCCGACGAGGCGCGCGCCCTCGCGCGCGAACAGCATGGCGATGGCCCGCCCGTTGCCGATTCCTTCGCCGACCGATCCCGCGCCGAGGATCAGCGCCGTCTTGTCCTCAAGCCTGCCCGCCATTGCGTCCCACCTCGGTGCCGTCTTCCGTCGCGATCGGGGTCGAATTGCCCCAGGTTTCAAACAAGCCTGCGGCGGCGACGCCAAGCTTGATATGCGAAGTTCGACACCCGGGAAGGTATCCGGATGAGGTCGAGCGGCAAGGAATCATGCTCACCGCCTCGATCATAACCTCGACCTTACTCGCCGCCCTTGTCGGCGGCGTGTTCTTCGCCTTCTCGGCCTTCGTCATGCGCGCCCTCGACGAGCGGCCTGCCGCCCAGGGCATCGCGGCCATGCAGCGTATCAACCTCGCCGTCATCACTCCGCTGTTTCTCGGAGCATTCCTTGGCACAGCGCCGCTCCTTGGCGCCGCTGCCTGGATCGCGCGGGCGGCCGGTTGTTCCGACGCGTTCGCCCTGCTTGGCTTCTCGTTCGTCGTCTATGCGGTCGGGTCGGTCGTGGTGACCATGCTGTTCAACGTGCCTCGCAATGGTCGCCTCGCCGCGCTTGACCCGGATTCCCCCGAGGCCGCCGCCTACTGGCCGGCCTATGTCCGCGAATGGCTCCTCTGGAATCACGTGCGCTGCATCGCGTCGGTGGCGGCCGCGGCCCTGGCGGCATTCGCCTTGGCGGCTTCGGGCGTCAAGTGCTCGGCGATCCGACCCGGACCGATCTGATCGGGGTCGGCACGCGCCCGCCGCCGCGGCGACTCTGATTTTCGCTATTTCCGACACCGCGCACGGACGTTGACGCCACCGCGCAAGGCGCCTACTGATTCCAAGATATTGCTTCGGCAATATCCGTAAAATCCAAATAGAGCACACGACTTCGCCCGGCACGGCTTTGCGGGACTCCTGCACGGCGCTCCTCCGAGGGTCGACGCAGTTGGTCAGAAAGGGTGAGACGAATGAAGTGCAACGTCGCTTCTTCGATTTCAGCTGTGTGCATTGCGGTTGCAGTGTTGGCGCCCACCATGGCGGCGCCCGTCGCCATCGCTGGAATCTGGGACTTTTCGGTCTGCAACGGCAGCACGACGGCGCCGGGCACGGCAGCGGGCACTGCCACCAATGCAGGCATGGTGGGCAACCGCTACGGTTGTGCCGCAACCGGAACTACCACACGCGACCTCGAGGTTTCGGCGTGGGGCGCGATCAGCGCCACGGAAAACGTCTTCGGGACGGCCTTCGTCTCAAACCGGGGACTCGACGGTTTCGGCGTCTCCTCGCAGGCGGAGGGCGGACCCGCCGCGGCGAGCCCGAGCGATGCGCTCGACAACGACCCGTCATCGCTGGCCCCCAATTTGATCCTGCTTCGCTTCGGCGGCGCCGTGATCCTGGACCAGGTGACGCTCGGCTGGTCGACGAGCGACGCCGACCTCACGATCATGGCCTACACCGGGCCCGGAACGCCGAGCACGTTCCTCGAAGGCAAGGACCTGGGCACATTGACGTCAGGCGGCGCAGGTGGCGGCTGGAGCCTGGTGCAGAATGTCGGTGACGAGGCGCCGGACACGGCCTACGCGGCCTCGGGCACCCGGATCGACTACAGCGTCAACGCTGGCGGCGTCAGCTCGACATACTGGCTGATCAGCGCCTACAGCTCCGGCTTCGGGGGCGGTGAGCTGGACAGCCTGATTGATTACACGAACCTGCTTGGTGTGGCGGCCCGCGATGCCCCGGTCCCCGTCCCGGTCCCGGAGCCGGCGACATCGATACTGGTCGCGACCGCGGTGCTGATGATCGGGCGCCGGCGATCGGGCGCCGGCCGGTGAGGCCGACCGGCAGCGGAACTCGTCCGGAGCATCGTCGCCCCCAGGTTCATGTCCTCCAAAGCAGGATCCGCCCTCCAGATTCGCTCGTTCCGGCGCGCGACCGACCGGATCAGGTGCGCCACCAAGCCACGGCCGCACCCAGCGTGAATGCCCCGGCGAGCCCGACGAATGTGATCGACACCTGGCGCAAGTGTCGGTTGATGCCCTGCACCCTGGTCCATCGACCGAGCGCTTGCGCCAATCCGACGCAAGCAAGCGCCAGCAATGCGTTTCCGGCCAGCACCGCCGCGGCAATGTCGGGTCGGTTCATTGCATCACCAGGCAGCCGGTTGCGCCGACCAGGGCGCCGATCAAGGCCGCCATCCATGGACGGCGCGCGCTGCGCCACAGCCAGGCGGCCGTCGTCTCAGCCATCGATCAGCCCCCCCGTGGATGCGGCGGATGTCGCACTCGATCGTGTCGCATCGTCGAGATGGGAGCAGCGGCGGCGCTGCATTCATGTCGACGAGTGGCAGACCGCGAATGACGTGCGAGACGAGCATATTCTCCTGATGCGCAGGAAAGCGGTGTGCCGGCATCAAACCTGTAAATTCAAGGCGCCGAGGCGGTCAGATCCAGGAATTCCAGGAAATCGGATCGTATCCGACACGCTCGACGACACTCCCGGGCCACTCGCAATCCGGCAAACTTGAGCGGATCCGGGTCGCGATCGATTCACCTTCGATGAGCACGGCCGGCCGCCCGGTCCGCAGTTCGCGAAGATGGTCTGGCGATGCGACTGCAGCTCACGCAATCGGGATCGGGATCGGGATCGGGACTACACGGAGTAAGATTGCCGCGACTCCACCGGACGCCAAGCATCGCCCCCTCCCGTAGCGCTCGGCTCAGGACTGCCGCACGGCGCCGAAATCGCGTCAATCGATCGTGTCATAAAGGAAACGCTTTCTTGTGAAGCGAATGGTCTTTCGCGTGTGCCCAGCGCCTGAGTCCTCTCCAGAATCATCGATTGGCGCAGTCGCATTCTCTCGATTCGAAGTGACGTGGAATTCTCCATTGCTGAACGAAGCTCGAATTCCGCGACGCCGGAATTCTCGTTCGATCGCTGTCCCTCAGGTTTCACGAATCTCGCGCGATCCGCCGGATTCGGCGCATGCGGCCGCAACCGGGGGTCGACGTCGCGGCGCTCGACCTCGGGGGAGGTACCCGCGCCCCGGACACCGACCGACATTGCGCGGTGTCGATGATCGTTCCAACGTTGCCGGCTTCTTCCGCCCGCCAGCGTCCGACGTGCTCGAGGAGACCGCGATGATCCGTGGTTCGAAGATCTTCCGCCCCGCGGACGTGCCGGAGAGCAATGCGTCGGGATATCCGCCGGAGTTCCGCGAGAGCCAGCGGAAGCGGTTCAACCGCCGGCTCGGCGACCATGGCGGGCTACGGAATTTCGGTGTCAATCAGGTTCGCGTGGCGCCTGGCGGCCAGTCGTCGGCCCGACATGCGCATTCGGCGCAGGACGAGTTCGTCTACATCCTCGACGGCGAGCTCGTACTCGTCACGGATGCCGGCAGAGAAGCGGTGGGACCGGGGGTGTGCATCGCCTTCCCGGCGGGCACGGGCGACGGCCACCATTTCCTGAACCTGACCGACCGCGATGCGACATTCCTCGTCGTCGGCGACCGCGCTGCCGGCGACGAGGTGACCTATCCCGACATCGATCTGCATCTCGGGACGGACCGCGACGGCAAGCGCGGCTTCCTGCGCAAGAACGGCGAGCCCTATCCGCCCGCACCGCGCGACTGAGGGTCGTCGAAGGCGGCACATCGAGGGTGGAAGTTCCGGCGACGACGCCCGGCCGTCGGCGCCGACGCGACACGACGATCGGCGCCGCGGCGGCGCGTGCATCCGCCCGTGACGCCGCCATCCGCGGCTAACCCTCCGGCAGACCGGCGAGGCGGAGGCCGTCGATGGTGATCGCGATCCGTTCGTGGTGCCGGAACGGCCACGTTTTCGTCCGCAATCCGGAGAGCGTGGTGCCGGGCGACAGCGCGAGCAGCTTGTCGACCGCGGCGCGTGCGTCGGCCTTGCGGCCGAGATGGCCGAGGGCCGACGCCAGCACCCAATAGGTCGAGTCCCAACCGTCATAGGTCGCGGCCGACTGCGCGGCGCCGGCCGCGGCGCCCTCGACGTCGCCCGACAGCAGGCGGATCCAGGCCTCGCCCGTGAGGAAGAAGAACGCGCCGGGATCGGCCGGGCTGACCCGCCGCGCGCGCTGCAGCCAGCTCATCGCCTCGGCGAGATCGCCGGCATAGATGTTGGCGAAGCCGGCCATGATCAGGATCAGGACGTTGTTCGGGTTCAGGTCGAGCGAGCGGCGCAGCGCGACGAGCCCGGCGTCCCACTCGCGTCCGACCATGAGCAGCACGAAGCCGGCTGTGCCGATCGCGTTGGCGTCGTCGGTCGTCGTGGCGAGCGTCGCGCGCGCGAGCCGGATCGCCTCCATCTCGTCGTCGTCGCGCATCGTCGGCCAGCGGCGGGTCAGGCGCTGCTCGTAGCACCACGCCGCTCCCGCGAGCGCCGGCGCATATCCGGGATCGAGCGCGATCGCCTTCGACAGCAGCGCCAGCGCCGTGGTGTTCGGCTCGGACCGGAAGGCGTAGAGATGCGGCAGCGACTGCAGATAGAGATCGTAGGCGTCGAGGTTGTCCGGCCGCTTGCGCCGCGCACGCTCGATCTCGGCGCCGCGGATGCGCGGCTCGATGATGCCGACCACCGTCTCGGTGATCTTGTCCTGCAGGTCGAACACGTCCTCGAGCGCGCCGTCGAAGCGGTCCGCCCAGAGGTGGGCGCCGCTGGTCGCGTCGATCAGCTGGCCGGTGATGCGCAGCCGCGCCCCCGCCTTGCGCACGCTGCCCTCGAGCACGTAGCGCACGCCGAGCTCGCGCGCGACCTGGCGGACGTCGACCGCGCGGCCCTTGTAGGCGAAGGTCGAGTTCCGCGCGATCACCTTCAGCGAGCGGAAGCGCGACAATGCGGTGAGGATGTCCTCGACCATGCCGTCCGCGAAGTAGTCCTGCTCGGGATCGTTCGACATGTTGGCGAAGGGCAGGACGGCGATCGACGCGACCTCCGCAACCTTGCCGAGGGGGGCCGGCGCGGTGCTGGCGCCGCTCCCGCTGCGCGACCGAAGCGCGAAGCTGCGCACCGGTCGCGCGATGTTCTTGACCTGCGCCTCGCCCATGTCCTCGAAGGCGAGGTCCAGGATGCTCTGGATCTGGTCGTGGACGCTGCTCGAGACGCGGATTCCGCCGGGCTCGGCGAGCGCCTCGAGCCGCGCCGCGATGTTGACGCCGGTGCCGTAGATGTCGTCGCCCTCGAAGATGATCTCGCCGAGATTGATGCCGGCACGCAGCTCGATCCGTCGCTCCGGCGCCACGCCGTCGTTTCGCGCAGCCAGGGCCTCGAGCAGCACGAGCGTGCTCTGTACGGCGTCGGTCACGCTGGCGAACTCGCTGAGCCAGCCGTCCCCGGTCGTCTTGACCACGCGACCGCGATGCTGCGCCGTGATCGGCTCGACGATCTCGCTGCGGATCGTCCTGAGCCGCGCCAGCGTGTCCGCCTCGTCGGCCTCCATCAGCCGCGAATACCCGACGATGTCCGCGACCACGATCGCGGCGAGCTTTCGCGTCGGCCGAGCCCCGTCCATGCCGTTCCCCTCCCCCTCGCCGTCCGGACCATACATGACCGCCCGCCGTTCGGCGCCAGCGCGCCGGCGATCGCTTGGCGCGCGGTCGTCGAGTCGTTGTCGAGTCCGGGGCGACCACTGCCGCTCGCGCAACCGGGAACTGCAGTGTCAATCGGTCGGCCGCCGGCGCGAAGCGACCGGTCGGCCGCGGTCCGCGTCTACGACGCCACGCCGCTCGCCAGCGTCTTCGCCATATGCACGAGGACGCGGTCGGGCAGGGTCTCGCGGTGGGTCTCGACGTAGCCGAGCCGGCCGTAGAGCGCGAGGTTCCGCGTCATGCGGGCATTGGTGAAGAGCCGCAGCGTCGGTCGGCCCAGCGCGCGGGCGCGCCCCTCGGCGAAGCGCATCAGCTCGCGGCCGAGCCCGCGGCCTTGAACCGCCGGCGCCACCGCGACGCTCCAGATCACCAGATGGTGGGACTCGAGCTCCAGGGCGAGCGAGCCCAGCGGGGTTCCCGCCGTGTCCTCGAGGACCCAGGTCTCCATCCGATCGAGGATCTCGGCCCAGTCCGTCGCCATCGGCTGCGGCGCGCGGCCGAGGATCGGCAGGTAGACGGCATAGGCCTCGCCGGCCAGGAGATTGAGCGCGGCGACGTCGGCCCTCGTGGCTCGGCGTGGGGGGCGCGTGCCGGCGACGCGCGCGGTCACGACCCGACGTCGGCAGCTGCCAGCGCGTCGTGACGCGACCAGGTCCGGCGGTAGGCGGCGCGGGCGGGCTTCGGGGCGGCCTTCGACACGAGACGCAGCCAGCGCGCCTCGGCGCGCTCCGCGTCGAGCCAGCACTGGTCGACGACGCGCTGGCGCGCGCGCGTCGTTGCGGAACCGCGGCCCGCGAGCACGGCTTCGACGCGCGCGCGGAACTTCGCCTCCAGCGCGTCGCGTTCGGGCGCGAGCTCTGCCATCGCGGCGGCGTAGTCGCCGGCGACGAGGCCGCGATGCAGGCGCTCGTGGCGCCACCACAGCGTCGCGGCGTCCATGCGATCGCCGGGGACCGAGCCGTGCCCGGGCAGCGCGCAGTCGATGAAGACCGGCTTGAAGATCCCCGTGCACGGCGCAGAGGTGCCGGTAACCCAGTGCACGGCAGCGCCTTCGCGCAGGTCGCTTACCAGCGAGCCGACGCTCTGGCCCATGCGCTTGCGGTCGCCGGCGTGCATGCAGATGGTCGGGCCCGTCAGCACGTCGGGGTGCCAGCCGCGATTGCCCTCGGCCGCGGCGCCATGGTCGCGCAGGTTCGCCATCATGTGCGCCGCGTCGATGCGGCCGCGCTGGCGGGCGAGCAGCGCGGTCGCGCGGTCGCAGCGGCTGCGGGCGCCGGCCAGGCCGGGATTGCCGGGATTCGTCACCGCGGCCGCGAGGTCGAAGTCGCCGCGCCCGCTCCACCAGCCTTGCTTGCGTGCGAAAGCCGCGAGACCCGCGCTCGCCCGCGTCACGCGCGTGCCAATCGTGTAGGTGTTCGAGATCGCGCGCGTCGCGCCGATGCGCTCCGCCGCCCAGTGGCGGCCGACGGTCTCCAGCACGAAGGCCTCGCGCGCGTCGGCGATGATGAAGGAGTTGTCGTAATAGCGCCGCGCGAGGTGGCTGCAATTGCCGCCCTGGCCGTGGCGCTCCAGGAGCGCCGTGATCGCGTCGAGCGCCTCGGCGGCCGTCGCGCCGCGCTCCAGCCCGAGGCGCAGCAGGTCCATGCCGATCAGCGCGGGCTTGCGCTGCGGCTTCTGGCGCGGATGCACCGCCTCGTTGCCGATGACGACGCCGTGCTCGTTGGCGCCCATCTCCGCGCCCCAGATCCAGAACGGCCGGCTGAGCAGCACGGCGTGCGTGCGCGCCACCTGCGGGATGACGACGTAGGTCGCGCGCAGCCGCGCCCCGGCGCCGTAGCTCTGCGCCGGCACCATCTCCAGGAACTGCGCTTCGTTGCGCTCGCGATCGCTGTTCTTGGCGAAGAGCGTGAAGCCCGTCGTCGTCGCCCTGCCGCGCGCGGCCATCGTGTCGCACATGTCCCGTCTCCTCTGCGGTCGCCAATCGCGCCCGCATTCCCGGCGCCCGTCCAGGGATTTCCGTCGCTGCGCGCAGCGAAATGGCGATTGACTCGTCGGCACGCGATCCCACTACGATGAACGATCGCTGCGGTATTCAGCGTGCCATTCTCAGGGGGAGGTACGACATGATTCGCCGGGCTTCGTTCAGCTTCATCCTGTCCGTCTCGTTCGCCGCGGCCCTCGCCGCGGGCACCGCGCTTGCGCAGCAGCCGCGCAAGGGCGGCAATCTCGTCTACGCCAACGTCTCGGGCCTGGGCACCCAGGACCCGCACGTCGCCGCGGCCGTGGTCGAGCTCGAGCCGATCAACCACATCTTCGAGGGCCTCGTCGCGATGGGCGAGGACTACGAGGCCAAGCCGAGCATCGCCTCCAAGTGGGAGGTCACGCCCGACGCCCGGACCTTCACCTTCACGCTCCGGCGCGGCGTTAAGTTCCACAACGGCAAGGAGCTGACCTCGGCCGACGTGCTGGCTTCGTTCCAGCGCTACCAGCAGCTCAGCCCGAACAAGGCCCAGCTCGCCAATGTCGAGGCGTTCGAGGTGCCGGACGCCCACACCTTCGTCATCAAGCTGAAGGCGCCGAACGCGGTCTTCGTCGAGGTGCTGAAGACGCCCACCTACCCGTTCTCGATCCTGCCCGCCGAGCAGAAGGACAAGGCCGCGCGCGAGGTCGACGTCATCGGCACCGGCCCGTTCAAGCTGGGCGAGTGGGTGCGCGACAGTCATCTGACGATGCGGCGCAACGACGACTACAGCATCGACACGGCGCGGCCCGGCATCGACGGTCTCGCCGGCCGCAAGACGGTGCACCTCGACTCGGTGCGCTACAACTTCGTCCCCGAGGCGAATGCGCGCGTCGCGGCGCTGCAGTCCGGCGGCGCCGACTACATCTCGAACATCCCGCCCGACACGGCCAAGCGCATCGGCGGGCAGCCCAACGTCAACGTCGTCAAGGTCATCCCGTTCTGCCAGCAGACCTTCGTGCTGCACACGCAGGCCGCACCGACCAGCAACGTCCTCATCCGCCAGGCCATCCAGGCCGTGTTCGACGTCGACGACATGATCGCGGTCTCGTCGCCCGATGCCGAACGCAACCCGGCGATGGTGTTCAAGACCAGCCCGTACTACCAGCCGGAGGTCGCGGCGAAATACTACGACATCAAGAACCAGGCCAAGGCGAAGGCGCTGCTGCAGCAGGCCGGCTACAAGGGCGAGAAGATCGTCCTGCAGACCAACGCCAGCTACTCCTACATGCGCGACTCGATCGTGTTCCTGGTCGAGGCGATGAAGGCCGCCGGGATGAACCCCGAGGTCAGCATGGTCGACTGGCCCACCAACGCCTCGAACATGCAGTCCGGCAACGGCGGCTGGAACGTCTCGGTCACCGGCTTCTGCTCGGGCCCGCTGCTCGGGCCGCAGCAATGGCGCCCGCTGCTCGTCGGCTTCCCGCAGGTGAAGGGCGACACGATCCTCGACCAGGCCTACGACAAGTTCTTCACGTCGGTCGACATCGCCAAGCGCAAGGAGGCCTGGCTCGCCATCGAGCAGCGCGTCCTCGACCAGGCCTACATGATCAAGGTGTCGGACATGCCCGACCTTCGCGCGCACAACGGCAAGTTCGAGGGGCTGAAGCCGTACTACTTCACCCGCTTCTGGGACGTCTGGCAGAAGTAGGCGGCGCGACCGGGGCGCCGGGCGGCCAATGGCATCGGGTCGACTCGGCGGCCTCGCGAGCCCTCTCGTGCGCCAGCTGGCGCGGCAGCTCGCGCAGGCCGTGCCGGTCCTTCTCATCGTCGCGGTGCTGACGTTCTTCCTGATGCACCTGCTGCCCGGCGATCCCGCCTCGGTGATCGCCGGGCCGGAGGCCTCCAAGGAGGCGGTGGCCCAGATCCGCACCCAGCTGGGGCTGGACCTGCCGCTGCACGAGCAGCTCCTGGTGTGGTTCGGCCACCTCGCCCGCGGCGATCTCGGCCGCTCGCTGGTGCTGAACCAGCCGGTCACCGAGGCGGTGCTCGAGCGCCTGCCGGTGACGATGTCGCTGGCGCTCGTCTCCTTCGCGCTCACCCTGCCGCTGGGCATTGCGGCCGGCGTGCTGGCCGCCTGCTTCCGCAACACCTGGTTCGACGCCTTCGTCATGCTGATGGCGCTGATCGGGGTCTCGGCGCCGAGCTTCTGGATCGCGATCCTGTCGGTGCTGCTGTTCAGCGTGTCGCTGCAATGGCTGCCTTCGGCCGGCTACGTGCCGATCGCGCAGGGCCTGTGGCCGTGGTTCGCGGCCTTGCTGCAGCCGGCCTTCATTCTCGCGCTGTTCCAGATCGGCTTCCTCGCGCGCATCACGCGCTCGGCGATGCTCGACGTGCTCGACCAGGACTTCATCCGCACCGCGCGCGCCAAGGGCGTGTCGGAGTGGAAGACCATCTCCAAGCACGCCTTCCGCAACACGCTGATCCCCGTGGTCACGGTCTGCGGGATCATCTTCAGCCTGCTGGTCGGCGGCTCGGTCGTGATCGAGCAGGTCTTCGCCCTGCCCGGCATCGGCCGCCTGATCGTCCAGGCGATCATCGGCCGCGACTATCCGGTCGTGCAGGGGACGTTGCTGCTGCTGGGCTTCGTCTTCGTGCTGCTGAACCTGGCGATCGACGTGCTCTACACCCTCGTCGATCCGCGCGTCCGCTATGGCTGAGGCGGCGGCGATCGTCGCGGCCGAGCGCCTCGCGCCGCGGCGGCGCTTCCGGGTCGCGCGCAAGCTCGTCCGTCACCGGTCGTTCCGCATCGGCGCGCTGATCGTCGCGGCCCTGGTGATCGCCGCGCTGGCCGCGCCGCTGCTCACGCCGCTCGATCCGACCGCAATGCGCGTGCGCTTCCGCTTCCGGCCGCCGCAATGGGACTTCCCCTTCGGCTCCGACCGCTTCGGCCGCGACATCTACACCCGCGTGCTCTACGGCGCGCAGATCTCGCTGTGGATCGGCCTTGGTACGACGCTGCTCTCCGGCTTCGTCGGCGCCGCCGTCGGCGTCGTCGCCGCTCAGTTCCGCCATCTCGATGCGCCGCTGATGCGCCTCATGGACGCGCTGATGGCCTTCCCGGCGATCCTGCTGGCGATCGGCCTGGCGGCAACGCTGGGCCCCGGCCTCGGCAACCTGATCATCGCGCTGTCCGCCGCCTACATGCCGCGCACCGCGCGGCTGGTGCGCGCCTCGGCGCTGGTCGTGCGCGAGCTCGAGTTCGTCGACGCCGCGCGCGTCGCCGGCGCGGGCAGCCTGCGCATCATGCTGCGCCACCTGCTGCCCAACTGCATGGGCCCGCTGCTGGTGCAGCTCACCTTCGTCTTCGCCTACGCGATCCTCGCCGAGGCGGCGCTGAGCTTCCTCGGCATCGGCGTGCCGCCGCCCGCGCCCAGCTGGGGCAACATCGTCGCCGAGGGCCGCGACTTCGCGGTCGAGGCCTGGTGGATCATGCTGTTCCCGGGCATCGCCATCAGCCTCGCGGCGCTCGGCATGAACCTGCTCGGCGACGGGCTGCGCGACGTCCTCGATCCGCGCCTGAAGGTCGAAGGGTGAGCACCGCGCCGCTCCTCTCGGTCCAGGACCTGACGGTGCGCTTCCGCGCCGAGTCGGGCTGGATGACCGCGATCGAGGAGGTCGGGTTCGACCTGATGCCGGGCGAGAACCTCGGCATCGTCGGCGAATCGGGCAGCGGCAAGAGCGTCACGGCGCTCTCGATCCTTCGCCTGCATGCGCGCGCGACGACCGCGATCCCGAAAGGGCGCATCCTCTACGAGGGCCGCGACCTGCTGACGATGCCCGAGCGGGAGCTGCGCGCCGTGCGCGGCGGCGAGATCGCAATGATCTTCCAGGATCCGATGTCGTCGCTGAATCCGGTGCTGACGATCGCCGACCAGATCGCCGAGACGCTGCGCCTGCACCAGGGTCTCGACGGCGCGGCGGCGCGACGGCGCGCGATCGAGCTGCTCGACCTCGTGCGCATCGCCGATGCGCCGCGCCGCGTCGACGAGTATCCGCATCGCCTGTCGGGCGGCATGCGCCAGCGCGTGATGATCGCGATCGCCATCGCCTGCCGGCCCAAGCTCCTGATCGCCGACGAGCCGACCACCGCGCTCGACGTCACGATCCAGGCGCAGATCCTGGAGCTGCTGCGCGACCTGCAGGCCGAGCTCGGGATGTCGGTGATCCTGATCTCGCATGACCTTGGCGTGATCGCGGAGTTCGCCCAGCGCGTGCTGGTGATGTATGCGGGCCGCATCGTCGAGCAGGCGGGCGTGCGCCAGCTCTTCCGCGCGCCACTGCATCCCTATTCCGACGGGCTGCTCGCGGCCGTGCCGCGCGTCGATGCGGACACGAATCGCCTGCCGGCGATACCCGGCAGCATTCCCGATCCCGCCGACCCGATTCCCGGCTGCCGCTTCTCGCCGCGCTGCATCGAGGCGGTCGAGCGCTGCCGCATCGAGGCGCCGGCGCTGCTGGCCGCAGGCGAGGGGCGTCTGGCGCGCTGCCCGCCGCGCGTCGCACGGGGGGCGGCGTCGTGACCGCGATCGTCCGGGTCAGCGGGCTGACCAAGGAGTTTCCCGTCGGGCACGGGCGGACGCTGCGCGCCGTCGACGGCGTCGAGTTCGCGATCGGCGCCGGCGAGACGCTCGGCCTCGTCGGCGAATCCGGATCGGGCAAGTCGACGACCGGGCGCATCCTGATCGGCCTGATCCCGCCGACCGCCGGCGACATCACGCTGTTCGGACGCGCCGTGTCCGCCGGGCAAATGCCGCCCGACATCCGCCGGCGCATGCAGTTCGTCTTCCAGGATCCCAGCGGCGCCCTCAATCCGCGCATGCGCGTGGGCGATTCGATCGCCGAGCCGCTCGCGATCGCCGGCGAGCCGCGCCGCGCGCGTCAGGACCGCGTCGCCGAGCTGCTCGAGATGGTGGGCTTGCCGCGCGCCTCGGCCGAACGCTACCCGCACGAGTTCTCCGGCGGCCAGCGCCAGCGCATCGGCATCGCCCGGGCGCTCGCTCTGCGGCCGGAATTCATCGTCTGCGACGAACCGGTCTCGGCGCTCGACGTATCGATGCAGGCGCAGGTCGTGAACCTGCTGCTCGACCTTCAGGAGAAGTTCGCCCTCAGCTACCTGTTCATCGCGCATGACCTCGCGGTCGTGCGCAGCATCTCGACCCAGGTCGCGGTGATGTACGCGGGCCGCCTGGTCGAGATCGCGCCGCGTCGCGCGCTCTACGACACGCCGCGGCACCCCTACACCCGCGCCCTGCTCGCGGCGGTGCCGCGGCCCGATCCCGACCGGCCGCGCGAGCGCGCGCTCGCGGGCGAGATCCCGAGCATCCTCGATCCGCCGGCCGGCTGCGCCTTCGCCGCGCGCTGTCCGCTTGCCGAGGAGCGCTGTCGCCTCGAGCGGCCCGCCTTGCGCGAGGTCGCGTCCGGCCAACGCGCGGCCTGCCATTTCGCGTGAGGCGGCGCGCCGCGGAAGGCTCCCGCGATGGGGTCGGGCTGCCCACGTCGAGCCGTCGGCGCCGACGACGCGAATCGGGTCACCGCCTCGTCACTTCAGATGGCGGGCGAACCATTCGCGCGTGCGGCGCCACGCATCGGCGGCGGCGGCCGTGTCGTGGCGCAGCGTGCAGCGGCCCGCCTGGCACGGCTGGATCGAGTTCGAGCCCGGCACGTCGAAGCCGTGATGCACGCCGGGATAGGTGACGAGGTCGACGCGCTCGGGCCTTTCGAGCAGCTGCTTCATGGTTTCGCAGCGCTCCACCGGGGTCCAGTCGTCGGCGGTGCCGATCAGGACGAGCGTCGGCGTGTCGATGCCCTTGAGCAGCGAAAGCTCGCACCACGGGTAATAGGCGACCACCGCCTTGAACGAAGGCAGCGGACGCCATTCGTGGAGCTGCGGGATGGCGCCGTGGAGCGCCGTCGCGCCGCCGTGGGAGAATCCCAGCAGCCCGATGCGTTTCGGGTCGACGTCGCCGCGGCTGCGCAGATAGGCCGCTGCAGCCTGTGCATCCTTGATGCGGAACGAGGCCTCGGCATCCGCCCGCGTCGTCAGGTCCCGCACGCAGATGCCGCCGTGGAGTCCGCGCGGGACGAAACTGTCCACGACGGCGACGAGGTAGCCCTCGTCGCGCAGCTGCCGCGCATGCTCGTGGTGCGAGGCCTGCACTCCGCCGCAGCCGTGCAGCAGGATGATCGCGGGGAACGGGCCGGCGCCGTCCGGCCGGTGGATCGCGGCCGGCAGCTGCATCGACCCCGGCTGCGTGTTCGGCAGCGGCGCGAAGCGGACCGACTCCGACGACCCGTCGGTCACGCAGCCGCCGACGAGCACGGCCAGCAGCGCCATGCGAACCCGGTCGATTCCCGTCCCCCGGCAGGTCATCCCCGAACTCATGTCGGCCTCCATGCGTCGCGGCCCTGCAAGCCCAGCGGCGGCCATGCTCACCCGAATGCGTTGCGGATCGCGGTCACCGCGCGGCCGGTCAGCGCGATCATCGCGGCGTCGAGCGGCATCAGCTGCGAGGAATGCTTCGCGATCACGAGCTGGCGCGCGCGATCGACGAACAGGTTCTGGCCGTTGATGCCGAGGCCGAAGAGCAGCGCCGGCGCGGCACGGTCGACGTACCACTTGCTGCGGTAATGCATCGCCGCCCCCGGGAAGTAGGGCAGGAAGTTCCCCGCGTCCCAGGCCTCGGGATCGCCGTTGTGCTCGATGTCGCCGATCCACTCCGCCGGCAGGACCTGGACGCCGTCGCGGCGACCGTCCTCGACCATGAGCTGGCCGACGCGCGCGAGGTCGCGGGTGGTCGTGCACATGCCGCCGGCGCAGCGCGGGGCGCCGAGGCGATCGACGGTGATGTAGGCCGAGGTCTCCGCGCCCATCGGTTTCCACAGCCGCTCGCTCATGAGGTCGGCATAGCGCCGTCCCGTCGCGCGCTCGATCGCCCAGCCGAGCAGATCGGTGTTCGGCGAGATGTAGTCGAACCGCCCGCCATGCGGGCGGCTCGCCTTGTCGAGCACGCGGTAGAAGGACCGCAGGTCCGACGGTGCCTCGCCGGGGCCCAGGGGGTTCCAGCCGGTCGACTTGCGGTACTCGATGATCGGCCCCGACGTGGCGAGGTAGTCCTCGTCGAAGGCGATCCCCGCGCGCATGTCGAGCAGGTCGCGCAGCGTCGCGCCGCGATAGGCGGTGGATGCGACCTCGGGCACGAACTCGGTCACCTGCCGATCCATCGCGAACTCGCCGCGTGCGACCAGCGTCCCGGCGAGGAGCCCGAGCATCGACTTGCTGACGGACATCAGGATGTGCGGCGTGTGGGCGGTCATGCCGTTGGCGTAGCGCTCGAACACGATGCGGCCCTTGTGGAGAACGACGATGCCGTCGGTGTGCGAATGCCCGAGGAAGGCATCGAAGGACATCGGCCTGCCGTCGTCGCCCGCGACGACGAGACGCTCGAGGTCCTGCGCCTGCACCGGCAGCGCGCGCACGCCGGCGGGGTCGTTGGGGATGTCCGCCGTGGCGATCAGCTCGCGCACGTGGTGGAAGGCCCAGGTGTTGAAGGGCGGCGTGCGCCAGTTGGCGAGCGTCACCTGGCCCGCCGGCGCCGGCGGGAATCCGTCCATCAGTCGCGTCATCGACCGTCCCTCGTGCCGCCGTCCCGGCGGCAAGGGCAGGATAGCGGCACTTCGCGCGCCGCCGGAATGGCCGTGTCCGGGCGGAGGCGCGGGAGCCGGACCTCAGCGATTGGAGCCGAGCGCGCCGGCGATGCGCTCCATCGCTTCGGCGAGCATCGCGCGGGGGCAGGCGACGTTGACGCGGAAGAACCCCGCGCCGCCGGCGCCGAAGGCGGCGCCGTTCTCGATGCGCACGCGGGCACGAGTGGTGACGCGCTCGCCGATCTCGTCCGGCGCCAGGCCCAGGTTGCGGAAATCGAGCCACAGCAGGTACGTCGCCTCGGGCGGCACGAGGCGGACCGCCGGCAGGCGCTCGTCGAGGAAATCCGCGACGAAGCGTCGATTGCCGTCGACATGCCGCATCAGCGCGTCGAGCCACGGGCCGCCCGAACGCCAGCCCGCGACGAAGCCGGCCTCCGAGATCGGATTCACCCCGAACGCGCCGGCGCCCATGATCAGCGCGGCGATGCGCTCGCGCAGCGGCGCGTCCGGCACGACGATGTTGCAGAGCGCGAGCCCGGCCAGGTTCATCGTCTTCGACAGGCCGTTGCAGGTGATCGCCTTGCGCGCCGCCGGCAGGTCGAGCGAGCCGAAGGGCGTGAACCGGCAGCCGGGCATGACGAGGTCGCCGTGGATCTCGTCCGCGACGACCTGGACGCCGTGGCGCTGCGCCAGCTCGGCGACCCGCGCGAGCTCGTCGCGGGTCCAGGCCCTGCCGGTCGGATTGTGCGGGTTGCACAGCACGAACAACCCGAGCGCGGGATCGGCGAAGAGCCGCTCCAGGCGCGCGAAATCCATTCGGTAGCGGCCATCCTCGAGGACGAGCTCGTCGATCACCGCCTCGCAGCCGTTGCGCCGCACGACGTCGAAGAAGGGCGGGAACACCGGCGCCTGCAGCAGCACCTTGCCGCCGGGCGGCACCAGACCTCGGACGAGCAGGTAGAGCGCCGGCACCACGCCGTGGAAGGTGAGGATCGCGTCCGCCGGCATGTCCCAGCCGTGACGCGTGCGCTGCCACTCGGCAGCGGCAGCGCGGTACTCGGGCGTCGGCAGCGTGTAACCGAAGATGCCGTGCGCGATGCGCCGGGTCATCGCCTCGAGCACCGCCGGCGGCGAGGCGAGCTCCATGTCGGCGATGGTCAGCGCGATGGGCGGCGGCCCGTCCCCGGCGAAGGCCTCGCCCGGGGCCGCCTGGCCGTGCGTCGCGATGGTGCGATCCCATTTGATCGCGCCGGTCCCGCGCCGATCGATGCGCGTCTCGAAGTCGAAGGTCATGCGGCTCGGGCCCCTCGTCGGTTCGGCGCGGAGTTAGCATGGCGCGCTCGCGCGTTGAATGAGCGCCATGTCGCGGGCGCGCGCGCCGCGCCGGACGGATAGAGTGCGATCACCGGAAGCGAGGGCGGCATGCGGATCGAGGCGGAGTTCCATTCGGGCAACATCGAGATCGTGTCGGCGTCGGCGCAGCGGCACGTGTTGCGGATCCGCAAGGACCCCGTGCTCGGCTCCTACCAGTGGTTTCATTTCGCGGTTCACGCCGAGGCGGCCGACGGCGCGGAGATCGTGATCGACAACGCCGGCGCCGCCCTGGTGCCGAAGGGCTGGCCGGACTACGAGGCCTTTGCGAGCCGCGACGGCGTCGCCTGGACGCGCGTGCCGACGCGCTATGTCGACGGCCAGCTGCGGATCCTGCACGACCGCGCGCCGGGCACGACGCGCTACGCCTATTTCCCCCCCTATCCGCCGGAGCGCCACGCCGAGCTGATGCGCCGCTGCGCCGAGGACGCGCGCGTGACGCTGCGCGAGCTGCATCGCAGCGCCGCGGGCGACGCGATCGAGCTCTTGGAGTTCGGCTCGGATGGTCCGGAGGCAAGCCAGGTCTGGGTCATCGGACGCCAGCACCCTGGCGAGGTGCAGGCGAGCTGGTGGATGGAGGGATTCCTCGGACAGCTCCTGGATCGCGCCTCCGCGCCGTCGCGCACCGTCATCGAGCGCTGCCGCGTGCATGTCGTGCCCAACATGAACCCCGACGGCAGCCGGCTCGGCCTGCACCGCACGAACTCCCATGGCGTGAACCTGAATCTCGCCTGGGCCGCGCCCTCTCCGGATGCCGCGCCGGCGGTTCATGTCGTCCGCGCGGCGATGGACGCCAGCAGCGTCGACTTCAGCCTCGACGTCCATGGCGACGAGGAACTGCCCTACACCTTCATCGCCAATGTCGACCATGTCGTGCCGATCCCGCCGGAGATCGACGCGGTGCGCGCCATCTTCAAGGACGGGATGCAGCGCGAGGATCCGGATTCGCGGCCGAACGGCGGCTATTTCCGGCCGCACACCAAGGCCGAGCCGCTTTCCTTCTGCTCGCCGCGCGTGATGAAGCGGTACGGCGCGCCCGCCCTTACCATCGAGCTGCCGTACAAGCGGGTGCAGCGCGCGGACGGCAGCCGCGTCGAGTACGGGCCCGAGGGCTGCGCGCGCAACGGCCGGGCGGCCGCCATCGCGTTGCACGGCACGCTGGACGCGATCGCCGCGCTCAAGCGGGTGCGTGCGCGCGCCGGCTGAGCTGCGCGGCGCCGACCCGAGGCCGGGAGATCACAGCGCCGCGTCGAGGGCTGCCGACAGACCGATGCTCGGCGTGCGCGGCGGCGGCGCAAAGGAGCCCGCGCCAGGCTTCGCGGCGCCGAGCCTGGCCGCGCTCAGTCCGGCCTGGACAAGGCAGGTCAGCGAATCGAGCAGCGGCACCGGCAGCTGCGGCTGGAGCGTCTCGGCGAGGCCCACGAGGCCCGCGCCGCCGAAGACGATCACATCGGTGTGGTCCTCGTCGATGCAGCGCTGCGCCAAGTCGCGGAGCCGGGCCGCGGCGCCGGCCGGATCGGCGGCGATCTCGGCGCCGGTCAGCGGCGTCGCGCGGATCGCTACGACGCGATCGCCATGTCCCATCAGCGTCGCGAACTCGCGCAGCATCGCCACCCAGCGCGACCCGCCCGTGATCAGGCCGATGCGCGTACCGAGCTGTGCGGCGAGCCCCAGCGACGCCTCGGCCATGCCGAGCACCGGGACCGGCGACAGTTCCTTCAGCGCCAGAAGGCCCGGGTCGCCGAAGCACGCGAGCAACACCGCATCATGGCCCTGCGGATTGTCGCGGCCGACATGCTCGGCAAGCAGGTCCAGCGCGGCATGGCCGGCGATCGCCGCCGCGGCACGGGTCGAGATGTAGGAGGCGCCGAACCGGCCGGTCGCCCCGCCCACGGCGACGGCCGGCCCCGCGAGCCGCCGCGCGATCGCGACCATCCGCTCGGTCATCGCCGCCGTCGTATTGGCGTTGAGGAGAAGGAGCTTCATGGCGGGGCCTCGTGCGCAGCGAACGCCGCATCGTGCTTGCGCGCGACCCGGAGTCGGAGTCGACTCCCGGCCGGCGCCCGAATCCGGCGCCCTCGATGCCACCAGATTGCACGAAGGGGGAGACGATGACGATCAAGCTCGACGAGGCCGCCGCGCGGGCGATGGCGGCACAGGTCGGCGTCACGCTCGATGCCGAGGCCGCGAGCAACGCGGCGTTGTCGATGTCGGGCCTCCTGGCGGCGGCCGACGGCCACGCGCGCGCCCTGAAATTCGAGGCGGAGCCGGGCAGCTATCGCGCGGCGCAGGCGCGGAGCGCCGGCCGATGAGCGGCGATCTCGCGTTCCTCTCGGCCGCCGCATTGGCGCGCCGGATCCGCGACGGCAAGGCGACGGCGCGAGCGGCGGTCGAGTCCTGTCTCGCGCGCATCGCGGCCTGGGACGGCAGGCTCAACGTGTTCGTGGCACTCGACGCCGAGCCGGCGCGCGCGGCCGCCGATCGCGCCGATGCCGAGGCCAGGCGCGGACGTTTCACCGGCGCCCTGCACGGCGTGCCGCTGGCGCACAAGGACATGTATTACCGCCAGGGGCGCATCGCGACCTGCGGTTCGAAGATCCGGCGCGACTGGGTGGCGCCGGCGACCGCGACGGCGCTCCAGCGCCTCGATGCCGCGGGCGCGCTCGATCTCGGCACGCTCAACATGGCCGAGTTCGCCTTTGGGCCGACCGGCCACAACTGGCACCTCGGCCACGCCCGCAACGCCTGGAATCCAGATCACATCACCGGCGGCTCGTCCTCGGGCTCGGCCACCGGCGTCGCGGCGCGGCTGTTCTTCGCGGCGCTCGGCTCCGACACCGGCGCCTCGATCCGGCTGCCCGCGCATTTCTGCGGCGTCGTGGGGATCAAGCCGACCTGGGGCCGCGTGAGCCGTGCCAACGCCATGCCGCTGTCCTGGAGCCTCGACACCGTCGGCCCGCTCACGCGCACGGTGGAGGACGCGGCGCTGATCCTGGGGTTGATCGCAGGCCCGGATCCCGCCGACCCGACCGCCGCGGCCGAGCCGGTGCCCGACTACCTCGCCGCGCTGAAGCGCGGCGCCAAGGGTCTTCGCGTCGGCGTGCCGACGAGCTTCTTCACCGAGGTCGATTCGGAGACGCAGCTGACGCTGCAGCAGGCGCAGCGCGTCTTCGCCAGCCTGGGCGCCGAGCTGGTCGAGGTCGCCATGCCCGACATCGACCGGCTCAACGCGTTCTGCTCGATGGTACTGTCCTGCGAGGCGGCGACGATCCATCGCGAATGGCTGCGCACGCGGCCGCAGGACTACAGCGGCCAGGTGCGCGCACGGCTCGAGGCCGGCATCCAGATCCCGGCCGCGTTCTATCTCGACGCGATGCGCGCGCGCGGCGCGATGCTCGACGATTTCGGCGCGAAGGTCTTCGCGACCTGCGACGTGCTGATGGCGCCGGTCTGCGCGACGCCGGCTCCGACGATCGCCGCGAGCGAGGCGCTGCCCGGCCCGGATCTCGGCGCGAAGCTCGGCGTGTTCACGAAGTTCACGCGCTCGATCAACTATCTGGGGCTGCCGGGGCTGACCGTGCCGGCCGGGTTCTCGCGCGCCGGCCTGCCGATCGGATTCCAGCTAGTCGGCCGCGCCTTCGACGAGGCCACGCTGTTCAATGCGGGCCACGCCTATCAGCAGGCGACGGACTGGCACAATCGCGTGCCGGCCTGACGGCGACGGACCGGGGCCGGGGAGGGCACCGGCCTCACCCGCTTCGGCGCACCACAACTTGGAGGACGGGGCGACGGGCTTCGCCGTCGCGTCCGTGCACCACGATAGTCCGTCGTTTCGAAGTCGAAACCACCCCGTGCCGAGCGCATTTTGAGTTGATCACGGATCTTGCACTGGACAGTCTTTCCGCATCGCAAGCGCAACGACGCGGGGGGATGAGGATGTTCCGTTGGATTGGAGTTCTGCTCGTCGCCGTGACACTCGGCGGCTGCACGATTCCCAAGGTTCCGTTCGATCGCGCCGCCGCGGGCCACGTCAAGACGATCGGCATCGTGACGCCGGCCTTCCCGACCGGTCCCTCGGTCGAGCTGGCGACCAGCGTCGGACAGAGCTTCGGCCTCATCGGCGCGCTGGTCGATGCCGCCATGCTGGCCGACCGGAACGCGCGCTTCGGCAAGGTGCTCGAGCAGCAGAACTTCTCCGCGATCGACACCTACACCAGGCATCTCGCGGACCGCTTGACCGCGCGGGGCTATGCCGTGAAGCCGATCGCGATCAAGCGCGAAAGCGCGGAGTTCGCCGCCAGCTATCCGCCGCACGGCGAGACCGGCGTCGACGCCTATCTGGATACCGTCGTCATCAGCTACGGCTACATCGCCGCCGGCATCGCATCGAACACGCCCTATCGTCCGCGCTTCCTCGTGCGGGCGCGGCTGGCCAACGCCACCGACACGGCGGTCCTGATGGAAGACGCGGTGATCTACAACCACGTCGGACCGGCGGCGATGCAGTCCCAGGCGGTGACGCTGGCGCCGGACGCGGCCCATCGCTTCGACACCTTCGACATCCTGCTCGCCGATCCCGAGAACGCGGTCCGCGGCCTGCGCACCGCGACCGAGCAGTCCGCCGAGGCGATCAGCCATCTGCTGAAGTGAGCGGAATGCGCGCGCCAGCCTGTTCCGCCTGGATCGCGGCGGCCATCGTCCCGATCCTTGCCGGATGCGTCACCACGCCGGCGATGCGCCCGGTCGTGAAGCTCGACGACCGCAGCTGCGCGGCCGCGCCGTCGCTCGACCCGGAGCGCGTCCAGGCGCTGCCGTTCGAAAAGCCCGTGGTCCTCGAGCTCGACCAGGATATCGCGTGCCTCGAGTCGCGGGACGGCCGACGCAGCTCCTATGTCGTTCTCGCGTTGCCGCAGCGGTCGGAGTCCTACGTCGTCGCGGTGACCAGCAGCCCGCGCGGCACGACGCTGTTCTCGCCGCGCATGCAGCTGCTCGACGCGGCGGGGCGGACGTTGCGCGAGCGGCCGCGCGACGCCTTCATGTTCCACGGCACGGCGCTCTATGCCGGCATGCGCGCCTATCCGGAGGACCGCTTCCTCCTCGTGACCTCGGATCCGGAAACGGTCGGGCAGCAGGTCTCGCGGATCGTCAGCACGACCCAGGCGAATGCCGTGCCGGTCGGCACCGGCATCATGTTCGTCTACACCGGCTCGGAGGGCGGCCAGAGCGCCGTCTTCTCGCACAACGGCAGCCTGACGATCAGCGCCCAGCCGCTCGCCCGCGTGAATTGACCGCCGGGCGCGACGGCGCCCGGCGGAGATGCGATCACTCGGCGTGCAGGCCGCGCGCCAGGGCGGGCCGCGATGCCGGCACCGAGCTGCGCGGCCGGTTCGTCGTCGGGCCGTTCGGCGCCGCCGGCGGGGTGGGACCGGACGGAACCGTCGGCGCCGGCGGCAGCTCGCCGTTCGTCAGCAGGTGGCGGATCTCCTCGCCGTCGAGCGTCTCGTGCTCGAGCAGGGCGTTGGCGAGCAGCTCGAGCTGGTCGCGGTGCCGGGTGAGCGTCGCGCGCGCGCGCGCATTGCCGCGATCGACGATCTTCCGCACCTCGTCGTCGATGCGCTGCGCCGTCGCCTCGGAAATGGCGCGCGTGTGGCCGAAGCTGCGACCGAGGAAGACCTCCTGCTGCGCGTCGCCGTAGAGCACCGGGCCGAGCGACTCGCTCATGCCCCATTCGGTGACCATGCGGCGCGCAAGCTCCGTCGCCATGCGGATGTCGGAGGACGCGCCGGTCGTCACCTTGTGTTTGCCGAAGACGAGCTCCTCGGCGACGCGTCCGCCCATCGCGACGGCGAGGTCCGCGTCGAGCTTGTCGACGGGCATCGACAGGCGATCGCCCTCCGGCAGGCGCAGGACCATGCCCAGGGCGCGGCCGCGCGGCACGATCGTCGCTTTGTGGATCGGATCGGATTCCGGCTCGTGGAATGCGACCACCGCATGGCCGGCCTCGTGAAAGGCCGTCAGCCGGCGGTCGGATTCGCTCATCACCATCGAGCGACGCTCGGCGCCCATCATCACCTTGTCCTTGGCGTCGTCGAACTCCGCCTGTCCGACCTGAGCCAGGTTGCGGCGCGCGGCGAGCAGGGCCGCCTCGTTGACGAGGTTGGCGAGATCGGCGCCGGAGAATCCCGGCGTGCCGCGCGCGACGGTGCGCAGATCGACATCGGGCTTCAGGGGCAGGCGACGGGCATGGACCTCCAGGATCTGCTGGCGACCCTTCACGTCGGGAGTCGGCACGACGACCTGGCGATCGAAGCGGCCCGGGCGCAGCAGCGCGGGGTCGAGCACGTCGGGCCGGTTGGTCGCCGCGACGATCACGATGCCGATGCCGGTCTCGAATCCGTCCATCTCGACGAGCAGCTGGTTGAGCGTCTGCTCGCGCTCGTCGTGACCGCCGCCCATGCCGGCGCCGCGATGGCGGCCGACCGCGTCGATCTCGTCGATGAAGATGATGCACGGAGCGTTCTGCTTGGCCTGCTCGAACATGTCGCGCACGCGGCTGGCGCCGACGCCGACGAACATCTCGACGAAGTCCGAGCCGGAGATGCTGAAGAACGGCACGTTCGCCTCGCCGGCGACGGCCTTGGCCGTCATCGTCTTGCCGGTGCCCGGCGGGCCGACGAGCAGCACGCCCTTGGGCATGCGGCCGCCGAGGCGCTCGAACTTCGCGGGATCGCGAAGGAACTCCACGATCTCCGTCAGCTCCTGCTTCGCCTCGTCGATGCCGGCGACGTCGGCGAAGGTGACGCGCGTCTGGTCGGGCTTGAGCAGCTTCGCACGGGATTTCGCGAAGCGGCCGATGCCGCCCATGCCGCCCTGCGCCTGCCGCGACATCCACACCCACACGCCGATGAACAGCAGCATCGGCAGCAGCGCGAGCACGAGCTGGCCGAGGAAGCTCGGGCGCGGCGGCGGCGTGACCGAGATGTCGACCTTGTTCTGGCGCAGCAGCGCGGTGAGGCCGGCCTCCTCGGGCACGTAGGTCTCGATCGTGCGGTTGGCGCCGAGCGAGGCGCGCGCCGAATCTCCGGACAGCGTGACGGCGCGCACCTCGCCGCGCTCGACCGCCGCGACGAATTCCGTGAACGAGACGCGCTGCACGTCGCTGCGCGTGGCGTCGCCGGAGAAGATCTGGACGGCCCAGACGAGCGCGAGCCCGAAGGCGAGCCACATGAAAAGGGCCTTGCGCTTGTTCTGGAAGTCCACGGCTCGTCTCCTGGGTCAGGACGCGTGAAGGCGGAAAGTCCGACATCGCGGATCGTCCGCGATCCGCCAGAGGGACCCGGACTCGGGCTTCAACGGAGATGGCCTTGCGGACCGGCGGATCAAGATGCCGGCGCAACGACGGGCGCGTTCAACCGCGCGACCAGCAGGGGGATCGCAGCGCTCGTGCGAAACGATGCGGCACGGCTGCACCGCGGCGCGGATCGCGAGGACGAGGCGACGACATCGGTCGATCAATATCGAGAAGTGTTGCGCCGCCGATGTGGCGGCGATATGGCCGCACGGGGTCGCCGGACATCCGATCGACGCGCCGCGCGCGTCCCGGATCGGCGACTCGCAGCAAGCCACTGGGATCGCAACGGGAGTCGCGGATGTCGGATGTCGAGATCGAGCAGCGTTTTCTGGCCGTGAGCGGCCTCGCCCTGGCGGCGGGGGCCCTCGCGCTCGGCTACTTCAACGATCGCGCCTCGTTGAAGACGACGATGAAGGGGACGCAGGACTTCCTGACCGTCGCCGACGGAGCGGTCGAGAATCTGCTGCGCGAGCGCATCGCCGCCGCGTTTCCCGGCGACGCCGTGCTCGGCGAGGAGGGCGGCGGCCAGGCCGCGGAGCGGCTCTGGATCATCGACCCGATCGACGGCACGGCGAATTTCGCGCGCGGCGAGCCGCACTGGTGCATCTCGATCGGGTTCCTCCGCCATGGCGTTCCCGAGATCGGCGCGATCTACGCGCCGGTCGCCGACGAGTTCTATCTCGCGCGGCGCGGTGGCGGGGCGACGCGCAACGGCAAGCCGATCCAGGTCAGCGAGACGAAGGACATGCGCGTCGCAACCGTCGAGGTCGGCTGGTCGTCTCGCCGGCCGCGTGCCGACTACCTGCGCATCGTCGACGCGGCCATGACGGCCGGCGCGAATGCCAAGCGCTCGGCCTCGGGCGCCATGGGTATGGCCTATGTCGCCGATGGCCGTACCGATGCCTATGCGGAGACCCACATCAACAGCTGGGACGTCGCGGCCGGGGTCGTCATCGTTCGCGAGGCCGGCGGCTGGGTGAACGACTTCTTCAGCGGCAACGCCCTTGCCGAGGGCAATCCGATCCTCGCCTGCACGCCGGGCCTGGTGGAGGCGATGCGCCGCGCCAGCGGCGTCTGATCGATGCGTCGTCTACTTCCTTTGCACCCGGGCGGCGCAAGTCGAACGGCAACCGGAGCGTGAACAGAAGCGGTGGGTTGCCCCATTCGGTGGGGCAAAAGCCCCAGTGGCGGGGCCTCGGCCTACTTGCGACCCCCGCCGCCACCACCACCGCCACCACCACCGCTACCGCCGGAGCCTCCGCCGCCACCGCCGGAACCACCTGAGCCACCGCCACCGCCGGAGCCACCACCAGAGCCACCCGACCCGCCGGAGCCACCGCCGCCGCCCGAGCCGCCCGAGCCGCCCGAGCCGCCGGACCCTCCGGAACCACCCGAACCGCCGGAGCCACCAGAGCCACCGGAACCACCGGAGCCGCCGGAGCCGCCGGAGCCACCAGAGCCACCAGAGCCACCAGAGCCACCGGAGCCGCCGGAGCCACCAGAACCACCGGAGCCACCGGACCCGCCGGAGCCACCAGAGCCGCTGGAGCCACCGGAACCGCTGCCACTCGAATCGCTGCCACTCGGCCCGCCGCTCGAACCGCCGCTTCCCGAATTGCCGCTTCCCGAACTGCCGCCGCTGGAACCGCTGCTTCCCGAGCCGCCGCTCCCCGAATTGCTGCCGCTGGAACCGCTGCTTCCCGAGCTGCCACTCCCCGAATTGCTGCCGCCGGAGCCGCTGCCGCTCGGCGCACCGCTTGCGCCTGCGCCGCCGGACGATCCGGGTCCGCCGCTCGAACCTCTGTCGCTGCCGCCGCCGCCTCGACCCGAATCGGATCCGGAGTTCTCGACGCCGCGATCCCGAGCGGCGTCGCTCGCTGGGCCCCCGGCCGGAGCGCGCTCGGGCGCCGCGGCGCGCGCGGCGTCTGCCGCCGCCGCACGACGGCGCGCCGAGACATGGGCGACGAGGACTTCGCGGGAGCCGGCATCGCTCGTCGATGCCGCGACCGACTCGGTCGCCGCGGCCGGGCACGGCAGGGCGATCCACGCCAGCGTGGCGGTCAGGGCGATCAAGGCGATGGAGAAGTCGCGCGCGTTCATCGCGTCACGGTGTCCGGTGCTGCTGCGAGATGACCGGCCGATCGCGGCCGAGCCACCACGACAAAGCAACCTGCATGCCACGAACGCGGCGTACGACGAATGTCACCGCAGCGCCGCGAAATCGAGCGTGACGGTCGTCCCCTGGCCGAGCGTGCTGGCGATGCCGAGCGTGCCGTCATAGCGCTCGACGATTCGCCGCGCGAGCGCGAGGCCGAGTCCCAGCCCCTGCGCCTTGGTCGTGAAGAAGGGCGTGGAGACCCGGCTCAGGATCTCCGGCTGCATGCCGCGACCGTCGTCGGCGATCTCGAGGACGACGCGCCCCGAGGCCCCGCCGCCGCGGACCCGGACCTGCAGGCGGCCGCCGTCGGCCATCGCCTCCAGGGCGTTGCTCACGATGCTCGCGATCGCCTGGCGGAGGAGCACGGAGTCCGCGGCGATGCGACGGCCGGCCTCGGATTGCTCGTCGAAGGTCACGGTGATGCGGCGGCGATCGATGACCGCGCGCGCGTCGGTGATGCACGTCCGCGCGACGTCGAGCGGGTCGACGGGCTGGACGACGAGCTTCTCGTTGCGGGTGTAGCTCAGCAGATCGCGAATGTGCCGGTCCATGCGATCGGCCTCGGCGATGATGTTGCGCGACGCCTCCTTCGCGGTCTCGACGTCGCCGACCGACACCAGCTCCGCCGAGCTGCGCAGGCCCGCGAGCGGGTTGCGCAGACTGTGCGCGATTGCGCCGGCCATCTGGCCGAGCGCGGCCATCGTCTCCATGGTCATGAGCTGCTGCTGCTGGCGCTCGATGACCCGCGCGCCGCGACGCACGACCCAGTAGAGCGCCGCATAGAGCACGAGGGCGCCGACCGCCACGCTCGCCCAGATCATCTCCTGCGCGCTGCGGATCGTGGCCTCCAGCGCGGCGGGGGACTTGTAGAGCTCGACGACGCCGACGAGCTCGCCCGCGGAGTCGCGCATGGGGATGTAGGCCTCGATGAAGCGGCGGGAGCCGGCGAGCCGCAGCGCCTCGTGCTCGGCCTTCACCGTGATCTCGCTGATCGAATTCACCTCGGTGAAGAGCTCGCCGCGGAAGGCGACCTCGAGCTCCGAGTTCACGTCGAAGCGGCGGCCCGTCATCTGCTCGTCGGTGGACCACACGATGCGGCGATCGAGCGAATACAGGTTCGCGCGAAAGACGCCGGGCAGGCCGACCATGTGGTCGGTGAAGGACTCCAGGGAATCGCGCCAGTCCGGAGTCTCGGGCCGGAAGATGTCCCGCGCGGTGTGTTCGGCGAGGATGATGCTCTGCAGGAATTCCTGAGTGAGCTCGGCCTCGCGGTAGAGCAGGCGACGCGCCACGAACTCGGACATCAGGAAGCCGAAGGCGCCGCCCAGCGCGCCGATCACGACGAAGCTGATGACCGCGAACCACAGGCGGATGTTGAACGGCTCGGGATGCGGCGCGTCGCCGGCGGTTCTGGCCTGCGCGGCGCCCGGCGTGCTGCTGCTGACTTGCGTTGACATGCGTCGATCCGGATTTCGGGGAGCGGATGCCGATTATGAACACGGCGCGCCGCATTCTAGTCCCATCGCGGGCGTCGCACCGGAGACCGGGAAGGGACGAGTCGCGACGCGCACGGGAGTCGAATCAGGCCCATTTTTCCGCAACAAATCGACGGTCGCTCGCGGAAAAGGCTTGAAAACCGGGCCGAACCCGCTCACACAGGCGACGGAGTCGATTCGCACGACTCCAACGCTTCATCTCACCATCCCTTGAAACAAAAGGAGCGCCCATGGCAGCCGCTACCGCCAAGGTTCCCACCGTCAGCCTGAAGCAGATCACCGCCGACCTCGCCGACAAGCAGGGTGTGGCGAAGAAGCAGATGGCCGAGACCATTGATGCGTTCGTCGCCTCGATGACGAAGCAGATCACCAAGGGCAACAAGGTCCGCGTGCCGGGCTTTGGCATCTTCGGAGTCCGCAAGCGCGCCGCGCGCATGGGCCGCAACCCGGCCACCGGCGAGGCGATCAAGATCAAGGCGTCGAAGAAGGTGTTCTTCCGCCCGGCCAAGGAACTCAAGGAAGCCATCTGAGCTTCGCCCGACGAGGTCGCCTGCGATGTAGGGTCGCGGGCTGCTTCGCGGGACGTCCGATTTCGGGCGACTCCGGGCCCGTCGCTGCGAATGCAGCGGCGGGCCTCGTGCTTTAGGGGCCCATGCTTTCCAGGGACCATGCTTCCTGGGGCCCGAGTCTTCCGGGCCGTGTGTCTTCGCGGCGCCATGATCTCGCGGCGCCATGATCTCGCGGCGCAATGTGTTCCGGGCGCCATGCTCCCGGGCGTCGACCCAGCCGTCGCTGCGTCGCAGCGGCGCCCGGTCGAGGCGCGAATCGCCCGGAAGGGCGACGGCGACCCGATCTTCGCGCCGGCCTTGTCCTCGCCCGGTCGAGACTGGTGGGATGTCCGCCGCCGCGCCGCGGGTTCTCCGGGAGATTCGACGCAACCATGGCTGTCATCGAGCGCTGGACGGGCCGCACCGGTTTCATCCTGGCGACGATCGGCTCCGCGATCGGCCTGGGCAGCGTCTGGAAGTTTCCCTACGAGGCCGGCGCGAACGGCGGCGGCGCCTTCGTCCTCTGCTACCTCGCGGGGCTCGCGATCATCGTCGTGCCGCTGATGCTCGCCGAGTTCGCGATCGGACGCCGCGGCCGCGCCGATGCCGCCGAGAGCCTCGCGGCGCTGGCGATCCAGGCCGGCCGGTCGCCGCGCTGGGGCCTCGTCGGCGCGTTGGGGATCCTGACCGGCTTTCTCATCCTGAGCTTCTACTCGGTCATCGGCGGCTGGACGCTCGCCTACGCCGTGGACGCGGCGCACGACGGAATCGGCAGTGGTGATCCGGCCGCGATTCGCGCCGACTTCGACGCGCTGCTCGCCTCGCCCGCAAGGCTGATCGCCGGTCACGCGGCCTTCCTCGCGATCACCGCCGTCGTCGTCGGCGCCGGCGTCGTCGCCGGGATCGAGGCCGCGTGCAAGATCCTGATGCCCGCGCTGCTGGCGATGATGGCCGCGCTGGCGGTCCACGCGGTCGTCGTCGGCGATGCCGCGGCCGCGTTCCGGTTCCTCTTTGCATTCGATCCCGCCCGCCTGACCGCGCGCGCGGCGCTGGACGCCGTCGGCCTCGGCTTCTTCTCGATCGGCGTCGGACTCGGCCTGATGGTGACCTACGCGGCCTATGCCGGCGAGACGATCCGGCTGGGCGAGATCGCCGTCGTCACGCTCGTCGGCGACACGCTGGTGTCGTTCCTCGCGGGCATCGCGATCTTCCCGCTCGTCTTCGCCCACGGCCTCGACCCGGCGAGCGGGCCCGGACTTATGTTCATCACCCTGCCCATCGCCTTCGCGCGGATGCCCGGCGGCGCGACCGTGGCGATCGCCTTCTACCTGCTGCTGTTCCTCTCGGCGCTCGCCTCCGCGATCTCGCTGCTGGAGCTCGCGGTCGCATGGCTGATGCGGCGCGTCGGCCTGTCGCGGCGCTGGACCGCCGCCGCGCTCGGCGCGGCGTGCTTCGCCGCAGGCATTCCGACGGTGCTCTCGTTCAATCTCTGGGCCGGATGGCATCCGCTCGCCGTCGTCCCGCGGCTCGCGAACGCTGGCTTCTTCGACGTGCTCGACTTCCTGACCTCGGACGTGATGCTGCCGCTGGGCGGCGCGTTGCTGGCGGTCTTCGCGGGCTGGATCGTCCCGGGCGCCAGCCTCGCGAACGAGCTGCGCCTGTCGCCGCGCGGCGCCGCCGTGCTGGGCGCGATGCTGCGCTGGGTCGTACCGCTGGGGATCGCCGCCGTCGCGCTCGCGTCGCTGGCGCGCTGAGGCGCCGCGCGGCTCAGTACTCGAACGCGACGGACAGGAAGGCGCGCGGCCCCTGGCGCCGCAGGTCGCGCGACGAGCTGTCGAGCGGCGTCGCGACCTCGGCCGCGACGCGGATCCAGGACTGGAAGCGCAGGCGCACGCCCGCGCCGGCCGACGACAGGTGCTCGCGCGGATCCTTGCCGAGCTGGTCGTTCCACACCACGCCGGTGTCGGCGAACGCGAAGAGCTCGGTCTCGACCCGCTCGTCGAAGCGCACCGGATTGGACCAGCGCAGCTCCGCCGATCCCGCCCAGCCGCGATCGCCCGCCAGTTCCGAGGGCTCGAAGGCGCGACCGTAGCGCGCGCCCCCCAGCGAGAACTCCTCGGCGGACAGCAGCGAGCGGTTGGCGATCTGGCCGCTGAGCTGGAGCTGTGCACTGAACGGTCCGAACAGCCGCTGGGTGCGTACCGCGTCGGCGCGAAGCTTCGCGAACCGGCCGCTGGCGTCGCTGCGCGAGCGGTCGATCCCGGCGGACGACGCGCCGAGGATGTCGAGGCCGAGGCTGCCCTCGAGATTGAGGCCGTTCTCGCCGCCCCAGGGATCCGCCTGGAACAGATACGTCGAGGCGCGCAGCACCCGCAGGTCGTCGCGGGACCAGTCGGCGCCGAAGCGGTTCTCGGTCGCGCGCTGCACGTCGAAGCTCCCGGTGACCCACAGACTGCGGGTGCGGCTGCGCAGCAGCGGATGCGAGGCGCCCGCGATGAAGCGCAGGCTTGCGGTCTCCACGCCGCTGTCGGACAGCGGCTTGCCCGCCACATTGTCGCTGGCGCCGACCATCGCGCGCAGCATCGTGCCGTTGCTGCCCAGCGTGCGCTGCACCCCCGCCGTGCCGTAGCGGATCTCGCGCGGCGAGGCGGGATTGGTGAGCGCGCCCGCATGCACGCGCCACGCGCCGTCGCCGAGCAGGAGATTGGCGCCGCCGCCGGCCCAGAGCTGCCACGGCCCGTTCGAGCGCGTGCCGCGATTGTCGAGGGTGGCGAGCGCGTCGAAGGGAACGGCGCGGAGGTCGAGGATCAGCTCGTAGGCGCCGCGCTCGACGTCGACCGCGCGCATGCGCGCGTCGGCGACGCGGACGCCGGGGATGTCGTTGAGCAGCAGCAGCCGGCGCTCGAGCGTCGCCAGCGTCAGCGGACGCTCGGCAGTGACGGCACGCAGCGTGTGGCGGACGATCGCGGCGTCGCCCGGGCCGCCGCCGAAGGCGATCGATTCGACATGCCCCTCGACCACCCGCACATGCACGACGCCGGCGGTGATCGCCTGCGCCGGGATGTAGGCGGTGGCGAGCGCATAGCCCGCGTCGCGATAGGCGTCGCCGATCGCGCGCGTGAGCCTGGCAAGATCGTCGGCGGTCACCGTCGTCGCGATCATCGACTCGTAGAGTGGGACGAAGCGCACGGGATCGATGGCGGTGGCGCCGTCGACCACGACGCCGGCCAGCGTGAAGGGCGTCAGCGCGGCGGGCTCGGCCGGCGCGACGGGCGGGGCCGGGACGGCTCGATCCGCCGGTCGCGGCGCGGTGCGGGTCGGGACGCGGCGCTCGATCTCGGTTCCGCTGCC
>JAEULA010000117.1 GCA_016793165.1 Alphaproteobacteria bacterium | reverse complement strand
CGCGTCCGCCTCACTTCCACTTCGTGAGCCAGAAGCGAGGCAGCTCGTCGGCATAGGTCTTGAAGTCGAGCTGCTTGTTGAGGCCGTAGGTCGTCACGTAGGTGTGCAGCGGCACCCAGAGCGCGCGCTCGGTCGCGAGCTTGATCGCCTGGCTGTAGGCCGCCTTGCGCACGGCGACGTCGGTGGTGTTGCCGCCCTTCTCGACCAGCGCCTGCACCTCCGGATCGCGGGCGTAGTCGTCGAGGCCGCCGCCGAAATAGACGGGCATGATCGCCGACACGTCGTTGATCGAGTACGAGCCCCAGCTGCCCATGTTGATCGGGCTCTCGCCCTTCTGGTTCTTCTGGATCACGGCCTGGACCTGGAGCTGCGAGATCTTGGCGCGGATCCCGACGGCATTGAGGTAGCTCTGCACCGACGCCGTCCACTGCGGCAGCACGTAAGTGACGAGCTCGGTGTCGAAGCCGTTCGGGTAACCGGCCTCGGCGAGCAGCTGCTTGGCCTTGGCGGGATCGTAGCCGTACTTCACCGCCGCGTCGGCATCGCAGCCGAACTGCGTCGGGAAGCACGGCGCCGGCGGGACGCGCGAGCCGCCCTGGACGAGCTGCTTGGCGATCTGCTCGCGGTCGATCGCGTGGAACAGCGCCTGGCGCACCTTGACCTTGGTCCAGGGGTTGTCGGCGCCGGACCGGCCCCCGGCATCCGGCGAGATGAACCCGACACGCATCGACTCCTGCCGCATCGCCTGCAGCGTCGGCATGGCGTTGATCTGGTCGAACTGATCGGGATTGAAGTTCCAGATGAAGTCCGTCCGGCCGGCGAGCAGCTCCGTCATCTCGGTCGCGGCATCCGGCACGAAGCGGACCGCGAGCTTGGAGATCGCCGGCTTGCCCTTCGGGCTGTCGGCGTAATAGCCGTCGAAGCGCTCGAAATTCACGCTGCCCGCGTCGACCTTGGTGATCTTGTAGGGGCCTGCGCCGACGGGCGCCTTGGCGTAGGCATCGGCGCCGACCTTCTCGCGGTAGGCCTTGGGATAGATCGGGATGACGAGGGAGAAGAACTCGATAGCGGCCGGGGTCGGGCGGCGCAACGTGACGCGCACCTTGTAGTCGTCGAGCTTCTCGGCCTTCTCGATCCAGTTGGCGTTGCTGGGCGTCGCGATCTTCCCCTCGGGCGAGCTGACCAGATTGAGGGTGTAGACCACGTCGTCCGCGCTGAAGGCGTCGCCGTTGTGGAACTTGACGCCGCGGCGCAGCTCGAACTCGATCGTCTTGTCGTCGATGATCTTCCACGACGTCGCGAGGAGCGGCTTGGTCCCGAAGGTGTCGGGGTCGCGGTAGACCAGCGTGTCCCAGCCCTGATGGGCGAGCACGAGGCCGGTGCGCAGCTGGTTGTAGTAGGGGTCGATGTTCGTGACCGCATCGCGGAACACGATGCGCAGCGTGTCCGCGCTCTTCTGGGCCTGGGCCGGTCCGGCCGCGAGGCCGGCGGCGAGCGCGATCGCGCCGATGGCGAGCTTCAGTCTCATGGTGGTCCCTCCGCTGTGTCTCCGGTATGGGCGGACTATAGGGAGGCGGGCGGGAGGGAGTCGACCGGCCCGTCAGACCAGGGAGCGGGCCTCGTTGCCGGAGATCCGCAGGGCGCCGTAGACCGCGGTGGCCGTCACGGCGACCAGGATCGTCGACAGGGCGGCCGCGGTGCCGTATTCGCCGTCGATGACCGAAAGGTAGATCTTCACCGGCATGGTCATCGTGCTGCCGACATAGAGGACGAGCGAGGACGACAGCTCGTTCATCGCGGTCACGAAGCTGAGCATCGCGCCGGCGATGATCCCGGGCATGATGAGCGGCACGGTGACCTTCATGAAGGTGCGCGCGGGGCTGTAGCCGAGGCTGATCGAGGCCTCCTCGAGGCTCGGGCTGACCTGGCGCAGCGCCGCGGCCGAGGACCGGACCGCGTAGGGCAGGCGGCGGATGAAGATCGCGAGGACGATGATCACGCCGCTGCCGGTCAGGACGAGCGGCCCCTCGTTGAAGCTCGCGATGAAGGCGATGCCCATCACGATGCCGGGGATCACGTAGGGGATCATCAGCGTGCCGTCGAGCAGCGCGACCGCGCCGGTGCGCCGCCGGGCGACCAGCACGCCGATCAGGGTGCCGACCGTCACGATCGCGACCACGGCGAAGAACGAGAAGGTCAGCGTGTTCGTGACGACGTCGGGGATCGTGTAGAGCACCTTCTCGTAGCTCTGCAGCCCGAAGCCCGGCCGGAAGATCGGGCCGCGTGTCAGGCGGAACGAATAGAAGGCGACGATCGCCGCCGGCAGCGCGCCGATCGCGACGATCAGGTAGGTGCCGGCATGCAGCGCGGCGCTGCGCCAGCCCGCGAGGCGCCGCGGCTGGATCCGGGCGATCATGTTGCCGTGATAGACGTTGCGGCGCGAGGCGTGGCGCTGCAGCAGCACGACCGCCATCGAGATGGCGATGAGCACGAGGCTCACCGTCGAGGCCATGCCCGGATTGCTGCCCATCTCCGCCGAGAACAGCGTGAAGGCCTCGGTCGCGAGCACGTCCAGGTCCCGGCCGATCATCCGCGGCGTGCCGAAATCGGCGATCGACAGCACGAAGGTGAGCAGCGCGCCGGCGGAGGTCGCGGGCAGCACCATCGGCATCGTGACCTTGAAGAAGCGCTCGCGCGGGCTGGCGCCGAGGCTCTCGGCGGCCTCCTCGATCGAGCGGTTCACGTTGGCGAAGGCGCCGGCGGTGATCAGGTAGACGTGCGGGAAGAACTTGAGGGCGAACACCAGGATCACGCCCGTCGTGCCGTAGATCGGCGGCATCGCGATGCCGAGATCCATGACGAAGCGTCGCACGATGCCGTTGGCGCCGAACAGGATGATCCAGGCATAGGCGCCGATGAAGGGCGGCGAGATCAGCGCGATCACCGCCAGCGTGCTCACGATCGCGCGGCCGCGCACCACGTAGCGCGTCGTCAGGACGGCGAGCGTGAGGCCGAGCAGCAGCGCGCCGGCCATGCCGCCGATGCCGACGAGGATCGTGTTGCCGATCACGCGGTGATAGGCGGGATCGCCCAGTACCGCGACGTAGTTGCCGAGCGAGACCTGTCCCTTGGCGTCGATCAGGCTGGCGCGGAAGACCGAGGACAGGGGATAGATCAGCAGCGCGCCGACGACCGTCCAGGCCAGGACCAGGACGACGGTCCAGAGGTCGAGGCGGCGCGTCCGGCTCATGGCGCGAACGCGAGCGGCACCGCGGTGCCGGCGGCGCCGAAGCCGCGCAGGCGGGCGAAGGGCAGCCGGACGGTGATCGTCGAGCCGGTCATGGCGAGGTCGGTCAGCTCCGGATCGAGCACCTCGGCGGCCAGCGGCCCGGCCGGCGTGTCGATCGTCAGATGCGCCTCGCGACCGAGGAAGGTCGTCTTGAGCACCTTGCCGGGCAGCTCGAACCCGGCCCGGCCGGCCGGGGCGTCGCCGCGCTCGACGCCGACATGCTCGGGCCGGATGGCGAGGGTCACGGGCCCCGGCGAGGCATCGCCCGCGAGCCGCGCGGCCGCGCCCGCGATGGTGATCCGGCCGCCCGGCGCGACCTCGGCCTGCAGGAAGTTCATCGTGCCGACGAAGCCGGCGGCGAAGCGCGTGCTCGGTGCGCGATAGATGTCGTGGGGCGCGCCGACCTGCTCGATGTTGCCGGCGCTCATGACGCAGATCCGGTCCGAGACCGCCAGCGCCTCCTCCTGGTCGTGGGTCACGTAGATCGTCGTGATGCCCAGGCGTCGCTGGATGTCGCGGATGTCCTCGCGCAGCTCGACGCGCAACTTGGCGTCGAGATTGGAGAGCGGCTCGTCCATCAGCAGCAGCTTGGGCCGGATGGCCATCGCGCGGGCCAAGCCGACGCGCTGCTGCTGGCCGCCGGAGAGCTCGGCGGGCAGCCGCTTCTCGTATCCCTCGAGATGGACGGTGTGCAGCGCTTCGGCAATGCGCGTCGCCATCTCGGCGGCGGGCAGCTTGCGCGCCTTCAGGCCGAAGGCGATGTTGTCGGCAACGCTGAGATGCGGGAACACGGCGTAGTCCTGGAACACCATGCCGATGTCGCGGCGGTAGGCCGGCTTGTCGTCGAGCCGCTCGCCGCCGACATGGATCGTGCCCTCGTCCTGGCGGATGAAGCCCGCGATGCAGCGCAGCAGCGTGGTCTTGCCGCAGCCGCTCGGCCCGAGCAGCGTGAAGAACTCGCCGGGGCCGATCTCCAGGTCGACGCCCGCGAGCACGCGGGTCGCGGGCCCGTAGCTCTTCGAGAGCCCCCGGATCGACAGGAACGACATCGGTCGCCTCGGATGACGGGCGCCGCGCAGCCGGCGCCGGTTGGAAACTGGGCGCAGTCCAGGTTCTGGAATGCGTCATCGGCTTTACAAATCGATGACGCAGGCGTCAAGTTTCGGGCGTCGAGGCGCTCACGCGAGCGCCGTCGTGACCCGATCCCGGAGTGAAAGCCCATGTTGCGTCGCCGTACCGTCCTCGCCGCCGCTCCCGCCGCCTTCGCCATCGGCAAGGCGCAGGCCCAGGAGAAGCGCGTCGTCGTCTATACCGCGCACATCTCGTCGATCGTCGACGCGATGGTGCCGCGCTTCGAGAAGGAAACCGGGATCAAGGCCGACGTCGTCAAGCTCGCCTCCGGCGACGTCATCAAGCGCGCCCGTGCCGAGGCCGGTGCGCCGCGCTGCGACGTGATCTGGAGCATCGGCGGCGACCAGCTCGAGGAGAACGCCGACCTGCTGCAGTCCTACACGCCCAAGGAGGTCGACAAGCTCGACGCCTCCTACATGATCAGCAAGAACTACCTGCCCTACACGGGCGTGATGTACGTGCTCTGCGTCAACAAGAGCATGGTCAAGAAGGCGGACTACCCGAAGACCTGGGCCGATCTCGCGGACCCGAAATGGAAGGGCAAGATCTCCTCGGCACGCGCCGACAGCTCCGGCTCGGCCTTCACCCAGCTCACGATCGTGCTCGCGATCTTCGGCGACAAGGGCTGGGACATGTACGGCAAGATCTTCGACAACTTCGTCCTGTCCAACTCCTCGGGCGCCGTGCCGCGCTTCGTCAATGACGGCGAGGCGCTGATCGGCGTCACGCTCGAGGACAATGCGCTCCAGTACGTCCAGGCCGGCGGCAATCTCGACATCGTCTATCCGTCCGACGGCACGGCCTGCCCGCCGGACGGGATCGCGCTGGTCAAGGGCGCGCGCAATGCCGACCACGGCAAGACCTTCATCGACTGGTGCCTGGCCAAGCCGACGCAGGAGTTCCTGGTCAAGGAGATCGGCCGCCGCTCGGTGCGCACCGACGTCGCGGCGAGCAACGCGGTGCCGCCGTTCTCGTCGATCAAGCTGGTCAAGCTCGACTCCGACCAGATCGCCAAGGACGCCAAGGATCTCGTCGCGAAGTGGCGCACGCTCGCCCAGGCGCGTCGTTGATCGACGCCGCGACGCCGGCGCGGCCGCGGGCATGAGGATCGAAGCCTTCTCGGAAGGCAAGGATCCCGCCCGCGCCGACGCCAACGAAGACCGCTTCGTCATCCTGCCGGGTCGCGCCTACGCGGTCATCGACGGCGTCACCGACCGCATCGGGGCGCGCTACGACGGGATGCTCGCCGGTCAGTACGGCGCGCATCTCATCAAGGAGGCGATCGAGGAGCGGCTGGGCCGGAGCGATCCGGACATCGCCGACGCGCGCGATCTCGTCCCCTTCGTCACCGGCGTCATCGCGGCGGCCTACGAGCGCCACGGCACCTACGAAAAGGCGCGGGTCGACTGGAACCACCGCTTCTCCGCCACGCTGGCCATCGCGCTGGAGCGTCCCGACCATCTCGACCTGCTGCTCGTCGGCGACAGCGGCATCCGCCTCGACGCGGCGCGCGACCTCCGCCTCGAGAAGGATCTCGACCTCATCACCGCGACGGCGCGCCAGCAGGTCTGGAAGGTGGTCGCCGCGCGCAGCGACGATCCCGCGGTGCGCGAGACGATCTCGCGCCGCGTGACCTGGAGCGGCACGCGCCAGGACGCGGCCGGGCTCGCGCCCCATCTGCGCCGCGACGACCTGCTCGCCATCGAGGCGGCCGCGATCGCCGCGGCCTGCGCGCGCTTCCCGGCACTGCCGACCGCCGAGATCGAGCGCCTCGTGCGCGGCGGAATCATCAACGCGCAGGGCGCGTTCCAGAACAACGCCGGGGCGGCGCTCGGATACTCCTGCTTCGACGGATTCGAGGTGCCGATGCGCTTCGTCCATCACGAGCGCGTGCCGCGCGCGGGGCTGCGCATGGTCGAGCTCTACACCGACGGGTACTTCAAGCCCGGCGCGGGCTTCGGCATCGAGTCCTGGGAGACGGCGTTCCGCGAGGTCGAGGCGGCGGATCCCGCGAAGATCGACCGCTACCCGAGCGTCAAGGGCACGCTCGGCATCGTGAAGGCCGACGACCGGACCTACCTGGGCATCGAGTTCTGACACCGCCCCGATCGCCGGGGGAGGGAATGCGATCGGGGCGATGCCACCCGCCGCCGTCCGGGGGAGGCCGGCGGCGGTCGGTCACATGGCGTTCTTGAACGATTCCGTGCCGGGGTCGAAGTACTCGGGCGGGATGACGTCGGAGGACAACAGCACGACCTCCTTGCCCGACCTGTTCTCCCACCAGTGCTCGTGGCCGGGGCCGAACTCCGGAGTCCACTCGCCCTCGCGATGCAGGATCGGCACCGCGCAGAAGGCGCTGTGCTCGACGATCTCGCCCTTGGCGACGAAGACGATCGACGGGCGATCGTCGTGCTGGTGGGTCGGCACGATGCCGTCGACCGCGACGATCAGGCGACGGGTGCGCAGATAGAGGTCGGCGACCCCGCGCCATCCCTTGAGCGGCACCACCGCCAGCGTGTCGCGCTTGACGCCGATGTCAGGCTTCTCCTCGATCGCGCGGGGCGTCGTCAGGCGATGGTCGACGGGACACTCGCCCGCATGGGCGGGCGCGGTCGCCAGCGTCAGGGCGCCGGCGGCAAGGGCAAGGGCGAGGGACCGCGCGAGGCGGTCGGCGATGTCGGACATGGCGGTTCTCCGTTTGCGTGGGCCCGGGGCGACGGCCCCGGGCGACGCGGACACGATCCGCCTTCGACGTCGCGAGCTGAAATGCCGTCTCGCTATCGTTCCGATGCCCCCGGTTCATCCGCGGGCGCGGGGCGCCGCGCAGCCGGTCAGCGAAGCCGATCCCGGCGCCGCCGCGCGCGGTGCTCGGCGAGCGTGCCGAGGATGCCCTTGGGCATGTAGATGATGAAAAGGATCAGCAGCAGCCCGTAGACGGCCGTGTCGAGCGCGAGCGCGCTCGCGCCCAGCAGCGACTTCAGCGTGGCCGAGCCCTGGATCGCGACGCGCAGGCCCTCGGCGAGCATCTGGGTGAAGAAGGCGCCGAAGGTCGGCCCGAGCATCACCCACATGCCGCCGGCGATCACCGCGAAGACCATGTTGATCGAGACGCCGAGGCCCGCGATCGTGTCGGGGCCGATGTACATCTGGTACTGGCCGAACATCGCGCCGCCCAGCGCGCACATCGCGGCGCTCGTCGCGGTGATCTTGAGCTTCTCGCGGGTGACGTCGATGCCGACCGAGGCGGCGGCATCCTCGTCCTGCGCCGCCGCGTCGAGTGCGTAGCGATCCATGCTGCGGTCGACCCGCACCCAGACCCAGAGCCCGAACAGCCAAAGCGCCAGCGCGACGAAATAGGCCAGCGTGCGATCGGGCTCGAACTGGACGGCGTAGAGCGAGATGCCGTCGCCGTAGCGCTTCGGCTGCGTGCCGAGCGAGCCGCCGGTCCAGTCGCGCAGGCCGACGATGCACAGCCTGACGAACTCGGTCATCGCCAGGGTCATCAGCGCGAAGTAGTGGCCGGTGATGCGCAGGCGGAAGCACGGATAGCCGACCAGGATCCCGAGCACGGTCGCGAGGCCGACCGCGATCGGGATGCCGAGCAGCGGCGTCAGTCCCGCGAAGTTCCACAGCAGCAGGGTCACGTAAGCGCCGATGCCGGTGAAGGCGCCGTGGCCGAGCGAGGTGAGGCCGAAGCGGCCCATCAGCGACCAGCCCGTGTAGATGAAGGCCCAGAGCAGGATCTGGATGGCGAGGTGCAGGTAGTACTTCTCGGCCGAGGCGAACAGGAGGCGGATCGCGAAGGGCAGCAGCAGCAGTGCGACGAGTCCCGCGACGTAGCCGGGCCGCACGCGGCTCATGTCCGGCCTCCGAACAGGCCCTGGGGCCGGATGAAGATCATCACCATGAAGAACAGGAAGGCGATGGCGTAGCCCCATTCGGTGGCGAAGCAGGAGCCGCCGATGGCGATGAACTGGCTGATGATGAAGGCGGCGATGAAGCCGCCGATCATGTTGCCGAGACCGCCGAGCACGCAGATCATGAAGATGAGCGGCCCGAACTGCAGGCCGATCTGCGGGTAGACGTCGTATTGCAGAACCATCAGGCCCGCCGCGAGGCCCGCGAGCCCGCCGCCGATCGCCGACGTCACGAGATAGACGCGCCCGCTGTCGACTCCCATCAGCGGCATGATCTGGCGGTCCTGGCTGATCGCCCGGATCGCGGTGCCGATATAGCTGCGACGCAGGAACAGCCAGAGCGCGACCATCGCCAGCAGGGCGACGCCGAAGGTCAGGATCCGGCTCCAGGCGAAGGACATCTCGCCGATCGTGTAGGAGCCGAGGCGGATGCCGAGATTGCGGAAGTCGATGCCGAACGCCATCGTCGCCAGCGCCTGAAGCAGGAACAGCACGCCGCCGGTCACCAGCAGCTGGTTGATCGGCGGGGTCTCCAGCACGGGGCGGATGACGAGGTAGTGGAGCGCCGCGCCGGCCGCCGCCACGAGGAGCACGCCGATCAGGATCGCAAACGGCAGCGGCAGGCCGAGGGTCTTGTTGGCGTAGAAGATCCCGTACATCCCGACCATCACGAGCTCGGCGTAGCAGATCCACACCACGTCGATGACGCCGAAGATCAGGTTGAGCCCGAGCGCGAGCAGCGCCAGGAGGCCGGCGAGCAGGACGCCGTTCAGCACGGCCTCCAGGAAGAAGATGTCGAGCGCGCAGTCCATCGCCGGTTCCCGCTTCCCCGCTGCCGCCCCGTCAGAGGCCCATGTACGCTTTGCGAATGTCGTCGCTGGCGAGCAGCGCGTCGGCATTGCCGCTCTTGCCGATCCGGCCGACCTCGAGCAGGTAGGCGCGGTCGACGACCTTGAGCACCTGGGCCACGTTCTGCTCGACGATCAGCACGGTGTAGCCTTCGCTCCGGATCCGCCGGACGAGCTCGAAGACCTGCTGGACGATCACCGGCGCGAGGCCCATCGACGGCTCGTCGAGCAGGATGAGCTTGGGTCCGCTCATCAGCGCCCGCCCGATTGCGCACATCTGCTGCTCGCCGCCCGACATCGTGCCGGCGAGCTGGGCGCGCCGCTCCTTCAGCCGCGGGAACAGCGTGTAGACGTAGTCCAGGCGCTCGGCATAGCGCGATCGGGCCGCCGGGACGAAGGCGCCCATCCGGAGGTTCTCCTCGACGCTCAGGCGCGGGAACAGGCGGCGGCTCTCGGGCACGTGGGCGATGCCGGTCTCGACGATGCGGTGGGGCGCGATCGACCGCAGCGACGTTCCTTCCATCGCGATGTCGCCGCCCGACGCCGGCAGCATTCCCGAGATCACGCGCAGCAGCGTCGTCTTGCCGGCCCCGTTGGCGCCGATCACGGCGACGGCCTCGCCGGCCTCGACGCGCATCGAGATGCCGAATAGCGCCTGGAACCGGCCGTAGCCCGCATCGACGTCCCGGAGCTCGAGCATCGCCGCCCTCAGCCCTGCGCGTCCGTGCCGAGATAGACCTCGACCACGCGGCGATCGACCTGCGCCGCCTTCGGCGCCCCGTCGAAGATGACCTCGCCGTGATCGAGGACGACGACGCGGTCGACCACGCGCATCAGCACCCCCATGATGTGCTCGACCCAGACGATGGTGATGTTCATCTCGCGGCGGATGCGCTGGAGCATGTCCGCCGCCTGGTCCATCTCGCCGTGATCGAGGCCGTTGAGGCTCTCGTCCGCGAGCAGGAGGCGCGGCTGGGTCGCCAGCGCTCGCGCGAGTTCGAGCTTCTTGAGGGCGGCCGCGCCCAGCCCGTCCGTCGTCGTGTGCGGATCGGTCGGCAGGCCGACCATGGCGAGGGCGGCCTCGGCCTGACGCCAGCAGGCCTCGCGCGCGACACGGCCGTCCTGGCCGAAATACGCGGACAGGGCCACGTTCTCGAGCAGGGTCAGGTTCCGGAACGGGCGCGGGATCTGGTAGGTGCGGCCGATCCCCTTGTGGCAGACCCGGTTGGCGGGCAGTCCGCCGATCTCTGCGCCCTCGAACTCGATGCGGCCGGCGGTCGGCACGTACATGCCGGCGACGCAGTTGAACGTCGTGCTCTTGCCCGAGCCATTGGGCCCGATCAGACCGAGGATCTCCCCGGGCTGGACCTTGAACGATACGTCGTTGACGGCCGTGAAGCCGCCGAACTTCTTGGTCAGGCCTGTGACGCTGAGCATGCAGGCGGAACCCGCGGGCAGGCGGGGCCGGCGCGACGGCGCCGGCCCGTCTCCCTGGACGGTCAGCGTCCGTAGGCGTGCGACGCGGGCAGCGGCAGGATCGCGTCCACGGTCTTGATCGCGATCGGCCAAGCGATCTTGGTCGCGCCGTCGATGTATTGCATCACGACCGGACCGGAGCGCTCGTTCTGTCCGGCCATGCGATGGCCGGGCGGGTTGAACTTCACGCCGTAGCCCTGGATCGTCCCGCCGAGCGGGATGTCGGCGTCCAGCGCCGACTTGCGCAGTGCCTCGGGGTCGAAGCCGCCGTACTTGCGGATCGCCCGCGGCAGGACGTCGTTGAAGAAGATCCAGGCCTGGTTGAAACCCATCGATGTGTGCGGCGGCACTTCGGCGGCCTTGGTCTCCGCCTTGTAGCGCCGGACCATCTCCGCCGTGAGATCGCCCAGGCCCGGCGCCAGGGTCGCCGGGTCGAGCAGCTGCGCGGCGACCGGATCGACGTTGTAGAAATAGTTCACGTCCTTGCCGAACGTCTCGATGAGCTTGTCGATCTGGCCGTAGCCGGCGCCATGGCCGATCAGCGCCGCGAACTTGAGCCCGGCCTCCTTGGACTGCCGCAGGAACAGCGTGATGTCGGGGTTGTAGCCGGTGTGCAGGATGACGTCGGGGCGCGCGCGGCGCAGCTTGGTGACCAGCGCGCTCAGGTCGGTCGCCGTGGCGGCGTAGCCCTCCTTGTGGACCACCTGCATGCCGAGCGCCTTGCAGGTCTCCTCGTTGCCCTGCGCGACGCCGACGCCGTAGGGGCCGTCCTCGTGGATGATCGCGATCTTGACGTCCTTCGGCTCCATCTTGAGCTTGGCCTTCGCGCTCTCGGCCACGAAGCGGCACGAGGTCTCGCCGTACTGGTCGGTGTGGACCTGGGCGCGGAACACGTATTTGAGGTTCCGGTCCTTGAGCACCGCCGAGGCCGTGCAGACCGTCGCCCACATGAACTTCTGCGCTGCGTCGACCTTGGCCGCCATCGGCACGCAGTGCGCGCTCGAGTAGATGCCCATGATCAGGTCGACCTTCGCCTCGTTGAGCAGGCGCTCGGCCTCGTTGATGGCGACGTCGGTCTTCGACTGGGCGTCGGCGCTGATCGCGACGATCTTGTGGCCCTCGATGCCGCCGCGCTCGTTGATCATGTCGATCGCGATCCGGTTGCCGATCGACGCGGCGACCGAGCCGCCGGCGGCGAAGGGACCGGTCTGGTCGTAGATCAGCCCGACGCGGATGTCGGCGCTCGCGATCGCCGCCCCGGCGACCGTCGCGGCGAGTGCAAGCCCGGCCGCGCGCAGGATACGATGCTGGCTCATTCTACCCTCCCTGATGCGTTCGTTCGTTTGAGCGCAAGGTAGAGGGTTCCCCCGCGCCGCGCCAAGCCCGGCGTTCCGCCCGCCCGCGCCGTTGCCTTCGGAGACGAGACCCTTGCCAAATCCGGACCGCGCCGAACTCCGCTTCCTTGGCGCCGCCCAAACGGTGACCGGCTCCTGCCTGGGAATCGCGACGGCCGGCGGCCGGCTGCTCGTCGACTGCGGGATGTTCCAGGGGCCGAAGGCGCTGCAGGGCCTCAACTGGGCGCCGCTCGCGATCGATCCCGCGTCGCTCGACGCGCTGATCCTGACCCACGCCCATATCGACCATGTCGGCCTCGTGCCGCGCCTCGTCGCCGAGGGATTCCGCCGGCGCGCCTTCGCCACGCCCGCGACCTGCGACCTGCTGCGCTGGGTGCTGATCGACGCCGGCGCGATCCAGGAGAGCGAGGCCGAGCGCTCGAGCCGCCGCAACGAGCGTCGCGACCAGGGCACCGTCAAGCCGCTCTATACGGTGGAGGACGCCGAGCGCAGCCTGCATCGCCTCGTGCCGACGGCGCTCGACGCCTGGTTCGAGCCGATGCCGGCCGCCCGCGCGCGCTTGCGCAATGCCGGGCACATCCTCGGCTCGGCCTGGGTCGAGCTCGAACTGCACGGCGCCGTCGGCGAGGCGCCGCTGCGCGTCGTCGTCTCGGGCGACATCGGGCCGCGCGACAAGACGCTGTCCTACGATCCGCAATTGCCGGAGGCGGCGGACGTGCTGGTGATCGAAGGCACCTACGGCAATCGCGAGCGCGCGGCGATCGACGAGGAGGGGCGTCGCGTCGCGCTCGGCGCCGAAGTGCGCGAGGCGCTCGCGGCCGGCGGCAACCTGGTGATCCCGGCCTTCGCGGTCGAGCGCAGCCAGGAGCTGATCCACGACCTGCTGGTGCTCCAGCACAGGCGCGAGATCCCGCCGGCGCCGATCTTCCTCGACTCGCCGCTCGCCCATCGCGCGACCGAGGTCTTCCGTCGCCGCCAGCGCGAGCTCGAGGTGGAGGCGGGCGCCGCGACCGCCTTCGACGGCCCGACGCTGCACGTGGTCGAGAGCGTCGACCAGAGCAAGGCGATCGGCCGTCTGCATTCCGGCGCGATCATCATCGCGGGCTCCGGGATGTGCGATGCCGGCCGGGTGAAGCACCATCTCAAGGACAATCTCTGGCGCACGGAATCCACGGTCCTGTTCGTCGGCTATCAGGTGCCGGGCACGCTCGGGCACGTGATCCGCAGCGGCACCGAGCGCGTGCGCATCCACGGCGAGGAGATCGCCGTCAAGGCGCGCATCCGCTCGCTCGACGTCTATTCGGGCCATGCCGACGCCAACGACCTGCTGGCCTGGGCGGCGCCGCTGCTCGCGGGCGTCCAGGCGATCTTCCTCGTCCACGGCGAACTCGACGAGCTGGCCGGGCTGCGGCGACGCCTGATCGATCGCGGCGTGGCGGCCGAGCGCATCTTCACGCCCGAGATCGACGACCGCTTCGCGCTCCGTGTGGAGGCCGGGCGCCTCGCCGTCGTCCCGGTCGCCGTGCCGGAGTCCGAGCGTCGCGCCGGACCGGCGCTGCGCGAGACCCTGGCGGCCGGCCGCGACTGGCACAACGACTACGCGGCCGCCGTGCTCGCCGTTCGCCAGGCGCTGACCGCGGCGCGCGGCGACGCCGAACGACATGCACTGCTGGCTCGGCTGCGCCGGGCCCTCGAGGCCGCGCCCCCCGCCGGACGCTGACGATCCGGCGGCGGCTGCGACATCGGGTCCGGTGGCGGCTCACTTGCGCCGGCGCAAGGTGGGATCAGGTCAAGGGGGCGACAAGGTCGGCGACGGCCGGCCCGGGCCTCCAGGGCCGGCCAGCGCGAGGCGCCCGGTCCGGGCGCTCTCGACCACGCAGCAGAAGAAGAGGGACATGCGATGGGAACCTGGATCGTGATCGCCGACGGCTGGCATGCGCGCATTCTTCGCGAGACGGTGCGCGGGGGTGACCTCGAGCCCGCGGTGGCCGAGGAGATCGAGAACCCCAAGGCGCGCGGCTTCTCGCGCGAGCGCGGCGACGATCGCCCGGGGCGGGCCTTCGATCCCGGGTCCGGGTCGCCGCACGCGATGGAGCCGCGCGAGGATCCGCATCAGCGCGAGGAGCGGAAGTTCGCCGAGCATGTCGCGCGGATCGTCAACGAGGCGGCCGAGAAGAAGGCGTTCGAGCGCCTGGTCGTCGTGGCGCCGCCGCGCATGCTCGGCGACCTGCGCGCGGCGCTCGGCGACGGGGCCAAGCGCCGGCTGGTCGGCGAGGTGCCGAAGGAGCTGCTGAAGCTGCCGAAGCTGGAGTTCACCCGGCACGTGCGCGCCATCCTGGACGAGACCCACCACCCGGGCTGAGCGTCGGCGCCGCGCGGGGCACCGCCGTCCCGGGGCGGCAGCGCGCGGCTGCGCGCTGGCCCGCGTGTCAGCGGTCGCCCAGCGCGCGCAGGTGGGCGAGCAGGCCGACGGTCGAGGCGTCGCGACCGGTCGCCGGGCGGCGGCCCTCGACCATCGGCAGCAGCTCCGTCGCGAGTTCCTTGCCGAGCTCGACGCCCCACTGGTCGAAGGCGTTGATGCCGTGGATCGCGGCCTCGACGAACACCCGGTGCTCGTAGAGCGCGATGAGCCGGCCGAGGGTGAACGGGTCCAGGCGGCGATAGGCCAGCGTCACCGATGGGCGGTTGCCGGGGAAGGTCTTGTGGGCCGCGAGCACGGCGAGCTGCGCGGGATCGAGACCGGAGCGCGCCAGCATCGCGGCGGCCTCGTCGGCCGTCCGCCCCTTCATCAGCGCCTCGGACTGCGCGAGGCAGTTGGCGACCAGCATCGCGTGGTGATGAGCGAGCGCCGGCTCGTGGCCCGTCGCCGCGACGAGGAACTCGCACGGCACGACATCGGTGCCCTGGTGGAGCAGCTGGAAGAAGGCGTGCTGGCCGTTCGTGCCGGGCTCGCCCCAGACGACCGGTCCGGTCGCGCGCGCCGCCGGGGTGCCGTCGAGGCGCACGCGCTTGCCGTTCGATTCCATGTCGAGCTGCTGCAGATACGCCGGCAGCCGCGCGAGGCGCTGGTCGTAGGGAAGCACGGCACGGGTCGGATGGCCGCAGACGTTGCGGTGCCAGACGCCGATCAGCCCGAGCATCACCGGCAGGTTCCGCGCGGGCGGCGCCGTGCGGAAGTGGACGTCCATCGCATGCGCGCCGTCGAGGAAGCGGCCGAAGCCCGCGGCCCCGATCGCGATCATCAGCGGCAGGCCGATCGCGGACCACACCGAATAGCGGCCGCCGACCCAGTCCCAGAATCCGAAGGTCCGGTCCGCGGCGATGCCGAAGGCGGCGACCTTGTCGAGCGCGGTCGACACGGCGGCGAAATGCGCCGCGACCGCCTCCTCGCCCAAGGCCTGGACGATCCAGCGTCGCGCGGCGGCGGCGTTGGCCATGGTCTCGACGGTCGTGAAGGTCTTGGAGGCGACGATCACCAGCGTCGTCGCGGGATCGAGCCGCGCCAGCGTGTCGGCGACATGGGCGCCGTCGACATTCGATACGAAATGCAGCCGCGGCCCGTCGTGGTAGGGCGCCAGCGCGATGGTGGTCATCGCCGGGCCGAGATCGGAACCGCCGATGCCGATGTTGACGACGTCGCGGAAGGCGCCGCCGCGCGCCGGCGCGATCGTGCCGCCGCGCACGCCCTCGGCGAAGGCGCCGAGCCGCGCGAGCACCGTGCGCACCTCGGGCATCACGTCGTGCCCGTCGACCACGATCGGCTCGTCGCCGCGATGGCGCAGCGCGACGTGGAGGACGGCGCGGTTCTCCGTGGCGTTGATGCGTGCGCCGGCGAACATCGCCGCACGGCGCTCGGCGACACCGGTCGTCTCCGCCAGCCGCAGCAGCAGCGCGCGGCTCTCGGCGGTCAGCGCCGTCTTGGAGAAGTCGAGCAGCAGGTCGTCGAGAGCCAGGCTGAAGCTCGCGAAGCGGCGGTCGTCCTCGGCGAAGAGCCGCCGCAGCGGGACCTCGGCGGTCGCGGCGCGATGGCTCGCGAGGGCGGCCCAGGCGGCGGCGATTGCGGCGTGCTCGCTCATTCGGAAGCTCCCGACATCATGCGCGGCGACGATGCCGCGCAGGGGTGAACGGATCGCGAAGACCGCGGGCGCCTCAGGGGGCGTCCTCGGGCCCCGAATCCTCGTGCCAGGTGCGGCCGTCGCGCTCGATCAGCGCCACGGCCGAGGACGGGCCCCAGGTGCCCGCGGCGTAGGGCCGCGGCCGCTCCGTCGAGGCCTTCCAGCCGGCGAGGATCGGGTCGATCCACGCCCAGGCGGCCTCGACCTCGTCGCGGCGCATGAACAGCGTCTGATTGCCACGCACCACGTCCATCAGCAGGCGCTCGTAGGCGTCGGGGTTCCGCGCGCCGAACGCCTCGGCGAAGCTCATGTCGAGCGGCACATGGCGCAGGCGCATGCCGCCGGGGCCGGGGTCCTTGATCATGAGCCACAGCTTCACCCCTTCGTCGGGCTGCAGCCGGATCACCAGGCGGTTCGGCGCGACGGGCGACGCGGGCTCGAACACGGAATGGGGGATCGGCCGGAAGGCGACGACGATCTCGGACACCCGCTGCGCCAGCCGCTTGCCGGTGCGCAGGTAGAAGGGGCGTCCGGCCCAGCGCCAGTTCGCGATCTCGGCCTTGAGCGCCACGAAGGTCTCGGTCGTGCTGTCGGCACGCCCGAGTTCGTCGAGATAGCCGGGCACCGCCGCGCCGCCCGAGGCGCCGGCGCGGTACTGGCCGCGAATGCACACCGAGCCCGCTTCCTGCTCGCCGATCGGCTTGAGCGACTTGAGCACCTTCAGCTTCTCGTCGCGCACGGCGTCGGCCTCGAGCGAGGTCGGCGGTTCCATCGCGACGAGACAGAGCAACTGCAGCAGATGGTTCTGCACCATGTCGCGCATCGCGCCCGCGGTGTCGTAGTAGCCCGCGCGGCCCTCGACGCCCAGCGTCTCGGCGACCGTGATCTGGACGTGGTCGATATGCGAGGCGTTCCACAGCGGCTCGAACAGCGCGTTGGCGAAGCGCAGCGCCATCAGGTTCTGGACCGTCTCCTTGCCGAGATAGTGGTCGATGCGGAAGACCTGCCGCTCGTCGAAGACGCGGCCGATCGCCTCGTTGACGGCGCGCGCGCTGGCGCCGTCCTTGCCGATCGGCTTCTCCAGCACGACGCGGGTCCGCGGCGTGATCAGGCCGAAGCGTTCGATGCGCTCGGCGATCGGCGCGAACAGGTCGGGGCCGACGGCGAGGTAGAAGGCGCGCACCCGCGCGGCACCGGGCCGAAGGCCCTCGCGCAGCTCGGACCAGCCGGCCTCGCCCTCGGCGTCGACGGCCAGGTAGCAGATGCGCGCGAGGAAGCGCGCCAGCGCCTCCGGCGTGTACTCCGACGGCTTGAGATGCCGGCGCAGCGCGTCCTGCACGAGGCCGCGATAGGCCTCGTCGCCGAGGTCGCGGCGCGACACGGCGAGGATGCGCGCCTCGGCGGGGATCTGGCCCGCGAGGTCGCGCTGGAACAGCGCCGGCATCAGCTTGCGCGCGGCGAGGTCGCCGGTGCCGCCGAACACGACCAGGTCGAACGGCTCCACTTCGATGACGCGTGCGGCCACGGCGAGGGGCTCCGAGGGGGCGGGGGCGTGGCCCCTGTCTAGGCCAGACGCCCCCCGCGCGTCATCGGTCTTCTCGCGATCCTCGTCGCGCCTTCGTCGGCGGCCGCGCCGCCACCGTCACGGCGGGCAGATGTATCCGACGCCCGTCGGGGACTTGAAGCAGCCGACGGACTCCGGCAGCAGCTGCTTGGGCAGCCACAGCACGACCTCGGGGAAGAAGACGCAGAACAGGATCGTCGCCAGGAACACGACGTAGAGCGGCAGCGAGCGGATCATCGCCTTGCCGAACGGCACGCCGACGAATTTCGCGCCGATGAGCAGCGACAGGCCGTAGGGCGGCGTGATCAGCCCGAAGGCGAGCGTGGTGACGAGCACGACGCCCATATGCACCGGCTTGATGTCGCCGAGCTCGGTCAGCTTGTTCACGATCGGCATGAAGATGATGATCGCCGGCACGGCATCGACGAAGTCGCCGACGATGATGAACAGCACGACCAGCAGCAGCATGATCAGCACCGGATCGGTGCCGCCGTACTGCGCGATCAGCGCCGACACGGTGTCGGGGCCCCGGAGGTAGGCGAGCATCCAGCCGAACGCCGAGGCGCCGGCGACCGCGGACAGCGGCAGCGCGTAGACGAGGCCGGTGTACATGAAGTCGCGCGGCAGCTCGCGGACGTGGCTCGGCCTCAGCGCCGGGATCAGGACGAGCAGGATGTACATCGAGGCGACCATCCCCGCCTCGGTCGGGGTGAACCATCCCGTGAGGATGCCGCCCATGATGATCACGGGGATGACCATCGGCAGCACCGAGCCGCGTGCGGCCGCGAACACCTCGGTGTACTTGGCGCGCGGCTTGAGGTCGCCGATGGGCCCGAAGAAGAAGCTGTAGATCATCAGCCCGATGCCGATCATGACGCCGGGCACGATGCCGCCGAGGAACAG
>JAEULA010000098.1 GCA_016793165.1 Alphaproteobacteria bacterium | reverse complement strand
CACCGAGGCGCTGAGCGGCGCCCTGCCGCGCCTCATCGACCAGGCCTGGCTGGCCGCGGAGTTCCTCAAGCGGCGCGTGCCGGGCTTCGAGCGCGCGGTGTTCTCGGGGCTCGCGCCGCGCATCGGCATCCGCGAGACGCGACGCATCATCGGCCGCGAGGTCCTCGACACGCAGGACGTGCTCACCGGCCGCAAGCGCCCCGACGGCATCGGCAAGGGCGCGCACGAGCTCGACGTCCACGGTGCGGGCAAGGTGCATCGACGCGAGATGATCAAGGACGGCGGCTCCTACGACATCCCCTTCGGCTGCCTGGTGCCGCTCAACACGCGCAACCTGCTGGTCGCCGGACGCTGCCTCTCTGCGACGCGCGAGGCGCACGGCTCGGCGCGGGTGATGGGCACGTGCATGGCCATGGGCCAGGCCGCCGGCACCGCCGCGGCGCTCTGCGCCGCCGAGGACCAGCCGATCTCCCAGCTTTCCATCGCCGCCCTGCGCGATCGCCTCCGCGATCAGGGTGCGGTGCTCGAAACCCAATACTGAGGCCAGAAGGAGGAAACGACGATGCAACGCACGCTACGAACGGGCCTGCTGTCGGTCACGCTCGCGCTCGCCGGGATCGCCGGAGCCGCGGCGCAGACCACCGTCACGCTGTGGACCTTCCTCGATCCGAACAAGACCTCGCCGCGCGAGCTGGCGCTCAAGCAGATGATCGCCGACTTCGAGGCGAAGAACCCGGCGATCAGGATCAAGGTCGAGCCGCAGGACTTCGCGCAGATGCCGCCGAAGTTCTTCCTGCAGCATCGCACCGGCGGCAACCCCGATCTGGTCTGGATCGACGCCAAGAATCTCGGCGGCCTCGCGAAGTCGGGCGCCGGCGCGGATCTTGGCGCCGCGATCACGTCCAAGTGGAGCCAGGCCGACAAGGACGACTACTTCATCAAGGCCGGTTGGGACGCCGGCATCGTTGAGGGCAAGCTCGCCGCGATGCCGCTCTTCCACGGCGCGACCGTGATCTACTACCGCAAGGATCTATTCAAGGCGGCGGGCATCGAGCCCGACTCGATCAAGACCTGGGACCAGCTGCGCGAGGCGGCGAAGAAGCTCACCGTCGTCAAGGACGGTCGCACCGAGACCTGGGGTCTCGGCATGCCGCTGGCACCGATCAAGACCGAGAGCACGCCCACGCTCATCGGCCTGCTCGATCAGCCGGGCGACATCTACGCCGGCTGCAAGGCCAACTACGCCAACGAGGTCGGCGTGCGCGCGCTGACCTACACCGCCTCGCTGCTGACCGAGGCGAAGGTCACGCCGACGGAAGCGCTGGTGAACAACGTCGACGACGTCACCGACCAGTTCATCGCCGGGCGCCATGCGATGGCGATCACCTCGAACCTCCGCTACAGCGTCATCGCGCGCCAGGCGAAGTTCGGCGCCGAGAACATCGGCATCCTGAACTGGCCGTCCTGGTCGGGCGCCAAGCCCGGCGCGATGCCGGTCTCCGGCTGGTGGATCTCGGCCTGGGCGCGCTCGCCGCGGCTCGCCGAGGCGGCGAAGTTCGCCGAGTACATGGCCGGCAGCGAGGGCGTGAAGCTTTGGGCGACGGTCGGCGGCCAGGTGCCGACACGCAAGTCGCTGCTCGCGGATCCGTTCTTCGCCAAGCCGGAGAATGCGTGGGTGCAGACCATGGTCCAGGCGTGGAGCGCGTCGAGCTGGATGGAGCCCGTCAATTGCAACACGCGCACGCTTCAGTCGGGGCTGAACGAAGCCGTCGCGCGCTTCATCCAGGACAAGATCCCGGCGATGGATGCGCTGCGCGAGGCCGAGAAGAAATTCGCCGAAGCGCAGTGAGAGACCGGGGTCAGGGCCCCGGCTCTGACCCCGCCTGCGGCGTCGCCGGCGACCACGCACCAGGCCGCCACCCCCGAAGAGCGAAAGCGCCACACCGACCGTCCCCCTCGAAAACGAGGACAGGCGCCGCGCAGCGGCGCCAGGGGAAGAGTCGAAACGTCATCCCCGGGAGCAATGCCTCAAAACGTTGCGACGCCCGACGCGATGACTCTCCCTCTGAGCGCGCTTCGCGCGCTCTGTCCCCCTCTTCGAGAGGGACGGTTGGGACGGCGTGCGCCGCCTCACACCCGCGCGGCGGCTTCGGCTTCGAGGTCGGCGACCTTACGGCCGAATTTCTGGACGTCGCGGAAGCGCTGGACGAGGTAGTCGCCGGACTTGATCGGCTGGTAGCGCGGCGGGTTCTCGGGCGACTGGCAGGTCGGCAGGCAGCGCACCGGCGCGTCGTAGTCGAGGTTGAAGAAGGTCGGGATCGAGTAGCGCTCCTTGCCGAGCCGGTTCACGACGCGGTGCTGGTTCGACACGTAGATGTCGTTGGTCCAGACCTTGAACATGTCGCCGAGATTGATCACGAAAGTGCCGTCGACCCACGGCGCGCGCACCCATTCACCGTCGCGCTTGCGCAGCTCGAGGCCGCCGATCGGGTCCTGGGTCAGCAGCGTGATCATGCCGTAGTCGGTGTGGGGCGCGACGCCGAAGGCCTTCTTGTCGACGGCGTCGGCGGGCGCCGGGCGGTAGTGGAACAGGCGCGTCTGCACCATCGGCTTCTTCGTGAACTGCAGGAAGAATTCCTCGGGCATGCCGAGGCTCGTGGCGAACACGCGCAGCAGGCGCTTGCCCAGCGCCATCGTCTCCTTGAAATAGGCCTCGGCCGCCGCGCGCAGCCAGGGATGCTCGGCCGGCCAGCGATTGGGGCCATGCAGAGGCAGGCCCGCGACGACCGCAGGGTCGTCGAGCGGCAGGTCGAGGGCGAACTCGTAGCTCTCCTTGATGTCCGGCGCGTAGCCCGGGTGCTGGTTGATGCCCTCGGGCATGAAGCCGCGGCGAAAGCGGTCGTCGATCTTCAGCTTCAGCCGCTCCTCGAGCGGCAGGTCGAAGTAGCGCTTCGTCGCCGCGAAGACGTCGTCGACCACCTTTTGCGGCACGCCGTGGTTCTTCACGTAGAAGAACCCGGTCGTCTCGCAGGCTCGGCGCAGCGCCTTCGCCAGTGCCTCGATCGACGCGCCGGTGTTGAGCGGCGTCAGATCCAGGATCGGCATCTCGTCGGCCGTCGCGGCACGCGGCATCGCCTCGGTCATCGCAGTCTCTCCTTCTCCGAGCTCGTCGCCCGGGTCACGCGCCCATCACCTTGTCGTGGGCGCTGTCGATCCAGAACACGACGCGGCGCTGGATCGCGTTCACCAGCAGGTGCAGCCCGATCCCCATCAGCGACAGGATGATGAGGATCGCGAAGACGCCGGCCATGTCCATGTTGAAGTTGCGCTGCAGGATCAGGTAGCCGAGGCCCGCCTGCGCGCCGACGAACTCGCCGACGATGGCGCCGATCACCGACAGCACGATGGCGACGTCCAGACCGACGAAAACGTAGGGCAGCGCCTGCGGCAGGCGCGCCATCAGGAAGATCTGCCAGCGCGAGGCCGTGAAGGCGACCATCAGCTCGACCTGCTCGCGCGGCACGGCGCGCAGGCCGACGATCGTGTTCGCGAGCACGGGGAAGAAGGCGATGGTCGCAGTGATCACGACCTTCGAGGTCATGCCGTAGCCGAACCAGATCACGATGATCGGCGCGATCGCGACCTTGGGCAGCGTCTGGAAGGCGACGACGTAGGGATAGACGGTGCGCTCGAGCAGCGGGAACAACCCGACCAGAACGCCGATGACGAAGCCGCAGCCGGCGCCCAGGACGAAGCCGAGCAGCACCTCGGCGAAGGTGACCCAGAAATGGGTGATCAGCTCGCCGCTCTGGATGCCGCCCGCCAGCGCCCGCATCACCGCCGTCGGCGACGGGATGATGATTGCCGGGATCCCGAACAGGCGCACGGCGCCCTCCCAGCCCAGGACGAAGACGACGAAGACGACGATCGAGAGCGACAGCTCCAGCCGCCGCCTGCCGGACCGCATGCTCATCCGTCGAGCGCCCCCAGCGACTGGAAATGCGCGCGGATCCGCGCGACATAGGTGCCGAAATGCGGCGAGTTGATCACCGCCAGGTCGCGCGGCCTCGGCAGGTCGATCGGGATGATCTCGCTGATCCGGCCGGGGCGCGGCGACATCACGATCACCCGGTCCGCGAGGAAGACCGCCTCGGGAATGCTGTGCGTCACCAGCATGATCGTCTTGCCGCTCTCGCCCCAGATCCGCAGCAGCTCCAGGTTCATCGCCTCGCGCGTCATCGCGTCGAGCGCGCCGAACGGCTCGTCCATCAGCAGCAGGCTCGGATCGTGGACCAGCGCCCGCGTGATGCCCACGCGCTGCTGCATGCCGCCCGACAGCTCGCCCGGGTACTTGTTCTCGAAGCCGGCGAGGCCGACCATCCGGATCAGCGACTGGGCGCGCGCGGCGTGGTCGGCGCGGCGCTGGCGCTGGATGTCGATCGGCAGCAGGACGTTCTGCAGCACGGTCCGCCACGGCAGCAGCACCGGGGCCTGGAAGACCACGCCGACGTCGCGCGAGGGCCCGTCGATCGGGCGCGCGCCGAGGGTCAGCGCGCCCGAGCTGCGCCGGAGGATCCCGGCGAGGATCTTCAGCAGCGTGCTCTTGCCGCAGCCGCTCGGCCCGACGACGGTGACGAACTCGCCGCGCGCGATGTCGAACGACACGTTCGACAGCGCGACGACGTCGTCGCCCGCCTGGGTCGCGTAGGTCTTGTTCAATCCCTCCGCGGTGATCAGCGCAGCGCTCGTGCGCGGCGCTTCGCTCGGCAGCATCGGGGCCGCCGTGACCATCGTCACCCGGCGGCGCAGGCGGAGGCGGAGGCGCGGACCGCCGCGGCGTCGAACCTGTTGATGCGCTCGTAGAAATCGGGGATGCCGATCATGTAGGTCTTCGGATCGATCGTCTTCGTGATCAGTCCGGCCTCCTTCATGAAGTCCTGGATGCGGCCATAGGCCTCGGGCGTGGCGCGGCCCCAGAGCTTGCCGCCGTTCATCGCATGCGCCGCACGCATCGAATCGAGCTGGGCGTTCAGGTTGTTCAGGTCCCAGCGCGCGAGCGTCGCCTCGTCGGCGCCGGTCGGCTTGGTCGTCGGCCACTTCGCCCAATGCAGGCGGCGCTGGCAATCCGGGCTCGCCATGACGAACTCCGTCGCCTTGGCGGCGCCGCGCGCGATCGCCTCGACCATCGCGGCATCGCCCTGCACGGTCTTCTGGAGCGTGGAGAAGGTGAAGTCCGGATACGTCGCCCAGTCGTCGGCGCGCAGGTAGCGCAGCTTCAGGCCGGCATTCTCGAAGCCCGCCTGCGCGGATGCCCAAAACAGCAGCGCATGCACGCGATTCGAGCGCAGCGCCTCGATCGGCGGGGCGCCGAGCCCGACCGGGATCAGCTGCACGTCGGCGTCCGGGTTCATGCCGTTGGCCTTCAGGTACGACCGCATGAAGGCGATGCCGCCGGTGGCGAGGCTGAACACGCCGATCGCCTTGCCCTTGAGGTCCTTCACCGACTTGATCGGCCCGTCGTCGAGGACCGACAGCGACCAGTCGATCACGCCGTTGTTCATCACGACGCGCACCGGCACGTCGTTGACGATGTTGGCCTGGATCACGACGCTGGAGTTCAGCTGCGCGAAGTCGACGTTGCCCGCCACCATCTGCTGCAGCGCCTGCAACGACGCGCCGACCGGCAGCACCTCGACGTCGTAGCCCTCCTCGCGCCAGTAGTTCAGCGCGACGGGAAGGGTCAGCCAGGGATAGGCGATGTTCAGGTTCGTCGTTCCGACCGCGATCTTGACCTTGCGCAGGCCGGTCTGGGCGCGCGAGGCCCCCGCGGCCAGGGCCAAGCCGGCCGCGCCCGAGAGCGCCAGGGCCCGGCGGCGGTCGAGTCGAAGTCCAGAGATCTTGGTCATCGTACTTCCCGCCGTATCCGGCGCCCCCGCTTGAGTTCCCCGTGCCGCCCGCGCGACCACGTCGCGCGGGATGCTTGCAAGCCGTGTACCATGGGCCAACAACCCCGAACAACGAACCAGGTCGACGCATGACGGACGGAATTCGCGAGCTCATCGAGGCCATGCCCAAGGTCGAGCTGCACATGCACCTGGAAGGGTCGCTCGAGGCCGATCTGCTGTTCGCGCTCGCCGCGCGCAATCGCGTCGACATCGGCTTCGCTTCCGAGGCTGCGCTGCGCGCGGCCTACGACTTCAAGGACCTGAAGAGTTTCCTCGACGTGTACTACGCGGGGTTGCGGGTTCTGATCACCGAGCAGGACTTCTACGACATGACCTGGGCGTATCTGAGCCGCGTGCGGCGGGACAATGTCGAGCACACCGAGGTGTTCCTGGCGCCGCAGGCGCATCTGCGACGCGGCATCGCCTACGGGACGATGATGGACGGCGTCACGCGGGCGATCGCCGACGCGAAGTCGCGGCTCGGCATCACCTGCGGCCTGATCCTGGTCTTCCAGCGCCAATTCAGCGAGGACGACGCCTTCGCGACGCTGCGCGCCGGAGAAGCCTTCGCCGGCCACGTCGTCGGCTACGGGCTCGGCGGGCCGGAGGTCGGCAATCGGCCGGGCAAGTTCGCCCGCGTCTTCGCCGAGATCCGCGCCCAGGGCTTCAAGCTCGTCGCCCATGCCGGCGAGGAGGGCGGCGCCGACTACGTGCGCGAGGCGGTCGAGGCGCTCGGCGTCGATCGCATCGACCATGGCGTGCGCTGCGAGGAGGACGGCGCGCTCGTGCAGGAGCTCGCCGCGTCGCGCATCCCGCTGACGGTCTGCCCGTTGTCGAACCTGAAGCTGCGCGTCGTGCAGCGGCTCGAGGACCACAACATCGCGCGCCTGCTCCGCGCGGGGCTGAACGTCACGATGAACTCGGACGATCCGTCCTATTTCGGCGGCTACATGAACGACAACTACGTCGCCACCCAGCGGGCTGTCGGCCTGACGCGCGAGGAGATCCGGACCCTGGCGCGCAATGCCGTCAGCGCCGCCTTCGTGGACGCGACTCGGCGCGGCGAGCTCGCCCGGTCGCTCGAGGCCTACTGGGCGGCGCGCTGAACGCGGGCCCCGGCCCCGCGCGCATTCAGCATCGCTCGAGCCACAGGCTCGTCTCGAACGCGCCGTCGGAAAGCGGGAGGGCGGCGAGCGCGCCGTCGCGAAAAGCCGCCTGCATGCGCGTGGCGACGTAGCGCGAGCTCCACAGCACGCGCCAGCCGCCGCCGGACAGGAATCCGGCGAGGGCGTTCTGCTCGTTGTAGCCGCGCCACGCCCAGCTCGCCGGATAGGCGTCAGGCAGGAAGATGTCGTGGACGTGCACGACGACGCCGGACGGCAGCCGCGGCAGGACGTCGGCGAACAGCAGGTCCACGTCGCTTCCCGGCATCAGCACATGGCTCGAGTCGACGGCCAGCATGTCGCCGCTCGAGAGCCGGTCGAAGACGCCCCGCGGCGCGCGCTGCACGGGCTCGCGCCGGATCTCGATGCCCAGCCCGGCGATGTCGGCGCGGGGCTGCGGGTCGATCGCCGTGATCCGGGTCGCGAGACCGCCGTCGGCGATCGCGCGGGCGAAGACGCGCGTCGAGTGGCCCGAGCCGACCTCGACGAGCCGCGCGGGCTTGCGCGCGCGCAGCATCGTGTAGGCGGCGACGGCGTCGAGTCGGGGAAACCAGTCCTGCTCGAAGCGCGGGTTGGGCGGCGGCCCGCCGAAGCGCGCGAAGTCGGCGGCATGCGGCTCCGCCGCGTCGAGCAGGGCCCGCATCGCCGGCTGCGCGGCGGCGAAGATCGGCTCGAGCGCGTCGTAGCCCGCGGGTGCGACGCAGCTCTCGGCGTAGCGATGCGGGATGAACCAGCCGCGCGGGCGCCCGAGCAGCGTCGCGAGGCCGAAGCGAAGGCGGCGGAGCGACGCGCTCAAGGCGTCAGGGTCATGCCCTCGACCGCCACGATCGTTCCCGGTCGGCGCTGATCGGCGGCCGCCGCGATGGCGTCCATGATCGTGTCGTCGTTGGCCGGGTCGTGGTGGAAGATCGCGAGGCGGCGCACCTTGGCGGCGTCGCACAGCCGCACGCCCTCTTCCCAGGTCGAGTGGCCCCAGCCCACATGGCTCGGGAACTGCTCGTCGGTGTAGGTGCAGTCGTAGATGACGAGGTCGGCGCCCTCGATGAGGCCGAGCACGTTGGCGTCGGGCTTGCCGGGAACGTGCTCGGTGTCGGTGATGTAGCAGATCGACTTGCCGGCATGCTCGATGCGGTAGCCGGTCGCGCCGTTGGGATGATTCAGCGGTGCGGTCTGCACCTTCAGCCCGGCGCCGAGGTCGAGCACCTCGCCGGCGCGGAAGTCGTTGAACTCGAGCTCCGCGCCGAACACCGTCATCGGAATCGGGAACAGCGGCTCGCGCATCATCTCCGACAGCACGTAGCGGAGCGTGTGGTTGGGCAGCAGATGGCCGGCCCAGAGGCGAAAGCGGTTCTGCGACGAGTAGATCGAGCTGAAGAACGGCAGCCCGCAGATGTGGTCGAAATGCGTGTGCGTGAACAGGATGTCGGCGTTGATCAGGCCGTCGCGGTCGAGCTTGTGCCCGAGGCGCCGCAGGCCGGTGCCGCCGTCGAGGACGAGCAGCCGGCCGCCCACGCGGATCTCGAGGCAGGCGGTGTTGCCGCCGTAGCGCATCGTGTCCGGCCCGGGGCAGGCGATCGAGCCGCGCACGCCCCAGAAGGTGACCGAGAAGCCGCTCATCGGGGCATCGTCCCTCGCCTCATCGCGATCCAGCTTTTCACCGCGCCAGGCGATAGCCGCCGGCGGACGTCAGCAGCAGGGCGGCCGTCGCGGGATCGCGCTCCATCTTCTGGCGCAACCGGTAGATGTGCGTCTCCAGCGTATGCGTGTTCACGCCGGCGTTGTAGCCCCAGACCTCGCCGAGCAGGGTTTCGCGCGACACCGGCTGTTCGCCCGCGCGGTAGAGGAAGCGCAGGATCGCCGCCTCCTTCTCGGTGAGACGGACCTTCTTGCGCGTCGCCTGGTCGATCAGAAGCTTGTGCGCCGGCTGGAACAGGTATGGGCCGATCACGAACTCCGCATCCTCGGAGGCCTCGTGCTGGCGGAGCTGGGCACGCAGTCGCGCCAGCAGCTCGCCGAGACGGAACGGCTTGGCGATGTAGTCGTTGGCGCCCGAATCGAGGCCGGCGATCGTGTCCTGCTCCGTCGCCGCCCCGGTCAGCATGATGATCGGACAGGTGACGCCCGCTTCGCGCAGGCGCCGGCAGACGTCGCGGCCGTCCATGTCGGGCAGCCCGACATCGAGGAGGATCGCATCGAAATGACCGTCCTTCGCGGCTGCGAAGCCTTCGGTCCCCGTAGCCGCCTCGATCGGCGTGTATTCCGGCGCCAGCTGCTCGGCGAGCGCCTGGCGCAACGGCTGGTCGTCATCGACGAGGAGGACTCGCTTTGTGCTGGTCATGATGCGTTCTTAGCATGACGCTCGGGGGGGCCACTACCACCCGGCCCCGGCAGGATTTGCCGGGCCGGAAACGCCTGGTCAATCGTCGTCACGGTCTAACCCTTTGATGGGAAGCAGTTCCCGGATTGGCCTCGGGCTTGCTTGGTGACTGACGACCATGTCCGTCACCGAAGCCACCGCCGCCCCGATCGTCCCCACCAAGCGTGTGCAGCCGCAACCGCTGATGGTCAATGACGACGGTCACATGGTGCCCGGCGGCCCGTCGGACCGCTCGGGCGACGACAAGTTCAAGTTCAGCGATCTCGTCGCGCTCGTGAACCCGCTGCAGCATCTGCCGATCATCGGCCCCCTCTACCGCAAGCTGACCGGCGACGAGCCGCATCCCGCCGTCAAGGTGATCGGCGGCCTGATTTTCGGCGGGCCGATCGGGCTCGTGAACGCGACGCTCAACCACGTCTTCGAGCAGACGACCGGCAAGACCCCGGTCGATGCCATCGCCGGGCTGTTCATGGGCGACGGCGAGAAATCCGCGGCCGCAGATCCGGCTCCCGCGGCGGCCGGCGCTCCGAAGCTGCTGATCCCCGCAGCGGCCGCAGCGCTTGCCGAAATCCCGGCGAACCGCACCGCAGCCGCCGCGCCGGCGGCCGCCGCGGTGACCACCCCGCCGCAGCAGACAGCGACCGGGACGCCCGCTGCGGCGCCGCCGCCGCCCGCGCCCGCCGCGGCCGGCTGGACCGGCACGCGTCAGCCGGGCAGCCGCGATCTCGCCTGGTATCTGAACAACGCCGGCGCCCGCATGCCGGCGACGCTCAACGGCGCCACCGGGACCGGCTCTCAGGGGCCGAGCGTGCCGCGCAACGTCGGGCCCTCCTACGTCCCCGGCGCTTCCGCCATGAGTGCGCCGGCGGCACCGCGCGCGGGGCAGGAGCCGCTGCCGGCCTCGCAGGCGGATTTCCTGCGGCGGCTCGAGGCGGCGCAGGCGAAGTACCAGGCCCTGCAGCAGCAGCTCTCGCGCGGCACCGCGTCGCTGAACCGCGTCGAGTAGCGCGGCCGGAGCACACCCGCCTCGCCCGTCCAGGTCCCGGAGGCCGAGGCGGAGAGCGGTGCACGCAGACCCGCGCGCGCACTATCCTCCGTCGGCATGCACGTCGTCGTTCATCCCGTCGCCGTCGGTCGCGGCCGCCTGCTCTGGTCCGGGCGCGAGGTCCCCTGCACGCTCGGCCGCGGCGGCGTGAGGCGCGACAAGCGCGAGGGCGACGGCGCCACGCCGGTCGGCCGCTACCCGTTCCGCTCCTTCTACTGGCGCCCGGATCGATTCGCAGTCGCGCCGCCGAGCGCGCTCCCCGGCGAGGCGCTGACGCCTCAGCATGGCTGGTGCGACGCGCCCGACCATGCCGCCTACAACCGGCCGGTGCGCCTGCCGTTCGCGGCGAGCCACGAGCGGCTCTGGCGCGACGATGCCCTGTACGACGTGATCGTCGTGCTCGGGCACAACGACGCGCCGGTCGTGCCGCATGCCGGCAGCGCGATCTTCATGCATCTGATGCGCGACGACGGCGGCCCGACGGACGGCTGCGTCGGACTCGCGCGATCGGACCTGCTGGAGCTGCTCGCCGCCCTCGGTCCGGGCGCGGAGATCACCTTCGAGCCGATTCCGGCCTAAGCGCCGGCTGCAGGCGCGCGGTCAGCGTTTGCCGAAGATCGCCGAACCGACGCGGACATGCGTGGCGCCGTGCGCGACCGCCTCGGCGTAGTCGCCGCTCATTCCCATGCTCAATCCGGCGAGGCCGTGCGCGCGCGCGAGCTCGGCGAGCCGCGCGAAGAACGGCGCCGGCGGCAGGTCCGCCGGCGGGATGCACATCAGCCCTTCGACGGCGAGGCCGAGCTGCGCGCATTCGGCGAGCAGCGCGGCGACCTCGCCCGGCGCGACGCCCGCCTTCTGCGGCTCGTCGCCGATGTTCACCTGCACGAACAGTCGCGGCCGGCGGCCCGTCGCGGCGATCGCCTTGGCGAGCTCGCGTGCGAGCTTGGGACGATCGACGGTCTGGATGACGTCGAACAGTTCGACGGCGTCGCGCGCCTTGTTCGTCTGCAGCGGCCCGATGAGATGAAGCTCGAGATCCGGGACGCGCTGCTTGAGCGCGGGATATTTCGCCTGCGCCTCCTGCACGCGGTTCTCGCCGAACACGCGCTGGCCGGCGGCGAGCGCGGACTCCACCGCATCGGCCCCGAATGTCTTGGCAACGGCGACGAGGGTGACGGTGGCGGGGTCGCGTCCGGCCTGCGCCGCGGCGGCGGCGATCTTGGCGCGGACGCCGAGCAGTGCGACGGCGATGGCTTCGGTCATGACGCGGCGGCTGTATAGCACGGAGCCGCGGGCTCGACATAAGCTCCGGCGACGCATGACACCACTCGACACGCTTCTTGCCGAGGCTGCCGCCCGGCAGCGCGCCGGCGCGGGCGACGCCGCGCTCGCCCTCTACGATCGCGTCCTGTCGCTGCAGCCCGGGCATGTCGGCGCGCTGCACGCGTCGGGAGTCGTGCTGATGGCGCTCGGCCGCGCCGCCGAGGGCGAGGCGCGACTGTCGCGCGCGGCCGCCGCCGAACCCGGACACGCGGCGATCGCCAACGACCTCGCCGCGGCCTTTCGCCTGCTGGGCCGGCTCGACGAGGCGCGCGACGGATTCCGGCGCGCGACGCAGCTCGACGCGACCTACGCCGAGGCCTGGCACAATCTCGGCCTCGTCGAGCTCGTCCGTGGCGATGCTGCGGCGGCGCGCCCGGCGCTCGAGCGGGCGATCGAGCGGGCGCCCGGCATCGCGCTCACCCAGCTCGCCCTCGGCGTCGCTTGCGGGCGGCTGGGCGATCACGAAGCCGCCGTGCAGGCGCTGCGCGAGGCGACGCGGCTCGATCCCGCGACGCCGCGCGGCTGGACCAATCTCGCGCTCGCGCTGGCCGAGCTCGGTCGCGGGCCGGCGGCGCTCGACGCCGCCCGTCGCGCCCTCGCCCTCGCGCCGCGCGACGTCGACGTCCTGCTCGCGCTCGGCATCGCGGCCAACGCCGCGGGCGAGATCTCGCTCGCGGCCGGGACGCTGCGTCGCGTCGTCGCCGAGCGGCCCGGGCAGGCCGACGGCTGGACCGCCCTGTCGATCGCGCTGCGCGAGAGCGGCGATTCGGCCGGAGCGGTCGAGGCGGGCCACCGAGCCCTGGCGCTCGCGCCCGCGGCCGTCGACGCGATCGCCCATCTCGCGCGCGCGCAGCTCGCCGCCCGCGACCCTGTCGCCGCGCTCGCCACCCTCGCGCAGGCCCCGCCCGGGCAGGCATCGCACCCGGCCCTGCTCTTCGCGAGCGGCCAGGCGGCGCAGCTGGTCGGCGACATTCCCGGCGCGGTCGCCGCCTACGCCGCGCTGGCGACGTCGCGGCCCTGCTGGCCGGCGGGCATCTCGAGCCTGCTGTTCATGCTGGTTGCCGACGACGCGAGCCCCGCATCTCGCATCGCCGCGGCGGCAGGCGACTGGGCGCGCGCCTGCGCCCCGGTCGCCGCGCCGCGCCCCCGCCCCCGCGGACCGCGAGCCGGCGACGCGCTGCGCGTGGGCTACGTGTCACCCGACTACCGGCGGCACTCGGTGGCATTCTTCCTCCGACCGCTGCTGGCGGCGCATGACGGCGCGCGCGTGATGCCGTTCCTCTATTCCACGGGCACGCAGCGCGACGACTTCACCGCCTGGTTCTCGGCGCATCCGGGCGCCGCCTGGCGCGACATCGCCGCGACGGACGATGCGACCGCGGCGGCGCGCATCGCCGCGGACGGCATCGACGTGCTCGTCGATCTCGCCGGCCACACGGACGGCAATCGCCTCGGCATCTTCGCGCGCCGACCCGCGCCGGTGCAGGCGACCTGGCTCGGCTGGCCCGCGACGACCGGGCTCGACGCGATCGACTGGCGCCTCACCGATGCGATCGCCGACCCGCCAGGCGTCGAGGCGGACTACGCGGAGCGGCTGCTGCGCCTGGCGGACGGTTTCCACGTCTGGCGCGCGCCGGCCGAAGCGCCGGCGATTTCACGGTCGCGCGGGTCGCATCCCCCGACCTTCGGCAGCTTCAACCAGGCGCTCAAGCTGTCGCGCGCGACGATCGCGCTGTGGGCGCGCGTTCTCGCGGCGACGCCGGGATCGCGGCTGATGATCAAATGCGGCAGCCTCGCCGTTCCGCAGGCCGCCGCGCGACTTCGCGAAGCGTTCGCGGCTGCTGGCGTGGCGCCGGATCGCCTGGCGATCGTCGATGCCCGACTGCCGCTCGCCGAGCATTTCGCGCTCTACGAGCGCGTCGACGTCGCGCTCGACCCTGTGCCCTACAACGGCACGACGACGACACTCGAGGCGCTGTGGATGGGCGTGCCCGTCGTGACGCGCGCCGGCGGCGATCGCCACGCGGCGCGCGTCGGGCACTCCCTGCTCACGCATGCCGGCATGCCCGAGTTCATCGCCGCCGACGATGCGGCCTATGTCGCGATCGCGTCGGCACTGATCGCCGATCCCAACGGTCGGTTCGCGCAGCGCCCGGCCGTGCGCGACCGCCTCGCGGCCTCGCCGCTGTGCGACGGCCCCGGCTTCGCGCGAAAGATCGAATCGGCGTTCGAATGGATGGCCGCGTCGTGAGGCCGTGGCCGGCCGGCGCGGAAGCTGGCCGGGGGCGCAGCGACGTGGCAGATAGCTGAACTCGACGCCGCCGAGCCCATCACCCATGTCGTCTCCACCCTCCAGCGGCATTCCGTCCGCACCCGCCGCCGGCCGTCTCGCCGATGCCATCCGCATGCATCGCGGCGGGCGGCCGCGCGAGGCGATCGCGCTCTACGACGCGTTCCTGGACGGCGAGCCGCACCACGCCGAGGCGATCCATGCCTCGGGCCTCGCCTGCGCCGCCGCGGGGATCGGCGCCGATGCCGTGGAGCGGCTGATGCGCGCCGTCGCGCTGGCACCCGCCAATGCGCGGTTTCGCGCCGATCTCGGCGCGGTGCTGCAGATGGTCGGCCGTGTCGACGACGCGGCGGCTGCTCTTGCGGCGGCGGCCCGGCTCGCGCCGGGTGATTCGACCACCTGGCACAATCTCGGCGTCACGCAGGCGATGCGCGGTCAAGACGACGAGGCGCTCGCGGCCCTGCAGCGCGCTGCGAGCCTCAAGGGCGACTTCGCGCCGACGCAGCTCGCGCTCGGCGAATGCCTGGCGCGGCGCGGAGACCACGCGGGCGCCCTCGCCGCCCTGACGCGCGCGGTCGAGCTCGACGGACGCGCCGCCCCCGCCTGGGCCGAGCTGGCGCAGGTGCTGGCGAAGCTGGACCGGATCGCGGATGCCGCCGCCGCCGCCAGGCGCGCCACCGACGGCGCGCCCAACGACCCGCGCGGCTGGCACGCGGCAGCCGTGGCCGCCGAGGCTGCCGGCAATGTGGCTGCCGCAGCGCAGGCCGCGACGCGCGCCGTGCAGATCGATCCCGGCCGGTTCGCGGACTGGATCCTTCTCGCGACGTCGCTGCGCCGGCGTGGCGACATGCTCGGCGCGATCGAGGCGGCCGAGCGGGCGCTGCGGCTGTCGCCGGCGAGCGTCGAGGCCGGGATCGAATGCGCGCGCGCGCAGCTCCATGCCGATCGGCATCTGGCGGCGCTGCGCAGCATCGAGACGATCGCCGTGCACCACCCCGATCATCCGGGCGTGCTGTTCTGGCGCGGCCAGATCCGCCAGGCGGTGGGGCAGTCCGACGCGGCGCTCGCCGACTATCGCCGCGTGCTCGAAGCGACGCCGGCGCATCTCGGCGCGATCAAAGGGCTGCTGATCGAGCTGCTCTATCGCGACACCACCGCGCCGTCCGAGATCCGCGAGGCGGCCGCGCGATGGGGCCGCGCGATGGAATCGCGCGTCGGCACGGCAGCGACAGGGACGCCGGGGCGTGTCGACGCCGCGCGCCGACCGCTGCGCATCGGCTACGTCTCGCCGGACTTCCGCGAGCATTCGGTCGCCTGGTTCGCGCTGCCGGTGATCGAGGCGCATGACCCGGCGGCCGTCGAGATCCATCTCTACTCGACCGGCACGCGGGCCCCCGACGCGATCACCCAGCGCTTCAAGACGCTGGCCGGCGCGCGCTGGCACGACATCGCTGGCCTTTCGACCGGCGAAGCCCAGCTGCGGATCCTCGACGACGGCATCGACGTGCTCGTCGATCTCGCAGGGCACATGCAGGACTCGCGTCCGGACATCTTCGCCGCCCGCGCCGCGCCGGTGCAGCTCGCCTGGCTCGGCTGGCCGTCGACCACCGGTCTCGCGTCGATGGACGCGCGCCTCAGCGATGCCATCGCCGATCCGCCGGACGGCGATGGCGAAGGGCCAGAGCGCGTGATCCGACTGCCTCACGGCTTCCATGCCTGGCGGCCGATGACGGCCGCACAGCGCGATCCGGCGGCGGCGGCGCCGGGCCCGTTCACCTTCGGCAGCTTCAACACCGCGGCGAAGATGTCGGCGTCGTGCATCGCGCTGTGGGCGCGCATCCTGACGGCGGTACCGGACGCGATCCTCCACCTCAAGTGCCGGACGCTCGGCATCGGCGCGATCGCGGAGCGCTTGGCCGCGCAATTCGAAGCACACGGCGTTTCCGCGACCCGGCTGCGCCTGGAAGGCGCGCGGCCGCCCTATGCGTGGCATTTCGCCAGCTACGACCGCGTCGACCTGGCGCTCGATCCGTTCCCGTACAACGGCACGACGACGACGATCGAGGCGCTGTGGATGGGCGTGCCGGTGCTGACATTGGCCGGCGGCAACCGCCACGCCGCGCGGGTCGGCGCGAGCCTGTTGATGCAGGCGGGGCTCGACGAGTTCGTCGCCCGCGACGCCGCCGACTATGTGGCCCGCGCCGTGGCGGCGGCGGAGCGCGGCAGGCGCGGTGTCGCCGAGCGGCTCGAGCTGCGCGCGCGTCTCGCCGGCTCGTCGCTGATGGATGCGCCGCGGCTGGCGCGCGAGCTGGAGCGCAGCTATCGCAGCGAGTGGAATCGGAAGGCCGCGATCGCGCCTTCATTATGAGCGCGCCGCGCGGCGGCGGCACTCGATGCGCAAGCGGCGCGCACAAAAAAAGAGGGCGGCCGAAGCCGCCCTCTTCCCAACAACTGATCGCTTAGAGGATCAGAAGCTCAGACGCACGCCGGTGATCGCACCAACGCCGCTGTTCTTGTTCGCGGTGGCGCCACCCTCGTCCTTGAACGAGATGTGGAACAGCGCACCGATCAGGTCCACGCCCGGGCCCATCGTGTAGGCGCCCGAGAGCAGGATCTGATGGAACTTGTCGTTCTTGCTGTTGGTCGTCGTGCCCTCGACGTTCGAGGTCATGTAGCTCAGGCCGACCGCGAACGGACCGGTCACGTAGCTCGCGCCAACGCCCCAGTTGTAGCCGTCCTCAGCGCCGTTCTTGACGTCGAGGTTGCGGTAGCCGGCGCCGACCATGAAGCCCATGTAGCCGAGCTGACCGCCGACCGACCAGTCGACGACACGGTCGTTGTTCGGAGCCGTCGCGGCGTTGGTGATCTTCGGATACCAGGTGATGCCGGCCGAAGCATTGACCTGCACGCCCGAGAAGTTGTTCGTGAAGTTCACCGAACCGCTGAACGCGTTGTGACGGTTCGCGGCCTTGTCGACGAAGCCGTTGTTGTCCTCGAAGCTGCCGCCCGAGACGAAGCCCGTCGAGCCGCCGACGTTCGGCGTGTACGACACGCCGGCGCCGAAGCCCCAGAAGCGCGGCGTGTAGTAGGTCACGCGCTGCTGGTCGTTGCCGCCGCCCGGAAGGACGTTGCCGCCGCCGCCATGGCCCTTACCGGACTGCATGGTGTCGAGGAAGGTCACCGCCGTCGGACGCAGAATCCAGGACTGCGCCGAGGACTCCTGCGCGCCGTAGGCCTTGCCGACGCCCGGGATCGAGTAGTTCATGATGTAGTCGGCGGTGTTCTCCGAGCCGATCACCAAGCGGCCGAAGGCGCCGTCGATGAACAGGTACGACTCGTCGATCTGGTCGCCGGCGGTGTTCGCCTCGAGCTGGACGTCGAAGCCGACCGTGATGCCGTTCGCGAGCGTCGTGCGACCGCCGAACCAGATCTCCGAGTCGGACATCTGCGACATCTTGTTGATCTTCGACGCGGTGGCGCCGAGGAACGCGTACGTACGGCCGCTCTTGTTGCCGCCGTAGCCGAACGTCTGTTCGTGGTAACCGCCGACGACGACGCTGATGGGGGCGACCTTGGCCTGCGCGAACGCGGCCTCCGTCGATGCCCACAGCCCCGCCGCCACCAGGGCGGTCGTAGCAAGGAGCTTGTACTGCATGAGGAAATCCTCTCTCCGTTACGCGCGAATGACGGGCATCCGCACAGGTTTCTGCTCCGACGAAGGAGCGGTGGAGAGAATTGCTCCGAATTCCGCAGGCCAGCAACGGAGTTAATGCCAGCTGTGGCGAGAAGCACGCGGGGTGTTGCGCCAACGACACAGGCGCGGCGAGGGCCGCGGCAGAACGGTTACGAAAGTCTTTAGGACCGCAGCAGGTCGGATCAGTTTCGTGCCGGGCCCGTGCGATGCGGTCGCCAATTGCGCTGGCGGGCAGCATCGGTCTTTGCGGTCATCGCCTATCTCCACCGTGCGACCGCCCCGCCTGTTTGCCCGGGGCTGACCAGCCGCCGGCCCCCGGCTCAGAACGCCAGCCGCAGCCCGGTCACCAACCCGACACCGCGATTGTTGTCCTCGGCGGCGGTGCGCGACGGGCCGGCCGAGAATTCGGCCGCGAAGGCGGCGGCGATCGCGGAGACTCCCGGCGCCAGCTTGTAAGATCCGGAAATCAAAATGATTTCTCCCCGGTCGCGCCCTGGCGTCGTCGCCAGCCCGGCCGTCCGAGAGACGATGGCGCCGACACCCACGGCGGCATCGCCGAGGTCCTTGGCAACGCCCGCCGCCAGCACCCGACCCGCGAGGCTAGACCCGGGATTGCGCAACCATCGGATTCCTCCGCCGGCGGACCAGCCGGCAAAGCGCAGCTCGGCGCCGGCGGCCAGGTCGTCGAGCGGCGTCCGACGATCGGCGAAGGTCGCCCGGGACACCGGCGCGCCATGGACCCAGCCGATTGAGGCGCCGAGGGAGACCGGTGCCCAGGTCCAGCGTCCGTTCAACGCCGCCGTCGCCATGTTGGTGCGGTCGCGGGCGCGATCTGAGAACTCGCGCACATCCTGCTTGTCGTTGGGCGTGAAGGAGAAGCCCGCCTGGACCCCGTGCAGGCGAGGGGTGAAATACGACAGCTTCTGGTCGTCGCCGGTGCTCAGCGGTGCGGTCGTGGTGAGGAAATACATCGATCTCGGCGTGTTCACCCAGCCGGTGACCGCGGATTCGAGGACGCCCCAGCCGTCCCCCGGGCGCGGCGCCGAGACGTGCATCAGATACGCCGCGTCGTTCTCGGCACCGAGGACGAGACGTCCGAAGCCGCCTTCGACGAACAGATAGGACTCGTCGATCTGGTCGCTGAACTGCGAGTTGCCCTCGAGCTCCACCTTGAACCCGACTACCAGTCCGGATTCGAGCCGGGCCCTGCCCGAGAACCAGATCTCGCTGTCCGATTGCTGGCCCCAGCGATTCGGATTGGCGAGCACGACCGTCGACGTGCCGGTCTGACGCGACTGCGCAACCCGCACCCCGTCGCGATTTGTCGCGTAGCCGAAGCTCTGCTCCATCGCGCCCCCGACCGTCACGCGGATCGCCGACGCGCCGCGGCCCTGCCCGAGCGCCGACGACATCGCGCCCGCGATCATCGCCATCGCCACGCCGAGACCCGCCAGCGATCGCCCTCGTCCCATCATCCTGCCCTCCCTGAAAAGCGCGGGGGCAGGCTGACGCGCGAATGCGGCTATCGCCTAACGTGCAAGCCGCTCACGCCGAGAGCGTTAACGCCGCCGAAGGAGGGGTGAGTCCAATCCATGCTTGGCGCGTGGCAGCGAATTCGCGGCGACGCTTTACCAAGGTCGCGCTTCAACAAGGCGACGCTTCAACAAGGCCAAGCTTCACCCAAAACGCGACGGGGCCGGAGCTCGCGCTCCGACCCCGCTTGCATCCGCGATCCGAAGACGCGTCAGCGCGACTGCGCCAGCCGCAATTCGCGCGCCCGGCTGAGGATCGCGTCCTCGAGCCTGGTGGCCGTGCCTTCCTCGACCGCGACATCGACCCAGTTGCCGTTCTTCTCCTGGCGCTGGCGGAACACGGCGGCCTTGATGCCGTCGGCGCGCAGCTCGCGACCGAGGATGAACAGGTTGACCTTGAAGCGCTCGGTCGGCGTCTCGGGCAGGCTGTGCCATTCGGTCACGATCACGCCGCCGAACGGATCGGCCGAGGCGAGCGGCATGAAGGACAGCGAGTCGAGCGACGCGCGCCACAGGAAGTTATTGACGCCGATACCGCCGCCACCGCCGCCGTCGCCCGAGGGGCGCCCGAACAGGCCGCCTAACGCGCCACCTTCGCCGAACACCGAGGAATTGCCGACGCGGGTCTCGCCGTAGGAGTAGGTCGGACCGCCCTGGGATCCGGTCGACTTCTTGCGGTTCGGATAGAGATATTCGGCGGTGTCGCACGCGCCCAGCAGCGTCGCTCCGGCAAGGAAGATCGCACCGAGTCGGGCTCTCGAGACTGATCGGGTATCCATCGCACTCTCGCTGCAGCTGTCGCCCTATAACTGATGCACGCCGCCCCCGGGGGCAAATGGAAAATTGCGGCATCTCCGCGGCATGCGGGCGCGGCCGACCGGCCCGGCATCAGGGCCGCCACGTATCAGGGCCGCCGTGCCGGCCCCCTCAACCGCCCTGTCGCGGCAGCCTGACCAGCCAGGTGCAATAGGAGTTCGCCGTGCTGAAGCCGAGATTCGTCCGGCCCTCGCGCGGATTCTCCCGCGTCGGATCGACCCATTCCTCGGGGATCATCGTCCCGTCGAAGCGCGATTCGATGAACCGGCCGCGCAGGACGAGAACCTCGCCGCCCGCCCGCACGATCGAGGCCATCGCCCCGTCGGTCTCGATATAGCCGTCGAAGCGCGCCGGCGACGCATTCGGGACGCGGGGGTCCCGGACCTCGCCCTGGAAGCGGCCATTGTTCACGGTCAAGGCGATGTTCAACCGTCGCGCGCAGCGCTCCGGACCGCGGGCGTAGTTGGCGGTGCCGCCGTAGCCGCCGTCGAGCCGGTTGAGGTTGCCGGTCGGCGTGCCGCCTGTCGGCGCGAAGGCGCTCTCGAACCGCGCGCAGCCCGTCAGGAGCGCGCACAGCGCCAGCGCGGCGAGGGAGCGAGAAAGGAGGGTCTTCATGTGCTGTTTCTAGCCGCCGCCCCCGCGCTGCGCCAGCGCGAGCGCGACCGCCGCGATCGTCGGCTCCCAGTCCCCCGGCCTAGCGGCGTTGAACACCCGGATCCGCTTGGACCAGGGGCTGTCGCTGCGGCCGCTGAACCAGACCCAGCCCGGCACCGGCGGCAGGATCAGCCAGGTCTCCACGCCGAGCGCCGCGGCGAGGCGGGTCGCCTGGCTGTCCAGGCCGATGACGAGATCGAGCGCGGAGATGCGCGCCGCAAGGTCGTCGAGATCGCCCTCGGGGTCGAGGTCGGCATCCGCGACCAGCGTCGCGGCCGATGTCAGCCGTGCCGACTGGAGCTCCGCCCCGGCCGACAGCGGCTCCAGGCTGATGAACACCGAGTCCGGCTCGGCGAGCAGGCCCTGCCAAGCCTCGAGCGGCGGCAGCGGGTGGATCGGATCGCCGAGCGGATCGCCGCGCCAGGCGAGCCCGACGATCGGTCCCGGGCCATGGGCGGCATAGCGCGCGCGGAACTCGGCGACGCGCTTGTGATCCGCCGCAAGCCAGCCGTTGCGCGCCGGGACGGCGTCGAGCGACCGGTAGAGATGGCGCACGAGGTCCCCGCTCGGCGCATGCAGGTCGATCGTCGCGCCGAAGCGCTCGACCAGCGCGCGCGGGTCGTCGGCGATCACGTCGACCGCCGGCGGCACCATCCGGCGGACGAGCGGCAGCAGCCGCGCATCGGTCTGCACGATGACGTGCGCGGCGCGCTCGATCGCGGCCGGCAGCGCATGCAGCGCCATGATGTCCGCGGCCAGGTTGTGCTCGTGCCAGATCAGCAGCGTCTTGCCGACCAGCGGCTCGCCCTGCCAGCGCGGTCGCAGGAATCCCGGCATGCGGATGCCCTGGCCGCCCGGCGCCGTGGTGAAGCGGGCGTCGAGCAGGTCGAAGCCGCGCGCGAAGTCGCCGCGCATCAGATGCAGCATGCCGCAGGCGAGGCGCGCGGGCTGCAGCTCGGGCTCGCGCGCCAGCGCCGCCTCGTAATGCGCGAGCGCCCCGGCGACGTCGGCGTGGTGGCGCAGCCGCAGCGCGCCGAGATTGATCGAGGCGCTCGCCGCCTTCTCCGGCACCGCCGCCGCGTGCTTCAGGATCGCCTCGGCCTCGGCGATCTTGCCGGACTGGTCGAGCGCCGCGCCGAGGTTGAGCATGATCCCGCCGTCGCGCGGCGCGAGCTCGAGCGCGCGGAAATGCGCGACCACCGCCGCATCGAAGCGGCGCAGCTTCTGCAGCGCGAGGCCGACGGCGTTGTGCGCGGCCGCGTCGGCCGGCGCGATCGCGGCCCAGCGCTCGAAGCTGTCCAGCGCCTCGGCATCGCGACCGAGCTGCAGGCAGGCGTGGCCGAGCGCCGCATGGCCGTCCGCCTGGTCGGGCAGCACCGCCGCGAGCCCGTGCGCCGCGGCCGCGACGCGGCCCGGATCGCCGGCGGCCCGGCCGATCTCCAGGCCGACGCGCAGCAGCGGCACGTGGCCCTGATGGCGCGCGGCGGCGCGCGTGAATTCCGCCCACGCCTCCTCGAGCTGTCCGGCCGCGCGCAGCGCGATCACCAGGTTCGTCGCGATGGCGCCGTTGTCGGGCGAGAGCGCCATCGCCTTGCGGAACACCTCGGCCGCCAGCGCCGGACGCCCGGTCTCCGCCAGCACCGCGCCGTAGTTGGTCAGCGTCTCGGGATCCTCCGGCGCGAGCTCCGCCGCGCGCGCGAGCTTGGCGCGGGCCTCGTCGCCGTGGCCGCGGCGCAGCTCGACCAGGCCGAAGAGCTGCAGCACCGAGGGATTCTTCGGGAAGCTCGTCTGCAGGCTTCGGCAGAGCTGCGCCGCCTCGTCCAGCGCGCCGGATTCGAAGCGCGCCATCGCCTCGCTGAACACGCGCTCCGCATCCTCGGGCGCCAGACGGCGATTGCTCATGATGCGGCTCCCGCGGCGCGGTTGCGTGGATTCAACGCGCCGGCGAGCAGCATCAGCGCGCGCTCGGCGGCCAGCGCGCCGGCGCGTCCGCTGCCGGATTTCGCGGCGAGCTCGGCCTCGAGCAGGGCCGCGAGCGCGCGCGTCAGGCGACGCTCGTCCCAGCGCCGCAGCGCGCGCTTGAAGTTGTCCTGGTCCTTCCAGAACACCGGCGGGCGCAGCTTCGCCATCGCCGCGCCCGGATCGCCGCCCCCGCCCATGTGGGCGGCGCAGAGATGCAGGCGGGTGAAATGGCGCTGCGCGCTGCGCAGGATCGTCACCGGACTCGCCCCCTCGGCCGCCAGCCGGTCGAGCGCGCGCGCCAGGCCGGAGACGTCGCCGATCGCGGCGGCATGCACCGCGTCGTCGGCGTCGACCTCGGAGCTGTCGCCGACCACCGCGCGCACGTCCTCGAGGCTGGCCTCCTTGCCGCGTCCGACATAGATGGCGAGCTTGACCAGCTCGCCGCGCGTGAGCGCGCGGTCGGCGCCCAGCCGCTGCACGAGCCACGCCGCCGCGTCGTCGGCGATGCCGACGCCCTCGGCCTTCAACGTCGCGCGGATCACGCCGTCGAGGCCGCGGCCGTCGTCGGCGTAGCAGGCGATCGCCGCGGCGTTCTCGGCGGACTCGAAGGCCTTGCGCAGCGCCGAGCGGCCGTCGAGATCGCCGGCCTCGACGACGATCAGCGCGTCGCCCATCGGGTTCTTGAAGAAGGCGGAAAATGCCGGCGCCGCGCCGTTGCCGCAGCCGCGCACGCGGACGACGCGCCGTCCGCCGCCGAACGCCAGGGCGGCCGCCTCGTCGGCCAGCGCCGCCGGGTCGCCCTCGATCCGGTCGCCGCTGAGCTCGGCGACGCGGAACGGATCGTTGAGATCCTCGACGACCGTGCGCGCCAGCCGCGCGCCGCGCTCGCGCACGAGCCCGTCGTCCGGACCGAAGAGCAGGATCGCGCAGGCGCGCCGGTCCGGCGCCTTCAGGAACGCTTCGATCTGGCGTGTCTCGATCTTCATGCGCGCAAGCGGTTCAGTTGCCCTCCTCTACCACGAAATCCGTCCGCGCAATCATGGCGGCGCACCGGATACGCCCTTGACCCCCGACGGGATTCGAGTATCCGGCTGGCATGCGCGATGCTCGTGTCCAGAAGCTCCTGACGCAGGCCCTGGCGGCGCGCGCGCGCCGGGACCTGCGCGGCGCATCGACTGCCCTGGCCACCGCGCGCACGCTCGCACCCGGCGACGCGGACGTCCTGCACATCGCCGGCATCGTCGCCCACGAGCGCGGCGGATCGGCGCAGGGTCTGTCGCTGATCGAGCAGGCGCTCGCCGCGCGCCCCGGCGATGCGCGTATCCATCGCAGCCGCGGCATCGTGGCGCTGGCCCTGCAGCAGACGGATGTCGCGCGCGAATCGCTGCGCATCGCCCTCGACGGCCAACCCGCCGACACGGCGCTCGCCCGCCAGGTCGCCGATCTCCTGGTCCGGGCGGGCGACACGCTTGCCGCGGCGACGCTGCTCGAGCGCAGCGCCCTCGCCGCCGGCGATGCGGGGCTCGACTTCGCCGCCGGCAACCTGATGCAGGGGCTCGGCCGTTTCGAGGACGCCTCGCGCGCCTTCGCGCGAGCCGCCGCGCGCACGCCGGCGGACGTGGCGACGCTTTCCAATCTCGCTTCGGCGCTGGCCCGCTGCGGGCGCCACGACGAGGCCGGGCAAGCGTTCGAGCGCGCGTCGCGGCTTACCGTCGGGCCCGCCGACGGCGCGCGGCTGGCGCATGCCTACGGCTTGTTCCGGCAGGCACGCGCGGAGATCGACGCGGCGGCGCGCCTGTTCGAGACCGCGGTCGCGCTGCAGCCGGACGATCCCGCCTACCGCCGCACCCTGGCCGCATTCCTCCTGACCCGGCGCGATGCGCCGATGGACGCAGTCTGGCATCTGACGCGCGCCCTCGAGGTCGACCCGGCGGCGTTCGACGACAGCCCGCCCCAGGACATTCCCGCGGTCCTGATGAGCCTGCTCTACGTCGTGCCCGATCCCGCGCGCCAGCACCGGCTGGCGTCCCGCTGGGCCCGGGCCGTTGCGCCGCCGGTCCCGGCGCCGGCACCCCAGGGACCGCGCGATCGTCGGCTGCGGATCGCCTACGTGTCGGCGGACTTCCGAGACCATGCGGTCGCGAACTTCATCCTGCCGATCCTGCAGCGGCATGATCGCGCCGGCTTCGAGATCGTCGCCTACGCGCATGTCGAGCGGCCCGATGCGGTCACCGGGCTCTGCCGCGCCGCCTGCGACGCGTGGCACGACGTCGGCGCGCTCGACGACGACGGGCTCGCCAGCCAGGTCCGTGCCGACGGCATCGACGTGCTGGTCGATCTCATGGGCCATACCGGCGGCTCGCGTCCGGGACTGTTCGCGCGCCGTCCGGCCACCGTGCAGGCGACCTATCTCGGCTATCCCGGCACCACCGGGATGACGTGCTTCGACGCTCGCTTCGTCGACGCGGTCTCCGATCCGCCCGGCCTGACGGATCCCGCCTTCAGCGAACCGCTGCTGCGCCTGGAGTCGCCGTTCCTCGCCTACCGGCCGGTCGAGCCGCCCGCCGGCCTCGTCCCCGAGCCGCCGCTGCGGCGGAACGGCCACGCGACCTTCGGCTGCTTCAACAACGCCGCGAAGATCACCCGTCCGATGCTTTCGATCTGGGCCCGCCTGTTGCGCGACGTGCCGGGCAGCCGGCTTCGACTCAAGTCCGCGGCGACCGACAATCCGGCGATCGCGGCCGACCTGCGTCGGCTGGCGAAATCGGTCGGCATGCCGATGGATCGTCTCGACATCGTCCCGTCGGTCGCCGGCAGGCAGGCGCACCTCGCGAGCTATGGCGAGGTCGACATCGCCCTCGACTGCTTCCCGTACAACGGCACGACCACGACCTGCGAGGCGCTCGGCTGCGGCGTTCCCGTGGTCACGCTGGCGGGCGACACGCATGTGTCGCGCGTGTCGGCGAGCCTGCTGACCCATGCCGGCCTGGGCGCGTTCGTCGCAGGCGATCCGGACGCCTATGTCGCCATCGCGCGACGGCTCGCCGCCGACGCCGCGGCGCTGGATACGTGGCGACAGGCGCTGCCCGATCGGTTCGGGCGCGCGCAGGCGGAAGCGGTCGCCCGCGTCACGACGGCGATCGAGTCCGCCTATCGCGAGCTGTGGCGCCGCCGCTGCGACCTCGCCGGCGTCGGTTGAGCCGGCGTCGTCGCAAGCTCAGAACTGGCCCATGCGCCGAGCGAGTTCGAGGCGCGGCAGCTGCTGGTCGAGCGCCTGCTTGATGCGCTGGCGTCGCGCGTCCTGCATCGCCACGGCCGCCGGCGTGTCCTTGGCATCCCAGAGTCGGCGCGCACGCCGTTGCGCCAGCGCGCGGCTGACATAGACCGGGTAGAACCAGCCCAGGGTCTGGTCCGGCGCCCGGTTGAAGTAGGCGAGGTCGAACAGCGCCATGCCGGCGGCGTCGAGCGCCGAATGGATCGCCGCGAAGTCGTCGATATCGGCCTCGACGATCACCCCTTCGGTCCTCGCCAGCGTCTCGGGCGCGCCGCGGAACACGTCCACCTCGGCGCCCTGCACGTCCAGCTTGAGGAGGAAGGGCGGCTTCAAGTCGAGCTCGCGCACGAGGTCGTCGAGCCGATGCATCGGAACCTTGATCGGCGCGCCCTTGGCGCCGTCGACGCGGTCCCAATAGGGGTCGTCCGCGGGCCGCGGCGACGACCAGTAGGGATGGGCACCGACGCCCAGGGCGAGCTCCCCCGGCTCGGCGCCGAGCGCGCAGATGCGGTAGTCGCCGCCGATCGCGGCCTTGATGCGCTTGAGCGTCGGCTCGTAGACCGCCTGCGCATCGACGTTGAAGACCGACGCGCCGCGCAGCAGCCCGATCGACTTCAGCTCGACGAAGAACTGGCCGTCGGCGCAGCCGGCATCGATGACGGTTCCGAACCGCGCGCCCAGCCGCTCCATCAATGCGATGGCCGACGGCGCGGAGTGATGCTCCAGGTTGACGGCCATCGGCGTCACACCACGATGTTGACGATGCGGTTGGGCACCACGATCACCTTGCGCGCCGGCTTGCCCGCCATCGCCGCCTGGACGTTGGGCTGCGCGAGGGCCGCCTCGCGGGCGGCGGCCTCGGCGGCGTCGCGCGCGATCTCGATGGTCGCGCGCAGCTTGCCGTTGACCTGCACGGCGACCTTCACGGTGTCGTCGACCAGCAGCGCGGCGTCGGCCGTCGGCCAGGCCTGGTCGCAGAGCAGGCCCTTGCCGCCCAGCAGCGTCCACATCTCCTCGGCGAGGTGCGGCGTCATCGGGCCGACGAGCACGACGAGCGTGCGCAGCGCCTCGGCCAGCACCCAGGCCTCGCCGTCGCTCTTGCCGTCGAGCGCCTCCAGCGCATTGGACAGCGTGCGGACCTGAGCGACCGCGACATTGAAGCGCAGCGCCTCGATCGACTCGCTGACCGCCGCGATCGTCTTGTGCGTCGCGCGCCACGCCGCCTCGGACTTGGGCGACAGCGCGTTCGGCCTCGCCGCGCCGGCCGGTGGCAGCGCCACCGGCGGCTCGCTCGCGAGGCGGTAGAGGCGGTTGAGGTAGCGCCACGCGCCCTCGACGCCGGCCTCGGTCCATTCGAGATCGCGCTCGGGCGGCGAGTCCGACAGCATGAACAGCCGCGCCGTGTCGGCGCCGTAGCTGTCGATGATCTCGGCCGGCGGCACGACGTTGCGCTTGGACTTCGACATCACCTCGCGGCGACCGACCGTCACCGGCGTGCCCGTGGCGCGCTCGACCGCCGAGCCGTCCGGTCTCCTCTCGATCTCCTCGGGATAGAGCCACTTGCCGTCGGCGCTGCGATAGCTCTCGTGCAGCACCATGCCCTGCGTGAACAGGCCGGCGAAGGGCTCGTCGAGCTTCACGTGACCCGAGGCCCGCATCGCGCGCGTGAAGAAGCGCGAATAGAGCAAGTGCAGGATCGCGTGCTCGACGCCGCCGATGTACTGGTCGACCGGCAGCCAGCGGTCGACCGCGGCATGCGTCACCGGCTCGTCGGCGCGCGGGCTGCAGAAGCGCGCGAAGTACCACGACGAGTCCACGAACGTGTCGAAGGTGTCGGTCTCTCGCGTCGCGGGCTTGCCGCAGCTCGGGCACGCCACGTGCTTCCACGTCGGATGGTGGATCAGCGGATTGCCCGGCTTGTCGAAGGTGACGTCGTCGGGCAGCTGCACCGGCAGGTCCTGCTCCGGCACCGGCACCGCGCCGCAGGACTCGCAGTGGATGACCGGGATCGGACATCCCCAGTAGCGCTGGCGGCTGACCAGCCAGTCGCGCAAGCGGTACTGGATCGTGCCGCGGCCGGTCTTCAGCTGCTCCAGCCTCTCGATGACGCGGCGCTTGGCCTGCGGCACTTCGAGCCCGTCGAGGAACTCCGAGTTGAAGATCGTGCCGTCGCCGACATAGGCCTCGGCGCCGAGCCTGTACGTCTTCGGATCGGCGTCGGGCGGGCAGACGACCGGGATGATCGGCAGCCGGTACTTCGCCGCGAACTCGAAGTCGCGCTGGTCGTGGCCGGGGCATCCGAAGATGGCGCCGGTGCCGTAGTCCATCAGCACGAAATTCGCGACCCAGACCGGGATCTCCTTGCCGGGGATCAGCGGGTGCATCGCCTTCAAGCCGGTGTCGTAGCCGATCTTCTCGGCCGCCTCGATCGCCGCCTCCGACGTGCCGCTGCGGTCGCATTCGGCGACGAAGGCGGCGAGCTTCGCATCGCCCCTGGCCAGCTCGTCGGTCAGCGGATGATGAGGGCTGAGCGCCATGAACGACGCGCCGAACAGCGTGTCGGGACGCGTCGTGAAGATCTCCAGCGGCTGCGCGCGGCCCTTGATCTGCCAGTTCACGTAGGCGCCCTCGGACTTCCCGATCCAGTTCTCCTGCATCAGGCGGACCTTCTCGGGCCAGCGGTCGAGCGTCGACAGCGCCTGCAACAGGTCCTCGGCGCGCGCCGTGATCCTCAGGAACCACTGCGCGAGCTTGCGCTTCTCCACCGGCGCCCCCGAGCGCCAACCCTTGCCGTCGATGACCTGCTCGTTGGCCAGCACGGTGTGGTCGACCGGATCCCAGTTCACGAAGGCCTCGCGGCGATGCACGAGTCCTGCCTTCAGGAAGTCGAGGAACAGCTTCTGCTGGTGACGGTAGTAGCCGGGATGGCAGGTCGCGATCTCGCGCTTCCAGTCCAGGCTCAGGCCCATGCGCTTGAGCTCGCCGCGCATCGTGGCGATGTTGTCGTAGGTCCACTTCGCGGGATGGATCCTGGAATCGCGCGCGGCATTCTCCGCCGGCAGGCCGAAGGCGTCCCAGCCCATGGGATGCATGACCTCGAAGCCCCGGGCGCGCTTGTAGCGCGCGACGACGTCGCCCAGCGTGTAGTTGCGCACATGGCCCATGTGGATGCGCCCCGACGGATAGGGAAACATCTCGAGCACGTAGTACTTCGGCCTGGTGCCGCCGGAGTCGCGGGCGGAGAAGCTTTCCGCCTTCTCCCACGCCGACTGCCACTTGGACTCGGTTTCCTTGACGTTGTAGCGCGTCATTGCCGCTCTTCTCGCTGATCGATCGCCGCAACGTTTAGGCCATCGGCGGGACCTTGCAAAGCCGAGGATCCGGCTTTTTGCCGGATCAGCGCGCCGCGACGATCCGGAACAGAGCCAGCGCGGTGCCGGCGACCGGGACCCGCTCCAGCCAGGGCGGAGCCGCGCCGGCGAGCAGCCGCGCCCCGAGCGATCCCGGCGGGTTCTCGTGCGCGAGGTTCGGGCAGAACAGCACGAGCCCCGCCCCGCGGCGCGCCGCGATCGCCTGGGCCGTGCCGTCGTCGCGGGCGTCGAAGAAGGCGCGGCCGTCGAGGATACCGTCGCGATTGCGGTGGAACGGCGTTCCCAGCACACCGTGCGGCGTTCGCCAGATCAGCTCGGAGCCGAAATCGAGGTGCGCGATCACGATGTCGGGCCGCGCGCCCAGCCGCGCCCCGTCGGTCAGCGCCGGCACGACCGCGCGCAGGTCGCAGTCCCGATCGAGCGCCTCGACGGCCCGGGCGACCTTGCCGCCGCCGAGCTGCTCCACGACGCTGCCCAGCATCGCGGGACCGATGATGATCGCGGCCATCGCCGCCGTGCGCAGCAGGAGCGCGCCGAGCCCGCCGGCCAGGCGCTCGCGCAGGCGGCGCAGCAGCTCGGCGAGCGGCACGGCCGCCGCGATCCCGCCGAACATCGCGAAGCGGACATGGATCGAGGTGAAGACCACATAGCCCGCGCTGAGCGCCGCCAGCACGGCCCAGGCGGCGCCCGCCGGCGTGCCGCGCGCGCGCCAGGCCCACAGGCCCGCAGCCGCCGCGGCGACGACGCCGAGGGCATTGAAGCGCAGCTGGTCGCCGAGCGAGTCGAGGTCCGGCGTCAGCAGCGAGCGCATCTCGGTCGTCGTCGACAGGAAGATCGCCATCACCCGCGGGTCGATGTCCGCCGCCGGCCCGCGCCAGATGCCGGGCACAAGCAGCGCCGCGAGCCCGGCCAGCGCCGCCGCCGCGATCGCGATCCCGGCAAGCCGCCGGCCCGGCGGCCACGGCGACAGCCGCTCCGCGATCCACCACAGGGCCGCGCAGACCGCGAGCACCGCGAGCTGGGTCAGCGAGATCTTGTCGGGCTCGCGCAGCAGCAGCCCGCGCGGCCCGCGCTCGAGCACGATCGCGACCGCGGCGGCGAGCGCCATCGCGCTCCAGCCGCGCCGCCAGGCCGCCGACGCCGGCGCGGCCGGCGCGACGAGCCAGGCGGCGAGCGCCGCCGCCATCGCCACCGCCAGCGGGATGAGGAATTCCGGGGTCGCCCAAAGGCCGCCGGCGCCGGCGAGCGCGAAGGCCAGCACGCCTCCACGCGCCGCGGGCGTCAGAGCCAGGCGCATCGCGCCGCCGATCAGCAGCGCGAGCAGGGCGGCGACCAGGGCGTGATGATCGGGGCGCCCGGCGAGCGAGTAGCCGAACAGGCCGAAATTCGCGATTGCCACCAGCGCGACCATCGGCCGCGACGCGACGTCGATCAGCGGTCGTGCGGCCCAGGCGAGCGCCAGGACGGTGACGAGCTGGAACAGCGGCGACACCAGCGCGCCGCCGATGAACAGCGCGTCGCGCAAGTCGGCGACCGGCCGGAACGGCAGCGCCAGCAGGCTGATCGCGACATCGAGCGGGCGCGTCCAGTTCAGCGCGTCGCCGGCGGGCGCATTGGCACGCGGCATCACGTCGTCGAACCATGCGCCCGTCGCCCAGAGGCGCTCGACGCGGGCGAGCCACATGTAGCCGTCGGTGTCGAGGATGCGGCCGTCGAGGACCGGCGTCGTGCCGGCGATGGCGAGACCGAGATGCGTGACGGCCCAGAACGCCGCGACGACCAGATAGGGCGCCACGCCCGGCGCCGGCCGCCTCGCGGTCACGCCGCCTGCCCGGTCAGGATCATGCGCGACAGCGCGACGGCATCGAGCTCGCGTGCCGGCCGGGACGCCACCGTGCGTCCCTGCTTGAGCACGATGACGTGGCTCGCGACCGCCATCACGTGCTCCATGTTGTGGCAGACCAGCACCACCGCGACGCCCGACTCGGCGAGGCTGCGGATCAGCGCCAGCACGCGGTCGGTCTCGCGCACGCCCAGCGCCGCGGTCGGCTCGTCCATCACGATCAGACGCGCCTGCCAGCGCAGCGCGCGCGCGATCGCCACGGCCTGGCGCTGGCCGCCCGACAGCTGCGCGACCGGGGTGTCCGTCGGCGGCATGTCGATCCGCAGCCGCGCGAGATAGTCGCCCGCCGCGCGGCGCATCGCCGGCTTGTCGAGCAGCGACAGCCAGCCCAGGCCCGCCGTCTCGCGCACGAGCTCGGCGCCCATGAACACGTTCTCGGCGATCGACAGCCTCGGCGCGAGCGCCAGGTCCTGGTAGATCGCGGCGATGCCGCGCGCGAGCGCGTCGCGCGGGCCGCGCAGCACGGCTTCGGCGCCGTCGATCAGCACCGCGCCCCCTGTCGGGCGGTGGGCGCCGGCGATCACCTTCATCAGCGAGGACTTGCCCGCCCCGTTGTCGCCGCAGACGCCCAGCACCTCGCCCGCGCGGACCGCCAGCGACACGCCGTCGATCGCCCTCAGGGCGCCGTAGGCGACGACGATGTCGCGCAGCTCGAGCAGCGGGGGGGAGGTCATGACGCGGGCGACTGTGCTGCGCTTCGCGCGCGCCGACAAGGCGCCGGCAGGTGTCCCCGGCGTGGTCCGTCCTCGTCGGCCCGAAGCGATTCGACGATAGTGTCGCGCCGGCCCGCGAGGCCGGCGGCCCGTTAGATCCGGAGGGAGCACCGCATGCCGTCGTTCAAGTCCATCCGCGCCCGGGCGGAGAAGCGCAAGGGCGGCGCCGCCGCGCTGGCGAAGCTGTTGCCGCCGAAGCCGCGGCCGAAGTCGCTGGCGAAGCTCGGCGACGATCGCGTGCTCGCGGAGATGACGAAGCGCGTGTTCCAGGCCGGCTTCGTGTGGAGCATCATCGAGGCGAAATGGCCCGGCTTCGAGGCCGCCTTCCTCGGGTTCAAGCCGGACAGGCTTCTCGCCCAGCCGCCGGAGTTCTGGGACCGGCTGACCAAGGACGCGCGCGTCGTGCGGAACGGCGCCAAGATCATGTCGGTGCGCCGCAACGCCGACTTCGTGCGCGAAATGGCCCGGGAACACGGCAGCTTCGGCAAGATGCTGGCCACATGGCCGGCGACGGACCAGGCCGGGCTGCTCGATCTGCTCGCCAAGCGCGGCGACCGACTCGGCGGCAACAGCGGCCAGCTGCTGCTGCGCTTCCTCGGCTGGGACGCCTTCGTTCTCTCGCGCGACGTTGTCGCCTGCCTGCGCGACGCCGGCCTCGATATCTCGGAGAAGGCGAGCTCCAAGCGCGACCTCGCCAAGGTCCAGGCGCAGTTCAACGATTGGGCCGAGGAGACCGGCCTGCCCCGCGTCCACCTCTCGCGCATCTGCGCGATGTCGATCGGCCCGAATGCCGCGCCGGAGGATTGAGCCGCGCGGCGGAAATGCGCCCCGCGGCTGCCGACGCGACCATCGAGGCGTGCGCCCACTGGCACGCATCATCGCCGCGTACCTGGCCGAGTTCGCCCCTTACGTGCCGAACCATGCCGCAATCATCTCGCAGCGTCTCGCCTCCGCCAGAGATGGCGACGGCGCGCTGGCGACCGAGGTCGGCCGGCGTGGTCGACCATGCTTTACGCGCGCCGGTCGGATCAGGTCGCGCGTGCCCGACGTCGTAGGTGGGATGCCGGCGCGCGCGACCGAAATCAGCGTGCCGACCGCCGAGCGACGCGACCCTCAGGCGCCCCTGCGTCGCAGACCTGCAAGACCGGCGACGGCCACCGACAGCAGGGCGAGCGACGGAGCGACCGGGACGTCCGATGGCGGGGACGACGGCTCGAATGTCAGGTCGTCGATCGCGTAAAAGCCGAACCGGCTGTCCGTGTAGTTGAAGGCGACATGCCGCATGCCCGGCAGGGCGATGGATGCGGAGGTCTGGTCGAAGGCGCCGGGAAGCTTGGTCGTCGAGAAGGTCTGGCCGATCCGGTTGCCGGCCGCATCGTACGCGGTCAGCGTCACGGCCTCGCAATCGTCGGTCCCCGGCGCGGCCGGGCAACCGCCATTGTCCACGCCCACGAGCGACACGAAGCCGACATCGAATGCGAACGAGATCAGGAGTCCCCGGTCTCCGGCCGCGGCGACTCCGGCGGTCTCCGCGGAGACGGCGACCTGGGTCGGGGATGTCGCCGATGCGAAGCCGTCGGTCCAGGTCGTCGCGCCGGCGACGACCGCAGGCAGCGTGGCCGGTGCGGGAAACGGGCCGGTCAGCGTAAACGGGCCGGTGTCGATCGCGCCGAAGGTGACACCGAGGCCGACGTAGCGATTGGTGATGTCCTGCTGGCTGCCGACCACGTCGTCGAAGTTGATCGTGACGGCGTGAGCCGAATGCACGGCAAGACCGAGAATGGTCGAAGCCGCAAGAGCGGCGATCGGATGTAAGCGTGCCATACGCATTCCCTCCATCATGACGTCGCAGCACCGAACGACCCTTGCCGTTCGCCGTGCGATCAGGGCCGACGTGGGTTGCCGTCGGCAACGGCCCGCTAGTTGCGGATCTTCGCACCCGAGATGAAGCAACCGTTGCATGCGCCGGGGTCGAGGGAAAGCGCTACGCTCGTCATCAGATGGTCGAGGATCGATCGGTGCTCCGGGCGGTCAGACCTTGACCCGCCCTCTCCCGCCTTGGGGGCGGGGGGGGGAGAGGGATCGAAGTCCTTCCGCCGGGACGCGGGAAAAGATGGCGGGCGACTCCGGATGAGAGCCCGTCGCCCCAGCCCGTCGCCTCAGCGTCTCACCACGGCCAGGCGCCGTCGCCCGGCACGTTCGTCTCGTCGACGAGAACCGTCGGCACGAGCACGCGCGCGCCGGCGACGTGCTTTTCCTTCGGCTGCTTCTGAACGACGATCCTGTCCATCAGATCGACGGCGCGCACGCCCATCGGCTCGAAGGGGATCGCGACCGTCGCGCTCAGCGTGCTCTTGGGATCGCGGATGCGCTTGAAAGTCTCCTGGCCGCCGTCGACGCCGGTGACGAGGACGTCGCCCTTCTTGGCGCCGCGCGACTGCAGGATGTCGTCGATGATGAAAGCCTGGCCGTCGAAGGCGGCCCAGATGCCCTTGAACTGGCCCTGGTGGCGAAGCGTCAGCGTCTCCATGCCCTGGCGCACGTCCTCCTGCCAGCCCTGCGGGCGCGCCATCACGTGCTGGCCCAGCACCTTGACGCCCGTGTTCTCCGACAGCACGGCGTCGAACACCTTGCCCCGCGCGCGGGTCGAGACGTTGCCCTCGTAGCGCTGCGCGAGCAGGCCACCCTCGTAGTTCATCCGCGCCAGCAGGTAGTTCGTGATCTGCGAGCCGGCGGCGAAGTCGTCGACGGAGATGTCGAACAGCGCGTTGGGCGTCGTGTTCGCCATCACAGTGATCACGGGGATGCCCTTGGCCTTGGCGGCGGCGAGCTGGGCCTCGGCCTCGTTCACCCGCGCCATGCACAGGATCATGCCGTTGACGCCGGCCTGGACGAGATTGTCGATCTGCGCGACGTGCTCGGGCTGGCTGCCGCGGGAGTTGAGCAGCGTGACCTGCCAGCCCTTCTTCTTCGCCTCCGCCTCGACGGTGTTGGCGACGCGGGCATGCGTCTCCGACGACATCTGGAAGGCGACGACGCCGAGCTTGAACGCCGCCTGCGCGCGGGCCGGGCCGGCCGTCGCAATCAGAGTCGCGGCGGCGGCCGTCGTCGTGAGCGCCGTGCGGCGCGAGATCGTCTCGTTCATGGCTGGGGCCTCCCTCTTCGGCATCCGTGGATCGGTCACTTATGCAGCCCGAAGGCCGCCCGCTTCAACCGACTCGCCGACAGGCCGACCGAGGCCAGGATGATCGCGCCGAGCACGATGTCCTGGACGAAGTACGGCGCGCCCATCAGCACCAGCCCGTTGGTCAGCGCGCCGATCATGAGCACGCCCACGATCGTGCCCGGCACGTTCGGCCGCCCGGGCTCGATCGTCGTCATGCCGATCAGCACCGCGGCGATCGCGCGCATCAGGAAGTCGTAGGCCATGGTCGGAGCGGCGGTGCTCAGCGCGCCCACGAGCAGGACCGCGGTCGAGCCGGCAAGGAGCCCCGACAGCGCGAGCCCCAGCCGCTTCATGCGCGCGACGTCGATGCCGGCGAGCCGCGCCGCGTCCTCGGCCTCGCCCGTCGCGAGCATGTGGGCGCCGAGCCGCGTTCCGCGCACGACGAACTGCGCCAGCCCCGCGACGACGACCATCCAGACGACGAGCACCGGCACGCCGGCGATGCTGCCGCGGCCGAGCGCCAGCACGGCTTCGGGCAGGCGGCCGACGAAGGCGACGCCGCCGGTCAGCAGGAAGGCGGCGCCATTGGCGATCGTGCCGGTGGCGAGCGTGGCGATCAGCGAGGGGATGCGCAGGCGAGTCACGGCGAGGCCGTTGAACAGGCCGAAGCCGAGCCCGATCGCCAGCGGCGCCGCGAGGCCGAGCGCGATGGGCCAGCCGCCATAGAGCAGCGCACCCATCGCCACCGCGGCGAAGCTGCAGACATTGGCGAAGGACAGGTCGAGCTCCGCGACGACCAGCGCCAGCGTGAACCCGACCGCGAGGATCGACAGGAAGCTGACCTGGCGCAGCACGTTCAGAAGGTTTCCCGGGCTCGCGAAGTTCGGCGCCAGGAGCGCGAAGAACACAAGCAGCGCCGCCAGCGCCAGGCAGGTGCCGTAGCGCTCGAGCACGCCGTCGCGGCGGTGCGTGCCCTCGGGCCGTATGGTCGCGGCTGCCGTCATGTCCGTTCGCGCGCGGACCCTAGTGCAGTTCGCGGGCGACCGGAATCGCGCTCATGCGTGCGCCGTCCCGCCGCGTAGCTTCTCCACCTCGGCAAGAAAGCGCCGGTAGCGCGGTTCCAGCAGGGCCGCGCGGCGCGGCGCGGCGACATATCGTCGTCCGACCGGCGGCGGCGAGGGCCGACCCGAGGCCAGCAGATGACCGCCGCGCAGGCCCGGTTCGTCGACGTCCGGCCTGTGCAATGGCAGCGCCCAGCAATCGGCCTTGATCTGACACCACAGCGTGGACGACGCGCCGCCGCCGCCCAGAACCACTTCGCGCGGCGGGCCGCCGGCCGCCGCCGCCGCGCGCCCGAGGACGAGCCGATCGTGGAATGCCACCGCCTCCATCACCGCGCGGGCAAGCATTCCCGGATCGGTATCGCGGACGAGGCCCATGAAGCCGCCGCGCAGCCGCGCATCCCAGAACGGCACGCGCTCGCCGTCGAGATACGGCAGGAAGGTCGGCACCGCGGCCGCGGGATCGACCGCGGCGGCGGCGTGCGCCAGCGACTCGGGCGTCGTGCCGAGCAGCCCCGCGAGCCAGGCGAGGCAGCCCGCGCCGGCCTGACTCGGACCTCCGAGGTGGAACAGGCCGTCGTCCCAGGCGACGCCGAGCAGGCCTTCGGCCCGCACCGGCGCCGCGAGCATCATGCCGTTCACCTCGGTCGTGCCCGCGAGGTTGTAGGCGAGACCCACTTCATGCACGCCCAGCCCGAGCGTCGCGGCCCAGGTGTCCATGGCGCCGACGACGACCCGCGCGCCGGCGAGACGGGCGAGCGCACCGGGAAGCCCTTCGCGCACGGGACCGAGGCCATGGCGCGGCGAGCTCAGGGCCGGAAACAGCGTGGCCGGCACCCCAGCCGCCGCGAGCCGCTCCGGTAGGTAGTCGCGGGTGTCGCCGACCAGCGGCACGTTCGATGCGGGGTCGCTTGCGAGACGGCCGGTGAGGCGGAAGTTCAGGAAATCCTTGGGCTGCACGACATGGACGATCGCCCCGTGCACTGCCGGCTCGTGGCGCGCGAGCCAGGCCAGCCGCGCGAGCGGATGCACGGCCGAGAACACGCCGCGCGTCCCGAGCCGCAACTCGAGCGCCGCCGCCTCGGCGACGGCGCGGGTGTCGAGGAACGTGATCGCCGGCCGCAGCGGCATGCCCGCGCCGTCGAGATGGATCTCGGTGCGCGTGAAGGCCGTGATCGCGATCGCCGCGACCCGCAGCGCCGGGCGCGGCGCCAGCAGCTCGGCGACCAGCTCGGCGAAGGTGGCGAGCCAGCCCTCGGGATCGGCCTCCGGGCCCAGCCGGTGCGGCCGCGCGGCCGTCGCCAGCGCATGGCCGTCGCCGGCAAAGAGCGCGACACGGAACGAGCTCGCGCCGAGATCGGCGACGAGGGTGGTTTCGCCGGGGCCGTCGCCACCCGAGGATTCCGCCGCCACGCCGACGCGAGTAGACTCCACAGGCTCCCCCTCGCGAGAACGCATGATCAAGAAGCTCCTGGTTGCCGTGGTCGTGCTCGTCGCCGTGGTCGTCGGGGGGCTCTACCTCGTCGCGGGCAACCTGCCCAAGATCGTGCGCTCCGAGATCGAGACGCAAGGCTCGCGCGCGCTCGGCGTGGGCGTGCGCGTGCGCGGCGCCGAGCTGCAGCAGGCCGACAGCCCGGAGCCGATGATCAGGCTGACCGGCCTGACGGTCGCCAATCCGCAGGGATTCGTCGGCGACAACGCGATCACGATCGACGAGGTCTGGATCCGCTACGACGGACGGCCGAACCAGCCGGGCGGCCGCATCGTCGTGCGGGAGGTGATCGCCTCGGGCATCGTCGTCGCGTTCGTCGGCGAGTCCGGCGCCAACAATCTCGAGACGCTGCAGCGCAGCGCGATCGCCGCCGCACGCGAAAGCGCGACGCGGCGCGACCAGGAGACGCCGAAGCTGCTCGTCGACAGCTTCGGCAGCCGTCCCGGCCGGCTGCAGATCACGCACCGCGCACTGCCGAATTCGGTGACCGTGACCATGCCGCCGGTCGGCACGGGTTCGATCGGCCGGCGGGAGAACGGCGCCACCGCCGCGGAAGTCGCCCAGCGACTGCTCGGCGCGATCGTCGTGGAGGCGGTGCGCAGCGTCATCACCGAGGTCCAGAACGCACTGTCCACGAAGCCGAAATAGCGGGCGGCCCTCCCGCGGCACGGCGCCTTTACGATCTCTTCACCGCCGGCGACCGAGATTGCCGGGCCATGGCCAATACCCCCCTCGTCGGGCCCGTCGCCCGCTCCGTCGCGCCCGACATCAAGGACGCGATCCAGACCGCATCGCGCCGGACCGGCGTGTCGTTCGAGTACCTCGTCAAGCAGGCCGAGGCCGAGAGCGGGTTCGATCCCAACGCCAAGGCCGCGACGTCCTCGGCGACGGGCCTCTACCAGTTCATCGACCGGACGTGGATCGACATGATCCGCCAGCACGGCGAGAAGTACGGGCTGGCCGACAGCGTCGAGGCGCTCGGCGCCAACGATCCGGCGGCGCGCAGCCGCATCCTCGAGATGCGCAACGATCCCCGGGTCGCGGCGGCGATGGCCGCCGAATATGCCAAGGGCAACCAGGACACGCTGCGCTCGGCGCTGAACCGCGAGCCGAGCGCGACCGATCTCTACATGGCGCACTTCCTCGGGCCGCAGGGAGCCACCCGCTTCCTCAAGGCACAGGGCGCCAACGGCGGGGCAGCGGCGGCCGACGTGCTGCCCGAGGCCGCGGCGGCCAACCGCGCAGTCTTCTTCAATGCCGACGGCGGCAAGCGCAGCCTCGACGAGGTCTACGCGCGCTACGCCAAGCGGTTCGATTCGATCCAGACCGGGCGGGCGTCGCCCGAGATCGTGCAGGCCGTCGGCCGCACCGATCCGGCCGGCGCGATCCGCGGCTCGGCGCTGTTCGCCGCGGCCAGCACGCGCATCAACGTCCTGCAGGCCCTGTCGACCAAGGGCATCGCGCCGCAGACGATCGCCGCGCTGGCGGCGCTCGACGACCACCACGGCCGCACGGTCGCCGGCCGGATCGCAAAGCGCGGCATCGCCTGAGCGCAAACGCCGGGGCCGGAAGGGCCGGCGCCGACTGACCCTGCCGACGGAAGCTCGCTTCGCCGGGCGCCGTCCTGCCGGCGCAGGTCGCGCATGCCCGGCGCCGCCCGCGTTCCGCGCCGCAGCCAATCCCGCTACAAGGGCGGTCGCATGCCGACCGCATTCCTGCGCGCCATCACGCAACTGACCGAGCCGTCGCTGCGCCGGCTCCTGATGGCCTCGCTCGCGATCGCGTTCGCGACCTTCGTCGTGCTGCTCGGCGCGCTTTGGCTCGCCCTGCCGTGGCTCGCCGGCCTGCTGCCGGCGGCCACGCCGCACTGGCTTCGCGTGGCAGTCGAGTTCGTGGCCGGCGCCGGCGCGGTCGTCCTGTCGATCATCCTGTTCCCGGCCGTCGTCACGACGATCCAGACGACGCTGCTGGTCGAGCGCGTCTGCGGCGCGGTCGAAGCCCGGCACTATCCGGGCCTGCCGCCGCCGAGGAGCCCGGGCGTCGCCGAGCAGGTTGTGATCAGCCTGCGATTTCTCGGCACGGCGATCGGCCTCAATCTCGTCGCATTGCCCCTCTACTTCGTGCCCGTCGTGAACGCGGTCCTGTTCGTCGTGCTCAACGGTTATCTGCTGGCCCGGGAGAATTTCGACGCGATCGCACCACGTCGGGTGGCATGGCCGGCGCAGCGCGCGCTGTGGAAAACAAGCCGCTTGCGGTTCTGGGTCGCTGGGGGTCTTTTCGCGTTGCTCATGGCCATCCCGTTCGTCAATCTGGCGGCCGCCATTCTCGCCGCTGCGACCATGACGCATCTTGTCGAGGCTTCGCGGCGCGAGGCCGGCGCGACCTCGTCGCCGAGGTGATCCGGGTCTCGGCGAGACCCGCGCGTCGGCAAGTCCGAACCCAAGGACCGAACGCGGCCGTCCGGTCGCGCCATCGGTGGAATTCACGACGAGTCGAGTCGACGGCAGGTCAGGCGAACGTCAAGTCGGAACGGCTCGAAGTTGAACCAGTCGACCACGACCCAACGCAACGATTGAGGGGAGAACCTCCACATGTTCCGTCGCAAGAAAGAAGCCGAGGAAGACATTCGTCCGCTAGCGCCGGACACCGATTCCTCGTCGGAGTCGCCGCGCATGCCCGCGCGCATGGCCAGCACGCCGAGCGCGCCGTCGGCGCCCAGTACCCCGGCGATGCCCGCCACGCTGCCCCCGCGCACCGGGGCTGCGACGGTGCCGGCGACACGCCCCGGCGCCAGCCTCCCGGCGCGCACCGCGCCGCCCGATGCCGAAGGCAAGAAGCTGATCGTCGGCCGCGAGATCATGCTCTCGGGCAAGATCACCTCGTGCGACCGCCTCGTTGTCGAGGGCCGTGTCGAAGCCGACCTCTCGGACACGCGCGCCATCGAGATCTCGGAGATGGGCTTCTTCAAGGGCACGGCCGAGATCGACCAGGCGGAGATCGGCGGCCGCTTCGAGGGCAACATCACGGTGCGCCAGCGGCTGTTCATCCGCTCCACCGGCAAGGTCACCGGCACGATCCGCTACGGCACCGTCGAGATCGAGGCGGGCGGCGAGATCTCGGGCGACGTTCAAGTCTCCGGGCAGGCGTCGACGGCGCGCGCCGACTGAAGCCGGGCGGCGCGTCATCGTGACCCGCTGTGCGGTCTTCCTCTGCGGGCTGGCCCTGTCGCTGACGGGGCCGCTCGCAGGGTGCGTCACGGCCTCGAGCGGCCAGTCCGGCGTGCAGTCGTCCGCGGACCCGTCGGTGGCGGGCCTGCCGTCGGCACAACCGCCGGCCGAAGGCGACGTGGACAAGCTGATGGGCGTGTCACGCGAGACGCTGCGCGACATGCTCGGGCCGTCGACCTTCACGCGGCGCGACGGGCCCGCGGAGATCTGGCGCTACGCGACCGACGATTGCTTCCTGACGCTGTTCCTCCATCGCGGCGACCAGCCGCGCAACGGAACGCTGACGGTGCAGTACATCGAGGCGCACCCGCGCACGGCCGCGGCGCGCGCCTGGGTGACCAAGCGCAACTGCTACGGCCAGATTCTGGAAGCCCGTGGGCTGGTGCGCTCGAGCTGAGCGCCGCGGCGACGGCAGGCGTCCGGAGGCGTGACGGCCGGCAACGTGAACGAGGGGCATCATGGCGCTCAACGGGTTCCTCAAGCTGGTCGGTCAGGTGCAGGGGCCGATCCGCGGCTCGGTCATGCAGAAGGGCCGTGAAGGGATGATCAAGGTGGTGCAGGCCGATCATCTCGTCGCTACGCCGATCGATGCGGCGACGCTGCAGCCGACCGGCAAGCGTCGCTTTGGCCCCTTCTTCCTGGTCAAGGACACGGATCTCGCGACCATCGGCCTGCGCCGTGCCCATGCCACCAACGAGTCTTTCAAGGAGTGGGAGCTCAAGCTGTTCAGCGCCGCGACAGGCGGCAGCGGCGGTGCGGCCGGCGTCGAGCGCAACCACCTGACGATCAAGCTGGTCGACGCGCGGGTCAGCGAGATCGGCTTCGGGCTGCCGGACACGCGCGATCCCGCGCTGCTCCGCTACGCCGATTTCGAGCGCGTGGGCTTCATCTATCGCAAGATCGTCTGGACCTGGACCGATGGCGCCCTGACGCACGAGGACAGCCTCGACGGCGCCGGGGCCATCAGCCGCAAGCGCGGCGTCGGCGAAGCCGGTCCGGCGCGAGCGCGCTCACGCGCGCGCTGATCATCGGCGGAAAGCGGGCGGCTCGGGGACGGGCAGCTCAAGGATGTCGGCTCGAGGATGGCGCTCGGGGACGGCGGCACGGAAACGGGCATCTCTGAGACGGGCATCTCTGAGACGGGCATCTCTGAGACGGGCGACTCGGGGACGGGCGGCTCGGGGACGGGCAACTCAGACACGGTGGCTCAGACACGGTGGCTCGGAGGTATGGCCGCTCGGCGAATGGCTGCTCAGTCGCGCGGATTCGTCGACTCGGCCACATTGGATCTGCGAGCGACGCGACGGGAAAGCGAGCGGGCAATCGGACCGATGCTGCGGCAGCCGGAGGACGAGGATCGGCGGAGTTCGCTCAGGAGTTCAGCGGCATCGGCTCGTGCAATGCGACCTTGGGTGGCCGGCGCAGCGCCGGATAGCGGATCCGCCGGCGCTGCGGGCCGACGCCACGGCGCAGCCTCTGGCAGGGGGCGCGCCCGCGGGCGGCGAGGACATGCACCGGCCGACGCCGGCGCCATCGCGGCCGCCGATGGTTCGACGCCACCGTCCGCGGGCGAGTCCTCAGGACCATTCGCGTTGCCATGACCGTTCGACCGTCGCGCCGCCGAAGCGACGCGCCCTCTCGAGTTCGCAGACTCTGCGTCGAGCGGCGTCGCCCGACGTTCACCGCCCACGAAGCAAGGCCGATGCCAAGCCCGGCAAGCCGCTGGACCGGCGCAACTCTGTTGATTAACGCCGCCGGCTAACAGCGCGATGTGTCAGGCGGGCCGACAGGAACGGGCGGCTCCGATGCGGCGACCAGATGGGCGCGCGCCGTGGCTGCGTCCCGGCGGCATCGATCAAGGTAAGTCCGGCTCGCAAAAGGCGTCGGCGCTCAGACGAAGCTCAGGTGGTGCCGCGGCCGTTGAGGAAAGTGGCCGTTGAGGGAAGGAGCACCGCGAAAGCCTTCTCTTCTCCCAGGGTGCAGGTGAAGCAGTTCAAACTGTCGCGCGGGACGATGTCACCATGGCAATCGTGGCAGATTCCCGTTTCGATGACGCGCTGGATCAGCGTGCGGATCTCGACGACCTCGCTCCGGCGGACGTCACGCAGCACGGCGACGCGTCAGGCCCACATCGACTCAGCCCGGATCCGTGCAAGCGGAAAATCCGATCGTGTCATCGGCCCGGACCATCACAGCCCGCCATTGTTCGATCCAGCGACGGCGAGGGCGGCTTGCGCCGCCACGAGCCGGGATGCGCCCGAGTGACCCGGTCGCGGCGCGGAACGCTAGCGCCCGACATGCCGTTGCGGATTGTGCTTGTCGAATATGCAGATCCTCCGCACAAGATCGACCGCAGTCGTCAAGCTCCCGGCGACCATCGTCTGCGCGTACGTGCAGTTCCCAGCGATGGTGCGTAGCGCAAAGAGACATCCGACCCGGCTGGATGAGCGCGTCGCCATTGGCTTGTCCTCTTCGAGCCGCGCCGCCGCGATCTCGAGCGCTGGCAATGCGAGCGTCGCGCCCGGACAGCTCACGGCGGAAAGCAAGCACATTCACATGCCGGGATCGACGTCACCGGCTCGGTCATTGGTCGCGCGCTGCATGGCCCCCGTGTCTTGCGATGCCTTCAGTGCAAGGCTTTCGTACCGCGCCAAGCGGGACCAGTTCACACTGCAGTAAAGTCTCCGACTTCGGATCGTTGCATGCACGACGCTCGGAACGCCTTTGCTGCGCCGTACGGCCACTCCCAAAAGCTCCTCGTCCATGCCGCCGCCGGTGTGCCGCATTCAGACGCCGGCAACCAGCTTGTGACCGTCGGTGCCGAGCCGAGCAAGAATCGCGAGCGACTCGACGACGGCGCGACCAACAGCCTGTGCTCCTTGTTCAAGATGGCCGCGTTGGTGCTCGACCGTCAGGCGCAACGGGATGATCGCCTGGCCACGAGACGCGGCTGGATACTCGGCGAGATCGACTACGGCGCCGAGGCGATGACAGATCGTGGTCGTCAACCGAGCGATTTCCTCCGTCCCGATGACGACGGGGACCACGGCCGACGGCTGTCCCTGCAGTCCGATCCCGCAAGCGGCAAGGGCGGCTCGGAGCGCAATCGCATTCGACCTCAGCCGCTCCCTCAGCAAGCGACCTTCCGGCGACCGGACGACGGAGAGAGAAGAGAGTGCGACCGCGATCTCAATCGGGGACATCGCCATCGAACGGCTGTCGACACCAGAGAAGCAACGAACATACTCGCGGATCGCCGGGGATCGTGCCGCGACGAAGCCACCGTTGACTGCGAACACCTTCGCCAAGCTGCCGACAACGAAATCGACGTCGCCCAGAAGTTCCTGGACGCCCAGCTGGCCTGTCCCGTCCTCCCCCCCGCAGCCGAGATCGTTGGTCACACCGACGAGGAGGAAGGCGCCGTATTCCCTGGCCGCCTCTCGCAATGCCCGTAGGTCGACGGCATCGGAGGTCGCGTCGGACAGCGACTCGGTCACCACGAGAATGGCATTGCTTGTGTCCTTGGCCCGAATCCGCGCGAGGATCCTGCGCATTGCGTCCTTATCGCCACGTCGATGAAGACTAATGCGGAGCGTTGCGCAACGAGCCGAATCGACGAGCGCCGGATCCGTGCCGGAATCGACAACGACATGATCCTGGGGTCTCAGGATCGCCTTGAACGCCGCGAAGGTCGCCGTCCAGCCGCAGCGAAAGGTGAGCACGTGGTCCATTTTCAGAAAGTCGGCCAACGCTGCTTCCAATCGTCCGGCCGCCCCGTCGTGGTGCGATCCGAGCGTCGAACTGGCGCATCTGAGGCCGACCTGGGCGATCGCCTCCTGGGCAGCGGCGAGGGTCTTCGGATGGCGAGTTAGTGCTAGGTGGTCTTCGGTTACGAAATCCACCGCCCGTATTCGACCTCCTGTCGACAGGCCAACCTCGACGAGGGGTCCGGATGAATCGACTGATCTTCGTGCAAATGGCCACAATGCGAGCGCTCGCCGGCGCCCCTGCCACTCCAAGAACGGCTCAACCCGCTGGATGAGATCGGGCCCCTCGACGGTGCGAAAATCGCGGAGGTTCCCTCGCAGCGCCTGCTGAAAGAAGCCCGTAGCCATCGACATTCGTCCGCCTCCCATCAACTCGACGCCATAGGACCACCGTCGCGGCAATCGCTTCCTCATTGCGCTGGATCGATCCGGAGAAACGGACGGGTCAACGTTGCCGTCCGACAACAGTATCGCTTCTGCACAGCGCCGCTTCCGCCAGCCGGGTGAGGAAGCCGTCTTGCGAAGTCTCCAGAAAATCGATTGACTCACGGGCATCCGCATTGAGCCGCGGTCCTCGCCAAAATGAATCAGTTGGCGAGCTACGCCCTTGCATAGTGGAATCCGGGGGGCACTTGCCGCGATCGTATCCGCAAACTGGAAGCCGGAGACCAGACTTGGCCAGTTCGACCGGCGCACCCGACGATCGCGGAAGCGATACGCACCCGCTCGACATCGTCGCAAAGATTCAGCTGATCGGCTCAATCAGAGTCGTCGACCATCTCGAAGTCGACATCCTGCCGGCCGGGCGCCGCCCGCGCGCGATTCTCGCTATCACTGCGATGTCGCTCGGCGACAAGGTGTCGCGCAACACGCTGATCGATCTCCTCTGGGGTCGCTCGTCTGAACGGGAGGCGCGCCAATCGCTGCGAACCGCATTGAGCACGCTCAAGTCGTCGCTCAATCGCCACGGCTTCGATGTCGTGGACAGCGACAACGATCACGTCTGGATCTCCGCCGAGCGAAGCCGGATCGATGTAGCGGAGTTGCTCGGTGGAGGCCGCCCGCTGGACGGCGGCATCCTGTTGCGCGCGGGCAAAGGCGAACTCATGAAGGAGCTGTTCGGCACGACGCCGGAGCTCGATCAGTGGCTCCATGCGGAGCGAAACCGATTCGAGGATCGCCTCGTGCAGCTCCTGACCGCCGATCTCAGCCGGATCAAGGAGACTGGCGGAGGTCCGGAACTGCGAGCGGCCGCGGCGCGACGCCTGACCGAGATCGAACCCACGAACGAGGCTGCAACGCGCGAACTGATGCAGGCCCATTGGGACCTTGGGGATCGCACGGCCGCCATTCGCGCCTTCGAGCGCTGCCGGGATGCCTTGAAGCAAATGCTCGATACAACGCCCTCTCGCCAAACGAGTGCGCTGTTCGAGGCGCTGAAGGTGGTCCGGACATCGGTCGAGGACCTGCCGGCGAATGCGTCCGAGAATTCGTCGCGCGACATCTTTCGCCGACCCCGGTCGATCGGAACGGCCGACGGGCCGCCGTCCGTCGCGGTGCTCCCGCTGGTCACGCTCTCGGAAGATCCCTCAGTCGTCCTCGTCGCGGAGGGCATCGTCGAGGACATCATCGAAATCCTGTCGCGACTGCCGACATTCTTCGTGATCTCGCGGCTGTCGACGCGCGCCTTCGCGGGGACGTCCATGCATCCGCAGGAGATCGGCCGAAAGCTCGGCGTGCGCTACATCCTGAGCGGAAGCCTGCGGGCAAGCGCGGACCGCTGGCGTCTCTTCGTCGAACTCTGCGACGCACATCTCGGGCTCATCCTGTGGAATGCACGCTTCGACGAGCTCAGCACCGATGCTTTCGATCTCCAGGATCAGATCTCGCTCAAGGTCGCCCGCAGTCTGTCGCCGTCTCTGCATGCCGCCGAAATCAAGCGGATCCGGGTGAAGCGGCCGGAAAATCTTCACGCCTACGATCTCCTGCTGCGCGGCATCGACCAGATGCACAACAAGTCCCGCGACGCCTATGAGCGCGCCGGCGAGAATTTCATCGCTGCCGCCGCACAGGATCCGGAATTCGCGGCAGCACACGCCTGGTGCGCCTATTGGCATGCCTTGCGTGTTGGCCAGGGATGGTCGACGGACAAGGCACGAGACACGACCGCCGCCGATCACTACGCGAGACTCGCGGTCGCCTGCGACCCGGCCGATCCGATGGCGCTCGCGATGCAAGGCCATCTAACGGCGTACCTGCACAAGGATTTCGATCGCGCCTTTCGACGCCTCGAACTCGCAACGACGATCAATCCCAACTCGACGTTCGGCTGGGGCTGGCGGGGCCTCGCCAATGGGTGGGCCGGGGACGGCCGGCTGGGCATAGAGCAGGTCGATCGGGCGATCGCGCTCACGCCGTGCGATCCGCTTCTCTACACCTACTTCGGCAATGCGGGCGTCGTGTCGCTCGTGGCAGGCGAGTACGACCGGGCCATCGAGTTCAGCAATCGCTGCCTCGAAGAGAACGCGACCTACACCTCGGCGCATCGGATGATCACGATCGCGCATGCGCTGGCCGGGCGCCCGGAGCAGGCGCGGCACGCGGCCAATCGGCTGCTTTCGCTCGAGACTGGGCTGACCGTCGCTGGCTTCCGCGAGCGATATCCGGGAAGCGGAAGCGCGCACTGCAACGACTGGTGCAACGCGCTGCGGCAGGCAGGCGTGCCAAACGGCTGACTTCACTCAACTCATCCACTGGGGGAGGGACTGCGATGCTAAGCGGAATTTCGACGGGATCCGGCACCGGAAGCCAAACCGGTTCAGGCACCGGAAGCCAGACCGGTTCGGGCACCGGCAGCGACAACATCGTGGCGGCGACCGGAATGGTGGCCTATGCGGGACTGTTGCCGAGTCCATTGATCACGCAAGCCCTCCTCGACAATCGAAGCAAGCTCGTGCTTGGGGCGCCGGGACTCCCCGCGGCAACTCCATTTGCTGCGCCAGGGACCGACAGCGATCTTCCCAAGTGGGACCACGAGGTGCGCTTCCTGATGTGCGTGTCGCAGTTCTTCGAGGGCCTGGACTTCGCATTCTCAAGCGGGACCGCGACGATCACGCACACCTCGGGCGCACACAAGATCATCGTGAGGGCCCCGCCCCAGATCACGCAAGCCGATGTCCAACACGTGCTGGACGAGGCAGTGAATCGGCAGGACCGATTCAGCGAGATCCTCGCGCAGGTGGCCGTCCCGATCTCCTTCTACGCATCGGTCCTGAATCTGAGTCCGGAACGCCACAAGCAGGTCTTCGAGTTGATCGATGTCGTGCTGCGGATCGGCAAGGTTTGCGTGTTCCGGCTCAAGCATCACTTCAACTGCGCGCGGCCTGCCGACCTGTCGCCGGCGGTGCAGCCGATGCTCGCGACGCCGGGCCATGGTTCCTTCCCGTCTGGGCACTCGACCGAGACGCGATTCCTCACCGAAATCCTCAAACACGTGCTCGAGCAACTGGCACGGACACATCCCAGCTGCGCCCGGGCACCCTCGGTCACGCTGACCTGCGACCTTCTGGACAAGCTCGCCGACCGTATCGGCAGGAACCGTGTCGTGGCCGGGCTGCACTTCAAGTTCGATCACGATGAGGGCGCGAAGCTGGGGGACGACCTCGCCAAACATTTCAAGGCCCGCGTCTCGAGTACGACGGCGCCAGCCAACCTGCTTGGTTGGCTCGTCAACAGATCAGTCCAGCAGTTGAAGGATTGAGCGCCGGCACGGTGCGCGAAGTCGGGAGGGCGGTAGATGGCGACAAGGTCAAAAGACCCAAAGAAGGCGGATCCAACCGGAGCGGCAGTCAAGGCGCCAGCTGGGTCGGAAGCAGAGATCGATCCGTGGTTCGAGATCAGCGCCAGAGGTACCAGCGGTACAGCCACCGGCTCTACCGTGCCTCAGCAACCGGCCGTCACGATCCCCACAATGCCGAGTGCAACCGCAATCGACGTCCTCCTAGAACGGTTGCCGAAAAAGGATCCTGATCCAGCGCTGAAGATCGAGCCGATCTACACTAACGGGATCTTCAAGAATTCGCGCATCTGCACCGGCACAATCCAGGCCTCCTCGTCCACCACGCTCCCGACGATCCGCCGGTCGGTGGCTCGGTTGAAGAGCTCGAGGCCCATGCGTCCGCAGTTGCAGGACGGTTTGCGCGCCGCCAATGCGCCGTCTGCCGCTTCGGTGGCACGGCCGCGGGAGTTCACGGGACGTGGCGTCGTCGTTGGGTTCATCGACAACGGCTGCGCCTTCGCCCATCCGAATTTTCGCCGCGCCGCAGGCGGCAACCCGTCGCGTGTGCGCGCAATCTGGCACCAAGCCAGGTCAACTCAACTGAGTGCCCAATGGCGACAGCCGAGGGCGTTCAGCTACGGCCTCGAAATCACTGGCCGTGACCTCGACGCCGCGCTCGCGTCGCCGTCGCCGGACAAGGCTTATGACAAGGTCGGCTTGCGATTCTTCGAGAGCTCGCAAGGCCGTAGCTTCGACACCTTTACGCATGGGACGCACGTGATGGACATCGCGGCAGGCAGCGGCCCCGTATCAGGGGTCGCGCCGGATGCCGAGATCGTGTTCGTCCAGCTGCCGGGCTTCGCGCTCCGCGGTGCCACGGCAGAGGCCACCTCCCGCTTCTTGCTCGACGGCGTCGCCTATGTCTTCGACATGGCAGATCGGCTCGCCAAGGAGCGCGGGGCGCCCGCACCCCTGCCCGCCGTCGTCAACATCAGCTATGGCGGCTTCTGCGGGCCCCATGATGGCAGTTCATTGGTGGAACGCGGGATCGATGAAATGCTCGATGCGCCGAATCGTGCTGTCGTGTTCTGCGCCGGAAACGGTCACGAGTCGCACTGCCATACGTCGAGAATCGTCGAGGCGGGCGAGACCGAGACGATTCGGTGGATCGTCCCGGTCGACGACTGCACGCCGAACTTTCTTGAGATCTGGTATGTGCGCAACGACGATCGCAATCCTCTTGCCGTGACGATCCGCGATGACAATGGAACGCCGCTCCATAAGGCCGCAGTTCTACCGGAGGCCCGGGAAATCCTGGTGAGGAATCAAGCGACGATTGGCGTCGTCGTTCATCGCCGCATGGACCCTGGCAATGGATGCAGCCACGTCGTGATCGCGCTGGACCCGACGACGAAGGCGCCCTGCGTGGCGGGCACCCAAACGTCGACGCTGGAGATATCCCTTCACAATCAAGGCGTCGTCGCAGCGCGCGTCGACGCCTGGATCGAACGCGACGATAAGGGCGATCTTTCGCCGGGCGTGCAGTCTCGGTTCGATGCCCGCGATTCGACCTCCTCGATCACATTGAGCAGCATCGCCACGGGCCGCCGCACGATCTGTGTCGGCGCCTACAACACCGCTACGAATGCCCTGTTGTCGTATTCGGCCGGGGGACCCACGCGCGACGGTCGCAAAAAGCCCGACCTGATCGCACCCGGCGCGTCCGATTTGAAGCAACCCGGTATTCTTGCGGCCGCAGCCCGTCGCGCCCATCCGCTTCGCCTAGGTGGCACGAGCATGGCGGCTCCCTTCGTGACGGGCACCGTGGCGCTCTTGTTCGAAGCGGCCGCGCGACAGGGGGTCAAGCTCCATGCACGCGACATTCTCAACATTCTGACCGAAAGTGCGGCACCACATGCGGTCGATAATCCGATAGACGCCGACAGGATCGGCGCGGGCCGGCTCGACATCGCTGCTGCCATCCGCGCGCTGGCCATTCGCTTGGCAAGACCCACCTGATACGCGGCGCGAACCACCCGGGCGAAGCATATAGGACTACTGAGCGAGCGGCGCCGGCGCGGGGTCTCTGTCGACGACTTCAATCAATTGGTTGAGGGCGCGCCGCTTTTTTCACGCGCGTTTCTGGCTGCGCTCACGCTGCGCTGACGCGGTACCCCGAAGATCCCTTCCACCAACATCGGAGAGGGAAATGAAACGGGACACTGGCGCGACCTTCGGGCCCCTTTTCAAGGGAGCCACGGAATTCCGATCGATCCATAGCGGGGGTCCCTCGACGGCGGCGACGTCGATCGGTGGGGGGCAGCGATGAACAGGATCACCAGCAACGTCAATTTCGCGAACGCCGGCAATTCCCGCGGGAGCAACGGCACGCGCCACCACGACATCCCGGTCGCTCTGGGCGCGGAGGACGAGATCGCCGAAACGTTCGACGACGAGTCTGTTCGCGATCGACTGCCGCGAAGCGCCGAGCGCAACTTGTCTCCGCATGTCGCCGAAGGCATCCGCACGCCGATCCGCGCCGAGGCGCCGTTACCGCCGAAGTCCGTGGCAATCCTCGACGCGCTCGGTGTGGCCGCATTGGTCTGCGCATCGACGGCACAGGTGACGTTCGCAACGGCCGCGGCGCGGATCCTATTGCAGCGGGGCGACACGATCCGGCTAGCGCCCCAGCCGAACGGCGGCGAGATCCTGGTCACCAGCGATCGCCAGACGACGTTCCGCCTGGCCCGCTCGATCACGATCGCCGCGTCGGGCCTCTCGCCTACGCTCGGCGGCGTGCCGTGCAGTTGCACCTTGGCCGTCGGTCGCGGCGATCGGGCACCCCTCGTGGTTGCACTCGCGCCGTTCGGCGCCGTAGCCGAAGCCCCCCAGGCGCTCATCGTGGTCTCCGACCCCGACGCCGAGGATGCGGAGTTCGCCCTGCGCATCCAGTCGGCCTTCGGACTCACGCGGGCGGAAACGCGGCTGGCGGTGGCGCTGGCGCGCGGGATCTGCCGCAAGGAGTACGCACGCAGCATCGGCGTGCAGCCGAGCACCGTGAAGACGCAGGTCACGAACCTGTTCATCAAGACCGGTACGCGACGCGAGAGTGA
>JAEULA010000075.1 GCA_016793165.1 Alphaproteobacteria bacterium | reverse complement strand
CGAAGGCACGGTGGAGCGGCTGGAGTACGACCCGAACCGCACCGCGTTCCTCGCGCTGATCAAGTATACCGACGGCGAATATGCCTACATCCTGGCGCCGCAGCGCCTGGCAGTCGGCGACAAGGTGATGGCGGCGGACCGGGCGGATATCAAGCCGGGCAATGCCCTGCCGATCCGCAACATCCCGGTCGGCACGATCATCCACAATGTCGAGATCAAGCCCGGTCGTGGCGGCCAGATGGCGCGTTCGGCTGGAACCTACGTGCAGCTTGTTGGCAAGGATCAGGGCTTCGCCCTGCTTCGTCTCGCATCAGGCGAAACGCGCAAGGTGATGGGCGAGTGTCTGGCGACGATCGGCGCGGTGTCGAACCCCGATCACGCGAACCAGAACTTCGGCAAGGCAGGTCGCAACCGCTGGAAGGGCATCCGCCCGACCGTTCGCGGCACCGCGATGAACCCCGTCGATCACCCCCATGGCGGCGGCGAAGGCCGCACCAAGGGCGGCCGTCATCCGGTGAGCCCGTGGGGCACGCCGACCAAGGGTTACAAGACGCGCAAGAACAAGCGGACCGATCACCTGATCGTCCGCCGCCGCAACGCGAAGTAAGGGGACCACGATGGGTCGCTCAGTATGGAAGGGTCCGTTCTTCGACGGGTATCTCGTCAAGAAGGCGGACAAGGCGCGCAACTCCGGCCGCAACGAGATCATCAAGATCTGGTCGCGCCGGTCGACGATCATGCCCGACTTCATCGGGCTGACCTTCGGCGTCTACAACGGCCACAAGTTCCTGCCCGTGCTGGTGACCGAGAACATGGTCGGCCACAAGTTCGGCGAGTTCTCGCCGACCCGCCAGTTCCACGGCCATACCGCGGCCTCGGCGGGCGACAAGACCGCCAAGAAGGCGGGGTGAGCCATGGGTAAGGCAGCCCGTCCCCGGTCGCTGAAGGAAAACGAGGCGCGTGCCGTCGCGCGCACGATCCGGATCAGCCCGCGCAAGCTCAACCTCGTCGCCGAGCTCATCCGCGGCAAGACCGCGTCGAGCGCGCTGGCCGAGCTCACCTTCTCCAAGCGGCGCATCGCGCAGACCGTGAAGAAGGTGCTTCAGGCCGCGATCGCGAACGCGGAGAACAACCACCAGCTCGACGTCGACCGGCTGTTCGTGGCCGAGGCGCATGTCGGCAAGTCGCTTCAGATGCGCCGGTTCCATCCGCGCGGCCGCGGCCGCGCCGCCCCGGTCGTCAAGTCGTTCAGCCACCTCACGGTCGTCGTGCGCGAGAAGGCCGAAACGGCCGCCAAGGAGTCCGCCTGATGGGTCAGAAAATCAATCCGATCGGCCTTCGCCTCGGGATCAACCGCACGTGGGACTCCCGCTGGTTCGCCGACGAGGACTACGCGAAGCTCCTGCATGACGATCTCGCGCTCAAGAAGTACCTGAACGAGCGGCTGTCGCAGGCCGGGATCGCGCGCGTCGTGATCGAGCGGCCGGCGAAGAAGGCCCGCATCACGCTGCACTCGGCGCGTCCGGGCGTCGTGATCGGCAAGAAGGGCGCCGACATCGAGAAGCTGCGCGGCGATCTCGCCAAGATGACGGGCAGCAAGGACGTCGCGCTCAACATCGTCGAGATCCGCAAGCCCGAGATCGACGCCCGCCTGGTGGCGCAGAACATCGCCGACCAGCTCGAGCGTCGCGTCGCCTTCCGCCGCGCGATGAAGCGCGCCGTGCAGTCCGCGATGCGACTGGGGGCCCTGGGCATCCGGATCAACTGCTCCGGCCGCCTCGGCGGCGCCGAGATCGCGCGGCTGGAGTGGTATCGCGAGGGGCGGGTGCCGCTGCACACGCTGCGCGCCGACATCGACTTCGGAACGGCGACCGCCAAGACGACCTACGGCACGTGCGGCGTGAAGGTCTGGGTATTCAAGGGCGAGATCCTCGCTCACGACCCGATGGCCGTCGACAAGCGCGCCCAGGAACAGCAGCCGGCCCGCTGACGGGACCGGTTTCGAGGAACGACGACGATGCTTCAGCCATCCCGCACAAAGTTCCGCAAGGCGTTCAAGGGCCGCATCCACGGCAACGCCAAGGGCGGAACGCAGCTCAACTTCGGCGCCTTCGGCCTCAAGGCCCTCGAGCCGAACCGGATCACCGCGCGCGAGATCGAGTCCGCGCGACGCACGATCACCCGCCACCTCAAGCGTGTGGGGCGCGTGTGGATCCGGGTGTTCCCGGACGTCCCCGTCTCCAAGAAGCCCGCCGAGGTGCGCATGGGTTCGGGCAAGGGCACGCCCGAGTACTACGTCTGCCGCATCAAGCCCGGGAAGATCCTGTTCGAGATCGACGGCGTGACCCGCGCGATCGCCGAGGAGGCCTTCACGCTCGCGGCGGCCAAGCTCTCGATCCGCACGAAGTTCATCTCGCGCGTGGGCGAGGAGTGAGCGCCATGAAGATCGCCGACATCCGTTCCAAGACGGTCGACCAGCTCAAGGACGACCTCACCAACCTCCGCAAGGAGCAGTTCAACCTGCGATTCCAGCGCGCCAGCGGCCAGCTCGAGAACGTCTCGCGCATCCGCATCGTCCGCCGCGACATCGCGAAGATCATGACCGTGCTGGCGCAGCGCCAGCGCCAGTCGGCCTGAAGCCGGAGGGAAGTCCCATGCCTCGCCGCGTGCTCCAGGGTGTCGTGACCAGCGACGTGAACGAGAAGACCGTGACGGTCCTCGTCGAGCGCCGCTTCATGCACCCCGTCTACAAGAAGTTCATCGTCAGCACGAAGAAGTACCTCGCGCACGACGAATCAAACCAGGTCAAGTCGGGCCAGAACGTGAAGATCCGCGAATGTCGTCCGATCTCCAAGCGCAAGCGCTGGGAAGTCGTGACCGACGAGGCGGCAAAGGCCTGATCGGAGGATCGACACATGATCCAGATGCGAACAAATCTCGAGGTCGCCGACAACTCGGGTGCTCGCCGCGTCCAGTGCATCAAGGTGCTGGGCGGGTCCAAGCGCAAGACGGCGGCCATCGGGGACATCATCGTCGTCTCCATCAAGGACGCCATCCCGCGCGGCAAGGTGAAGAAGGGCGACGTCCACAAGGCCGTCATCGTGCGCACGTCGAAGGAGCTGCGCCGCGCCGACGGCACGGCGATCCGCTTCGACCGCAATGCGGCGGTCCTGATCGACAAGGAAGGCGAGCCCATCGGCACGCGCATCTTCGGGCCCGTGACGCGCGAGCTGCGCTCCAAGGGCTACATGAAGATCATCAGCCTCGCGCCCGAAGTGCTCTGAAGGTGGTGATGTCATGCTGAAGATCCGCAAGGACGATACCGTCGTGGTCATCACGGGCCGCGACAAGGGAAAGAGCGGCAAGGTGCTCAAGGTGATGCCGACGGAAGGCCGGCTCGTGGTGCAGGGCGTGAACGTCGCGAAGCGGCACACGCGCGGTCGCCCCGGTCAGCCCGGCGGGATCATCGAGAAGGAACTGGCGATCGCGACGTCCAACGTTGCGCATGTCGATCCGCGCGACAACAAGCCGACCCGCGTCGGCTTCAAGGTCGTGGACGGCAAGAAGGTCCGCTTCGCCAAGCGGTCCGGCGAGCTTATCGATCGGTGAAGGCAATGCCCACACGCCTGCAGGAAGCATATTCAGCGACGATCCGGCCGAGCCTCATGAAGGAGTTCGGCTACAAGAACGGACTCCAGGTTCCGAAGCTTGAAAAGATCGTCATCAACATGGGCGTCGGAGAGACGGTCAACGACATCAAGAAGATGGACGCTGCCCTCGCCGAGCTGACCGCGATCTCCGGTCAGAAGCCGCTCCTCATCAAGTCGAAGAAGGCGATCGCGAACTTCAAGCTTCGCCGCGGCCTGCCGATCGGCTGCAAGGTGACGCTGCGCGGGACGCGCATGTACGAGTTCCTCGATCGCCTGATCACGATCGCCCTGCCTCGGGTCCGCGACTTCCGCGGCGTCTCGGGCAAGAGCTTCGACGGCCGCGGCAACTACGCCCTCGGCATCAAGGAGCAGATCGTGTTCCCGGAGATCGACTACGACAAGATCGATGCGGTCCGCGGTATGGACATCATCATCTGCACGACAGCGAAGACCGACAAGGAGGCCAAGGCCCTCCTCAAGGGCTTCGACATGCCTTTCATCAACTGACCTCTCGACAGACGGGGATCCCCAGCCGATGGCAAAGAAGAGCTCCATCGAGAAGAACAAGCGCCGCGAGCGCATGGCCAAGCAGTTTTCCGCCAAGCGCGCGAAGCTGAAGCAGGCGGCCGGCGACAAGTCCGCGACGATCGAGGAGCGGGTCGAGGCCGCGCTGGCGCTGGCGAAGCTGCCGCGCAACTCGGCGCGCAACCGCATCCGCCTGCGCTGCGAGCTGACGGGTCGCTCGCGCGGCAACTATCGGAAGTTCAAGCTCTGCCGCATGGCGCTGCGCGAGCTGGCCTTGACCGGGCAGATCCCGGGCATGGTCAAGGCGAGCTGGTAAGGAGAGTCCGGACATGGCGATGAGCGACACCCTCGGCGATATGCTGACGCGCATCCGGAATGCACAGCGGGCCGGCCAGGGCACGGTGATGGTTCCGGCGTCCAAGCTGCGCGGCAACGTGCTGGAGGTCCTGCAGCGCGAAGGCTACATCCGCGGCTATTCCTGGGCGGAAAAGGGCAACGGCGCGGCGGAGTTCACGGTCGAGCTGAAGTACCACGACGGCGCGCCGGTCATCCGCGAGATCACCCGCGTGTCCAAGCCGGGGCGCCGGGTCTATTCGGGCGTGAAGGACCTGCCGAAGATCTATGGCGGTCTCGGCATCGCCATCCTGTCGACGCCGCGCGGCGTGATGTCCGATTCGGAAGCACGTGCGCAGAACGTCGGCGGCGAGATCATCTGTCAGGTCTTCTGACCGTCGAGAGCGAGAAGGAGTAACAGGACATGTCTCGTATCGGTCGTCTGCCGGTGCCGGTGCCGCAGGGCGTCGACGTCCAGGTGGCGGGCCAGAAGTTGACGGTCAAGGGCAAGCTCGGCACCCAGGTGCTGAACCTGCATCGCGACATCGACGCCAAGCTCGACAGCGGAAAGATCGTCCTCAAGCCACGCAACGAGAGCAAGCGCAGCAAGGCCCTCTGGGGCACCTCGCGCGCGCTGCTCGCGAACATGGTCGCCGGCGTCTCGAAGGGTTTCAGCGAGAACCTCGCGATCGAGGGGACCGGCTTCCGCGCCGCCCTCGAGGGCAAGGTGCTGAGCCTGCAGCTCGGCTTCAGCCACGACATCAAGTATCCGATCCCCGAGGGGGTGACGATCAAGGTCGGCGGTGACAAGCAGAACGCGCTCGAGGTCACCGGGGGCGACAAGCGCCTGGTCGGCCAGGTCGCGGCCGAGATCCGCGGATTCAAGAAGCCCGAGCCCTATCAGGGCAAGGGCGTGCGCTACGCGACGGAGCACGTCCGTCGCAAAGAAGGCAAGAAGAAGTAAGGCAGCGCCATGGTGGACAAGGCCAACGCATTGTTCGAACGCCGCAAGCGCCGCGTTCGGCTCAAGCTTCGCACGAAGGGTGGGGGCCGTCCGCGGCTGTCCGTCTTCCGGTCGTCGAAGCACATCTACGCCCAGATCATCGACGATGCGAAGGGACACACCCTCGTGTCGGCGTCGACGAAGGACGGCGACCTTGCCGCTTCGGTGAAGACCGGCGCGACGGTCGACGCCGCGAAGGCGGTCGGCGTTCTGCTCGCGCAGCGCGCGATCGCCGCCGGCCTCAAGGAAGTCGTGTTCGACCGCGGCGGTTACATGTTCCATGGCCGCGTCAAGGCGCTGGCCGACGCCGCCCGCGAAGGCGGGCTGTCGTTCTGACGTTTCGAGGAGAGGATTGATGGCACGTACGCCGGGTGAAGGTGGCGGTCAGCGTCGGGGCCAGCGCGACGGCGGGCCGCGCGAGGATCGCGAGCAGAGCGAACTGATCGAGAAGCTCGTCGCGATCAACCGCGTGGCGAAGGTCGTGAAGGGCGGGCGTCGCTTCGGATTCGCGGCGATCGTCGTGGTCGGCGACGGCAAGGGCCGGTCGGGCTACGGGACGGGCAAGGCCCGCGAGGTTCCCGAGGCGATCCGCAAGGCGACCGACCAGGCGAAGCGGGCCATGATCCGCATCCCGCTGCGCGAGGGCCGCACGCTCCATCACGACGTGTTCGGCCATTTCGGCTCGGGCAAGGTGGTCCTGCGGCCGGCGAAGCCGGGTACGGGGATCATCGCCGGCGGCCCGATGCGTGCCGTTTTCGAGACCATCGGGTTGCACGACGTGGTCGCCAAGTCGGTCGGGTCGTCGAATCCCCACAACATGATCAAGGCGACGTTCGCGGCGCTGACGGCCATGCAGAACCCGCGCTTCGTCGCGGCGAAGCGCGGCAAGAAGGTCGCCGACATCGTCGGGCGCCGCGAGGGCGGCGACGCCGTCCGGGAGTGATGTGCGATGGCTGACAAGAAGAAGACGGTGAAGGTCACGCAGATCAAGAGCCCGATCAACCGCATGTCGTACCAGCGCGACACGCTGATCGGCCTTGGTCTGAACAAGATCAATCGCTCACGCGTCCTCGAGGATACGCCCGCGGTTCGCGGCATGATCTCGCGGGTGCAGCATCTGGTGCGGGTCGAAGAGACTGCCTAAGTCGGTTGCTCCGCCTGCCCACGACAAGGAAGACGAGCCATGAAGCTCAATGAGATTCGCGACAATCCCGGCGCGCGCACCAAGAAGGTGCGCGTCGGCCGCGGCATCGGTTCCGGCCTGGGCAAGACCTCGGGCAAGGGCGGCAAGGGCCAGACCGCGCGCTCCGGCGTGGCCTTGAACGGGTTCGAAGGCGGCCAGACGCCGCTGTACCGCCGCATGCCCAAGCGCGGCTTCCGCAACACGGCCTTCCAGCGCGACTTCGTCGAGCTCAACCTGGGGGACCTCCAGAAGGCGATCGACGACAAGCGCGTCGCCACCGGCGCGACGGTGACGTCGAAGTCGCTGGTCGAGGCGGGCGTCATCCGCCGCGCGCTCGACGGCGTGCGCCTGCTCGGCGACGGCGCCGACGCCTTCAAGGCCGCGGTGACGATCGAGGTCGCCGGCGCATCGAAGTCGGCGGTCGCTGCGGTCGAGAAGGCCGGCGGCAAGGTGATGTTCCTGGCGCTCGAGCGCGAGGGCGCGGTCAAGGCGAACGCGGCACGGCGCGAGAAGCGCCAGAAGAAGCTTGCCGCGGCCGCGAAGCCGGCCGGCGGCAAGGCGGCCGCCAAGGCCGAGGGTTGATCCGGGGTCGGTCGCGGCGGTCGAGGTAGGGACACATGGCGTCAGCAGCAGAGCAGCTGGCAGGCGGCTTCGGCTGGGGCGCCTTCGGCAAGGCGACCGATCTCAAGAAGCGCCTGTGGTTCACCCTCGGCGCCCTGGTCGTCTACCGGCTCGGGAGCTACATCCCGATCCCGGGCGTCGATCCGCAGGTCCTGACGGAGATCTTCAACGCGCAGCGCGGCGGCATCCTCGGGATGTTCGACATGCTGGCGGGCGGTGCGCTCGGGCGCATGACGCTCTTCGCGTTGAACATCATGCCGTACATCTCGGCCTCGATCATCATCCAGCTCATGACGGCGGTGTCGCCGACCCTGGAGACCCTCAAGAAGGAGGGCGCCACGGGCCGCCAGAAGCTCAACCAGTACACGCGCTACCTCACCCTCGTCCTGGCGCTCTTCCAGAGCTACGGCATCGCCCTCGGCCTTCAGAACTCGACCGGGCAGTCCGGCCCGCTGGTCCTGATCAATCCGGTGCTGTTCCAGATGACCACGGTCGTGACGCTGACGGGCGGCACGATGTTCCTTATGTGGCTCGGCGAGCAGATCACGGCGCGCGGCGTCGGCAACGGCACGTCGCTGATCATCTTCGCGGGCATCGTCGCCAACCTGCCGTCGGCACTGGCGGCGCTCCTCGAACTCGGCCGGACCGGAGCCCTGTCGTCGGTCTTCATCATCCTGATGCTGCTGATCGCGACGATCGTGATCGGCGCGATCGTGTTCCTCGAGCGCGCCCAGCGCCGCATCCTGGTCCAGTATCCGAAGCGCCAGGTCGGCAACAAGATGTACGGGGGCCAGTCTTCCCATCTGCCGCTGAAGATCAACACGTCGGGCGTCATCCCGCCGATCTTCGCGAGCTCGCTGCTGCTGCTGCCGCTGACCTTCGCGAACTTCACCACGGGCGCCGACGCGCCGGCCTGGATGCAGTGGCTGACGACGCATCTCGCGCATGGCCAGCCGCTGTACATCCTGTTCTACGTCGCGCTGATCGTGTTCTTCGCATTCTTCTACACGGCGGTCGTCTTCAACCCCGTCGAGACCGCCGACAACCTGAAGAAGTACGGGGGCTTCGTGCCGGGAATCCGGCCAGGCAAGAACACGGCCGATTACTTCGACTACGTACTCACGCGCCTGACGGTGCTCGGTGCGGCCTATCTCGCCGCGATCTGCGTCCTGCCGGAGATCCTCGTCTCGCAGTACTCGGTGCCGTTCTATTTCGGCGGCACTTCGCTGCTGATCGTCGTCAGCGTGACGATGGACACAGTCGCCCAGATCCACTCGCATCTGATCGCCCACCAGTACGAGGGCCTTATCAAGAAGGCGAAGCTGAAGCCGACCCGCGAGCCGGGCGCGGCACCGCGTCTCGCGCAACGGGCCGACGGGGACAAGTCCTCGCTGCTGGGCAAGCTGCTCGGTCGCAAGGGGGGGTAGTCCATGGCGGTCAACATCGTGCTGCTCGGGCCGCCGGGGGCAGGCAAGGGAACCCAGGCGAAGCGGCTGCAGGATCAGTTCGGCCTGATCCAGTTGTCGACGGGAGACATGCTTCGAGCGGCCGTCGCCGCTGGAACGCCCGTGGGCGTCAAGGCCAAGGCGATCATGGCCGCCGGACAGCTCGTCCCGGACGAGATCGTGATCGGCGTGATCGCGGACCGGATCGCCCAGCCTGATGCCCGCAACGGGTTCATCCTGGACGGGTTCCCGCGCACCGTCCCGCAGGCCGAAGCCTTGGACAAGATGTTGGCGCAGAAGGGCTTGCGCCTGGACCATGTCATCGAGATGAAGGTTGATGACGGTGCCCTGGTCGAGCGGATCTCGGGGCGGTTCGCCTGCAAGAAGTGCGGGGCCGGTTACCACGACCGGTTCCAGCCGCCCAAGCGGGCGGGCGTCTGCGACAATTGCGGCGGGACGGAATTCGTCCGTCGGGCCGATGACAATGCCGAGACGGTCAAGAAGCGGCTGGACGAGTATCACGCCAAGACGGCGCCGATCCTTCCCTATTACCGGGCCAAGGGGGCCCTGAAGGCCGTCGACGGCATGGCCGAGATCGATGCCGTGACGGCCAGCCTGTCCGCGATCCTGCGCGGCGCCGCCGGCGCCGGGGTGAGGGCATGATGCCGGCCAAAGCCTCGGTGGATCAGGCCGTTGTGGTGATTGACTCCGCCCCGGCCGAATCCTATAAGGCGGCTGCTTTTTGCGGTCCCGGCGCCTCTAGGGCGCGCGGGGCCCTTTCGTTTGCGCGGCTGTCCGTCAGGGCGATTGCGCCCGGCGGAAATTCTTGAACGACTTGAGTTGAAGGAGAGCGAACGTGGCGCGTATCGCTGGCGTCAATATTCCGACGAACAAGCGCGTGTGCATCGCGCTTCGCTACATCTACGGCATCGGCGCAACGCTGGCCTACGACATCTGCAAGAAGGTCGGGATCCCCGACGCCAAGCGGGTGAGCCAGCTGACCGATGACGAGATCCTCCGCATCCGCGAGGCGATCGATCGCGACTTCACGGTCGAGGGCGATCTGCGTCGCGAGGTGGCGACCAACATCAAGCGGCTGATGGATCTGGGATCCTACCGGGGTCTGCGCCATCGCAAGGGGCTGCCGGTCCGCGGCCAGCGCACCCATACGAACGCGCGCACCCGCAAGGGCAAGGCGCGTCCGGTCGCCGGCAAGAAGATTGCCACCCGCAAGTAACGCGGCGTTCGATCGCAAGCCGACATCGAATTCGATCCGCTGGATCGTACTGGAGCCGAAGGAAAGACCATGGCCGAGCAGAAGAAGGGTGCCGTCGCCGCGCGTCCGCGCCGTCGTGAACGCAAGAACATCACGTCGGGCGTCGCGCATGTGAACGCGAGCTTCAACAACACGATGGTCACCATCACCGACGCGCAGGGCAACGCCATCGCGTGGTCGTCGTCGGGTCTCCAGGGCTTCAAGGGCAGCCGCAAGTCGACGCCGTTCGCGGCGCAGATGGCTGCCGAGGATGCGGGCCGCAAGGCGATGGAGCACGGCGTGCGCACCCTCGAGGTCCAGGTCAAGGGTCCGGGTGCCGGGCGCGAGTCCGCGCTGCGCGCGCTCCAGTCCGTGGGCTTCCTGATCACGTCGATCCGCGACGTCACGCCGATCCCGCACAACGGCTGCCGCCCGCCGAAGCGCCGGCGCGTCTGAGGTTCGCGATCTCGGTTTCGGTTCCGCCACGCGCGCCGGAGCCCAGGTTTTCATCGATACGCCCGGCCGGTTGCGGCCGGTGCGATAGCCACGAAGGACAGGCCCCGTGATCCAAAAGAATTGGAAGGAGCTCATCAAGCCCGGCAAGCTGGAGATCCAGCCCGGCGACGATGCGAAGCGTGACGCGACGATCGTGGCGGAACCCCTGGAGCGCGGATTCGGCCTGACGCTCGGGAATGCGCTGCGACGCGTCCTGCTCTCCTCGCTTCAGGGCGCGGCGATCACCTCGATCAAGATCGACGGCGTGCTGCACGAGTTCTCGTCGATTCCCGGCGTCCGCGAGGACGTGACGGACATCGTGCTGAACGTGAAGGCGGTCGCCCTGCGCATGCACGGCGAGGGGCCGAAGCGGATCTATCTCAAGGCGACCGGCCCGGGCGAAGTGACCGCCGGCCAGATCGAGACCGGCCACGACATCGAAGTCATGAATCCGGATCTCGTGATCTGCACCCTCGACGACGGCGCCAAGCTGTCGATGGAGATGACGGTCGAGACCGGCAAGGGCTACGTGCCGGGCACGACCAATCGCCCGGCCGACGCGCCGATCGGCCTCGTGCCGGTCGACGCGCTGTTCAGCCCGGTGCGGAAGGTCGCGTACAAGGTCGAGAACACGCGCGTCGGGCAGGTCACCGACTACGACAAGCTCTCGATGACCGTGGAGACGAACGGGGCGGTGACGCCTGAGGACGCGGTCGCGCTCGCGGCGCGGATCCTCCAGGACCAGCTCCAGCTCTTCATCAACTTCGAGGAGCCGCAGGCCGAGAAGCCGATCGTCGCCGATGCGCCGGACCTGCCGTTCAACAAGCACCTGCTGATGAAGGTCGACGAGCTCGAGCTCTCGGTCCGGTCGGCCAACTGCCTGAAGAACGACAACATCATCTACATCGGCGACCTCGTGCAGAAGACCGAGGGCGAGATGCTGCGGACGCCCAATTTCGGCCGCAAGTCGCTCAACGAGATCAAGGAAGTGCTTGCCCAGATGGGCTTGCACCTCGGCATGAAGATCCCGAACTGGCCGCCCGAGAACATCGAGGAGTTGGCCAAGAAGCTCGAGGAGCCGTACTGAGGCTCGACGGGTTCGACGACAGCAACGAGTTGAGACGGAGTGAAGTGACATGCGCCACGGCGTAGCAGGCCGAAAGCTCGGCCGGACCACGAGCCATCGCAAGGCGACCTTCGCCAACATGGCGGCGGCCCTGATCCGGCACGAGCAGATCAAGACGACCTTGCCGAAGGCCAAGGAGCTGCGTCCGGTCGTCGAGCGTCTCATCACGCTGGGCAAGCGCGGGGGGCTGCATGCCCGCCGCCAGGCGATGTCGATGCTGCGCGACACCGAGCTCACCCAGAAGCTCTTCGGCGCGCTGGCCGAGCGCTACGGGGCGCGCAAGGGCGGCTATACGCGGGTCCTCAAGGCGGGCAACCGCCACGGCGACATGGCGACGATGGCGGTGATCGAGCTGGTCGATCGCGATCTCGAGGCGAAGGGCAAGGCCGACCGCGAGCGCCACGCCGCCGCGGTGGCCGCGGCCGAGAAGGACCAGGCCGAGGCCGCGCCGGCAGGCGCCGCCGGCTGACGCTCGACGTCGGCACGCCACAAAACAAGGGCAGGCCTCGGCCTGCCCTTCTTGTTTCCGGGGACGGGCCCGAGCTGCGCGGGCCGGACCGACATTCGGCACCGGCGGCGTGGTTCGTTGCGCGGATGCGTGCAGCCCCGGCATTCCCGCAACGGAAGGCCGCGAGCCGAGGTGGTGGATTCCGGAGCCGGGCGCGCCCATCTTCATCGCGTCCCATGATCCGAGTCGTCGCACTCCTGTCGCTTCTCGCCGCGGTCGTCATGACGGCGGGGCCGACTGCCGCGCAGCAGCGTGCGACGCCGGCCTCGCGCCAGGAGCTGCAGCTTTCCTTCGCGCCGGTCGTGCGTCGCGTCGCCCCGGCCGTCGTCAACATCTACACCGGGCGAACGGTCGAGCCGCGCATGCTCGCCGATCAGCTGTTCCGCCAGTTCTTCCCGGAGCTCGGGGCGGGGCGCCGCATCCAGAATTCGCTCGGCTCGGGCGTGATCGTCGACCCCTCGGGCCTCATCGTCACCAACAACCACGTCATCAAGCGTGCCGACGAGATCAAGGTGATCCTGTCCGACCGCCGCGAGTTCGAGGCGACGGTGGTGCGGGCCGACGAGCGCACCGACCTCGCGGTGCTAAAGATCTCCGCGGGGGGCGAGCAGCTGCCGGCGCTCGAGTTCCGCGACTCCGACGATCTCGAGGTCGGCGATCTGGTGCTCGCGATCGGGAACCCGTTCGGGGTCGGCCAGACCGTAACGATGGGCATCGTCTCGGCGTTGGCGCGCACGATGATCGGCATCTCCGACTACCGCTTCTTCATCCAGACCGACGCCGCGATCAATCCCGGCAACTCGGGGGGCGCGCTGGTGTCGAGCGACGGCAAGCTCGTCGGCATCAACACCGCCATCTACAACCGCGACGGCGGCGGCTCGATCGGCATCGGATTCGCAGTGCCGTCGAACATGGTGCGGACGGTCGTCGCCGGGGCGGCGACGGGCCAGCGGCTCGTGCGGCCGTGGTTCGGCGCCAACGGCCAGACGGTGACCGCGGAGCTGGCGTCGTCGCTCGGGCTCGCGCGGCCGGTCGGTGTTCTGATCCGCGAGGTCGATGCGGGCAGCCCGGCCGAACGCGCCGGGCTGCGCCGCGGCGACGTGGTGGTCACGATCGACGGACGCGAGATCCAGGACATGGAGGCGCTGCGTTTCCGCATCGCCACGAACGCGCCGGGCCACAGCGTCGCGGTCGGCATCGTCCGCGACGGCCGCGAGCGAGTCCTCAGCGCGCCGCTCGTCGCGCCGCCGGAGGTGCCGGCGCGCGATCTCACGGCGCTGCGCGGCAATCAGCCGCTGTCGGGTGCCGTCGTGGCGAATCTTTCGCCGGCACTCGTCGAGGAACTCGAGATCGACGTGCCGCCGCGCGGCGTCATCGTGACCGAGGTCCGCCGCGGCACGCCCGCCGCTCGCCTGGGAATCCAGCCCGGCGACGTGCTGCTGCGCGTCGGCGATCGCGAGCTGAAATCGACCGAGGACGTCCGTCGCGCCACGGCCGCCCCGCTGCCGTGGCGGATCCAGATCCGCCGCGGCGAGAACGTGCTGTCCGTCGTGGTGGGCGGGTGAAGCCGGGCACGCGATCCGGGGCCAAGGGCGGCGGCGACACGCTGTTCGCCGGCACCGCGCCGCAGTCGCGGCCGCTGGCAGACCGCCTCCGCCCGATGCGGCTTTCGGACGTCGTCGGGCAGGACCATCTGGTCACGGGCGAGGGACCCCTCGCGCGCATGCAGCGCGACCGCCGCGTGGCGTCGATGATCCTGTGGGGGCCGCCGGGCTGCGGCAAGACGACGATCGCCCGGCTGCTGGCCGACGTCGCCGACCAGGAATTCGTCGCGCTGTCCGCGGTCATGACCGGCGTTCCGGAGCTGCGCAAGGTTTTCGCCGAGGCGGCGCAGCGCCGCCGCGACGGCCGCGGCACGCTGCTGTTCATGGACGAGATCCATCGCTTCAACCGGGGCCAGCAGGACGCGTTCCTGCCGCATGTCGAGGACGGCACGATCACGCTGGTTGGCGCGACCACCGAGAACCCGTCCTTCGAGCTCAATGCCGCCCTGCTGTCGCGATGCCAGGTCCTCGTGCTCAAGCGGCTCGACGATGCGGCCCTGGGGGCCCTGCTCGCGCGCGCCGAGGAGGCGGTCGGACACCGACTGCCGCTCGATGCGGACGCCCGCGCCGCGCTGCAGGCGATGGCCGACGGCGATGGCCGCTACCTGCTCAACCTCGCCGAGGAGCTGCTTCAGCTGCCTGCCGAGCCGGTGCTGGACACGGCGCGGCTCTCGGCGCTCGTGCAGAAGCGCGTTCCGCTCTACGACAAGGCGCAGGAGGGGCACTACAACCTGATCTCCGCGTTGCACAAGTCGCTGCGCGGGTCCGACACCGACGCCGCGCTGTATTGGCTCGCGAGGATGCTGGCCGGCGGCGAGAACCCGCTCTACATCGCCCGCCGCCTGGTCCGCTTCGCGGTGGAGGACATCGGGCTCGCCGACCCGCAGGCCTTGATCCAGGCGCTCGCCGCCAAGGACGTTTTCGATTTCCTGGGCAGTCCCGAGGGCGAGCTCGCGCTGGCGCAGGCGGTGATCTATCTCGGCACGGCGCCGAAATCGAACGCGGCCTACCTCGCCTTCGGGGAGTCGCGCAGCGCCGCGCGCGAGACCGGCTCCCTGATGCCGCCGATGCACATCCTCAACGCGCCGACCAAGCTCATGCGCGAACTCGGCTACGGCAAGGGCTACGCCTACGACCACGAGGCGCCCGAGGGCTTCTCGGGCCAGAATTATTTTCCGGAGGGCATGGCGCGGCGGAACTTCTACCGGCCGGTCGAGCGGGGTTTCGAACGCGAGATCGGCAAGCGGCTCGAATACTGGTCGCGCCTGCGCCAGCAGCGCGACGGCAAGCCGGAGGGCTGAGCCCCTGCGTCAGTAGAGGTCCGACGGCACCAGCGTGAACACGACGTCCTGGACGCGTTGCCAAAGAGTGCTGGCAGGCTCGTCGTCGTGGACCTCCTGGCCCGCGACCCAGCGCAGCGCGCCGTCGGCCGTGACGGTCAGCCGCCAGGCGTTCGCCGGTTCGCTGTCGCGCGCGATGATCGCCGCAAGCTCCTGGGCCAGCGTCGGGCTTTCGACGACCACGCCCGTCTCGCTGTTCAGGTATTGCGAGCGGGGATCGAGGTTCATCGAGCCGATGTAGAGGCGCGTCCGATCGACGACGATGGCCTTCGCATGCAGGCCGACGGCCTCGCTGCGCGTCGGCGGCGTGTCGATGACGCGGTCCTTGATCGCCGCATCCGGCCGTTTCTCGAACAACTCGACCCCCGCCTCGATCAGGGGCCGCCGCCACGGCTTGTAGTGGCTGCTGACTCCGGGGACGTCCTGCGAGGCGAGGGAGTTGGTCAGCAGCCGCACCCGCACCCCGCTCGCCGTCAGGCTGCGCAGTTCGCGCACGAGGTCGTCGTCGGGAATGACGTACGCGTTGACGATCAGGACCTCCTCGCGCGCGGCGCGCAGCAGGTTGCGCACGGCCTGCGACGAGCGGCGCGCGATCAGGGCGCCGTTCGGCGTGTCGCTCGGCACCCGTGCCCGCCCGACATGGAGCTGGGGGGCGAGCGCCGCGAACGCCGCGCGCCAGTCCTGGGGCTCGGGCGGGAACCTGCTCATGCCGGGCGCCGCGCGGATCCGCTCCGCGATCGCGGCGCGGAGCGTCCGGCGCTCGTCGCGCGTCGTCTCGCGGCCGAGCGCCGCGATCGGCAGTATCCACTCGCTGTTCCAGAACCTGTCGAAGTCGCGCGAGCTCTGCCGCGCCACCGGCCCGAACCCGAGCACATCGATGTCGCGGAAGTTGAAGCGCGGGTTCATGCCGAAATACTCGTCGCCGACATTGCGGCCGCCGATGATCGTGGCCTGGTTGTCCGCGATCAGGAGCTTGTTGTGCATGCGATAGTTCAGGCGATCCAGGCGCTCGATCACGTCGAGCGCGCGGCCGACGAGCGTCCGGCGATGGAACGGGTTGAACAGCCGCACGTCGACGCGCGGATGGCCGCCGATCACCGCCAGCGTCTCCTCGAGATCGCGCGTGTCGATGTCGTCGATCAGCATGCGCACATGCACGCCGCGGCTCGCCGCATCCATCACGCGCTTGAGGACCAGCATCCCGCTGTCCTGCCCGTGCCAGAGGTAGTACTGGAGGTCGAGCGTGTGGCGCGCGGTGTCGATCACCGCCAGGCGCCATTGCAGCGCCTCCTCGCTGGAATCGAGCAGGTGGAACCCGGACATTGCGGCGCCGGCGCGCGCGGCAACGGCGTTCTCGAGCCAAGCGAAGCCGCCGTCCGGGCGGGGCGCCGTCGCATAGCTGGGCGGCGGCAGCTGTGCGCCGCGCAGCGCCGTCTCGCAGCCGCCCAGCGCCAGCAGGACGACGAGCGCCACCAGCCGGGTCAGGCCGGCGACGGTGGTGGCGGGCGAGGCGGGCGCGCCGCGACGCGCAGGGCGGATGCGATCCATGGGCAACGGCGGGGCTATGGCACGAGGCCGGGAATCCTCATACAGCCGGAGGGATGAAAAAGGTGGCTCCGCCTGTTCAATTCGACGAGATCTGGGCCGTCGATTGGAGCGGGGCCCGCGGTGCCTATGACGGCGTCGCCGTCGCGCGGGCATGGCCGGGGCGCGATCGCGTCGAGATCGTCGCACCGGGCCGCGGCAGGCGGTGGACGCGAACCGCAGTCGTGGAGCGGCTAGCCCTGGAAATCGGGGCGGGAAATCGGTTGCTGGCCGGGTTCGACTTCGCCTTTTCCCTGCCGGCGGAGGTCATGCCGGCCTGCGGTCTGGGCCCGGATGCGACGATCCGCGATGTCTGGGATCGGGTCGAGGCCGTTTGCGAGGACGACACGGATTTCTATGCCGGCCGCTTCGTCGAGGCGGCCCCCGAAGGGTTATTCTGGCGGCTGGGTGCTTGCCCACCGGGTTGGAGCGCGGCCCTGCGCGCGGTGGACCGTCGCGCGCCGGGGACCGTGGGCGTCCGGCCGGAGACCGTCCTGAAGCTGATCGGTGCCAAGCAGGTCGGCCGTGCGGCCTTGGCCGGGATGCGGGCGCTGGCGGCGCTGACGCGGTCGCTCGGGCCGAAGCTGGCCCTGTGGCCAGGGCCCGTGCGCGGCGGGCAGAGCGTCGTCGTCGAGATCTTCCCGACCCTGTTCCGCCGACAGGCCCTCGGCGGGCTCGCCAAGATCCGCGACGCCGAGACGCTCGGCCGCGCGCTGGCGGCCTTCGGTGCGCGCGCGGGCGCGCTGGGTTCCGCGCCGCTCTCCGACGACGCAACGGACGCGCTCGTCAGCGCCGCAGGGCTGCGCCAGTATTGCGATCGTTCCGACGCCTTCGCGATGCCGCGAGATCCCCTCGCGTTCCAGGAGGGCTGGATTCTCGGAGTGCCGCCTTGAGCCCTCTCGCCCTGGTCGCCATTGCCGTCGGCGGCGCCATCGGATCGGTCGCGCGATTCCTGACGTCGGTGTCCGTCGGCCATGTCGTCGGGACGGCGTTTCCCTGGGGGACGCTGGCGGTGAACATCGTCGGCAGCTTCGTCATCGGGGCGCTGACGGGGCTGATGGCGTTTCGCTGGAACGTGACGCCCGAATTGCGGATGCTGCTGATCACCGGCTTTCTCGGGGGCTATACGACCTTCTCGGCCTTCTCGCTCGAGATGGCGCTGATGCTCGAGCGCGGCACTTGGCCGCCGGCGGTCGCCTACGCGCTGCTCTCTGTGGTCGGCTGCATCGTCGCGACCTTGGGCGGGCTCTGGGGTGCGCGCAGCTTCTCCTAGCCGCGGGACGCGTCGCGAGCCCGGGGCGCCCGGCGGACCGCGTAGCTGCGAAGGCCGCGGGGCGGGCGGTCGAGTTCCAAGTCGCCGGACGCGACCAGTGCGCGCAAGCGCGAGGCGAAGAAGAGATCGCTCATCCGGTTGCATCGGTCGCCGGCGCGCATGGCGTCCCCGACGACCCGCGCCGCGGAAGTCCATTCCCCGGAGCAGGCGGCGATGATCAGGGCATCGTAGTGGCTCGCGGCGACGCTGCGCAGGCCGCCCACGTCCCATCGCCGCACCAGTCCGCCGTCGTCGCGCAGGCGCGCGAATTCGGCTGCCAGCGACGCGCGGCAGGCGTTAGACATGGGGCGGCGCGTCGCGAACAGCTCGGCGAGACGCTCCGGCGATGCCATCCCGACATAGGGACCTTGCGCATCGGGCGGAATCTCGACCCGCAGCATCGGCTCGGTTCGATCGGCGAGATGGTCGCAGGCCATGCGCAGGAAAGTGCCCTCCGACGCGTTGTCCCCACCCCAGAGGACGATCGCCTCGACGGCGGTCACGTCGAGGCGATCGCTCAGCGCGCGCCATGGCGCGAATGCGTCGGTCTGCGCGGACCTGAATTCGTCGAACCCGTCGTAGAGCGCCTGCATGTAGGCGAGCCGGGCGACGCCGTCGCCGAGCGGGCCATGGCTCGGATCGTCCGGAATCGCGAAGGGAGCCCCGGGCAGCCCGTGCCTTCGGCAGGCTTCGGCGACCCGCGCGGCTCCGTGGTCGCCGAGTACGAGGTGGAGCGGAAACTGCGAGGCGCGCGAAGTCATCGAACGGGCCGTCGGTGCGGGCGCATGCGGGCGGGACGGGCGAGCCTCGCATGTCGCGGCAGGCCCGTGCTACGCAGCGGTCGATTTGTGCCCGGAGGATCCATGAGCGGCGTCGAGCTGGTGTCGGTGAAGGCGGAAGAGGCCGATCAGCGCCTCGATCGCTGGCTGCGGCGGCGCTTCCCGGGCCTCACCCAGGGCCGGATCGAGAAGCTGCTGCGCAAGGGCGAGATCCGCCTGGACGGCAAGCGCGTCGACGGCAAGGCGCGCGTCTTCTCCGGTCAGGTCGTGCGTCTGCCGCCGAACATCGAGAAGGCCGTCGTGCCGAAGGCGGGTCCCGCGGCGGTCTCCGAGGCCGATGCACGCTTCGTGCGCGGCCTCGTGATCCACGAGGACCAGGACGTGATCGTGATCAACAAGCCGCCGGGTCTGGCGGTGCAGGGCGGCACGGGGCAGGGACGGCACCTCGATGCGATGCTCGGGGCGCTGGCGAATGCGGAGGGCGAGCGGCCGCGGCTCGTGCACCGCCTCGACCTCGACACCTCGGGAGTCATGGTGCTCGGCCGCAACGTGCGCGCGACGGCACAGCTCGCGGCGGCATTCCGCAGCAAGGCCGCGCGCAAGACCTACTGGGCGCTCGTCGCGGGCGTTCCCGATCCCGCACAGGGCCGCATCGACATGGCGCTCGCCAAATCCGGCGGACCCGCCGGCGAGCGGGTCGCGCAGGACGAGGAGGACGGCAAGCGTGCCGTCACGCTCTACGTCACCGTCGATCACGCGCTCGAGCGCTGTGCCTGGCTGGCGATGCGGCCGATCACGGGACGCACGCATCAGCTGCGCGTGCATGCCGCGGTGGCGCTGGGCACGCCGGTCGTCGGCGACACGAAATACGGCGGCCAGCGGGCCCTGCTCGCGACCGATGCGGTCAAGCCGATGCTGCATCTGCACGCGCGCGCGCTGACGTTGCCGCATCCGGCGGGCGGCACGTTGCGCGCGGTGGCGCCGCTGCCCGCGCATATGCGCGAGACCTGGAAGTTCTTCGGCTTCGATCTCGACGCGGATACGGATCCGCTGTTCGAGCCCAAGGGGCGGCGATGACGTCGCCACGCCTGCGCCTGGCCGTCTTCGATTGCGACGGCACGCTGGTCGACAGCCAGCACGTCATCGTCGCATGCATGCACACGGCCTTCGCGAGCGAGGACCTGCCGCCGCCGGCGGCGGCCGACATCCGTCGTGTCGTCGGCCTGAAGCTTGCCGAATGCATCGCGCGCCTGGCGCCGGACGAGGCCCCGGCGCGGCATGCGCGCATCGTGGAGGCCTATAGGGCCGAGTTCTTCGCGCGCCGCACGCGCCCCGGCCACCACGAGCCGCTGTTCGACGGATGCCGCGCCGCGCTCGACGCGATCGAGGCGCAGGGCTGGCTGCTGGGCGTGGCGACCGGCAAGACACGGCGTGGTCTCGACGCGGTGCTCGAGCAGCACGGACTCGGTCGCCGGTTCGTCACGCTGCAGACATCGGACACGGGCCCGGGAAAGCCGCATCCGGACATGCTCCATCGCGCCCTGGCCGAGGCCGGCGTTTCGCCGCAGGACTCCGTCATGATTGGCGACACCACCTTCGACATCGAGATGGCGCGCCGGGCGGGCGTCACTGGAATTGCGGTCGCCTGGGGCTATCATTCGCGGGCGGAGCTGGTGGCGGCGGGCGCCGCCGCGCTGGTCGAGCGCTTCGACCAGCTCACCGCCCTGCTCGCCGATCGCTGAAGGAGCTTTCCCCATGTCCAAAGCGGTGAAGATCCTCGCCGGGCTCGTCGGCCTCGTCGTGCTCCTGGTCGTGGGCGTGTTCGTCTTCGTGCTGACGCTCGACTTCGACCAGTGGAAGCCGACCATCGCGGCGCAGGTGAAGGCGGCGATCGGTCGCGAGTTGACGATCAAGGGCAAGCTGTCTCCCGAGATCGGGCTGAGCCCGACGATCGCGGTGGAAGGCGTCAGCCTTGCCAACGCGTCCTGGGGCGATCCGCGACCGATGGTGAGCGTCGAGCGCTTCGAGGCGAAGCTGCAGCTCTGGCCGCTCGTCACCAGCTTCGGCAAGAAGATCATCGTCGATCGCGTCATGCTGAAGGGCGCCGACATCTGGCTCGAGACCAACGACAAGGGCGTCGGCAATTGGACCTTCGATGTCAGGCCGGCGGCCGGCGGCGCGTCCCCCGCGGCCGCGACATCTGCGGGCCCGCCCCCCGACGTGGAAGTCATGGATGTCGAGCTGCAGAACGTGAAGCTCGCCTACAAGGCCGCGAAGTCCGTACCGACGGTCCTTGCCCTCGAGAAGCTCACGATGCGCGGCGACGGCGGCAGCGCGCCGCGCCGGATCGAGGGCAGCGGCGCCTACAACAAGCTGAAGTTCGACGTCGCGGGCCAGATCGGCGCGATCGCGCAGTTGCTGCGCGGACCGTTCCCGGTCGACCTGACGATCAAGGCCGGCGATCGGGCGGCGCTGCGTGTCGCCGGCCAGGTGCGTCAGCCGATGACCTCGAGGGACTATGAATTCACCGCCAGCGTCGACATGCGCGAGGTCGGCGAGGCGGCGGCGCTTGCGGCGGAGGCCGGCGTACCGGGAGTCGCCGTTCCGGCGCTCGGCCCGCTCAAGGCGGAGCTCAAGCTCGCCGACAAGGCGCCGGGCGGACGACCGAGCTGGACCTCCGTGAAAGCAAGCGTCGGGACGGCCGAGCTGCTGCGACTGGCGATCGACGGCACCGTGCGCGATCCGCTCGGCCCGACCCAGACCCCGGCAGCTGCCCCGGGAGCCGCGCTGAAATTCGAGGGCACGGCGCCCGACCTCGCCAAGGTGGCGCAGAAGCTGGCGTTGGCAGCGCCCGTGACGGGGCCGCTCAAGCTCAGCGGCGAAGTCGCGGACCAGGGCGTGGACAAGGTCGCGCTCAAGAACTTCAGCCTCGAGGCGGCCGGTAGCGATCTCGCCGGCGACGCGGTGCTCGCGTTCGCGGGCGACAAACCTTCCCTGACGGGGAGCTTCGCCTCGAAGGCCGTCGACCTGGTCAAGCTGACACCGCCGGATGGCGCAGGCGGCGGCGGCGGGTCGCGGCCTGCGGCGAGCGACGGCCGCGTGATCCCGGACGCGCCGCTGCCGTTGGCGCTGCTCGATGCCGCGAATGCCAATCTCCGCTATCGCGCCGGCGCGATCGCCGCCCCGGCGGCGAAGCTCGCCAATGTCGAGCTGCAGGCGGTGCTGAACAACGGCGCGCTGACGCTCAAGCCGCTGACCTTCGAGATGGACGGCGGCCGTTTCGCCTTCGAGACCACGGTCAACGCCAAGCAGCGCAGCCTCGCGCACAAGGGCGAGATCCGGCAGCTCGAGATCGGCCGGATCCTCCAGGAGCGCAAGCTCAACGACTGGTTCCGCGGCGGCCGCACGAGCGTCGACCTGAACCTGCGCGGCACGGGCGACACCGTCCGCCAGGTCGCGGCCACCCTCGCGGGCGACATGTCGGTCAACGTGGGGCCGGGCGAGATCGGGCAGGCGCTGCAGCGTTTGCTCGGGCAGTGGCTGGCAGGCGTGTCGCCCGCGCTGGCCCAGTTGCAGATCGGCACCTCGGTGCGGTGCGCGGTCTACAGCGTCGGTTTCGCCAACGGCGTCGGCACGCTTCGCAACGGCGTGATCGAGACGGCCCTGCTCGCGGCACAGACGACCGGCACCTTCAATCTCGGCAACGAGACCCTGAACATGCGCACGATCGCCGGGCCGATCGGCGTCCGTACCGGCGGCACCTTCGCGCGGCCTGACACAGCGGTCGATGTCGGCAGCACGCTGCAGGGCGTGGTCGGCGGCGCTGCCGGTGCGGCCGCCGGCGCGGCCGGCGGCGTTGTCAGCGGCGTTCTCGGCGCGGTCACCGGATCGGGTGCAAGCGGTACCGGCGGATGCGGTAGCGGCGGCGGCACGGCGCCGGCTCAGCAGCGGCCCGCGGTGCCCCTGCCGGGGGGTGGCTCCGTGCCGCTGCCCAACATCCCCAATCCGTTCCGGCGCTGAGGGGGACCGAGTGTCCGAAGCGAGGCGGGCGCCGCGGCGGCCCTACGACACCGTGTCGGTGGCGCCGGGCGAGAAGGGATACCGCATCCTGCTCGACGCCAAGCCGCTCAAGTCGCCGGCGGGCACGCTCCTCGAGGCTTCGACCGCAGCACTGGCCGAGGCGATCGCCACGGAGTGGCGCGCGCAGCCCGCGAAGCTCGATCTCGGCAAGGCGCCGCTGACCCGACTGCTCGGTACCACGCTCGATCGCGTGACCGCGCGCCGCGCCGACATCGAGGCCGAAGTCGCGGGCTATGCCGAGACCGAGCTGGTCTGCCACCGCGCCGAGCGGCCGGCCAAGCTGGTGCAGCGGCAGGCGGCGCTCTGGCAGCCGCTGCTGGAATGGTTCGCGCGCCGCTACGACGCGCCGCTGGCGATCACCCATGGCGTCGTGGCGGTCGAGCAGCCCGCGACGAGCCTCGCGGCAATCCGGCGCGCCCTGGGTGCGCTCGACGCCTTTGCCCTGATGGGGCTGTCGCTCGCCGTCGGAGCCGCGGGCTCGCTGGTCATCGGCGCGGCGCTCGCGGACGGCCATGTCGACGTCGAGACGGCCTTCGCCGCGGCGGAGCTCGACGCGACGTTCCAGATCGAGCAATGGGGCGAGGACGCCGAGGCGGCACGGCGCCGGGCCACCGTCCGCGACGATCTGACGCTGGCGGCGCGCTGGCGCGACCTTATCGCCGGGTGAGGAGCCCGCGCGATCGCGCCCCGGAAGCCGGCCACTGCCAGTAGCGTCCACCGGGGGCGCTCTGCTAAGGACCGGGCCGGATCGCCGCCTTCGACCGGCGATCGGCTTCAAGCGGAATCGGGTTCAAGGACAGGGGGTTCGGGCGCATGCAGGACATCCTCCGCCGGCTTGCGGACAAGCGCGCCGGCGCACGGGCCGGAGGCGGGGCGCGGCGCGTCGAGGCGCAGCACGCCAAGGGCAAGCTCACCGCGCGCGAACGCCTCGAGGTCCTCCTCGACGAGGGCTCGTTCGAGGAATGGGACATGTTCGTCGAGCACCGCTCGAGCGAGTTCGGCATGGCCGACCAGAAGACGCCCGGGGACGGCGTCGTCACCGGCTGGGGCACGGTCAACGGCCGCCTCGTCTTCGTCTTCAGCCAGGACTTCACCGTGCTGGGCGGCTCGCTCTCCGAGGCGCATGCCGAGAAGATCTGCAAGATCATGGATCATGCCATGAAGGTCGGGGCGCCGGTCATCGGGCTCAACGATTCCGGCGGCGCCCGCATCCAGGAGGGCGTGGCCTCGCTTGCGGGCTACGCCGAGGTGTTCCAGCGCAACGTCGAAGCCTCGGGCGTGATCCCGCAGCTGTCCGTGATCATGGGGCCGTGCGCCGGCGGCGCCGTCTATTCGCCGGCGATGACGGACTTCATCTTCATGGTGAAGGACTCGTCGTACATGTTCGTGACCGGGCCCGACGTGGTGAAGACGGTGACGCACGAATCCGTCACCCACGAGGAGCTCGGCGGCGCGATCACGCACACGACGCGTTCCGGCGTCGCCGACCTCGCCTTCGAGAACGACGTCGAGGCGCTGCTCCAGGTTCGTCGCTTCGTCGACTTCCTGCCGGCCTCGAACAGGGCCGCCCCGCCGCATCGGCCGACCGAGGACAGCCCGGACCGGATCGAGCCGGCGCTCGACACGCTCGTGCCGGCGAACCCGAACAAGCCCTACGACATGAAGGAACTGATCGTGAAGGTCGTCGACGACGGCGATTTTTTCGAGATCCAACCCGAATACGCGCGCAACATGATCGTCGGCTTCGGCCGCATCGAAGGATCGACGGTCGGTTTCGTCGCCAACCAGCCGATGGTGCTCGCCGGCTGCCTCGACATCGATTCCTCGAAGAAGGCGGCACGGTTCGTCCGCTTCTGCGACTGCTTCAACATCCCGATCGTCACGCTCGTCGACGTGCCCGGCTTCCTTCCCGGCACGGCGCAGGAATACGGCGGCATCATCAAGCACGGCGCGAAGCTCCTCTTCGCCTATGCCGAGGCGACGGTGCCGAAGGTCACGCTGATCACGCGCAAGGCCTATGGCGGCGCCTACGACGTCATGGCCTCCAAGCACTTGCGCGGCGACGTGAACTACGCCTGGCCGAGCGCCGAGATCGCGGTGATGGGGCCGAAGGGGGCGGTGGAGATCATATTCCGCGCCGATCTCGGCGACCCGAAGAAGATCGAGGAGCGCACCGAGGAGTACCGTGCGCGCTTCGCCAATCCCTTCGTCGCCGCGAGCCGCGGGTTCATCGACGACGTCATCATGCCGTCGGCGACGCGGCCGCGCCTCGCGCGCTCGCTGGCGATGCTGCGCACGAAGAAGCTCGAGAATCCCTGGAAGAAGCACGCCAACATTCCGCTGTGAGGGGACGGGGCATGCCGATGCTGGACTCCGATCAGCAGGCGAGGGTCCGCCGCGGACTCCGCCTGCACGTGCTGATCGCACTCGGTTCCATCATGGCGATGATCGCCATCAATTTCCTGACGACGCCCCGCTATCCCTGGTGGATGTGGGCAGCGGTCGCATGGGCGGCGCCGCTCGCCGTGCATGCCGCGATCGCGATGGAGCTGTTCGGACGCAAGGATTGAGTCATGGCCGCAAGGAAGAAGACCGCGAAGAAGTCCGGCAAGGCGACCCGGGCGCCGCGCGCCGCCGCAGCCGCCGCGCCCGCGCCGCGCCGCGCCGGCCAGCCGGCCGCGGCAGCCGCGCCGATCGCCTTCACGAAGATCCTCGTCGCCAATCGCGGCGAGATCGCCTGCCGCGTGATGCGAACCTGCCGCCGCCTCGGCATCGCGACGGTCGCGGTGTACTCGGATGCGGACGCCGAGGCGCTGCACGTGCGCGAAGCCGACGAGGCCGTGCGCATCGGGCCCGCGGCCTCGGTCGAGAGCTACCTGAAGATCGACGCGATCCTGGCGGCCTGCCGCAAGACCGGCGCCCAGGCGGTCCATCCCGGCTACGGCTTCCTCTCCGAGAACGCGGCCTTCGCGAATGCGCTCGAGCAGGCCGGCATCGTCTTCATCGGCCCGACGATGGCGGCGGTGGCCGCCATGGGCGACAAGATCGAGTCCAAGAAGCTCGCGCAGAAGGCCGGGGTCAACATGGTCCCGGGCCATCTCGCCGCCATTGCCGACGCCGACGAGGCGGTCGAGATCGCGCGCAAGGTGGGCTATCCGGTGATGATCAAGGCGTCGGCCGGCGGCGGCGGCAAGGGCATGCGAATCGCGCACAACGACGCCGAGGCGCGCGACGGGTTCCGCTCGGCCACCTCGGAGGCGAAGTCGTCCTTCGGCGACGACCGCGTGTTCATCGAGAAGTTCATCGAGGAGCCGCGGCACATCGAGATCCAGGTCCTCGGCGACGCCCATGGCAACGTGATCCATCTGGGCGAGCGCGAGTGCTCGATCCAGCGCCGACACCAGAAGGTGATCGAGGAGGCGCCGTCGCCTTTCCTCGACGACAAGACCCGCGCCGCGATGGGCGCTCAGGCCGTGGCGTTGGCCAAGGCAGTCGACTACCGCTCCGCGGGCACGGTCGAGTTCATCGTCGATCGCAAGCGCAACTTCTACTTCCTCGAGATGAACACGCGGCTCCAGGTGGAGCACCCCGTCACCGAGATCGTGACGGGCCTGGATCTCGTGGAGTGGATGATCCGTGTCGCCGCGGGCGAGCGGCTGCCGTTCAGGCAGCAGGACATCCGGCTGGACGGCTGGGCCGTCGAGGCGCGCGTCTACGCCGAGGATCCGTTCCGAAATTTCCTGCCGTCGATCGGGCGCCTCACGCGCTACGTGCCGCCGGCAGGCGAGGGAATCCGCGTCGACAGCGGCGCCTACGACGGCGGCGAGATCTCGATGTACTACGACCCGATGATCGCGAAGCTGATCGGCTCCGGCGCGACGCGCGAGGCGGCGAGCGACCGGCTCGCCGCGGCGCTCGACGCCTATGTCGTGCGCGGCCTCAACCACAACATCCCGTTCCTGCAGGCGCTGATCCGACATCCGCGGTTCCGCGAGGGACGGCTGTCGACGGGCTTCATCGCCGAGGAGTTCCGCGGCGGCTTCAAGGGCGCCTTCGTGCCGGCCGACGTTCGCGCCCGGCTTGCCGTCGTGGCTGCGACGGTTCAGCACCGAATCCATGTCCGCGAGGCGTCGATCGGGGCGCAGCTCGCGGGCCACGAGCGCGTGGTGCCCGACGGTTACGTTGTCGGGCTCGACATCGACGGCGATGAGCCGACGGAGATCCGCGTGGCACCCGGCCGCGCCGTCGACGCGAGCGGCCGCGAGATCGCGGTCGACAGCGGCTGGCGCGTCGGCGACCTGCTCTTCCGCGGGACGGTCGACGGCGTGGCGATGACCGTCCAGGTCGAAACGGCCGGCACCGGGCTGCGGCTGTCCCATGCCGGCGCCACCCTCCGGGCAAGCGTGCTGTCGCCGCGCGTTGCCGAACTCGCCCGGCTGATGCCGGTCAAGCGCCCGCCCGACACGTCGCGCTTCCTGCTGTCGCCGATGCCCGGCCTGCTCAAGGCCGTCGCCGTCAAGCTCGGCCAGGAGGTGAAGGCGGGTGAGGAGCTCTGCGTCGTCGAGGCGATGAAGATGGAGAACATCCTGCGCGCCGAGCGCGACGGCGTGATCGGCAAGCTCCATGCCGCCGTCGGCGACAGCCTCGCCGTCGACCAGAAGATCCTCGAATTCGTCTGACGCATGGACCGCGCGCTCGCGCCGCCGTCCGCCGAGACATGGGCACGGCGCGCGGCCTGGTTCTGGAAGGCGCATGACGTCAATGCCGGCCCCGCACCGCTCGCGCTCGATTCGCGCGCGGAACTCCTGCTCGGCGATCTGGAATCGGCCTTCTGTGCGGGGGCGTGGTCGGCGGTGATCCTGCTCGCCTGGGCGCTGGTCGAGGACGTCGAGCGCCGGCGGGCCGCCGCAGGCGATGCGGCGGCGCCGGCCGCCGATGTCGACTGGCTGCGCGAGCGCCGCAACCGGGTCGCGCATGGCGGAGGGGCCGATCCCTGGCTGCCGTCGGACGAGCGCGCGCAACAGGGAGATGCAGAGGCGGCCGTGCGGCTCACCTTCAAGGCGCTCTTTGCGGCGGCCTGGCGATGACGCCGCGACGCGTCGTCCATGTGTTCGTGGCCGGGCGCGTCCAGGGCGTCGGCTATCGCGCCTGGACGGAAGCGACGGCGCGCGAGCTCGGCCTCGACGGGTGGGTGCGTAACCGCGCCGACGGTCGTGTCGAGGCCCTGTTCGCGGGCGCCCCCGCCGCTATCGACGGGATGCTGCAGGCCTGTCGCCGTGGTCCTCGCCTCGCCCGTGTCGACGGCATGAGCATCGTCGACACGAAGGACTGTCCGCGGGCGCCTGGCTTCATCTGCTTGCCAACGCTTTAGGTCGAGGCGACACCTGCGAGCTTGGGCCTTGTTATGGTTAACGAATGAGCGGACGTCGACGGGGCCGATCATTCGGATGTCGGTGTAAAGCTTGGCGACGATGGAGCCGGATCCGGGCGCACCGGCGTGTTTGCCGGAATTGCGGCCGATCAAGTCTCCGTCACGACGCGATCGCGTGCCGAGTTTGAGACGGCCCCACGCATATGACAGCGACTCGCGTCGTTTGCCCGTTGTCCCCGGTTTTCTTCTTGGCATTAACGGTTTGGCGGCCGTTGGACTGCTCGCGCGCGGATTTTCACGCCAGGGCTGCCGTGTGCACCGCAATAATCCCGACGGTTCTGGTCATCAAAGGGGGCCCGCCCGGGGGCTTTTTCAGAGCAATCGAGGCTCGGCGATGCCGCCGCGACCGCGTCCTCGCGCCGAGGCTGCGAATTATCGTCGGTTATCGTTACAGAACACTTGAGGGCGCGGGTCGGACGGTCCGTTTGATTCGAAGAATGCTTTGAAAGTCAGATAGTTGCCGGGACCAGCGGGAGGCTGGCCCGATCATTGCTTATCCCCTTACAGGGTTGCGGAACTTCAGGAACGACCTGATCCCCAGATCCTTTTGGAGGAGGTACTCGATGTTTCAAACGTTCACGTCCAAGCTGAGAGCAGCGGCGGTCTTCGGCGCCGGTGCGGTCGGGCTGTTCATGGCCCCGGTCGCGCTCGCCGATTCGATCTCGCCGACGAGCTACAGCGCGGATCTCGCCGTCGGCGCAAGCACGACGATCACCAAGACCGTCACGATCTCGGCCGGCGGCCCGACCACCGCGGTGCTCGACGTCATGTTCGTGTTCGACACCACCGGCTCGATGGGCGGTGCGATCGACACGGCGAAGTCCGCCGCGAGCGCGATCCTGACCGGCCTGTCCGGCTTCGGCAGCCTGAATTCCGGCGTCGGCCAGTACGACGATCCGGGCCACTCGATCGTGGCGCCGCTGAGCGGCAACGGCGCGGCGACGCAGGCCGGCATCAACTCGCTGTTCGCGTGCTTCGGCAGCTGCGGCGGCGACTTCCCCGAGGTCGGCTTCGCGGGCATCCGCGAGGCGGCGAACTCGGCGTGGCGCGCCGGTTCGGCCCGCTACATCGTCGCGTTCGGTGACGCGACCTTCAAGAACGGCCCGGACGCCCTGGACAACGAGGCTGGGACTGCGGCGGCCCTGGCGGCCAACGGCGTGAGCCTGATCGGTCTCGAGTACGGCTCGATGGGCGGCAACATCACGGCGCTCGGCGGCACGGTGTTCGCCGGCTCGTCGGATCCGGCCGATGTCGTGGCCGCGATCCTCGCGGGCGTCTCGACGGGCTTCGCCTCGTACAACACGGTGACCGTGGGCGACCTCGGCGCCGGCCTGCCGGAGATCGGCGTGACGGCCGTCTGCACGGGTGCGGACATCGGCACCTGCTCGGGCGACACGGCGACGGGCGCGTACGACCGTTCGGTCGATCGTACGTTCACGTTCGACGTGACGTTCACCCGCCTCGCGGACGGTGCGACCACGTTCGACACGCACGCGCTGGTCGATCGCAAGATCGTCGCGTCGGAGCGTGACACGTTCGGCGGCGCCGCCGACGTGCCGGCGCCGGCCACCCTCGTCCTCCTGGGCGCGGGCCTGGCCGGTCTCGGGATCGCGCGTCGTCGCGCGGCCTGAACGGCGACGCGTCGCGCCCTTCGCGCGACGCCGTCCCAAGTGAAACGGCGGCCCTCGCGGGCCGCCGTTTTGCTTTTCCGGGTTCGGAGAGCGCCGGCCGGTTCCGAAGCCGGGCCGCGCGCCGTCTCGTGTCAGGGTTTGGCGCCGAGCTGCTTGAGGCGCTGCTCGACATCCGGCGCCTGGCGGAATTTCGGATCGAGCTCGAGGACGCGCCGGAGCGACGCCTCGGCTTCCGCCTTGCGGCCCTGCTCGGCCTGGATGATGCCCAGATGATAATGGAAGGTCGCGCCACGCGGTTGCAGGCCGACCGCGCGCTCCAGTGCCGCCGCCGCCGCCGGAAGATCGCCGCGCGCCCGCTGCACCCATCCGAGCGTGTCGAGATACGGAGCCGCGCGCGGCTCTAGTTCCACCGCGCGGCTGGCGAGGCGCAACGCGTCGTCGAGCTTGTCGCGGCGCTCGGCCAGCATGTAGGCGAGGTTGTTGTACGCGGCCGAGAAATCCGGCCGCTTCTCGATCGCGGCCCGATAGGCCGTCTCGGCCTCGGGCCATTGCTGCATCGCCTGATGCAGCGTGCCGAGCCTGAACTGCCCGCCGACGACGGCCGCGGGATCCGCCTTGATCGCCGCCCGGAATGCATCGATCGCCCCGGCGGCATCGTTCTTCATCAGCAGCAGGTCGCCGCGATCGAGATAGGCCTGGCCGGTCGCCGGCAGGGCGGCGATCAGCCGGTCGAGCGCGGCGATGGCCGCGTCGATCTGGGTTCGCGAGGCTTGGTAGCGCGCGAGCGCGAGCAGTGGTTGCGGCTCCGTCGGCGCCAGCTGCGCAGCCTGGTTGAACGCGGCGACGGCGTCGTCGGCGCGCGTCTGGGCGGCGAGCGCCGCCGCCAGGGCCATCCAGGCGTCGACATGCATGCGGTTCACGGCGATCGCCTTGCGCGCCGATGCCTCCGCAGACGCGCCGTTGCGCAAGCCGCGCAGTTGGACTTCGGAGAGGTGCAGCCACGCGCCGATGTCGGTGGGCGCCGCGGTGACCGCCTTCTGCAGGGCCGCCTC
>JAEULA010000035.1 GCA_016793165.1 Alphaproteobacteria bacterium | reverse complement strand
GGCGGCCTCGAGGCCGCCCTCGCGCACGGCACGCTGCCGAGGCTCAGCGATCTCACCGTCTCCGAGGCGGTCGTGCTCGGGCTGCTGCGCCAGGGCGTGCGCAAGTACCTCGTCATCCTCGGCCACGGCTCGACCGATCTCGGCGAGGCGCTGCGCGTGTACGAAGAGGCGGGCGTGCTGCGCTGCTATGCCTTCCGCAACGAGGTGGCGATGGCGCATGCCGCGACGGCGCTGCGCTGGCAGTACGGCGAGCAGGTCGCGGTCGTCACCTCGATCGGGCCGGGCGCGCTGCAGGCGATGGCGGGCTCGCTCGCGGCCGCCTCGAACGGCGTCGGCGTCTGGCACCTCTACGGCGACGAGACGACGCGCGCCGAGGGGTTCAACATGCAGCAGATCCCCAAGCACGAGCAGGACCTGTTCGGTCGACTCGCCGCGACGATGGGCGAGAGCTGGACGCTGCACACGCCCGAGGCGCTGCGCACGGCGCTGCGCCGCGGCAGCCTGCGCGTCAATCATCCCTTCAAGGCCGGTCCCTTCTACCTGCTGCTGCCGATCAACGTGCAGCCGCGCTTGATGACCGCCTTCAACCTCGCGGCCCTGCCCGCGCGCCACGTCCCGGCGGCACTCGCGCCCGCCGACGCCGCCGCGATCGCCGAAGCCGCCGCCCTGATTCGGCGTCATCGCCGGGTCGTGATCAAGGCCGGCGGCGGAACGCGCGGCTGTCCCGCCGCTGTCGCGCGCCTCGCCGAGGCCTGCGACGGCGTCGTCGTGCTGTCGCCGGGCTCGCTCGGCGTGCTGCCCGACGCCCATCCGCGCAACATGCATGTCGGCGGCAGCAAGGGCTCGATCAGCGGCAACCACGCGATGGCCGAGGCCGACCTCCTGATCGCGGTCGGCACGCGCGCGGTCTGCCAAGCCGACTGCTCGGGCATCGGCTTTGCGAAGGTCGAGGCGGTCGTCAACGTCAACGGCGATGCCGCCGACGCCGCGCACTACAACCGCACGGTGGCTGTCGTCGGCGATCTCGCGGTATGCCTCGACCGTCTCGCCGCCGCGCTCGAGGCGGAGCCGCCGGCGCCGGCGGATGACTGGCGCGAAATTTGCGTCGCGGCCAAGCGGCGCTGGCAAGACGTCCTCGCCGAGCGCCGCGCGACGCCACCGCTGCACGACCCGGTCTGGGGCCGTCCCGTCATGACCCAGCCGGTCGCGATCGCGACGGTTCAGGCGTTTGCGCGCAGCCAGGGCGCGACGTGCCTCTACGACGCCGGCGACGTGCAGGCGAACGGCTTCCAGCTCGCCCGCGACGACCGTCCGATGCAGACCATCACCGAGAGCGGTGCTTCGTTCATGGGCTTCGCCGCGAGCGCGCTCGTGGCCTCGGGCCTGGCCGACGCGCCGCGGCCCGTGATTGCGCTGTGCGGCGACGGCTCGTTCATGATGAACCCGCAGGTGCTGATCGATGCCGTCGAGCACGGGGCGCGCGGCATCGTCGTGATCCTCGACAATCGCCGCATGGCCGCGATCTCCGGCCTCCAGCGCGCCCAGTACGGCCGCGACCACGCCACGCGCGACGGTGTTGCGGTCGACTACGCCGCGATGGCGGGCGCAGTCACCGGCGTGCTCGGCCTCGTGGGCGGCGACGACCCGACGGCGCTGCGCATGGCGCTGGCGCGCGCGGCGGCGCATCCCGGCCTCAGCGTGATCCACGTGCCGGTCTATTTCGGCGGCGACCCGCGCGGCGGCCTCGGCGCCTACGGCCAGTGGAACGTCGGCAACTGGGTCGCGGAGGTCGAGGCGCGCTACGCCGCGCAGGACCTCTGACGATCGCAGCGCGGTCAGCCGACCTCGCGGAACAGGCGGCCCCAGCCGACGACGCGCGAGGGCGCGACGCCGGCGAGGCGCAGGCTGCCCCAGACCGCCGTCGCGACCGTGTCGTAGATCGGGATGCCGATCTCCCGCTCGAGCGACTCGACCAGCGGCGCGCCGCGCAGATTGGTGCAGAACACGGTGATGGCCTGCGGCCGGGCGCGCGCGACATCCCGGATCATGCCGGCGATCGTCTCGGCGCCGTATTCGGAGAACGAGAAGTTGCCGCGGTCGCCCAGGTGGCGTTCCGCGGCGCAGGCGAAGCCCTCGCGCTCGAAGTTCGGCAGGATCCTCGACTGGATCTCGTCGAGATAGGGCGTGACCAGCCCGTAGCGCGTCACCCCGGTCGCCCGGAAGATCTCGGCCAGCGCCAGCACCGAGGTCGTGGCCGCGATTCCCGTCCGCTTCGTGATCGCCGCGCAGAGATCGCGGTCGCGCTGCAAGCCGAGCCAGCCCGAGGAGGTTCCGTTCCAGACGATCGTGTTCACGCGTGCATCGGCGAGCAGGTCGCAGGCCGCGAGGATCGGCTCGTCGTCGAACTGGCCGAGCGCGGCGTCGCGCAGCGAGATCTCGGTGACTCGGAAGCGCCCGAAATGGGCGGTGACGTCGGGCACGCCGGAAAGCATCGCGGCGGTGACGGGTTCGAGGATCGTGTTCGACGAGGGCGTGAGCATGCCCAGCAGCGTGCGCTTGGTCATGAGGCTCCGGGGGTGCGGGATTCGAGGGTGGCGTCGACGCGCGCCATTCCGGGTCGGTGCGGGCGCCGCGTCACGTCGAGCGGCCGTCATCGCCGCGCAGCGCGGCGATCAGCTCGGGCGCGACGTCGATCGCCTCGCGGCCCGTCGGGCGCGCGAAGCCGCCGCGCCGCGGCTTCGCGGCGCCGAGCCGGACCAGCGCCTGTGCCTGCAGGACGCCGGCCGTCACGCCGTCGAGCACGGGGATGATGCAGTTGGGCGCCAGCCGCGCCGCCGCCCCGGCCATCACCGCGCCGTTCACGATCGCCACCTCGGCGCCGTCGCGCTCGGCCAGGTCGTCGATCGCGGCGCAGATCTGCCGGTCGACCTCGGTGGCACCGCTCGGCGTATAGACGGCCTTCGATTCGACGACCCGCCATCCCGCGACCGCGGGGCCGAAGCCGTATGATTCGATCATCGCGCGATACAGCGTCAGCGAACGCTGGTCGAAGGTGACGAACCCGACTCGCGCACCGAGCTGGCGCGCGGTCAGAAGCGCCGCCTCGGTCATGCCCACCACCGGGATCGACAGCAGCTCGCGCCCGGCGCGCAGGCCGCTGTCCCAGGACACGGCGATCAGCACCGCGTCGCAACCCCGCGCATGGCGCGCCATCAGTTCGATCGCCGAATGCTCTCCGATCGCCATCTCGGTGTAGCTGCCGATGACCCGGGCACCGAAGCGGCCGGTCACCGGAACGATCTCCGTCCCCGGCGTCGCGATCCGGCGGACCGCGTCGGCGACGCGCTGGGTGACGAAGTCGGAAGTATTGGCGTTCAGGACCAGCAGTCGCATCGGCGCCTCGTCGTCACGTTCGCATCGGTTCTCGTGGACAGCGCCGGCCGTGCTCGCCGATGGTCTTGCCCGGGACGCGCCGGCCAGCCTAGGCCCGGCGACGGCCGGACCGCCAGGAGGGATGGGAATGGATCTCGCGATCGACGGCAAGCGGGCGCTGGTGACGGGCGCGAGCTCGGGCATCGGTCGCGGCATCGCCCACGCGCTTGCCGCCGAGGGCGTCCGGCTCGCCATCTGCGGTCGCGACCCGACGCGGCTCGGCCTCGTCGCCGCGGAGCTGCGCGGCTTGCGCGGCGGCGAGCCGGCGGTCGTCGCCGCCGATCTCGGCCGGCCCGGAGGGGTCGAGACCGCGGCGACGGCGGCGCGCGCCGCGCTCGGCGGCATCGACATCCTGGTCAACAATGCCGGCGGCTCGCGCCCGCTGCCGCAGGGTGCGAGCGAGGAATTCTGGGACGAGGCATTCGCGCTCAACTTCACCGCGGCGCGACGGCTGACGGAGGCGCTGCTGCCGGACATGCGCCAGGGCCGCTGGGGCCGCGTCATCAACATCACCGGCGCGATCGCGCAGAAGACGGTCAACGCGGCGACCCCTGCCAAGGTGGCTCTGCTGAGCTGGTCGCGCGCGCTCGCCGGCGAGGTCGCCCGCGACGGCATCACCGTGAACTGCATCGCGCCCGGCCGCATCAACAGCGCGCAAATCCTGGAGCGCCTCTATCCGACCGACGAGGCTCGCCAGCGCTTCGCCGCGGAGAACATTCCGATGGGCCGCTTCGGCGAGCCGTCCGAGCTCGCGGCCCTGGCGGCATTCCTCGCCTCGCCGCTCGCCGGCTACATCACCGCGGCGTCGATTCCGGTCGACGGCGGCATGTATCGCCTCGACCTGCGCTGACGGCACGGCCGGCGGCCTCGCGGGTCGAGATCGGGCGACGGGCATCATCCCGATCCGGCGGCGACCTGCTCGATCGCGCGATGCGATGACGCGATCGCAGCTTCGCCAAGTTGCGCGCGGGCGCGGTGATCCGGACCGCGAGCCGCGCGGACGCGTTCGTGGAATGTTTGCAGCGGCATTGCGACATCGTTCGGCCGGCGGCGGATCGCCCCGACGATCGGACCGCGCGCCCGGCGGCCTCGCGCGCGAAACTGCGACGGCCGGCGTCGCCGGGACCGGCGTTGCGGGTGACGCCGAAATTGTCACCGCGGCAGCCGAGGCCTCATGCCTGCCGACCAGGCCGCAGCCCGCGCGCATGTCCCTCGCCGCGTGCCCGACGCCGCACGCGTCCGGGCGGCACGCGACGGCGATCCAAGCACCGGCCGGCGGCGACGTGCGAGGCTCCGCTGCGACCCCGGCGAGTCGACAGCGCGATGCGGCGTGACGCCGGCCCAGGGGCACCGGACCCTCGCACCAATCTTGGCGTGTGGCCGGTCGCTATGATCTACTTCACGTCATAAATGACGTCGGCCGGGCTACGGGGAATTCGGCGTGGCAGCGCGCCGATGCATGAAGCCGCGCCGGGACTCGGCGTCGTGCCGGGACAAGGGGATCGCTCATGCGCCAAGCATTCTGGCTCCGATTCTTCGCCGCCATCGCACTGACGCTGGGCGTCGCCGTCGCCGGCACGCCGGCCGCGGCGCAGAGCTCGCTCAGCGCCGGCTATGCGGCAGGCGACGCCAGGCTCACGCCCGCCGAGCGCGCCGGCAAGGAGATCTGGTTCTTCGCCACCGCGTTCAACGACCGCTTCTTCACCTATTCGTACCCGCAGCGCCTCGGCGCCACGATCGACTGGTACAAGATCCTCGGCGCGCCCAATCGCGGCGACCTGTTCCAGGCCTGGGGCGCGATCCCGGATCCGGATTGCTGCGTGCCCGGCACCGCCGGCTGCAAGGCGAAGTCGCTCGAGGAGACCTACGGCTTCCTCTACTGCCCGGGCGACGATGCGCTGCTGAAGTCGGTCGGCAGCGGCAAGGACGACTACCGCGATCCCGGCTGCGACTTCCAGGACTCGCCGTACAACATGTCGACGCCGCACGGGCCGGCCGACCAGCGCCAGGACAAGTGCGATCTGCGCTTCGGCACGTCGACCGGCGCGCTCGGGCTGCGCAAGTTCCCCAATCCGCGCTTCGACCCCGAGGCGTGGCGCAAGCTCAACGGCTCGCTCGCCTCGTGGGAGGGCTATCGCCAGGCGATCTCGCCGAAGACCGGCACGCCGGACTCGCGCACCAACCGCCTGTTCGACGGCGCGGTCGAGCCGCCCTTCCGCATCGGCATGGCCTGCGGCGCCTGCCACATCGCCTACGACCCGAACAATCCGCCGGCGAACATGAACGAGCCGAAATGGGAGAACATCGACGGCCTCGTCGGCAACCAGTACAGCCGCGTGTCGCAGATGCTCGGCTCGGGCCTGCAGCAGCATCGTCTGGAATGGCAGCTGATCGCCGTCTCGCGCCCTGGCGTCGTCGACACCTCGGCGCTGCCGATGGACACGGTCATGAACCCGGGGACGATGAACGCGATCATCAACCTCGCGAAGAGGCCGCTGCACGAGCATGAAGTCACGAAGTGGCGCAAGGCCGCGAGCTGCCCCGCCGGCGCCGACGAGGCGTCGTGCTGGTGCGAGCCGGACAAGCCCGGCAAGTGCTGGGAGCGCAGCACGCGCAAGGAGATGGTCCACAACATCCTCAAGGGCGGCGAGGACTCGGTCGGCGCCCTCGAAGCGATCCAGCGCGTCTACTTCAACATCGGCTCCTGCGCGGAGCAGTGCTGGATGAACCACATCCCCGACCTGCGCGTTGCCGACCCGCAGCAGCGCAACTACGGCCAGACGCCGTTCGACATCGGCCAGTGCCGGCGCGACTGCGCGAGCTTCAGGGCCATCGAGGACCGGCTCGAGGACGTCGCCGCGTTCTTCTTCTCGGCGCGCCCGACCGACCTGTGGAAGGCGCGCCGGCTGGACGGCCCGAAGGCGCTGGAGGCCCAGCTCGAGCGCGAGCACGGCAGCGGCGCGATCGCCACGGGCCGCCGGTTGTTCGCGCAGAACTGCGCCGGCTGCCACTCGAGCCAGACCGGCCCCTACGACAACGTCGACTTCCATGCGGTCGACCCGCGGGACCCGACGCTGCGGCTCGACTTCCTGAGCAGCGACCGGCCGATCCTCGCCACGCGCATCGGCACCTATCGCGGACGTTCGCTGCATTCCAACCACATGCCGACGCGGGTATGGGAGCAGTACGCCTCGCAGACGCTGCATCAGAGGCCGGCGGATCCCGCCGCGCCCGAGCTGCTCAAGGGCAGCGGCCGCGGCTACTATCGTCCAGTGTCGCTGCTCAGCGTCTGGGCGCATGCGCCGTTCATGCACAACAACGCCATCGGACCGGAGATCTGCGGCAAGCCTTCGCGCGCGGAGCTCGACCTCTATGTCTCGCCCTATGTCGACGCGCAGGGACGGCCGGCCGCAAATCCGCCGGGCTGCTGGCCCTTCGATCCGTCGGTCGAAGGCCGCTACAAGCTCTTCGTCGCGTCGATGGAGGAGCTGCTCTGGCCGGATCGCCGGCCGCCGAAGCGCTGGTTGACCGATCGCGAGATCGTCATCGACGTCGCGCCCGACGTGAAGATCGGCGACCTCGAGACCGGCCTCAGCCTGAAGATCCCCCCCGGCTTCCCGGTCCAGATGCTCAACAGCCTGCGCTACAAGGACATGCTGCAGGACATGGTGCTGGCGAAGCGCAATCCGGCCAAGCTGACCGAGAAATACGCATCGCTGCTGCAGCCGGCGCAGATCACGGAGCTGCGCACGGGCCTGCTGCAGCTCTGGGGCACGCTCGCCCGCCAGGCCGCGCGCGCCCAGCTCGACATCACCAAGGTGCAGAGCGGCTTCATCCAGCGCTGGTACTCGAATTCCCTCGATGCCAACGACAATGCCGGGCATCGCTTCGGCGAGCGGCTCTCCGACGCGGAGAAGCGCGCGCTGATCGCCTTCCTGGCCACGCTGTGAGCGGAGGGGGACGCGTCATGACCAAGGCCATCGCCCTCGCCGCCCTGCTCGCCCTCGCCGCAACCGCGGCGCCCGCGCAGGTCGACATCCCCTTCGCCCCGCTCCAGGACACGGCGCTCAAGGATCCCGACAACCCGACCAAGAAGTTCCGCGTCGACCTGGCGAAGGTCGAGCGGGCCTATCCCTTGTCGCGCGCGGACCGCATGAAGCTCACGCCCGACAACGTGAAGACCCTCACCCAGGAGCAGGTCGACCAGGTCTACGGACGGCTCACCGCCGGCCCGATGCCCGGCGGCCCCTACGCCGGCGACCTGTTCTTCGCGCGCGGCGAGGACGGGCGGCTGTTCTCGCGCGGCGAGCAGGAGCGCGAGCTCAAGCTGCGGCTCGAGGAGATCCTCGGCGGCGTGGCCGGCCGCCTGGCCGGCGCCAAGCTCGAGATCGCCGAGCATCTCGGCCGCCGCCTGTGGAAGGGGAAGTATTTCGACCGCGAGCGGCGCGAGCTCTGGAACTTCATCGACGACCTGCGCCCGCTGCGCCGCATCATCGACGAGCCCGCGACGCTGAAATACGCATACCTGCCGCGCGACGGCGTGCTTGGACGCGTCGGCGCGACCGAGCGCGTCTGGCTGCTGTTCCCGGCCAAGCTCTATTGCGGCCAGAGCCTGCTCGACGGGCGTCGCGAGTCCGTGATCATCGACTACCTGTACAACGACGAGATCCCGGGCTGGCGCAAGAGCCCCGACGGACTCGCCGGCCGCGGGGGCCTGCGCATCCGCGACGAGATCCGCATGGTGCGGCCGGGCTTCTATCTGGGGCGCGCCTATGCCAACAAGATGTTCCTGCTGAACTTCACCCTCTACGACGCGGCGACGGCGACACGCGACGAGGCCGACTTCCGCGCCGATGCGCCGATCGCCGAGACCTGCTGGCCGGGCGAGCAGGGACGCCGCGCGAGCACGCGCTGAGGCGCGCCATGGTGGCCGGGCTCTTCGATCGGCTCGCCGGCCTCTTCGTCGCGCTGTGGCGCGCGCGCCGCCGCGTGGTCGGCGCGATGGTCGCGATCGTGCTCCTTGCGGGCGCCTGGCTCTATGTCGACTTCAGTCGCGACAAGGCAGAGGCCTATTTCGACGACCCGGTGAAGCACTTCAAGTACGGATCGACAGGCGGCGACCGTCTGGTCGGCATCCCGATCGGCATCTTCAAGGCCTTGCCGCAGCTCTGCCGCGAGCACCTCCCCGGCGAAGGCTGGCAGTCGCTGGGCTTTCTCTTCGAGGAGGGCATGGATCGCCCGATCGGCACCTCGATGCGGCACAGCCTCGGCTTCGATCGGGTGTCGCTGAACTGCGCGGCCTGCCACGTCGGCACCTATCGCGCGACCCCGGAGACGCGGCCGGTGATCGTGCCGGGAATGCCCGCGAACCGGCTGCTGCTCGGCGAGTTCGTCCGCTTCCTCGAGAACTGCGCGCTCGACGAGCGGTTCAACCCCTGGCAGGTGATCGACGCCGCCGAGCAGGGCGGCGCGCGCTACGGCCTCGTCGACCGACTGCTGCTGCAGTACGTCGCCGTGCCGGCGATGAAGGAGTTCCTGATCCTCGCGCGGCATCGTTTCCGCTTCCTCGACAGCGAGCCCTCTCCCGGCCCGGGGCGATTCGACACGTTCAATCCGGCGAAGGCGCTGCTCAACTGGCGGTACGAGGCGCTGCCTCCGGGCGAGACGATCGGCATCGTCGACTACCCGTCGCTGTGGCTCCAGGGGCCGCGCGAGGGCATGCAGCTGCACTGGGACGGCAACAACGATTCCGTGCCGGAGCGCAACCGCAGCGCCGCCTTCGGCACCGGCGCGGTGCCGACGACGATCGACCGGGATTCGCTGTCCTTCATCGCGAAGTGGCTGAACTCCGAGCGCAACACGCCGCCGGCGTGGCCCTTCGAGATCGACCGCGCGCTCGCCGAGCGCGGCCGGCCCCTCTATGCCGAATACTGCGCGGCGTGCCACGGCAAGGACGGGCGCGACTTCGACGGCGCGCGCGTCGGCAAGGTCGAGCCGATCGCCCGCATCGCGACCGACCCGTGCCGCCTCGAGAACTACTCCTACGAGCTGTCGCGCGAGCAGGGGAACCTCTACAGCGCCTATCCCGAGGAGCGCTTCCGCCGCTTCCGCAAGACCGACGGCTATGCCAATGCGCCGCTCGACGGCATCTGGCTGCGCGCGCCCTATCTCCACAACGGCTCGGTCCCGACCATCCGCGACCTGCTCGAGCCGGCGGAGAGCCGCCCGCGCGTCTTCTACCGCGGCTACGACGTCGTCGACCGGCGCAAGCTGGGCTTCGTCGCCGACGTCGCGGAGGAGAACGGCCGCGCCTTCTTCCGCTACGAGACGCAGTGCGTCGACGAGCCGGCGATCTGCGCGCGCGAGGTCAACCCCGAGAACCGCCACGACGATCACCGTTGCGTGCCGAGCCGCTGGGCCGGCAACAGCAATCGCGGCCACGAAGGCCGGGCCTACGGCACCCATCTCTCCGCCGAGGAGAAGGATGCCATCGTCGAATTCCTGAAGACCTTCTGATGCCCGGCCCCCGTCCCCGCCGCAGCTGGACGCGCCGCGCGCTGATCGCGCTGCTGCTGACCCTCGTCGCGATCTTCGGCGGCGCGGCGCTCGCGTGGTGGAAGCTGCTGCTGCCCGGCGAGCAGGCCTTCGCGAACGACGACGCGCGGTTCAAGTACGGCTCGCTCAACGGCGAGCTGCTCGCGGGCATCCCCTACCCGATCTTCATGATCCTGCCGCGCGTCTTCCCCGATCTGGTCGAGAAGCACGCGACGGCAGGCTGGGGCCCGGACAAGCCGCGCCACGGCGGCTACGGCGCCTTCGGCTTCGCGTGGGAGCCCGGCGAGCGGCTGCCGATCGGCTTCTCGATCCGCCAGCTCGGATTCGAGCGCGTGACGGTGAACTGCGCGCTCTGCCACACGACGCGCTATCGCCTGACGCCCGACGATCAGCCGCGCTTCGCGCTCGGCGGGCCCGCGCACACCGCCGACATGCAGGGCTTCCTCGGCTTCCTGTTCGACGCCGCGCGCGACCGGCGGTTCACGACCACGCGGCTGATGCCGGAGATCGCGCTGCAGTTCGACCTCGGCTGGACGGACTGGGCGCTCTACTCCTTCGTCCTCGTTCCCGCGACGCGCCTCGCGCTGCGCCTCGGCGCCGACCAGATGGCGTGGACCAAGACCCGCCCGGCCTGGGGCCCGGGTCGCGACGACGCGTTCAACCTCCCCAAGTTCGTCCTGACGCAGGCGAAGTGGGACGACAGCGTCGGCAACACCGACTTCCCCGCGCTGTGGCGGATGGGGCAGCGCAACGGCCATCTGATGCACTGGGGCGCCGAGGCGCGCAGCGTCGCGGCGGTCGTCGCATCCTCCGCGCTGGGGACCGGCGCCCTGCCCTTCGGCGACTTCGAGGAGCGCAACCGGTGGATGGAGGCGTTCATGCGCGAGATGGCGCCGCCGGCCTGGCCGTTCCCCCTCGATGCCGGCCTCGTGGCGCGCGGGCGCCAGGTTTTCGCCGGCGCCTGCGCCGCCTGCCATGACCCGCGCGGGCCGCGGGCCGGCACCGCGATCCCGCTGTCCGAGATCGGCACGGACCCCGAGCATGTGAAGACCTGGACCCAGGCCGATGCCGATCGGATGAACCGGCTCACGAGGTTCCTCGGCATCGAGAACGCCACGATGCAGGCCGCCCAGGGCTATGTCGCGCGACCGCTGGTCGGGGTGTGGCTGCTCGCGCCCTACCTGCACAACGGCTCCGTCCCGACGCTCGCCGACCTGCTCGCGCCGCCTGCGGAGCGCCCCGCCGTGTTCCATCGCGGGTACGAGGTGATCGATCGCGAGCGCGTCGGCTTCGTGTCGAGCGAGCGCGAGGCCGAGCGCCGCGGCTTCCGCTTCGACACCGCGCTGCGCGGCAACGGCAAGGACGGCCATCTCTACGGAACGGCGCTGCCGCCCGAGGACAAGCGGGCCCTGATCGAGTACCTGAAGACGCTGTAGCGCCCGCCAGGACGCGCCGCGGCACGTGCATCCGCCTCGGTGCCGCGCCGCGAGCGAAATCTCGGCATCGCGGCCCGGCGGCGACGGCCTGCGACCGCAGCGCGCGGATCATCGGCCTTGAATCCCCGCCGGAAACACGCGTCAATCGACGCATCCTGAACAGCCGCGTCCAGAGCGCCTGACATGACCGACCTTCCGTCCGCCGCCCGCGTCGTCATCATCGGAGGCGGCGTGATCGGCTGCTCCGTGGCCTATCACCTCGCCAAGCTCGGCTGGCGCGACGTGCTGCTGCTCGAGCGCAAGCAGCTCACCTGCGGCACCACCTGGCATGCGGCCGGGCTGATCGGCCAGCTGCGCGCGACGCAGAACATGACCCGGCTCGCGAAGTACAGCCAGGAGCTCTACGGCGCGCTCGAGGCCGAGACCGGGCTCGCGACCGGATTCAAGCGGGTGGGCTCGATCTCGGTGGCACTGACGACAGAGCGCTACGAGGAGCTTTTGCGCGGCGCCTCGATGGCGCGGTCCTTCGGCGTCGACATCGAGACGATCTCGCTCGAGGAGGCGCGGCGGCGCCACCCCCTGCTCAACATCGACGGCGCCGTCGGCGCGGTCTATCTGCCCAAGGACGGACAGGGCGACCCCTCGAACATCGCGCTGTCGCTCGCCAAGGGCGCGCGCCAGATGGGGGCCACGATCCTCGAGGGCGTGAAGGTCACCGGCATCATCCGGGCCGACGGCCGCGTCACGGGCGTCGTCACGGAACGCGGCCCCGTCGCCGCGGAGTACGTCGTGAACTGCGCCGGCATGTGGGGCCGCGAGGTCGGCCGCATGGCCGGCGTGCCGCTGCCGCTGCAGGCCTGCGAGCATTTCTACATCGTCACCGAGCCGAGCCCCGACATCCCGCGCAACCTTCCTGTCCTGCGCGTGCCGGACGAATGCGCCTACTACAAGGAGGATGCCGGCAAGATCATGGTCGGCGCCTTCGAGCCCGGCGCCAAGCCCTGGGCGCTCGACGGCATCCCCGAGGATTTCTGCTTCGATCAGCTGCCCGAGGACGTCGACCATTTCGCGCCGATCCTCGACAAGGCGACGAAGCGCCTGCCGGTGCTGGAGAGGCTGGGGATCCACACCTTCTTCAACGGGCCGGAGAGCTTCACGCCGGACGTCCGCTACCTGCTCGGCGAGGCGCCGAGCCTGCGCAACTTCTACGTCGCCTGCGGCTTCAACTCGGTCGGCATCCAGTCCGCGGGCGGCGCCGGCAAGGCGCTGGCGGAGTGGATCGTCGGCGGCGAAGCGCCGTTCGACCTCTGGGACGTCGACGTGCGCCGCACCTTCCCCTACCAGTCGACGCGAAGCTTCATCCAGACGCGCGTCAGCGAGAGCCTCGGCTTGCTCTACGCCGACCACTTCCCCTACCGCCAGTTCGAGACGGCACGCAACGTGCGCCACCTGCCGCTCCACGAGCTGCATGCCGCGCGCGGCGCGTGCTTCGGCGAGACGGCGGGCTGGGAGCGGCCGCACTGGTTCGTCCCGGCCGAGGACCGTGCGCGCGGCGTGAAGCCCGAGTACAGCTATTCGTGGAAGCGGCAGCGCTGGTTCCCCTATGTCGCGGCCGAGCACAAGGCCGTGCGCGAGCACGTCGGGCTCTTCGACATGAGCGCCTTCGGCAAGTTCCGCGTCGAGGGCCGCGACGCCGAGGCCGTGCTGCAGCGGATCTGCGCCAACGACGTCGCCGTGGCGCCCGGCCGCATCGTGTACACGCAATGGCTCAACGCAAAGGGCGGCATCGAGGCCGACCTGACCGTGACGCGCCTGTCCGATCGGGCCTTCCTGGTCGTGACCTCGGCGGCGACGTCGGCGCGCGACTTCGCCTGGCTGCAGCGGAACATCCCCGAGGATGCGCATTGCATCGCGACCGATGTCACCAGCGGCGAGGCCTGCATCGCGGTGATGGGACCCAGGTCCCGCGACGTGCTGCGCGCCGTCACGCCGGCGGACCTTTCCAACGCCGCCTTCCCCTTCGCCACCGCGCAGACGATCGAGCTCGGCATGGCGCATGTCCGCGCCCACCGCGTCACCTATGTCGGCGAGCTCGGTTGGGAGATCTACGTGTCGAGCGAGTTCGCCCGCCACGTCTTCGCGACGATCGAGGCCGCGGGAGCCGCCCATGGGCTGCGCCTGTGCGGCATGCAGGCGATGGACTCGCTGCGGCTAGAGAAGGCCTACCGCCATTTCGGCCACGACATCGGCGACGAGGACCACGTGCTCGAGGCCGGCCTCGGCTTCGCGGTGAAGGCCGACAAGCCGGCGGGCCGTTTCGGCGACTTCATCGGCCGCGCCGCCGTGCTCGCGAAGAGGCAGGCCGGCCTGACGCGGCGCCTCGTGCAGTTCCAGCTCCGCGACCCCGCGCCGCTCGTCTATCACACCGAGCCGATCCTCAAGGACGGCGCGGTCGTCGGCTATCTGACGTCCGGCGGCTACGGTCATCACCTCGGCGCCGCGATCGGCCTGGGCTACGTGCCGTGCCGCGCCGACGAAAGCGCCGATGCGCTCCTCGCCGCACGCTACGAGATCGAGGTCGCCGGCGAGCGGGTTGCCGCCATCGCGAGCCTCAAGCCGCTCTACGACCCGACGAGCGCGCGGGTGAAGTCCTGAGCGGGCGCGCCGCGCCGGCCCGCGGCGCTACGGCGCCAGCGTCTTGAACGGCGCGATCGACTCGTAGGCGCGCGCGGCCTGGAGCACGAGCGCGTCGGCATGGCGCGCGCCGACGATCTGCAGTCCCACCGGAAGCCCGTCGCGGGTGAACCCGCACGGGCACACCGCCGCCGGCTGCTGGGTGAAGTTGAACGGATAGTGGAACTGGCTCCAGTCGAGCCATTCCGTCATGCCGCTGCCCGGCGGCACCTCGTGGCCGACATCGAAGGCCGGGATCGGCAGGCTCGGCGTCAGCAGCAGGTCGTAGCGCGTGTGGAACTCGTTCATGTGCCGGCCGAGCGTGTCGCGCGCCAGCCAGGCGCGGGCGAGCTCCATGCCCGTGACAGAGCGGCCCTTGGCGCCGAAGCGCAGGTAGCCGGGATCCATCAGCGGGCGCTGCGCCTCCGGCACGGACTCGATCGTCACCGCCATGTTGGTGACGTACCAGCGCTCCATCGCCTCGCGCGGATCCGCGAAGCCGGGATCGCATTCCTCGACGATCGCGCCGAGCTCCGCGAAGGCCTCGGCGGCCTTGCGCACGGCGGCGGCCACATCCGGCTGCACGACCTTGACGTAGCCGAGCGTCGGGCTGAACGCGACGCGCAGCCCCTGCACGCCGCCGTCGAGTCCGACGCGGTAGTCGCGACCGTCGGGCGGCGGCGCCAGCCAGTCGCGATGATCGGGACCGGTCATCACGTTCATCATCAGCGCGGCGTCCGCGACGGTGCGCGTGAGCGGGCCGGTATGGGACTGCATCGGCAGGGCGCCGTACGGCCATGCCGGCACGCGCGCGAAGGTCGGCTTGTGGCCGAACACGCCGCAGAAGGTCGCGGGCATGCGCACCGAGCCGGCGCCGTCCGAGCCGTGGTGGAGGACGCCGAGATTGAGCGCGGCGCAGACGCCGGCTCCGCTGCTCGATCCGCCCGCGGTCTTGGCGGGATTCCAGGGATTGCGCGTGAACCCCGTGAGCGGACTGTCGCTAGTCCCTTTCCAGCCGAACTCGGGCATCGTGGTCTTGCCGAGGAAGACCGCGCCGTGCTCGCGCAACCGCGCGACGGCGGGCGCATCGTCGCCCGCGGGCTCCGTCGAGCTGGTCCGGCTGCCCTTGCGCCAGGGCCAGCCCTTCAGCGGCCACTGGTCCTTGATCGTGGTCGGGATGCCGTCGACCAGGCCGATCGGCGCGCCCTTCATCCAGCGCGCCTCCGACGCCCGGGCCCAGGCCAGCGCATCCTCGTCGCCGCGATGGGCGAAGGCGTTGTGCACCGGCTCGTGCCTGTCGATGCGGGCCTGGACGTCCTTGACCACCTCCACGGGCGAGAGCTTGCGCGCGCGGTAGAGGCGCAGCAGCTCGGTGGCGGTCAGCGTCGCGATCTCCATGGTTCGGCCCCCCGGTCCGGCACGATGGCGAAAAGAAAGCGGGGCCGGGGCGCCGCCCCGACCCCGCTCTATGGTCGACTCACTTCTTCTCGATGTTCCAGGCGACGAAGAGCAGCGCCTCGGGAACGCCGACGAGGTTCTTGCGCCACGCCACCGGCGCGGTGAACTGCCCGGTGTTGACGTAGAGGAAGGTCTCGTAGAAGCGCTTCTGCAGGCCGTCGACGGCCGCCATCTGCTCCTCCTTCGTCCCCGCGGCGACGAAGTCGGCGCGCAGCTTCTCGACCTGGTCGTCGCAGGGCCAGCCGAACCAGTTCTTCTTGTCGCAGGAGGCGACGAGCGGCGCGTTGGTGATCGGGCTCGCCATCGGGATGCCCGTCCACCAGGTCGGGAAGATGTGCCAGCCGCGCGAGCCCGGCCCGGGCGCGTCCTGCACGGTGCGGCGGCTGGTCAGGGTCGACCAGTCCATCGCCTCGAGCTTGGCGTTGACCCCTGCCTCCTTGAGCTTCTCGACGATCACCAGCGAGTTCTGGCCGATCAGCTGCTGGTCGGTCGGATGCAGGACGATGATCTCCTCGCCCTTGTACCCGGCCTCGGCGAAGAGCTGCTTGGCGCGCGCCACGTTCGCCTTCTTCACGCCGTCCGCGTACTTGTCGAGGCTGTACGGCGCGTTGCACATGAAGATCGCGTAGCACTTCTGCTGGAAGGCCGGGTTGCCGACCATGGCGGCCAGGAACTCCTCCTGGTCGACCAGCAGGGTGAGCGCCTCGCGCGCCTTCACGTTGTTGAACGGCGGGTGCAGGTGGTTCGGGCGCAGGTGGCCCATCTTGCCGAGCTTGTCGAGGACCTTGACGACGACGTTCGGGTCCTTCTGCAACAGCGGCAGCAGGTCGTAGGTCGGCTGCTCGAAGGCGTCGACCTCGCCCTTCAGCAGCGCCTGCGTCGCGGTGTTCGGATCGGGCAGGTAGATCCACTCGACCTTGTCGACCTTCGCGATCTTCGCGCCCGCGAACCCGTCGGACGGCTCGCTGCGGGGCTTGTAGTCCTTGAACGGGCGGTAGACGACCTTGGAGCCCGCGACCCACTCCTCCTTCACGAACACGAACGGTCCCGATCCGATCGGCTCCTTGACCTGCTCGAACGGGTCCGTCATCGCGTCCTTCTCGCGCATGATGAAGACCGGCAGCGACGGATCGGCCAGCGTCTCGATCACCGGACCGAACTTCGACTTGAGGACGATCTCGAAGGACAGGTCGTCCGTCGCCGCGATCGAGCCCACGCGCGACATCATCGCGCCGCCGCGCGTCGGCAGCTTGCCCCAGCGCACCAGCGACGCGACCGCGTCCTTCGCCGTGACCGGCGTGCCGTCGTGCCACTTCATCCCGGCGCGCAGCTTGAAGGTCCACTTCATGCCGTCGTCGCTGCGGGTCCAGCTGTCGACCATCTGCGGCTTCGCGACGAGCTTGCTGTCGAGCGCGAACAGAGTGTCGTAGATCATGAACCCGTGGTTGATGGTGATCGCGGCCGTCGTCCAGATCGGATCGAGGTTCTTCAGGTCCGCCTGCGGCACGAGCCGCAGCACCTTCTCCTGGGCACTCGCCGTTCCGGCAAATGCCACCGCCGCCGCGCCGGCGACCAGCAAGGCCTTCAAGATCTTCATTGCAACCCCTCCTCTGATGTCGTTCGTGACGCGCTCCCAGACGACCGCGATATTGCATCGCTTGAAGGTCCACCGCAAACCGTGCTTACTCGCGGGCACAGCGCCCGAAGGGTCCCGCAGCCGGACCGACGGCGCAGCGGCAGGGGGCTGAGCAGGCGTGTTCGCGTACGTCATCCGACGCACCGTCGCGACGATCCCCGTGGTGGCGATCGTCGCCCTGTTCGTGTTCTCCCTGCTCTACATCACGCCCGGCGATCCCGCGGCCGTGCTGGCGGGCGACCTGGCGACGGCCGACGACATCGCGCGCATCCGCAAGGTGCTCAAGCTCGACGACCCTTTCCTGGTGCGCTTCGGCCGCTGGATCTGGGGCGTCCTCCAGGGCGATCTGGGGGACTCGATCTTCACCAACCAGCCGGTGACGCGGATGATCAGCCAGCGCATCGAGCCGACGCTGATGCTGAGCCTCTGCACCCTGGTCATCACCGTGGTGTTCGCCGTGCCGATGGGCGTGGTCGCCGCCTGGAAGGCCGGCAGCTGGATCGATCGCGCGATCATGGCCTTCGCCGTGCTCGGCTTCTCGGTGCCGGTCTTCGTGCTCGCCTATCTGCTGATCCTCGGCTTTTCGATCCAGCTCGAGTGGCTGCCGGTGCAGGGCTACACGCCGGTGGCGGAGGGGATCCTCCCCTTCCTGCGCAACATGGCGCTGCCCGCGATAGCGCTCGGCATCGTCTACATGGCGCTCATCGCGCGCATTACGCGCGCCAGCATGCTCGAGGTGATGGCGCAGGATTACATCCGCACCGCCGAGGCCAAGGGCCTGTTCGAGAACGAGGTGCTGCTCGGCCACGCCCTCAAGAACGCGGCCGTCCCGATCGTCACCGTGATCGGCATCGGCATCGCGCTGCTGATTTCCGGCGTCGTCGTCACCGAGACCGTGTTCGCCATCCCGGGCCTCGGCCGTCTCACCGTCGACGCGATCCTGCGGCGCGACTATCCGATCATCCAGGGCGTGGTGCTGCTGTTCTCGTTCATCTACGTCGTGGTGAACCTGCTGATCGACCTCAGCTACACGCTGCTCGACCCGCGCATCCGGTACTGACATGCCGTCGATCACCCGCACCGGACCGATGAAGCTGCCGCGCGCCGCCGGACGGCGCGGGCCGCTCGCGGTGATCCGCCGCCACCCGACGGCGGTGCTCGGCGGCATCATCCTCGCGGCCATGGTCGCGATGGCGGTCCTCGCGCCCTATTTCGGCACGGTCGATCCGCAGAAGGTCTCGCCGATCTTCCGGCTGCGCGAGCCGTCGCAGCGCTTCTGGTTCGGGACCGACCTGCTGGGCCGCGACATCTACAGCCGCGTGCTCTACGGCGCGCGGGTGTCGCTGATCGTCGGGCTCGGCGTCGCGGTCTTCGCCACCGGCGTGGGTCTGCTCATCGGTCTCGTCACCGGCTTCATCCGTCTCGCCGACGGCATCGTGATGCGCTTCATGGACGGCCTGATGTCGGTGCCGCCGGTCCTGCTGGCGATCGCGCTGATGGCGCTCACCCGCGCCAGCCTCGAGAACGTCATCCTCGCCATCGCCCTCGCCGAGATCCCGCGCGTGACCCGCCTCGTGCGCGGTCTCGTGCTCAGCCTGCGCGAGCAGCCAATGGTCGAGGCCGCGATCGCGGCAGGCTCCGGCCTGCCCAGCATCCTGTTCCGTCACATCCTCCCCAACACGATCGCGCCGCTGCTGGTGCAGGGCACCTACATCTGCGCCTCGGCGATGATCACCGAGGCGATCCTCAGCTTCATCGGCGCAGGCACCCCGCCCAACATCCCGTCCTGGGGCAACATCATCGCGGATGGCCGCAGCGTCTTCCAGGTGAAGCCCTACATCATCGTCTTCCCGGGCATCTTCCTGTCGCTGACGGTGCTGGCGGTGAACCTCGTCGGCGACGGCCTGCGCGACGCGCTCGATCCGCGCCTCGCGCGCCGGATCTGAGGGGATCATGGACCCGCGCCCCCTCCTGGAGCTCGAGAACCTGCGGACCTGGTTCTACACACGCGAGGGCGTCGTCCGCGCCGTCGACGGCGTGAGCTTCACGATCGCCGCCGGCGAGACGCTGGCGGTCGTGGGCGAGTCCGGCTGCGGCAAGAGCGTCACCGCGCAGTCGATCCTGCGCCTGCTGCCCTCGCCGCCGGCGCGCATCGTCGAAGGCGCGATCCGCTTCGAGGGCCGCGACCTGCTCGGCCTCGACGACCGCGCGATGCGCGACGTCCGCGGCAACCGGATCGCGATGATCTTCCAGGAGCCGATGACGAGCCTGAACCCGGTGCTCACGGTCGGCCATCAGATCGCCGAGAGCCTCGTCCGGCACCAGGGCCTGTCGCGGTCGGCGGGCGAGACGCGCGCCGTCGAGATGCTGCGGCTCGTCAACATCGCCGAGCCCGAGCGGCGCGTGCACGAGTACCCGCACCAGCTCTCCGGCGGCATGCGCCAGCGCGTGATGATCGCCATGGCGCTGGCCTGCAACCCCAAGCTCCTGATCGCCGACGAGCCGACGACCGCGCTCGACGTCACGATCCAGGCGCAGATCCTCGACCTGATGCGCGAGCTCAAGAACAAGGTCGGCGCCGCGATCATGCTGATCACCCACGACCTCGGCGTGGTCGCCGAGATGGCCGAGCGCGTGGTCGTGATGTACGCCGGCCGCAAGGTCGAGGAGGCGCCGGTCGAGGAGCTGTTCGAGCGTCCTCTGCACCCCTACACCCGCGGCCTGCTCGGCTCGATGCCCAAGCTCGGCGCCTCGGCGACGAGGACGGCCGTCGAGCGCCTCAACGAGATCCCCGGCGTGGTCCCGAGCCTGCGCGACGCCATCCCCGGCTGCGCCTTCGCCCCGCGCTGCCCGCTCGCCACCGATCGCTGCGGCCGCGAGCAGCCCGCCCTCGAGACCAAGTCGCCCCGCCACCACGTCGCCTGCTTCGAAGCCGGCCGGGCGGTGGCGTCATGACCGCCGCCGTCGCGCTGACGATCCGGAAAAACCAGGGGATCGCGGAGGGTCGCGGAGAGCGCAGAGATGTCGCGCCATGCGATAGCGTGGCGCAATCATCGCTATGGCGTGAGTGCGCGCTTCGCGCGCGAGGAACCTCTCCGCGATCTCCGCGGCCCTCCGCGATCTCCGCGTTCCCCTGGTTTCTCGTCCCCACATCACGGAAGGCCTCGGCATGAGCGCCGCGACGCCCGTGCTCGAGGTGAAGGGCCTCAAGAAGCATTTCCCGATACGCGCGGGGCTGTTCCAGCGCGTGGTGGGCCAAGTCTATGCCGTCGACGGCATCTCGTTCTCGATGAACGCCGGCGAGACGCTCGGGCTGGTCGGCGAGTCCGGATGCGGCAAGTCGACCGCCGGCAAGTCGATCATCAAGCTGATCGACCCGACCGCAGGCGAGGTGCGGCTGAACGGCCGGCGCATCGACGGCCTGCAGCGCGGCGAGATGCGGCCCGTGCGGCGCGAGCTGCAGTTCGTCTTCCAGGATCCCTACTCGTCGCTCAACCAGCGCCTCACCGCCGGCGCCATCGTCGCCGAGCCGCTGCGCAACTTCACCGACGACCGTGCCGCGCGGCGACGCGAGCGCGTCGCCGAGCTGTTCCGCAAGGTGGGCCTGCGACCCGAGCAGATGGACCGCTACCCGCACGAGTTCTCCGGCGGCCAGCGCCAGCGCATCGGCATCGCGCGCGCGCTCGCCCCGAACCCGTCGGTCATCATCTGCGACGAGCCGGTCTCGGCGCTCGACGTCTCGGTGCAGGCGCAGGTCATCAACCTGCTCGAGGACCTGCAGCGCGAGCTCGGGCTCGCCTACCTGTTCATCGCCCACGACCTCGCGGTGGTCGAGCACATCTCCGACCGCGTCGCGGTCATGTATCTCGGCCGCATCGTCGAGCTCGCAGAGAAGCGCGCGCTGTTCGCGCAGCCCCTGCATCCCTACACCGAGGCGCTGCTCTCGGCCGTGCCGGTCCCGGACCCGAAGACGCGGCGCAAGCGGATCATCCTCAAGGGCGACGTCCCCAGCCCGAGCCGGCCGCCCTCCGGCTGCCATTTCCACACGCGATGCCCCTATGCCGAGGCGCGCTGTCGCAGCGAGCCGCCGGCGCTGCGCGAAACCTCGCCGGGGCGCCATGTCGCCTGCCATCTGCGCTGAGGGAGCCCGGGACCGATGAGCGATCGCCATACGCGCGCCGAGCTGCGCGGCAAGGCACAGACCGTGCGGGGAATCGTCGATCCCGCGACGCTCGGTCAGACCCTGATGCACGAGCACGTGCTGTGGGACATCACCCCGCCGAAGCTGTACGAGCTCAACGACCACGGGCCGGAGATCACGCTCGAGAACGCGTTCGCCTACAACTACGGCGAGCTCGTCACCCCCCGGAACCTCCAGCTCCACGACGTCGCCGTCGCGATCGACGAGGTACGCCGGATGCGCGACGTCGGCGGTTCGACGATCGTCGAGCTGTCCTGCGGCGGCCTCAAGCCCGACCCCGAGGGGCTCGCGGAGATCTCGAAGGTGACCGGGGTCCATCTCGTGATGGGCTGCGGCTACTACGTCGACGAGTACCAGGATCCGCGCAATCGGACGCGTCGCGTCGACGATTTCGCGCAGGAGATGGTCGACCAGGTGCAGGTCGGCGCCTGGGGGACACGGGTGCGCGCCGGGATGATCGGCGAGATCGGCTGCCAGGCGCCGTGGACCGACCTGGAGAAGCGCGTGATGGAGGCCGCCCTGATCGCGCAGCGCGAGACCGGCGCGGCAATCAACGTCCATCCCGGCCGCAATCCCGACCAGCCGCAGGAGGTCGCGGACTTCATCAAGGCGCGCGGCGGCGACCTGACACGCGTCGTGATCAGCCACATCGACCGCACGATCTTCGACGACGCGCGGCTGCTGCGCCTCGCCGACAGCGGCTGCGTGGTCGAGTTCGATCTCTTCGGCCAGGAGACGTCGTTCTACAAGTGGAACGACATCGACATGCCCAACGACGCGCAGCGCCTGCGCCATATCCGCACGCTGATCGAGCACGGCCATCTCGAGCGCGTCGTGATCAGCCACGACATCTGCTACATCAGCCGTCTCGTGCGCTTCGGCGGCCACGGATACGGTCACATCTTCCGCAACGTCGTTCCCATGATGCGCCGCCGCGGCTTCAGCGAAGCCGAGATCCAGGCGATCCTCGTCGACAACCCCAGACGGCTGCTGACCTTCGCATGACACGCTCTCGACTCTCCCCCAGGCGCGCGCTGCCGCGCGCGCCTGTCCCCCTCATTCGAGGGGGACGGTTGAGGTGGCGCTACTGGAACCGTCCCCGTCGAATGAGGGGGACAGGCGCGCGAAGCGCGCCAGGGGGAGAGTCGTGACGACATCCGCGATCATCGGCGTCGACATCGGCGGCACCTTCACCGACGTCGTCGCCCGAGATGCGGACGGCCGCGTCCACTTCGTCAAGCTGCCGACGACGCGCAAGGACGAGAGCATCGCCGTCCTGCAATCGATCCGACTGATGGCCGAACGCTGGGGGATCGCGCCTGCAGCGATCGCGCGCTTCGCCCACGGCACGACGGTGGCGACCAACGCGGTGCTCGAGCGCAAGGGCGCGAAGCTCGGCCTGATCACGACCGAGGGGTTCCGCGACGTCATCGAGATCGGCCGCCAGATGCGCCACGACATGTATCGCATCGCGCTGTCGCCGCAGACGCCGACCTTCCTGGCGCCGGGATCGCGCCGCAAGGAGGTGCGCGAGCGCGTCGCCGCCGACGGGACGGTCGTGACACCGCTCGACGAGGCCGGCTTGCGCGCCGCGGCCGACGCGCTGGTCGCCGAGGGCTGCGAGGCGATCGCGATCTGCTTCCTGTTCTCCTTCGTCAACCCCGCCCACGAGCGGCGCGCCAAGGCGATCATCGCCGCGGCCCATCCCGCCGTGGCGATCGCCGCCTCGCATGAAGTCGACCCTGCGTTCCGCGAGTACGAGCGCAGCGTCGTCACCGCCTTCGACGCCTACGTGAAGCCGGTGATCGACCGCTACCTCGCGCGGCTCGAGCGCGGCCTCGCCGAGGCGGGCGTGCCCGCGCCGCTGCAGGTGATGCAGTCGCGCGGCGGCCTGATGGTGTCGGAGGTCGCCCGCCAGCGCCCGGTGCGGCTGTTCCTCTCGGGCCCCGCCGCGGGCGTCATCGGCGCCCAGCAGGCCGGCCGCGAGGCCGACATCGGCGACCTGATCACCATCGACATCGGCGGCACGTCGAGCGACATCGCGCTCATCGCCGGCGGCGAAGCGCTGATCCGCCCGGACGGCGTGATCGACGGCTTCCCCGTGCGCGTGCCCATGGTCGACGTCAACTCGATCGGCGCCGGCGGCGGCTCGATCGCGTGGCTCGACCGCGCCGGCGGCCTGCGCGTCGGCCCGCACTCCGCGGGCTCGGAGCCCGGACCCGCCTGCTACGGGCGCGGCGGCACGCAGGCGACGGTCACCGACGCCTCGGTCGTGCTGGGCTGGATCGACCCGAGCTTCTTCGCCGGCGGCGCGCTCGCGCTGCAGCCGGACCTCGCGCGCGAGGCCGTGCGCAAGACGGTCGCCGAGCCGCTCGGCATGAGCATCGAAGAAGCCGCGCTCGGGATCCACCGCGTCATCAATGCGCAGATGGCCGAGGGCATCCGCCTGGTGTCGATCCGCCAAGGCCTCGATCCGCGCAAGTTCACGCTGCTGCCGCTCGGCGGCGGCGGCGCCATCCACGCCACCGCCCTCGCGCGCGACCTCCACATCCAGCGCATCCTGGTGCCGCCGCATCCCGGCGTGCTCTCGGCCGCCGGCCTGCTCGCCGCCCCGGTCGAGCACGAGGTGTCCGGCGCCTATGGCGCGGCACTCGCCGACACCGACGTCGCGGCGCTGCGCGCGGCCTTCGCGCCGCTCGACCGCCAGGCGGCGGCGCTGATGGCGAAGGAGACGCTCGGCGGGGCCGCGGTCTCGGTCCATTGGGCCGTCGACATGTGCTACGTCGGGCAGGCCTACACGCTCGAAGTGCCATTGAGCACCGAGGGTCGCGACCCGCTCGCCCGGCTCTACGACGACTTCCTTGCGCTGCACGACCGCGTCTACGGCCATGCGACGCGCGTGCCGGCGCGGATCGTCAACCTGCGCACGCTCCATCGCGCGCGCGCCCCCGTGGCCGCACCGCTCGCGCCCACGCCGGCGCAAGGCGAGAAGCCCGAGAAGGGCCGGCGGCGCATCCGGGTCGCGGACTCGCGGACGCCGCTCGAGGCGCTGATCCTCGACCGCGCCGCGATGCGCCCGGGCTTCGCGTTCACCGGCCCCGCCATCGTCGAGCAGAGCGACACCACGACGCTCGTCGAGCCCGGCTGGTCCGGGACCGTCGACGCCAAGTGCAACCTGATCCTGACGCGCAGCGCCTGACGCCCGAACGAGGAGTCCCGCCCCATGAGTTCAGGTCACATGAGCAACGCGCCCGCGGACGCCCTCGATCCCATCACCGTCGAGGTCGTCCGCCACAAGCTCGACGGCATCGCCAACGAGATGGAACAGACGCTGCTGCGCAGCTCCTTCTCCCCGATCGTCAAGGAGGGGCTCGACGCCTCGGCGAGCCTGTTCACCGTCACCGGCGAAACTCTCGCCCAGGCCTGCGCGATCCCGATCCACCTCGCCACGCTGATCCCCTGCGTGCAGACGATCCTGCGCGAGTACCCGCTCGAGACGATGCGCGAGGGCGACATCTACATCATGAACGACCCCTATCTCGGGGGCACGCATCTGCCGGACATCGCGCTCGTGATGCCGATCTTCCATCGCGGCCGGCCGATCGCGCTGTCGGCGGCGATGACGCACCACCAGGACGTCGGCGGCATGACGCCGGGATCGGTGCCGACCAACGCCACCGAGATCTTCCAGGAGGGTCTGCGCATCCCGCCGCTCAAGCTGCGCGAGGCGGGCGTCATGAACGAGACGCTGGTGCGCATGCTGCGGCTCAACGTGCGCATCCCCGACACGGTGATGGGCGACCTCAACGCCCAGATCGCCGCCTGCCAGATGGGGGCCCGCCGGCTCGACGCACTCGCCGAGACCTACGGCCACAACCTGCTCACGACGATCTTCGCCGAGCTGCTCGACCGCTCGGAGCGGATGACGCGGGAGGTGCTGCGCCAGATCCCCGAGGGCACCTACCGCTACGTCGACTGGCTCGACAACGACGGCATCGAGCTCGACCGCGAGGTGCGCATCGAGGTCGCCGTCACGGTGAAGGACGGCACCTTCCATTGCGACTTCACCGGCACGGGCGCGCAGCTCAAGGGCCCGTTCAACTGCGTGCCCTCGGGCTCGCAGGCCGCCGCCTATTTCGCGGTGCGCGCGCTGACCGACCCGACGATCCCGACCAATGCGGGCTGCTTCCGGCCGGTCAGTCTGAACCTGCCCAAGGGGACGCTGGTGAACCCGCAGGAACCGGCGCCCGTCGGGTCGCGCTCGGCGACGATCAAGCGCATCACCGGCTGCCTGCTCGGCGCCTTCAAGGACGTGCTGCCGGACAGGGTGCCGGCCGATGCGGCGGGCGAGCTGCTCACCCTCGCCTTCGGCGGCCGTCGCGCCGACGGCAGCCGCTTCGTGGTCGGCGAACTGATCGCCGGCGGCAGCGGGGCGAGCGCGGCCGGCGACGGCGTCGACGTGATCGAGACCGATGCCACCAACTGCATGAACCTGCCCGCCGAGGCGCTTGAGATGGAAGCGCCGATCCGCGTCCACCGCACCAGCCTCAGGCCGGACTCCGGCGGCGACGGGATGCATCGCGGCGGGCTCGGCCTCGTGCGCGAATACGAGATCCTCGACGGCGAGGTCACCTTCACCCATCGCGGCGAGCGCCATTTCCGCCCGGCGCAGGGCTCGCAGGGCGGCAGGCCCGGCGCCCCCGCCGTCTCGCACGTGCTGCGCGCCGACGGCCGCAGCGAGACGATCGCCTCGAAGCTCGTGACGACGCTGCGCAAGGGCGACCGCGTCCTCGCCGAGACCGCCGGCGGCGGCGGCTACGGCGATCCCGCGCGCCGCCCGCCCGAGGCGCGCGAGCGCGACCGCGCCGACGGGAAGGTCGCGGGCTGAGCGGCGGGCCCCGCCGCGCCTTGCCGGCACGCGGCATGCATGCAAGAGTTTCCGTGATGCAGGCAACCGACACGCCGCTCGAGACCCGACGACCGACCGGCCTTGCCGGCGCGCGCAAGCGCCGCGGCCAGCGGGCGCGGGGACGTCGCTGGCCGGCGCGCTCCTGCCGCGGCTTCGTGGCGCTGGTCGCGGCCGCACGTCGAACATCGATCTGAACGCCGGTCGCGGCGCCGGTCGCCGATCGGCCCGAGACGTGCGTCGTTTCCGACGGCTGCCGTGCAGTGCCGTCCGCCCGCCTCGCGCCGATCCGCTCCCGTCGTCGACCGGCTGCCCGCGCGCGCATCCGCGGCCGCGCCGGCGCCTCGTTCCGTTGAAGCCTCGTCCCCTTGAACAGGAGGGCTCCATGAGCAAGACGCGTTCGACCACGACGCATTCCATCGGCCGCCGCCGCCTCGTCGCCGGCGCCGCCGTCGCCTCGGCACTCGGCACGACGATCACCGCGCGGGCACAGGCCGCCCGCGAAATGGTCGTGATCACCTACCCGGGCAAGCTCTCCGAACCGCATCGCTGGCTCGCCGACCAGATGGAGAAGCGCCATCCGGGCCTGAAGATCCGCCTCGTGCCGTCCGACAGCCAGGACATCGTGGCGCAGATCAAGGCCGCCCAGGGCCACTCGCCCTACGACGCGATGCCCAACGACGAGCCGCCGCACCTCATCGGCATCCGCGAGGGTTACATCGGCAAGCGCAACGACGCCGCGCTCAAGAACCTGGCGGACGTCTATCCCGAGCTGCTCGCCAAGAGCCAGGGCGTTGGCGTGCCGGCGACGTATTCGCTGATCGGCATCGCCTACAACAGCGCGCTCGTGAAGACGCCGCCCGAGAGCTGGGCCGATCTCTGGAAGCCGGAGTTCAAGGGCAAGGTCGGCATCGCGCGCACGTCGTCCAATCTCGGGCTCGCCACGCTGGCCATCGCCGCGAAGAGCTTCGGCGGCTCCGAGGCCAATCTCGAGGTCGGCTGGCAGCGCCTGAAGATGCTCGACGCGAAGGCGGCGCGCTCGCCGGCGATCCTCACCCAGATGCTCGAGCGCGAGGAGATCGCGATCGCGCCGCTGTGGAACAACAACACCGCAGCGGCGGCCGAGAAGGGCCTGCCGATCAAGTTCGCGATGCCCAAGCCGGGCGCGATCGCGATCATCTCGTTCATGGCGGCGATCGCCAACACGCGCCACCCCGATCTCGTGAACGAATGGCTCGACGGCATCCTCAGCGCCGAGTACCAGGCGCGCGCGGCGGCATCGCCGTACTTCTTCGGGCCGACCGTGCGCGGCGTGACCGTGCCCGACGCCGCCAAGCCCTACACGCCCTCGACGCCGGCCGAGGTGCTGGCGCTGCAGACCATCGACTGGCCGACGATCGTGCCGCAGCGCGGCGCGCTCGTGGACCGCTTCGACCGCGAATTCTCGCTCTGACCCGCCATTCTCCGGAGGACATCATGAAAGACATCCGTCTCACACGCCGCGCGCTCGGCCGCGGCGCCGCCGCGACGACCCTCGCCGCCGGGCTTCCCCTGGGCGCGCACGCGCAGGCCGCGCGCGAGCTCGTCATCGTCAGCTTCGCCGGCCAGCTGATGGAGCCGCATCGCTGGCTCGCCGACCGGATGGAGAAGCGCCATCCGGGGCTGAAGATCCGCCTGGTACCCAGCGAGAGCCAGGACATCGTCGCGCAGATCAAGGCCGCCCAGGGCCACTCGCCCTACGACGCGATGCCCAACGGCGAGCCGCCGCACCTGATCGCGCAGCGCGACGGCTACATCCAGCGCCTCAAGGCCGACAAGGTGCCCAATGCCGCCAACGTCTTCCCCGAGTTCATGGCGAAGAGCGCCGGCTTCGGCGTGCCGGCGAGCTACTCGCTGATCGGCATCGCCTACAACGAGAAGGCGCTCAAGACTCCGCCGAAGTCGTGGACCGACCTGTGGAACCCCGAGTACCGCGGCAAGATCGGGATCCCGCGCGCCTCGTCGAATCTCGGCCTCGGCGTGCTCGTGATCGCCGCGAAGGTGTTCGGCGGCAGCGAGGACAATCTCGATCCGGGCTGGTCGAAGCTGCAGGAGCTGAAGCCGCTCGTCGGCCGCTCGCCCACGCAGCTGCTGCAGATGCTGGAGCGCGAGGAGATCGCGATCGCCCCGATCTGGAACAACGACGCGGCGGGCGCCGCCGCCAAGGGGCTGCCGATCAAGTTCGTGAAGCCCGATCCGGGCCCCGTCGCGATCATCTCCTTCATGTCGGAGATCTCCAACACGCGGCATGGCGATCTGGTCGCCGAGTGGATGAACGACATCCTGTCGCCCGAGTACCAGGCGATGGCGGCCAACGCGCCGTACTTCTTCGGGCCGACGGTGAAGGGCGTCGCGGTGCCCGCGGCCGCGCGCGAGTACACGCCGACGACGCCGGAGGAGGTGCTCAAGCTGCAGACCGTCGACTGGTCGAAGATCGCGCCGGTGCGCGGCAAGATCGTCGAGCAGTTCGACCGGCTCTTCGCCAGCGGATGAGCGCGCCCTCGCCCCTGCCGCCGATGCGCGCCGACGTCGCCCGCCAGCCGGAGGTGCTGGCGGGCCTCGTCGCGCGTGCGCCCGCCTTCACCGCGCTCGGCGCCGAGCTCCTGCGGCCCGGGCCCGGCGGCCGCATCGTGACGCTTGGCTGCGGCGACGGCGCCTTCGCGGGCGCCGCCGCGGCGGGCTACGCCGCGCGGCTCGGCCTCGACTGGCGCGCCACGGGCGCGCTCGATCTCGCGCTCGGCGCCGACACGCTGCGGCCGGACGACCGCGTGATCGCGATGTCGATGTCCGGCAATGTCGACCGCACGGTCGAGGCCGCGCGCGCCGTGCAGGCCGCCGGCATCCCGATGCTCGCGCTCGTCAACGGCGAGGGCGGCAAGCTGGGGACCATCGCCACGCGCAAGATCTCCCTCGATCTCGCCGACCTCGCGCCGTTCCTCTGCGGTACGGCGAGCTACACGGCCACGCTCGCGGCGCTGATGCTCCTCGCCGCGGGTGCAGCCGGTGCGGCGCCCGATATCGCCGGCGCGGAGGACGCCCAGCGCGCCGCGATCTCGGCCGGCGCGACCGTCCTGCCGACGCTCGTGCGCCGGGTCCCGAGCGGCGTGCGCCTGCTCGCTGCGCGCGCCGAGCTCGGCACAGCGCAATACGGCGCGGCGAAGCTGGTCGAGCTCACCCGGCTTCCCGCCTGGTCGGCCGATCTCGAGGAGTTCGCGCACAGCCAGTACTGGTCGATGCCGACGAGCGATCTCGTCGTCGTGATCGCGACCGGCGCCGGCGTCGCCGCCTATGCGCGCGAGTCCTGCGACGCCCTCACGGAGCTCGGCGTGACGACACTGGCGATCGACACGACGGCCACCCCGGTCGAGAGCGCGACGCACCGCATCACGCTCCCCGCCTTGGCCGAACCCATCGCCCCGCTCGCGAGTGCAGTGCCGCTGCAGCTGCTCGCGTATGCGCTGGCAGAGGCGACCGGACTCGATCCCAACACGCGGCTGCACCTGAAGAACGATGCGCTGCGCTTCAAGGTGAGCCGGCGCCTGACGCGCCGCTCGCTCATCGGCACGGGCCAATGACCGGCATGGGGCGCGTGGCGGTGCTGGGTTACCTGTCGATCGACACGATCGCGACGCCGGCGGGAATCCATCGCGACGTTCCCGGTGGCGCGGCGCTCTACGCCGCCCTCGGTGCCCGCGCCGCCGGCGCCGACGTCCGTCTGCATGCCTGCGCCGGCGAGGATTTCGCGCCGCACTGGCTCGCCGCCCTCGCCCGGTGCGGCGTCGACGTCGACGGCGTGGAGCATCGCGTGGGCCCGACTCGGCGCGCGCGGCTCGCGCATGGCGACGACGGCCGCCGCGCCTCCCCCCACCATGCCGAGGCGCTGTGGTGGGAGCGCACCGCCGCGCTCGCCCCGACAATTCCCGCCGCGTTCGAGGCCGACGTCGTGGTGATGGCGCCGATGCCGATGGCGAGCTTCGCGCCGGCCCTCGATGCAGCACGCCGATCGGCGGTCCGTGCCGTCGCGGACACCAGCGAGGCCTTCGCCTACCGGGAAGGCGACGCGCTGCTGGCCCGACTCGGCGAGCTCGACGTCTTCGCGCCGAGCCGCGAGGAGACGCGCGTGCTGCTTCCCGATCTCGACGACGACGAAGCGGCCGCGGCACTCGCCGCACGCGGCTGCGCCGTGCTGCAGAAGCGCGGCGCCGAGGGGGCACTCGCCATCGAGGGCGACGCACGCACCCGCCTTCCCGCGCCCGCGACGACGCCCATCGATCCGACCGGTGCCGGCGACGCGACCGTCGGCGCGCTCGCGGGCTATCTCGCCGCGGGGATCGCCTTCGTCGACGCGGCGCGCCGGGCCCTGGAGGTCGGTGCAGGCACCGTGACGCAGCCCGGCCCGGCCGCGCTGGGGCTCGCTTGGCGCGACGCCCAGGGAGACGCCTGATGGCGCATATCGAGTTCGACGCGATCTCCAAAAGCTTCGGCTCCAAGAGCTTCGGCGCGACGCGCGTCCTCGATCGCTGCTCGCTCGCGGTCGAGAAGGGCCGCGTCATGACGCTGCTCGGGCCCTCG
>JAEULA010000026.1 GCA_016793165.1 Alphaproteobacteria bacterium | reverse complement strand
CGAAGGGCTCGTCCATCAGCACGATCTCGGGATCGACCGCCAGCGCGCGCGCGATCGCCACGCGCTGGCGCTCGCCGCCCGAGAGCATGATCGGGAACTTCGCCGCCGCATCGGCCAGGCCGACGAGGCCGAGCAGCTCGCGCGCGCGTCGTGCGCGACTTCGCCTCGGCGCGCCCGAAGCGCAGCTCGACGCCGAGCAGGACATTGGCCAGCGCCGAACGCCAGGGCGCGAGGCGCGGCGACTGGAAGACGAAGGCGATGCGCGACCACATCTCCGCCGGCGGCTTGCCGTTCACCGCGACCCGGCCGCCATCGGCGGGGATCAGATCGCCGATCAGCCGCAGCGCGGTCGACTTGCCGCAACCGGACGGCCCGAGGATGCAGACGAACTCGCCCGGCGCGACGGTGAAGTCGAGCCCGTCATAGATGCGCTCGGCGCCGAACTTGAGTTCGACGCGCTCGAAGGCGATGGCGGGCGTCATCGCAATCCCCTCCTGTTCGCGCGGTAGCGCGAATAGGAGGGGTGCCCGAGCGACGCGAGGGCGGGGAGGACCAGCGTGGCTCTTGGAGCCGCATGTGTCCTCCCCGTCACGCGCTTCGCGCGTGCCACCCCTCCTACCGCTTCGCGGCAGGAGGGGACTGTTCGCTTCGCCCTCACCCCGCGAGACCCTGATGCTCGAGCAGGAAGGGCATGACAGCGGCGTCGAACTGCCGCGGCTCCTCGATGTTCACGAGATGGCCAGCGCCGGCGATCTCGACATAGCGGCTGCCGGGAATCGCGGCGTGCATGCGCTTGCCGGTCGCGGGCGTGGTGAGCTTGTCCTCCTCGCCGAAGATGAGCAGCACCGGCGCCTTGATCGCGGCCATCGCCGTGGTCCGGCGATAGCCCATCGAGGCCTCGATCGTCTTGATGTAGCTCTCCTTGTGCAGCGCCGTCATCGAGGCGACGAGACGATCGAAGGACTCCGCGCTCGCCCCGGGCCCGAGCAGCGTCTTGGCGACGACCGGCGCGATGTCCTTGGGCTCCTTGCCGTTGACCAGCGGCTCCTTGCGCAAGCGGATGAACTCCGCGCGCTGCGCGTCGGTCAGTCCTTCGCCGAAACTCGGCATCGTCGCCACCAGCACCATCGCGGCGACGCGATCGGGGTGGCGCTCGTAGAAGTCCTGCGCGATGCGCCCGCCCATCGACAGCCCGCAGAGCAGCGCCTTCCTCGCCCCGTAATGGTCGAGCACGCGGACCAGGTCGGCGGAGAAGTCGGCGAAGTCGAGCGGCCCGTCGTAATCGTCGCTGTCGCCGTAGCCGCGCGCATCCCAGGCCACCGCGCGGAACTTCTCGCCGAAAACCGGCACCTGGTCGCGCCAGTTCGTCCTGTTGCCGCCGATGCCGTGCATGAACACGAGCAGCTTGCCGTCGCCGGCCTCGTCGACCGCGAGGCGCGGACGGCCGGGGATGATCGTCGTCTTCACGCCCGCCATGACGTCCTCACGCGAGATGGTCTGCGATCAGCGCGCAGCACTTCTCCGGCGCCTCGACCTTGGGGAGGTGGCCGACGCCGTCGATCACGACGAGCCGCCCGTTGGGGAGCCCCTTCACGATCAGTGCGGCATTCGCCTCGACCGGCGTCACCTTGTCGGCGCTGCCCGTCGCCATCAGCGTCGGCACGGCGATCTTCGGCGCCCACTCGACCTGGTCGGTCTGCTGGATCGCCTGCGAGGATTGCAGCAACGACCGGCGGTTCGTCGCCTTGAGCAGGTTCTTCACCTGCTCGACCGCGGTCGGCGAGGCGCTGTCGCTCAGGAGCAGCTTCCAGCGCGACTCGCCGAACACGATCGGCCCCTGCGCGATCGATTCCTCGCGCATGCGCAGCATCGCGATCCGCTGCTCGGCCGGCAGGTTCTTGAGCCCGCGCGTCGCGCCCAGCAGCACGAGCCGCCGCACACGGCCCGGATTCGCGATCGTGAAGGCCGAGGCGCACATCGAGCCGAAGGAGCTGCCGACGAGATCGAATGTCCCCAGGCCCAGCGCGTCGGCGAGCGCGCCGAGGGCGCGCGCATAGTCCTCCGGCGCCGGCGCGTAGGTGAGGAGATTGTCCGACATCAGGTAGCCCGGCGCATTCCAGGCGATCACGCGGCGCGTCGGCGCGAAATGCGCGAGGACGTGGCGCCAGCCCATCGAGTTCGAGCCGATGCCGTGGCAGAGCACGAGCGGCGGCGCGGCGCCGTTGCCGGCCTCCATATAGCTCAGTCGCGGACCCTCGAGCCGCAGCGCCGCGGCGTCGACGCCCGCAAAACGCAGATCCGGCAAGCCCGGAATGTCGCCCATGTCGTTCCCCTTGTTCGATGCACGCAGTCTGGCGAACGACGCGCATGCACGGAAGAAGAGTTTAACCACCGAGAGCGCACAGAGCGCGGAGGCGGCGCGCCGCGCGAATGAGCGGCGCCACCACCCCGGGGGAGCCGGAGCGCGCTTCGTGCGCATACGACATCTCCGCGATCTCCGCGGTGAATCAATCGACAGTTGTCGCAGGGCGCCGGTGCCGGGCAATCTCGCGACCGGTCCTGAAGGGGGAACACGACACCATGCGCATCTTCATCGCCTCGCTCGTCACCGAGACGAACACCTTCTCGCCGATCCCGACTGGCGAACCGAGCTTCGCCGAGCGGTTGCTGCGTCGAGGCGATGGCACGCGCCAGACGCCGAGCGGCGGCAACGTGCCGCTGATCGAGTGGCGCAAGCGCGCCGAGGCCGACGGCCACGAGATCGTGGAGAGCCTCGCCGCCTATGCCGCACCCGCAGGACGGACGCTGAAGGCGACCTACGAGAAGTTCCGCGCGATCGTCGTCGAGGACCTGCGCAAGGCCGGCGGAATCGATGCCGTGCTGCTGTTCATGCATGGTGCGATGGTCGCGCACGGCTACGACGACTGCGAAGGCGACATGGCCGCGGCGGTGCGCGCGATCGTCGGGCCCGACGTGCCGATCGGCATGGAGCTCGACCTGCACTGCCATCTCACCGAGCTGATGCGCACGACCTGCGACATCATCATCACCTACAAGGAGTATCCGCATGTCGACGGGGCGCTGCGCGCGCACGAGGTCTACGACCTGACGATGCGCGCCGCGCGGCGCGAGATCCGCCCCGTCATGGTGTTCCACGACTGCCGCATGATCGACATGTGGCGCACGCCGGTGGAGCCGATGAAGGGCTTCGTCGCGAAGATGGCCTCGCTCGAGGGCAAGGACGGCGTGCTTTCAGTGTCCTTCGGCCACGGCTTCCCGTGGGGCGACGTCGCCGACGTGGGCGCCAAGATGGTCGTCATCACCGACAACGACGAGGCCAAGGCCAAACGCATCGCCGCGGATTTCGCCAAGGAGATCTTCGCGCTGCGCGACCAGACGCACACCGCGCATGACAGCGTCGAGAAGGGCATCGACTTCGCGGTCGGGGCCAACCAGGGTCCGATCGTGCTTGCCGAGGTCGCCGACAACGCCGGCGGCGGCGCGCCGTCGGACTCGACTTTCGTGCTGCGCCGCCTCGTCGATCGCGGCATCCGCGACGTCGCGATCGGCTACTTCTGGGATCCGATCGCCGTGCGCTTCTGCGCCGAGGCGGGCGAAGGAGCGGAGCTCGAGCTGCGGATCGGCGGCAAGTGCGGGCCCGTCTCCGGCGATCCGGTGGACCTTGCCGTGCGCGTCATGCGCATCGTCGACAACCACACCCAGACCGGGCTGAGCGGCGCCACGTCGGCCATGGGCCAGACCGTCTGGGTCCAGGGCCGGGGCATCGACATCGTCCTCAACACGATCCGTACCCAGTGCTTCCACCCCGACGGCTTCACCAAGCTCGGGCTCGACGTGAGCCAGCGGAAGATCATCGTCGTGAAGTCGACCCAGCACTTCTTTGCCGGCTACGCGCCGATCGCCAAGGACGTGCGCTACGTCGCGACCCCGGGCGCCATCGGCCCGACCTTCGAGTCGATCCCCTACACGAAGCTCAAGAGATCCTACTGGCCGAAGGTCGCCGACCCGTTCGCGTGACCGCCGGGCGCGACAGTCCGTCGCACCGAGCCGCATTGCGCCGGCGGCGTTGATCCGGCGCAACGCCACGGTCGGTCTGGTCATCGATCCTTAGCCATCTTTCGCGCCCAGGCGAACGGTCGGGCGCGCCGGCCTGCCGGGCTGCGTCCGCGCCGTCCGCAGGGCGGCGTGCGACCGCGCGCCGGGTGCGGCGGCAAGCGATACCGCGTGGTCGCAATGGCGGCAGGGGGCGGACGACATGGCCTTTCCATTCTCAGTCCGCCCGGCGGGCCGACCGGAGCCGAGGAGGCCACGCGGTCCGGTTCGAATCTCCGGCCCCGGAGCCGGGGGACCTACCGCAGCCGCGCCCGCGCGGGTCCTCTTCGAGCCGCTGGAGCCGCGCGTCCTCCTCTCCGCCGACCTCGGCGTTCTCGACGACGGCGGCCTGCAGGGGTACCTGGCTGCCGTCCAACGCGAGCTCGACGAGACGGTGTTCTCGGCGGCCATTCCGCTGGTCGGAACGCAGCTCGCCGACCGTCCGCAGGGCAGCATCGCGGCGCGCATCGCCACGGCGCTCGACGACTTCTCGATCGTGCCGACGGGCCCGGGTGGCGTCGCGACGACCGCGGACGTGCGCTCGGCGCTTGGCGCGTCGCTCGGCACGCTGCTCAAGGGCGGGACCGTCGTCGATTCGACCTCGCCGGACGGCAGCCAGATCAAGTTCCAGTTCACGGTCGCCGGCAGCGAAAGCGGCCGATTCGATCTCGACCTCATCCTCGGCAGCGATCCGCTGGTCGAGCCCCTGCTCGACATCACCGGCGAGGTCGGCCTGACCTTCGACTGGGAGCTCGATTTCAGCATCGGCGTCCGCGAAACCGGCGGCGTGTCTCGGTTCTTCGTCGACACCGGCCTGGCGGACGAGCTCACGATCACGAATCTCCACGCCGAGATCGACGGCGGCGCGGACCTGTTTCTCGATGCCAAGGGCCGCGCCGGCGTGTTCGGCGCGGTGTTCCGGCAGGATCCGGTGTTCGCCAGCGAGTTCGCCGGCGGCTACCGGATCGACGTGCGCGATGGCGACGGCGACGGCCGTGCCGCCGGCGCCGAGCTCGACGAGGTGACGCTGGACGCGCGGTTCGACGGATCGGGACAGGTCAACCTCGACGTCGGCGCGAAGCTGTACCAGAACTTCGGCATCGCCGGCCTGCCCGACCCCTCGCTCAATTTCGGCGTCACCGCCGACCTGAACATCCGCTACGTCTTCGAGGCGGCAAACACCCGCGACACCCAGTTCGGCGACACCATCATCGCCGAATACCGCAATGTCGCCCTCGATCTCGGCTCGTTCTTCGACTTCGTCGACGAGCAGGTCGAGACCATCCAGTACGTCCTGTCGCCGCTCAAGGAGGTCGTCGACTTCCTGAACACCCCGATCCCGGTCGTCAGCGACGTCGCCCCGCTGATCGGGCTGGACGCGGTCACGCCGATCGACCTCGGGATCTTCATCGTCCCGCTGACCCCGAAGCTCAGCGCCGCGAAGAAGGACGAGATCCTCAAGGGCCTGTTCGCGACGCGCGCGGCGGTCGGCCTGCTCGACTACATCTTCGAGCTCGGCCCGATCAGCAGCGGGATCTCGGGCTCGACCGGGCTCGGCGACTTCACCGTCGGCATCGGCAAGCGGCTCGGCGATTCCTCCGCCACCGACAAGAAGGAAAAGGAGCTCGTCAGCTCGAAGGCCAACCAGAAGGCCAAGGAGGAGGCGCTCAACAAGAGCGAGGTCTCGCGCGAGGCGTTCGCGCAGTTCGGCAGCAGCCTCGCCTTCCCGCTGCTCGAGGATCCGTCGATCGCCTTCGACATGCTGATGGGCGACACGACGAAGCAGCTGATGACCTTCGGGGTCGACTTCTCGTTCGGCTACGAGTTCGTGTTCTCCGTCCCCATCATCTACCCGTTCCTGACGGCCGAGCTGCGGCTCGAGCTCGCCGCGACGCTCGACCTCGATGCGGGCTACGACCTCGCCGGCGCCGCGGCGCTGACCCGCAATCTCGACTTCGCGAGCGAGACGACGCTCGCGCAGAGCCTGCGCGACAACGAGCGGCGCCTGCTCGACGGCGTCTACTTCGACGACCACTTCCCCGAATCCCCGCCGGCCACCCTGCAGGACGGCGACGTCGACCCGACCGACCCGATCTTCGACCTCGGCGCGCCCAACCCCGCGAAGGAGAAGCCGGAGCTGACGCTGACGGCGAAGATCTCGGGCGGCGCCAGCGTCGGCCCGGACCTGCTGCTGGCGGAATTCGTGGCCGGCGTGCGCGTGTTCTTCGCCACCGACATCATGTTCGACCTCAACGACCTGCCCGAACCCCAGGGGCCCGGTCAGGAGGACTACATCCACAACCTGACGCTCGGCCTGCCCACCGACGTCCCGACGGCGCCCTACACCTATGACGGGCGCGTGCGGCTCGACGAGCTCAAGCTCGAGTTCGACGCCGACCCTACCGGCTTCTTCAACATGGCCGGCGCGCTGCGCGCCGGGCTCGAGGCGTTCGTGCAGATGTCGATCGGCGTCGGGCCGTTCCGCATCACGCTCGTCGACAAGACCTTCGAGCTCGTCAACGAGGTCGTCTACGACTTCGACATCCGCCAGCTCGACGACAGCGAGATCCTCGCCGGCGTGCGGCTGAACCCGCCGCTGCTCGGCGCCGTCGATGCCGGCGGCACGCTGTCGCTCTACATGGGCGACGGCGCCGGCGGCACCGCGTCCCTGCGCCGCAACACGGGCCCGGGCCGCCAGGGCAACGACACGGAGACCGACGAGGGATTCGACATCCGGTCGATCGGCCTCACCGATCCGGACGATCCCGCTTCCGGCGAGACGCTGCTGGTCAAGTTCCTGGTGCGCAAGGACGGCGAATGGGTCGAGCGCGTGCAGCAGCGCTTCGAGCACGTGAAGCGCGTCGTCGCAAACGGCGGCAGCGGCGACGACACGTTCGTCGTGGCGAGCGACGTGCGCGCGGACGTCGACATCTCGGGCGGCCTCGGCAACGACGTGCTGTCCTATGCCGGCACCGGCGCGGCGCGCCTGCGCGGCGACGAGGGCGACGACCGCCTCGTCGGCGGCGCCGGCGGCGACGTGCTCGAAGGCGGCGCCGGGGACGACCACGTCAGCGGCGGCGGCGGCGACGACACGGTGGGCGGCGGCGCGGGCGTCGACCGGCTCGACGGCGGCGCGGGCGCCGACCGTGTAAGCGGCGGCAGCGGCGGCGACGTGATCACGTGGAACGTCGGCGACGGCGCCGACGCGATCCTGGAGTCCGACGACGCTGCCGCCGACGCGGATCGCCTGTTGGTCGGCGGCGCGGTCGCGCTCATCGCCGACGGGATCGGCGCCGCCAGCGGCGGCACCGAGGCCGACGACCGGATCACGCTGAGCCGCCTGCTCGACGGCGGCGCCGTCAAGGTCCTCATCGAGGCCGCCTCGGGCGCCGGCCCGGTCCAATCGCTGATCGTCGACAACATCGAGCGCATCGCGGTGACCGCCGGCGGCGGCGCCGACGAGGTGGTCGTCAGCGACCTGACGGGCACCGACGTGACGCTGCTCGCCATCGACCTCGGCTCGCCCACCGAGCAGGGCGGCGGTCGGGCCGCGGATCGCGTGGTGTTCAGCGGCAGCGACACGGCCGACGACGTGCTCCGCGTCGACGGCGTGCGAGCCGAGTTCGACCGCACGGATCTCGGGGCCGACCCGACGGGCGGCGCGCGCACCACGTTCGACCGCGATATCCTGCGCCTGCAGGACGCCACGCCGGGCCGCGGCAGCGTCGCCTACATCGTCAACAGCAACCCCGCGAAGGACACGCTGGAGCTGCGCGGCCTCGACGGCGCCGACACGCTCGAGGTGGCCGCCGGGGACGCCGGCATCGACGTCTCGGACCTGATCGCCGTCGTGCTCGACGGCGGCGCGGGCGACGACACGCTCATCTCCGTCTACGACCGCGTCGTGCTCGACGGCGGGACCGGCGTCGACCGGATCGTCATCCGCGGCGACGGCAAGTCGGTCGCGGGGCGCACCGCGCTGGAGCTGCACGCCACCGACCTGTTCGTGACGCGCACGGCGACGGTCGAGGGCGCGGTCACCGACCGGATCGCCTTCACGGCCGTCGAATCGCTCCGCCTCGAGCTCGAAGCGGCGGGCGACGGCAACGACCTGCGAATCGTCCGCACGATCGCGGGCGACACCGGCATCGTCGCGAGCGCGCTCGACGACACGATCGCGGTCGAGACGACTGCGGGCGCGACAACGGTCGAGCTGACCGCGGGGAGCGATCTCGTCGTCGTCGGCAAGGACGGCACGGTCGCCGGCATCGCAGGCGATCTCAGCATCGTCGGCGGCAGCGGCGCCGATCGCGTCGTCTTCGACGACAGCGCCGAGGCGCTCGACCACGTCGCCACCATCGGCGTCGTCGCCCTGGCGGGCCTCGTGGCGCCGGGCGTGCTGCGCTACGACGAAGCGGTCGAGACCGTCGAGCTGAGGCTCGGCCTCGGCGCCGACCGGATCGCCGTTCCCGACCTCACGCGGCACATCGTCGTCGACGGCGGGGCCGGCCTCGACAGCCTGGCGGCGACTCTGCTCGGCGCGCCGAGCGGGATCCTCGGCGGTCCCGGCATCCGCACTGCCGCCGTGGAGCAGGTGGATTTCAAGAACGAAGGCAACACGACGGCGACCGACTGGCTGGTCACGGTCGACCAGCTGCGCACGGGCGCCGCTGGCGTCTACGATCCGCTGCTGCCGGGCGCCTACGACCAGCTGCTTCTCGAGACGGCCGGCGCGACCAAGGTGGACATCGCGCTCGGCGCCGGCGCCGACACGCTGCGCGTCTGGGATCTCGCGACCGCGACGCGAGTCGACCTCCGCGGCGGCGACGACACGGTGCTGGTCGGCGACGATCGGCCCGGGGCCGCGCGCAGCCTCGGTCACGTCGACGCGCCGCTCGACCTCGTCGGCGGCACCGGGATCAACGCCCTGGTCGTCGACGACCGCGCCAACACGATCGACGGTCGCGCCGGAATCCTGGCCGACGGCCGCATCGCCGGATTCACGATGGGCGACGGCGCGGAGATCCGGTTCGGGGACTTCGCGTCGCTCGACATGCGGCTCGCGTCGACGGACGACATCGTCGAGATCGACGGCGTCGCCACGGCCACGAGTCTCGCCACCGACCCGTCCGGCGAGGGCGGTGTCGATCGCGTGGTCGTGCGCAACACCGGCGCGCCGCTCGCGATCGGCCTGGGCGGCCGCGGCGACAGCCTCGAGGTCCGGGGCGGCGACGGCATCGTCGCGACCGGCGGCGACGCCGGCGGCGGCGACCTGATCACCTTCGACGTCGCCGATCTCGAGACGGCGATCGGCGGCGCCCGGCTCGACAGCGACGGCACGACCGGGATCCTCGACGGGCTCGGGCCGATCGGATCCGTCTCCTTCGCCGGCTTCGAGCAGGCCGGCATCGCGCTCGGGCGCAACAGCGACCGCATTGCCGTCCACCACCATCTCGCCGATCTCGAGCTCGCCATCGACGGCGGCGCGGGCGACGATCGCATCGAGATCGAGCAGATCGGCTCGCTGACGCGCCTCGTCGGCGCCAGCGGCGTCGATTCGGTCGTGCTCGCGATCCCGGGGAGTCCGGGTGCCCCGGCCCATGCCAACCTGATCGACGACCTCGAGCTCGACGTCGAGACCCTGGTGATCGACAACGCCGCGAACGGCGCGGGCGTGGTCTGGCGCATCGACGCCGGCCGGCTGTCCGGCAACGGCGCCGATCTCGCCTTCACCGACGGCGCGGACGAGATCCGGATCCTCGGCGGCTCGAGCGCCGACACGCTCGACTTCACCGAGGCCGCGCGCCCGGTCGACGCGACCATCGATGCCGACCGCGTGACGCTGCAGCTCGGCGATGTCGTGCTGCGCGCGGGCGCGGTCGGCACGTTCCTCAATTTCGCGACGGTGATGGACTTCAGCGGCCTCGAGAATGGCGCGACCACGCATCTCGAGGAAGGATTCCGCTTGCAGTCGACGGGCGCGATCGTCCGCGACGACAGCATCAGCGCGGCCGCGGCCGCGAGCGGCGCCGCCGACGTCTTCACGCTGACGGCGCAAGGCGGCGGCGCCTTCGCGCTCTACGAGATCGGCCTCGCCGTGCCAGGGACGGGCAGCACGCCGGTCACGCTGGTCGGCACCACGGTGTCCGGCGCCACCGTGCAGACGACGCTGGCCGTCGATGCCGGCACCGGATTCGCCAGGTTCACGCTTCCCTCCGACTTCACCGCGCTGGCGCAGGTCGCGTGGACGCCGGGATCGGCGCGCGTCGACAACATCGTCGCCGCCGCGCTCGTGCCGACGACGCCGTCCACCGGGCTCGTGACGCCGGTGCCCATCTATCGGCTCAACTCCGCCATCAGCTTCAACACCGATACGGGGCGCCTGGCTGCAGGCGTGATCGAGGTCGACCTCCAGCGCGACGGCTTCGCCGACATCTACATCACGCCCGGCGTCAATCTGACCTTCGGCCTCGCGGGCGCCTTCTCGCAATTCCTCGCCAGCGGGATCACGCAGTTCCGCTTCGGCGGCGACATCGTGATCGCCGACGGCGCCGTCGTGACCGCCACCGGGACGCGCGCGCTGTCTCTCTTCGCGGGCAACAACGTGTTCATCGGGACGGGCGCGCGGATCGACCTGTCGGCCGCGGGCCAGGCTTCCGGCGCCGGCGGCGGCACCGGCGCCGCCGGCGGTTCGAACGCCGGCACCGCAGGTCTCGGCGGCACGGATGGCGGCAATGGCGGCGCCGGCGACAACGGCGGCGGCGCGAGCGGCACCGGCACCGGAGCGGGCGGCCCGGGCGGCTCGGGCGACGGTGCGGGAACCTCCGGACTCGCCGGCCTCGGCGCCGCGGGCGGTGGCGGCGGCGGCGGTGCAGGCGGGTACGCCGGATCGGGATTCAGCGGCTCCCAGGGCGGCGGCGGCGGCGGCGCAGGTGGCGCCGGCGGGGCCGGCGGCGTCGGTGGCGCCGGCGGCATCGGCGGCGACGGCCTCAATGGCGGCGTCGGCGGCGGCAGCGGCGTCGGTGGCGCAAGCGGCGCCGGCGGCGCCGGCGGCGCCGGCGGCGGCGGCGGCCCGTCCAACGAAGGCGACGGCGGGGCCGGCGCGCCCGGCGCGCGCGGCTCTTCGGGCAACGCGGGCGCGAGCGGCACCGCGGGGCAGAATCTCGGCACGGGCGCGACGATCTCCGGCGGCGGCGGCGGCGGCAGCGGGGGTGCCGGCGGCGGCGGCGGCCGCGGCGGTGGCGGCGGTGGCGGCGGCGGCGGCGGCGGCGACTACGAGTTCTTCGGCGGCACCTTCGGTGGCGATGGCGGCGGCGGCGGCGGTCAAGGCGGTGCCGGCGGTGCCGGCGGCGCGGGAGGGGCCGGCGGCGGCGGCGGCGGCGCAGTCGAAGTGCTGGCGCTCGGACGCGTCGTCGTCGGATCGGCCACGACGCTCACGGCGCGCGGTGGCGATGGCGGCATGCCGGTGCTCGGCACGCCGGGCAGCACCGGCAGCGCCGGCATTGCCGGACTCGATGCCGGCGACAGCGGCGGTGAAGGCGGCAACGGTGCCGCCGGCGGCCAGGGCGGCGACGGTGGACCGGCGGGTGCAGGCGGCGGCGGTGCCGGCGGCACCGTGAAGCTCTCGGGCACGGTCGTGCAGGCGCAGAGCGCGACCGTCGACACGGACGGTGGCACCAGCGCCGGCGATCCGGCGGTCTTCATCGGCGGCAGCGGGCTGCTCGTGCAGTACTACCTGCCGCCCGCCGCATCTCCCGCGTTCGTGACGATGCCGAATTTCGGCACGCTCACGCCCTTCCGTTCCGCCATCGCGACCTCGGTATTCGAGAGCAACGACACCGGGACGATCGGCTCTTCGACCCGCAGCGATCAGGTCGCGGCGCTCTACACCGGGTCGATCACCGTCGCGCAGACCGGGTCGTACATCTTCCAGCTCGGCAGCGACGAGGGCTCGCGCCTCTACATCGACGGCGCGCTGGTCATCGACCACAACGGTCTGCACGAGTTCACCCGCAAGTCCAACGCCGCGTCGCCGCTCCTCCTCGCGGCGGGATCGCATACGATCCGCGTCGAGTACTTCGAGGGCGGCGGCAATGCCGGCCTCGAGCTCTCCTTCGCGCCGGCGGGAAGCTCCGCCTATCGCCTGCTCACCACCGTGAGCGAGGCGCAGGACGGCCGGTTCGTCATGCAGACGAACGCCGCCGGCGGCACGCCGGCCAGCATCGTCGCCGCCGGCGGCGGCACCTTCACCGGCCCCGTCGAGAGCAATCCCTTCATCCTCGGCGGTGTGGCGACGCCGCAGATCGCCGACCTCGTGGGCGGCGCCGAGGCCTATGGCCTGCTGAACGGCGCGGCGGGCTTCGACGCGCTTCTCGCCCAGATCGACGCCAAGCTCCTGCCCGCCGAGCGGCTGTCGACCGCGCCGAGCGACGCGCTGGCCGCCGTGGTGCGTCTCGACACCGGCCCAGCCGGCTATGCGGACGATTACGTCAACTACGACCTGCTGCTGTTCATCAACTTGTCCGACATCGTGCTGACCGCGCCGAAGCTCGGCATCGCGCAGGGCGGCGTCGCCAGCGACTTCGAGACGACCCTGCTGGTCGGCGGCGTCCTCACCGATCCGCTGTTCGGCGGCACGGGCGGACCGTCGTCGCTGACCTCGCTCGCGGCCGGCGCGATCTGGGCGACGCTGATCCCGGACACCAGCCCGGCGTCCCCGGGCTCGACGGACGACCGGATCAACGCCTCGGTCGGCGGCACGATCCGCGCCGTCGACGGCGAGCGGCTGCGCGACGGCGAATCCGTCTTCATCACCGCGCCGCGGCCGAGCTTCACCGGCGGCGTCGATGTCGACGGTCTGCAGGCGATCGTCGCCAGCGCCGACGGGAGGCACGTCTACGCGGTCAACACGGTCGCCGGCACGCTGATCGTGGCCAACGGAGAAAGTCTCGGCCAGCGCCAGTTCTTCGCCGACGGCCTCGACGGGGTCGACGGCCTGCGTGGCGCGAGCGGCCTCGCGCTAAGCGCCGACGGCCGACACCTCTACGTCGCGGGCGCCGAGGACAAGGCGGTGGCGATCTTCGCCCGCGACGCCGCGACGGGCGACCTCGACTTCATCGGCACGCGCGCCGCGAGCGGCGGCCGCGCGGTCTTCGACGCGATCGTCGCAAGCGACGCCGCGGTGCTTGCCGGCGGCGCCGACGGACTCGTGCGCTTCGCGCGCGCCGCCGACGGCAGCCTCGCCGAGAGCGGGTTCGTCGCGCTCCCGGCCGTGGGCGACCTCGCTCTCACGGCCGACGGCGCGCTCGTCGTCGCCGTCGACGCGAGCGGCAGCGCGATGCGCGTGCTCGACGCGGCGAACATCGCCGGCGGCGCTCAGGTGCTCGACGCGACGGCACTCGGGCTCGGACATCTGCAGGCCGTGGCGACCAGCTCGGACTCCGCCCACGCCTATGCGGTGGGCGACGACGGCACGCTGTCCGTCTTCGCGCGCGGTGGCGCGCCCGGAACACTCGTCCTCGTCCAGCAGCTGCGCGACGGCGTCGGCGGCATTCGCGGCCTTGCCGGCGGCAATGACGTCGCGGTCGCGGCCGACGGCGCCTTCGTCTACGTCACGGGCGGCACCGCGGGCACACTGGCCGTGTTCGCACGAGATCCGGCGACCGGGCGGCTCACCTTCGCGGAGGTACTTCGCGGCCGTGCCGGGCTCGAGGCGCCGAGCGGCGTCGCCACGGGCACCGACGGGATCGTGCACGTCGCGTCGGAGCGGGGCCTGGGGCTCACCGTCGGCGGCATCGCGAACTTCGCGCGGGCAGAAGCCGGCACGCCCGGCCGGGCGATCGTCAGCCATCTCGGGATCGAGGCCCTTCACCTCGGCGCCGGCGCCAACGACGACGTGATCCGCCAGATCGAGGCCGCTGCCGTCGCCGAATTGACCATCGACGCCGGCGACGGTTTCAACACGATCGATCTGTTGAACGCCGCCGGCCGCACATACGTCGTGACCGGGATCGGCGACGACCGCATCGCGCTGCGCTCGGACACGACGACCGCCCTCGATCTCACGCTGACGACCGGCGACGGCGACGACGTCGTCGATCTGCGCGAGCTCGCGGCCGGCAACCGCGTCGAGATCGATCTCGGCGCCGGCGACGACGTCGTCCAGGTGGCCGGACATCGCCTGCCCGCCGGCACCTTCGCCTCGGTCGCCGGCGGCACCGGAAGCGACACGCTCCGGTTCGATGCCGACCGCCGGCCGATCTCGCCGACGGTCCCGACGACGCCCGGCGGCATGGTCGGGATCGCGGCCCCCGAGTTCGCGCCGATCAACTACACGGGCATCGAGTCCGTACCGGGCTTTGCGCCCGCCACCGCGGATGCCGGCGGGCCCTACGCGATCCTCGAGGGCGGCACCCTCCACCTTGCGGGAGCGGCAACGCCGGCGACGGCGGGCACCATCGCGTCGGCGCGCTGGGACATCGACGGTGACGGCGCGTTCGACGACGCGGAGGGCGCAATCGTCGATCTCGACTGGAGCGTGCTGCAATCTCTCGGCCTCGGCGACAGCGGGGCCCACGACCTGCTCTTCCAGGTCGTGGACGGCAACGGCAACACGGCGACGGACAGCGCGACGCTCACGATCGCGAATGTCGCGCCGCGGCTGATTGCGACTGGACCCGCATCGATCCTCGTCGGCGAGACCTATGTTCTGAGCCTCGGCGCCACCGATCCCGGCGACGACCGCGTGGCAGGCTGGACCATCGACTGGGGCGACGTACCGGCGCGCACCGCGCTCGCCGGCGACGCGACGACGGCGCATCACGTCTACACGCGCACCGGCACCTTCACGCCGATCGTCGTCGCGACCGACGAGGACGGCGCCGGCAGCTTCGGCGGCGATCCCGCCGCAACGCCGTATACGACCGCGGCGGCGGCCGTGACGGTGCGCCCGGCAACGCCGACGATCGCGACGATCGGCACCGCGGCGCCGCTCGCGATCGCCGAGGGCGACGGCGTCGTGCTGCGCGGCGATGCGCCCGGCGCGCCGATCGGCTTCACCTGGGACGTCGACGGCGACGGCACCTTCGGCGACGAGACCCGGATCGGCAGCGCGCTGGATGCCACGTTCACGCTGACCGTCGACGAACTGGTCGCGCTCGGCATCGACGACGGTGACTCCGTCCGCACCATCGGCGTGCGGGTCGTCTACGGCGCCGGCGGCATCGGCGTCGGAGTGGCCGAGGCGAGCGCCGGCCTGCAGCTGCGCAATGCGCCGCCGACCGGCATCCTCGTCAACTCGACGGCGGCCGGCGGCATCCCGGAAGGCACCGGCGCCAGCGTGTCCTTCGTCGGCGTCACGGATCCTTCGCCCGCGGATCGCGCGGCTGGCTTCACCTACTCCTTCGACTTCGACAACGACGGGACCTTCGAGGTCGTCGGTGCGACCGATCCGACGGCGGTCGTGCCGGGCGCCTACCTTGCGGACGCCGGCACGCGCGTCGTGCGCGCCGAAGCGAGCGACAAGGACGGCGGCCGATTCGAGGCCTTCACCGGCATCCGCGTCGTGGAGGTTGCACCGATCCTCGACGTCGCCGGCGCCGACACGGCGCGCGAGGGCGAGAGCTACGCGCTGTCCCTCGCAGCCGTCGATCCCGGCGCCGACACGATCACCGGCTGGACCGTCGATTGGGGCGACGGGACGAGCGAAACGATCTCGGCGCCGTCGGCGGTTGTCGGCCACGTCTTCGCGGACGACGGGCTGCGCAGCATCGCCGTCACGGCCCGCGACGAGGACGGCGTCTACGTCGCCACCAGGTCCGTCGCGGTCGCCAACGTGGCGCCGTCGATCGCCATCGACGGCGTCGCCACCGTCCGCGAGGGCGAGGCCTACGAGCTCGCGCTTTCGGCGACCGATCCGGGCGACGATTCGATCCGCGCGTGGCACATCGAATGGGGCGACGGGACGACGACCACCCTCGCAGGATCCGCGCGGACGGCGGCGCATGTCTTCACCGACGACAGCGGCGCGGGCGTGTTCGAGGTCCGGGCCACGGCCACGGACGACGACGGCAGCGTCGTCGCGGTGCGCACCGTCGGCGTCGCAAACGTCGCGCCGACGGTCCGCCTGACGACCGTCGGCGGCGCCGTGGCCGGCACCGACGAAGGCGCGCTGTTCTCGCTGGTGATCGCGCCGCCGAGCGATCCCGGCGCCGATACGGTCTCCTCCTACACCGTGCACTGGGGCGACGGCACGGCGGCGACGGTCGTCGCGGCGCCGGGGTCGGCCGCGGCCGGGCTCCCGCTCACGGTCGCGCATCGCTTCGCTGACGGCGGTGCGATCCATCGCATCTCCGTCGACGCGGCCGACGACGACGGCGTGCATGTCGACGCCGCCGGGCTCGACATAACGGTCGCGAACGTCGCGCCGACGATGCGCCTCGACGGCGCCGCTGCCATCGACGAGGGCAGCATCTACACCCTCGTCCTCGGCGAGGTCTTCGACCCGGGCATCGATCACGTGACGAGCTATGTCGTCGCCTGGGGCGACGGCTCGACCGACATCGCGACGGCCGCCGGTCCGCTCGACCACGTATATCGCGACGTCTCGACGACGGCGAACCGCGAGATCTCGGTGAGCCTTGTCGACGAGGACGGCACCCACACGGCCGTCGCGAAGCGGCTGGTGACGGTCAACGCCGTCGCGCCGTCGCTGCGGCTCGACGGCCCCGTCACGGTCGCCGAAGGCGAGCCCTACGTGCTGACCATCGGCGATCTCGTCGACCCCGGCTCGAGCGCGGGCACGATCCCGGTCACGCAGTACGCGATCGACTGGGGCGACGGCCGCGTCGACGTCGTCGACGCGGCCGGCGACGTCGTCCATGTCTACGACAAGGGCCCGTTCGTGTTCGCGATCTCGGTCGACGCGGTGACCGCGGGCGGCACCCTGGTCGGCGCAGGCAAGGCGTCGGTTCAGGTCGAGAACGTCGCGCCGCGGATCACCGGCCTGGCGACCGACGCCTCTCGCATCGGCGACGCCGCCATCGGCGACGTCATCGTGCTCGCCGGCAGCTTCGCCGATCCCGGCGCCGACAACCGCCACACGGCGCTGATCGACTGGGGCGACGGCACCATCGCGACGGCCGCGGTCGTCGACGGCGTCGACGGCGGCACGTTCACCGCCACCCATGTCTACGGCGTCGCCGGGCGATATGCGGTGTCGGCGGAGATCGCCGACGAGGCCGGCCGCACGGACGCGGAGGCCGCGAGTGTCTTCATCACCGGTGCCGCCCTCCACGACGGGCTGCTGCAGGTGGTCGGCACGGGCGGGCGCGACGACGTGCGCATCGAGCTCCTGCGCGAGTCCGGCAGCCCGGACCGCATCGAGATCCGGGCCGGTTTCGCCCTCGACGGCAGCGGCGCGACGCGGCTTACGCTCCTCGCCGACGCGGTCGACGGCTTCGCTGTCTGGGGCGGCGACGGCGACGACACCATCCAGGCCGGCGCCCTCGTCGACGAACCCCTGTTCATCTTCGGCGGTGACGGCAACGACGTGCTCGTCGGCGGCGGCGGATCGGACGTGCTCGACGGCGGCGACGGCGACGACCGGCTCGTCGGCCGGGGCGGCGACGATCTGCTGCGCGGCGGCGCGGGCGACGACGTCGTCGACGGCGGCGACGGGGACGACACGATCGACGCGGGAGAGGGCGCGGACTTCGCCTTCGCCGGCGGCGGCGACGACGACGTCGCGGGCGGCGCGGGTCACGACTTCCTCGACGGCGGGGCCGGCGACGACACGATCGAGGGCGGCGACCAGGCCGACGCGATCTACGCCGGCGCGGGCGACGACCGCGTGCGCGGCGGCGGCGGCGACGACATGATCGACGGAGGCACCGGTGCCGACATCGTGTTCTACGACGGCACGCCCGACGGCTATGCGCAGCGGCCGCAGCGCCCGATGACCATCGTGTTCGATCTCGACCGCGTCGCCTTCGGCGACGAAGGCATCGACTGGACCAACAACACGGAGACCTACCGCTTCGCGGAGGTTCCCCCGCCCGCCACGGTTGCGGCCACGGTTGCCGTCGCAGCTCCGGTTTCGGCCGGTGCCGCTCGCCTTGTCGGCACGCCGGCGTCGGCCGAGCCGGAGGCCGAGGACGATCGCTGGCTCGTGTTCGACTGGTCCGACCCCGTGCCGATCCGCAAGCGCGACGCGGCCCGGCTGCGCTGAGTCGCCACACCCCGGCGACAGGGGGTGGCGAGGACCCCATGTCCGGGCCGAACGCCGGGACGGCCGCTGCGAGCGCGGTCGCCGGCGGGTGCGACGCGGCGGTCGTCCCGGCGTGTGCGGCAAAGCGTCTCCTGCTGCGGGGCGCGGGCGGCGTGCGAGCGTCGATCGGGCGCCACGGCAAGCTCGACGTGACATCGGCCGCGAGGGTCCGCCCCCCTCCGACCGGCGCGGCACGAGACACGAGAGGGAAGCGGGCGCATGGGCACGAGCGGCGACACGAGGACGAAGGGCGCGCAGGAGGCCGAGCCGGTGGCGGCGGGCGGCCGGGCGCGACGCGTGTCCTATCTCGATCGCGCGGTGTGGAACCGCCTCGGGGAGGCGACTTCGCCCGCCGAAGTTGCGGCGTTCTGGCTGCCGCTGCAGTGCAGGCTCGTCGACGACGTCGTCCTCGGCACGATCCTGCTTCCCGGCGACGGCACGGCCGCGTTCCAACCCGCCGCCTTCTGGCCCGAGGCGGGGAACGACCGCCCGGCCGATCTCTTCGCCGCCGCCGAGCGCGCCATCGCCGAGCGCCGCGGCGTCATCGTCGGCCACCGCCCGGATGCCGCCACGCGCGGGACATGCTTCGTCGCCTATCCCTTCGTCGGCGGCGGCGCGATCGACGGCGCCGTGGCGCTCGCGATCGCCGATCGCCCCGAGGCGAAGCTGCGCGAGGTGATGCGCGAACTCCAATGGGGCGCCGCGTGGATCGAGCTCGCCCGCCGCCGCGGCCACGAGGCCGCCACGCGCCGTCGACTTGAGCGCATCGGATCGACACTGGACATCGCCGCGGTTGCGCTCGAGCACGCGGACCTCAAGTCATCGACGCAGGCCGTCGCCACCGAGCTCGCCCGGCGGCTCGAGTGCCCGCTCGTCGCCGTCGGCCTCGCCGCAAGCGGCCATTCGCGCGTCGTCGCCATCTCGCACAGCGCCAGCTTCGGCGGCCGGATGAACCTCACCCGGCGGCTCGCCGCCGCGATGGACGAGGCGGTGGACCAGGAATCCCTGGTCCTGTATCCGCCGGCCGACGACGACGTCCGCATCACGCATGCCCATGGCGAACTCGCGAACCAGCTCGACGATGCGACGATCCTCACGGTGCCGCTGGTTTCCGACTCTCTCTGCGTCGGCGCGATCTGCCTGCAGCGCCCCCCGGGCGGGCGCTTCGAGGCCGCGGAGATCGAGCTTTGCGACACGATCGCGGCGATCCTCGGGCCGCTCCTCGAGGAGAAGCGGCGCAACGATCGGCTGGTCCTGCTGAAGCTGCGCGACTCGCTCGCGACGCAGATCGGCCGCCTCGTCGGCCCCGGTCATGTCGGCCGCAAGCTCGCCGCCCTCGGTCTCGGCGCCGCGATCGCCTTCTTCGCCGTCGCCGAGGGCACGCATCGCGTGACCGCGCCGGCGCGCATCGAGGGCCTGGTGCAGCGCGTGCTCGTGGCGCCCTTCGACGGCTATGTGGCAGCGCAGAGCGCGCGGGCCGGCGACAGGGTCCGGCAGGGGATGGTCCTGGCGAGCCTCGACGACCGCGACCTCGCGCTCGAGAAGCTGCGCTGGACGACGACGCGCCAGCAGCGCCTCGCCGAGCACGACCAGGCGCTCGCACGGCGCGAGCGGGCGGCGATCAACATCATCGCCGCGCAGATCGAGCAGGCCGAGGCGCAGATCGCGCTGATCGGCGAGCAGCTGGCGCGCCTGCAGCTGGTGGCGCCGTTCGACGGCATCGTGGTCAGCGGCGACCTCAGCCAGTCGATCGGCGCGGCCGTGCGACGCGGCGACGAGTTGCTGCGCATCGCGCCGCTGGACGCCTACCGGGTGATCCTCGCGATCGACGAGGTCGACATGGCGCATGTCGTCGTCGGCCAGAAGGGGCATCTCAAGATCACGTCGCTGATCGATGCCGTGCTGCCCTACACGATCGCGGGCATCACGCCGGTCACGGAAGTCCGCGACGGCCGCAACGTGTTCCGTGTCGAGGCGACGCTCGACGTCCTCGATCCGGGACTGCGCCCCGGGATGGAAGGTGTCGCCAAGACCGATATCGGGCCGCGGCTCCTCGTCCGCAACTGGACGGACGAGGCGCTGTCGTGGCTGCGGCTCAAGCTCTGGGCCTGGTGGCCCTGATCGAGCGATGACGACACCCCGCACGCGCACCAGCCCGAGCTGGTACCGGCTCAGCGCCATGCGGCCGCGGCTGCGTCCGCACGGCCGCATCCATCGCCAGCTCGTGCGCGGCGAACGCTGGTACGTCCTGCAGGATCGCGTCAGCGGCCGCATGCACCGCTTCTCGGCGGCGGCACATCTCGTCATCGGCCTCATGGACGGTCGGCGCAGCGTGCAGGAGGTCTGGGAGCTGTCCTGCGCGCGTCTCGGCGATGACGCGCTGACCCAGGAGCAGATGATCCGGCTGCTCGCGCAGCTGCACCAGGCCGACATGCTGCAGGGCGACATCCCGCCCGACATCGCGGAGCTGGCGACGCGCGCGTCGCGGCAGCGGCGGCAGAAGTTGATGCAGGCGATCGCAAATCCGCTGTCGCTGCGCGTCCCGCTCGTGGATCCGGACCGCTTCCTGGCAGCCACCGCGCCGCTGCTGCGGCCGCTCGCGGGATGGCTCGGCGGCGCGCTGTTCCTGCTGCTCCTGCTGTCCGCGGGCGCCCTCGCCTTCGTCCACTGGACTGCCCTGACCGACAACGTCCTCGACCGCGTGCTCGCCGCCGACAGCCTGCTGCTGCTCCTGGTCACCTACCCGGTGGTCAAGGGACTGCACGAGCTCGGCCACGCCTACGCGACCAAGCTGCAGGGCGGCGAGGTCCACGAGATGGGCGTGATGTTCCTCGTCTTCATGCCCGTGCCCTATGTCGAAGCGTCGGCCGCCGCCGCGTTCCGCAACAAGTGGCGCCGCGCGCTGGTCGGCGCCGCCGGAATCCTCGTCGAGCTGGGCCTCGCGGCGATCGCCATGCTCGTCTGGACCGAGAGCGAGCCCGGACTCGTCCGCGCCCTCGCCTTCAACGTCGCGCTGATCGGCAGCGTCTCGACCCTGGCCTTCAACGGCAATCCGCTGCTGCGTTTCGACGGCTACTACGTGCTCGCCGATCTGATCGAGATCCCCAATCTCGGCCAGCGCGCCAACCGCTACGTCAGCTATCTGGCGCAGCGCCACGTCTTCGGGGTCGCCGACGCGATATCGCCGGTCACCGCGCGCGGCGAGGCGCGCTGGATGCTGCCCTACGCGCTGGCGTCGTTCGCGTATCGGATCTCCGTTGCGGCGACGATCGTGCTGTTCGTCGCGACCAAGTTCTTCGTCGTCGGCGTCGCGCTCGCCATCTGGGCCGCCGTGCTGATGTTCGTCTGGCCGACCCTGCGGTTCGCGCACTTCCTGTTCGCGAGCCCCGTGCTCCGCGGCCACCGCCTGCGCGCGGTCTCGGTCACGGGCGCGACGACGGCCGCGCTCGTCGCCGCGGTGGGCCTCGTGCCGCTGCCGGCCGCGACCGTCGGCGAGGGCGTGGTGTGGAGCGAGACCGACACGCGCGTGCGCGGGCTCGCCGACGGCGTCGTCGTCGAGCTGCTGGCGCCGCCCAACGCCCAGGTGCGGGCCGGCACGCCGCTGCTGCGACTCGACGACCCGATGCTGCCCGCACGCGTGCGCGTGCTCGAGGCGGAGCTGCGTCAGCTCGAGCTGCGCCACGTCGCGGCTCTGGTCCAGGATCCGTCCGAGACCCGCATCCTCGCGGAGCAGATCCGGCACGCCGAGGCCGAGCTGGCGCTGAACCGGCAGCGCGCCGCCGACCTGATCGTCCGCAGCCCGGCCGACGGCCGCTTCATCGTCCCCGACGCGCGCGACCTGCCCGGGCGCTTCATGCGCAGCGGCGACACGGTCGGCTACGTCACGACCCTCGCGGACCCGGTGCTGCGCGTGGTCGTGCCGCAATCGGCGATCGATCGCGTCCGTCAGGGAACCGGGCGCGTCGAGGTGCGCTTCGCCGACCGCTTCGCGCCGTCGCTGCCGGCGACGATCGTGCGCGAGATCCCGACCGTGAGCGACAAGCTGCCGAGCGCGGCGCTGGGCAGCCGCGGCGGCGGCCAGGCGGTGGCGGACCCGCGCGATGCGAGCGGCGCCGCGGCGCTCGAGCGCCTCTACCAGATCGATCTGCGCATCGACGTGCCGGCCGAGGCCCGGGGGATCGGCAGCCGGATCCATGTCCGCTTCGACCACGGCACCGAGCCGCTCGCGAGCCTCTTCTATCGCGAGCTGCGCCAGCTGTTCCTGAAGCGCTTCAATGTCTAGCGCCGCGCTCGATACCCGCGCCGCGGTACTGCCGCCGCTGCTGCTGCACGCCGAGGCGAAGGAGCCCGGGACCGGCTGGGCGCGCCGCGTCGAGGGGGTTGCGAGCGGACTCGCGCGGAGCCTCGCAATGCCGCTGGCCGTCGCCGGCCGCGCCCGCTTCGTTCGACAGGTCTTCGCGGCCGGCTCGGCGTTCGCCGGCGTCGCCGATGCGGAGCTGCTGGTCGCACATGTCGAGCTCCGGCGCCGGCTCCGGCGCGAGCGGCTCGGCGACGAGGCCGCGGCGCAGGCCTTTGCGCTTGTGCGCGAGGTCGCCTGGCGGCGGATCGGGCAGCGCCATCACGACACCCAGGTGATGGGCGGCCACGTCGTGCTTCGCGGCGCGGTCGCCGAGATCGAGACGGGCGAAGGCAAGACCCTGACCGCGACGCTGCCGGCCGCCGCCGCGGCGCTCTCCGGCATCCCCGTACATGTCGTGACGGTGAACGACTATCTCGCGCGACGCGACCGCGACGCGATGGCGCCGGTCTACGAGGCGGTCGGGCTTTCCGTCGGCCTCGTGGTCGAGGGCATGACGCCGGCGCAGCGGCGCGCCGCCTATCGCTGCGACATCGTCTATTGCACGAACAAGGAGGTCGCGTTCGACCATCTGCGCGATCGCATCCTGCTGGGCCAGGTGCGCAGCAACCTGCGCATGAAGCTCGACCGGCTGCAGCGGGATGCCGAGGATCACCGCCAGCCGGTCATGCGCGGCCTGCACTTCGCGATCGTCGACGAGGCCGACAGCGTGCTCGTCGACGAGGCGCGCACGCCGTTGATCATCTCGCAGCGCAGCGATCCGGCCGACGAGCGCCGGCGCGCCGAGCAGGCGCTCGCCATCGTCGAGGGCCTCGACGCCGGCCAACACTACCGCCTGCTGCGCGATCTCGGGCAGGTCGAGATCACGGAGGCCGGCCGGCACGTGCTCGAGGCGCGGGCGGCCGCGCTCGACGGGCCGTGGCAGGGCGCGATCCATCGCGAGGAGCAGGCGCGCAACGCGCTCGCCGCGCTCCACCTCTTCCGGCGCGACGAGCACTACCTGGTGCGCGACCGGCGGATCGAGATCATCGACGAGTACACCGGCCGCGTGATGCGCGACCGGTCCTGGGGCGAAGGGCTTCACCAGATCATCGAGGCCAAGGAGGGCTGCGAGGTGACCGGCCGCACGCTGCCGGCGGGCCGCATGACCTTCCAGCGATTCTTCCGGCGCTATCGCCGCCTCGCCGGCATGACCGGCACTGCGCGCGAGGCGGCGCACGAGCTGTGGCAAGTGTACCGGCTCGAGGTCGTCCGCATCCCGACACACCGGAAGCTGCGCCGGCGTGCCGGCGGCACGCGGATCTTCCGCACCGCCGACGCGAAGTGGCGAGCCGTGGTCGAGCGCGTGCGCGCGCTCAACGCGCGCGGCGTGCCGGTGCTGGTCGGCACACGTTCCGTCGCGAGCTCCGAGCTCGTCAGCGCGCGGCTTCAGGCCGCCGGCCTCGCGCATGTCGTGCTCAACGCCGCGCAGGACGCGCACGAGGCCGAGATCGTCGCCGAGGCGGGCCGGCCGGGCCACATCACGGTCGCGACCAACATGGCCGGCCGCGGCGTCGACATCCGCCTCGGCGCGAGTGTCGCCGGAAAGGGCGGCCTCCACGTCATCATGACGGAGAGCCACGACGACCGGCGAATCGACCGCCAGCTCTTCGGCCGCTGCGCGCGCCAGGGCGATCCGGGCCACGTCGAGTCGATGCTCTCGCTCGAGGACCCGGTGCTCGAAGCGGTCCCCCGCCTTCCGCTGCCGGGCCGGCTGCGCCTCGCCCTTGCCCAGCGCGGCATCGAACGGCGCCACGCGCGCATGCGCCGCGACCTGCTCGTCGCCGACGAGCGCCAAGCCACCGCCCTCGCCTTCGCCGGACGACCGGAGTGATGCCGATGCGACTCGCCCGACTTCTCGCCGTCATTCCCGCCGCGCTCGCGGCCGTTCCTGCCGCCGCGCAGCTCGCGCCGCCGGAACCGCTCAACTGCGTGATCGAGCCCCGCACGTTGGCGCGCGTCGGCAGCCCGGACCAGGGGATCATCGCCGAGATCAAGGTCGAGCGCGGCGACGTCGTCGCCGCCGGTCAGGTCCTGGCGGTCCTCGACGCGCGCATCGAGCAGCTCACCGCGAACCTCACCGGGCTGCAGGCGGGCACCGATGTCGAGGTGCGCGCCAACCGCGCGCGCGCGGCCTATCAGCGCATCGCCGCGCAGCGCGCGCGCGAGCTCAACGAGCGCAAGGTCATGTCGGACAAGAACCGCGATGAGGCGCTCGTCGAAGCCGAGATCGCCAAGCTCGACGTCGAGGCGGCCGAGACGCGCCAGGCCGTCGCGACCGCGGAGTACGAGCTCGCCAAGGCGCGGCTCGACCGGCGCACGATCCGCAGCCCGATCGACGGCGTCGTGACCGAGATTCGCATGGCGCCGGGCGAGTTCGTGCACGAGCAGGCGCCGCTATTGACGGTGGCCCGGATCGACGAGCTCCATGTCGAGGTGTTCGTCCCGATCCAGAACTACGGTGCGATCCGCCTCGGCCAGCGCGCGACGGTGCAGCCCGTCGAGCCGGTCGGCGGCCGCTATCCCGCGAGCGTCGTCGCGGTCGACAAGGTCTTCGATGCGGCGAGCGGCACGTTCGGGGTCCGCCTGCGGATGACCAATCCCGATCTCGCGCTGCCGGCTGGGATCCGCTGCAAGGTCGGTTTCGCCCCGGGCTCGTGACCGGCGCGGCGGGAGGTAGCGGCATGACCCGGGACGGAACCTCGAGCAGCGCCCCGCGCCTGGTGCGCGAGCTGTACTTCCCGACCTACGTCTTCTATCGCGACCTCGAGAGCGCCCCGGCGCTCAACCCGGCGCTTGCCGGTGCGATCCGCGACCTACGGCGCGCGGATCCCGACGGGCTCGTGCGCTCGAACATGAAGCCGGCCGGGTCGTGGCACAGCGCCCTCGATCTCCAGTCGCGCGCGCCGTTTGCGCCGCTGGCGGCCGAGGTGCTCGCGACCTCGCGAGCGGTCGCAGAGGATCTCGGATTCGATCCGGCGCGCGAGCTCGTCCTCGACAACATGTGGGCGATCGTCAACCCGCGCCACGGCTCGAACCGCGGCCACACGCATCCGCGCGTTCTGCTGAGCGGCTGCTACTACGTGCAGGCGCCGCCCGGCTGCGGGCGCATCTGCTTCGTCGATCCGCGGCCGCAGGCGCAGGTCCTGCCGCCCTGGCTCTCGGTCGCCGGGCGCGCGCAGCCGCACAACTGGTCGGAGGTCGCCTTCGACGCGATCGCCGGGCGCATGATCCTGTTCCCGGCCTGGCTCGGCCACGAGGTCGAGCCGAACCTGACGGCGCTGGAAGGCGAGGCGAGCGAGCGCATCGTCATCGCCTTCAACCTCTACCAGCGTCCGCCCGCGACACCGGCCGCCGACCGACCGCCATCGCCTTGACCGCGGCACGGGTCGAAAGCCGGGGTCGCAGAAACCACGATCGGAGCGGCTCCTCCGACCGCGGCTCTCCGATGCTCGAGCGCCGCACGATGAATCGAGCGGCGCGAATTCGGGTTCGGAGCGAAAGCCCTGGCCCCGCCGTTCCGGTGCGCCGACACGATGCCGATATGAGACCGCACGTCACGGCAGACGCGCGATCAATCGCGCGGCGAGGGAGCCGCGACCATTCCGCAAGACTCCCGACTCCTTCCAAAACCCGATTGCGGACTCCGCCGACAGGTCATGGATCAGGAGGACGACGCCACATCCTCCATCCGGGCTCGCACTGTTCGGCTTGTAGTCGCCAACGTTCGAGGAACTGCCCACCCACCGGACGGTGCTCCGTGCCGCCGGATGAATAAGGTTTGCGAACGTAAGGTTCATGACGAGGACCCCGGGCCGTACGGGATCCATCGAGTCGATGGCCGGGTAGCGTCCTCCGCAGTTCACCGGCGCAGCGAGCGCCGCTAGGTCGGCCGTGAGCGCGCCATAGAGGGGACCTGAGCGATGTCGTGATCGCTTGCGCGCTCACCAGTGGCCGGCGAGCGATCCTCGGCCGACGTCCGCAGAAGCGTGAGCATGCCGGTGACCCGCGATCCGGTGCGCGACCCTTCGGTCGCGACGAACTCGACCGACCAAATCGCCGGGCCGAGAAGCATCGCATCGGCCGAAATGGTGTCGTGGCGCGGCAGTGGAGATGTTGCCGACTCGCATGCGGCGATGATCGACGCTGCTGCGAGCGCGGCGGCCGGAGCCCGGCTCACCCGCGCATCCGCAGCAGGACGCCGACGGTCAGCGCCATCTGGGCGAGGATCAGGGGGACGATCCACCGCAGGATCTCGCTGCGGCTGGCGGCGATTTCGGTACGGATCTTCTCGCACTCGAGCCGGAACTCGCTTCGTAGCTCGGTCAGATCCGTCTTGGTCGCGAGGTCGGTGACCATGACTTCCGAGAAAACCTCCGCAAAGCCGTCGGCTTGCGCCGGCGGCAGGCCGATCGCCTGGAGCCGGCGCGCGAGCTTGAGTGTATCGAAGGCGGTTCTCGACACGAAGCGCAGCCTCGCGCAAGGCCTAGGCTTAGGACCAACGGCGCAACGGCATTGACCCTGTGCGCTGACCCGTGACGCCGGAGCCGATCGCGGTCCAGCGGATCGATGTGCCAGCGTTCGGCGCGCGCTTCGGAAGTCGTCCCATGGCACGAAGCGGCGTCACCTTGCGCGCAGGGGACGCGCCCCAACGTCGTCGCGACAGCGCACCGCGACCGCTTCGGAGACCGGGGTCGACGCCTTCGCCTCGACCCCGGATCCGCCCCCACCACCACTCGATGCGCGTCCTCGACCGCGCGCGCCTCAGCCGGCGCGAACGCGATCCAGGAGCCGCGCGACCTCGGTGCGCAGCGTCTCGGCCTGCTTGGCGATGTCGCCGGCACTGGCAAGCACCTGTGCGGCGGCGCTGCCGCTCTCGGTCGCCGCCTGGCTCACGCCGGCGATGTTGACGTTCACCTCGCCGGCGCCGGCGGCGGCCTGCTGCACGTTGCGCGCGATCTCCCGGGTCGATGCGGACTGCTCCTCGACCGCCGAGGCGATCGAGGTCGCGATCTGGTCGAGCTGGCCGACCGTCTTGTCGATCGCGCCGATCGCGCCGACGGCTTCCGCGGTCGAGGTCTGCACGGCGTTGATCTGCGCCGCGATCTCCTCGGTCGCGCGCGCCGTCTGGTTGGCGAGGTTCTTCACCTCGGCCGCGACGACCGCGAATCCCTTGCCGGATTCGCCCGCGCGCGCCGCCTCGATCGTGGCATTGAGCGCGAGCAGGTTCGTCTGGTTGGCGATGTTGTTGATCAGCTTGATCACCTCGCCGATGCGCTGCGCGCTGTCGCTGAGGGTCCGCACGGTGTCGTTGGTGCGCTTGGTCTCGGTTGCGGCCTGGTTCGCCACGCGCGTCGCGGTCTGGACCTGGCGACCGATCTCGCCGACCGACGCGTTGAGCTCCTCGGCCGCCGCAGCGACGGTCTGCACGTTTGCCGATGCCTGCTCCGAAGCGGCGGAGACCGCGGTGGCGCGCTGCGAGGTGCGCTCGGCGGTGTCGGTCATGCTGCGCGCGGTCGACTGCATCTCGGTCGCGGCGGCCGCCAGGATACGGATCACGCCGCCGACGGATTCCTCGACGTCCTGGGCGAGCCGTGCCGTCGCCGTACGCTTCTCCGCCTCCGCCTCGCGCTCCATCTGCGCCTGGCGCTCGCGCAGGCGGCCGGCCTCGATCAGGCCCTCCTTGAAGCCCTGCACCGAGCGCGCCATCGCGCCGATCTCGTCGCGCTTGTCGCGCGCCGGAATCTCGACATCGAGATGGCCGGCGCCGAGACGGGCCATGGTGGCCGTCATGTCCTTGACCGGCCGCACGATGCCGCGGCCGACGACCCAGGCGAGCACCACGCCGAGAACGAGCGCGACGGTGCCGGCGACGACCATGACCCGCGTCGCCAGGACCACGGCCGCGTCGAGTTCGCGCTCCGTCTCCGCGAGCACGGCCTTCTGGGACTCGAGCACGCGGTCGCCGGTCGCCACCACGTCGGCGATCAGGGCCGCGGCCTCGACGTTGAAGACGCGGTCGACCGTCGCGACGTTCTGCATCGTCTCGACCACGGACTTCTCGTAGCGGTCGTAGGCAGACACGGCCTTGCGCAGGCGCGCGCCGGAGTCGCTCTCGCCGAGGCTTCCGACGATCGCCTCGAGGCCCCGGCGCGTCGCCGCGAGGGTCTCGCCGACGCTGGCGCGAAAGGCCTCGCGCGGCAGGGCGACGTAGCGCCAGATCTCGAAACGCACGAGGGAGAAGGAATCCATCGTGCGCAGCAGCGCCACCTGCAGCGAATCCTGTGCGGCGATGGCGGGATCGGCGATCAGCGCATCGAGAACCGAGCGCAACTCGCCCGCGTCCGCGATCATGTCGCGCCCGGCGAGCGCATCGCGCCGCGCGATCAGCGCCGGCAGCCGCCCCACGGCGGCGGCGTAGCGCGCCAGACCATCCCGCATGCGCTGCAGCCCGGCGCGCCGGTCGGGCGAGACGGTTGCGGCGATCGCCTCGTCGAGCGTCGCGTCGATCTGCTTCTGCAGGCGCGTCACCTCGCCGAGTTCGGCCTGGTCGCCGCTCGTGACCAGTCGCAGCAGCGCGCGCCGCACGGCCACGATGTCGCGCTCGATCCGGCTCACGCGCGCCGCGTTCTGCGCGACGCTCGCGAAGCGGTCCTGCTGCGCGGAGACGCTCCACAGCGCCTCCATCCCGACGATCCCCAGAACGGCGATGAAGACCAGAAGAATTCCGAATCCGCCGGCAATACGGCCGCCGATTCCGAGGTTGAGATTCATGAAGAGCGTCCCGGCCTGATGCGCCGCGGCGGATCCGCGGCGTCCGGCATCATGGGCAGGCGGTCGTCATCGCCGGATTAAGGACGGCTTGCCATTTCGTCGCAC
>JAEULA010000020.1 GCA_016793165.1 Alphaproteobacteria bacterium | reverse complement strand
CGCGTCTCGTCGGGCACCGGCACGGCGGCGGCCTCGGCGATCCCCGGCAGCGACAGCAGCGCCGCCTCGACCTCGGTCGCCGAGATGTTCTCGTTGGCGCGGCGGATCATCTCCTTGATGCGGCCGACGATCGTGACCAGGCCGTGCGCGTCCATCACGGCGAGATCGCCGCTGCGGAACCACTCGCCATGGAAGGCGGCCTGCGTCGCCTCGGGTTTGTTGTGGTAGCCGCGCAGCATTCCGGGGCCGCGGAACAGCAATTCGCCCGGTGTGTCCGGCGGCAGCGTGTTGCCGTCGAGATCGGCGATGCGCGCCTCGCGGAAAGGTGCCGCCATGCCGCAGATGCCGCTGCCCACGGTCTCCGTCGCGCCGATCGGCGTGATCAGGCCGACGCCGATCTCCGTCATGCCGAAGGCGCCGCGCGCGGGAAACCCGAAGCGCGCCTCGAGCTCGGCATGCAGATCCCTGCGGTGGATGGCGAGATTGCCGCGGATCATCGCGTTGTCGCGCTCGCGCGGGTCCGGCGCGTTGCGGGCGACGACGTCCATCGGGAAGTAGCAGAACTCGATACGGAAACGGCGCAGCCAGTCGACGAAGTTCGTGAGGCTGAGATGCGGCGCCACGAAGATCGTGCCGCGCGCGTAGAACGCCATCAGCGTCAGCCACTGCGGCGTCATGTAGAAGAACGGGTTCGGCGAGAGCAGCCGCCTGTAGGTCAACCCGTCGCTGTTCGCGTAGGCGAGCGCGCAGGTCAGCCAGTACCGGTGCGTCAGCAGGCAGCCCTTGGGTAGGCCGGTCGTGCCGGAGGTGTACTGGACGTTCACCAGGTCGTCGAGCGCGGGCTCACGCGCGGGCCGCGCCGGCGGCGCATCGGAGTCGAGCAGCGCCGACCACGACAACTCGCCCGCGCGCGGCGCGCCGGCGACCACGACCGAGTCGAGCGCCGGCCGCGGCGGCGGCAGCGCGTCGAGCACGGCGAGGTGCTCCTCGCGGATCACGAGGTGGCGCGCGCCGCTGTCCTCCAGCAGGTAGCGCAGCTCGTGCGCGGTGTAGCGCACGTTGACCGGCACCATCACGGCGCCGAGCCGCGCCAGCGCCAGCCAGGTGATCGGCATCTCCGGCACGTTGGGCAGCATCACGGCAACCTTGGTGCCGTGACCGATGCCGAGCGCCTGCAGCGAGGCCGCGAGGCGATCGACGCGCCGCCGCGCCTCGGCATAGGTGAGCGTGATGCCGGTGGCGATGAAGTGGAACGCGGTCGCGTCGGGCGCCTCGGCGGCCGCGGCATCGAGCAGGGCACCGATGTTGCGCGGCAGAGGCATCGCCTCGACGCGCCGGATCTGGCTCAGCGCGGCCTCGCGCCATTCGGGGCCGCTCATCGGATCCCGGCGCGGATGAAGCTCTGGACGAACTGGCGCTGGAACAGCAGGAAGGCGATCAGCAGCGGGCCGGACGTCATCAGCGTCGCGGCGCAGATGATCGCCCAGTCGATGCCCTGGTCGACCAGGGCAAAGACCTGCAGGCCGACGGTCAGCGGCCGGGTCTCCACCGAGTTCGTCACGATCAGCGGCCACAGGAAGTTGTTCCAGTGGTAGCTGACCGAGACCAGGCCGAAGGCGATGTAGATCGGCTTGGCGAGCGGGACGTAGACCTTCCACAGCAGCTTCAGGAAGCCGCAGCCTTCGATGCGCGCGGCCTCGTCCAGCTCCCGCGGCACCGTCTTGAAGGTCTGGCGCAGCAGGAAGATGCCGAAGGCGGACGCCATGTAGGGCAGGCCGATCCCGAGCAGCGTGTCGATCAGGCCGAGCTTGCGCAGGGTCTGGTAGTTCTCGACGATGAGCACGTCGGGCATGATCATCAGCTGCACCAGCACCAGCACGAAGGCCAGGTCGCGGCCGACGAATTCGAAACGCGCGAAGGCGTAGGCGGCGAGCGTCACCAGCACGAGCTGGACGGCGAGGATCATCGCGCAGAGCAGGGTCGTGTTCAGGAAGTAGCGCCCGAACGGCGCCGCATTCCAGGCGTTGACGAAGTTCTCCAGCGTCCACGGCGCCAGCGGTGCGAAGCGCGCGGCGTACTCGCTGGGATGGAACGCCGTCCACAGCGCGTAGATCAGCGGCAGGAACCACATCAAGCCGAGCACCCATGCGGCGCCGGTCTCGAGCACCCGGTCGAAGCCGCGCGACTCCATCAGGTCGATGCGGCCGGTCCGCGGCCGGGCGGGCGCGGCGGTCATCGGTAGTGCACCCGCTTCTCGAGGAAGAAGTACTGGCCGAGCGCCAACGTGGCCAGCAGCCCCAGCAGCACCACCGTCAGCGCGGCGCCGTAGCCGGTGTCCCAGAACTTGAAGGCGACCTCGTAGATGTAGAACAGCAGCAGGGAGCTGGCGTTGTCGGGCCCGCCCTTGGTGATCGCCACGACATGGTCCACGAGGCGGAAGGAGTTGATCACCGCGTTGACCAGCACGAACAGCGTCGTCGGCATCAGCAGCGGGAAGACGACGCGGCGGAAGAAGTACCAGCGCGATGCGCCCTCCAGCGCAGCGGCCTCGGCCAGCGCCGGCGGGATCTGCTGCAGCGCGGCGAGGTAGAAGATCATGAAGAAGCCTGCTTCCTTCCACACCGTCATGACCATCAGCGCGCCGAGCACGGTCTCGCGCTCCCCCAGCCAGTTGGTCGCGCCGAAGCCGAACTTGCGGGCGATCTGGTCGATCAGCCCGTAATCCGGCGTGTAGAAGAACAGCCAGATGTTGGCGACCGCGATCATCGGCAGGACCGTCGGCGTGAAGTACGCCATGCGCAGGAAGCCGCGGCCGGCCAGGCGCTGGTTCACCCACAAGGCCATCAGCATGGCGAGCACGATCGAGGTGGGAATCGTGCCGAGCGCGTAGATCGCGTTGTTGGTCAGCGCCTGTCAGAAGATCGGGTCCTCGATCATCGTCTGGTACTGGTCGAGGCCGATGAAGCGCGCCGGCCGGTTGCCCTTGGGCGTCGAGTAGAAGGACTGCCACAGCGTCGCCGCCGTCGGCCAGTGCGTGAATGCCACGAGAAGCACCGCCGCGGGCAACAGCAGCAGCCAGCCGTGGATGTTGGCAGAGGCGCGCGTCATGGACGGACGTTTTCCCCTCCGGTCGCGCGCAAGCGCGCCAGGAGGGGTGGCCGCGCAGCGGCCGAGGAGGTCGGTGGCGGCTCGCAGAGCCACGCTTGACCTCCCCGCCCTCGCTGCGCTCGGGCACGCCTCCTATTCGCGTGAAGCGCGAACAGGAGGCGAGAGGCGATCCTGCTCACTTGAACGGCCGCAGGATGCGCTCGGCTTCGCGCTGCGCGTCCTTCATCGCCTGCTCGGCCGGCTTGGAGCCGGTCAACGCGGCCTGGAGCCCGTCGTTGAGCGCCTTCACGACGCGCTGGTTCTCGTGCGTCGAGAATTCGGCCCAGGCGTGCGGGAGCTGGTCGCGCGCGACGGCGGCCGCCGGGAAGCCCGCGACGTATTTCTTCATGCGCTCGGTCTCGAACGCGGCGGGCGACACGGCGACGTAGCCGGTGTCGATGCCCCATTGCGCAGCGCGCTCCGGCTGGGTCGCCCACTTGGCGAACTTGACGGCCGCGGCGCGCTGCTCGGGCGTCGTCTTCTTGAAGACGTAGAAGTTGCCGCCGCCGGTCGGCGATCCCGGCCGCTTGCCTGCCGGCATCATCGCGACGCCGAAGTCGAACTTCGCGTTGGTGCGGACATTGGTCAGGTTGCCGGTGGTCGTCCACATCATGGCGACCTTGCGCTGGAAGAAGTCCTGCGGGGTCGTGCCCCACTCGACGATGCCCGGCGGATGGATCTGGTGCTTGCGGCTCAGGTCGACCCAGAACTGCAGCGCCTCGATCACGCCCGGCTTGTCGAAATAGACCTCGTTGCCGGCCGCGTTCATCAGCCGCGCGTCGTTCTGCGTCGTCAGCGCCTGGAACAGCCAGTAGGGGAAACCCGAGCTCGGGATCGACACGCCCCATTGCGTGACGTTGCCGCTCGCGTCCTTCTTCGTCAGCTTCCTGCCCATCTCGACGAGCTCGTTCCAGTTCGCCGGCGCCTTATCCGGATCGAGGCCCGCCTCCTTGAACAGCTCCTTGTTCCAGTACTGGACGATGGTCGAGCGCTGGAACGGGATGCCCCAGGTCTTGCCGCCGGTCTGGCTGTTCTCCATGAAGCCCGGGTAGAAGCCCGCGATCCACGCCTTGTCCTCGGCCGTGTTCGAGATGTCCTCGAACGGCACGATCGCGTCCTCGTCGATGAGCGTGAACATGTCCGTCGACAGCAGGATCGCGAGATGCGGCGGCTCGCCGCCCTTCAGCGCGGTCAGGGTCTTGGTGATCGTGTCCTGGTAGGAGCCGGTGTAGACCGGCTTCACCTTGATCCCGGGGTTCTCCTTCTCGAAGTCCGCGGCCATCTGGTCGATCAGCTTGGTGATCGGGCCGCCGACCGCGATCGGGTAGTAGAACTGCAGCTCCTGCGCCAGCGCGGTGGCGCTCGACCATGCCGTCGCGGCCGCGATCGCGATGCCGGCGAGCCAGCTGCGGCGGCCGAGCTTCGGGGTTCCCAGACTCATCTTCCTGCTCCCTTGCGGTTGAGTGTCAGTGATCCGCCGCGGCGGTGCCGCCGAGGCGGCGACCCGTGGCGGCGTCGAACAGATGCAGCGCGGTGGGCTCGGCGCTGACGCGCACGCGCTGGCCGGGCTTGTGCGGCAGCTGGCCGGGCGCGCGCAGCGACATCATCTCGTCGCCGAGCTTGCAGGCGAGGACGGTGTCGGCGCCGAGATATTCCGCGGCGACGATCTCGGCCTCGAGGCCGTGCTCCGCCGACAGATGCATCGCCTCGGGACGCACGCCGACGACCAACCCGTCCCCCCGCCCCTTGAACAGCGCCGGCCCGCGGGTGCCGCGGACGACCGCGCCGTCCGGCGAGTTGCCGAGCGCCATCAGGTTCATCGGCGGCGTGCCGATGAATCGCGCGGCGAATGTCGTTGCCGGGGTCGCATAGAGCTCGGCCGGCTCGGCATCCTGCTCGACCTTGCCGCCATGCATCAGCACGACGCGGTCGGCCATGGTCATCGCCTCGACCTGGTCGTGGGTGACGTAGACCAGGGTGATGCCGAGCTGACGCTGCAGCGCGCGGATCTCGCGGCGCATCTCCTGGCGCAGCTGCGCGTCGAGGTTGGAGAGCGGCTCGTCCATCAGGCAGACCGGCGTTTCGGCGACGATCGCGCGGCCGAGTGCCACGCGCTGCTGCTGGCCGCCCGAGAGCTGCGAGGGTCGGCGCTCGAGCAGCTGCGACAGGCCGAGCAGCGCGGCGGTGCGGTTGAGCCGCTTGTCGCGCTCGTCGCGCGGCACGTCGCGGACCTTCAGGCCGAAGATGATGTTCTCGGCAACCGAGAGATGCGGGAAC
>JAEULA010000110.1 GCA_016793165.1 Alphaproteobacteria bacterium | reverse complement strand
GGCGTCATAGGAGATCGAATCACCGGTCGCGAGCCCGTGATTTGGACTCGTGATCGTGTCCGTGGCGAGATCCACGGCTCCGGCACCGCCATTGAACCCGTTCGCGACCTGGATCGAGTTTCCGGCGGTGACCGTGCCGTCCAGGGAAGACTTCACGTTGGCCGTCACGAACGACAACGCAGCCGAGGCGCCGTCCTGGGATAGCTCGCGCAGGGCGGTCCCGGCCGACGTCGCCGTCGTTTGCACCCCATTGGCCAGCACGTTCACGCTGCCGGCGGCCGCCGTGATCGTCGACCCCTCGCCGACGATCGCCAGCGCCGTCAGATCGCTCCGCGAGATCGTGATCGCGACCGAAGTCGCGGTCTTGGCCGTCGCGGCGTCGACCGCCGCGGCGAGCGAGCCGCTGCTGACGACGACCTTGGCGTCCGCCGAAACAGTGACGTCCGCGCCGGCGATGATCGCGGTCGTGCCCCTGATCAGGGTCTCGACGACGCTCGAGGCCGCGCCGTAACTCGCGGCGGCATTCAATGATCCCGCGAGTCCCGTCCCGATGTCGACCGCGAGAACGAGGGTCTCGACATCCGTGGCGCTCGCGATCGTCACGGAGCCGGAGCCCACGATCGAGGCCGAGTCGAGCGTGATCCGAGCATCTGCGCCACGTTGCGCGACCGTCATGTCCATTCCGGAGAACGTGGCGCCGGAATCATAGCCGGGGATCTGCTCCAGCAGGCCGGGAATGGCGCCCGAGAAGCCCATCGCAAGCAAGGGCATCTCGGCGACGAGCCCCTTGTCCGCCGCCGTCGCCGTGATCCGCACTTCACCGCCTTCGACCGTTGCCCGATCGAGCGAAATGCCAACCGCCCTGTTCGCGAAGACGATCGGCAACTGCGGATCCCGATAACCGGTATCCGCGACGGTCAAGTCCACGTCCCCGGCCGTGCGGCCCTCGGGCGCGCTCGCGTCGAGCACCGAGCCGGCGGCGAGTGAGATCGTCTTCGCGGCGAACGAGATGTCCCCGGACGTGCCGGCCCGCGCGACCGTGCTGATCCGGGCGTTCGTGCCGATGGCGATGACGTCGGCTTCGATCTCGATGGATGCGCCCGCCGTGGTCAGGACGCCCGTCGCCGCGGTCGCGTCAGCGATCGTGACGCTGTTTGCCGCGGTCAGGGAGATGATCCCCGACCGCCCCCGGGCTGCCGACGTGTCGGTGTCATTTCCCGTGATCAGGGCGCTGCCCTTGGCGATCGCGATCGTGGTCGCATCAAGAGTGATCGCGCCCGATGCGCCGCCGCTCCGACTGGTATCGATCGTCACGGCATCGCCGGCGGTCCCGATCCGGATCGAGTCGGCCGTCATCGACACGGCCTTCCCGCCGGTGGCAAGGCTGCTGTTGACGTTGATCGTATCGGTGCCACCGCCGTCCACGATCACGAGCCCCGACGCGAATCGCGAATCCACGCCGGTGATCGTCAGCCTGTTGATGCCCCCGCCGAGATTGATGGTGAGCGTGCCGGTCGGCGCGGTGAAGAATTGCGATTCCGCAGTCCCGCCTGTCGTCGTCAGCTTCAATCGACCCGCCGTCGTGTCGCTGGTCAGCGTGGCGACGTCGTTGCTGTCGCCGAGCGTGAGCGTGAGATCGGTGATCGCGCCGGCGGTGGTCACCGGTTCCAGCCCGAAATAGCGAACGAGGTCGCCGTCGAGCGAAACGCTTCCGCTCGACCCGTCGATTGCCGCCATGATCACGGCATCGGCGCGGCGCTCAAGCACGAGGGAGTCGAATCCGCGGTCGCCGCCGTCGACCCCGTCTTCGATCGCGCCGGTGCCGGCTACGATGAACATGTCCTCGTTGTCGGCAGCGCCGATCAGACGTTCGAAGCCGCTGAAGGCCGTGATCCCGATGTCGCCGGCGCCCGGCGCCGTGATCCGCCAAACGCTGTCGGCGGCAGGACCGTGAAGCCGGTCGGTGTCGGCTCCACCGGTCAGCGACTGCACGCCGGAGAAGGTCACCCAGGGGGTCAAACCCGCGTCGACGCTGCCCGCACCGCTGCCATCGATGCGCCAATCGAGTCCGCCGGCCGAATGGTCGATCACCAGGCTGTTGATTCCGTCACGGCCGTCGAATGCAACCGTCGGAATCGTGTGCCGGCCAAAGCTGTCCACGTCGATCCGAAGCCGGTCGTTGCCGGCACCGCCCTGGATGGTCAGCGCGCTGATGTTGGTCAGATCGCCGAATGCCAGCAAGGCTCCGCCCGTCGCATCGACGACCTGCACCCGCTCCACGACCTGAGTCCTGGCGCCGGTGTGGACGGTTTCCTCCGCCATGCGGACCAGGATGTCGTGATCCTGGGTGTCGTTCGGCATTGCGGCGAGCTGCACCGCCATCGTGTCGACGTTGAGCAATACGCGCGGCTCGAGCGCGTCCAACAACAGCCGCGCCGGCGTCGCGCTGCCGGGGTCATCGCGAAGTGGTTGATCCTGCCAGCGCTGCAACAGTCTCTCGCGCGCGCGACCCTTGCGTGCATACAAGCCCGACACGATCGACGATCGCTTCACTTGTTGCCCCCCCCAGTGAAGATGTCTCTTGCGCGACATTCTTCGTGACTTCGGCGCCGCTCGGGACCGTGTCATTTTCGCCAAACAATGTCACTTCGAATGGCCGGCTTCACGGGCAATCGCGGGGCCGGCCGACTGAATCGCCCCATCGAGCGTCTTTGGGTAGAAGCCAACGCCATGGATGCTGGCTTCAGTTGCCGCAAGAGAGCGCGGAGAAACTTGCCATTCCTATCGAAAGAGCCGCGATCTCCGCAGGCTGCGCGCCGGCAGGCAGCAGCCCACTCGACGGCGATCGGACGGGCCGGGGGCGAGACGTGGGCGGCGCCGGCGACCGCATTGTGATGGGATGCCCATCATGTCATGAAGCCGCGATGCGCCACCGTGCCGTGATCTCGAGATGGGCCGCGATCGTCGCCTCTGCGTCGTGCCTGAGCCCGATGGTTCCGGCCAGCGCGGAAGTGGCCTTCGACTGCGTCACGCGGCCTTCCATGACCTTGAAGATCGGCACGCCGGTCGCGACGACAATTCAGGCCGTGCTCGTCGAACGCGGAGATCGCGTCGCCAAAGGACAGGTGATCGCGCGACTCGATTCCGCGATCGAGGCCGCGGATCTGGACTTGATCAAGTTGCGGGCCACGAGCACGACCGAGATCGCATCCCGGACGGTCCGGGTCGAATTGGCGCGGACTGAACTCAACCGAGCCGAACGATTGCTGGAGACCAACAATGTGCCACGGCAGAAGGTCGATGAGCTGCGCGCGGCGTTGCGGGTCGCGCGCGAGGACCTGGCCCAGGCGGAGTTGAACCACAAGGTGGCGCAGCTGGAATTGGCTCGCGCTCTGGCGGTGCTCGAGCAGAGGACGATCAAAAGCCCCATCGATGCAATCGTGGTTCAGCGCAACCTCGGGCCGGGCGAGTATGCGCACCAGGATTCCTTCATCGTGGAGCTGGCCGCCGTATCTCCGCTTTTCGTCGAGGCCTATCCGCCGGTCCGATACTTCGACTCCATAAGAAAAGGTGATTCCGGCACGGTGACTCCGATCGGAAGCCCTGACCGATCCTTCAGGGTTGCCGTGCAAGTCGCCGATCCGGTGTTCGACGCTGGCAGCGGCACATTCGGCCTTCGTCTTGCGTTGCCGAATGAGAACGGAGCGCTGCCGGCCGGGCTTCGATGCCGGGTGACGTTCGATGTAAAGGAAATCCCCGGCGAGGCGGCGGCTTCGGCCTCAAGCGGACTTCCTCGATAGCTGCGGCTTCCGGAGCGTCCAGGTCGCGGCAAGCAGCGGCTCGCGCTCCAGCCCAAGCGCTGACGAGTTCGAGCAGAACCGTGAGCGCACTTTGATCGATGAGAATTTCGGCGAGCCCAATTCCCGGCTCCGGCAATGCAATGCGAAGGCATCCACCAAGTCGCAAGACTCGGAGCTGCAGTTCTATCTGCGCCGGCCGAGGAGCTCTCGGCTCCAACGGGAACGGGAACGGGAATGGAGCGTGCCATCGAGCGCATCACCGAGATCTACGAGACCAAGGCGGAGATGCACGGCCGGCCGCCGGGTCGTCGGGTCGTCGGGTCGTCGGGCGGGACGACACGCATGTCACCGTTCTTCGTCATCGGGATTGGCAGCACTTGCCGTTGCCGATCCGAATGCCGCCATGCGACGCGCAGATGCTCGCCTCGCCTGAGCCTGGTCTCCATGGCGAATCGGATGGCGGGGCCAAGGAGCAAGTTTTCGTCGGCACGTAGCGCCCCGAGAAGCGTCGCCAACTCCCCGGGCTCAAGGCGTGCTCCGAACTCGGCTGCAGCGGGCATTCGGCCGGATCGGACTGGGTCCCCGAGCCGCGCATCCCTATTCCCGTCGAGCGACCTCAAAGGCATGACCACGCAATGCGGGCTCTCGAAAGGCCGTTCGAGGCGACACGCGCTTGAGCCGCTCATCTCGGTACGTCGCCACCACTTGAGGCGTGACGTCGGCAAGGTTCAGCGCGGCTGTCGAGTGAGAGCGGAGAAGGTCGAGGATCTGCCTTCGCGGCGTGCACCTCGCTTATGTGGAGTGATCTCTATTCGATATCGCTCGAAGATCGATCTGAAGTGCAACCCGCGAAGGACAGCCGGATCGAAGCCGGACTGCCGGCGGGCAGCGTTCGCCTCCGTCTCCCGTGCCCATCGCCTGGCATAGGGCTTCGGGACAATAGATGTCGTCGCCTGATAACCGCCGATGCGACCGATCCGGCCATGCCCTCGCCCGCCGCGCTGTTGGATCGTCGCCACAATCGGCCTCGTCGCCGAGCCAGCGCCCCTTCGGCTCTGACCCTCAACAGTTCCGACGGACTCGAAGCGCCATAACTCCAGGAGCTTGAATGGTGCCGCAGGAGGGAATTGAACCCCCGACCCGCGCATTACGAATGCGCTTGAATCGACCCTTCCCAGTACAACGACCTGCGACGACATACGGAAAACGTTGATAAATGGCCATTGCACGCATGCCTCGATTTGGCGACATACTCTACACGGTGTTTGCCAGGTGTTTGCCAGAAAGAGGGCGTATTTTTCATGCGCAGTTCGCGCGGAACGGTCATCAAGAGCACTGTCGATCGGCTCGAGCCGGGAGCCATCCTTTGGGATGGCAAGCTCAGCGGCTTCGGTGTTCGCCGGCGACAAAGCGGACATGCCACCTACTTCCTGCAGTATCGAGCTGGCCGCGGCCGAAGCGCGCGGCTGAGGTGGATCACGATCGGACGACATGGATCGCCGTGGACGCCGGAGTCCGCGCGCGCCGAAGCGCACCGCCTGCTTGCGCTCGTCAACGCGCCTTCGAAGCCGGTCGACCCAGCAGAGAAGCGTGACGTCGAGAAGGCGGCCGCGACCATCACCGAACTGGCCGCCGCCTTCGAGGCCGCGCATGCGACGAAGTGGCGACTGACCACCGTCGCGACGAACAGGAGACTCATCGCGCGTCATGTCGTTGGATCGTTCGGCAGTCGGCGCCCCAATGATGTGACCCATGGCGACGTGTCGCGCTGGCACGTCGGTCTCGCTGCGAGCCCCGGCGCTGCCAATCGCGCACTGGCGATGCTCTCGAGCATGTTCGGCTGGGCAATCAAGAACGGCTTGCGTGAGGCGCCGAATCCTTGTCGCGACATCAAGCACTATCGTGGCCGGCGGATCGAGCGATTCCTCTCCGCTACGGAGATGTCGCGGCTTGGCGAGGTCCTAAAAGCGAACGAGTCGCAGGATCCCTACGCGGTGGCTGCGATCCGGCTCCTGATCTTCACGGGCGCGCGCCTCGGCGAGATCCTGAGCCTGCGCTGGGACTGGGTCGATCTCGAGGCAGGGCTCATCCGGCTACCCGACAGCAAGACCGGCGCCAAAGCGATCTACCTAAACACGCCGGCAAAGGAAGTCCTGAGCACGATCCCTCGGATGCGGGACAACCCGCATGTCGTCGTCGGGCTCAAGGCCGGTTCAAGCCTGGTCAATCTCGAGAAGCCCTGGCGTCGAATTCGCCGCGCAGCCGATCTGGACGACGTCCGTCTTCACGATCTCCGTCACAGCTTTGCGAGTGTCGGCGCCGGCATCGGCGAAGGCCTGCCGATCATCGGCAAGCTTCTCGGTCACCGTAACACCGCAACGACCGCGCGCTACGCGCATCTGAGCGCGGACCCAATCCGCGCCGCGAACGAGAAGATCGGCCTGCGGATCTCGGCCGCGCTGACAGGCCCCGGCAAAACGAAGTAGCGCCAGAGAAAGACCACTATCACGACGTCACCCGCGCAGATTGGCGTCGCTCAGTGAAATCAGCAGCAGCATCGGGTCAATCGCCCTTCTCGACTGCGACAGTTCGTCGCTCGGATCGGAGCCGGCGAACCAGCTGCCAAAGCGCGTTGCACCACTTCCCGCGCTGCGGTCCGGAAATCCTTTGAATCGCAACAGGATCGCTCGATTGCACTCCTGTGAGGACCGCATTCGGTTCACGACAAGACCCCGTCGCGAACGGAGCATCAGGTCACGTTGAGCAATGCTTCGTCACACTCTCAACGGGCCGAGAGGGCGATCATCTTGGCATGCGCAGTCGAATTGATGATCCGGGTCGGATCGACGTGATCCGCTGCCGTTCGATGATCGCGGATCGGTTAGGGACCGGAAATGGATGATGAACGTGATCGCGCGCGCTCGGCGCTGACGTCGCGTCGAGGGTTCGTTGCGGCCGCCAGCTTGGGGACTCTGAGTCTGTACGCGCTATGGGGCGTTTACGGCGCGACTCCGTTTGGTTTCTCCCATGGCGGTCACGGTAACGCCGCGGGGTCCTCACCAGCACCGATAGAGCATGGCGGGCACGGCGCTGCGAGAGGAGGATGGTCCGTCTCCGAGTTCGAGACCGCAACCGACGCGTTCATCGCGCGTTACCGCCAGCCTGATGGCAGCGTGCGTGTCGATTCGGACAGCCGCCCCGCCGCCGACCATCTGGGGGACTCGCATGCCGGCCATGGCGCGTCGACGCCGGCATCTCCTGCGATTGCCGACGCGGCCGAGAACGCGATCTACCTGCGCGCCAGGAAATGGCTGTTCGAGCCGGACACGCTGCGACTGCGCATGGGCACGACCTACCGGTTGCGCATGATGGCGATCGACGCCAGCCATGGCGCCTCGATCCAGCTCGGCCGCGGCAGCCGGATCATCCGGCTGCGCCAGGGCGCACTGGTCGAGCAGGAGCTCAGCTTCGCCCGGTCGGGCGAGTACGTCGTCTATTGCACGATCTATTGCGGCATCGGCCACGACCGCATGAGCGGTCGGATCATCGTCAGCTGAGGCGCCGATGGCCGCGACCAGCCTCGCCAATGGATTGCGCGTTCTTCCCGCCGGCGATCGCGCACTGCTCCTTTCGATGATCGTCGCCGCGTTGGCGGCGCTCGCCGCCGGCGTGGTCTTCGGCGCGCTCACGGCACTGGTGCGCGCCGGCGTCGTCGATGTCGCGCCGGACACCGGCTATCGGATGATGACGCTGCATGGCGTCACCGTCTTCTTCTACTGGCTCTACTTCGCGCAGATGGCGGTGCTCCTAGCCTTCACAGCGATCCATACGCGCGCGGCACCGCGGCTCGCACTGCCAGCCCTTGCCTGGATCGGCCTCGCGCTGATGATCGCTGGCTTCGGCGCGAGCCAACTCGGCGCGTGGGTTGGCACGCCGCTGCTGTACGACGCGCCGCCCGAGCTGGTCGGCGACGAGCGCGCGCCTGCCGCGGCCATTTATCTCGGCTATCTGCTGCTGGCCGCGGGGCTGTTCGTCCTCGCCGCCGTCACCATCGCGACCGCGCTCGCCGGCAAGCGCGAGGGCGAGAAGGAGTGGTCGACTCTCGGATTCGGTGCGGTCGCCTGGGCCGGCTTGGTCGGAGTCAGCGGCGTCGCGACCATCAACGCCTTCCTGCCCGCGGCGCTGTGGAGCTTCGGCTGGCGCGACATGCCGGCCGACCATTCCACCGGCTGGCATCTGCTGTTCCACAATCTGCACTACTTGCCGCTGATGGGCACCGTGCTCGTCTGGTATGCGCTGATCCGCGAGGCGACCGGTGTCGGCTCGATCTTCGGCGAGCGATTCTCGAAGGCGATCTTCACGCTTTATCTCGTCGTCGTGCCGCCGACCTCGCTCTACCACATGTTCCTCGAGCCCGCCCTTGCGCCGATCGTGCGGGCACTGGGCTCGCTGCTGTCGCTTTTCATCAGCCTCCCGACCGTGGCGGTGTTCCTCGTCATCGTGATCTCGCTGGAGGCACAGGCCCGCGCGCGAGGTGCACGCGGCGCCTTCGGTTGGCTGCGGGTATTGCCGTGGCGTGAGCCGGCGATCGCGGCGATCGGCATGGCGGTGGTCAATCTCGCGCTCGGCGGCGCGCTCGCCTTCGTGCTGATCCAGGAGCGCCTGGCCCAACTGCTCAGCGACACCTTCTTCGTGCCCGGCTATTTCCACTTCCTGACCATCGGTACTGTGTCGCTGACCTTGCTCGCGGCGCTGACGCGGATGATCCCTGCGCTCACCGGGCAGGCGCTTGCCGCGCGCCGCCTGCTGGCGCTGCTGCCGTACCCGCTGACCGCGGGGCTGGTGCTGTTCGGCGGGGCCGGCATGACCGCCGGACTGCTCGGCATGCCGCGCCGCGTCCTCGATGCCGGCTATGACGGTTCGGCTCCCGCGGCCTGGGCCTCGCTATCCGCGATCATCGGCTTCGGCGCGAGCGTGATGGCGCTCTGCTTGCTCGTCTACGTGGCTGCACTTGCCGCAACGCTCATCCCGCGCGGTCGCACGGCCGAGCCCGGCGACTCCGCGGCGATCGACCTCGCCGTCCCGCGCCGCGCGGCGATTCGTCACGCCGCATGGACTGCGCCGCTCTCGGTCGCCACGTTGGTCCTCGCGATGTACGCATTGACAATCCTCGCCTTCACCGTCCTGCGCGCACTGCCGGTCGTCGGCAGCGCGGCAGGCTCGCACTAGGGAGACCCGGGGATGAGCACGGACGCTTGGCTGATCGGCGTCGTCGGCGCGGTGTGGCTCGCGCTCGCCGCGCTCTACGCCTTCGTGCCGGCGTTTCACATGCCCGGCAGCACGCTGGTCTGGGGAGCCGGCGCGATTGGCTTCATCGCCCTCGCGGCGATGATCGCCAGCGCCGAGCGGCGCAACAGCAGCACGGCCTCACGTCATTCAACGGAAAGGAGTCGCGAACCATGAGCGCACACAGATCCAGATGCGCACGCCCTTCGGCGGCGTTCGTCGTCTCCGCCTCGCTGACCTTGGCTGCGGCGGCGTGGGCTCAGACATCCGACCAGCATAGCCAGCACCATCCCGGCGGCAGCGCGACGCCGGCGCAGACGCAGGCGGCGCCTGGCGGAGCGCCAACGCAGGCGACCGGCGGCGGGTCCGGCATGATGATGCAGGGCGGCAGCATGATGATGATGCACGGCGACATGATGATGGGGATGATGCGACGGCAGGCGATGTCCCAAGCCGACATGGCGATGCCCGGCGGGGCGATGGGCGACCGGATCGAGGGTCGCCTCGCCTTCCTGCGTGCCGAGCTGAAGATCACCGATGCGCAGGCCGCGCACTGGAATCACCTGGCGCAGGCGCTGCGCGACAATGCGCGCAAGCTCGGAGACCTGCCCGCGGCCACCCGCCAGCGCGCGGGCGACACGCCGCCGACGCTGCCGCAGCGATTCGAATCGCAGGAGCAATGGTTCAGCGCGCGGCTCGAGGGTATGCGCGAGATCAAGACGGCGCTGTCCCATCTCCACGCCTCGCTGAGCGACGAGCAGAAGGCGACCGCCGATCAGCTGCTGCCGCCTCATCTCGGGCTGATGCCGATGGGGAACATGCCGATGATGGGCGGCATGCCGATGATGGGCGGCGCGATGGGGCGAGGCGCAACACAATGATCGCCGTGCCAGAGGTCGGCGCGCGCGGGCGGTGACGTGAACGGCGATCTCGAGCGCCCCGCGTGGCGCATGCCCACCGGCATTGCGGTGATCGGCTTCGTCCTCGTCGGCGCCTTCTATCTGCTGCGCGAGCAATACGGTCACGTGCTGGGCGCCTTGCCCTATCTGCTCCTGCTCGCCTGCCCGCTGATGCACCTGTTCATGCATCACGGACAGGGGCACGGGCATGATCGTCACGATGAGCGCTCGCCGCCTGTCGATCGATCGCGCCGAGAGCAGAAATGACGTCACGCGGCCCCGTCTACACCTGCCCCATGCACCCGAAGGTGCGACAGGCGGGGCCAGGCAGCTGCCCGATCTGCGGCATGGCGCTGGAGCCGGAGCAAGCGACGACGGCCGAGGAAGCGAACCCGGAGCTCGTCGACTTCAGCCGGAGATTCTGGGTCGGGCTCGCGCTAACGCTGCCGGTGCTGGCGTTGGAGATGGGCGGCCACCTCACCGGCCTCGATCATCTGCTCGCACGCCGCAGCTCGAACTGGATCCAGCTGGTGTTCGGCACGCCGGTCGTGCTGTGGGCCGGCTGGCCGTTCTTCGTGCGCGGCTGGCGCTCCCTCGTCGCCCGCAGCCTCAATATGTTCACTCTGATCGCGCTCGGCACCGGCGTCGCGTGGGCGTTCAGCGTCGTCGCGACCATCGCGCCGACCGTCTTTCCCGCGGCGTTTCGCGCTGCCGATGGCTCGGTCGCCGTGTACTTCGAAGCCGCCGCGGTGATCGTCGTGCTGGTGCTGCTCGGCCAGGTGCTCGAGCTGCGGGCGCGCGAACGCACCGGCGGCGCGATCCGCGCCCTACTCGATCTCGCGCCCGCGCAGGCGCGCCGCTTGCGCGACGACGGCAGCGAAGCAGAGGTGCCGCTCGCGGTGGTCGCTGTCGGCGATCGGCTGCGCGTGCGACCCGGCGACAAGATCCCGCTCGATGGCGAGGTGCTGGAGGGCGCAAGCAACGTCGACGAGAGCATGGTCACGGGCGAGTCGGTGCCGGTCGCAAAGTCGATTGGCGCTCGCGTCATCGGCGGCACGCTCAACGGCCAAGGCGCGTTCGTCATGCGCGCCGATCGCGTCGGCGAAGACACGGTCCTCGCACAGATCGTCAGCATGGTCGCCGGCGCCCAGCGCTCGCGGGCACCGATCCAGCGGCTCGCCGACGAGGTCTCCGCCTGGTTCGTCCCGGCGGTCGTGGCAATCGCGGCACTCGCCTTCGCCACCTGGCTCGTCTGGGGCCCGCAGCCGCGCGCGGCCTTCGCAATTGTCGCCGCGGTGACCGTGCTGATCATCGCCTGCCCCTGCGCGCTCGGCCTGGCGACGCCGATGTCGATCATGGTCGGCGTCGGCCGCGGCGCGGAGGCCGGCGTGCTGATCAAGAACGCCGAGGCACTGGAGCGGCTTGAGAAGGTCGACACGCTGGTCGTGGACAAGACCGGCACGCTCACCCGCGGCCGGCCCGACGTGGTGGCGGTGCTGCCGGTCGCGGGCGTGGCGGAGGCCGAGCTGCTGCGGTTCGCCGCGGCGCTGGAACGACCGAGCCAGCACCCCCTCGGCGAAGCCGTCGTGAAGGCGGCCGAAGCACGCGGACTCGCGGTTCCCGAGGTCGAGGGTTTCGACGCGCCGTCGGGTCGTGGCGTCGTGGGAAACGTCGAAGGCCGCCGCATCGCAGTGGGCAATGCGCGGTTGATGTCGGAGTCCGGCATCGCGGTGGACGCGCTCGCCCGCGACGCGGAGCGCGTGCGCGCGGAGGGGGCGACGGCCTTCTTCGTCGCCGTCGACGCCAAGGCGGCCGGGCTGATCGCGGTCGCCGACCCGGTGAAGGAGTCGACGCCCCGCGCGCTCGCCGAGCTGATGGCTCAGGGCGTGCGCGTGGTGATGCTGACCGGCGACAACCGCACGACCGCCGCCGCGGTCGCCAAGCGGCTGGGCATCGCCGAGGTCGAGGCCGAAGTGCTGCCCGAAGACAAGCAGCGGATCGTCGAGCGCATGAAGCGCGAGGGCCGTCGCGTCGCGATGGCCGGCGATGGGGTCAACGATGCGCCCGCTCTCGCCGCCGCCGAGGTCGGCATCGCGATGGGGACCGGCACCGACGTGGCGATGGAGAGCGCAGGCGTGACGCTGCTCGGCGGCGACTTGATGGGCATCGTGCGCGCCCGCCTGCTGTCGCGCGCGGTCATGCGCAACATCCGCCAGAACCTGTTCTTCGCCTTCGCCTACAACGCCGCCGGCGTGCCGATCGCGGCCGGCGTGCTGTATCCCTTCTTCGGCATCCTGCTGTCGCCGCTGATCGCCGCCGCCGCGATGGCGCTGTCGTCGGTCAGCGTGGTCGGCAATGCCCTGCGGCTGAAGTCGGTGCGTCTGCGATGAGCAAGACGGCGCTCGCGTGTGAGTCTCGCTGAAGTCAAGCCGCCCGCGACCGACCTCGTCGTTCGGCAAGAATCAAGAATAGGGGAATGAAGAGGCTTCTGTGAGATCCCGCGTCGCAAGCGCACTGACGCGGCTGCGCGCGGCGCGGGACCTCACAGAAGCCTCTTCATTCCATAGGCGCCGCGGCCGGGACCGCTGCGATTGAATCACCAGCGTGTTCCAGCGCGGCGCGCTGGACCAGAGATGTATAAGCTTACATCTTCAAGCCCCGCTGCTTCACCAGGGCGTAGATGGCGGGAATGACGACCAGTGTGAGCACAGTCGACGACGCCATGCCGCCGATCATGGGCACGGCGATGCGGCGCATGATTTCCGAGCCGGTGCCCGTGCTCCACAGGATCGGCAGCAGCCCGGCGGTGATGGCGACGACGGTCATGATCTTGGGCCGGACGCGCTCGACGGCGCCGTGCATGATCGCGGCGTGAAGATCCGCACGCGTGAGCGCGCGGCCGGCGGCCACGGCGTCCGCCCGCTGCCGTGCCAGCGCCTGATCCAGGTAAATCAGCATCACGACGCCGGTCTCCGCCGCGACGCCGGCGAGGGCGATGAAGCCGACCGCGACCGCGACGCTCATGTTGAAGCTGAGATGCGCGATCAGCCACAGCCCGCCGACCAGGGCGAAGGGCAGCGACAGCATGACGATGAGCGTCTCGCCCAGGCGCCGGAAGCTCAGATAGAGCAGCAGGAAAATGACCAGGAGCGTGACGGGCACGACGATCGCCAGTCGCGCCTTGGCGCGCTCGAGATACTCGAACTGCCCGCTCCACGCGATCGAGTATCCCGCGGGCAGGCTCACCGACCGCGCGACCGCGGCTTTGGCGTCGGCAACGTAGCCGCCGATGTCGCGGTCGCGGATGTCGATGAAGATGTAGACGGCGAGCTGGGCGTTCTCGGTCCGGATCGTCACCGGACCCTGCTCGCGCGCGATCCGCGCCACCGCGCCCAGCGGCACGGCGCCGCCGTCCGGCATCGGCACCACGACGTCGCGCGCGATCGCATCGGGATCGCTGCGCAGGTCGCGCGGATAGCGCAGCGTGACCGCGTAGCGCTCGCGCCCTTCCACGGTCGACGTCACCGGCTCGGCGCCGAGCGCCATCGCGATGACGTCCTGGACATCGCCGACGCCGAGCCCGTAGCGAGCCAGCTGCGCGCGGTCCGGCTCGATCGTCAGGTAGTAGCCTCCGATCACGCGCTCGGCATAGGCGCTCGACGTACCAGGCACCGTGCGCACGGCCGCCTCGATCCGGCGGGCGAGACGCTCCAGCTCGGCGAGATCGCGCCCGAACACCTTGATGCCGATCGGCGTGCGGATACCCGTCGACAGCATGTCGATGCGCGCGCGGATCGGCATCGTCCACGCATTCGCCACGCCCGGGAACTGCAGCGAACGGTCCATCTCGGCGATCAGCCGGTCGACTGTCATGCCCTTGCGCCACTCGGCCTCGGGCTTGAGGTTGATCACCGTCTCGAACATCTCGGTCGGCGCCGGATCGGTCGCGGTCGCGGCGCGGCCGACCTTGCCCCAGACCGAGCCCACTTCCGGGAATGACTTGATGATGCGGTTCTGGGTCTGGACGAGCTCCGCCGCCTTGGTGATCGACACGCCCGGCAGGGTCGTCGGCATGTAGAACAGCGTGCCTTCGTTGAGCGTCGGCATGAACTCGCTGCCGAGCCGCGATGCCGGCCACCAGCTCGCCGCCACCGCGGCCAGCGCGAGCACGACGGTCGCCAGCTTGAAGCGGAGGACCAGGCGGATGATCGGCCGGTAGATCGCGATCAGCAGGCGATTGAGGGGATTGCGCCGTTCCGCAACGATTCGGCCGCGCACGAAGACCGTCATCAGCGCCGGCACCAGGGTGATCGACAGCATCGCGGCGGCCGCCATCGCGGCTGTCTTGGTGAAGGCGAGCGGCCCGAACAGCCGGCCTTCCTGCGATTCGAGCGCGAAGATCGGCAGGAACGAGACCGTGATCACCAGCAGCCCGAAGAACAGCGCCGGCCCGACCTCGCTCGCGGCTGCGACCAGGATGTCGACGCGCGAGGCCCCGGGTCCGGCGCGCTCGAGATGCTTGTGCGCGTTCTCGATCATCACGATCGAGGCGTCGATCATCGCGCCCACCGCGATCGCGATCCCGCCCAGGCTCATGATGTTCGACGACACGCCGAGCAGATGCATGGCGACGAAGGAGGCCAGGATCCCGACCGGCAGGGTCACGATCGCCACCAGGGCGCTGCGCACATGCATCAGGAAGACGATGCAGACGAGCGCCACGATGACGCTCTCCTCGATCAGCGTGATCTTGAGCGTGTCGATCGCGCGGTGGATCAGCTCCGAGCGGTCGTAGACCGGCTTGACCGAGACGCCCTCCGGGAGGCTGGGCGCGATCTCGGCGAGTCGCCGCTTGACGCTCTCGATCACGCTCAGCGCATTGGCGCCGATGCGCTGAGTGGCGATGCCGCTCACCACCTCGCCGTCGCCGTCCAGCTCGGTCAGGCCGCGCCGCTCGTCGGGCCCGAGCTCGACGCGCGCGACGTCGCGCAGCAGCACCGGCACGCCGCGATCAGACTTGACCATCACCGCCTCGATGTCGGCGATCGATCTGAAATAGCCGCGACCGTGGATGACGAACTCGGTCTCCGACAGCTCGATGGTGCGGCCGCCGACGTCGCGATTGCTTGCGCGCAAGGCCTCGCGCAGCCGCGCCATCGGGATGCCGAGCGCGCGCAAGCGGCGCGGATCGACGACCACGTTGTACTGCTTGACGAACCCGCCGACGCCGGCGACCTCGGCGACACCCTCGGCCTTGGCGAGGGCGAAGCGCAGCTCGAAGTCCTGCACCGTGCGCAGCTCGGCGAGGCTGCGTCGCGCGCCCGTGACGACGTATTGGTAGACCCAGCCCAGGCCGGTGGCGTCGGGGCCGAGCGTCGGCGAGACGCCGGCCGGCAGCCGGCGCGACGCCGCGTTGAGATATTCGAGGACGCGCGAGCGGGCCCAGTAGATGTCCGTGCCGTCCTCGAACACGACATAGACGAACGACACGCCGAAGAACGAGAATCCGCGCACCGCCTTCGAGCGCGGCACCGTCAGCATCGCGGTGGTCAGCGGATAGGTGACCTGGTCCTCGACCACCTGCGGCGCCTGGCCGGCGAACTCGGTGTAGACGATGACCTGCGTGTCCGAGAGATCGGGGATCGCGTCGAGAGGCACTCGCGACACCGCGAGGAGGCCCGCGAGCACGACGAAGGCCGTTCCGACCAGGACCAGCAGCACATTGCGCGCCGACCAGCCGATGATCGCGGCGATCATCGCGGCGTCTCCGGCGCCGACAGCCCCCTGAGTGCTGCGCGCAGGTTGCTCTCGGCGTCGATCAGGAAGGTGGCGCCGGAGACCACCTCCACGCCCTCGACGAGGCCGTCCAGGATCTCGACATGCCCGTCGCCGCGGCGGCCGAGCTTGACCGGCCGCGGCTCGAAGCGGCCGTCGCCTCGGGCCACGAGCACGATCTGGTGCCGGCCGCTGTCGATCACGGCGCCGTCGCTGACCGCGATCGTGGGCGCGGCCGCTTCGCCCTCGCGCAGAGTCACGTCCGCGTACATCTCCGCGCGCAGCCGCCCGTCGCGATTGGGCAGGACGAGCCGGATGCGTGCGGTGCGCGTCTCCGCCTTCAGCTCCGGATAGACGAGGTCGACCCGAGCCTCTCGGCTCTCGCCGGGATAGGTACGGACGACGACGCTTGCGCGGTCGCCCACGCGCACGGCGCCGAGCTCGCTCTCGGGAACATCGGCGATCACCCAGACCTCGCTCAGATCGGCGATGCGGTAGAGCTCATCCCCGGCCATCGCGCGCTGGCCGACCACAATGCGCTTCTCGAGGACGGTTCCGGTCATCGGCGCCGGCCAGTCGATGGTCCGGACGTTGCTCCGGGACTCGACGACTATGCGGATAAATCCCTCGGAAACGCCGAGATTGCGCAGCTTGCGCTGGGCACCCTGCACGAGACGCTGCTGTTCGGCCGTGCCGAGGTTCCGTTCGCCGAGGACCTGCAGCAGATCGACCTGCGCCTGCTGCAGCTGCGGGATGTAGGCGCGGAACAGCTTCTCGCCGGCAGTCACCGACTGCCCCGTCCGGGCGACATACAGCTCCTCGACGAATCCCTCGGCGCGCAGCGCGACGACGTGCACGCGCGCCTCGTCGATGCGGATCGTCCCAGGAACGACGAGAGCACGACTGAGCACGCGTCGCTCGACGCGTTCGGTACGCACGCCGCTGCGCTGGATGCGTTCCGGGCTGAGCGTGATCGTGCCGCCATCGTCGCCCGCCTCGTCCTCGTAGACGGGGATGTAATCCATCCCCATCCAGTCCTTCTTCGGCGTCGCCGAGACGTCCGGCAGCCCCATCGGATTGCGGTAGTAGCGCACTCGACGTTGCGGCGAAGCGGACGGCACCGCCGCGTCGTCGAAGCTGAGGTCCTCGCTCGCGCGGACCGCGACATAGGCGCGGCCATCGGCGGTCGACCTCGGTTCCGCCGAATATGCCGGCTTGCCGTCGGGGTCGCGGAAGTAGATGACCGGGCCGCTCGCAGGCGGCGACGGCGCCGCCGCAGAGAGCGGCGCCTGATTCGTCCCCGCCCAGAATCCGCCGGCCGCCGCAGTGATCGCGACGGCAATCAAGAAAATGCAGGCCCGCGGGCTCATTCGAGCACCTTGAGGACAAGTCGGCTCTCGAGCGTGCCCGTCTCGCCCTGGATCTTCGCGGCGAGCGAAAGCCGCCATCCGCCCGCCATCACCAGGTTGGTGCGGTACCTGTAAAGGCCCGGCTCCGAAGCCGGCAGCGGCTCGAGCGGTGCTGTCATCGTCGCCATGTCGTCCGGCGCCATGTCGATGCGCCTGGCGAAGATCACCGCATCGGGCACCGCCTTGCCCGTGCGCTTGTCGATGAGGCGTACGGCAACGATCACGCCGTCCCCCATCCGGACCGCATTGTCGACCAGGCGGAACTCGTAATCGCGGATTTCGGCCGTCGCTGCACCGGAAAGGGAAGCGGCGACGAGCGCGGCGAGGGCCGCGCACTTCGTGACGGCGGTCATGATCAGAGTCCTTGCGTCGTTTCAGGCCGCTCCTGCGAGCGGCAATGCCTATGGCCGCCCGCACGCGATCAGCGCGATCAGCAATCGCGCGAGGAGCACCGGCGGGACGGTAGCCGCTCGGAAAGCTAGGACTTCGGCGGTCTGGGAGGCGGGCGGGCGCTCGTGCCGCGCAACGTCGCGTCACTTGCGCCGGCCAACCGCAGCTCGGCCGGCCGGTACGAAACGACAACCGGTGTCGACGGTGCGACGTGCACGACGACGGGAGCGACGCACGTAGTCACGATCGCGCAGAGCTTGGCGCAATCAAGCGGTGCCTGCTTCGCGGGACAGCAAGGCATTTCATCCGCTGCCGCAAGTACCGATCGAGTTTTCGCCACGTCGAAAGCCGACGCCGCGATCGGCGCCGTGACGAGTCCCACGACGACCAGCGCGGTCAGCAGACGACGGAATGCACGCCAAGCAGCCACCCGCAGAGGATCGCATCTCGGATCGCGCTCAGGAAGAGCTCATTCATTCAATCGCCTGTGAGCGTCCTCGAGCGCTCTCCGCAATTGCCCAGCCCTGAGCCGTTGATCCGAGATGGGTCCGTATCAATCCACCCCGAAGAAAGACTGGGGGCGCCGGCGGTCGGCGAAGAACCACACCGTGTAAGGCTCTCGGCGGTTGCCGGACTCCATGCCGGGCGAGCCGATCGGCATGCCGGGCACGGCGAGTCCGCGGCCGGCCGGGCGCTCGGCGAGCAGCTTTTCGATCGCCGCCAGCGGCACGTGTCCCTCGAGCGCGTATCCGGCGACGAACGCGGTGTGACAGGACTCGAGCTCGGCGGGCACGCCGGCGCGCGTCTTGATCGGATCGAGAACCTCGAGGTCGTGGCGGGACACCGGAAACCCGGCGCGCTCCATGTGATCCGCCCATGCGCCGCAGCAGCCGCAAGTCGGCGTCTTGTAGACCTCGATCCTCGGCCGGCCTTGCGCGCGCCCGATCGCCGGCGCCAGCAGCGCCGACATGGCGAGGGGGAGGAGACCGCGTCGCGAGAGCCCGGAATTTCCATTCATGGTCATCTCCACTCGTGATGTCTGCGATCAGTGATGCTTGTACCACCCGACGCCGCGGATGTTGTTCCACGAGTCCGTCAGATGACAGAGCTGGCATTGCTCGACTTGGGCATGCCTTTGGCCCGTGATCGTGCGGTCGATCATTTCGAAATGCATCATGTAGTGGCTCGTCGGCGCCTGATGGCATTGCGCGCAATCCTGCGACCGCGGCGAGGGATGGCGGAAGCCGGCGACCGTCCACGTGCCGGTGGAGTGGCAGGTCTGGCATTCGCCGCCGAGCAGCGTTCGATGCGGATCCTGATTGGCGTGGCAGCTCGCGCAGACCAGCCGCCCTGCGTCGGCCGGCGGCAAGGATCGACCGGGGCGCGTCGGGCCACCGACGAGGTCGGCGCCCGCATCGGCGAAGAAGCGCCGCATCCGTTCCAGTGCGCTGTCGGACCCGAGCTGCGCGCGCTCACGGCCCGCGCGCATGAGGACGGCATGATCCATTTCGATCGGGCGCCGATCGCGCCCGCGATGCTCGATATGGCACCCCGAACAAGTGCCGATGCCGACATGGAACGCCGTGGAGGGCCGTGCCGCCAGATTCGTACCGTCGAGCGTATGGCAGGTCACGCACGTCATCGCCTCGACGCCGCGCAGGGGCACGTGGCAGGCCTCGCATTGGGCGCCGAGCTGCGCGTGGGCCGCGGAGAGCGATCCCGGCGTCACCGCGTCGATCCAGCCGCCGATGGCACTGGATCCTGACTTCAGCGTCACGACCGGCACCGCCACGGCGCCGGCGAGGCCGATGATTCCGACGACGGCATAGAGCAGAGAGCGCGGCCTCATGGCAGCCATCGCAGTCCGTAGTAGACGCCGCTCCAGATGTGCAGCGCCAGCAACGCATACATTGCGAGCGCGAGGCCGACATGCAGGATGACCCAGCGTGAGAGGGCGCGCTTGAGGACGTCGCGGCGCGCGATGGCCCATTCCAGATCGGCAATCGCCGCCACCAGCCGGCGCACGGAACGATCGCGCGATGACGGTGCCTCGAGCGCCGCATAGCGCGACCGCAAGGCCGCAAGCTTCTCGCTCTGCTCACGCAGGTCCGCGCCGACATGTACGAGGTAGTAGCGACCGACGAAGCCGGTGCCGATCACGCCGAACATCGTCGACATCAATGCGATGCCGAGCGGGCTGCGATAGCTGTGCCCGCTGTGCAGGACGCCGAGCAGCGCGCCGACGACTCCGGCATAGATGTGGAACGACAGCGCGGCCGCGGGGCGCAAGCGCCGGCGCGGCGTCGCGGCGCGCTTGACCGGCACGTAGATCAGCAGTGCCAGAAACAGGACGGTGGCGGCGATACCGAGCACGCCGCCCATCAGGCTACCGGGGAAGCGCGGCGCTTCGTGGAGCAGGAATCCCGGGGCGAGCAGGAGCACGGCCGAGAACAGGGCGCCGACAGTGAGCTTCTCGGTCTCGTTCACGTCAGGCCTCGACCACCACATCGCCGGTCGACTTCGCCTGGCAGGCGAGGATCATCCCCTTCGCCTTCTCCTCCAGCGGCAATCCGTCCTCGACCGCCATCGTCACCGCGCCGCTGCGCAGCGGCACCATGCAGGTGCCGCAGATGCCGGTGCGGCAGGAGAAATCGATGGCGACGCCGACGGATTCCGCAGCCTCGAGCACCGTCTGGTTCGGACCGAGCGGCGCGGACTTGCCCGATCGGGAGAACGTCACCGTGGCCGCCGCCGTCGCGGCCGGAGCGACGACGGCGGGCGCTTTGCGGGCGTCGGCCGCTACGGGTGTCTCCTGGCCGCGCGCCGGCCCGAACGCTTCCGTCCTGATGTTGGCCGGCGGCACGCCGAGCTCGGCGAGTGCGGTCTTGACCGCGGCCATCATCGGCGGCGGCCCGCAGAGATGGATGCGACGGCGCGCGATCTCGGGGACGGAGCGCGCGATGAAGTCCTTGGTGATCACGCCCTCGGGCCCCATCCACGACGTGCCCTCGGCGCGGCGCATCGTCGCCACAACGTGCAGATTCGCGTGGCGCCGCTGCAAGTACTCCAGTTCGTCGCGGAAAATGAAATCGCGCGTGGTTCGCGCGCCGTAGAGGAGATGGATTTCGCCCGTCCATGCCCGGTCGGTGAGCGTACGAATCACGCTCATCATCGGCGTGATGCCGACACCGCCGGCGATGAGCACGATGTCGCCTGCCTCGTCGCCGTTGAAAGTGAACACGCCAGCGGGCCCGGAGATCTCGAGCGGGTCGCCGACCGATATGGCGTCGTGCAGATGGCGCGACACCTCGCCGTGCTCCTCGCGCTTGACGGTGATCTCCACGTGGTCGCGGCGCGTGGGAGCCGAGGCGATCGTGTAGGACCGGCTGATCTTCTTGCCCTGGACCTCGACCGTGACGGTCAAGAACTGCCCCGGCTTGAACTCGAACGGCACGTCGGCGCCGCTCGGCTCCTTCAGCCGAAACGTCTTCACGTCCGGCGTCTCGGAGAAGATCGCGGCGACGTGCAGCCGTCCGCGCCAGGAGTTCGATCGCGTGCCGTGGCGTTCGCTGGCGCGAGCGGGTGCAATCACCGGCAACTCGGCGCGTGGCGATATGGACGGAGCCGGCAAGGAGGCACGGCTCGTCGGTGGAGCCGCACGCAGCAGTCCTTCGATCCGACGGATGCGCAGGAATTGGATCGTCACGGCGGCGATGAGAGTCGCGAGCAGCGCCGCCATCGTCGTCACGTGATACCAGGACAGACCCCAAAGGCCGTCGCCATGCGCCGGCCCCGGCGACACGGGGTCCGGCGAGCCGATGCCGAGCTCGCCTCGAAACCACGTGAGCGCGAGCTGCTGAGGAACGGCGCCCTGGGCGATTGCCTGCAAGGCCGACGAGCCGCTCTCGATCTGGCGCATCGCGTCGCGGACGGTCTCGGCCGCGAGGCGCGCGCCCATCGTATCGGCGGACGCCAACGCCGTTTCGAGTTGGATATGGCCTGCCGCGATCGCCTGCGTGCCCCAGCCGATTCGTCGCCCGGCCTCGGCGGCGATCAGCTGGCGCGCCTGCGGCGTCAGCTCGGGCATGCCGAGCAGTGTCGCAAAGAAGGGACGCGGCGGTTGCATCATGCATCCCGGCATCGCGGCGGCACAACCGGCGACGGAAGCAGCCTGTGCCGGCGTCGCCGGACTCGCACTCGCTGCGCCCGATGCACTGGGCGCGGCCGGGTGATGTGCCGCGTGATCGGCGTCGGATTGCGCCGCCACGGGCCCGCCCCACGCGACCGCGAGGGCGAGCACCGCGATCGGGCCGATGCCCGCCGTCCGCGGTCGATCGACGGAGCCGGACACGCGCTGGGTGCCGCGGTTCTCGCCGCGCGATCAGAAGGCGCCGATGAACGGCAACATCGTCGTGGTGGCGACGCGCTTCTGCGCGTCGTCGAGCTGAGCGAAGAGCACGTTGAAGGCAAGCCGCGTCATGCGCACCGCCTCGGTGCGCGCAGTCAGATGGCTTTCATATGCCTGCAAGCGCGCCATCGGGTCCGCGGCCGCGTTTGCTCCCTGGAGCGCGCCGCGAGCCGCATCGAGATGCTCGCGTCCGGCCCGCAGACTCGAAGCGAAGGCCTCCCACGCCGGCGCTTGGGTTTCGGTGATCCGCAGCTCGGTGCGCAGATACGCGATACGCCCTTCGAGCATCGCGGCGGACTGACTCGGATCCGCCGCCGTCGCGCCGCCCATCATCGGCATGGCCATCGCACCGCCAGGCATCTCCTGTCTCGGCATCGGCGCGGACTGCATGCCTCCCATTCGCATCATGTTCTGCATCATCGCCATCATCTGGCACATCGCGGCGACAGCGTCCGACGTCGGCGCCTGCGGCGCCGTCGATGTCTGGCCCTGCGGCATCGGTCCCATCCGCATTTGATCTTGGCCGCCACCGGGCATGCCGCCCGATTGCGGCGGCGACATCGGCATGTTGGGCATCGCTGGACTCATCTGCACTTGCTGCATCGGCGCACCAGCACTGCCCATCGGCATCATTTCCATCATCGCGAAGCGGGCCTGCGCTTGCGCAGGCGACGTCAGCGACGAGGCGCTGGCGAGCGCCACTGCAGAGAGAAGAAGTCTGATCCTCGACATCGTACGCTCCTCGGTTCGAGAGAGCCCATGACGTCGCAGAGACCATCATGGGTCCCGTCAAGTTCGAGGCCGCCGATTGCTGGGGCATGTCTGGTTTGTGTCGAAAGATTGCAGTCGCCGCGGCGTCTGCCCGGACGCGCGAGCCAAGTACCTTGAATAGCGCGAGGATTCCATCCTGGCACCGCGAAAATCGGTCTATTGCGGCAGATGGTCGCGTCGCCGGACGGCATCTGTGCTCGCGGCAGCGCCGCGCGCGAATCGATCGTTACCAGCCCGCAGCCGGACGCCAACGGCGAAGCTGCAACGCGTTCGCAATCACGATCACGCTCGACAACGACATCGCGGCTCCGGCGAACATCGGATTGAGGAGCCCGGAGGCGGCCAGCAGAATTCCCATCACGTTATAGACGGCCGCGCCCAAGAGATTCTGCCGGATCTTCGCCATGGTCCGGCGACAGATTTCGATCGCTGCCGGGATCAGCAGAGGCTCCCCGTGCAAGAGCATGATCGCGGCAGCTTCAGTCGCCGCGTCCGCGCCCGTCGCCATCGCCATGCCGACATCGGCGGCCGCGAGCGCCGCGGCATCGTTGACCCCGTCCCCTGCCATCGCGACGACGTGGCCAGATGCGCGCTGCGATCGGACGAGACTGATCCTCATTTCGGGCGTGGCCTCGGCGTGCGCCGCATCCAGCTCTAGCGTCGCTGCCGTGATGGCGGCGAATGCGTCGCTGGCGCCGGTAACCATCTCGGCGCGCACGTTCAATCCGCGCAGCTTGGCAATGGCCTGCGCACCGGTTGGCTTGAGCTTGTCTGCAAACCCAAGAACGGCAAGGGTACGAGGTACCGGCCCCACTTCCGCAAGCCATGTAACGATCTGCCCCTTCGCTTCGAGACCGGAGGCCAACGCGTCGAGGGCCTGAACGTCGAGTCCGCGCTCCATCATCAATCGCCGATCGCCCATCAGCAGACGCAGGCCGTCGACGATGCCTTCGACCCCCCGACCCGGGATCGTCTTGAAATCCCGAACCTCGATGAACGGCTCGCCTGCCGCATGCGCGGCGTCACGCAACGCGCGAGCGATCGGATGATTGCCGAAAGCCTGCAAACCAACTGCAAGACGGAGTGTGCGCTGCCCGTCGTTCGCCGGCTCGATGGCGACAAGTTGCATGATACCTTCGGTCAGAATGCCGGTCCTCTTGAGCAGCACCAGGTCGACCGCTGCCGCGCGCTCCAGCGTATCCGCATCTCTGATCAAGATCCCGGTGCGCGCGGCAGCGCCGGTGGCGACTGCGATCGCCGCAGGCGTCGCGAGACCGAGAGCGCACGGGCAAGCGACGACCAGAACGGCGACCGAATGGATCGCTGCCTGCTCGAGATCGCCTGCAACGAGCAGCCAGAAGGCGAAAGTCAGCCCTGCTGCGACGAGGGCGGCAGGCACGAACCATGCGCCAATTCGATCGGCCATTCTCTGAATTGGAGCTCGAGAAGCTTGCGCCGACGAGATCATGTCGGTGATACGGGTGAGCCTCGATTCGGCATCGATTGCGGTCACTCGGATGATCAGCGCGCCGGCACCGTTCACGGTGCCGCCGGAGACCACCTGCCCCGGTCGCTTCGCGACAGACGGCGACTCGCCGGTCAGCATCGACTCGTCAACGTCGCCGGCGCCTTCGACGACAATGCCATCGGCGGGGATGCGCTCGCCGGGTCGAATCACGACCTCGTCGCCGACCGCCACGTAGTCAATCGGAACTTCGGTCTCGGTGCCACTCATGCGAATCCGTGCGATCGCTGGCCTCAGGTTCGCCAGCCGGTGAATTGCATCACCGGCCGCGAACTTCGCGCGCGCCTCGAGCCGGCGTCCAAGCAGCACGAATGCGATCACCATCGCCGCGACGTCGAAGTAGAGATGCAGCGACTGGTCGCCAGGCGCATTTGCCAACAGATAGACGCTGAGACCCCAAGCCGCGGTCGTTCCCGTGCTGACGAGCAAGTCCATGTTGCCCACACCTGCACGCATGCCGCGCCATGCGGCTCGGTAGAATTCGGCGCCGGCAACGACCTGCACGATTGTCGCAAGCAGCAGTTGCGCGACGGGCGGCAGCAGGACGCCATAGCCGAGCCGATCCAGCGCCATTGAAGACATCAGAGGCAGTGTAAGAGCATGAGCCAGCAGCAGGGCGAAGGTGTCTTGCGAAATCTTGACCGAAGGAGCGCTCGCAGCCGACGGTGCGGGACTCCGCGCGCTAAGTCCGTATCCCGCCACGACGACGGCAGCGGCGAGCAAAGGCACGACGTCTACGGCGGCCAACGCGGTGATCCTCGCGCGCGCCGTCGCCAGATTGACACTGACGGCGATCACGCCCGGCACCAGCCGGACCGTCGCTTCAACGCGCGCCACGCAGGACGCGCAAGTCATGCCTTCGATCATGACATCGAAAGTCGTTGTCGGCGTCGCGTATCCTTGTCGGCGCAGTGCATCGAACAGTCTGCCCGCATCGGCCCAGTCTCGAGGGACCGTGATCATGACGCGCGCGCTCGCCAGATCGACAATGGGATCCTTGATCGTCGCGACGGCAGCGAGCGCATCGCGCACGCGATCAACGCAGGCTGAAGAGATCATCCCGTCGATCCTCAGCGATAGGTGACGGTCAGACGGGCCGCTCTCGCGCCGAACGCCAGATGAGCGTGAGTCGTTCATGCTCGTTCCCAACGCCGGGGACTCGCGCAGAGTCAGAATTCGCCCGGGGGACCGGCTAGTTTGCGATGCTGATGCCCTGAGGCCGGATCAGGCCGTCGGCGCGGGGAGCGAAACCCTGAACCGCCGCGCGCATCGCCCACAGCCACTTGGCGTGAAAGAGGAAGATCATCGGTCGCTCGTCGAGATAGGCGTGCGCGATCTGGCTATAGATCTGTCGCCGCTGCTCTGCATCGTTCACCGAGCGCGCGCGGGTCAGCATCGCATCGACCTCCGGACGGCAGTGCTTGCCGACATTCGCGAAGCCGTCGCATTGGATCCAGATCGCGATGTTGCCGTCGGGGTCGACGCGGCCGCTCCACGGCATCAGCGCGACATCGAACACGCCGCGCGTGGCGGCCGCGAGATGGGCAGCCGCCTCGAGCGCCTCGATACGGATGTCGAATCCCGCTTCCGCGGCCATCGACTGGATCACCTGGGCCAACTGGCTGTCGGTCGGGTTGTTGATCACGGTGAGAGCTAGCCCGAGGCGCTCATGGCCGGCCTGCCGAAGCAACGCGCGCGCTCTCGCGACATCGCGCGACGGCGCCGGGCGATCAGCGGCGAAGAAGCGTGACCCGCTCGCCTCGGCCTGGTTGCCGGGAACGAATTCGCCGTCGAAGACGACTCGGTTGATCGCGTCCCGGTCGAGCGCGAGCTCCAGCGCCTCACGCACGCGCGGATCGCGCCCGAGCGGCGATCCCGATCGCGGCCCGTTGCCGACATTGATCACCAGCGCCTGATAGGCGAGTGCCGGCGTGGCGACCAGCTTCAGGCTGGCATCGGCGCGAAGGATCCGCATGTCGCTGGGTGCCAGACGCTCGATCATGTCGAGCGCCCCGGCGCGCAGATTCAAGAGGCGCACCGAGCTGTCGGGCACGACGGTGTACGTGATGGCATCGACCTTAATCTCGGCCGCGTTCCAGTAGCGATCGAAACGCGCCAGCTCGATGCGCTCCTGAGCCACGCGCCGCACGAAGCGAAACGGGCCGGCGCAGACCGGCGCCGATCCGATCTTGTCACCGAGTGCCGTGAGCGCCTTTGGCGACATCATCATTCCCGCCCGATCGGCCAGCACCGACAGCAACGGCGCGAACGGCTCGCTCAGGCGCAACCGAACGGTCAGTGGATCGACGACCTCGACGTCGGCAATCGCCCTCGTCTCGGCCTTGCGGCGACTCTCCGGCGCCGTCCGATAGCGATCGAGATTGATCTTCACGGCCGCCGCATCGAGCGGCTCGCCATCGTGAAATCGCACGCCGGGACGGAGAACGAGCGTGAGCACCCGATCGTCGTCCGACCACCGCCACGAGGTCGCGAGCTGCGCTTGGAACTCGAGCCCCGGGCCAATTTCGATCAGCTTGTCGCACAGCGCCGCGAACACGACGCGGCCGACGAAGAAGCCGCTGGTCGCCGGGTCGAGGGCATCGGGATCCTCCTGGATGCCGATGCGCAGCCCTTGCGCGGAAGTGGCCGGCGAGAGCAGCGCCAAGGAAGACGCGACGCTTACGATTGCTGCAAGACGATGCATTGTTCTCTCTCTCCGGGTTGTCAGCGAACGGCCCGGACGGGAATCGTGTGGGTCGGCTTCACGAACTCGTCCTGGGCATCGATGAGACGTATCTCGCTCGCGCCAGCGCGCGCCGTCATCTCCAGCAGGCCGAAGATCGAGCTGGCCGAACGGCTCAGCGCCAGATCGGCCCTTCCCGTCCGCGCCATGTGCACGAAGAACAACGCGGCGATGGCATCGCCCGCACCGCTGACCGACAAGGCGAGCCGCGGTGTCGTCGCGAGCCACGCGCGTCCCTCGGCCGACACCAGGAGCTCGATCCGATCGTCGGGCGTTTCGCGGCGGATCAAGCTCGTCACTAGCACGACACGGGGCCCGATCGCATGCAGGCGATCGACGGCTGCAAGCGCGTCTTCGAGCGTCTCGATCTTGCGATCCGCGAGGTATTCGAGCTCGAATTGATTTGGGGTGGCGATGTCGGCGACGGGCAAGGCGTGGTCGCGCAGGAACTCGGCGATGCCGGGCCGCACATAGATCCCGTGATCCACGTCGCCGATCACCGGGTCGCAGCAGTAGAGGGCCGCTTCGTTCGCGCGCCGGATGCGCGCCCTCGCGTCAAGGATCGCCTCCCCGATCTCACGATCGCCCATGTAGCCGCTGAGCAAGCCGTCGCACCGCGGCAGCACGCCCTGCTCCTCGAGGCCGAGCACGATGTCGCGAACCATCGCGCCCGAGAAGACGGGTCCGCGCCAGCGTCCATAGCCGGTATGGTTGGAGAATTGGACGGTGTGGATCGCCCACACTTCCACCCCGAGGCGGTGCAGCGGCAGCATCGCGGACGCATTGCCGACATGCCCGTAGCTGACCCAGGACTGGATCGACAGAACCGACTTCATCGCTGAGCCGCTGCGCGCATCGATCGCGGATCGCGACGCGTGAAACTCTGCTTCGTCATGGCGGCGTCGACTTCGCATGAAGCGCGAGAGAGACAGTCGCGATCAGCCCGCCCGTCGGCCGGTTGTGAAGCGTCAGATCGCCACCTTCGGCCGCGATCGCCTGACGCGCGATCGTCAGGCCCAGTCCGGCGCCTCCCGTCTCCCGATTGCGGGACTGATCGAGTCGTACGAACGGCTCGAACGCGCGCTCGATCAGCTCGGCCGGGATGCCGGGCCCTTCATCGGAGATCGAGATGATCGCGGTGTCGTCTGAAATCCGCAGCTCGACCGCCGCGCTGCCGCCGTGCTTGATCGCGTTGCTAATGAGGTTCGTAAGCGCCCGCTTGAGCGCAACGGGGCGGACATCGATCGGGACATGGGGCGGACCGGCGTATGTCGCCACATGGCCTGCATCGACCGCTTCGCCGACCAACGTCTCCAGGGTCGCTGCGACATTGATGGTGCGCCGTTCCTCTGCGGACGAGTCGCCGCTCAAATACGTAAGCGTGGCCGAGATCATCGATTCCATCTCGTCGAGGTCGGCATCGATCTTCGCCTGCATCTCGCGATCGGCCAGGAAGCCGGCCCTCAGGCGAAGCCTTGTGATCGGCGTGCGAAGATCGTGCGAGACGGCGGCGAGCGCTTGAGTGCGGTCCTCGACGAGATGATGGATTCGACGCTGCATGCGATTGAAGGCCGACGCCACGTGCTGGACCTCGGTAGGCCCGTCTTCGGCGACCAACCGCGGTGCGGTGGTCTGGCCGATGGTGTCCGCCGCCGCCGCAAGTCGTCGCAGCGGCTCGGTCAGCACGCGCACGATCACCACGGCGACAAGGGTGACGCCGATCGCCATGAAACTGGTCGAGGCGACCACCATCATGCCGACGTCATGCGAGCTGGGAGTCAGCATCATGCTAAAGAGGTGCACGAGCACGACCGAGGCCATGAGCAACACGATGGTGCGTCCGGTCAGGCTCCGCGGCACCAGCGCGCCGGGCCTCACGATCGAGTCACCTTCGGAACGAACATGTATCCCGCGCCACGGACCGTCTTGACCATCGCGCTACCGGAGCGATCGATCTCGATCTTGCGCCGCAATCGGCTCACCAGCACGTCGACAGCGCGATCCGACGGATCGCCGATCCGATGCCGCGACAGCTCGAGGATCTGGTCGCGCGTGAGGATGCGCTGCGAGCGCTCCGCCAGTGCGAGCAGCAGATCGAACTCCGCGCCCGACAGGTCCACTTCGCTCCCGTCCGGCGCTCGCAGCTCGCGCCGGGAGATGTCGAGGATCCAGCCATCGAACTCGAGCCGCTGAGCCTGGACCGGAGACGCTGCGTCACTTCGCAGTGACGAACGCCGCAGGACGGCACGGATCCGGGCCAGGAGTTCGGAACGGCTGAAAGGCTTCGGAATGTAGTCGTCCGCGCCGAGCTCGAGGCCGACAACACGATCCATCTCGTCGCCGCGCGCAGTCAGCATGATGATCGGGGTGCTGTGCTTCGCGCGGACGGCCTTGCACAGGTCCAGGCCGGACGTGCCCGGCAACTGAATGTCCAACAGGATCAGGTCGATCGGCTCGCGGCCGAGGGCTTCCCACAGCTCGCGGCCATCGCGTGCCGGCGTCACGCGGAAGCCGTTCTCGCGAAGGAAGCGCCCGATCAGGTGCCGCATCTCCCCGTCATCCTCGACGACAAGGAGATGACGATCGGGCGGCGTCCCCGACTGCGGCAGTGGCTGGCCGGGATCGGTGGTCATTGGCTGAGTTTCCAAAGCCTAGATTTCGTCAACTCCGAGCAGCGGCGCAAGGTTGGACGGGGTCTCGACTCCTTCGAGTCACTGTCGCCATCCGCGCCTCGTCCCGACCTGTGCCGAAGCATCATCAGCGTCAGAACCAGGATCGGATGCCGACCACCCAATGAATATTCGATTCCCGCTCACGCTCGTCGCGCGCGAATCTTGCCGTCTGTCCGAGCTTGCGCTCCCATCCGACCTCGACATACGGCGCGAACCAGCGTTCGAACTCATAACGTATCTGAAGGGCCGGCTTCACATTGACGATGCCTGAGCCGACACCCATTTCACGATCCGCCTTTGAGGAAACGTTGACTTCCACCCACGGTTCCGCGAACAGGCCGATTCCGCCCGTGCCGAAGAGATCCCGGGCGATGAGCAAGTCGATGGACCCCTTGAACCGCCCCCCCAGCGCTCCCTTCTCGCTGAGATAGCCGGTCGTCTCGACCTCGAAGAAATTCGGCGACAGGCCCTGGAACCCAAAGGCCAGGTGGTTTCGATTCCGCGGTTTGAAATCTCTGCGCCACCCGGCTTGCACGTTCCAAAACTCCCAGAGCGGTCGTTCATAGAGGGCGGTCAGCTCAGCCTCCTCGAACTTTGACTTGACCCGCTCACCCTCCGTCCGCAGGACGAAGCGATGATCATCGTTGCCGATTCGAAAGGTCGCGTCCCAGTCGGCAAAGGCGCCGGCGTCGGAGGTGCCGAAACCGAATTTCTCCACTCTTACGGAATAGACGATGGGTTGCTGTTCCGCAGCCGAAATCGGCTGAACGAGGCCGCTGACTGCGGTGATGATCGCTAGACCCGTGACGAGGCGTGTCATTGCACGGCTGCCCGTCTCTTCTCGGGCTCCACAATGAAGCGCGTCATCATGCCCGCATGCATGTGGTAGAGCAGGTGGCAATGGAGCGGCCAGTCTCCAACCTCGTCCGCCGTCAGGACCACGGACGCGCTCTTTCCGGGTCTGACGAGTACGACATGCTTGAAAGGCCGGCGCTCGGTCTCGCCGTTTTCCAACTCCATGAACATGCCGTGGAGATGCATGGGATGAGCCATCATCGTCTCGTTGATGAATCGAATTCTCACCCTGTCGCCATACCGCACCCTGATGGGCTCGTCATCGCCGAAGCGCCGACCGTTCAAGCTCCACGTGTAGCGGAACATGACTCCAGTCAGGCGCAGATCAATTTCCATGACCGGCTCGGGCGCTCGTGGCCGGCGTGTGAGGCTCTTGAGATCTTCATACTTCAGCGCACGCATTCCCGCCGGCGTCCCGGCCGAGGCCCAGCCGAGCGGCCGGGCGGGATCGCTGAGGGCGGCGGCCGAGGGCATAGCATGCCCGGCATGAGGGTCCGCTGCCGTGTTCGCCGGTGGCGTCGCGGGCGCCGGCATCGCGTGCCCTGCATGCGGATTCGCGGCGGTTGGAGCTGGAGCGCCGTGACCCATCGCGCCATGCCCCGCGCCGGAGGTCGTATCCGCCATGCCCATCGATGCCATGTGTCCGGGCCCCATATCCGCCATGGTCAGGAGTGCGCGGGGGCGAAGCGGCGGGATCGGCCCCTCCATGCCGGCGCGCGGCGCGATCGTTGCGCGTGCATAGCCGCTGCGGTCGATCGGCTCGACCATCAACGTGAATGCTTTGGCCTCGCGCGGCGCGACGACCACATCGTAGGTCTCGCCGACGCCGATGCGGAACTCATCGACCGGAACGGGAACGACGTTCTGTCCATCGGCCGAGATCACCGTCATCTTCAACCCGGGAATCGCGACGTCAAAAATTGTCATCGCCGAGCCGTTGATGATTCTCAGGCGAAGCCTCTGCCCGGGCTGAAACTCTGCCGTCCAGTTGTCCTGCGGGCCCTTGCCATTGATGAGGAAGCTGTAGCCCGTGACATCGGCGAGATCGGTCGGATCCATCCGCATGTCGCCCCAGTCACGCCGATCGCGGAGCGCCGCCGTGAAGCCGTCGCGTTGAGCATCGCGAAAGAAATCGGCGACACTTCGCTGGCCGCGATTGAAGTACCCCTCGCCCGCCTTGAGCTTTCGGTAGATGGTCGTCGGATCCATCGCCGAGTGATCCGAGAGCAGGACCGTGTGGTCATGGTCGACGCGCACGGGATCGGACACCGCGGGTTCGATGACGATTGCGCCATACATGCCCGCCTGCTCCTGCGCCGAGGAGTGGCTGTGATACCAATAGGTGCCGGACTGTCGGAGCTTGAAGCGGTAGGTGTAAGTCTCGCCGGGCTTGATGCCGACGAAGCCGTTGAAGCCGGGGGCGCCATCCATCACGCCGGCGAGCAACAGACCGTGCCAATGGATCGAGGTGTCCTCGGCGAGTCGGTTGGTCACGCGGATGACGACCTCGTCGCCTTCGCGCCACCGCATCGTCGGCGCGGGAACCGAACCGCCGATGGCGATCGCCGCGCTCTGCACACCGTCGATCGTGATCCGGGTTCGCTCGACCGCAAGGTCGAGTTCGCGGGTCGCCGATGCAAAGCTCCGGCGGCCCGGATAGATCCAGAATGCTCCGGCCATGCCAGCCGCCGCCGCGAAGCGCAAGGCTCCACGGCGGCTCAGGATGCGAGACATCGCAAACTCCTTCTTATCTGACCAATCGGTTCCGTCAGCGATTGACCTTCAGGTCTCCGACCATCCCGGCCTCGAAGTGCCCGGGGATGTTGCAGGCGATCTCGAGCGCTCCCGATTTGGTAAACTTCCACACGATGCGTCCCGACTTGCCCGGTTCGACGATCACCGAGTTCGGCTGCGTGTGATCCATCTTTTGCCCGCCGGGCATCGTCATCGTCAGGCTGATGATCTTGTCCGGCGTGAACATGCCGTGCTCGAACATCATCGCCATCTCGGGGCGGTGGGCGGCGGCGACCTCCGGCGGCGCGAAGCTGAACTCGTGCAGCAGCGAGCCCTTGTTCACCACGTCGAAGACGATCGTCTCGCCGGCGCGCACCTGGATTGACTTGGGCTTGAACGAGTTCTCGGTCAATTCGATCCTGACCGTCCGCGTCGCCCGACGAGCGTCCCCCGGTTCGCCGAGCAACTGATCATTCGACCCATGACCATGACCAGCCGGTCCAGGTCCGGCCGAGGCGGCGCTCGCAACGAGCATGACGAGTCCGGCGACGGCAGATGGCTTAGCGACATTCATGCGTAGCATTAATAGCTCCCAGAGGATTTGGCCCATCGCGCCGATCCAGATCGACACGCGCCGCGAACCTATGGAGCGCTTATTGCTGCCACTTGTCGCGATTGTGTCAAAGTGTTGCTGGCGATCGGCGAACGCCGACTTCAGGTGGTTCAGCGTTCGCCGGCCGACCTCGGTCGTCACGCATCAGTGACCTGCTCTCCGACTTGCCGCTGGTCTGTCGTCGAATGTGCACTTGATTCTGAGTGCTCGCTCGGTGGTGCATCCGGCCGGGACGAAACGCCCCCAGGGCAATCGCATATGGGCCATACGACCCTCTTGCGGATCGTAGCGAAACGGATTCTTAGAGGATCTCCTTCGTGATCGAAGGTGTTTGGCGACGCGCCGGATCAGCGCGCCGCGAATGCGACGCGCCGGCTGTCGACGATCCCGTTCATCGGGTTGGCGGCCACGTTGTGCGGGGGCGAGAGCTGCGAGGACATGGCAGAGTTTGCCGATGCCAAGCGTGCACTACTGCGGCGCTCCGCGGTGCTGGGAGACCACGGGCCGAGCCACGACACGTTCAGCCGCCTGTTCCGCCTCCTCGATCACAACCGCTTCGAGGCGGCCCTGCACGCCTTCACGGCCCAGTTCGCCGCCCAGATCCGATGCGTGGTAGCGCTGGGCGGCAACGCGGTGCGCCATGCCTATGGCCGGGAAGATCCAACGTCGCCCTTGCCCCTAGTCGGCGCGTTTGCCCTCGAGGCGCGCTTGGTGTTGGCCCAGCGCAAGGCGCCAAAGCGCAGCGAGACTGCTGCCGCGCGCGCGGTCCTCAAACTGCTCCCCCTGGAGGGCTGCATCGTCACCGCCGACGCCTTGTCCTGCTATCCCAGCATGGCCAGGGCGAAGCGCGATCGCGGCGGCGACTACGCCATCGTGCTCAAGAGCAACAGCAGGCCCCTCTATCGGCACGCCAAGAGGCGCTTCGCCCAACAGCCCCCCTCTCGCGCTGCCACGACGCGCGATCGTCGCCACGGCAGAGACGAGCGGCGCCAAGCCAACGTCCTCAGCGATCCGCAGCCTCGGAAGGAGGACTCTTGGGCGTCGCTGACGGGGGCGCTGTCGCCCGATGATCGGCCCGTTCGGGCGTGGACGGTCTCGCACCAGTCTCGCAGAGTGATTGATCCCGACTCGGTGTGGAGTCGAGAGCTACCGGCGCGCGAGCCGCTGCTCCTGCGGCGTGGGGCGGTGGAGCCACCAGCCGAGTTCGTTGATCGAGTAGATCGGCTCGAAGTGACGGATGCTGGTCGATCGCACGATCGTTGGCGCGAGGTTGTCGAGCACCCATACCTGCCCGTCGAGATGGACGAGCAGTACAGCGTGAGGCTGCCCGGCATTCAGATCGTTGAGGACGAGGAGCCGGATCGCTTCAACGGGAAGTCCCAAGCGGCGGAGCGAGATGTACTTGGCGAAGGCGTAGTCCTCGCAGTCGCCGCCGCGGGCGAGGAACTCGAGCGGCGTCGCCCAGTAGTCGCCTATGCCGTAGTTGACGCGATCGTCGACCCATCGCCGCGCATTCATGAAGCTGTGCACGCTGCTCAACTGCTCGAGACGGCTCCGCCCGTGCAGGCTCGCGATCAGGCGCCGCCAGTCGCACCGCAGGCAGTCGGGCGACCGGTTCTCGCAGTCCTCGTCATAGGAGCCGGCGTCGATCCGCTCACGACGCAGCGCATCGAGCCACTTCCCAAAGGCCCGCATGTCGGCGCCACGCGTCTCACCGGCTCCGAACATCGGCGGGAACGCTGCGGTGTCCGTCGCGTAGCCGTACGGCAGCGGACCCAGCAGGGACAACAGAACAGCAATGACGAATCGAAACAGCGACCGCATGAGATGTCCTCTGCGGTCGATGCTATGCGAGAGGCGCTAAGAACCCCTGAGCTTCACATCCAGATTGCTTCAAATGCGCTCGACTCCGAGCGGAGCCGCGGGCGCGATCGGATGGCGCTACTCGCCTCGTCCGAAACTCTGCGGCGGCTGCGTGCTGTCGGCGCTATTCATCGCCGACAGCTTGACCCAAGTGATCGCGTAGAACAGCACGACGAGCGCGACCAGACAGGCTGCGATAGCGAGCGATCTGCCGTGTTTGCGACGGCTGTAGAAGAGTCGTTGGCGCGTCGTCACTTGAAGCGCAGCAAGCGCATGGCGTTGATGGTTACGAGAACTGTCGCGCCCGTATCGGCGAGTACGGCGATCCACAGGCTGGTGATGCCGGCGACGCTGGTGACGAGGAAGATCGCCTTGAGGCCGAGCGCGACGGCGACGTTCTGCCGAATGTTCGCCATGGTCGCGCGGGCAAGGCGGACCAGCACGGCGATGTCGGCGATGCGGCTGTTTAGGATGGCGGCGCCGGCGGTCTCGAGCGCGACGTCGGTGCCGCTGCCCATCGCAATACCGACGCTGGCTGCGGCCAGCGCCGGCGCGTCGTTGATGCCGTCGCCGACCTTGGCCACCGGTGCACGGGCGGCGAGCTCGCGCACGGCGGTGACTTTGTCTTCCGGCAGAAGCTCAGCGCGCGGCTCAAGGTCAAGATCGCCGGCGATCGCGCGTGCGGTGCGGGCGTTGTCGCCGGTGAGCATGACGGCCTCCACGCCAAGCATGCGCAGCAAAGCGAGCCCCGACTTTGCGTCGGCTCTCGGCTCGTCACGCAGCGCGATGACGCCGATGATCGCGCCATCGTCACGCACACCGACGACGGTCTTGCCTTCCGCCTCGAGCCGATCGATCGCGGCGGCGGCGTCGCCATCTGCGGCGAGATGGCGCGGTGAGCCGACCACGATCTCGCGCCCATCGACGCGCGCGCTGACGGTCTTGCCCGCGATCGCGTGCTGCGCGCTCGCCGTCGGCACTGCGAGACCGAGCACAGCGGCATGGCGCAGGATGGCGCTCGCCAGCGGGTGGTTCGATCCCGTCTCGACGGCCGCCGCGAGCGTCGCCACCTCGCTCTCCGGCCGTCCGAAGCCGACCACATCGGTGACCTGTGGTCGGCCTTGGGTCAGCGTTCCGGTCTTGTCGAATGCAATGATGCGCACCTTGCTCATCGCCTCGAGCACAACGCCGCCCTTCATCAGCAGGCCGCGCCGCGCGCCGGCGGAGAGCCCCGACGTGATCGCCGCAGGAGTAGAGATCACCAGCGCGCAGGGGCACGCGATCAGAAGCAGCGTGAGCGCGCGATAGATCCAATCGTACCATGGTGCCGCGAGCAACAGAGGCGGGCCCAACGCGACGGCTAGCGCCACGAGGATCACCGCCGGGGTATAGATTTCCGAGAAGCGGTCGATGAAGCGCGCCGTTGGCGCCTTCGCGGCGTCGGCTTCCTCGACCAGCCTTACGATGCGCGCGATGGTATTGTCGGCAGCGGCCTTCGCAACCCGCACGCGCAGCGCGGCCGAGGCGTTGATGCTTCCGGCGAAGACATCGTCGCCGACGGCCTTGGCGCGAGGCATGGACTCGCCTGTGATTGGCGATTCGTCGACGGCGGACTCGCCATCGACGACCGCGCCGTCGGCGGGCACGCGCTCACCCGGACGTACCAACACGATGTCGCCGATTTTCAAGCTCTCGACCGGTACGTCTCGCGCCGCGCCGGCGGCCTCAACCAATGCGCGCCGCGGCACCAGGCCGGCGAGCGCCTTGATGCTGGCGCGCGCCCGTCCTGCGGCGACACCCTCAAGCAGCTCGCCGACGGCGAATAGAAAAACGACGAGCGCTGCCTCCTGCGTGGCGCCGATCGCGACGGCGCCGAGCGCCGCGATCGACATCAGCATCTCGATACTGAAGGGCGAGCCCGACTGCGCGAGTGCGAAGGCGCGTCGTGCGATCGGCACCACACCGATCACCATCGCTGCAAGATATCCCCAGCGACCAATCTCCGGCACGATCTCGGATAATGCAAAAGCGGCTGCCAGAAGGACGCCGGTTGACAGCACGAGCTGTCCCTTCGCCGTCTGCCACCAACGGCGCTCGCCAACCTCTCCCCCTCGCGCTGCCACAGGCTCGACCTGCGCATGCCCCTCATGCGCGTGGCCGTGGTGGTGAGCATGCCCGTCGTGGTCGTGGGAATGATCGTGGTGGTCGCGGCCGTGATGGTGGTGACCGTGATCATGGCCATGAGCGTCCTCGTGGCCACTGGGCGGAGGTGCTGCCGGCGCGAGCCGTCCATCGATCGGACTTGCCGAGAAGCCGAGCGCGCGAACACGGCCACGGATCGCGTCCGATGGTGGGCCGCCGGCTGCCACACGCAGGCTCAAGATCTCCGTGGCAAAGTTGACGTTGACATCGCTGACTCCAGGCACTCGACCCAGTGCGGTCTCGATCTTCCTGATGCAGCTCGGGCAGTCCATGCCTTCGACCTTGAATCGTAGTTCCGCAGGCGCGTCCGCCGCGTTCTCTCCGGTCATGGCCATCTGCACTCTCCTATAGTACAAACGAATGAATAGTTGTTCACATGTACGTCGTCAAGTTAGCTTGCGCTTGGATGCCGCGATAAACATGGTTTGCGCTCCATTGACCGACCTTCGTCCGACGCCTCGCTGTGGCGTCTGCCAGGACATGAATCGAATGCGACGAACCAATGTTTCCTCTCTTGCAGAGGCCGGCGAGCACGTGGCGCAGCTCACCGACATGTTCCGGCTGCTCGGTGACAACTCACGTTTACGTATCCTGCTGGCCTGCCTGGACATGCCGGTCTCGGTCGGCGAACTCGCGGACCGGCTCGATCTCAGCGGCTCGCTGGTGAGCCATCATCTGCGGTTGCTCAGGGCGGCGCGGATCGTAAAGGCGGACCGGCGCGGCAAGCAGGTGTTCTACTCCGCGGCGGACGATCACATCCGCTGCGTCATCGCCGACATGCTCGAACACATCAGCGAACCCGACGAGGAGGATTGACCATGGCAGTCCAGCCCACCCGCCGCGCGATACTCGCAACGCTTGCCGCGAGCGCGGCGACGGCGAGTGCCGGCGCGCAATCGCCGGCGCATCTGCCCAATTTGGCGGAGCGCGCGCTCGGGAATCCGAACGCCAAGGTGACGGTGGTCGAGTACCACTCCTTCACCTGTCACGTGTGCCAGAAGTTCAAGGTCGAGGTGTATCCCGAGTTCAAGGCCAAATTCGTCGAGCCCGGACATGTGCGCTTCGTCATGCGCGACTTCCCCCTCGACCGCGTCGCATTGATGGCAGCGCAGGTCTCCCGTTGCGTGCCAGCCGATCGCTATTTTTCGTTCGTGGCGCTGCTCTACAGCCGACAAGACAGCTGGAAGGGTGGGCATGGCGCGGGTAACGTCGACACACCTGCGGTGCTGCGCCAGTTCGCTGGCTTGGCCGGCGCGACTCCGGCGCAGGTCGATCGCTGCCTCGCCGACGAGAGCCTCGCTCGCGCGATCGTACAGGAGGCGCAGACCGGCGCGGAGCGCTACGCAATCCGCGCCACACCGACTTTCGTGATCGGCGATCGCGTGTACTCCGGCCTACAGACCGTCCCCGACTTCGAGCGTCTGGTCGCCCCCCTTCTGCGTGGATAGGCAGAATGACACCGTCGCGGCGCCTCCTGATCACGACCGGATTCACCATCTCCTCCGGTGCGCTGGGCTTTGCGATCTCTGAGTGGATCGAGCGGCGAACTATCGCGACGAGCGGTGCAACATTGCCGCTGCGCGGCATTCCCGGGATCGGCGGCCCAGTCCGTCTCACCGATCACCGCCGCGTGCGGGTCGACGAAACGACGTTCCAAGGCAAGATCCAGCTTGTCTTCTTCGGCTTCACGAGTTGTCCGGACGTATGCCCGACGGCGCTCAATCTGATCAGCGATCTGCTCGACCGGCTCGGGCCCGACGCAGCGGCTTTCCAGCCACTGTTCATCACCGTCGATCCGGAGCGCGATACCACCGAGGTAATGGCACGCTATGTCGAAGCGTTCCATCCCTCGATCGTCGGGCTCACCGGCACGGTCGAGGAGATCGAGGGTGTCGCAAGTGCGTTTCGCGCCTACTTCAAGAAGGTGCCAAGCCAGTCGGGTCTCGGATATGTGATGGATCACACCGCAACGATCTACGTCCTCGACCGCCAGGGGGTATTCCGCGCCACGCTCGACATCCATGAGTCGCCAGACACTTCGCTCGAGGTGCTGCGGCGGTTCACCGCGCCTGCCCGAGGGAGCTGAAGCCATGTCGATGACCCGCCGAATCTTTCTATTGGTCACGGCGCCCGCGCTGAGCGCTGTAGCGCTCGACCGATGGCCGACGAGCATCCTCGATGCCTGGGCGCGCGCAACGCCGCCCATGGCGCGAACCGGCGTCGTGTACATGACCATTCGCAACGAAGGCCGAGAACCAGACGCGCTGATAGCGGCGCAAACGGAGGCTGCGGCGAGGGCGGAGCTGCACCGGACCGTCATCGAGAACGGCATCGCGCGGATGCAGCCCGTCCCGCATCTGGAGATTCCGCCGGGCAGCGATGTCCGGCTCGAGCCCAACGGCCTGCATCTGATGCTGATCGAGTTGCGCGCGCCTCTGGTCGCGGGAACGTCGTTTCCGCTGCGAGTCAAGTTTAGGAGCGGCCTTGAGCTCGCCCTGGCGGTCCCGGTGCGCACCGCCCGCGCCGGCGGTCATTCGGCGCATTGACGCCATGGACGAGATCATCGCGCTCGTGGCCGCGCACGGCCTTATGGTCTACGCCCTGCTGTTCGCATACACGTTCGTTAAGAGCGGCGCCTTGCCGCTGTTCGCGGCATACGCGGCCCAGCTTGGCGCCCTCGACATCAGCATGGTCGCGGCCGCATCGTTCAGCGGTACATGGCTTGGCGACGAAGTCCGGTTTGCCGTCGGTCGGCGCTGGGGGTCGCGACTGCTAGAGCGATTTCCGCGGCTGAAGCCCCGCGTCGCGCTCGCGCTTCGCCTGCTTGAGCGGCATCGTCACTGGTACATCCTTGGCTATCGCTTCCCCAAAGGCGCTCGGACCATTGGCGCGCTGCCCCTAGGGATTACCGCGATGGAGTGGCGCAGCTTTGCGCCGCTCAACTTCCTGGCTGCGGCTCTCTGGGCCGGCTTGCTCGTTGCGCTCGGCTATGGCGCTGGATCGCTTGCCGAGACGATTTGGGGTCCGGCGCTGCAGGCTTCCGGCCTCGTGCTGTTGGCCCTCTTTGTCGCAGCAAGCTGGCTGCTTTGGCGGCGGGCGTCGCGCCGCGCCGTCAGCGATCCGGCCTGAGACCACTTTGCGCCGCCTCGTCCCCGCCCTCGTCATCGCTTCTGGCACGTTGATCGTCGACCAGGTCACGAAGTGGGCGATCGTCGAGTTCGTGATGCGTCCGGGCCAGCGCATCGCCGTGCTCCCGTTCTTCAATCTCGTTCTCGGGTTCAATCCTGGGATCAGCTTTGGGATGTTCCGCGAGACGCTCGACGACTTCCCGTACGCGTTTTCGCTGGTCAAGCTCACGATCGTCGGCCTGCTCGCTTGGCTGCTCGCGCGCAGCGACGATCGCTGGGAGCGCGTCGGCTTCGGGCTGATGATCGGCGGCGCGCTCGGAAACGTCGCCGACCGCCTGCGTATCGGCGCGGTCGTCGACTTCCTCGACTTCCACATAGCCGGGTGGCACTGGCCAAGTTTCAACCTCGCTGACGCAGCGCTGTCGATTGGCGTCATGATCATGCTCTTGCGCAGCCTCCGCGGAAACGTCACGACAGAGTCGTCTGCGCGCCGAAGTTGACGTCCCATTCGCCGAGGGATGACCAATTGCCGCGGCCCTATCCCAACTTCGCCGATTCGGGGTGCGCGAGGGGGCTAAGCGATCGAATTGATTCAGACGACCCCTCGAAGGTCTCTACTACATCGGCGTTGCGGCGGCGCCGGTCTGTCCGGCGGTCATCGCGGGCGGCGGCTGGGCCGGGAGCTTGAGCTTCAGTCGCTCGAGCAGGAGAGCGAGCTCGGACTCTGGCTGGGTGTGGCATGTCAGGCGGATCTCGCGGCCGTCCGTGGTCGGGATGTGGACATCGACTATCTCGAGGGCGGCGAACTTCACAAGCGCACCGCGAGCACTGAGCCCGGGCGCGAGGACGGCGAGCTGGCGACCCAGCGAGAGGTGCAGGCAGTAGGCAAGGAAGGCGATGAAGACGTGCGCCTCAATGCGGCCCTCGCGCTGATGATGGATCTGGCGGATGTCGAGATCGTGATGGGGCCGCGACTTAGGAAGGCG
>JAEULA010000019.1 GCA_016793165.1 Alphaproteobacteria bacterium | reverse complement strand
TCGCCGAGATGGATGTCGCTCGTCACGTCGTAGCCGGCGAAGCGGAACAGCCGCTGCAGCGTGTCGCCGATGATCGACGACCGCAGATGGCCGACATGCATCGCCTTGGCGATGTTCGGGCCGCCGAAGTCCAGCAGCACCCGCGGCGCGTCGACGCTCGCCGGCACGCCGAGCCGCGCGTCGTCGGCGAAGCTGCCGCCGGCAGCGGCCAGCGCGGCATCGGTCACCGAGAGATTGATGAAGCCGGGCCCCTCGACGGTCGCCTTGGCGATCATCGCGTCGCCTTGGACGGCGGCGACGATCGCGGCGGCCAGCTCGCGAGGGTTCTTGCGCGCGGCCTTCGCCGCGGCCATCGCGCCGTTCGCCTGGAACTGCGACAGCTCCGGCCGCCGCGAGACGTCGACGCCGCCGAGGGCGGGGTCGAGGCCGGCCGCGGCGAAGGCGGCACGCATGCGGGCTTCGAGGATCAGGCGCAGGGGGGTGGCAGGCATCTCGGGATCCGGGCGGAACGACGGGCCAAGGGTTTAGCGGCCCTGCGGCCGCCCCCGCAACCGGGCCGAGACGGACGGCGGGAAGAATCTTCCGACCCGCCGATCTGCCGCCGCTCAGGCCGCTCGCGGGATTCCGGGCGCGGTCGATTGCGACACCGCGCCGCCGCCTCCGTGCCGCCGCCGCGGCGACGGCCCATGACCTTGCCCGCGGCGGTTCGGACGGAAGAAGTGCGGAGGCGCCGACGCAGAACTTCGACGCGAGCCGCGGCGGGCGATCGCCGCGCGCGCCCCGTACGGCGGCCGGTCAACCCGCGGTTGACGCGTTGCCGCGCATCTCGCGCCACAGGCCGAGCTTCGCCTGGGCCGGCCGATCGGAGAAGCTGAACAGCACCGCGTCGCCGTCGGCGACGCGGTGGTGCGACCAGCACCAGCTCGGCACGACGAAGACGTCGCGCGGCCCCCATTCCAGCGTCTCCTCGCCGCCGTCGGCGCGCGTGACCACGGTCGTGCCACGACCTTCGACGACGCTGAACACCGTCCCGTCGGTGCAGCGATAGGGTTGCGTCGCGAAGCCTCTGGGCAGCAGCTGCATGAAGGTGCCGATGGTCGGCATCGCGAAGCCGCCGTCGACCGGGTTGACGTATTGCAGCTTGAGCCCGTGGCACGGATCCCATTCCTCGGCGCGACGCATCGTCTCCAGCGCCTCGCGCGTTCGCGCGTAGGGGTAGTTGAACACCGGCGAGGTCAGCGCCCGCTTCTCGTAGCCGACCGGCAGCAGCCCGGCGCCGTAGCGCGCGAGCGCGTCGCCGACGGGGCGGCCGATCGGCTGCCGCTCGGCGCTGTGCAGCTCGGCGAACTGCGCGTCGAAGGCGGCGACGATCGGGATGTCCAGGCCGTCGAGCCACACCATCGGCTCCGCGCTGTCGTTGCCGTGGTCGTGCCAGGCCCAGGACGGCGTGATCACGAAGTCGCCCGGCCGCATGATCGTCTTTTCGCCCTCGACCGCGGTGTAGGCGCCCGAACCTTCGACGATGAAGCGCAGCGCCGACTGGGCGTGGCGATGCGCGGGCGCCACCTCGCCCGGCAGGATCAGCTGCAGCCCGGCATAAAGCGAGCTCGTGATCTGCGACTTGCCGCGCAGTCCCGGGTTCTCGAGCACCAGCACGCGCCGCTCGGCCTCCCGCGCCGTGATCAGCCCGCCCGATTCGAGGATGAACGGCCGGATGTCGTCGTAGCGCCACAGCGCCGGCACGGCGGCGGAGCGCGGCTCGCGCTTCACCAGCGTGTGCAGCACCTCCCACAGCGGTGCCAGGTTGCTGGCGTCGATCCGCCGATAGAACGCCTCGCGCTCGCCGGTGCGGGAGGCGGGCGCGTCGAGGGCGCGGGGACGTGCGTCGGTCATGGCGCTGCCGCTGCTTGGGGCCGGGGATGGCGGGCATGGAACCACCTTTTGCGGGGCCATCGCATTCGGTTTCTTGTGTCGCCGTCCCACGCTCCGGCCGTCCGCGCCGACGCGAGGAGACGAGGCCCGCAACGCGCCTCGGCGACGCCCGATCCGATCGCGCGGCGATCGCTCGTCGGCGCGATCGACGGAATTGCGCGAGTCGCGCTATCCCTTCCGCCATGAAGATCTGCCGCTACGACGACGATCGCCTCGGCCTGGTCGAGGGCGACTCGGTGTTCGACGTCTCCGCCGCCCTGGACCTGCTGCCCGCGCAGCGCTGGCCGATCCCGCCCGGCGACCTGCTGATCGCGCATCTCGATCGGCTGCAGCCGGAGGTGAGGCGCCTCGCCGCGCGCGCGCCGCGCCGGCCGCTCGCCGCCGTGACGCTGCGCAGCCCGGTCGCCAATCCGACCAAGCTGATCGCCGCCCCGCTCAACTATCGCCTCCACGTGACGGAGTCCGCGAAGGACGCCGGCATCCACCATGGCGTGCACCAGACCGGCCACGAGGGCTTCGCGACCCCCGTCGACAAGTTCGGCCTGTTCCTCAAGGCGAGCTCGGCGCTGGTCGGTCCGGGCGACGGCGTGACGATCCAGTTCCCCGACCGCCGCAACGACCACGAGGTCGAGCTCGCCGTCGTGATCGGCCGCACCTGCCGCCACGTGTCCGAGGCCGACGCGCATGCGGTGGTGGCCGGCTATACGATCGGCCTCGACATGACCGTGCGCGGGCCGCAGGACCGCAGCTTCCGCAAGTCCGCCGACTCCTACGCCGTGCTCGGCCCCTGGCTCGTCACCGCGGACGAGATCCCCGCGCCCGGCGCCCTCGATCTCTGGCTGCGCGTCGGCAACGCGGAGCGCCAGCGCTCCAACACGCGCGAGCTGCTGATGGGCATCGAGCGCCAGATCGCGCTCGCCTCCTCCTGCTACACGCTGCACCCCGGCGACGTGATCTTCACCGGCACGCCCGACGGCGTCGACAGCGTCAAGCCCGGCGACGAGATGGTCGCCGGCATCGAGCGCATCGGCGAGATGCGCGTCGCGGTGCGGTGAGGAATTGCGGCGGCGTCTTCGCGCCCCTCGCGTTCACTCCTGTCGCGCGCCGACGGAAGATCGATGGCGCCCGCAAGACCGCCGCCGCAGACATCCACGGAGGGCCACCGATGCTTACGCTCTATCTGACGCCGGACACCTGTGCGCTCGCCTCGGCGATCGCGCTCGAGGACGCGGGACTCGCGTACCGCATCGCGCGGATCGATTTTGCGCGCAACGAACAGCGCGCGCCCGCCTTCCTGCACGTCAATCCGAAGGGGCGGGTCCCGGCTCTCGTGACGGAGCGCGGCGTGATCACCGAGACGCCCGCCATTCTGGCCTACATCGCCCAGCTCCGCCCCGCTGCGGGCCTCGCACCGCTCGACGATCCGTTCGCCTTCGCCGAGCTCCAGGCGTTCAACAGCTATCTCTGCTCGACGGTGCACGTCGCCCACTCGCATCGCATGCGCGGCTATCGCTGGGCGCGCGAGCCTGCATCGTTCGAGGACATGCAGCGCAAGGTGCCCGAGTCCGTCGGCGAGGGCTTCCACCTGGTCGAGACCGGCATGCTGCGGGGGCCGTGGGTGATGGGCGAACGGTACTCGATTGCCGACCCCTATCTCTTCACGCTCGCCCAGTGGCTCGAGGCAGATGGTGTCGACACCGCCCGGCTGCCGCGGGTGCTCGACCATCGCGCGCGGATGCGGAAGCGGGCGAGCGTGATCGCGGCGCTTTCGCGCGAGCGTCCGCCCTGAGCCGCATCCGAACCGGTTCGCGGCGGCAGGACCGATGCCACCTCGCCGACGATGCGTTGCGAGTCGCCGGCGCTCCTGCTCGCTTCGTGCGACGGGAACGCCTGTCAGCGGGGAATCGCCGTCTCGCTGCTGGCGTCGAAGAGGTGGAGGGTTTCGGGTTGGGCGACGAGGCGGACGATGTCGCCGCGCCGCGGCGGGGTGCGCGCGTCGGCCTTGGCCACGAGCTCGTGGCCGCCGCACTGGGCGTAGACGAGGGTGTCGGGTCCGAGGGGCTCGACGACGGTGACACGGGCTTCGAGCGCGAGTTCGGCCGCGGCCTCGCCCGGCACGACGCGGAGATCGTCGGGGCGGATGCCGAGAAGCACGCGCTTGCCGGCGGCGCGTTGGAAGCCGGGCAGCGCCAGCTCGCGCTCGATGCCGTCGAGGCGCAGCGTCGAGCGCGTCGCGTCGACCCCGCCCGGCACGAGGTTCATCGAGGGCGAGCCGATGAAGCGGGCGACAAAGACGTTCACCGGGTCGCGATACACCTCGGTCGGCGTGCCGATCTGCTGGATGCGGCCGTCGCGCATGATCACGATGCGGTCGGCGAGGGTCATCGCCTCGATCTGGTCGTGGGTCACGTAGACGATCGTCGTGCCCAGCGTCTGGTGCAGCTTCTTGATCTCGAGCCGCATCTGCGCGCGCAGCTGCGCGTCGAGATTGGAGAGCGGCTCGTCGAACAGGAAGACCGCCGGGTTGCGCACCATCGCGCGGCCGATGGCCACGCGCTGGCGCTGGCCGCCGGAGAGCTGGGCCGGCGTGCGCGCGAGCAGGTCGGTAAGGCCGAGCACGGCGGCCGCCTCCCGCACGCGCTTGTCCTCCTCGGCCCTGGGCAGCTTCGCCATGCGCAGGCCGAAGGCGATGTTCTTGTGCACCGTCATGTGCGGATAGATCGCGTAGTTCTGGAACACCATCGCGATGTTCCGGTCCTTGGGCTCCAGCCTGTTGACCACGCGCTCGCCGATGCGGATCTCGCCGTCGGAGGCGTCCTCGAGGCCGGCGATCATGCGCAGCGTCGTCGACTTGCCGCAGCCCGACGGCCCGACGAGCACGACGAACTCGCCGTCGGCGATCGCGAGATCGATTCCGTGCACGACCGTGTGGCGGTCGAAGCGCTTGACGATGTTGGAGAGCGAGACCGCGGCCACGGGCTCAGGCCTTCAGCAGGGCGCCGAAGGCGGCGTCGAGCGTCGCCGCGGACCCCGCCTCGCGCGTCGTGATCGCGGCGGCGCCGGCGCGCAGCCGCGCGAGATGTGCCGCGTAGCCGTCGAAGGCCGCGTCGAGCGCTTCGGGCGCCGGGCCGCCATGGCGATTGCGCACGGCGACGAAGCGCTCGGGCGAGACGGCAGCCGCGAAGCCGGCCGCGTCGAGGCGCGGCGCGCGGCCGGTCGTCTCGTGGAAGGCCGCGAGAAACGGCGCGTGGCCCGCACTCGTCAGGCTGCCGCCCGCGGCGGTGACGGCGCGCGCGACATGGGCCGCGATCTCGTGCGCCTGGCGGAAGGACAGGCCTTCCTCGCGCACGAGCGTGTCGGCGAGCTCGGTGATCGTGTTGCAGCTCGCATCGGTGTTGCGCCGGACGCGCGCTGCGTCGATGCGCACCGCCGCGAGGAAGGCGGCCAGCAGCTCGAGCACGCGCTCGGCCGTCTCGATCGCCGGATAGCCGGCCTCCTGCACCGCGCCCTCGCTGTCGTTCATGTCGGTGAAGGGCGTGTTGTGCATCGTGGTCACGAGCGCGTCGGCCTTGCCGGCGGCGAGCGAGGCGAGCAGGCGCATGTGCTCGATCGGCACCGGGTTGCGCTTCTGCGGCATGATCGAGCTGATCTGCACGAAGGCGTTGGGGACGTAGAGTTGGCCGACCTCGAAGGACGACCAGAACTGCATGTCCTGCAGCAACCGCCCGAGATGGAGCATCAGCAGCCGGATCGCCGAGTAGGGCGCGGTGACGTAGTCGACGCTGGCGATGCAGCCGTAGGAGTTCTCGAGCGGGGCAGCGAAGCCCAGCAGCTCGGCCATGCGATGGCGGTCGAGCGGGAAGCCCGAGGTGGTGATCGCCGCCGCCCCCATCGGGCAGCGGTCGACGACTTCTCTTGCAGCTGCCAAACGATCGAGATCGCGCAGCAGAACTTCGATCGCGGCACCGAGGTAATGGCCGAAGGTCGAGGGCTGCGCCGGCTGGCCGTGGGTGTACGCGACGATCAGCGTGTCGCGCTCGCGCCGCGCCGTGGCGATCATCGCCTCGGCCAGCGCCGCCGCCTTCGCACCGAGCCCGTCGAGGCGCTGCTTGAGCACGATGCGGAAGTTCGTATGGTCCATGTCGTTGCGGCTCCGCCCGGTGTGAAGGCGGCCAGCGACGTCGGGACCGAGGCGGCGGCGCAGCTCGCCCTCGATCAGGAAGAAGAAGTCCTCGACCGAGCCGTCGTAGACGAGCTTGTCGACCTCGAGCTCGCGCTCGATCGCCACGAGGGCGCGCGCGATCGCGGCCGCGGTGTCGCGCGGCAGGATCCCGGTCTCGGCCAGCATCGTGCAATGCGCGCGGTCGATGCGGCGGAAGGACTCCAGGAAGTGCCGCTTCGCGCCGTCGAAGAGCGGCGCCAGCACGGTGCGCTTGTAGACCGGGGACGGGAAGACGCTGTCGTCGCGGATGGTCATGGGACGGTGCTCATGAGATGGCTTGCTCGCTCCGGTCGAGGCGCAGCGCCTGGCGTCGGGTGTGGAATCCTACCGCAGAGAACGCCGAGGTTTTCGGGAGGGCCGCAGAGAGGTTGCGCGTCACCGGCCACGCAGCGCATCAAGCGCCCGAGATTCTTGCGCGCTTCGCACGCAGAGCCCTCTCCTCTGCGGCCCTCCTGAATACCACCGCGTCCTCTGCGGCAAGACTGCCGCGCCCATCGCCGGGAGCTCGCGTCGACGAGAGAGAGCGGGAGACGGGATGTCGAGTCGCTCATCGCGCGTCAGCCTTTCACGCCGGAGAGGATGACGCCGCGGATGATGAACTTCTGCAGCAGGATGAAGACGACGAGGGTCGGGATCGTCGCGACCGCCGCGCCCGTCATGATCATGTTCCACTCGGTCGCGAACTCGCCCGCGAAGGAGGCGAGCCCGACGGGGACCGTGTAGTTCTCGATGCTGTTGGTCACGATCAGCGGCCAGAGGAACGCCGTCCAGCTGCCGAGAAAGGTGAAGATCGCCAGCGCCGACAGGGCCGGCGTCACCAGCGGCAGCGCGACCTCCCAGAAGATTCGGAACTCGGAGAGCCCGTCGATGCGCGCGGCGTCGATCAGCGCGTCGGGCACGGTCTCAAAGAACTGCTTCATCAGGAACACGCCGAAGCCGGTGATCATGCCGGGGAACATGATCCCCCAGGTCGTGTTGAGCCAGCCCAGGTTCTTGCTCATCACGTACCAGGGGATGACGAGCATCTCGGTCGGGATCATAAGCGTCGACAGGATCATCACGAAGACGAGCTGGCGGCCACGGAAGCGGTACTTGCACAGCACGTAGCCGGCCAGGCTGTCGAAGAACAGCACCGAGGCGGTCGAGACCGAGGCGACGAGGAACGAGTTGCCGAACCAGGAGAGGAAGCGGCTCTCGCGGAACAGATAGAGATAGTTCTCGAGCGTCGGGTCCGCGGGGATCAGACGCAGGTCGTAGACCTGGTCGCTGGTCTTGAGCGAGGTCGAGATCATGAAGGCGAAGGGCATCACCATCGCGATGCCGCCCAGCGCCACCAGCGTCCAGATCGCGATGCGGCGCGGGTCGCGCGAGGGATCGAAGTGCCACCAGCCGACCGTCATTTCGCCCTCATCACGCGCAACTGGATCAGGGTGACGACCAGCAGCACGGCGAACAGCACCATCGTCTGCGCGGCAGCGTAGCCCATCTTGTAGTCGGTGAAGGCGAGTTGATAGATGTTCAGCACCAGCGGCCGCGTCGAGTTGAGCGGCCCGCCCTTGCCGTCGACGGTCATGTTGTAGACCTTGTCGAAGATGCGCAGGAAGCCGATCGAGCTGATCACGACGAGGAAGACGATCGTCGGGCGCAGCAGCGGCAGCGTGATCTCCCAGAGGATCGTCATGCGCCCGACGCCGTCGATGCGCGCGGCCTCGTAGTAGGTTTCCGGGATCGCGCGCAGTCCCGCGAGGAAGACCACGATCTGGAAGCCGAGCCCGGCCCAGATCGCGGGGGCGAGGATCGCGCCGAGCGCCTGGCTGGTCGAGCGCAGGAACGGCTGCTGCGCGAAGCCGAGATCGACGAGGATCAGGTTGAACAGTCCGATCGGCACCGGCTGATAGAACCAGCGCCACACCCAGGCCATCGCCGCCGCCGTCGTGAGGAACGGGATGAAGTAGAGCGCGCGGATGAAGCCCTGCAGGAAGCGCACCTGGTCGAGGTAATAGGCGACCATGAACGACAGCACGAGGCTCGTGGGCATGCCGATCAGCAGGTACTTGAAAGTGTTCGCGAACACCTGCCAGAAGACCGGGTCGCTCCAGAGCTTCACGTAGTTGTCGGCGCCGATGAACAGCTTGGGCTTGAGCAGGTTCCACTCGGTCAGCGACACCCAGCTCGTGTAGCCGGTGGGGAACAGCCGGATCGCGACGAAGAAGAGCAGCGGCAAGGCCAGGAACACCCACGCCCAGACGGCCTGCTTCTGCCCGACGGTGCGCGAGCGGTACCAGGAGGTCACTCATCCCCTCCTGTTCGCGCGCAGCGCGAATAGGAGGGGTGGCAGCGCGCGGAGCGCGCTGACGGGGAGGTCATGCGTCGCCCTGCGAGACGCCATCGACCTCCCCACCCTCGCTTCGCTCGGGCACCCCTCCTGTCGCGATGCGCGCGACAGGAGGGGATGGGCAAAGCCCTCAGGGTCACTTCTTGTAGTGCTCGTCGAGGAGCTTCTGCTCCTCCTCGGCCGCGATCTTGATCGCCTCGGCGACGCTGGTCTTCTTGATGTCCACGCGGTCCATCATGTCGAGGAAGATCTGGCGCTGCTTGGCCTCGTTCACGAAGTCCGTGGTGTACGAGTAGGCGAGGCCGAGGATGAACGGGCCGTAGACCGGATCGTTCCGGTTCGCATCGGTCATCGCCACGCTCGGCTTGGCCGGCAGCTCGCCGACGGTCTTGAGCCAGAGCTGCATCGCCTCGTCGCTGACGAGGTGCTTGAGGAACTTCATCGCCGCCTCTCGCCGCGGCCCCTGCGCGCGGCTCGATACGCCGTTCACCCAGTAGGACGCGAAGTTCGCCTTGACGCCGTTGTGCGACGGCAGCTCGGCCACGCCCCAGTCGAGATTGCGCACGGCCTGGAACGTGCCGATGCGGAACGAGCCGTCGATATGGAAGCCGGCCTTGCCGGCGCGGAACGCCGCCTGCGACTCGTCCATGAAGCCGAAGGTCGTCAGCCGGTGCTTGGCGACGATGTCGTGGTAGAACTGCAGGCCTTCGATGCCACCCTTCTTGTCGTAGGCGACCTTGGTGTTGTCGTCGCTGAAGGCCTGGCCGCCGAACTGGCGCACCAGCACCTCGCGCCACCAGTGATGGTCCTGCGACACCGGCCCGACCGTGAGGCCCGCGGTCAGGACGTTGCCGCCGCCGTCGCGCTTCGCGATCTTCGCGGACTGCGAGATCAGGTCGTCGAGCGTCGCCGGCGGCTTGGCGGGGTCGAGCCCGGCCTCGGCCATGAGCTTGCGGTTGTAGAACAGCGCCATCGAGCGCACCGCCGTCGGCAGGCCCCAGTAGGCGCCGTCGGCCTTCATCGCCTTCACGATCGGGAAGAAGTCGCGCTCGATCTGCGCCGGGTCGAACTGGTCCTTGGGCAGCGGCTCGATCAGCTTCGCCTTCCGGTACTCCTCGAGCCAGCCGTAGTAGAGCTGCACGACGTCCGGCCCCTCGCCCGCCGGCACCGCCGCCGCGACCTTGGTCTGGTACTGCGCGTAGGGGAAATGCGTGTGCTTGACCTTGATGCCGGGATTGGCGGCCTCGAAGGTCTTGATCAGCGCATCGACGGCCTGGACACGCTCCTTGAAGAAATACTGCCAGTACTCGATCTCGACGGTCTGCGCGTGCGACAGCGCGGTGGACGCGAGAGTCAGGCACGCGGTCGCGACCGAGACGAACAGATTCTTCATGGGACGGGCCCTCCTGCGGACGAGGGCGCCAAGGTCCGATTCGCCCCTGCGACTGTCAACCGCACACCGCGACCGCGAGCCCTGCAGCGTCCCCCCCGAAAGAGCAAGGCCATCGCACATGACGTCCTCTCGGGCAGCGCCGGGCTCCAACCGTCCCCCTCGAATGAGGGGGACAGATCGCGTGCGCCAGCGGGCGATCAGGGTGAGATGGCAGCGGATCGAGCCCCGGCGCAACGAACCTTGCGATGTCGCGACTCTCCCCTTGGCCGCTTCGCGGCCTGTCCCCTCATTCGAGGGGGACGATCGGAGCGTACAGCTGCACGGCAATCCAAGGGCGATTACCCTGCTCATTCGAGGGAGACGTTCAAGGCACGCCGAGGACCGACGACCTCCCGGCCATCACCCCGCGACCGGCGCCCAGCGCCAGCCGCCGCCGTCGGCGTGGACCTCGCCGATGTCCGCGCCGCGCGGGAAGTGACCGAAAGCGAGCAGCGTGCCGGTGTCGGCAAGCTCGCCGAAGACGGCGCGGCGCGAGGCGCGCCCCGCCTCGGGCTCGACGTCGGAGCGATGGCTCCAACGCCACTCGCGCACCTGCACGGGGCAGTGGCAGAGATCCGCCGCGAAGAGGCAGCGCGCGCCGACCGAGGTCGCAAGAATCCCCTGGTGGCCCGGCGTGTTGCCCGGCAGCCGGCGATAGGCGAAGCCATCGATCGGCTCGGCCCCGTCCTCGACGACCACGAGCTGCCCGGCGACCGCGACCGGCCGCACCACCCGCTCGAACGCCTCGCGGTGATGCGCCATCACGCTCTGCGGCGAGGCCTCCCAGAACGCCCACTCGCTCCGGCCCACGACGTAGCGCGCGTTGGGAAAGCTCGGACGCATCGCGCCCTGCGCATCCGGCAGGCTCGCCCAGCCGACATGGTCGAAATGCAGATGCGTGAACAACACCGATGTGACGTCGGCTAAGCCGATGCCGAGCGCGTCCAGATGCCGGCGCAGCGTGCCGCGCGCCTCGCCGAGATAGGCGACCGGCCCAGGGCCGATGCCGGCATCGACCAGCACCACGCCCGCGGGGCCGCGCACGACGAAGCAACCGAGATCGGGCCGGAAGAGTCCCTCTGCCGTCAGCCAGCGCGCGTGCGGCGTCCAGGCCTCGCGCGGCACGTCGGGATAGGAGCGCGCCGGATCGACCGGTGCGGGCCGCGCGTCGGCGATGCCGAAGATCTCGAGGCGTCCGACCGTCGTTCGCGAGATGTCCAAGCCGGGCTCCGGTGACGAGGAGAAAGAGCGGTTCCCGGTTCCGCCGAAGTCGGTTCCGGCAGCCGGGACAAGAGTCGGTTCCAAGTTCCGTGGCGACGCCGGAATCTGGAACCGGGAGACCTGCGGCTGCAAGTTCCGCGGCGATGCCGGAACCTGGGAAGACCTGCGGCTGAAAGTTCCGCGGCAAAGCCGGAACCGGAAACCGGAATTCCATGCACAATAGCCGCTCCTTCTTCCCCGGAGCACGGCATCCGTGAGCAACGACCGCGCGCGTCTCGACGACGCGATCGCCTTGATCGAGTCGCCCGCCCAGCGCTTCGCCGCCGCATTGGCGCCCTTGCGCGGCATCGCGCGCATCCTCGTCACCGGCGCGCATCCCGACGACGAGATGAGCACGTTGCTCGCCGCCCTCGTGCGCCGCGACGGGGCACGTGTCGCCTATGCCTGCGCGACACGCGGCCAGGGCGGGCAGAACGCGATCGGCCTCGAGCGCGGGGCGATGCTCGGCGCGCTTCGCACGAAGGAGATGGAGCTCGCGGCCGAGCGCCTCGGCATCTGCCTCTACTGGCTGAGCGAGGCAAGCGGCGACTCGATCGTCGACTTCGGCTTCGCCAAGACCGCCGAGGCGACCTTCGCGCGCTGGAACCGCGCGCGCGTGCTCGATCGCCTCGTGGCCGTGATCCGCGCGGAGAAGCCGGACATCGTCTGGCCGACCTTCCTCGACGTGCCCGGCCAGCACGGCCATCACCGCGCCGTCACGCAGGCGACGATCGAGGCCGTGCGCCGCGCCGCCGATCCAGACTGGCCCGCGCCCGGTGCCGCGGCGTGGCGCGTGGCGAAGCTCTACCTGCCGGCATGGTCCGGCGGCGGCGGCACCTATGACGACGCCCTGCCGCCACCCAACGCCAGCGTCGTCTACGACGCGGGCGGCATCGACGAGGCGACCGGCCTGACCTACGCGCAGTTCGCCGAGTGCTCGCGCGCCGCGCATGCGAGCCAGGGCATGGGCCGCTGGGTCGAGCGTGGCCCCGCGCTCTATCCGTTGCACCTGCTTCATCGCGAGTCCGGGACGCGCGGCGCGTCCGATCGCGCCGTGGACGAGCGTGCGACGAGCACCCGCGGCGAAGCCGAGCGCGATGGCCACGAACGTTCGATCTTCGACGGGCTGCCGCGCCGCCTGACCGATATCGCCCACGGCGCCGACGCCGAGACGACCCGCGTGCTCGATGCCGCGCAGCGCGCCCTCGACGCCGTGCGCGCCGCCGCCCCCGACGCCGCGCGCGTCGCCGAGTCCGCCGAAGCGGCCGACGAAGCCATCGCCGCAGCGCTCACCGCGATTCCCGAGCCGATGCGCGACGCCCACGGCCACCGCCTCATTGCGCTCCGCGACTCCCTCGCCCCCCTCCGCCGTCCCCCTCGAATGAGGGGGACAGGCGCCGCGACGCGGCGCCAGGGGGAGAGTCCCGACACCGCGTCGCTCGAACCGCCCCCGCCGTCCCGCGCCGCCACCGCGCCGAGCCTCCGCCTCGAGCCCGACGCGCTCGTCCTGAACCGCCAGGCCGCGCGTGCGCCGTTGCGCGTCGACCTGACCCTCGAGCCATCGAGCTCCGACCGCGTCACCGTCGAGCTCGACCTGCCGCCGGGATGGCGCGCCGAATCCCTCCCCGCCACGCTCACGGTCGCACCGGATGCGCCGACGCGGGTCGCGACCGCGCTCGTCCCGCCCGCCGACCTCGCCTGCGGCCTCCACGACATCGCCGCCCGCCTCGACGGCGTCCCGGCGACGAGCGTCCAGCGCAGCCATCACGCCCATGTCGGCGAGGTCACGCTGGCCACGCCGAGCGTCCTGCGCCTGCGCATCGTCGACATCGCCCTGCCCGAGGGTGCGCGCATCGCCTATGTCGGCGGCGGCGGCGACCGCGTCGACCACTGGCTCATGCGGCTCGGCCTCGACGTGACATCGGTCGGTCCGGAGGCTTTCCCTGGCATCGACCTCTCACGCTTCGCCACGCTGGTCGTCGGCATCTTCGCCCTGCGCACGCGCCCCGATCTCGCCGCCGATCTCGCACGCGTGCATCGCTGGGTGCGTGCCGGCGGCCACCTCGTCACGCTCTACCATCGCCCCATCGACAACTGGCACGAGCACGCGAGCGCCCCCGCCCGCCTGGCGATCGGCTCGCCGTCCCTGCGCTGGCGCGTCTGCGACCCCGCCGCCCCGGTGCGCGTGCTCGATCCGGCGCATCGCCTGCTCACCCGTCCGAACCGGATCGGTCCCGACGACTGGTCCGGCTGGGCCAAGGAGCGCGGCCTCTACTTCGCCTCAAATTGGGATCCAACCTACACGCCGCTCGTGGAGATGAACGACCCCGGCGACCCGCCGCTCGCCGGCGCGCTGCTCACCGGCCGCTTCGGCCGCGGCCGCCACACGCACACGAGCCTCGTGCTGCATCACCAGCTGGAGCAGATGGTGCCCGGGGCGATGCGGCTGATGGCGAACCTCATGCAGCCAAGTTAGATTGGGTCCTGCCCAATCCCCGGGGACCGCGCATCGCGGAAGGCGAGGAGTGAATATCTGCCTTGGACCGAATTCCTGGGACCAATCTCCAGACGAGATGAACGAATGAGGCGACGCGCGGTATTGATCACGGGCGCCGGGGCAAGCGCGACATTTCTGCCTTCGCGGACGCTGGCGCAGACCCGGCGGATAGCGCGACTGGCAGTGCTGTCACCGGGAACGAACGCGCAGCGCCCCGTATTCGCGGCGTTCCGCGCGAGGCTGGCGGAACTCGGATATGTCGAAGGCCGCGACGTGACGCTCGCCTTCCATCTTGCCGGCGGCGCCGAGATGTTGCCGGAGTTTGCCCAGACGATCGCTCGCGACGGTGCCGACATCATCGTCACTGACGGGCAGCTCGCCTCCGTGGCGATGCAGGCCGTCACGCGCACCATCCCGATCGTCGCGGTAGCAGGCTTCGATCCGGTTCGGCGCGGCTTTGCCGCGAGCTTGGCGCGCCCGGGCGGCAACATGACCGGTTTTGCGACGATCTCGGACGAGATCGCGCCCAAGCATGTCGAGTTCATTCGTGAGATCGTACCCGCGGCCCGTCGCCTCGGCGTGGTCTATGCGGCGATCAACCAACCGACCCACCGGGCACTCGAGCAGCGGGCGGCAGAACTCGGCCTGGCGCTTCGCCACATCGTGATCGCCACACGCGAGGATGCCGTGCGCGAGCTCGCCTCCCCGGCGATCGCCGATGTCGACGGCTTGGTGCTGCCGGCCAACCCGATCATCGCCGGCATCGCCGGGGATGTCGTCGCGCTCATCAACGCGGCGGGCAAGCCGGCCAGCTACGGCGATCGCGACTTCGTCGCCGCCGGCGGCCTCGTCTTCTTCAGCTACGATATCGACGACGTGTATCGGCAGGTGGCTGGCTATGTCGACCGCATTCTCCGCGGGACGAAGCCTGGTGATCTGCCCTTCGAGCAGCCCTCGCGCATCCAGCTGGTCGTGAACCTCGGGACCGCGCGCGGCACCGGCATCGCGATCCCGCAGTCGCTGCTCGCCCGCGCCGACGAGGTGATCGATTGATGCGTGGCAGCAGTCAGTAAACCTCGCCGTCGTCTCCGACCCGGGAGAAAATCCCCCGAGATAATCCCCCCGGAGAAAATCCCCCCGGGTTTATTTTGAACACCGGGCTTGGAGCCTGGGATTTCTACGCCGCCTCCGAATGAAGAAATCTCCCCCGACGAAATCTCCCCAGGTTTGATCTGAGCGCCGGGTTCGGAGCGCCGGGATACTTACGTCGTGTCCGGCCCGCAGCCACCCAGCGTGCCGTGGAGGACAACCGGGGACTGCGCCCGTATTGCCCCCAAACGGTGGTAGCGCTCCGCTCTGGGATTGCGGAGACCCGGGTCGCGAACCTGGCGCCGGCCCCTACACCTTCTTCCCGATCAGGCCGATGGCGATCAGCGCGATGGCGAGGCCGCCGACGACGCCGGACACGGTGCCGACGATCTCCATCAGCTTCGCCGGATCCGTCGATCGCGGCGCGACCGCCATCATCCCGACGAAGAAGGCGAGCGCCAGCACGAGCAGCCCCATGCCGGTATAGGCGAGGCGCATGTTCTTCTGTCGCATCGTCGCTCCCCTCCGCCGCGTCGCTCCACGATACGCAGGAAGCGATCGCCCCATCAACGACGCGCCGGCGCGACCGGCACCGGCGCACCGATCCGGCCGGACCGGCGCGGGACGCAGTCCGCAGCAGGGCCGCGGATCGCATGCCCATGGAGCTGCCGCCGGACGGCGGGCAGCCGATCCCCTGCGCGATTGCCGGATCGGCAGGTTCTCGCCAAGGTGAGCCGAGCCCGACGCATGGGGCGGACAGGACGGACAGGGCCGCGCATCGAACATGGACGACCGCACCGAGCTTCACTGGCGCTACCTGAAGGACAACCTGGACCACTCGCGCCACCACGAAGTGCTGCGCGCCGCCGGGACGAACATCATCGTCGCGGTCAGCACGGGCGGCTTCGCCGTCATCGGCTTCGACAGGTGCATCTCGAGCTCCGACCTCCCGCTCGTCGCCTTCCTCTTCTGCCTCGGCGTGTTCGGGAGTCTGTTCGCGGTCGCTCAGACCGAGCGCGCGGCGCGCCACTACGCCCGTGCGCGGGCGCTGCGGGACGAGATCGATCGGAGCGGGATCGGCACGGATTTCGCGGGCTTCAAGCAGATCGGCGACACGGCCCACGAGGCGAAGCACCCGCGGCTCAGCCGGCTGAAGCTCGTCCTGTTCTGGGTCTCCATCCACGCCTCGGTCAGCGTCCTGGCCGGCCTGGTCTTCCTGCTGTGGCTCCTGGGCGGCACCTGCGCGCCGTGACGCCGGCAATCAGGGACGGAGGCCGGATTACGGCCAGTGGACGCAAACAATTCGGGCTCAGTCCCGGGTTGCGCGGGTAGCGCAACGCGCTCTTCTCAATCGATCCGCTTCAGCCCCACCGCATACCGCCGCCAGTTCTTGACGTAGTGCTCGGCCGAGCCGCGGATTCCTACGATCACCGCGTCGTCGAGCGTGCGCACGGCCTTGGCCGGCGCACCGACGATCAGGGAGTTGTCCGGGAATTCCTTGCGCTCCGTGACCAGGGCATTGGCCCCGATCAGGCAGTTGGCGCCGATCTTCGCGCCGTTGAGGATCGTGGCGCCCATGCCGACCAGGCTGTTCGGCCCGATGGTGCAGCCATGGATGATCGCGTGATGCCCGATCGTGCAGCCCTCGCCGATAGACACCGGATAGCCGGGATCGACGTGGATCATTACGCCTTCCTGGATGTTCGTGCGCGCGCCGATCGCGATCGGCTCGTTGTCGCCGCGGATCACGACGCCGAACCAGACGCCGACGTCGTCGCCCAGGGTCACGCGGCCGATCACATGGGCATCGGGCGCGATCCAGAATCGGCCCGCGGCGGGCAGGGTCGGCCTGTGCTCGTCGAGCGCGTAGATCGCCATGGATGGTCCTCCTCTCTGAGGCTGTTGCGGTGCCGGTCGGGTCGGGCATGTCCCCGCCCGCGGCGAAACGGTCGGGGGCGCAGCGCGCGGAGGCGCGCCGACGGAAGGGCGAAGAGTAGCCCGGCGGGACGCCTTTGACCTCCCCGTCATCGTGCGCGCCGGCGAACCCCGCCCGCGGTGACGCGCCCGACGGGACGAGACGAGAGGCACGCGGGCGACGCGCGCCGCGACCGACCCGTCGACCGAACGCCGCGGCGGCCTACTTGAGCAGGACGTTGGTGATCTCGCGCAGCTGCGCGCGCGCCCTGAGCACGTAGAAGCCCTGGGCGGCGAGGTGATTGGGGAACAGGATCCCGTCGGGGGCGCCGTTCATCACGAACCACGGATCCATCGCGGCGGCGTGGTCGAGCGAGGCCATCAGGTTCGTCCACAGCGTACCGACGTCGCGCTCGCGCACGATGACGGCGAAGTCCCTGGCGAGCTCGCGCAGCACCAGGCCGTAGGCGTAGCTCTGCCCCTTGATCGAGTAGAAGATGTCGTCGGCGCGGCGGTCGAAGGGGTTGCCGCCATGCTCGGTGATGCGCTGGTCGAGAACGGCCGAGGACGAGCCGAGATCGAGGGCGATGCGGTCGAGCGTGGCGAGCAGGTTGTCGGTCCGGCGCTCGAACACCGCCTGCCCGGCGGCGAGGCGCTTGTTGTAGTTGAGCAGCGCCTGGTGCGCGCGGCGGTACTGCGCCTCGCTGGTCGCCTGCGGCCAGGGCGAGGTCGCCAGGTCGATGATCCACTTGTCGCCGGGGAACTGCAGCAGGCCCGCGGCCTCGCGCAGGTCGCCGTCGTCCTGGCTGGTGCCGCGAGCGCGGCCGACCTGGTCGCGCATCTCCACCGTCGCGCGCGCCAGGGCGGCGAACATGCCCTGCTGGAAATTGGGCATGTTGTCGAGCCAATGGCCGGGCAGGAACCACGGGTCGTTCGCGACCCAGCGGTTCACGTCGGTCTCGCGCCGCACCAGTGCCGCGATCATCGCGACGGTCCGGCTGGCGCCGGCCGGGAGATCGCTGTCGGCGAGGGCGAAGCGCGGATCGTTGTCGATCTTGTGCACGGCAAGCATGCCGACCGGCAGGCCCACGACGACGAGCCCGATCAGGGCCAGGAGCACCCAGCGCAGCGCGCCACGGCGGCGCGGCGCCACGGAGTCGAGATCGGCGTCCGGCGATGTCGTCATGGAACCTCCGGGGGGAGTCGTCGGGTGAAAAGCAAGCCGACATGTGCACGGCCCTGCGGCAAGATCGTGACGACGAGGCAGCGCCGCAAGGACCCGCCGCGACGCGGGGAGTTGGGCGAAGAGGCGACGGGGGACGGCACCGCCGTCGTTGTGGCATGCCGGTCGCGGCGGCGACAGCTCGATCGGCGCGGAGCATGAGCGGAGCCATGAAGATGATGAAACTCGCCATCGCCGCGATCCTCGTGCCGACGCTCGTCGCGATCGCCGCCTTCGCGATCATCGGCCCGGCGCGGATCTGGGCGATGTTCGGGCCGCCGGATCTCGGCCCGGTCGAGTTCGAGCGGCTGGCGCGGCGGTCGACGCCGAACGACGCCCTCGCCTGCCCCGCGGGACTGTGCGCGGCGCGGATCGATCTCGAGCCGCCGACCTACGCCGTCGACGCGGCCGCGCTGCGCGCGGCGCTGGCAGCGGTGATCGCGGGCGAGCCGAAGACCGAGCGCGTCGCGGCGGACGACGCGACGCTGACCGACCGCTACGTGCAGCGCACGGCGCTGATGGGGTTCCCCGACACGATCGTGGTGCGGGCGCTCGAGCAGCCGGGCGGGCGCAGCACGCTCGCGATCTACGCGCGCTCCCAGCTCGGCCGCAGCGATCTCGGCGCCAACAGGGCGCGCATCGAGCGTTGGCTCGCGAAGCTCGGCGATAAGGTGCCGATCGTCCGCTGACTCCCGTCCCGGCCGCCACCGGCGCCGCCGCACGCCGCTCCGGCATGCGGCGCGAGCGGCGCGCCCCAGCTCGCGGCGCAGGGGAACGCGTGCGGCGGCCGCGCGTTGTCCATGCGTCAGATCGACATCCAGAACGGGAGCCGGTGATGCGCATCCATTTCGGCTGCGAGCTGCAGCTTGTCTGCGACCAGCCGACGCCGGTGACTCTGCTCATGACGGTGCGCCCGGAGCGTCGCCGCCGCCTGATCACGCCCGATCGCGTGGCGCTGCGCGGCGGGACGACGCGCAAGGAATTCATCGACGCCTTCGGCAATCTCGCCACCCGCGCGGTGCTCGCGGCCGGCAGGCGCCATGTGCTGCGTGTCGACGGCATCATCCGCGACGGCGGCAAACCCGATCCGGTCCGGCCGTCGGCGCGGCAGGTCCCCATTGCCGCGATTCCCGACGAGGTGATGCCCTACCTGATGAGCAGCCGCTATTGCGAGGTCGACCTGCTGTCGGACTTCGCGTGGAAGCGCTTCGCCGCCACGCCGCCCGGCTGGCCGCGCGTGCAGGCGATCTGCGATTTCGTCCACCGCCACGTCGCCTTCGGCTATCCGCATGCACGCGCGACGCGCAGCGCCGCGCAGGCCCTGCAGGAGAAGGTCGGCGTCTGCCGGGACTTTGCGCATCTCGCCGTGGCACTGTGCCGCGCCATGGGCATCCCCGCGCGCTACACGACCGGCTATCTCGGCGACATCGGCGTGCCGCCGGCGCCCTGCCCGATGGACTTCTCGGCCTGGTTCGAGGCCTGGCTCGAGGGCGGCTGGTTCGCCTTCGACGCCCGGCACAACACGCCGCGCATCGGCCGCATCCCCATCGCGCACGGGCGCGACGCCACCGACGTCGCCTTCGTCACCTCGTTCGGCGCGCATCGGATGCTGGGCTTCAAGGTGTGGACCGACGAGCTCGCCGAGGAACGGCGTCCCCCGAGGACGACGCGCAAGGCGTCGCGCCGCGCCGGCACGGCGTGCGCTCCGGTGCAGGCGGCGAACGCATGAGGCGGCTGCGGATCCGGCACCGGTCGAGCTTCGCATATGTCGAACCGGTGACGCTGGGGCAGCATCGGCTGATGCTGCGCCCGCGCGACAGCCACGTCTCGCGGCTGCTCGACGCGCGACTCGCGATCGCGCCGGAGGCGCTGCTGCGCTGGGAGTACGACGTGTTCGGCAATTCCGTCGCGGTCGCCAGCTTCACCGGCTCGACGCGGCGCCTGACCATCGACAGCACCATCCTGATCGACCATTACGGCCTTCCGGCCGATGGCCCGGAACTGGACGCGGCAGCCCGCAGCGTGCCGCTCGTCTATCCGGCCGCCGAAGCGCCGGACCTCGCGCCGTTCGTCGCCCGTTCGCATCCCGATCCGGAGCGGCAAGTTGAATTCTGGGCACGAAGCCTGCTCGGCGCCGACGGCACGCGCGACACGCTCGCCTTCTTGCACGCGACGAGCGCGGCGATCGGCGCCCGGTTTCGCTACGCGATGCGCTTCGACGCGGGCACGCAACCGCCGGCGACGACATTGGCCCTTGGAAGCGGCACCTGCCGCGACCTCGCACTGCTGATGATGGAAACGGTGCGCTGCGTCGGCCTCGCCGCCCGCTTCGTCAGCGGCTACCTCCATGGCACGGGCGGCGATGCGGCGGCACACGGACTCCCGCATGCCTGGCTCGAGGTCTATCTGCCGGGCGCGGGCTGGCTCGAATTCGACCCGACCAACGGTCTCGCCGGTTCGGATCGCCTGATCCGGGTCGCCGTGGCGCGCGACGCCGACCAGGCGATGCCGGTCAAGGGAAGCTTCCTCGGCACGCCGGGCGCCTGCTGCGAGGCCATCGTATCGGTGGAGATCGAGCCGGCGGCGGACGAGATCGAGTCCGAGGCGTCCCCGCCGCCCGCACTGGTGTGAGACGCCGCATCCCATCATCCCTGACGCGCACAGCCGCGTGACCCGCGGCGGCAGGCGGCGAACGCGGGACCCGCAGGCGAACCGGCGCGGCGGCCGATGCGCCGAATGTGGCGCCTGCGGCGCGACCGATCGCGGCCGCGTGCGTGCGCCCGTTCTCACCAGCCCATCATGTACATGATGATCACCAGCGGGATCGGCACGCCGAGGAGAAGCAGAAGCAGGCTACGACCCATGGGGACCTCCGTCGTGTCGCGACTGCGATTTCGGATGCGACCGCGTCCGGAACCAGGCCGGCGCAGGTGTTCGCGCTCGACGCGGCGAGACCGGGGCGGTTTCCCGCCCCGGCCCCTCGCGTCGTCAGGCGCATGACGTGACGGCCATGCGCGCGGGGATCACTTGCGCGCCGGCGCCGGGCGATGCTTCGGATCGACGTCGTCGTGCGGCTCGTGGCCCTCGTCGTGCACGCCCGGCGGGCGCGACGGATCACCCCCGGCGCCGGGACGCATGTCGCGCGGCGGCGGCGCCTTCTCCTGAAGCTTGCGACGCTGCGCATCGATGGCCGGCGTCCGCGGCGAGGTGCGGTCGTCGACGGCACCGGGCTGCCGGTCGTCGCGCGACTGAGGCGACGGCGGAGCGGAACGGTTCTGAGTCATGCCGAGCTCCCTTGCGTTGGGAAGGCGCCGGGATGTGCGCCCTCGCCACGGAAAACCGGCAAACCCGCGGATGGTTTCATCGCGGTCGCCTCCTGCATGGCGGGCAAGACGCTGGAACCGACGCCCGCGAACGGCGTTGGTCTTGGACCCCGCCCCGGCGGATCCCTCAAGGAAGGAGTCGCAGCATGTCTCACATACTTGTCACGACCGCGCCGTTGGCGCGCCGATCGCTGCTTGCCGGCGCCGCGGCGGGAGCCTGCCTCGTCGCGCGCCCGGCGCTCGCGGCGAATGCCCAGCAGGAGATGGTCGACGACGCGACCAAGACGATCGTGAGCTTCAGCGGCGAGGGTGCGCATCCCGACTTCTCGAAGCAGCTGCACGACTCCGTCGCCGTCCTCATCGTGCCTCGGCTGATCAAGGCCGGCTTCATCATCGGCGGCGAGGGTGGCGGCGGCGTGATGCTCGTGCGCGAAAAGCCGGCGGACGGCTGGAGCCCGCCGGCGTTCTATTCGCTGGCCAGCGCGAGCATCGGCTTGCAGGCCGGCGCACAGAGCGCCGAGACGGTGATGCTGGTGCGCTCGCGCAAGGCACTCGATCGGCTGATGAGCGACAAGGTGAAGCTCGGCGCGGATGCCGGTCTCGCCGTCGCCACCATCGGCGCCGGACTCGAGGGTTCGACGACGACGGCGGCCGGCGCCGACATCCTCGCCTTCGCGCGCGCCAAGGGCCTCTACGGCGGCATCTCGTTCGAAGGCAGCGTCCTCGCGGCTGACGCCGAGGCCAACCACGCCTATTACGGCGTCGCGGCCACGCCGCGTCAGATCCTGTTCGAGCGCAAGGCCGACAATCGGGGCACGGCGCAGCTGCGCGCGCGCCTCGACGCCGCGGCAACGTGACCCGTCGGGAACGGCGCCGGAACCATCGACCGCCGGCGCCGTTCTCCCCTCGAGCAATCCCGTTCGCCAAGAAGGAGATCCCGCATGTCCAACTCGATCAAGGCGACCACGGCGCTGGCAATCTCGATTCTCGCCGCGCCGGTCATGGCGCAGACCGCGCCGCCGCAGCCGCCCGCGCTGCAGGTGCCCGCCCCGCAGGCGCCGATGTCCGGCGGCGCATCGGGCACGGCCATCGCGCCCGCGACGATGCCGGTCGCGAGCCCCGGCCCGCTCAGCGCGAGCGACCTGATGGGCCTCGACATCCTGAACGGCGCCGACGAGACGGTCGGCGAGATCAAGGACGTCGTGGTGACCGCCGACGGCCGGATCAGTGACGTGATCGTCGGCGTCGGCGGCTTCCTCGGCGTCGGCGAGCGGCATGTGGCGCTGCCCTGGGAGCAGCTGCGCATCGGCCGCAGTGCCAACGACGCCGTCGTCGCGCGGACCGGCGCGACGACCGAGCAGCTGAAGGCGCTGCCGGCGATGAAGCGCGACAAATCGGCGTGGGTGAAAAGCTGACACGGGTCCGTGGGCGGGCGGTCGCCAGGCGCGACCGCCCGCCGGGCGAGGCGCGCGCGAACAAGGAGACATCCATGACGCACCGCGACTCCCGAACCCCGCATCTGCGCCGGGCGAAACGGCCCGAGCGGGCGCGGACGAACCTGCCGCCGCATCGCGGTTTCGCGCGGCCGGCCGACATCCTCGAAGCGCCGCTGGCCCCGGCCGACAAGCTCCGACTGCTGCAGGAATGGGAGCAGGACTTGCGCGGGCTGCTCGTCGCGACCGACGAGAACATGCCTGCAGCGCCGCCCGGCCCGACCGGGCGGACCGGCGATCTGCTTCGTGATGCGCGCCGTGCGATCGCGGCGCTGCGACGCGCCGCTGCCGACGACGGGTCGAGCGGCAACGCTTCCGGAGCCGCGTCCGGAGTTGGACGTCCTTCTCGCCGGTGACGGCGCCGACGCCGACCGCGATGCCGATCATCGTGCCGGGAGGAGCGCCGAAGATCGCGCCAATTCCCGCAGCACCGCTGCGCACACGTTTATCGCGGTCGCGGGCGGCGCAGGCGCCGAGCGCCAGCGCGGGCCGCGACGGCGGGAACGGGATCGGCATGACGGGCGCTGCGCGACACCTTGGCGGGCTCCGATCGACCTGAGTCGCGTCGAACGCGTCGCGCGTCGTCGCGTTCCGTCGCGCCGCGAAATTCCCTTTGTCCGCAACACGGAACCTTCGGACGGGCCGCGCGTTTTCCGAGCCTCATCGACATTCGAGGAGCGCAACCATGAACACGATCTCACGCCTCGCCATGATGACGACCGTCGCGCTGGGTCTCGCCGCCTGCGGCAGCAGCACCGGCGATCGCGCGATCTCCGGCGGCGCGCTCGGCGCCGGCGCAGGCGCGGCCATCGGCGCGATCACCGGCGGCAGCACCCTCGGCGGCGCTCTCATCGGCGGCGCAGCGGGCGCGGCGGCGGGCGCTCTGACGAAGGACAGGGACGTCAATCTCGGCAAGCCGATCTGGCGTCGCTGACGCCGAAGCCCGGGGCCGGGATGGTGCCGGTCCCGGCCCCGGGCGCGGAGTGCGACGATGTCCAGCGGCACTGCCGACACTGCACGATCGCGCGCGTCGCAGGCGTCCGGCACGCCCGCGACGGGTGACGAAGGAACCGCCACCATCACGGCCGGCTTGGCGGAGCTGCGCGATGCCGCCGTGCTCGGATTGTTCGTCCTCGCCGTGGCCGGCGCGCTGTATGCCGCGCAGCCGATCGTCGTGCCGGTCCTGGCGGCAATCGTCGTCGGCAGCATCTTCGCCCCGCTCGCGGCGCGGCTCGCCCGACACGGCGTGCCGCCGCCGCTCACGGCCCTGGCGATCGTCGGCCTGATCGCCGGCGGCGTCTACGTTCTTTCGATCGCGATGGCCGCACCGATCGGGCGTTTCCTCGGCGACATGCCCCGGGCGCTGGGCCAGCTGCGCGACAAGCTCGAGGACCTCGAAGCCTTGCGCCGAACCGTCGCCGAGCTGCAGGCGGCGATCGGCGGCGGCACGGCGGCACGCGGCGCCGATGTCGGCAGCGGCAAGCTCGTCGAGGCGACGGTCGGCGTCGTCACGCCGGCTCTCGCCCAGCTCGTCGTGTTCATGGGCAGCCTGCTGTTCTTCCTGTGGTCGCGCACCGGCATCCGGCGCCACATCGTCCTCGCGCTGCCGTCGCGCGAGGCGCGGCTCGTCGCGTTGCGGGTCATGAACGACATCGAGACCCAGCTCGCGACCTATTTCACGACGATCGCCCTGATCAATGTCGGACTCGCCGTGGCGACCGGCTTGGGTCTGATGATGCTAGGCATCGAGGGCGCCGTGCTGTGGGGCGTTCTCGCGGGAATCATCAACTTCGTTCCCTATGTCGGCCCGGCGCTCGTCACGCTCATGCTGCTGGTCGTCGGAATGACGACCCAGCCGACCCTGCTCATGGCACTCGTGCCGCCGGGGATGTTCGTCGCGCTGGCGACGATCGAGGGCCAGCTGCTGACGCCGGCGATCGTCGGGCGCCGCCTGGCGATGAACCCCTTCCTGGTCTTCATTGGCGTCGTGTTCTGGACCTGGCTCTGGGGGCCGATCGGCGCGTTCCTGGCCGTCCCGCTGCTGATCATCTGGATGGCCGCGAGCCATCATCTGTTTCCGCCGGACGACATCGACCTGCCGGGATGAGCGTCGCGGCGGAACCGACGGCGGGCTCGCACGTTTTCCGACGTCCCACAAGGAGAACCCTGCATGAAGCCCATCCTGATCGCCGGCATCGTCGCGTTGGCCGCCTGCACGAGCGCAATGTCCGTCGAGTCCGCCAACACCGACGCCGTCACGATCTCCTTTGCCGAGGGGTACCAGGCCGAGGCGAACCGGGAGGCCGAAAAGCAGTGCCAGGCCTTCGGCAAGCGGGCCAAATTCCGCAATACCCGCGGGGAATCGGGCCGGCGCTGGTCGATCTACGACTGCATCGTCTGACGCGGCCGGAGAATTTGCGCGGGCGGGGAACCCGATGGCGGGCTTCGCGTTGACGCCGCATGACGTCGACGCCCGAGCCGCGGCCGCGCTACGTACGCCTGCGCATCGACGAGGCGACCGACCGGCCCCCGGTCCTTGACCCGGGCGGCGCGGAGCGCGGTCGCCTCGTCGGCGTCGTCCTCGATCTGAGCGCCGGCGACGCCGCCTTCGCGATCGTCGGCGGCAGCGGGCTCCTCGAGGCCCATCGGCCGGTACCATGGCCGGTCCTGGTCCGGACGCCGGACGCCGGGCTCTGCGTACCGATCGATGACGACGCCTGGCGCCGCGCCCCGACCCAGCCGCCCGAGGCCGTCATCGACTGGAACGATGAAGACGTTCATCGTCGCATCCGCGGCTTCTACGACCCGTGGATCAGCGAGGATCAGGTGGGCGACGCGACTGCCGGCACGGACTGCACGCATGGGAGCGCCGTCCGTGGATGACGCGGCCGCATCACGCGCGGTCGGAGGCAGGCGCGGGGCCTTGACCCGTCCGGCCTGGGCACGCGGTCCGGCGTGGATCTTCGTCGCGCCGGCGCTGATCCTCGGTATCGGCGTCTTCGCCTCGATCCAGGTCGCGCACTACCTCGATCGCGCCAGCGTCGCACGCGACTTCGACCGCTTCCGCGCCGGGGCCGAGCGCTCGCTCGACCGCATGACCGATCGCATCGCGATTCACGAGGCGCTGCTGCGCGGCGTCGCGGGGCTGATTCGCGCCTCGGGCGACGTCGTGATCCCGCCCGAGCGCTTTGCGACCTATATCGGGCGCCTGAATCTCGACACGAACTACCCCGGCGTCCAGGGCATCGGCTACTCGATGGCGCTGCGCGACGACGCGATGCGCGCCAAGGCCCTCGGCACGCTGACCCAGCAGCAGGCGGCGCCACGCCTGTGGCCCGAGCACAGCGACGGCGAGCGCCACGCGATCGTGCTGCTCTATCCGCCCGATCTCCGCAACCAGGCCGCGCTCGGATACGACATGTTCGTCGATCCGACGCGGCGCGAGGCGCTGCTGCGCGCGCGCGACGACGCGCGGCCGGCGCTGACCGCGCAGGTGACGCTGGTGCAGGAGGTCGAACCCGACCGCCAGCCCGGGTTCCTCATGTACGTGCCGGTGTATTTCGGCGTCGGCGTGCCCGACCGGCTCGAGGTGCGGCGGTCGCGCTTCATCGGGGTGGTCTACAGCCCGTTCCGCGCGCGGGACTTCCTCTCGGCCGTCTTCGCCGGCAACGACGAAGCGCGCGAGTTCGCGATCGCGCTCCACGACGGCCCTGCACCGGACGCGTCCAACCTCCTCTACCGTACCGACCCCGAATCGGCATTCGAGAACGTCCGGTTCTCCGCGGCCTTCCCGCTCAACATCGCCGGCCGCCGGTGGACCGCCGTCGTCGCGGCGCGCGAGCCGTTCTATCGCCTGTCGCCGTTGCGGCTGAGCCAGGGTGCGCTGGCCACGGGCCTGATCGGCAGTCTCGCGCTCGCGGCACTCGCCTTCACACAGGCCCGCGCGATGGACGGGGCCGAGCGCGCACGCGACGCGCTGCGCTCCCTCAATTCGACGCTCAAGCAGCGCATCGCAGCGCGCACCCGCGAGCTCGAGATCGCGCGCGAAGCGCTGATCGCGACCAACATGGATCTCGAGGCAACGGTCACGCGCCGAAACCGGCAGCTCCGGGAGTCGACCGAGGAGGCGCAGCGCTTCGTCTACGTCGCCTCGCACGACCTGCGCGCGCCGCTGGTGAACATCGTGGGTTTCACCGGCGAGCTGGCGCAGGCGCTCGAGCGCCTTGAGGCGTATGTCGGGCAGCGGCGGGCGGCGGATCCCGACTCGGTCCCGGCCGACATCGCCAAGGCGATCGCGGAGGACATTCCCGAGGCGGTCGAGTTCATCCGCGGCTCGACCGCGCGGATGGACCGCCTGATCAAGGCGATCCTCACGCTGGCGCGCGAGGGGCGGCGGGCGCTGCACCCGGAGGTCCTGCAGCTCGACCTGATCGTCGACGCCGTGGTCGCGGGCGTCCATACGCAGGTCACGGCTGCGAAGGCGGAGATCGTCGTCGAGAAGCCGCTTCCCGAGCTGGTCGGCGATCGCCTCGCCGTCGAGCAGATTCTCGCCAATCTGGTCGAGAACGCGGTGAAGTATCTCGCCCCGGACCGGCCGGGCCGCATCGTCGTGCGCGGCCGCACCCGCGGCGCGCGCGTCGAGATCGAGGTCGAGGACAACGGCCGCGGTATCGATCCGCGCGACCACGAGCGCATCTTCGAGCTGTTCCGCCGCGCCGGCCCGCAGGACACCGAGGGCGAAGGCCTCGGCCTCGCCCATGTGCGCGCGCTCGCCCGGCGCATGGACGGCGGGATCACGGTGTCGTCGCAGCCCGGGCAGGGCGCACGGTTCGTCGTCGACCTGCCGCGCAATCTGATCGTCACGGAGAGGGGAGCATGATGGCAGCCGCGCCCGAGCGCAGCGTCACGATCCTGATGATCGAGGACGACCACGGCCACGCCAGGCTGATCGAGAAGAACATCCGCCGTGCAGGGATCTCCAACGACATCATCTCGTTCCGCACCGGCCGCACGGCGCTGGACTGGCTCCTGCAGGGCGGGCTCGACAAGGGCACCGGCCTCGTGATGCTCGACCTCAACCTGCCCGATATGAGCGGCATCGACATCCTGGCGCGGATCAAGTCCGACGAAAATCTGCGCCGGCTTCCCGTGGTCGTCCTGACGACGACCGACGACCAGCGCGAGATCCGGCGCTGCTACGATCTGGGCTGCAACATCTACGTCACCAAGCCCGTCGACTACGAGAACTTCGCCGCGACGATCCGCAAGCTGGGGCTGTTCCTCGAGGTGATCGAGCTGCCCCCGCCCGGCGCCCGCAATTGCCATCCGACCTGACCCCATGGCCCCTTCTCGCACCCCGCCTCCGGCGCAGCCGTCCACGGCGACCGGAGGCTCGCGCATGGCCGTCGCCCCGCCGCCGAGCCCCGCGCCGCGGATCCTCTACGTCGACGACGACGTGGCGCTCGGCCGGCTCGTCGCGCGCGATCTCGAGCGCAACGGTTTCGCGGTCACCTCGGCGACGGACGCGGCGAAGGCGATGGAGTTGCTGCGCGCTTCGGAGTTCGACCTCGTGGTGCTCGACCACTACATGCCCGGCCAGGACGGTCTCGACACGCTGGCGCAGATCCAATCCGAGATCCCGGTGGCGCCGCCCGTCGTCTACCTGACCGGTTCCCAGGAGAGCCGCGTCGCCGTCGCCGCGCTCAAGGCCGGCGCCGCGGACTACATGATCAAGAGCGCCGAGGGCGACTTCCTCGACCTGCTCCGCACCGCGATCCACCAGGCCATCGAACAGACGACACTGCGTCGCGAACGCGCCGCCGCCCGCATCGCGATCGAGGCGGCGAACCGTCGCCTCGAGACGCTGGTCGAGCGCCAGGCCGTGCTGCTGCGCGAGATGAATCATCGCATCGCCAACAGCCTGGCGCTGGTCGGCTCGCTGGTGCGTCTGCAGATGAGCGCCATCTCCGACGGGGCGGCGCGCAGCGCGCTGGCGGACACCCAGCATCGGCTGGCGGCGATCATGCAGGTCCATCGGCGCCTCTACACCTCGGCGGACGTCGAGAAGACCGACCTCAGCGCCTACCTCCGCGGCCTGCTCGCGGAGCTCGAGCGCTCGCTCAGCGGCACCGGGGGCCATCATCGACTGAGCCTCGAGACGGTGCCGGTGGTCCTTGCGACCGATCGCGTCGTGCCGGTCGGCGTCATCGTCACCGAGCTCGTCACCAACGCCCTGAAATACGCCTACCCCGATGGCCACGGGCCGGGCGAGATCCGCATCCGGCTGCGGCGCGCCGAGTCCTGCGACGACCTCGTGCTCAGCGTCGAGGACGACGGCGTCGGCCTCGGCGACGACGAGGCCGCGGCCGGCACCGGTCTCGGCCGGCGCGTGATCGAGGCGATGGCGGTCAGCCTGGAGGCGCGGATCGAGATCGACAATGGACACCGCGGCACGCGCATCACGCTGACATTCCCGCCCTGAACGCCGCGATCCGGCGCGCCGCGGAGCGTGCCCGCCCGACTAATGCGCGGCCAGGTGACGGGCCGGCACGACGAGCCGGCAGGCGAGCCCTGCGGCGCGCCAGTCGAGGGCGACGGTGCCGTCGAGCTGGGACTCGACCATGGCGCGCAAGATCGCATGGCCGAAGCCGGCGGCCGGTGCAGTCGGAGGACACGGCCCCTTCCTCTCGGTCCATCGCAGCGACAGGTCGCCGGCCCGATCGCGCCGCCAGGCGATCGCCACCGAGCCGCCCGCCCGGGCCAGGGCGCCATGGCGTCGGGCGTTGGTCGCAAGTTCGTGGATGGCGAGCGCCAGCGACTGGGCGGCGGTCGGCGTCAGCCACAACGGCGGTCCGTCGCGCCCAACGCGGCTGTGGAACTCGGGCTCGAGCGTCGCGAGGCCGTCCTCGAGCAGCGCGCCGAGCGGCGCCGCCTCCCAGTGATGGATCGCGATCCGCGCATGGACCCGCGCCAGCGCCGCGACGCGGCCTTCGACGACATGGATGAAGGAGGGCGTATCGGGCGCCCAGGACAGGCGCAGCAGCGACTGCACGACGGCGAGGACGTTCATCGCGCGATGATCGACCTCGCGCATCAGGATGCGCTGGCGGTTCTCGGCCGTCACGCGCTCGGTGATGTCGCGCATCACCACCGCGAAGCCGCGCGCCCGGTCGTCGAGCGGCGCGAGGGTCGTCAGGGTGATCGTGACGTCGATCTCGGCGCCGTCGCGCCGGCGCTGGCGTCCGTCCTCCTCGACTCGGCCCGCGTGTTCGGCGGTCTCGAGCAGCCGGCGCGCCTGCGCCGACGCCGTCTCGGCCGGGCTCAGGAGCACGGCGAGCGGCAGGCCGAGGATCTCGGTCTCGTTCCACCCCGTGATGCGTTCGGCGCCGCTGTTCCAGCTGACGATGCGGCCCTCGGGATCGAGCATGCAGATCGCGTAGTCGCGCACGCCGTCGATCAGCACCCGGAATCGCTCCTCGCTCTCCTGCAGTGCGGTCGTGGCGCGCAGCCGCTCGCTGATGTCGCGCATGATGCCGGTGAAGTAGCGGCGATCGTTCCAGCGCCATTCCGCGACCGCGAGCGCCAGCGGGAATACCGAGCCGTCGCGCCGGCGGCCGGCGACCTCGCGGCCCAGGCCGATGATGCGCGCCTGCCCGGTGCGGCGATAGGCTTCGAGATAGCCGTCATGCTCGCTGCGATAGGGCTCGGGCATCAGCAGGTTGACGTTCTGCCCGACCACGTCGGCGGCGCTGTAGCCGAAGATCCGCTCCGCGGCCCGGTTGAACGACTGGATCATGCCGTGCTCGTCGATCACCGCGACCGCATCGCCCGCGGCGTCGAAGAGCGCATGGTAGCGAGCCTCGATCCCCTCGCTTGGATCGTCCTCCGGCGACATCCCCCCGTCAGCCCCCCGGCTTGTCCGTCAGCGACGCCGACAGGATCGCGAGATCGGAGCCCTGCGGCCCGATCTCGCCGGCATCGCCGACGTCGAGCAGAACTCTGAGGCGACGGCGGGCGCGGTTGACGCGGCTCTTCACCGTGCCCTCGGCGACGCCGCAGATCACGGCTGCTTCCTCGTAAGAACAGCCGGAAATCCCGATCAGGACCAGCGCCTCGCGTTGGTCGGCCGGCAGCTTGTCGAGCGCGGCACGCATCTCGAGCATCTCGAGGCGGCCATGCTGCCCGGCCGGCGTCGTCAGGCGCTCGGCAAAATGGCCGTCATCGCCCAGCTCGCGGCCGAGCTTGCGCCGCTGCGAGCGGAAGGTGTTGCGCAGAATGGTGAACAGCCAGGCGCGCAGGTTGGTCCCCGGCACGAAGCTGGTCCGATGGGTCCAGGCCTTGATCAGCGTCTCCTGCACCAGGTCGTCGGCGGCGCTCAAAGATCCGCTGAGCGATACGCCAAAGGCGCGAAGCCGCGGAACCTCCTGCATCAGATCGGCGGAAAAGCCCGAGAGTTCGGTCATTTCTTCTGCCGTTCCTGCTCCTCGAGCCGCCGCAGCAGTTCGGTGAAGCGGTCGGGGACGGGCTGCTGCGCCACGGCATCGAACTCGGCCTTCAGCTGCTCGCCGATCGCGCGCTGGATCAGATCGTCGGCCGCCTCTCGGGCGGACGACCGTGCCGGCTGACTGGCTGGTCGCGTCCGCTTGACCTGCGTCTTCCTGTCGGTCGTCGTCATTTCTCACACCACGTCACAAAGAATGCCCTCGCCAGCATGCCCACCAGACGGTGCGTTAGCCTCCCCTGGCCAGCGCCCCGGTCGTAATGCAGTCGCCGGACAACGCCGAGGGAACCATTTGGTTCCC
>JAEULA010000109.1 GCA_016793165.1 Alphaproteobacteria bacterium | reverse complement strand
CGCCGCCCCGGCCCCGCCGGTGCCCATGCCACGGATCCGATGACCACGTCGCCCGACGCCTATCTGCGGATCGAAGGGCTCAACAAGCGCTTCGGCCATTTCACCGCCCTGCATCGGATCGACCTCGAGATCCGCGCGCGCGAGTTCGTCTGCTTCCTCGGCCCCTCGGGGTGCGGGAAGACGACGTTGCTGCGGGCGATCGCGGGTCTCGATCCCCAGACCGAGGGGCGGATCTGGCAGTCGGGCAGGGAGATCTCGAACCTGCCGCCGGCCGAGCGCGACTTCGGCATCGTGTTCCAGTCCTATGCGCTGTTTCCGAACCTGACGGTGCGCGCCAATGTCGGCTACGGCCTGCGTAGCCGCGGCCAGGACCGGGCGAGGATCGATGCCCGCGTCGACGAACTCCTCGCCCTGGTCGGCCTGCCGGAGTCGGCGTCGAAATACCCCTCGCAGCTCTCCGGCGGGCAGCAGCAGCGCGTCGCGCTCGCCCGCGCACTGGCGACGTCGCCGGGGCTCCTGCTGCTGGACGAGCCGCTGTCGGCGCTCGATGCCCGCGTGCGCGCGCGGCTTCGCCACGAGGTGCGCGAGCTGCAGCGCCGGCTCGGTCTGACCACGATCATGGTCACCCATGATCAGGAAGAGGCGCTCACGATGGCCGACCGGATCGTGGTGATGAACCACGGCCGCATCGAGCAGATCGGGACGCCGGCCGAGATCTACCGCACGCCGGCCAGCCCGTTCGTCGCGGACTTTGTCGGGCAGATGAACTTCTTCGACGGCCAGATCGCCGCTCCGGGCCGCGCGCGCGTCGGCGCGCTTGATCTTGCCTGCGACACCGACGGGCTCGCCGCCGGCGCCGCGGTGAAGCTCTGCCTGCGCCCGGAGGACGTGCGCGTGCGCGGGGTCACGCCCGCGACCGCGAACGCCATCGAGGTCGCGATCGAGGAGATCGAGTTCCTGGGCGCCTTCGGGCGTGCGACCCTGCGGCCGACGGTCGATCCGAGCATCGGACTGGTCGGCGACTTCTCCGCCAACCTGGTCCAGGACCATGGCCTCGAGGCCGGCCAGCGGGTCGTCGTCGCGCTGCCGCCCGAGCGGCTGCGCCTGTTCGCCGCGGGCTGATGGCGACGAGCCGCCTCACGGCCGCGTTCCGGCCCCAGCTGAAGCCGGCGCGCGACGAGCTGGTCCTGTGGGCGCTGCTCGGCGTCCTCGCGCTGTGGCTTTGCGTGACGGTCGCGCTGCCGCTGTGGAGCCTGCTGTCGAAGAGCTTCCAGGCGAGCGACGGCAGCTTCGTCGGCCTGGCGAACTACCTGCGCTACGTGTCGACGCCGGCCCTGTTCCAGTCGCTTTGGAACTCGCTCTACGTCGCCCTGTTGACCACGGCGATCGTGATCCCGCTGGCCTTCGTCTACGCCTATGCGCTGACGCGCTCGTGCATGCGCGCCAAGCCGCTCTTCCAGGCGCTGGCGCTGATCCCGATCCTCGCGCCCTCGCTGCTGCCCGCGATCGCGCTCATCTATCTCTTCGGCAACCAGGGCATGCTCAAGCACGCGCTGATGGGCGCGTCGATCTACGGCCCGCTCGGGATCGTCGTCGCGCAGGTGTTCTACTGCTTCCCGCATGCGCTGATGATCCTGGTCACGGCCCTCGCGATGGCGGATGCGCGGCTCTACGAGGCCGCCTCGGCGCTCGGCGCGTCGACGCCCCGCACCTTCATGACCGTGACGCTTCCCGGCGCGAAGTACGGCGTCATGAGCGCCTCGTTCGTCGTGTTCACGATGTCGATCACCGATTTCGGCATCGCCAAGGTGATCGGCGGCCGTTTCAACGTCATGGCGACCGACGTCTACAAGCAGGTCGTGGGCCAGCAGAACTTCGAGATGGGCGCCGTCGTGGGCATGGTGCTGCTGCTGCCCGCGGTGCTCGCCTTCGCCGCCGACCGCATCGTCCAGCGCCGCCAGATGGCCGTGCTGTCCGCGCGCGCCGTGCCGCTGGAGCCGCGCCCGGAGCGGCTGCGCGACGCGCTGCTGTTCGCCTATTGCTTGCTGGTCGGCGGCCTGCTGGCCGGGCTGCTCGGCGTCGCCGCCTGGGGATCGCTGATCAAGTTCTGGCCCTACAACCTGACCCTCACCTTCGACAACTACGCCTTCGGCAACTTCGATTCCTCGGGGTGGGGCGCCTACACCAACTCCCTGGAGATGGCCGCCTGGACCGCGGGAATCGGCGCTGCGCTGGTGTTCCTCGGCGCCTATCTCGTCGAGAAGACCCGGGGCGTGACCGCGCTGCGCGGATTGATCCAGCTGGTCGCGACGCTGCCGATGGCGGTGCCGGGCCTTGTGCTCGGGCTGGCCTACATCTTCTTCTTCAATGCGCGCTGGAACCCGCTGAACTTCATCTACGCGACGCTGGCGATCCTGGTGGTCAACACCGTCGCGCATTTCTACACGGTCAGCCACCTGACGGCGCTGACCGCGCTCAAGCAACTCGACGCCGAGTTCGAATCCGTGGCGTCGTCGCTGAAGGTGCCGTTCTGGACGACGCTGTGGCGCGTCACGATCCCCGTGTGCCTGCCGGCGATCTTCGACATCTTCGTCTATCTCTTCGTCAACGCGATGACGACCGTGTCCGCCGTCATCTTCCTCTACGGCAGCAGCACGAAGCTCGCGTCGATCGCGGTGGTGAACATGGACGAATCCGGTTTCACGGCGGTCGCCGCGGCGATGGCCATGACGATCGTCGCGACCTCGGCGCTGGTGAAGCTCGCGCATGTCGCGCTATCGCATCTGCTGCTCCGCAGGACCCAGGCCTGGCGCATTCGCACGAGGTAGGACCATGACGACGACGCTGCCCTCCACCGCCCGCGTGGTCATCGTCGGCGGCGGGATCGCCGGCTGCAGCCTCGCGTACCACCTGACGAAGCTCGGCTGGAGCGACGTCGTGCTGCTCGAGCGGGCGCGGCTGACGAGCGGCACGACCTGGCACGCGGCGGGGCTCGTGGGGCAGATGCGGCCGACGCGCAACATGACCCTCATGAGCAAGTACGGCATCGAGCTCTATGCCGGGCTCGAGGCCGAGACCGGCCTCGCGACGGGCTGGAAGCAGTGCGGTTCGGTGAACGTGGCGCGGACGCCGGAGCGGATGATCGCGTTCCGGCGCCAGGTGGCCCTGGCGCGCGGCTTCGGGGTCGAGATGCACCTGATCTCCCCCGAAGAGGCCGGCCGGAAGTGGCCGCTGCTGCGCATCGACGACCTTCAGGGCGCGATCTGGATCCCGCACGACGGCAAGGCCAATCCGGCCGACGTGACCCAGGCGCTGGCCAAGGGCGCGCGCAATCGCGGGGCGCGCCTGATCGAGGGCGTGACGGTCACCGGCTTCGCGACGGCGAACGGGCGCGTCGCGGGCGTGCGCACCGACAAGGGCGACATCGCCAGCGAGATCGTCGTCAATTGCGCGGGCCAGTGGGCGCGCCAGGTCGGCGCCATGGCGGGCGTCACCGTGCCGCTCTATTCGGCCGAGCACTTCTACATCGTGACCAAGCCGATCGCCGGCGTCGCGCCGGACCTGCCGGTGGTGCGCGATCCCGACGGCTTCATCTACTACAAGGAGGAGGTCGGCGGCCTCGTGATGGGAGGCTTCGAGCCGGTCGCCAAACCGTGGCTCGAGCGCATCCCGGACGACTTCGAGTTCCAGCTGCTGCCCGAGGATTGGGACCAGTTCGAGCCGCTGATGCGCAACGCCGTCCACCGCACGCCGTGCCTGGAGACGGCGGAGGTGAAGATGCTGCTCAACGGTCCGGAGAGCTTCACGCCCGACGGCAACTTCGTGATCGGCGAGGCGCCGGAACTGCGCGGATTCTACGTCTCGGCCGGTTTCAACTCGGCCGGCATCGCCAACGGCGGCGGCGCGGGCCGGCTGCTCGCGGAATGGATCGTCGGCGGCGAGCCGCCGCTCGACGTCTGGGACGTCGACATCCGCCGCTTCGCGCCGTTCTACGCCAACGCCCGGCATCTCAAGGAGCGCACGGTCGAGTCCCTCGGCCTGCATTACGCGATGCGCTGGCCGCGCCAGGAGCTGGAGAGCGCGCGGCCGCTGCGGCGCTCGCCGCTCTACGACCGGCTGCAGGCGCGCGGCGCGCGTTTCGGAGCCAAGCTCGGATGGGAGCGGCCGCTCTACTTCGACCGTCCCGGCGCGCCGCCGCCCGCCTACGGATACGAGAAGCCCGGCTGGCTGCCGCTCGTGGAGGCGGAGCAGCGCGCCGTGCGCGATGCCGCAGGGATCTTCGACCAGACGTCGTTCTCCAAGTTCGTGATCCAGGGCCGGGATGCGGTCGCATTCCTTCAGCACCTCTGCGCCAACGACGTCGATGTTCCCTTCGGCCGCATGGTCTACACCGCGCTTCTCAATTCCCGCGGCGGGTTCGAGAGCGACCTCACGCTGATGCGCACGGGGCCGCAGGAGTACTTCGTCGTGACGGGTACGGCGCAGACGACGCGCGACGCGGACTGGATCCGGCGCAACATCGGCGAGCGCTTCGTCACGCTGACCGACGTGACCGGTGCCTGGAGCGTGATCTCGGTGATGGGGCCGCGGGCGGCGGAGCTGATCGCGGGCGTGTCCTCGACCGGCTTCGACGCCTCGGCGATCGCCGCGGGCAGCTTCGCCGAGATCGACGTCGGCTATGCCCGCGTCCGCGCCGCGCGGATGAGCTATGTCGGCGGTCCGGGCTTCGAGCTCTACGTGCCGGTCGAGTTTGCCGCGCATGTCTACGACACGTTGACCGCGGCGGGCGCGGGCCTCGGGCTGCGCGACTGCGGCTATTACACGATCGATGCGCTGCGCATCGAAGCCGGTCGCCGCGCATGGAGCGCCGAGCTGGGGCCGGACGAGACGCCGCTCGAGGCGGGGCTGATGCACGCGGTGAAGTTCGACAAGGGCGAGTTCCTCGGTCGTGCCGCGCTGCTGAAGCAGCGCGAGGCCGGCGCGCGCAAGCGCCTCGCGATCTTCGTCCTCGACGATCCCGAGGCCTGGCCCTGGGGCGGCGAAGGAATTCTGCGCGACGGCGAGCCGGTGGGCGAGGTCACTTCGGCGGGTTGGAGCACCGCGCTCGGCCGCGCCGTCGTCATGGGTTATGTGCGGGGCAAGGGCGCGGCGATCGATCGCGCCCGGGTTCTGGCGGGCCGATACGAGCTCGATATCGCCGGCACGCGGGCGGCGATGACGGTGCAGGCGAAGCCGCCTTACGGGGGCTGAGGTCGACCGGCAACGCCGCCCCGTTCGCGATCACGCCCCTTTGCCGTAGAGCTCGTCGGGGTCGCGGATCACGTCGAGCACCGTCTCCAGGCCGTCGGGGCCCAGGCGCCGGAAGAAGCAGCTGCGCCGCCCCGTATGACAGGCCACCCCGCGCTGATCGACCGCGAGCAGCAGCGTATCGCCGTCGCAGTCGATGCTGAACCCGACCAGGGCCTGCGTCTGGCCGGAGCTCTCGCCCTTGCGCCAGAGCCGCAGGCGCGAGCGCGACCAGTAGACGGCGCGGCCCTCGCGCAGCGTGGCCTCGACGGCCGCGCGGTTCATCCACGCCACCATCAGGACCTCGCCCGTGTCGTGTTGCTGGGCGATCGCCGGGACCAGGCCGTCGCGATCGAAAGCGATCGCCGCGAGGGCGGCCGCGATCGTCGCTTCGGCATAGTCCGGCATGGTCAGGCCTTGCCGCCCCCGAGCACGACGCGCAGCCGGCCGAAGGCGGCATCGAGATCGGCGATCAGGTCGTCGGGATCCTCGAGCCCGGCATGGATGCGCAGCAGCGGCCCCGGTGCCTTCCAGGACGTCGCGGTGCGGATCGGCGCCGGATTGGCGGGCAGGACCAGGCTCTCGAAGCCGCCCCAGCTGGCGCCCATGCCGAACAACTTCATGCCGTCGACGAAGGCCGCAAGCCCGTCGCGCGGGATCGCCTTGAAGCCGACGCTGAACAGCCCGGTCGAACCCTCGAAGTCGCGCTTCCACAGCGCATGGCCGGGATCCTCCGGCAGTGCGGGGTGGTAGACGCGATCGACTTCGGGCTGCTCGCGCAGCCAGCGTGCGAGCTTGAGGCTCGTCTCCCAGTGCCGCGGCAGGCGGACCGCCATCGTGCGCATGCCGCGCATCACCAGGTAGCAGTCGTCGGGCGACGCGAAGAAGCCGAGATCGCGGACGGCGGCATCGACCTTGTCGGCGAGCGCCTCGTTCGACGCGACCGTGCCCATGATGACGTCGGAGTGGCCGCAGAGGTACTTGGTCGCGGCCTGGATCGAGATGTCGACGCCGTGCTCGATCGGGCGGAAGTAGTAGGGCGACGCCCAGGTGTTGTCGATCATCGTCACGATGCCGGCCTTGCGCGCCGCGGCCACCATCGCGGGAATGTCCTGCATCTCGAAGGTCAGCGAGCCGGGCGCCTCCATGAACAGCACGCGCGTATTGGGCTTGAACAGCCGCGCCACGTCCGCGCCGATCCCGGGGTCGTAGTAGGTCGTCTCGACGCCGTAGCGCTTGAGCACCCCGTCGCAGAAGCGCCGCGACGGGGCGTAGGTGTTGTCGACCATCAGCAGGTGGTCGCCGGCCTTCAGGCAGCCGACCAGCGGCGCGGTGATGGCCGCCAGGCCGGAGCCGACCGCGCGGGCGCGGAAGGCGCCCTCGAGCTTCGCGACGGCCTCCTCGAAGGAGAATGTCGTCGGCGTTCCGCTGAGCCCGTAGAAGGTCTTCCCGTACTCGCGCTTCTTCTGCGCCGCCTCGTAGGCGTCGAGATTCGGATAGAGGACCGTGGAGGCGTGGTAGACGGGCGGATTGACGATGCCGTGGTTTTGCCGGGGATAACGCCCGGCATGGGTGAGGACGGTGTCGCGCTTCATCGCTGCTCGCAGGGGTTGATGGCGGGAAAGACGCCGGCATCTTGGCATCGCCCCGCAGGGCCGCCAATCCCGGTTTTCCTGTAGTTTCCGCGCCTTGAGCCGCGCTCCGGGCGCGTGATAGCTTGCCCGCAAGCAGGGGGACGACGGTCGCGATGGTCGTCGTCGCGCGCCCGTCGAGGCGACCCCTGGGATCGCAACCAAACAGGGAAAGGCTTCTCATGAAGATGCTCCGAGCCATGTCCGCGGGCGCCGCGGTCTTCTTCGCTGTCGGCGCCGCGTCGGCGCAGCAGGGTGCACCGACCTTCGACGCCGTGAAGGCGCGCGGAAGCGTGAACTGCGGCGTCTCCACCGGCCTGGCCGGGTTCTCGCTGGCGAACAGCCAGGGGCAATGGACGGGCCTCGACGTCGATGTCTGCCGCGCGATCGCCGCGGCGATGTTCGGCGATGCCAACAAGGTGAAGTTCGTCGCGCTGTCCGCGCAGCAGCGCTTCACCGCGCTGCAGTCCGGCGAAGTCGACGTCCTGTCGCGCAACACGACCTGGACGCTGTCGCGCGACACCTCGCTCGGCCTCGATTTCACGGGCGTGTCGTTCTACGACGGCCAGGGCTTCATGGTCCCCAAGAAGCTCAACGTGAAGAGCGCCAAGGAGCTCAACGGCGCGACCGTTTGCGTCCAGCCCGGCACCACGACCGAACTCAACCTCGCCGACTGGTTCCGCGCCAACCGCCTGCAGTTCACGCCGGTGGTCATCGAGCGCCTCGAGGAGGTCAACGCGGCCTACTTCTCCGGCCGCTGCGACGTCTACACCACGGACATCTCGGGTCTCGCCGCGATCCGCGCCAGCCAGGCACCGAACCCGGCCGACCATGTGATCCTGGCCGAGGTGATCTCCAAGGAGCCGCTCGGGCCGGCCGTCCGCCACGGCGACAGCAAGTGGGCCGATCTGGTGCGCTGGTCCTACTACGCGATGCTCGAGGCCGAGGAGATGGGCATCAGCTCGAAGAACATCGACTCTCTGGCGAGCAGCACGAACCCGTCCGTGCAGCGCTTCCTCGGCACTCAGGGCGAGTACGGCAAGATGCTCGGCGTCGACGCCAAGTGGGCGGCGGCGATCGTCAAGCAGGTCGGCAACTACGCCGAGGTCTTCGAGCGCCACGTCACGCCGCTCGGGATCGAGCGCGGCGTGAACAAGCTCTGGAAGGACGGCGGGCTGCAATACGCCCCGCCCATGCGTTGATCTGACGAACCGCATCCGCCGCCCTGGACCCCTCCAGGGCGGCGGTTTCGCAAGAGCAGGGCAGGGCCGGAACGCCGCGGCAAGACGGCGCGATCCGGTCGACAGGCAGAGGCAGTCGGGGACATTCGATGGCAACGAATCCGCACGTGATCGGGCGGCGACCACCTTCCGCGGGTGTGCGCCTGTCGTTGTCGGATCCGACGGTGCGCGGGGTCGTCTATCAGGTCGTGATGATCGGGCTCGTGGCCGCGCTCGGCTACTGGCTGGTCCGGAACACGATGCACAATCTCGAGGTCCGCAAGATCGCCTCGGGATTCGGCTTCCTCTCGCGCGAGGCCGGCCTGCCGATCGGCGACACGCCCTTCCTCGACTACACGCCCGAGGATTCCTACCTGACGGCCCTGGTCGTCGGCGTGCTGAACACGGCCCGCGTGGCCGTCGCGGGCGTGATCCTCGCCACGGTTCTCGGTACCTTCATCGGCATCGCGCGTCTGTCGAAGAACTGGCTCCTGGCACGCTGCGCGCATCTCTATGTCGAGGTGATGCGCAACATCCCGCTGCTGCTGCAGCTCATCTTCTGGTGGGTGGTGCTGCAGAGCCTTCCGGGCGTGCGCCAGGCCATCGACTTCGGCTTCTCGATCTTCCTTTCCAACCGCGGCATCAAGTACCCCGTCCCGATCTGGCAGCCCGGCTACGGCGTCGTGCTGGGCGCGTTCGCCGTCGGCTGCGTCGTCGCCTGGGGCGTTGCCCGCTGGGCGCGGCTTCGCCAGGAGGCGACGGGCCAGCAGTTCCCGAGCTTCTGGGCCGGCCTCGGCGCGATGCTCGGCCTGCCGCTCCTGGCCTTTCTCGCCATCGGCGCGCCGGCCGAGTTGAGCCGGCCGGCCCTGCGCGGCTTCAACTTCGTGGGCGGCGGCACCCTGACGCCGGAGTTCGCGGCGCTGCTTATCGGTCTCGTGACCTACACCGCGGCCTTCATCGCCGAGATCGTGCGTTCGGGCATCCTCGCCGTGCCGCAGGGCCAGTGGGAGGCGGCGGGCTCGCTCGGCCTTCCGCGCTCGCGCGTGCTGAAGCTGGTCGTGCTGCCGCAGGCGCTGCGCGTCATCGTGCCGCCGATGACCAGCCAGTACCTGAACATCACCAAGAACTCGTCGCTCGCGGTGGCGATCGGCTATCCCGACCTCGTCTCGATCGCGAACACGACGATGAACCAGACGGGCCAGGCGATCGAGGGCGTGGCCATCATCATGGCCGTCTACCTGACGATCAGCCTTTCGATCTCGGCCTTCATGAACTGGTACAACCGGCGCATCGCGCTGGTGGAGCGGTGAGGAGCGCTCGCGCCATGGCCAGCATCCCGCACGACACCGCCGCCACGCGGCCGCCGCCGAGTTCCTCGCTCGGCGGATTCCCCCTGGTCTCGTGGGCACGCCAGAACCTGTTCAGCACCTGGATCAACACCGCGGTCACGCTGGTCCTGGCCTATCTGCTGCTCAAGGGCGTCGCGTCCTTCTTCTCCTGGGCCGTGATCAATGCCGTCTGGGACGTCCCGAGCACGGCCGGCGGCCAGCCGGACACGAAACTGTGTCGCGACCTGAAGGGTGTCGGCGCCTGCTGGGCGCTGATCGGGGAGAAGTACCGCTTCATCTTCTTCGGGACCTATCCTTACGACGAGCATTGGCGGCCGCTGCTCTGCATCGGCCTTTTCATCGGCCTGTTCGTCGTCAGCTGCATGCGCAGCTTCTGGAACATGCGGCTGCTCTGGATCTGGATCGTCGGCCTGCTGGCGATCGCGGTCCTGATGTGGGGAGGCGTCCTCGGGCTCAGCTATGTCGAGAACGAGCGCTGGGGCGGCCTCGTCATCACGCTGATCCTGGCAACCTTCGGAATCGCCTTCGCGTTCCCCCTGGCGATCGCGCTGGCGCTCGGCCGGCGGTCGCGGCTGCCGGCGATCTCGACCTTCTGCGTCACCTACATCGAGCTGATCCGCGGCGTGCCGCTGATCTCGGTGCTGTTCATGGCCTCCGTGATGTTCCCGCTGTTCCTGCCCGAGGGCATGACGATCGACAAGCTGCTGCGTGCGCAGGTCGGCATCATCCTCTTCACCGCCGCGTATCTGGCGGAGGTGATCCGCGGCGGCCTGCAGGCGCTTCCGAAGGGGCAGTACGAGGCGGCCGACTCGCTGGGCCTGCCGTACTGGCAGAAGATCGCGTTCATCATCCTGCCGCAGGCGCTGCGCCTGGTGATCCCGCCGATGGTCAACAGCTTCATCGGCCTGTTCAAGGACACGTCCCTGGTCGTCATCATCGGCATCTTCGACCTGCTCAACGCGGCGAAGACGGCGATCGTCGACCCGGCGTGGCAGGGCTTCGGCGTCGAGGCCTATCTGTTCGTGTCCGTGGTCTATTTCGTTTTCTGCTTCGCCATGTCGAAGTACAGCGCCGGGCTGGAGCAGGAATTCAACAAGCATCAGCGTCGCTGACGCGCCGCCGAGCGATCGAGAGGGGAAGGGCATGAGCAGCAAGCCGCAAGCCGCCGCGAACACCGGGCGGCCGATGATCGAGCTCAAGAAGGTGAACAAGTGGTACGGCGACTTCCACGTCCTCAAGGACGTGGATCTCACCGTCTATCCCGGCCAGAAGCTCGTCGTCTGCGGACCTTCGGGATCCGGCAAGTCGACGATGATCCGCTGCATCAACCGGCTCGAAGAGCATCAGGAGGGCAGCATCGTCGTCGACGGCGTCGAGCTGACCAACGACCTGAAGAACATCGAGCAGGTCCGCCGCGAGGTCGGCATGGTGTTCCAGCAGTTCAACCTGTTCCCGCACCTGACCGTGCTCGAGAACCTGACGCTGGCGCCGATCTGGGTGCGCAAGGTGCCGAAGAAGGAGGCCGAGGAGACGGCCATGTACTTCCTCGAGCGCGTGCGCATCCCCGAGCAGGCGGCGAAGTATCCCGGCCAGCTTTCGGGCGGCCAGCAGCAGCGCGTCGCGATCGCGCGTTCCCTGTGCATGAAGCCCAAGGTCATGCTGTTCGACGAGCCGACCTCGGCCCTCGATCCGGAGATGATCAAGGAAGTGCTCGACGTGATGATCGAGCTCGCCAACGAGGGTATGACGATGATCTGCGTGACCCACGAGATGGGGTTCGCGCGGACCGTCGCTGAGAACATCATCTTCATGGACAAGGGCGAAATCGTCGAGCAGGGCCCGCCCGCGACCTTCTTCCACAACCCGCGCACCGATCGCCTGAAGACGTTCCTCAGCCAGATCCTCGGCCACTGAGGCGGCGGCCGCGCCGGCTCAGGCGAGCGGGCGCGGATCGCGCACGGCGCGCGTCTCCTGGCGGAAAGGCGTGAAGCCGGCCCGCTGGTAGAGTGCGAGCGCCTTGGGATGGTCGAGCGAGCAGGTGTTCACGTAGAGCCGCTGGGGCGCATGGCGCCAGCCCTCGCGCACGGACCAGTCGAGGAACCAGCGGCCGAGGCCGCGGCCGATGAAGCCGGGCATCAGGCCGAAATACCGGATCTCGATCTCCGCCGGATGACGGCGCCGGTCGAGCTCGAGGAAGCCGCCCGGCTGGCCGCCGACATAGAGCACGAAGACGTCGACCTCGGGATGTTGGATCTCGGCGACGAGCGCCGCGTCGTCCATCGCGCGGCGCTCGTACCAGACCCACTCGCGACCGGTCTCGGCGTAGAGGAACCGGTAGAAGGGGACCGTGATCGCCTCGGCCTTGAGCACCGCGAGCTTCATCGCGGGCGGCTTGGGTCCGGGCATGGCCGGGGCGGAGGTCATCTCGAGATGGGTGACCACAACGTCGAGGCAGCCCGGCTCGCCGCCGCGCGGCTCGGCGACCGGCTGCTCGTGCGGCGGCCGGATCCGCTTGCCCATCGTCTCGTGCGATTCCGTCGTGTAGCCGAGATGCACGTAGACGTGCCGGCTGTCGACGTCGCGAACCTGCAGCTTGATCTTCGAGACGCCGCGAGCGGCGATCCAGGTCTCGGCATGGCGGACGAGCGCCCGGCCGATGCCGCGGCGCCGCCGCGCCGGCGCCACGGCGACGTAGTGCAGCCAGCCGCGGATGCCGTCGCTGCCCGCCATCGCCGTCCCGGCCAGCGCGCCGGATTCGCGGGCGACGAAGACGGCCGCATTCGACTGCCGGAGCGCGAGATCGAGCTGCGCGGCGGCCGCATCGGGATAGTCCGGAAAGCAGCGCTGCCAGAGATCGAGGACGTCGCCGCGGTCGGCCTCGCGGTACGCGGTGATCGTCAGCCAACTCATCGCGCCGGGCCGGTATCCACCGGGGTGTCGCCGGGAAGGCCCCATTCCGACCACGACCCGTCGTAGATCGCGGCGTCGCGGTGCCCGGCGAGGAAGAGGCCGAAGGCGAGGACGCCGGCGGACACGCCGGAGCCGCAGCTGCAGACGACGGGCCGCGACGGATCGATGCCCGCGTCGAGGAAGGCCGCCGCGATGCGCGCGGCCGGGAGCGGCCCCTTGGTCGCCGGATCGACGATCCGGTCGTAGGGCAGGCTGCGGCTGCCCGGAATGTGGCCGCCGCGGAGGCCGGCGCGCGGTTCGGGCGCCGTGCCCTCGAAGCGCCCGGCGGAGCGCGCGTCGACGACCTGCTCCGCGCGCGTCGCGAGATTGGCGAGCATCTGCGCGCGGTCGCGCAGGAGCGCGGGCCGGAACGTCGCCGTGAAGCGGCTGCGCGAGCGGGAGACCGGGCCCGATTCCACCGCTCGGTTCTCGGCCCGCCACTTCGGAAGACCGCCATCGAGGATCGAGACGCGATCGTGCCCGAAGAGCCGGAGCATCCACCATGCGCGCGCGGCGCTCATCAGGCCGTGCGCGTCGTACACGACGACGTGGTCGGTCGAGGCGATCCCGAGCGACTCCATGGCCGCCGCGAAGACGTCGGCGCTCGGCACCATGTGCGGCAGGGGATTGCTCGCATCCTTGATGCCGTCGACGTCGAAGAACACGGCGCCAGGTAGATGCGCCTGGAGGTGTTCGGCGCGGCCGTCCCGGCCGGTGTTCGGCAGATGGTAGGTCGCGTCGGCGACGACGAGCCCGGATGTCCCGAGGCGGGACGCGAGCCATTCCGTCGAGACGAGGGGCGGGACGGGTTGGGACATGACGAACTCCGATGAAATCCGCAGCGAGCCTAGGGTCCGCGATGCGGCCGCTCAAGCGGTCGTCACGACCACAGGGCCGGGAGTCGATCGCGGTTGAGCTCGAGCCACTGGATTGCGACCAGCGTGATCGCGTTCGCGATGCGGCCGTCGCCGCAGGCCGCGTAGGCCTCGGCTCGCGGCATCACGACGACGCGGATGTCCTCTCCCTCGTCCGCCAGTCCGTGGATGCCGGATAGGGCGGTGCTGTCGACGCGCGCGATGAAGAGGTCGATCGTCTCGTCGGAACACCCCGGGCTTGCCGTGAAGCGCAGCAGCGGCGCGATCGCCGAGATCTCGGCGCCGGCCTCTTCGCGCGCCTCGCGACGGGCGACATCGATGGGGGATTCGCCCGGCTCGACGAGGCCGGCGACGACCTCCAGGACCCAGGCCGGGAGCCCGGCGATATGCGGGCCGATGCGGAACTGCTCGACGAGCGTCACGGCGTCGTGCGCGGGGTCGTAGAGCAGGACGGCCGCGGCCGGCCCGCGACGAAGCACTTCGCGGCTCAACGGCGCGCTCATCCCGCCGGCATGGAGGCGGTGGCGGAGCGTGAAGCGATCCACTTTGAGGAAGCCGGCCGCGAGGCGGGTCCGGTCGAGGATCTCGAGTTCGGAGGTCATGATCGAGGGAGGCTCCAGCGGCTGGGCAGCGTGAGGACGGGCGATTCGGGGGACGACTATGGCGAGATTGCGGCGTCCCGGGCATCCGAAGGCCGGTGCCCTGGCTCGGGGCCGGCGATGTCCACGCCCTCGCCGGTTGTCGCGAAAGGGTGCGCGAAGGTCCGGGCAGCCGATGTCCGTCCGCGGGCGGCCGGATCTGGTTGCGCCCTCGCCCGCAAGGTATAAGGCAACCATGATTCGATCGTCGATCCTGCGGCCGGCCCTGGCCCTCACTGTCACCCTCGCGCTCACCGGCGGCGACGTCGGCGCGGCCTATGCCGCTTCGCGCTGCCTGACCCCGTCGGAAAAGACGGCATTCCATGTGCGGATGCTGCAGACCGAGCTGATGGTCGCGACGCTGACGTGTCGCGGGATGTCGAAGCACGATTTCTCGCGGCAGTACGGAAGTTTCGTCGAGACCCACCGCAGCGGTCTCAAGACCTATTCCGAGGTCTTCCAGTCGCACTTCAAGCGCAGCTACGGCGGCGGCGGCCAGACGCAGATGGACCGCTATGTCACCTCGCTGGCCAACGACTATTCGCGGGCGAGCATGGTCGGGCAGGGAGCGTTCTGCGATCAGCAGGGCCCCCTGTTCGAGAAGGCTGCCAGCGTGACGCCCAAGGACCTGCCGAGCTTCGCAGCAGAGCGCGCCGAGGGGCGGGCGCTGGGAGTGCCGAATTGCGGCGAGCCGGCGAAGCCGAAGCCCGCGGCGAAGAAGTAGCCGAGACGGCGCGCAGCGGGGCCTGGCGGGCGGGCTGAGCGGTCGCCGATTCGAGGCGGCGCGATGCGACCAGGGCTCCGGCGGGTCGACGGCAAAATGAAAAGGGCGCGGATCCTTCGATCCGCGCCCTTTGTCTTGCCCTTCAACCAGGGCGAAGACGTCCTCCTTACTGGAGGACGATCTCCGCGCGACGGTTCTGCGGCTCGCGCACGCCGTCGCCCGTCTTGACCAGCGGATCGCTCTCGCCCTTGCCGACGGTCGAGATCGAGTTCGCGGCCAGGCCCTGGCGCACGAGAGCCTCGCGGACATTCGCCGCGCGACGCTCGGAGAGGCGCTGGTTGTACTGCGGCGAGCCCGACGTGTCGGTGTGGCCCGTGACGATGATGCGCGAGACGCCGCCACGCTTGGCGTGATCGGCGGCCTGCTGGATCACGCGCGCGGCCTCGGCGGTGATATCCGACTTGTTGAAGTCGAAGAACACCAGGAACGAGCGCTGAATGTCGGCGCGGGCCGCCGGCGGGGCCGCCGGGGTCGCCGGGGCCGGAGCCGCGGCCGGGGTCCAGAAGTGGTAGCGCAGGCCGAGCATGACCGCGTGCGAGTTGTAGTCGCTGTCGACCTTGACCGTGTTGGTCGTGTTCTTGGCGTCGAAGCTCGGGTCGAGGGTCGCGAAGTAGCGGTAGTCGAGCGAGAGCTTCCACTGCGGCGACAGGCTGTAGGCGACGCCGATCATGCCCTGGTAGGCGAAGCGGTTGTCGCTGTCGTCGACCGTGCGGGTGCCGTTCAGCGTCTTGATGTCGTTGGCGTTCAGGTATGCCCAGCCGATGCCGGCGCCGATATACGGCGTGAACGGCGTGCCGGTGTTGATGTCGTACAGCAGGTTCAGCATCAGGCTGTAGGCCTGCATGTCGCCGTCGCCGCCGGACGCGCCGGTGCCGGAGACCTTGTCGACGTTGTTGTGGCGGATCGCGCCTTCGATCTCGGTGCGCAGGCCGTTGCCGAACGCCCAGCCGAGCGAGAGAGCACCAGCCGGACCGATCTTGTACTCGGCCTGGTTATTGATGCTCGACCCGGAATTCGTCAGATCGGAATCCGTCAGGAAGTTCCCGCCGAGGGCGGCACCGACATAGAACCCCTTGGGATGCTGATAGCCTTGGGCGAAGGCCGGGCCCGACACGGCCGTGAGCAGTGTCGCGGCGAGGAGTGCAGAGCGAGAGCGCATCTTCTGATTCCTTGCTTCTGGTTGTGGGCGTTCGGAAGAAATGTCGAAATTGTCTTGGGTGAACGAAGTAGTTCGAAGTCGGTGGCGAGCCGCCCGGCGGGGCTCCGAACCTGATCGGTCCGGTTGCGTGGCGCGAGGACTCGCAGCGATCACAACGACTTTTACCATTTCGCCGCCGGTTGGCTACAGCGCGACGCGGCATCGATAACGCAGTGTTGCATTGTTGCATCAGGTGTTGTGGCGAGCTGTGGTCGGCGGTCGGTGGAATTTGCGGCTTGAGGTCAGTGAAAATCGCGGCTGGGAAGGGAGCGGACCCAATCCGGCAGGGAGGTGGCACCGGGGCGCTGCTCGCGGGGGGCATGCCGCACCTCGTCTGCCCGCGCCAGAGGCGGCAGGAGGGTCGGCATCGAGGCCCCGGAACGCAGCGCGGAAAGAAGATCGCTCTGATCCGTAAAAGATTGAACAACAACATGAATGACTGTGTGCGGAGGTTCGCCCTGCCGCTGCAGGCGGCCGCGGGCGGCGACCAGCCTGCCGCCGAGGACGATGGCGCGGAAGCGGGCGAAGACCTGCGGCCAGACGATCAGATTGGCGATGCCGCTCTCGTCCTCGAGGGTCATGAAGATCACGCCGCTGGCGGTTCCGGGCTGCTGACGGACCAGGACCAGGCCGGCGACGGCGACGATCGCGCCGTCGGCGCAGTCCAGCAGGCGGGCGGCCGGCAGGATCGCCGGCCGAGCCGGCAGGTTCGCCCGAACGAGGGCGACGGGATGGGCGCGCAGCGAGAGCTGCAACGTCGCGTAGTCGTCGGCCACGGACTCGCCGAGGCTGGCGGCGGGCAGGTCCGGCTGCGCCGGCGATGCGGCCGGCAGGCGAGCGAAGAGCGGCGCATCGCTCAGTTCCGGATGCTCGGCGTCGAGGCCGAGGCTGCGCCAGAGCGCGTCGCGGCGGCCGAGGCGCAGCGAGCCGAAGGCGTCCGCGGCTGCGAGCAGCGCCAGCGTCGCGTCGCCGACCCCGGCCCGGCGCCGGAGCTCGGCGAGATCGCGATAGCCGGCGCCGCGACCGGCGACGATCCGGGCGATGTCCTCCGCCTTCGCGCCCTTGAGCTGGCGGAAGCCGAGGCGCAGCGCGAGCGCGGCACCCGTCCGCGCATCCGTCGGCTCCAGCGTGCAGTCCCAGTCGCTGGCGTTGACGTCGGGCGGGCGGATCTCGACGTCGTGCTCGCGGGCGTCGCGCACGATCTGCGCCGGCGCATAGAAGCCCATCGGCTGGCTGTTGATCAGCGCCGCGGCGAAGGCGGCGGGATGGTGGCGCTTGATCCAGGCCGAGACGTAGACGAGCAGGGCGAAGCTCGCGGCATGGCTCTCCGGGAAGCCGTAGGTGCCGAAGCCCTCGATCTGGCGGAAACAGCGCTCCGCGAAGTCGCGCGTGTAGCCGCGCGCGAGCATGCCGCCGACGAACTTCTCGGCGAATTTGTGGATCGTCCCGACATGGCGGAACGTCGCCATGGCGCGGCGCAGCCGGTCGGCGTCCTCCGGCGTGAATCCTGCGGCGACGATCGCGATCTTCATCGCCTGCTCCTGGAACAGCGGCACGCCGAGCGTCTTGCCGAGCACCGCGCGCAGCGCCTCGGAGGGGAACTCGACGGCCTCGCGGCCTTCGCGCCGGCGCAGATAGGGATGCACCATGTCGCCCTGTATCGGCCCGGGCCGCACGATCGCGACCTCGATCACGAGGTCGTAGAAGCAGGCCGGCTTGAGGCGCGGCAGCATGCTCATCTGCGCGCGGCTCTCGACCTGGAAGACGCCGAGCGAGTCCGCGCGGCTCAGCATCTCGTAGACCGCCTTGTCCTCGCGGGGCACCGAGGCGAGCGTGTGCCGCGGCCCGCCGGCGGCGGCGATCAGGTCGAGGGCCTTGCGGATGCAGGTCAGCATGCCGAGCGCGAGCACGTCGATCTTGAGGATGCCGAGCGCGTCGAGATCGTCCTTGTCCCATTCGATCACCGTGCGATCCGCCATCGCCGCGTTGGCGATCGGCACGACCTCGTCGAGCCGGCCCTTGGTGATCACGAAGCCGCCGACATGCTGCGACAGATGGCGCGGGAAGCCGACGAGATCGCGCGCGAGGCGCAGCGCGAGCGCGACGCGCGGGCTGTCGGGATCGACGCCGGCCTCGCGGAAATGCGCCGGATCGAAGCCGTCGCGTCCCCAGCCCCAGACCGCGTCGGCGAGGTTGCCGACGAGATCGAGGGAAAGGCCGAGCGCCTTGCCGACGTCGCGGATCGCGCTCTTCGGCCGGTAGCAGATCGTGGTGGCGGCGAGGCCGGCGCGCTCGCGGCCGTACTTGGCGTAGATGTACTGGATCACCTCCTCGCGCCGCTCGTGCTCGAAGTCGACGTCGATGTCGGGCGGCTCGTCGCGCGCCGCCGAGATGAAGCGCTCGAACAGCATGTCCATCCGCGTCGGATCGACGGCGGTGATGCCGATCGCGTAGCAGACCGCCGAGTTGGCGGCCGAGCCGCGCCCCTGGCAGAGGATGCCGCGCGACCGCGCGAACGCGACGATGTCGTGCACGGTGAGGAAGTAGGGCGCGTAGCCGAGCTGGCCGATCAGCGCGAGCTCGTGGTCGATCTGCGCGCGGACCTTGCCCGGCACGCCGTCGGGCCAGTGGCGGCGCGCGCCGTCCCAGGCGAGGGCCGCAAGATGCTCCTGCGGCGTCGTCCCCGCCGGCACGGGCTCGTCGGGATACTCGTAACGCAACGCCTCGAGCGAAAAGTCGCAGCGCTCGACGATCGCGAGGCTCGACTCGACCGCGGCGGGGTGGCGCGAGAAGAGCCGCGCCATCTCGCCGGGCGCCTTGAGATGACGCTCGGCATGCGCGAACAGGCGCTGTCCGGCGGTGTCGATCGTGCAGCGCTCGCGGATGCAGGTCAGAACGTCCTGGAGCGGCCGGCGATCGGGCTCGTGATAATGCACGTCGTTGGTGGCGAGCAGCGGCGTGCGGGCCTGCGCGGCGATCGCCGCGCAGGCTTCGAGGCGCACGGCATCGTCGCCGCGATGGAGATGATGGACGGCGAGATGCAGGTCGCGACCGGCGACCTCTCGCAGCCGGTCGAGCACGGCGCGGAGCGCCGGCATCGGGCGATCGGGCGCCACGAGCGCGACGACGGTGCCGGCGAGGCCGTCGAGCGCATCGGCGAGCGTCAGGCGGCATCCGCCCTTGCCGGCTCGGCGCTGGCCGGTCGACAGCAGGCGCGACAGCCGGCCATAGGCCGCGCGACTGCGCGGCCAGCACAGCAGCGACGGCGCGTCCTCGAGATCCAGCCGCACGCCGGGAACCAACCGCAGGCCGGCCTCGGCCGCGGCGACATGGGCGCGCACGATCCCGGCGAAGCTGTTGCGATCGGTGATCGCGATCGCTGCGAGGCCGAGCGTCTTGGCGCGGTCGACGAGCTCGCGCGGATGCGAGGCGCCGCGCAGGAAGCTCGCATTCGAGGTGACCTGCAGCTCGGCGTATCCCGTCGGTCCGGCGGGGCGGGGGTCAGGCGAAGAGGCCATGCAGGTACCAGCGCGGCCGAGTGGCGTCGCCGTTCCACAACCCGTCGCGGAACAGCCAGAAGCGCCGGCCGTCCTCGTCCTCGACGCGGTAGTAGTCGCGCGTGCGCACCGCGGCGCGGGGCCCGTCGCGGCGACGCGTCTCGAAGGCGAGCCACCACTCCGGGGCGATGCGCTCGGGACCTTCGGCGTGCCGCACGCGATGGATGCGACGCCGCCAGCGAAACAGCAGCGGTGGTCCGTCCGGCACGCTGGCGGTGACCTCGACCGGCTCGGGGTCGACGAGCAGCCGCAAGGGGCGCGTCGGCGCGTCGTTCCAGGGATTGCGCCAGGCGGCGGCGCGGCTCGACGCCTCGGCGGGGTCGTCGCGCGCAGCCTGGCGAGACGGGGAGGACGCGACGGAGCGTTGCGCCGGGAGCGGCGCGCCGATGCCGAGCATGGCCGTGGCGGGGCGCGACCGCTGGGCGAGTTCCGGCACATGCCGCGGCACGATCTCCACCTGCGCGATGGCATCCGGTCCGAGCCGATTGACGATCTGGTCGATGAAGGGCGCGAGATCGATCGCCGCGGGCGGACCGAAGGAGTCCGCGGCATGGCGCGCTTCCTGCGTGAAGGCGAACTGCGCGGGCACGAAGGGCTCGACGACGCTCGCGATCATCGTGGCCGTCTCGATGCCGAAGCCCGGGTCGATCGTCGCAAGGCGCTCGGCGAAGAGCGTCGCGAGGCGCGCGGGATCGCGCGCCGGCGCGGCGGTGGCGATGGCGCAGCCCTCGATCCGGCCGTCGACGCGGCGGCATTCCAGCTCGAGGCGGCGGGCGCCGAGCTCGGCCTGGACGAGCTGCGCGCAGAGCTGGTCGAGCAGATGCGCGACGACGCGGGCGATGTCCTCCGGCGTCGAGATCGGCTCGGCGAAGGCCAGCTGGGTGCGCCACAGCGGCGCGGGGGCGAGAGGCGAGATCGGCGTCGCGCGGCGACCGAGCAGCTGGTCGAGCCGCGCGTTCACCTCGTCGCCGAAGCGCGCCGCAAGGCCGCGGCGCGGCAGGTCGTGCAGGTCGCCGATCCGGCGCAGGCCCAGGCGATCGAGCCGCTCGAGCGTCGCCGCAGTCAGGCGCAAGGCCGCGGGCGGCAGCCCGTCGAGCGCCTGGCGCTCCCGGCCGGCGGCGACGATCGTCGGATCGGGCGCGTGCGCGTCGCGCGCCGCGGGCGTGGCGCATGCGGTGTCGGCGATGAACCGCGCGGCCGCCCAGGCGGCCAGCGTCGTGCCGGCGATGCCGATGCGGGCGGTCATGCCCATGGCCGCGAGGCGCGTGCGCATGTCGCGGCGCAGGGCGCTCTCGCCGCCGAAAAGATGCGCACTGCCGGTGATGTCGAGCAGCAGACCGTCCTCGCCGTCCGGCGCGACATGCGGCGTGTAGCGGTTCGCCCAGCGCGCGACCCGGGCGAGCAGCCGGGCATCGGCGGCGCGATCGACGCGCCGGGCATCGAGGGCCGGGTGGCGCGCCCGCGCATCCGCCAGCGACAGGCCGGGTACGAGTCCGGCCTGTTCGGCCAGGCGATCGACGGCGACGATCCGCGTGGCGGCGTGCCCGCTGTCGACGACCACCATCGGCAGATGGTCGGCGGCCATCGCGGCAGGCCGCGCCGGTGGTCTCGAATCAGGCGACCTGGCTGCGAGGTGTGGCGCCCGCCGAAGGCGATCGGTCGGCAGATGCGGGAACCAAAGCGACAGGAAGCGCCGGTCCGCCGCGGCATGCCGCATCGGTGGCTGGCTCGCGGTCGGATCCCGGGATGCCGCGGCCGGCATCCGCGATCGCGTGGATGACGGCGGTGTCGTCTCCAGCAAGTCGCCTTGGATCGGTGTGGGAGGGGGGCGCGACGCGGGCGTCGTGGGGATCGACATGGCGGAATCCCTCGGTCGTGCACTCGATGGTCCAGTTTCCGGTCACCGCCGCCGGGCCGCGCAGCAGATCGAGGTGCCAACGCGGCGGCCCCGGCCCGATGCGCGACATGCTCGAGGCGGCCGGCCGGCTGCGGGCGGCGGCGATGCGCCAGCGGGTCCGCGCCGCGCTCGCCTGGCGACGCAAGGGGCCTTCGTCGAGAATCAGCGCGCTCGCGCCGGTCGTGCGGGCGGCGAGTTGCAGGCGGCGGCTCAGGGCGAAATCGACGGCATCCACCTCGGCCAGGGCCGCCACGATCCCCGGTGCGCGCAGCGCCTCGGCGAGCGCCCAGAGCCGTGCCGCCCGCGCCGGCGCCTCGATGATCAGCAGCTGGTCGGGCGCGAGCCCGAGGCTGCAGAGGCCGGGCGCATAGAGCGCCGCCCGTCGCGGCGTGATCCAGATCACGGGGCCGCGGCGGGCGAAGCGGGCCAGGATGACGGCCGCGAAGCCGAAGGCGGCGGTATCGTCGGGTGGGCCGGTGATCTCGTGGACACAGCCCGTCGCCAGGCCGCCGCCGAGCAGCGGATCAACGCCAGGCAGGCCCAGGGTCTGGACCCGTTTGTCGCTGGCGACGGGCGGCCGCGCCGTTGCGGGAACAGTGTGCTTGGCCTCGGGGCTCCGGGAACCGGCCTGCTGCGGGAGCGGGAGCGGGGATGTCACACGGGTCGTTCGGGATGAAGCGGTCCGCGGCGATGCCGGCACTGCGCCGGTTGGACGGCCGAGGCCGCGCTCCAGGCGGCGGACTTGCTCGATTAGCTGCTCGCGCTCGTGCCGCCGACGTTCCGTCAGTTGCGGGTTCGGGGTAGCCGGGCAGGGCTCGGCTTGCAGTTTTCTGTCCACATCAGGATAGGACATAATACTTGAATCCGGGACCAAGTGAGCTGCGCTGCGCAAGAGGCGGTCAGGGAGGCAGGATCTGTGGATGGTTGGAAGTTCGAGTTTTGATTCAAGCTATTGAGCGGCATATCGAAGGTTCGATATGAGTTTTGGATCGTCTTACATATATCTGTTTTAAAATAGTAATTACGCACATTGAGAGAAATCGATCGAAGCCTGTGATTGTCGAAACGTGTTTGTGATCGACCCCGATGAGATGCCCGACATCGGACGGTGGTCGGGGTGAGGGAAGACGTGTTCTCTTTATGTTCTATAGGAATAAAACATCCATCCTGTCAAGCCTGCGCCCATGGGCGCAGGCTTGTTCAGAAGCCGAGGGTCAGGCTGATCGCGCCGAAACGGTCGGGCGTCGACTGCGACGCAAACTCGCGCGTGCGGACGACGTAGGTGTAGGCGACCCGCAGGCTCCGCCATGTCACGGCCGCGCCGGCCTGGAAGTCGAGCACCAGCGGCCGACGGTCCACGCTCTGGCTCGAACGGAACATCGGCCCGTCGAGGAAGATGTCATAGGCCACGGCGCGCGCCTCGGCGCCGGCGAACAGGTACCAGCCGAGGTCGTCGCTGCCACGAACATAGCCGCTCCCGCTCAGGGCCGGGCGGATCCGGGGCGGGCCGAAATCGACGTCGAGGTTCCGGCCGAAGCGCACGCTGCCACCGCCCGCGGCGTAGGTCGCGACATTGCCGAGGCTGACCGCGGCATGCGGGATCAGGTCGATCGCGAGCCCGTCGACCAGCTGCGTGCGCAGATCGATCGCGTCGCGCCACTTGCGCTCGTAGTAGACGACCACCCCGGGCTCGTTCGGCAGCTGGTTGCTCCAGCCGCTCGCCTCGTCGACGCCGATGAAATGATGCCAGTCGTTCTGGGCCTTGCGGCCCCCGGCGCCGGGACCCACGACGCCGACATTGATCTCCAGCGTGTCGAGCTTGTCCGCCGCATCGATGCCGCGCGTTCCGTTGCGCGTCTCGTTGACCAGGGCGATCCCGCCATAGAGCCAGCCGGCATAGGGGCGATCATTGAAAATCGGCGCGGACTTCCGCGTATTGCCCGGCGTGTACATGCTCTGGCCGAAGGCGAAGCCGATCCGGGTCTCGCCATTGGGGTCGAAGCTGGGAATCGCGCCGGCGAGGCCGAGCGCCCAGCGCCACGGCGACTCCCGGTCGATCACGTCGGACACCCAGCCGAACCGGACGCCGTTCGTGTAGTGGCGGTCGTCACCGCGCATGGCCCATTTGTCGTTCTCGGTGATCACCGTCACCGAGCCCGCCAGCCAGGGGTTGGTCAGGGGCGGGCCGTCCGGGTCCGCGGCCGCGACCGGAGCGGCGAGGAGGGCGAGGCCGGCGGCGGCCCAAAGGCGTCTCGACGTCATGCGGCGATCCTCGGAGTCAAATCGGGCAGGAATTGGCCCGCAACCCGGCGAACGCGGGATCGCCCCGAATGTTCCCGCCCGTCCTCACAATGCGGTTTCGACGGCCTCGACGAGACGGCGCATCACCTTGACCCGCGCAAAACGCTTGTCGTCGCCTTCGATCAGCGTCCACGGCGCCGCGGGCGTGTCGGTCTCGGCGAGCATGTCGAGCACGGCATGGTCGTAGGCGTGGCGCTTGGCGCGATTGCGCCAGTCCTCCGGCCCGATCTTGAAGCGCTTCCACGGCGTGCTCTCGCGCTCGCGGAAGCGACGCAGCTGCTCCGCCGGCGACACCGTCAGGTAGAACTTCGCCACGATCGTCCCGGCGGCGACGAGCTCGTCCTCGAAGGCGTTGATCTCGGCATAGGCGCGTCGCCACGTCGCCGGCGCGCAGAAGCCCTCGACGCGCTCGACCAGCACGCGGCCGTACCAGGAGCGGTCGAAGATCGTCACATGGCCATGCACCGGCAGATGACGCCAGAACCGCCAGAGATACGGGCGCGCGCGCTCCTCGTCGCTCGGTGCCGCGATCGGCACGATCGTCAGGAAGCGCGCATCGATCGCCTCCGCGACATGGCGCACGGCGCCGCCCTTGCCGGCTGCGTCGGCGCCCTCGAACACCGCCACGAGGCTGCGACGGCGGAAGGGCTTGCGCCGGATCGCCTCGGCGAGGCGGGCCTGGAGCCTCGCGAGCTCACGATTGTAACGCGCCTCGTCCAGGGTCGCCGTGAGGTCCAGCGCGCTCAGCGCATTGGGCGTGGCCGGCGGCCGGCGGACGGGCGCCGGTCTCGGCGGCGGCCGCTCCGGCCCGCGCGAAAGCCGGCTCGCCAGAAGCGTGCGCAGGGCCTGGCCCGCCTGCCATTGCGCCCAATGCTTGTCGTGGCCGTCGATGACGCGCCATGGCGCCTGCGGCGTCGACGTCGCGGCGAGCGCCTTCTCCACCTCGTCGGAGCGCTTGCGGAAGGCGCGCACGAACTCGCGCTCCTCGGGCGTGACGCGCCAGGCCGTGGTCTCGTCGCGACGCAACGCGTCGACGCGCCGCTTGAGATCGCGGACGGGAACGTGGAACCAGAGCTTGAGGAGGTGGTGGTGGTCGGCATCGAGCATGCGCTCGAACGCATTGATTGCCGCCAGCCGCTCCTCGAACGCGCGTCGCCCGATCCGGCGGCACAGGCGGTCGAGCAGCGGCTCGGTGTACCAGGAGTCGAGCAGCACGGTGATCCGGCCGCGCGGCGGGAGCAGCGTCCAGAATCGCCACATCGGAGGACGCCCCGCGGCGGTCACGCCGTCGGGATCCACCGCGTGCACGGCGACGTGGCGCGGATCGATCCAGGTCGTCAGGTGATTCACGAACTCGGTGCGGCCCGCCGACGGCTCGCCATGGGCGAGGATCACGAGCGCGAAGCGCGGATCGCGCAGCAGCCGGTACTGCGCCGCCAGCAGCACCCGGCGCAGCTCTTGCAGCCGCCGCTCGAAGCCGGCCTTGTCGAGGCGATGGCCGCGCTCGGCCGCCGCGAACATGCGCGACGTCAGGCCGCCGGCGCGACGAGCGCCCCGGTATGGACCTGCCAGACGAGCCAGGTGAACAGGCCGAGGGCGAAGGTCAATCCGGCATAGGCGGCAAGGCGGATGAACGGCGGGGCCTGATCGAGGGCGACGATCATGAACCCCGACAGGAAGAGCAGGATGAGGCAGGAGAATCCGCCCCGTGTCCGGCCCGCGATGGTGATCATTTCAGCCAGTCGATCCATGACTCCTCGCCTCCGACCGGCGGGAGCCGCGAACGGCGAAATCTCCCGACGACCACGTGCTCAGGTATCCGTCCGGGCGGCCGCTCGACGCGGGCGACGACCCGCGGCCGCCGCTTGCGACCCCCGTTGCGGATTCGTACTGACGACCGTAACGACGACGCCTGCGGTTACCAACAGAATCCCGGCGATCGCGGACGGCGACGGCACCTCGCCGAGCAGCGGGATCCCTGCCAGCGTGACCATGCCGGGCACCGCCGCCGTGATCAGCGTCGTCGGCCCCGCGCCCAGGGCGCGCACGGCGCGCATGTAGAAGAGGAGCGAGACGATCGTCGCGACGAGCCCCTGATACACGCCCTGGACGATCAGGTCGTCGAGCGGTGCCGCGAGCAAGCGCGGGCCCCAGACGGCGAGATAGATCGGCACGCACACCACGCCCGACAGCACGAAGACGATCGCCGCCGATTGCAGCGGCGCAACCGACCATCGCCGCGCCAGCACCGTGTAGAGGGCCCAGTTGAGCGACGCTGCCGGGAACAGCAGGTCGGTCAGCAGCACGCCAGCCTTCGCGTCGACGACATGCGGGCCGGTGATCATCATGATGCCGCCGATCGTCAGCATGACGCCGGCCGATTTCAGGCGGGTGAGACGCTCGCCGGCGACGAGCGCGGCGAGCAGCACCGTCCAGATCGGCAGCGTCCCGGGCATCAGTCCGGCGCCGTGCGAGGCGGGCGCATTGATGAATCCGTAGAAGGCCGGCACGGCGAACCCGGGGCCGGCGAGAAGCGCGAGGACGGCGGCGCGCGGCCAGCTGAGCCCGCCGAGACCATGACGCAGCAGCCATGGCAGCATCACCGTCCCGGCGATCGCGAAGCGCAGCGCGATGAGATCGGGCGGCGTCATGGTCGAGCGCACGCCGAGGCGCGTCAGCAGGATGAAGCCCGACCACGTGAGCAGCGTGAGGACGGCGCAGACCAGGCCGACAAGACGGTCGCGCGCGGCGGCGTTCGCGCTCACAGCATGGCAAGCGCGCGGCCGTAGGTCGCCGGGTCGACGTTGCCGCCCGAGCACACCACCGCGATCGTGCGCCCGCGGACAGGCAGTTTGCCGGCGAGGACCGCGGCAAGTCCGACCGCGCCGCCGGGCTCGACCACCAGCTTGAGGTCGCGGAACGCGACCGCCATCGCGCGCAGCACCTCGTCGTCGCTGGCCACCAGCCCGCCGCGCAGCAGTCGGTTGTTGATCGGGAACGTGATGTCGCCGGGGGTCGTCGCCAGCAGAGCGTCGCAGATCGAGCTCGCGCCCGGCGCATTGGCGACCCGCGAGCCGCCGGCGAGGGAGCGGGCATGGTCGTCGAACCCGGCCGGCTCGCACACGAACACCTCCGTACGGGGCGACAGGCGCTCCATCGCGAGGGCGATGCCCGCGATCAGGCCGCCGCCCGACGCGCAGGCAAGCACGGCGTCGAGGGTAATTCCCTGCGCCGCGGCCTGCTGCGCGACTTCGAGGCCGACCGTGCCCTGGCCGGCGATGACGTGGACGTCGTCGTACGGTGGCACGAGAACCGCGCCGCGCTCGGCGGTGAGCCGCGCGCCGATCTCCTCGCGACTCTCGCGCCAGCGGTCGTAGGCGACGACCTCGGCGCCGTAGGCCCGGGTGTTTGCGACCTTGATCGCCGGCGCATCCGACGGCATCACGATGACCGCCGGCGTGCCGACGAGCTGGGCCGCCGCGGCGACACCCTGTGCGTGGTTGCCCGACGAGAACGCGACGACGCCCCGCTTGCGCTCGTCCGCGGTCAGGCGGCTGATCCGGTTGTAGGCGCCGCGGAACTTGAACGAGCCCGTCCGCTGCAGCGGCTCCGCCTTGACGAGAAGTCGGCAGCCGAGCGTGGCATTGAGCAGGGGCGCCTCGAGCAACGGCGTCACGACGGCCAGGCCGGCGATGCGCTTGGCGGCATCCTCGACGGCGGCGAAGTCGGGCAGGGCGGGGGCCAGGGGCGTTGCGTGGGCGGCCGTCATGGTCGGACTCGCAGGAGCGGGAAAAAAGGGCCGCGACTTTGGGCCGGCACGCCGCCGGTCACAAGCGCGCGCTTGGCGAACCGGCCACCACGCGCACGCCGCGCGGTCGCGCGGATCGATCGAGCGGCCCGGCGAAGGCTCGGCTCAGAGACCGAGCAGCGTCGGAACGTCGCCGACGCCCGAGACGATCGCGGTCGGCGCGCCTGGCAGTCCTTCGGTCGGCGCGCCGCCGCGATTGACCCACACGGCGCGCAATCCGAACGCCGCGCCGCACCAGGCATCCCAGCCGTTCGCCGAGACGAAGCAGATCCGCTCTGCCGGGGTCGCCAGGCGATCGACCGCGAGCTGGTAGACGCGCGGATGGGGTTTGAACACCTGCACCGCATCGACCGAGATCGGCGGATCGAGCAGGCCGGAGAGGCGGGCGCCGTTGGTGGCCGCGATCAGCATGCTCGGCGAGCCGTTGGACAGCAGCGCGGTCCGCTTGCCGGCGCCGCGCAGCCGCGCCAGCGCTTCCGGCACGTCGGCGTAGGCGTCGAGATTGAGGTACTGCTCCATCAGCGCCGCACGCAGGCCGGGATTATCGAGCCGGAAACTCCGCATCGCATAGTCGAGGCTCTCGCCGGTCACATGCCAGAAGTCGACGTAGTGCCCGGTCAGGCTGCGCAGCCAAGTGTATTCGAGCTGCTTGCGCCGCCACAGCTCCGCGAAGGCCGGCCAGCGCTCGCCCAGCCGTGCGGAATTGCGCTGCGCCGCCGATGCGACGTCGAACAGCGTGCCGTAGGCGTCGAACAGCACCGCGTCGACGTCGAGAGCGGCGGTCAGCGGCCCCTCGACTGGAATTCCCTTTCCATCTGCGCGAACCATGTCCGGCTTCCCAGCTTGCGGCGATAGACGTGCAGGTTCTCGGTGACGCGCTGGACGTAGTTGCGCGTCTCCTCGATCGAGATCAGTTCGACCCAGTCGATCGGATCGACATTCGTGCTGCGCGGATCCCCGTTGTCGCGGATCCACTGCGCCGCGCGCCCCGGTCCGGCGTTGTAGGCGGCGAGCGCGAGGAAATGCGAGCCGTTGTAGTCGTCGAGGAGCCCGGCGAGATAGGTGCGGCCGAGCAACATGTTGTAGCCCGGGTCGGTGACCAGCCGCGGCAGCGAATGATCGCTGCGGCCGAGCTTGCCGGCGACCATCTTCGCCGTCGCCGGCATCAGCTGCATCAGCCCGCGCGCGCCGGCGTGGCTCACGGCATCGGCCTCGAAGGCGCTCTCCTGGCGGATCGTCGCGAGCACCAGGGCGGCCTCGGGACGCTCGCCCTCGGGCAGGCGGATCGTCGGCCAGCCCTCGTCGGCGAGCATGACACCGGCCCGCTGCGCCGAGCGCTTCGCGGCCGAGACGGCGAGGTCGGGGCGCCCCAGGCCGATGGCGAGCTGTGCGGCGGCGCGGTGGTGCGCCGGCGTCTCGGCGATGTCGACGAGGCGGCGGACGAAATGCTTGACGCGGTCGTGCTCCTCGAGGTCGGCGAGGAGCTTCGCGGCGCGGACGATCTCGCTGCGCTCGAACTGCGCGCGCTCTTCGCTGGTGAGGGTGGCGACGCCCGCGATCGGCGGCCGCAGGTCGTCGGCGAGGCGCAGCAGCGCGACCTGGCCGTAGAAGGTGACGTCGTAGCGCGTCGCGCGCAGATACCATTCATGCGCCGAGGCCGCGTCGCCGGCGGCCTCGCTTGCACGTCCGGCCCAGTAGGCGCCGCGCGCCTGGGTGACGGGAAAGCGCGCCGCCTCGAACAGCGCCTGGAAGTTCGGCAGCGCCGCCGTCGCATCGTTGAGACGGCGCAGCGCGATCCAGCCCGTGAGGAACAGCGCCTCCGCATGCGCCTGGCCGTGCTCCGGTCGCGTGCCGTGGCGGCGCACGAGGTCGTAGGCGTCGCGATCGCGGCCTTCGCGCAGCAGGCGCCGCACGATCGCCTCGCGCTCGCGCCACCAGACGTCCGGGCGTCCGAGCTCGACGCCCGCCTGGCGATGGATGGCCAGCGCCGCGTCGTCGAAACCCTGGCGTCGATTGAAGCGCGCGCGCTCGAAGGCCAGCCCGGGGTCGCGGGCGAACTCGGCCGGCACCTTGGCGACGCCATCGGGCGCATCGGCGGCTTCACGCGCGAGCCGCATGCGCGCCTCGGCGAGGAGGCGGCGCCCCGGCTCGACGAGCGGAAGCAGACGCTGGGCCTCGACGAAGCGGCGCTCCCACAGCATGCGGTCGAGGCGCGCCCAGCGCTCGCGCACGCCGATCACGCCGCCGAAGCGTTGAAGCAGGTCCTGCTCCTGCCGCTCGGACAGGGCCATCGTGCCCCAGATCTCGCGCGCGAGCGCATTCGCCCGCGACTTGTCGCCGCCGCGATCCAGCGCCTCGGCGAGGCGCAATGCGCCCGACGACGACAGCGGCTTGCGATCGGCGAACCAGTCGCGCACGCGACGATCGTCGCCGACCGCCGCGATCTGCTCTTCCGCACGGCGGCGGATCGCGTCGAGCGCCGGCCAGTCCGGATTCTCGTCGATGAACTGCGCCAGCGCGTCGAAGCCGTAGCTGGCGCCGGGGCGCTGGATGTCGAACCAGCGGATCACCTTGGCGCCGAGCGCGTGGCCGGCGGCGGCCGCGTGCGCCTCGTCCCAGCGGCCCGCATCAACCGCGGCGAAGGCGCGGCGCAGCTTGTCGCGATCCGTCGCACTGGTCGTCACGGGAACCGTCCGGGCCATGATCCGCAACGGGCCGCCGGCGACGGGATCCGCCGGCACGTTCGCGACGAGGCTTTCATTCCGCGTTTGCGCGGGGACGGACGGCGCGGTCGCCAGGACCAGGCCGCCGACAAGGGCGAGAGCAAGGGGGAGTCGACGGGAGGACATGCCGCAATCTTACGTGAGCCCGAGCGATTTGTGCGTCGTCACGACGCGCCGGCGTGGGCGGGGCGGCCGCGCGGCCGGCTTGCTTGCCGGCCCGGACTCGCGCCTGTATCGTCCGTTAACCGCGTCTCGAACGAGACGCTCGCCCAAGGAGAGACGAATGTTCAAGGGATCGCTGGTCGCGCTCATCACCCCGTTCCGCAACGGGAAGGTGGACGAGAAAGCGTTCCAGGGCCTCGTCGAGTGGCACATCCAGGAGGGCACCCACGGGCTCGTCCCCTGCGGAACGACCGGCGAATCCCCCACCCTCAGCCATGACGAGCACAAGCGCGTCGTCGAGCTGTGCATCGAGGCGGCGCGCGGTCGCGTGCCGGTGATCGCCGGGACCGGCTCGAATTCGACCGACGAGGCGATCGACCTGACGCGCCATGCCAAGAAGGCCGGTGCCGACGGTGCCCTGATCGTCACGCCGTACTACAACAAGCCGACCCAGGAGGGCCTGTTCCAGCACTTCAAGGCGATCGCCGAGGCGGTCGACATCCCGATCCTCGTCTACAACATCCCCGGCCGTTCGGTGGTCGACGTCTCGGTCGAGACCATGGCGCGCATCGCGAAGGTGAAGAACATCGTCGGGGTGAAGGAATCGACGGGCGATCTGTCGCGCATCACCAAGCATCGGCTGCAGATCGGCGAGAAGTTCATCCAGCTGTCCGGCGAGGACTACCTCGCGCTGTCGCAGATGGCGGCGGGCGCCGACGGCTGCATCTCGGTGACGGCCAACATCGCGCCGCGACAGCTGTCGCAGATGCATGTGCTCTGCCAGAAGGGCGACTTCGCGGGCGCGCGCGCGATCCACGAGCGCCTCGCGCCGCTGCACGAGGCGCTGTTCGTCGAGACGAGCCCCGGCCCGGTCAAGTTCGGCGCCAGCCTGCTCGGCAAATGCGCCGGCGACATCCGCCTGCCGCTGGTGGAGCCGACGGCCGCCACGCGCGAGCGCGTGCGTGCGGCGATGATCCACGCCGGCCTTCTCAACTGAGGACGGGACCGCTCGTCGACGCCCGCGGCCGGGGAACCGCGGGCGACGGCGCCTGAGCGGCGTCAGCCATGGCCAAGCAGCCCCTGCCGCGCAAGCTCGTCGCGCAGAACCGCAAGGCGCGGCACGAGTACTTCATCGACGACACGTTCGAGGCGGGCCTGGTCCTGACCGGGACCGAGGTGAAGGCCCTGCGCAGCGGCGGCGTCCAGATCACGGACGCCTATGCCGATCCGCGCGGCGGAGAGGTGTGGCTGGTGAACGCGCACATCCCCGAATACGCCGGCGGCAACCGGATGAATCACGAGCCGAAGCGGCCGCGCAAGCTCCTGCTGAAGAAGAAGGAGATCGAGCGGCTGATCGGCTCGGTGACGCGCGAGCGCATGACGCTGATCCCGCTGGAGCTGTATTTCAACGAGCGCGGCCGGGCCAAGCTCCTGCTCGGCCTCGCCAAGGGCAAGACCAAGGGCGACAAGCGTCAGACGATCAAGGAGCGCGACTGGAAGCGCGAGAAGGCGCGGGTCATGCGCGACCGGGGCTGACCGGGGTCGCATCGAGATCGGCCTGCACGGCGGCGAACACGGCCTCGAACATGGCCGGCGTCAGGCGGCCGGTGTTGGTGTTGTAGCGCGAGCAATGGAAGGAGTCCGCGAGGCGGCGGTGCGCATCGAGGCGATGCACGGCGCCGTGGCCGAAGGCGAAGTCGCGGCCGCGCAGCGCGAGGGCGGCGAGGACGGCGTCATGGGCGACGCGCCCGAGCGCGACGATCGTGTGCAGCCGGGCCATCGCGGCGATCTCGGCGGCGAGGAATCCGCGGCAGCTGCGGATCTCCGCGGGCAGGGGCTTGTTCTCGGGCGGCACGCAGCGCACGGCATTGGTGACCCGCGTGCCCACGAGCGACAGCCCGTCTCCGGTCCAAGCCTCGTCGTCGCGCGGCGCGCGGTAGGCGCCGCGCGCGAACCCGAACTTCAGCAGCGTCGCGTACAGGAGGTCGCCGGCGTAGTCGCCGGTGAAGGGGCGCCCGGTGCGGTTGGCGCCGCGCAGGCCCGGACCGAGGCCGACGACGAGGAGCCGCGCGTCGAGCGCGCCGAAACTCGGGACCGGCGCATTGTGCCAGCTCGCGAAGGCCGCCTGATTGGCGGCGCGAAACGCGGCGAGGCGGGGACAGAGCGCGCAGTCGCGCGCCGGGACGGCCGGGGTGCTCACGCGTTGTGGCTCTCGTAGGGACGGTCGCCGGCGCCGGGCCCATCGCGCCGTCCGTTGTCGCGCGCCAGCTGCGGCGCGAGGTCGGCGAGATCGATGAACTGGTCGGCCTGGCGTCGCAGATCGTCGGAGATCATCGTGGTGGCTCCGCGGATCGTCGACACGACGCTGACGCGGACGCCCTTCGCCTGGACCGCCTCGACGAGCCGGCGGAAGTCGCCGTCACCGGAGAACAGGACCGCATGGTCCAGGCGCTCGGCGAGGCCGAGCATGTCGACGGCGATCTCGATGTCCATCGAGCCGCGCAGCTTGCGCCGGCCGCTCGCGTCGTAGGTCTCGCGCATCGGCTTCGTGACGACGCTGTAACCGTTGTAGTCGAGCCAGTCGATCAGCGGCCGGATGGGCGAGTAGTCCTGCTCCTCCTGCAGCGCCGTGTAGTAGAACGCCCGGACCAGGCGCCCGCGCCCGGCGAAGGCGGTCAGCAGCCGCTTGTAGTCGATGTCGAATCCCAGAGTGCGGGCCGTCTGGTAGAGATTCACGCCGTCGATGAAGAGCGCGACGCGCTCGTCGGGATGAAGCGTCATGGAATTGGCCTCGAGCTCGGTCATCAATCTTCCGGGCCCGGCCGCAAGCGGCGGGGACCGAGGGGGCGGGGACGCTATCCACCCGGCTTGGCCGGAACAAGGCGTGCGCCGATGATCCTGGTCGCGCTCGGCTCCAACCTCGCCGGCCCGGCGGGCCCGCCGCTGGCGCAGGTCCAGGCGGCGCTCGACGCGCTGGCGGCGCGCGGGGTCGCGGTGCTCGGCCGGTCGCGCTGGTGGCGCTCGCCCGCCTGGCCGGACCCGCGCGAGCCGGAATTCGTGAACGGCGTGGCCAGCCTGCGATCGGCATTGCCGCCGGCCGAGTTGTTGCGGGTCCTGCACGCCGTCGAGGCCGAGCTCGGCCGGATCCGCGGCCGGCGCAACGCGCCGCGGACGATCGATCTCGACCTGCTCGACTACGACGGCCGGGTGGTCCGCGAGCCCGGCGGCCTCGAGCTGCCGCATCCGCGCCTGGGCGAGCGCGGCTTCGTCCTGCATCCGCTCGCCGAGCTGGTGCCGGACTGGCGCCACCCGGTCAGCGGGCTGACGGCGACCGCCCTCGCCGCCACGCTTGCGCCGGAGGCTGGGGTCGAACCCCTTGAAAACACGCAGCGATAAAGGGCGCAAGTTTGTTGCCCGAAAACGCGGGCAGCACCTATATTGCCGGCTTCTCGCCCCTCTGCCCGGAGTTTCCCAGCGATGGCTCGCGTCACCGTCGAAGATTGCGTCGACAAGATCCCGAACCGGTTCGACCTCGTGATGGTGGCCGCGCAGCGCGCCCGCGAGATCTCGGCCGGCGCCCCGCTGGCCGTCGATCGCGACAACGACAAGAACCCGGTTGTGGCGCTGCGCGAGATCGCGGACAGCGTCGTCGATCTCGAGACTCTGCAGCAGTCGCTGATCAGTGGTCTCCAGAAGCAGGTCGAGGCCGAGGAGCCGGAGGAGGACATGATGGAGCTCCTCGCGGCGGACTCGCAGGTCGCCGGCGTGCCCTACGAGGCGCCGGCCGAGCCGTCGGACGAGGAGATTCCCGCCGACGGCGACGTCGCTGCCGCCGCGGACGACGCCGAGACCGAGGAGTGAGGCGGCGGCCGCAAGGCCGCTGTGACGACGGGCGCGGCGCGGTCGGCGCGCCGCGCCGTTTCGCGTGATCCGGCAGTACGAGCTCGTCGAGCGCGTCCGGTCCTATGACCCGGGCGCCGACGAGGACGTGCTCAATCGCGCCTACGTCTTCTCGATGAAGATGCACGGCACGCAGAAGCGCGCGTCGGGCGACCCCTATTTCGTCCACCCGCTCGAGGTCGCCGGGATCCTCACCGGGTACAAGCTCGACTCGAAGACCATCGCCACGGCGTTGCTTCACGACACCGTGGAGGACACGCTCACCACCGTCGAGGAGATCGAGAAGCTCTTCGGGCCGGAGATCGCGCGCCTGGTCGACGGCGTCACGAAGCTCAGCCGCATCGAGCTGCAGTCCGACCAGACCAAGCAGGCGGAGAACTTCCGCAAGCTGCTGCTCGCGATGTCCGAGGACATCCGCGTCCTCCTCGTGAAGCTGGCGGACCGACTGCACAACATGCGCACGATCCGGTTCATCACGAGCCCGGAGAAGCGCCAGCGCATCGCGCGCGAGACGATGGAGATCTACGCCCCGCTCGCCGAGCGCATCGGCATGCGCCAGATCCAGGACGAGCTCGAGGACATGGCGTTCGCCGAGCTCAACGGCGACGCGCGCCAGTCGATCGTCGCGCGCCTGCAGTTCCTGCGCGAGCGCGGCGGCGACCTTGTGGCGCGCATCGTCGACCAGCTGAAGCGCGTCCTCGCCGAGGACGAGGTCGAGGCCTCGGTCTCCGGTCGCGAGAAGACGGCCTATTCCATCTGGCGCAAGATGCAGCGCAAGAACGTCGGGTTCGAGCAGCTGTCCGACATCATGGCCTTCCGCGTCGTGGTCAAGGACGTGCCCGACTGTTACCGCGCACTCGGCGTGATCCATTCGCACTATCCCGTCGTTCCGGGACGCTTCAAGGACTACATCTCGACGCCGAAGCCCAACGGTTACCGCTCGCTGCACACCGGCGTCATCGGCCCGGAGCGGCAGCGCATCGAGATCCAGATCCGCACGACCGACATGCACGACATCGCCGAGTTCGGCGTCGCGGCGCACTGGAGCTACAAGGACGGCCGGCCCGTCAATGCCGAGGGCAAGTCCTATCGCTGGCTGCGCGAGCTGCTGGACCTGCTCGAGCATGCCGCCGACCCCCAGGAGTTCCTCGAACACACCAAGCTGGAGCTGTTCCAGGACCAGGTGTTCTGCTTCACGCCGAAGGGGGACCTGATCGGGCTGCCGCGCGGCGCGACGATCGTCGATTTCGCCTATGCGGTGCACTCCGAGGTCGGCGACCACTGCGTCGGCGGCAAGATCAACGGCCGCATGATGCCCCTCAAGACCGCGCTGTCGAACGGCGACCAGGTCGAGATCGTGACGTCGAAGGCGCAGACGCCGTCGCCGATGTGGGAGCGCTTCGTCGTCACCGGCAAGGCGCGCGCGCGGATCCGCCGCTTCATCCGCACGCAGCAGCGCTCGCAGTTCGTGACCCTCGGCCGCTCGATGCTGCAGCGCGCCTTCCAGAAGGAGGGCTACGAGTTCGCCGACAAGGCGGCCGAGAACGTGCTGCGGAACTTCAAGTGCCAGGTCGTCGACGACCTCTACGCCCTGATCGGCGAGGGCCAGCTGGGCGAGCGCGAGGTGCTGGGCGCGATCTTCCCGGGGATCAAGCCGCAGCAGCCGAGCCGGGACCCTTCGGTCGCCGCGCTGTCGCGCGGGCGGGGGCGCGAGAAGGACCGGGGCGCGGTGCCGATCAAGGGGCTGATCCCCGGCATGGCGCTCCACTACGCCGGCTGCTGCCATCCGCTGCCGGGCGATCGCATCGTCGGCATCGTCGCGACGGGGCGCGGGGTGACGATCCACACGATCGATTGCGACACGCTCTCGCAGTTCACCGACCAGCCGGAGCGCTGGATCGACGTGTCGTGGGATGCCGACGCCAACGATCCGGCGCAGAAGGTCGGCCGGATCGCGCTCGTCGTGGCCAACGAGCCGGGATCGCTCAGCGCGCTGTCCACGGTGATCGCCAAGAACGAGGGCAACATCACCAATCTCAAGATCGTCAATCGCACCCAGCAGTTCTGGGAGATGCTGATCGACGTCGAGGTGCGGAACGTTCGCCACCTCACGAGCATCATCGCCGCCCTGCGCGCGACCCCGGCGATCAATTCGGTCGAGCGGGCCCGCGGATGATCCTCGGCCTCGGCTCGGACCTGATCGACATCCGGCGCATCGCGGAGTCGCTGGAGCGCTTCGGCGACCGCTTCACCCATCGCCTCTTCACCGAGGGCGAGCGCCGGCGCTGCGACGCGCGGGCCGCCCGGGCCGAGGGCTACGCCCGGCGCTTCGCCGCGAAGGAGGCGTGCTCGAAGGCGCTGGGGACCGGGTTCCGGCGCGGGGTCTACTGGCGCGACCTCGAAGTGGTGAACCTGCCGTCGGGACAACCCACGATGCGGCTCGCCGGCGAGGCGGCGGTGCATCTGAGGCGCCTGGTCCCGCCCGGCCTGACGCCGGTGATCCACGTCTCCCTGACCGACGACCCGCCGATGGCCCAGGCGATCGTCATCATCTCCGCGGTGCCGGAAACGGCCGCTCCTTGACATCGCTGCCGCCCGCGGTCACTAACCCGGCCTCCCTCCCAGCCCCAGCCGCTTCCGGATGTTGAACGACCGCTCCTCACCGACCGCGCGTCCGCAGGACAGCTTCATCGAGACGGTGAAGACCGTCGCCTGGGCGGTCGTGATCGCCGTGATGATCCGAAGCTTCCTGTTCGAGCCGTTCACCATCCCGTCGAACTCGATGGTGCCCACGCTGCTCACCGGCGACTTCGTCTTCGTGTCGAAGTACAGCTACGGCTACAGCCGCTACTCGTTCCCCTTCGGCATCGTCCCGATCGACGACCGGATCTGGAAGGGCGAGCCGCGGCGCGGCGACGTGGCGGTGTTCCGGCTGCCGACGAACACCAGCGAGAACTACATCAAGCGCCTCGTCGGGCTGCCGGGCGACCGGATCCAGGTGACGAAGGGCATCCTCCACATCAACGGCAAGCCGGTGACGCGCGAGCGCAGCGACGCCTGCCGCGCGCGGGCCGGCCGCATCGAGGCGGCGATGACGGGCTACGTCGAGACGCTGCCAGACGGCCGCAAGCACTGCATCTTCGAGCGCTCGGACGAGGATTGGCTCGACAACACGCCCGAGTTCACCGTGCCCTCCGGCCATTATTTCGCGATGGGAGACAACCGCGACAACTCGGTCGACAGTCGGGCGCGCAACCGCGACGGCTCCCAGCCGGTCGGCTTCGTTCCCGCGGCCAACCTGGTCGGCCGGGCGGAGATCGTCTGGCTCTCGGTCGACGAGGACCTGCGCTGGTACGAGTTCTGGCGCTGGCCGTTCTCGCTGCGCTTCGGCCGGATGTTCACGGGCATTGAGTAACTCGCCACCCCCGTCCGACGCCGTCGAGCTGGACGAGCTCCAGTCCCTCCTCGGTCACCGTTTCGCGGATCCCGGACTGCTGCGCCAGGCGCTCGCCCATTCCTCGCTCGCCGGCCTGAAGCGCCGCGGCCAGCTGCGCGATTTCGACCGGCTGGAGTTCCTCGGCGACAGGGTCCTCGGTCTCATCGTCGCGGACATCCTGGTCACCGCCTTCCCCAAGGCGCGCGAGGGCGAGCTCGGCCAGCGCTTCGCGGCGCTGGTCAGCTACCCGTCGCTGGCGGCGATCGCTCGCGAGATCGATCTCGGCCGCTTCCTGAAGCTGGCGCCCAGCGAGGATCAGGGCGGCGGGCGGCGCAATCCCTCGGTGCTCGCCGACGCGCTGGAGGCGGTGCTCGGCGCGCTCTATCGCGACGGCGGCCACGATGCCGCGCGCCGCTTCATCCATCGTCACTTCCTCGATCGGGCAGCGGCCGTTGCGACGCCGCCGCGCGAGCCGAAGACCGCGCTGCAGGAATGGGCCCAGGCCCGAGGCCTGCCGCTGCCGACCTATCGCGTCGTCGCGTCGGGCGGCCCGGCGCATGCGCCGCATTACGTGGTCGAGGTCGAGTCCGGCGGTCAGGTCGCGCGCGGCGAAGGCGCGGCCAAGCGCGAGGCGGAGCGCGCGGCCGCAAGCACCCTGCTGGATCGACTGGAGCAGCCATGAATCGATGCGGCTATGCGGCGCTCCTGGGCGCCGCCAATGTCGGCAAGTCGACGCTCGCGAACGCGATCGTCGGCGCCAAGGTCGCGATCGTCTCGGCCAAGGCCCAGACGACACGCGCCCGCGTCACCGGCATCGCGATCGATGGCGAAAGCCAGATCGTGCTGCTCGACCTGCCGGGCATCTTCACGCCGCGCCGGCGCCTCGACCACGCGATGATCGATGCGGCATGGCGCGGCGCCGAGGAGGCCGACCGCGTGCTGCTGATCGTCGACGCGACGCGCGGCCTCGACGACGCGGCGCGCCTGGCGATCGACGGGCTCGGCCGCTGTGCCGGCAAGATCGACGCCGTGATCAACAAGATCGACGCGGTGAAGCGGCCGGCGCTGCTCGGCCTCGCGGCGGAGGTCGAGGCGGCAGCCAAGGTCGAGCGGATCTTCATGGTCTCGGCCGAGACCGGCGACGGCGTCGCCGATCTCAAGCATTGGCTGGCAGCGCACATGCCCGAGGGGCCGTGGCTGTTCCCGGAGGACCAGCTGATGGATCTCTCGGAGCGGCTCTTCGCGGCGGAGATCACCCGCGAGCAGATCTTCCGCCAGCTCCACGAGGAGCTGCCTTATTCGGCGGCGGTGGCCACGGACCAGTGGAAGGAGCAGCCGGACGGCTCCGCGCGCGTCGATCAGACGATCTTCATCGAGCGCGAAGGCCAGAAGGGCATCGTGATCGGGGCGGGCGGCGCGCGGCTGAAGGCGATCGGCTCGGCGGCGCGCGCCGAGCTGACCAAGGCGCTGGGCCGCCCCATCCACCTCTTCCTCCACGTGAAGGTCGCGCCCAGCTGGGGCGAGCGGCCGGAGTTCTACCGCGAGTGGGGCCTCGAGTTCGGCGCGATGAAGACCAAGGGGAGCTGAGCGCAGCGCGGCGCCGTCAGTCGGCGGCGAGGAGGCGGTCGAACACGGCGCGGTCGGTCACGCCCTCGCAGACGATCGCCAGGAGCCGGCTGGACATGTCGATTCCCAGGGCGGCGCGCGTCGCTTCGTCCGCGCCTGCGGCCGCCAATCCGGCGATCGCCGCGATCCCGGTCTCGCCGATCTCGACCGGCTCGTCGCCGTCGCGCCCCGCGGCGAGCGCGCGCAGCGTCGTAAGCGCCACGTCGTCGTCGATCGCCAGGGCGGCGTCGAGGACGACGGCGAGGATCGGCCAGGCCAGCGGCGCGGGCGCGCCGACGACGAGGCCGTCCATCAGCGAATGCCCGGGATCCGCCAGCGCCTGCGCCGCGCCGGCCGCGAGGCTGCGGCGCACGACATCCGACCCCGTCGGCTCGACCGAGACGACGAGCGGGCGCTCCCGACCGAGGCGCTGAAGGATGCGGCCGGCGGTCGCGGCCGCGAGCGAGCCGTTGCCGGCCGCGACGAAGAGATGGGAGGCGTGCGCGCCCGCGGGATCGTCGGCGATCTCGTCGCCCAGCACCGCATAGCCCGCCAGCGTGTCCTGCGCGATGGCCGCGGCGCCGGGGCGCGGGACATCGGCGACCACGATCGTGCGCGGCAGCGCGGCCGCCGCGAGCGCCGCTGCCAGCGCATCGTCGAAGCTGCCGGCGACGCGCTCGACATCGGCCCCGAGGGCCCGGATCGCGGCCTCGCGGCCCGGGCTCGCATGCGCCGGCATGTAGATGCGCGCGCGGATGCCCGAGCGCCGCGCGGCCCAGGCGACGGCACGGCCGTGATTTCCGGAGGTGGCGGCAATCGCGGTCCAGTCGGCACGCCGGCCGCGATCCGGCTCCGCGCGGGCGAGCGCGCGCTCCAGTGCGTAGGAAGGCCCGAGCGCCTTGAAGCTGCCGACCTCGAAGCGCGCGCCCTCGTGCTTGAGCTGCACGGCTGCGACGCCGAGCCGACGCGCGAGCTGCGGCAGCGCCAGCAGCGGCGTCGGCCGGTAGCCGTCCCAGGACGAGATCGTCGCACGCGCGGCGGCGACCGCGCCGTCCGGCAGGATGCCGCCGAGCGCGGCAGGCCAGGAATTCGGGCGCGGCGTCCCGCGCAGGGTCGTGACGATCACGAGGTCGTCCAGCCGCGGCCACGGCGCCACAGCCGCGGCGTGCCCGGTGTCGCGGGGTCGACGGGAAAGATCGGGCGGTCGATCCGTCGCCAGGGCAGGGCGGCCAGGTTCGGCGTCGTCGGCCCCGGCGTGTCGAGGATGAACCTCGCCGCCGCCTCGGCGTAGGCCTGCTGATAGTTCATCGGGTTCTTCACCACGACGAACTTCCCCGCGCGCACATCGATGCCGGCAGCGGCGAAGGCCTCGTCCGCGTACTCGTAGCAGGCGTTCGCCGACACGAGAACGTCGACGCCGCCGATCCGCAGCACCGCGGCGTCGCCCAGCTCGGCCTCGACGCCGCGCATCAGGCCGCCTGCATAGGTGAAGTGCCGGGGCGCCGCGCGCAGCATCACCGCCTCGGCGGCGAGCGGCGGTCCATAGGCGGGATCGCGACGGTTGCCGAGCTCGACCGCCAGCCGCGCGCCCGGTTGCAGCGCCAGGGCGCGACAGGCGGTCACGTCGTCGGCGATGTGGATGGCGCCCCGCGCGGAAGGCGCGTGGCGGAGCAGGGCGTCGAGGGCGATCGCGCTGTCGCCGCTGGCGCCGCCGCCGACGCAGTCGCTGGCATCGGCGAGCACCACGAGCCCGTCGGTCGCGAGCCCGCGACGGATCGCGTCCGCCGGCGCCACGGTCTCGACGATGCTGCGTTCGCGGCGTTCCCACATGGCCGCGGCGACGGCGCGCGCCACCTCGGCCGCACGGTCGCCGTCGGCGTTCGCGGTCACGACGACGGTCCAGCCGAGGGCAGGGGCGTCGATCCACGGCTGGACGCAGAAATAGGACACGTCGCGGATGGCGCCGACGGCCAGCGATTCCGCGAGAGCGCGGACCTCCACCATGGGTCCGGTGCCGCGCGTGCGCTGGTTCTGCGCCGGCGCGATCATCGGGATTCGGCACGCGACCAGCGCGGGCTTCAGCGCGCCCGTGGCCATGTCGCGGAGCATGGCGACCGCCCGTCGGCCGGTCTCGTAGGTGTCGTCGTGCGGGTAGTGCTTGTAGCCGATCAGAGCATCGCAATTCGCCAGCATCGCGTCGGTCACGTGCGCATGCAGGTCGCAGCTGACGACGATCGGAGTCGTCGGCCGCAGCCCGCGCACGCGGGCCAGGAGGTCGCCGTCGACGTCGAGGCTGTCCTGCGAGACGAAGGCGCCATGCAGGGCGAGGTAGATGCCGTCGACCGGCGGCAGCGCGGCGATGCGCGCCAGCAGCGCCTCGCACAGCGCCGTCGTCGTCGCCGTCGCCACCCGGCCGCCCGCGCCGCCATGGGTTGCGATCAACGGCAGGATCTCGTCGCGCGCGGCGCCGATCTCGTCGATCGCGCCGCCGACTTCGGTCCCGGTTCCCGTCAGCCGCGCGACGACCGCGTCGCCCTCGACCAGGTATTTCGACGCGAAGTCGGCGCGCGTCGCGATCACCGGCGAAAACGTGTTGCCCTCGAACAGCAGTCCTCCCACGGCGAAGCGCATCGCGACCGTCCCCCTTTTCCTGCCCATGGCGATCATAGCGCGCCCGCGGAGTCGGGCGACCGGTGCCGGCGCTGCGGGGCGACATGACGCTCGTCGCTGCCGCGCTTGTAGGCTAACCCTTGCTGCATGGAATGGTCGGACGAGGGGCTGGTCCTGGCGCGGCGGCATCACGGCGAGACGAGCGCCGTCGTCTCGCTGTTCACCTCCGGGCACGGCCGCCATCTCGGGCTGGTGCGCGGCGGCAGCGGGCGGCGGGCTGCAGGGCTCTACGACATCGGCAATGTGGTCGGTGTGCGCTGGCGCGCCCGGCTCGAGGAGCAGCTCGGCACCTTCGCGGGCGAGCTCGTCGAGGCGATGGCGGCGCGGGTGCTCGACGACGCCGTCCCCCTCGAGTGCCTCGCCTCGGCCATGGCGCTGCTCGAGGCGGTGCTGCCGGAGCGCCAGCCCTATGGCCCGCTCTACGCCGCAACGCGCGCTCTGCTCGACGGCTTGGACAGCCAGACGTTGGGCGCCGACATGGTCCGCTGGGAGCTGGGCGTGCTCACCGCGCTCGGCTTCGGCCTCGACCTCGGCAGCTGCGCGCTGACCGGCACGGTCCAGGGGCTCGCCTATGTGAGCCCGCGCAGCGGCCGCGCGGTCAATGCGCAGGCGGGGGCGGCCTATGCGGGGCGGCTGCTGGCGCTGCCGGCATTCCTGACCGATCCGGCGGCGGCCAGGGACGCGGCTGCTGCGGACGTCGCCGCCGGGCTCGTGCTCACCGGCCATTTCATCGAGCGCCATCTGCTGGCGCCCGTCCGACGGCAGATGCCGCCGGCGCGACTTCGTCTCGTTGATCGCTGGTCGCGCGGGGCTAGACTGCCCGCCCCCTAGGCCGATTCGCGGCGCCGCCCCTCGCGCCGCCTCGGCCCCGTCCCGATTCAGCCGCCAACGCCGGTCGTCGTCGCCCATGGCAGGAAAACCGCTCCCCGTTCAGGACATCCAGCCCGTCGCGCTGACCACGGCGTTGGGCGAACGCTACCTGTCCTATGCCCTGTCCACCATCATGTCCCGCTCGCTGCCCGATGTGCGCGACGGGCTCAAGCCGGTGCATCGCCGCCTGCTCTTCGCGATGCGCCAGCTCCGCCTCGATCCCGACCAGGCCTTCAAGAAGTGCGCGCGCATCGTCGGCGACGTGATGGGCAAATACCACCCGCACGGCGATCAGGCGATCTACGACGCGATGGTCCGCCTCGCCCAGTCCTTCGCGCAACGCTATCCGCTGGTGGACGGGCAGGGGAACTTCGGCAATGTCGACGGCGATAACGCCGCGGCGATGCGGTACACCGAGGCGCGCCTGACCGACGTCGCCCAGGCCTTGCTCGACGGCATCGACGAGGATTGCGTCGATTTCCGCTCGACCTACGACGGCGAGGGCGAGGAGCCCGTCGTGCTCCCGGCCGCGTTCCCCAATCTGCTCGCCAACGGGGCGGCCGGCATCGCGGTCGGCATGGCGACGTCGATCCCGCCGCACAACGTGGCCGAAGTGTGCAGTGCGCTGCTGCACCTCATCAGGTTCCCCAAGGCGACCATCGGCAAGCTGGTCGAGCTGATGCCGGGCCCGGACTTCCCGACCGGCGGCGAGCTGGTCGAGAGCCGCGCGGCGGTCGAGGAGGCCTATGCCACGGGACGCGGCAGTTTCCGCGTGCGGGCCCGCTGGACGGTCGAGAAGATCGGGCTGGGCCAGTACCAGATCGTCGTCACCGAGATCCCCTACCAGGTCCAGAAGTCGCGCCTGATCGAGCGCATCGCCGAGCTGCTGCAGGAGAAGAAGCTCGCGCTGCTGGCCGATGTCCGCGACGAGTCCGCCGAGGACGTGCGCCTCGTCCTCGAGCCGAAGAGCCGCAACGTCGACGCGAAGGTCCTGATGGAGTCGTTGTTCCGGCAGACCGATCTCGAGATCCGGTTCTCGCTGAACATGAACCTGCTGGACGCGCAGAACGTCCCGCGGGTGATGAACCTGCGGGAGGTGCTGCAGTCGTTCCTCGACCATCGCCACGTCGTGCTGGTGCGGCGCTCGAAGTTCCGCCTGGGCAATATCGAGCGACGGCTGGAGATCCTCGAGGGCTACCTGATCGCGTATCTGAACATCGACGCGGTCATCAAGATCATCCGGAACGAGGACGAGCCGAAGCCCGTCCTGATGAAGCGCTTCAAGCTCACCGACGTGCAGGCCGAGGCGATCCTCAACATGCGGCTGCGATCGCTGCGCAAGCTCGAGGAGATCGAGATCCGCACCGAGCACGACCAGCTCACCGCCGAGCGGCGCGACCTGAACAAGCTGCTCAAGGACGAGAAGCTGCGGTGGGAGCGCATCGCGGCTGAGATCGGTGACATCCGCGTCAAGTACGGGGAGAAGACGGCGCTCGGGCGGCGCCGGACGGAGATCGGCGACGCCCCGGCCGAGGTCGCCGTTCCGGTCGAGGCGCTGATCGAGCGCGAGAACCTGACGGTCGTGTGCTCGGAGAAGGGGTGGATCCGGGCCTTCAAGGGCCATCTCGAGGACCTGTCCGAGATCCGCTTCAAGGCCGACGACTCCCTCGGCTATGCGATGCGCTGCGAGAGCACGGACAAGATCCTGGTCTTCGCGTCGAACGGCCGCTTCTACACGCTCGCGGTCGACAAGCTGCCCGGGGCGCGCGGCGACGGCGAGCCGCTGAAGCTGATGGTCGAGATGGGCGACGCGACCGTCGTGACGATCATGCTGTTCAAGGGCGGGCGGAAGCTGCTCGTCGCCTCGAGCGACGGTCGCGGCTTCCTCGCGCCGGAGGACGATGTCCTGGCCCAGACCCGGTCCGGAAAGCAGGTCCTGAACGTCGGCGAGGGAATCGAGGCGGCGGCGTGCTGCCTGGCCGAGGGCGATACGGTCGCGGTGATCGGCGACAACCGCAAGCTGCTCCTGTTCCCGCTCGCCGAGCTGCCCGAGATGGGCCGCGGTCGCGGCGTGACGCTGCAGAAATACAAGGACGGCCGCCTCGCGGACGTGAAGGTGTTCCGTTTCGCCGACGGCGGCTGGTGGCGCGGCGGCCAGGAGACCGACCTGCGGCCATGGCGCGGGGAGCGGGCCCAGGCCGGTCGCCTGCCGCCGCCGGGCTTCCCGCGGGCGAAGCGGTTTACCTGAGGCGCGACGCGACGCTATAAGCCCCGACAGGGCAGGCCGACCCCGGCACGCCCGAATGACGGTTCCGCGCGAGACGGGGCCGCACGGGAGACTTCATCGTGGATGGATTGCTGAAGCTCAGCGCCGCGATCGATTGGCTGAACGATCGCGTCGGAAAGGCGGTCTACTGGCTCGTGCTCGTCGCCGTGGTGGTGAGCGCCGGCAATGCCGTCGTCCGCTATTCGCTGAACATGAGTTCGAACGCCTGGCTCGAGATCCAGTGGTACCTGTTCTCGGCCGTGTTCCTGCTGTGCGCCGGCTACACCTTTCTCCACAACGAGCATATCCGCATCGACATCGTGTCGAGCCGCATGAGCCCGCAGGCGCGCAATTGGATGGACGTCTTCGGCCATCTCGTCTTCCTGCTGCCGCTTTGCGTCGTGATGCTGTTCGAGGCGTGGCCCTATTTCATGAACGCATTCCGCTCGGGCGAGGTGTCGAGCAGCGCCGGCGGCCTGATCCGCTGGCCGGCGCGCCTGCTCATCCCCGCCGGCTTCACCCTGCTGCTGCTGCAGATGGTCTCGGAGCTCATCAAGCGCTTCGCCGTGATCCGCGGATGGATCCCGGACCCGTACGGCGAAAAATCAGGCTCGCATTGAAAGCCCGCCGATGACCGCCATCCGGATCCTCCTCTTCGTCCTCATCGCCGCCTTCGCCGGGCTCGTCGGCACCGCGATCGCGAGCCCGACCGGCGCCGCCGCGCTCTTCCTCAAGGCCGAGATGGCCCCGATCATGTTCGTGGCCATGGTCGTGTTCCTGCTGCTCGGCTATCCGGTCGCCTTCGCGCTCGCCGCCAACGGCCTGATGTTCGGCCTGATCGGCATCCAGCTGGGCATGTTCCAGCCGACACTTTTCCAGGCGCTGCCGCAGCGCGTCTTCCAGGTCATGGAGAACGACACGCTGCTGGCGATCCCGTTCTTCACGTTCATGGGGCTGATCCTCGAGCGTTCCGGCATGGCCGAGGACCTGCTCGACACGATCGGCCAGGTCTTCGGCCCGCTGCCCGGCGGCCTCGCCTATGCCGTGATCTTCGTCGGAGCGCTGCTCGCCGCGACGACGGGCGTCGTGGCCGCGTCGGTCATCTCGATGGGGCTGATCTCGCTGCCGATCATGCTGCGCTACGGATACGACCGGCGCCTGGCAAGCGGCGTCATCGCGGCCTCGGGCACTCTGGCGCAGATCATTCCACCGAGCCTGGTGCTGATCGTGCTCGCCGACCAGCTCGGCCGCTCGGTCGGCGACATGTACAAGGGCGCCTTCATCCCCGGTCTCGTCCTCACCGCGCTCTACGCAGGCTACGTCCTCGGCCGGACGATCCTCAACCCGCGCTGCGCGCCGGCGCTGCCTTTCGACGCGATCACGATCCGGGATCCCGACGGCCGCGTCGGCTACGGCTCGCTGGTCGTGATCGTCGGCCTTTCTGTCGTCGCCACCTATGCGCTGACCTATCATCTGGAGCCGATCTGGGCGACCGCGCTGGTGGGCGCGGTGGTCTATGCGCTGGCGATGGCGCACAAGCTGCTCGGCCTCAACCTCGTCGGCCGCCTGTCGCAGCAGGTCATCATCGTGATGATGCCGCCGCTGGCGCTGATCTTCCTCGTCCTCGGCACGATCTTCGTCGGGATCGCGACGCCGACCGAGGGCGGCGCCATGGGGGCGGCGGGCGCGCTGCTGCTCGCGTGGTCGCATCGCCGGCTGACCTTCGACCTGATGCGCCAGGCGATGAACTCGACGGCCAAGCTCTCGGCCTTCGTCGTGTTCATCCTCATCGGCGCGCGCGTCTTCAGCCTCACCTTCTACGGCGTCGACGGCGACCGCTGGGTCGAGCACCTGCTGCTCGGGCTGCCCGGCGGCCAGCTCGGCTTCCTCATCGTCGTCAACGTCCTGGTCTTCGTGCTCGCCTTCTTCCTCGACTTCTTCGAGCTGGCTTTCATCGTCGTGCCGCTCCTCGGGCCGGTGGCCGCGAAGCTCGGCATCGACCTGATCTGGTTCGGCGTGCTGCTCGGCGTGAACATGCAGACCTCGTTCATGCACCCGCCCTTCGGCTTCGCGCTGTTCTATCTGCGCTCGGTCGCACCGGATAAGCCGTATGTCGACAAGGTGACGGGCAAGCTCACCGAGGGCGTGTCGACGGCGCAGATCTACTGGGGTGCGGTGCCGTTCGTCGTGATCCAGGTGATCATGGTGACGCTCGTGATCATCTTCCCGGCGCTGGTGACCGCCGGGCTCGACAAGGCCTCGGGCGTGGATCCGACGAAGATCCAGATCCAGACCGCGCCGCCGCCGAGCGACGACGACGAGGCGCCGGCCGCGCCGGTCATCCGCTGAGCGGACGCGAAAAAGGGGCCGGCGCCTGCGCGCCGGCCCCCTTCCGAACTCGACCGCGTCGGCTCAGAGCTTGTTCGCGCGGTACTGGCGGACCATGAAGTTGTCGAAGGTGTTGTCCGCGATCTGCGCCCACAGGAACTGCTCGCTGCGGAACGGCTTCCACGCGTCGTAGATCTTCTTGAACTTCGGGTTCTTCGCCGAGGTCTCGGTGTAGAGCTCTTCGGCGGCCGCGAAGCACGCCTCCATCACCGCCGTCGGAAACGCCTGCAGCTTCGTGCCGCCGGCCACGAGACGCCGCAGCGCCGCCGGGTTCTGCGCGTCGTACTTCGCGATCATCCAGTTGTGCGCCTCGGCAGAGGCGGATTCGACGATCGCCTGGTAGTGCTTCGGCAGCTTCTCCCACTGCGAGGTGTTGATGTAGAGGTCGAGCTCGGGGCCGCCCTCCCACCAGCCGGGGTAGTAGTAGTTCGGCGCGACCTTGTTGAAGCCCAGCTTCTCGTCGTCGTACGGGCCGACCCACTCGGCGGCGTCGATTGTGCCCTTCTCGAGCGCGGGATAGATGTCGCTTGCCGCCAGCTGCTGCGGCACGAGGCCGACCTTGGCGAGGACCTGGCCGGCGAAGCCGCCGATCCGCATCTTCAGGCCCTTCATGTCGTCGATCGTCTTGATCTCCTTGCGGAACCAGCCGCCCATCTGGGCCCCGGTGTTGCCGCACGGGATCGAATGGATCGAGTACTCCTTGAGGAAGTCGTTCATCAGCTCGCGGCCGCCCCCGAAATACATCCAGGCGATCTGCTGGCGCGCGTTGAGGCCGAACGGGATCGCGGTCTGGAAGGCGAAGGTCGGATCCTTGCCGACGTAGTAGTAGGGCGCGGTGTGGCCGCACTCGACCGTGTTCGCCTGCACGGCATCGACGACCTGCAGCGCCGGCACGATCTCGCCGCCCGCGAAGACGCGGATCTGGAACTTGCCGTCGGTGGCCTCGGATACGCGCTTGGCCATCTGCTCGGCCGCGCCGTAGATCGTGTCGAGGCTCTTGGGGAAGCTGGAGGCGCAGCGCCAGCGGATCTCCGGCATCGACTGCGCGATTGCCGGCGCGGCGACAACGGTCGATGCCGCTGCCGCAACAGTGCCGACGCCGAGCTTTCCGGCATTCTTGAAGAGGGAACGACGCTTCATAGAAGTGATACCTCCCGGGGGTTCGTTGCATTCACGCGGGGCGCGCTGATGTCGCCGCGCGGACGGTCCGGCTTGCCGAGGCGCTCCGCGCCTGCGGGCCGATAGTCCCGGGATTATATGGGGCGCGCCGACCGCCGCCAACGCAACGCTGGCCGCGCGGATGGTCAACCGCTGGCTGCGCGCCCGATATCCAGGCGCTGCCAACCGTCCCGGGTCAGCCCCTCGAGCGGATGGAAGCGCGCCTTGTAGGCCATCTTGCGGCTCTCGGCGATCCAGTAGCCGAGATAGACGTGGTCGAGGCCCTCGATCACCGACTGCTCGACGAGCCAGAGCACGGCGCGCGTCCCGAGGCTGCGGCGGGCCTCGTTGGGGTCGAAGAACGTGTAGACGGCGGAGACTCCCCGGGCCATCCGGTCGGTCAGGCAGGCGCCGAGCAGGCGGCCCTCGGCGTCGCGCATCTCCGCGATCGCGCTGTCGATGGCCCCGACCTCGATCATCGTTCGGAAGTCGCCGGCGTCCATGCGCGCCATGTCGCCATCCTGGTGGCGTGCCGCCTGATAGCGCTGGAAGAGTTGATATTGCTCGGCGGTGGCGCGGGCCGGCGCCCAGGCGATCGACACGTCGGCATTCATGCGCAGCACGCGGCGCCAATGACGGCTCCACTCGAACTCGCGGGCGGGGATGCGGACGGGCACGCAGGCATTGCAGCCCGGACAGGCGGGCCGGTAGGCGAAGCCCAGCGAACGCCGGAATCCGGCCTCGGAGAGCAGGTCGTAGCTGAACGCCGCGCTCGGCCCCGAGAGGTCCGCGAAGATGCGCCGTTCGATGCGGCCGTCGATGTAGGGGCAGGGGGCGGGGGCCGAATAATAGAACCGGGCGGCCGGGGCCGGCGGGACGCTCATGCCGCGGTCCGTCCGCCCAGGATCTCGCCGCCCGACGGGGCGCGGCGGATGACCTGCGTCCCCGCGACGATGTCGTGAAGCGTGCAGCCTCGCGGCAGGATGAACACCAGCAGCAGGACGAGACCGCCGGTCGGTCCGACCGTGAGGTAGAACAGCAGCGTCTGCACCAGCGCCTGCAGGACAGACGGCAGCTGCAACCTCGTGTCGACGACGATCAGGCCGAGCGCGCGTTGACCGAGCGTGGCGCCGGTCAGGCCGATGGTGAGGCTGTGGTACGCGGCGGGAAGGAGCATCAGCAGCCCGAAGCTCGGCGTCAGCAGGCCGATGGTCAGGATGCTCACGCCGAGGAAGAACAGCGCGGCGAAAGCAAGGCTCACCGCGATGATGCAGAAGTCGATCGCATAGGCGACCACCCGGCGCGCCAGCACGCCGTTCAGGCGGGCGGGATCGATCGGCGACCAGCGGTCGGCGCCGAGCAGTCGATCGAGCGCGGGAAATGCTCCCGACACGATGGCGGACCTCGAGTTTGCGGCGGACTGGACTCAAACCTAGGCCCGCGTCCGGAGCCGAGGCAAGCGGGCCCCGGGGCGGTTGCGGGCGCTCAGTTCACCGCGGTCGGCGGGTTGTCGCGCAGCAGCACGATCGAGATCCGCCGGTTGCGAGGGTCGTTCGGGTTCTCGGTGAAGAGCGGCTCCTGGTCGGCCTTGCCGACGACGCGATTGATGCGTTCGCGCGGCAGGCCGGCCTCGAGGAGCGCGCGGCGGCTGGAGTTGGCACGGTCGGTCGACAGCTCCCAGTTTCCATAGTTGCGGTTGTTGCCCTGGAACTGGAGGGCATCGGTATGCCCGGTGACGGCAATGCGGTTGGGCAGCTTCTGCACGACCTTGGCGACCAGTCCCATCAGCTTGCGAGTGTGGTCCAACGGCTGCGCAGAGCCGAGCGGGAACATCGAGTAGCGGCCCTGGTCGACGATCTGGATGCGCAGGCCTTCGGGGGTGCGGTCGATGATCAGGTTCTCGGCCAGTTGCTTGAGCTCCGGGATGTCCTCGATCGCCTGGCGCAGATCGGCCTCGGCCTTCTTGAAGGACTCCTCCTCCTGACGCGCGAGCTGCGCCTTGAGAAGCTTGTCGTTCGCGCCTTGCGCCGTGCCCGCGACGCCGGCAGCGCCGGCCTGCGTGAAGTCGCCGTCCTTGTCCTTGTCCTTGTCCTTCTGCTTGTCGAAATCCTTGTCCTTGTCCTTGTCCTTGTCTTTGTCCTTCGTGCCGTCCGCGAGGACGCGCTCGCCGGCCTGTTGCGGCTCGTGCCGCTCCGGCGGCTTGCCTTCGCCGTCCTCGTCGTTGGCGTCCTCGGCCTCGGAGGCGTCGGGCGCGCGGGGGATGCTCATCGTCATGCCGCCGGCCTGACGCTCCATCTGGCCGGGAGAGACCGTGACGCCGCCGAGCACGCCGCCGCCGCCCGACTGCGAGCGCGACACCGATTCCGGCATGAAGTAGTTGGCGATGCCCAGGCGCTGCTCCTCGGTGGTGACGTTGAGGAGCCAGAGCAGCAGGAAGAACGCCATCATGGCCGTCACGAAATCGGCATAGGCGACCTTCCAGGCACCGCCGTGGTGCCCGTCGTGATGGCCGCCCTTCTTCTTGATGATCAGGATCGGCTTCTCGCCGTCCTTGGCCTTGCCCGCCATGTCCGCCTTGTCCGTCCGCTCGCCGAATCCGGCATACGACGGAGAGACTGGGCGCGCGGGGTAAAGATCCGGTTTACCTGTCCGGTCCCGCGATCTCGGCGCCGGAGCCCTTGGCGAGCTCCGCCACGCCGAGGCCGGCCTCGCGCAAGGCCGCCTTCACCGCCTGGAGATGCTCGCCACCGCGGGTCTCGACCACGACGTCGACGTCGGCGCGGACGACCGGCACGTCGTGGAAGAGCCGATGGTGGACGATCTCGACGATATTGCCGCCGGCGCCGGCAATCGCGGCGGCGACGCGCGCGAGCATGCCCGGGGCGTCGGGAATCTCGATCCGCAGCCGCGCCAGGCGCCCGGACTCCGCGAGGCCGCGCATCAGGATCGATGCGACGATCCGCGCATCGATGTTGCCGCCGCACACGACGACGCCGACGCGCTTGCCCGCGAAGCGCGCGCGATGGGCATGCACGGCCGCGATACCGGCGGCGCCGGCACCCTCGGCGAGCAGCTTCTCCTCGGTCAGCAGGATGTCGACCGCGTGCTCGAGCGCGCGTTCGTCGACCAGCAGGATCTCGTCGACCAGGTCGGCGACGATCCGACGCGTCAGCTCGCCCGGCGTCTTCACCGCGATGCCTTCGGCCAGGGTCGGCGGCGAGGGCAGCGGCGTCGTGTCGCCGGCGAGCGCGCGGACCATCGCCGGATACAGCGCGCTCTGCACGCCGACCAGGCCGATTGCCGGATTGAGCGCGCGGGCCGCGATGGCGCAGCCGGCCATCAGCCCACCGCCGCCGATCGGGACGACCAGGATGTCGAGCGCGGGCGCATCGGCGAGGAACTCGAGCGCGACGGTGCCCTGGCCCGCGATCACGGCGGGATCGTCGTAGGGATGGACGAAGACGAGCCCGTCGCGCGCGGCGCGGGCCTGCGCATAGGCCGCGGCTTCCGTCAGGTTGTCGCCTTCGAGCGCGACGCGCGCGCCGAGCGCCTCGGTCCGCTCGATCTTGGTGAAGGGCGTGCCGCGCGGCATGACGATCAGCGCGGGAACGCCGAGGCGCCGCGCATGATAGGCGACGCCCTGCGCATGATTGCCGGCGGACATCGCGATGACGCCGCGCGACCGCTGCCCTGCATCGAGGCTGGCGAGCTTCACCCCCGCGCCGCGGACCTTGAACGAGCCGGTGCGCTGCAGGTTCTCGAGCTTGAACGTGATCTCGCAGCCCAGCGCGGCCGACAGCCGGGTCGCGGCCAGCGCCGGCGTGCGGACCAGCCCGGTCGGCTCGAGCGTCCGGGCCGCGGCGCGGATCGTCTCGATGCCCGGGACGGCCGCCGCGGTCATCGCGGCGCGAGCATGAGCATCGATCCGTCGACGCGGACCTCGTCGCGTGCGCCGGCGATGGTGACGTAGCGCCCGTTCGCCCAGAGCGGCGCGAGGTCGCCCCAGTGCGCCGACAGCGGATGCCCCGACTGCCCGGGCGCGATCATGAACTGCGCGCGATCGAGGTCGGCCAGGTCGTAGATCGCGCGCAGGCTCGGGCCGTGCACGTGCGGGAAGTAGGCGAGGCCTTCGCGCGCCGTCGCGGTGCCGCGATTGACGGTGTAGTTGTCGCCGTCGGTCGCGACCGAGAAGCGCAGCCAATCGCGCAGATAGGGGATGCGGGACCACAACGGATGCTCGAAGCCGGCGGCGTGGGTGTTGCCCCAGCGCCAGCCCAGGCGGTCGTCGCCGTGGGCCGCGGTGAGCAGTTCGCCCGCGTCGCGCAGGCTCGTGGCGAGGACCTGTCGGCAGTCGATCTTCGCGCAGACATCGCCCTCGTTCTTCGCGACGGTCAGGAGGAGATGGGGGAAGTCGCGCGGGCCGCGGGCGACGTCCTCGCCGTCCGCGCCGAGCAGTCCTTTGAGCACCGCGATGCGCAGCGTGCGCATCCAGCCGTTGAAGGCGAGGGGCTCCGGTCGGCTGCGCGACAGCGACAGGTCCCACTCGCGCAGCATGGTCATGTAGTAGCGCAGGTCGGGCTCGACCGGGGACCAGCCCTCGAGCGCCTCGAGGAACTGACGCGCGAAGACCGAGGTGTGGTCGAGCTGCCAGGTGCGCGCGGTGCGGATGTCCTGGGGCTGCCCCTCAGCCAGGCCTTCGGCCAGGCGCAGCGCGCGGAAGGGCGGGTCCCAGTCGCGGGCAAGGAAGGCGCCGGCATCGTCGCCGGTCAGGCGGTTGTTCGCGTTGATCAGCAGCCCCGATGCCGGATCGACGCTGCGCGGCATGTTCCCGGGCGGCACGCTGCCGCTCCAGTCGTAGTCGCCGTTCCAGCCGGGCTGCGGCACCGAGCCGTCGCCGAGCTTGCGATCGGGCACGCGACCGCTCGCCGCGATCGCGATGCGGCCTTCGGCGTCGGCGACGAAGACGTTCTGGACCGGCGCGACCCAGCTCGCCAGCGCGGCGAGGGCGTCCTCGACGTTGCCTGCCGCGTTGAGGCGCAGCATCGCCTCGCCGGTGGTGTTGGGTCCGAGGAACATCGCGCCGGCCAGGACCAGCACATGGCCCGGCGGCGCGCCATCGGCGCCGTCGCCGGCGATGTCGGACAGCACGACGCCGTGACGCGTGCGGCGCACGGTCATGCGGTAGGGGGTCTCCTCGCCCTTGATCCGGATCTCGTACTCGCGCATCTCGAACTTCGCGTTGCCGGTCGGCGTCTCGTAGCTGGCGGCATCGTCGGCCGAGAGGCGCTCGAGGAAGATGTCGAAGGTATCCGCGCCGGTGGTCGTCATGCCCCAGGCGAGCTTGCCGTTGTGGCCGAGCACGATTCCGGGCACGCCGGGCGCGGTCGCGCCGGTCCGGCGGAAACCGGGCGCATCGAGGCGCGCGAGATACCACACGCTCGGTGCGGCCAGCTGCAGGTGCGGGTCGTTGGCGAGCAGCGGCTTGCCCGACGCGGTGCGTGCGCCTGCGACCACCCAGCCGTTCGACGCCTGGGACGGGCCCAGCGGCGCGGGCAGCGACGCCGTAAGCGCCTCGAGCGCCGGGATCGACCAGGACTGCGCCTGCTCGCGGATCGTCGTCGCGGCGTCGGCGGGAACATCGGGCCATAGGGCGTTCAGCACGTCGATCGGCACCTTGCTGGCGAGGCGCAAGCGCAGCAGCTCCTCGCGCCAGTTGCCCGACAGCTGCACCGCCATCAGCTCGCCCCAGAGCAGGCAGTCGATGGCGGTCCAGGGCTCGGGCCGGCGGCCGGTGACCGTGTACTCGGGCGGCAGCACGAGCTCGGGGTTCTGCAGCAGCGCGTTCACGCCGCGGACATAGGCCTCGAGGCTCGCGCGCGACGCCGCGTCCATGGCCTGCAGGCTGCGCTCGGCGTGCTCGACCAGGTCGAGGCCGCGCATGAAGCGGTCGCTGGCCAGCGCGGGCCGGCCGGCCTGCTCGGCAAGCCGGCCACGGGCGAGGAGCCGCATCATGTCCATCTGGAACAGCCGGTCCTGCGCATGCGCGTAGCCCTGGCCGAAATAGGCGTCGTCGGCGTTCGACGCGAAGATGTGCGGGATTCCGTTGCGGTCGCGGACGATCTCGACGCGTGCGGTCAGGCCCTCGACCAGGACGGTGCCGTCGGTGTCCGCGGTCGAGCGCATGAACCACATGAAGGTGCTCGTGAGCGCGATCCCGGCGACCACGAGAAGGGCAAGGCCGATGCCGCCTGCCCACAGCGCGAAGCGCAAGAGCCGCGACCCCGCGGCGCCGGGCACGGGCAGCGGGACGGCGGAGATCGCATAGCGGCGCTGGCGCGACCGCCTGCGGTGGCCGCCGGAACTGGCGGAATGGCCGTCGACCTCGCCGCTCGAGGACGGTTCGGCGCCCTCGTCGCTGCGATGGCCGACGTCGCCGCCGTGTTCGCTGCTGCGATAGCGGCTCGAGCCGTGGCTACTGCTTCGGCGTCGGCGACGGATGGGCATTCGGGCGGGGTCCCAGCAGCGTGTTGAGAATCAGGGCCCCCACGATAAGCATCCCGCCCGCAAGTGCCAGCGATGAGGGGCGCTCCCCGTAGGCGAGCCACACCCATACGGGACCCAAAACCGTTTCCAAAAGCGTAAACAGCCCGACCTCGACCGCCGGCAGGTAGCGCATCGCCAGGGTGATGAACAGGCAGCCGCAGGCCAGCTGGACGGTGCCCATGAGGCTCAGGATCACGATGTCGTGCCCCGACGCGGTCAGCGGCCAGCCCAGCGGCAGGGCGACCGCGATCGACAGCAGGCCGGCGACGAGGACCGTCGGCACCATGTCGACCGAGACGCCGTGACGACGGTTGATCACCACGTTGGCGGCGAGCCCGGCGGGAACGCCCAACGCGTACAGGATCCCGATCCAGCCGTCGCCGCCGAGCGCGTCGACGAACATCGTCGCCAAGCCGATCGCGGCGACGGCGATCGCCAGCCATGTCCGGGTCGAGACGCGCTCGTGCAGGAAGATCAGCCCGGCGATCGCGGTCATCAGCGGCGCGAGGCTCATCGTGATGGTGGTATTGGCGACGGTGGTGTTGGTCACCGACAGGATGAAGGCGAAGAACGTCGCCGCGAGGCATCCCGCCGAGACGACCCCCCAGCGTCCGATCGCGGCGACCTTGGCGACGGCCTCGCCGCGATAGAGCGCGGACACGACGGCGCCGAGCACCACGCTCATCGCGATCGATCGCCACAGCACCATCTCGTAGCCGTCGGGGAGCTCGCGGATCGTGCGGACCCACAATCCGCCGGTGCTGAAGCAGAGGTTCGAGACCACGGCATAGATCAGGCCGCGGAGGCGATGCGGATGGGCAGCGGTCATGTCGGGGTTCCGGACGGCATGCGGGCCGCCGGGCGGGCGGCGACGAGGGCGCAGAGGGCGAGGGCCACCAGCACGACGGCGCCGCCCGCGAGGGTCGCAGCCGGTGGCACCTCGGCGACGACGAGCCAGACGAGCAGCGGGCCGATGATCGGCTCGAGGAGCGTGAGCAGGGCGACGGGCGCCGCCGGCAGTCGGCGCAGCGCGAAGAGGAAGAGCCAGAGCCCGACCGCGATCTGCACGACGCCCAGGAGCACCAACGCCGCGACGTCGCGCGCCGCGACATCGGACGGCGAGGCGACGATGCCCGCGACCGCGAGCGTGAGCAGGGCCGCCACGACGATCGCCGGCGTCATGTCGACGGTGCGGCCGCGCCGGACGACCAGGATGTTCACCGCCCCGAGACCGGCACAGGCCAGCGCCAGGAGGTCGCCGCCGAGGCGGCCGCCGCCTGCGGACGCGGCGACGATCGGTGTCAGCCCTGCGACGGCCAGCGCGAGGGCACCGATCATCCGCGGCTCGAGCCGTTCGCCCAGGAACAGGCGGGCGAGGATGGGCACGAGCAGCGGATTGGCGGTCTGCAGGAACAGGACGTTGGCGACGGTCGTGGCGTTGATCGCGAGCACATGGACGATGAACGTGCCGGCGATGCAGACCGCCGAGACCCAGCCCGTGGCGCCGGCCTGTCGCCAGGCAGTCCACGCCGCGCGGGGGCGGCTCAGGGCGAGAGCGATCGCCACGGCGATCCCGCCGCCGACCGCGCGCCAGAACACCTGCTCCCACGGGCCGGCGGTCGCGACGCTGCGCATCACGACGCCGCCGATCGACCAGACCAGGGGCGCGGCGATCGCGGCGGCGAGGGCGAGGGCCGGTGCGGTGGCGAGGGGGGCGGGAGTCGTCACGAGCGGAACAGGGGGCCGGGCTTGTACTGGCGCGATGGACGGGCGTCCAGTCGCCGTCTGGCCATGACCGCGGGCGGCACCTAATCTTCCGGCATGTTGCCGCGTCTGCACGAGGTGCCGTTCCTCGCTCCCGAAGGCTTCGTCCGTCTCGCCTATGTCGAGTGGGGCGCACCCCGCGGGCCGACGGTGGTCTGCGCCCATGGCCTCACGCGCAATGCGCGCGATTTCGATGCGCTTGCCGCGCAGCTCGCGGCGCAGGGGAGGCGCGTCGTCTGCGTCGACTTCCCGGGGCGCGGCCGCAGCCAATGGCTAAGCCGCGCGACCGATTACGGCTATCCGGTGTATCTGACGGCGCTCGCGACTCTGCTGGCGCGGCTCGACGTCGCGTCGGTCGATTGGATCGGCACGTCGATGGGCGGCCTTGCCGGCATGCTGCTCGCCGCCCAGTCCGGCGGGCCGATCCGCCGCCTGGTCGTCAACGATGTCGGGCCGTTCATTCCCAAGGCGTCGCTCGAGCGGATCGCGACCTATGTCGGTCAGACGATGACGTTTCCGTCGCTGCGGGCGGTCGAGCACCATTTGCGCGTCGTCGCCGCGCCCTTCGGCCCGCTCACCGATGCGCAGTGGCGGCACCTCGCCGCGCATAGCGCCCGGCCCGACGGCGACGTGTGGCGCCTGCGCTACGATCCGGCGATCGCGCTGCCGTTCACGGCCGCACCGATCGCGGACGTCGATCTCTGGCCGGTGTGGGATCGCATCGCGGCGCCGACCCTCGTGCTGCGCGGCGCGGAGTCCGACCTGCTGCTTGCCGAGACCGCGGCGGAGATGACGACGCGCGGACCCCGCGCGACCGTCGTCGATGTGCCGGGCTGCGGGCATGCGCCGGCCCTCATGGACGCGTCGCAGATCGAGCCCATCGTTGGATTCCTCGACGCCTGACGTGGCTGCCCTCGGCGAGGCGACGCCGGGACTTCCGCGCTTCGTCGAGCGCTGGCCCTGGATCGGCGGCGACCTCCAGACGTTGCGCAACAGCTTGCTGCGGCCGCGGATCGATCTGCCGAGCGCGGCGACCCTGCGGCACGAGATCGACCTTGGCGACGGCACCGGCGATCGGCTGCTCGCACTCGTCGACCAGCCGCGCGCGCCCGCGCGCGATGCGGCCGCCGTCGTCCTCGTACACGGCCTGACCGGATGCAGCGAGAGCAGCTACATGCGCGCCAGCGCGGCGGCGCTTCTCGGCCGCGGCCATGTCGTCATGCGACTGAACCTGCGCGGCGCCGGTCCCGGAAGGCCGATGGCCCGCGGCCACTACAACGCCGGCAGCTCGGCCGATCTCGCCGCGGCGCTGCAGCGGCTGCCGGATGCGCTGCGCGATCGTCGGATCGTCGTGGTCGGCTATTCGCTGGGCGCGAACATCCTGCTCAAGCATCTCGGCGAGGCCGGCCGCGAGGCGCATTCGGCCGCCGCGGTGGGCGTGTCGGTGCCGATCGATCTCGCGGCGGCGAGCCGACGGCTGATGGCCCCGCGCAACGCGGTCTACCACCGCTATCTGCTCCGGCGAATGAAGGTCGACCGCCTGGCGTCTGCCGAACCGCCATCGCCGGCGTTGCGCGCGCTGCTGCGCAACATTGCGGATATCCGCGACTTCGACGACCGCGTCGTCGCCCCTGCGGCCGGGCACCGCGATGCGGACGCGTATTATGCCCGCAGCGCCGCACGGGGATTCCTGGCCGGGATCCACACGCCGACGTTGCTGGTGCAGGCGGTCGACGACCCCTGGATACCGATCCACGCCTTTCGCACCATGGACTGGTCGAAACTGCGTGCGATCATTCCCGTGCTCGCCGCGGGCGGCGGGCATGTCGGCTTTCATGGTCGGGGCGACGCGACGCCTTGGCACGACCGGGCGATCGCGTGGTTCCTGCGTCGGCAGGGCCTCGCAGGCTGAGCGCGCGATCCGCGGATGCGGCCGGTTGGCGGTGGGAAGGGGCAGAATGATGCGTGGCGCGTGCATTGCCGTTGCGGCGCTGGCTCTGATTGCGGGCGCGCCGACCGCCGCGCGGACGCAGGAGCCGGTCTGCGTGGCGCGCGGCGCGCTGGACCAGGCCTATTGCGATGCCGACCGCGATCTCGTCGCCGATCCGCCGGTCGACCGCACCCGCTGGCGAAATCCGCCGATCCTGACGATCAGCATGTGGCCGGAGGAACGGCTGGAACTCGCCAAGAGCGCGATGGAGCCGCTCGTCGACCATCTTGCGCGCTGTGCCGCCAAGCGCGTGGCGCAGATGCAGATCGTCAATGCGGCGACCCAGATCGAGGCGATGCGCGCCGGCCGTCTGCATGTGACGCTCGTCCTGCCCGAGCGCATGCCGATGGCGGTCAACGTGGCGGGCGCGGTGCCGTTCGCGATTCCGGCGACGGCGACCGCGACGCTGTCGACGCGCGTGCAGCTCGTCGTCCGCGCCGGGCCGGGGGCCGAGGGGATCGGCAGCCTGCGCGGCAAGACGGTCGTCCATCGCGGCCGCGGCGACCTGCTCGGCGATCTCGTCGTTCGCGGCCTTCTCCCGCGCATCGGCATCACGCCGGGAAGCGACTACACGATCGTCAATGTCGCGGACGACGACCAGGCGCTCGCAGCGCTGAACGATGGCCGCGCACATGCCGCGGTCGTCTCGCCACGCGGAATCGCGCGGCTGGTCGCGACCCAGCCCGCGGCGCGCGACCGGTATCGGCGGCTCTGGGAATCCGCGCCGATCCCGCCCGCCGGCTGGGTGCATGCCCACGATCTGGTGCCCGCGCTGCGCGATCGCGTCGCGCAGTGCATGCGCGAGTACCGGTTCCCGGAGGCGATGCGCGCGGTCTTCGGCGAAGCGGACCGTGTCGTCGCGGCGACCTACGCCCGCGACTGGGAGGCCGTCCGCATCGTCGCCGAGACCGTCGATCTGCCGCGAACGCGGGGCGCCCACGACGCCGAGTTCAAGGCGAGCGCGGCACATGCGGGCGGCGGAAGCGACTACGTGCTGCCCCTGCGCTGATCCCGCCCCGGCGCTACCGGCGCAGCGCCGACGCCGCCTCGACCGCGAAATAGGTGAGCACGCCGTCGGCGCCGGCCCGCTTGAAGGCAAGAAGCGCCTCGAGGACGACGCGCCGATCGACCCAGCCGCGTTCGATCGCGCCGGCAAGCATCGCGTACTCGCCGGAGACCTGGTAGGCGAAGGTCGGGATCTTGAACGTCTCCTTCACGCGACGGACGATGTCGAGATAAGGCATGCCCGGCTTGACCATCACCATGTCTGCGCCCTCGTCGATGTCGAGCGCGACCTCGCGCAGCGCCTCGTCGCCGTTCGCCGGATCCATCTGGTAGGTCTTCTTGCCGTCGCCGCCGAGCTTGCGGCCGGAACCGATCGCATCGCGGAACGGCCCGTAGAACGCCGAGGCGTACTTCGCCGCATAGCTCATGATGCGGACATGCCCATGACCGGCGTCGTCGAGCGCCTCGCGGATCGCGCCGATGCGTCCGTCCATCATGTCCGACGGGGCGATCACGTCGCAGCCGGCCTCGGCCTGGACGAGGGTTTGCTTGACCAGCGCCGCGACGGTCTCGTCGTTGGCGACGTACCCCTTGCGGAGCACGCCGTCATGCCCATGCGTCGTGTAGGGGTCGAGCGCCACGTCGCACATCACGCCGATCCCGGGCACGTGCCGCTTCAGTGCGCGCACCGCCCGGCAGACGAGGTTGTCCGGGTTCCATGCCTCGTCGCCGTCCTCGGACTTGACCGTCGGCGGCGTCTGCGGAAACAGCGCGATCGCCGGGATGCCGAGCGCGGCCGCCTTGCGCGCGGCCGGGACCAGCAGGTCGATCGACAGGCGGTCGACGCCCGGCATCGAGCGGATCGGCGTGCGCTTCTGCCGGCCCTCCTGCACGAAGACCGGCCAGATCAGGTCGGCCGGAGTCAGCAGCGTTTCGCGCACGAGATCGCGCGACCACGCGTCGCGGCGGTTTCGCCGCAGACGCGTGCGCGGATAGCGCCCCCAGTTCGCGGGAAGATCGGCCATCGGGCTCACACCGACGCGAGGGCCTGGTCGAGATCCGCGATGATGTCGTCGGGGTGCTCGATGCCGATCGACAGGCGCACGTAGCCGTCCGTCACGCCGGTCTGCTTCTGCTCGTCGGGGGTGAGCTGGGAATGCGTGGTCGTGGCGGGATGGATTGCCAGCGAGCGCGCATCGCCGATGTTCGCCACGTGATAGAACATCTTCAGGTTCGCGATGAACGCGCGGCCGGCATCCCGCCCGCCCTTGAGCTCGGCGCCGACGAGCGCGCCGTAACCGCCCTTGAGCGCGGCGTCGGCCCGGCGCTTGGCTTCGCCCGTCATCAGGCCGGGGAAAATGACCCGCGCGACCTTCGGGTGCTTGGAAAGGTACTCGGCGACGCGCACGGCGTTGCTGCAGTGCTGACGCAGCCGCAGCGGCAGCGTCTCGAGCCCCTGGATGAACAGGAAGGCGTTGAACGGCGCCATCGGCGCGCCGATGTCGCGCAGCAGCGTCACGCGCATCTTGATGATGTAGGCGATCGGGCCGAGCGGCTTGACGGCCTGCGTCCAGACCGCGCCGTGGTAGCTGGGGTCGGGCTGGTTGAGAAGCGGGAAGCGCGCGGCATGCTTCTCCCAGTCGAAGTTGCCGCCGTCGACGACGATGCCGCCGATCGACGTGCCGTGCCCGCCGATCCACTTCGTCGTCGAATGCATGACGATCGCCGCGCCGTGGTCGAGCGGCCTGCAAAGGATGGGCGCGGCGGTGTTGTCCATGATCAGCGGCACGCCGAGCTCGCGACCGATCTTGGCCACCTCGGCGATCGGGAAGACGTTGAGCTTGGGGTTGGGCAGCGTCTCCGCGTAGTAGCAGCGCGTGCGCGCGTCGGTCGCGCGGCGGAAGTTCTCGGGATCCGACGGGTCCACGAAGCGGCACTCGATGCCCATCTGCTTCATGGTGTTGGCGAACAGGTTCCAGGTCCCGCCGTAGAGGTCCGTGGAGGAGACGAGGTTGTCGCCGGCCTGCGCGATGTTCTGCACCGCGAACATCGACGCTGCCTGACCCGACGCGAGCGCGAGGGCGGCGACGCCGCCCTCGAGCTGCGCGACGCGCTCCTCGAGCACCGCGGTCGTCGGGTTCATGATGCGCGTGTAGATGTTGCCCAGCTCCTTCAGCGCGAAGAGGTTCGCGGCGTGCTCGGGCGAATTGAACTGGAAGCTGGTGGTCTGGTAGATCGGCACCGCGACGGCCGTCGTCGCCGGGTCGGAGCGGTAGCCGGCATGCAGCACGACGGTCTCCGGATTGCGGCTATTGGTCGCCATGGCACCTTCCTCCATTGAGCTTGTTCTCGCCGCGCTATTCGTAGCGGCGGCGTGGAGGCTTGTCACCCTGGGAGGCCTGCGGGGACGGCGCATTCCGCGTCCGCTTGTGGAAATGCCGCGCGCACCGACGCGCCGCTGACGGATGCGCCGCGATGCGGCGGGATCACGCGCCGGCCTGGGTCGCGTGACGCGGGTCGCCCGGTACCACCGGCAGCTGCACCGTGAAGGTGGACCCGAGCCCGAGCTCCGAGTCGACGGCGATCGTGCCGCGATGGGCGGCCACCAATCTGGCGACATGGCTCAGCCCGACCCCGGTGCCCGCAATCCCGATCGCCGATCGCGCCCGGAAGAAACGCTTGAACAGCTTCGGCAGGTCGTCGGCCGGGATGCCGATGCCGCGATCCTGGACCGCGACTGAGATCGCGTTATCGGTCAGGCGGACGCGAAGGTCCACCGCGCGCGAATTGGCCGAGTACTTGATCGCGTTCGACAGCAGGTTGTCGAACACCTGCTCGAGCATCACGGGGTCCGCCAGGGTCGCAGGCTCGCCGTCCGGCACGTCGAGCCGGATGTCGTAGCCGGGCGTCGCCTGGGCCTGACGTTCGATCACGGCGCGCAGCACCGTCGAGACGCGCAAAGACCGCGGCTGGAACTCCAGTTCGCCATCCTCGAGCCGGGCGCTGGACAGGGTCCGGTCGATCAGGTCGGTCATCCGCGCGATCGCGGCCCGGATGCCCTCGATGTGGCGCGCCAGCTCCGGACGGCCCTGGGTTCGCGCCGCCAGCCTCTGGCTGGCGCTGTCGATGATCGCGAGCGGCGTGCGAAACTCGTGGCTGGCCGTCGCGATGAACTGGCGCTGGTGCTGAAGGATCTCCCGCTCGCGCTCGACCGCCGCCTGCAGCCGCTCCTGCACGGCCTTGCGTTCGGTGATGTCCCGGGCCACGGAGATGAACTGCCGCACCTCGCCGTCGCTGCCGGTCACCGGGGTCGTGCTGACGTCGAGCCAGACCGATCTGCCGGGCTTCGTGTAGGCGACAATCTCGAAGTCGACTTCGCAGCCTCTGCGGGCGCGCTCGTCGACATGGGCGAGCGTACGGCGATCGGTCGCGGCGCCTCCGAGCACCGATCTCGGGATCCGCCCGACGACCTCGGGCATCGCGTATTCGAACAGCGACTGGAATGCCGGATTGACCCATTCGATCCGGCCGCATGCGTCCTGGACGACGACCGCCGCCCGGGTGAGGCGGGCGATCGCGGCGAGCTTGCTGTTCTCCGCCTCGCGGGCCACGAGCAGGTCGATTGCGTTGCCGAGCTCGATGTTCATCGCCTGCAGCTCGGCGGTCCGGGCGTCGACGAGGGAGGCGAGGCGGGAGGATTCCGAGGTCGCGCGGGCGACGACGTGGCGATCGACCGCCGCTCCGACGACGCCCAGCAATGCGATTGCGACGACCGCGATCGCGAGCGCGAAGGGCAGCCACGCCGGCGGGTCGATCTCGTCGGGGAGGACAGGCGCGTTCCCGGGGTCGATCAGCCGGAAGACGGCCGCCGCCATGCCGATGAAGTGCAGCGCGCCGATCGCGATCGCGAAGAGCGCTCCGCTCGCAATCGACCGGGCCACGCTCGCCGTCGGCGCGAGGTTCGAAAGTGCGGCCGCCGCGAGCGACATTCCCAGCAGGACGGAGGCGGCGACGAGCGCCGGATCGTAGGACAGCACGGCCGGCGCCCGGAGCGCGGCCATGCCGGCGTAATGCATGGCGGCGATCCCGCCGCCGGCCACCAGTCCTGCGAGAAGCCGACGGGCGGGCCACCGGACGGCGAGCATGAACGACAGCGCCGTGAGGAGCAGCGCGATCACGATCGAGGCGGCGGTGAACGACGCGTCGTAGGTGATCGGGACGGGTGGATGGAAGCCGATCATCGCGATGAAGTGGGTCGACCACACGGTGAGCGATGCGGCGAAGGCCGCGGCGAGAGTCCAGGCCCAGCGGAGAGCTGCACGCCGAGCGACCTGCGCGCGGCCCAGCATCTGCAATGCCGAGAGCGCGCCCAGGAGGCAGACGACCGCCGCGAGCAGGACGAGCGCGAGGTCGTGTTCCTGGGTGACGCAATCCAGAACGCGGAGCATCCGCGCACCATCCGCGCGCGCCGTTGACGTCCCCTTAATCGATCGCGGCGGTCGCATGCGACAATGGCGCACGGGTCCTCTGCCAACGCGCCGCCCGACGTTTTTTGGCCGTCTATTGCAAGACGCGGATGACGATGCGGGCCGGCTAGTGCGTTTGGCCTAGTCGTTCCGGTCCGGACGCCAGCGGCTGCAACGACGCCACGCGAACCGGCTCGGCCAGCTGCTTGGCGAGAATTGACGCCGGCCGACGGCCGCGCGCGTCGGCGATCGACATGCGCCGGCATCGGCGCCCGAGGCTCGCGCGCGCGACGAACGCCCGCGGGGATGCGCGCGTTGCCGAATGCGATCAGATGGACCGGATACCACGGCGCGAACAGCGCCGAAATGCCCAGCGTGTCGCACCGCGCGACATGGCGGGCCGGTTCATCGCGCCACGTTGACAGCCATCGTCCGCGCGACCTAAGGAGGCCGCATGCAGTTCGATCCGACCGACGAGCAGCGCGCGATCCAGGACGCGGCCCGCGACTTCGCGGCCGGACGCTTTGCACCGGACGCGGCGCGCTGGGACGACGAGCGGATCTTTCCCGTCGAGGCATTGCGTGCGGCGGCGGCGCTCGGCTTCGCGGGGCTCTATGTCCGCGACGATGTCGGGGGCAGCGCGCTCGGACGCCTCGATGCCGCGATCGTCTTCGAGGAGCTCGCCTCGGCGTGCGCCTCCACGGCCGCCTATCTGTCGATCCACAACATGGTCGCGTGGATGATCGACCGCTTCGGCGCGCCCGCGCAGCGCACGCGCTGGGTCCCGCGTCTGACGTCGATGGAGCTGTTCGGAAGCTACTGCCTGACCGAGCCGGGTTCGGGCTCCGACGCGGCGAGCCTGCGGACCCGCGCGGTCCGCGACGGCGACGACTACGTCCTCAACGGCACCAAGGCGTTCATCTCCGGCGGCGGGACTTCCGACGTCTACATCGTGATGGCGCGCACCGGCGGGGAGGGGCCGAAGGGCATCTCGACCCTCGTGGTCGAGAAGGGGACGGCCGGCCTGAGCTTCGGCAAGAACGAGCGCAAGCTGGGCTGGAACTCGCAGCCGACGGCGATGGTGATCTTCGAGGACGCGCGCGTCCCTGTCGCGAACCGCCTCGGCGCCGAGGGCGACGGGTTCAAGCTCGCGATGAGCGGGTTGGATGGCGGCCGGGTCAACATCGCGGCGTGCTCGCTCGGCGCGGCGCGCGCCTGTCTCGATGCCGCGCTCGACCACGTCCGGCAGCGCCGCCAGTTCGGCAAGGCCCTCGCTGAGTTCCAGGCGCTGCAGTTCCGCCTCGCCGACATGGCGACCGAGCTCGCGGCGGCGCGGCTGATGGTGCACCGAGCGGCGGCCGGGCTCGATGCCGGCGCCGGGGACGCGACGACGCTTTGCGCGATGGCGAAGCGCTTCGCGACCGATGTCGGGTTCAAGGTGTGCAACGAGGCGCTGCAGCTGCACGGCGGCTACGGCTACCTGAAGGACTATCCCATCGAACGGCATCTGCGCGACGTGCGGGTGCATCAGATCCTCGAGGGAACGAACGAGATCATGCGCGTGATCATCGCGCGCCAGCTGCTGGGAGTCTGAGCCATGCATTCGAAGTCGGCCGCGCCGGCCGCGCCGGAGATCGTGTTCGAGCGTCGCGGCCGCCTCGGCGTCGTCACGCTCGATCGCCCGAAGGCGCTCAATGCGCTGACGCTGGGCATGATCCGCGAACTGGATCCGATGCTGCGGCAGTGGGCGCACGACCATGGAGTCCAGGCCGTCGTGATCCGGGGGGCGGGCGAGAAGGCGTTCTGCGCCGGCGGCGACGTACGCGCGGTCTACGAGGCCGGCCGGCGCGGGACCGACGTCCTCACCTACGAGTTCTTCTTCGAGGAGTACCGGCTCAATCGCCGGATCAACCGCTTCACCAAGCCCTACATCGCGCTGCTCGACGGCATCGCGATGGGCGGCGGCCTCGGCCTGTCGGTGCACGGCCGCTATCGCGTCGTGACGGAGCGGGCGACGGTGGCCATGCCGGAGAGCGCGATCGGCCTGTTCCCCGACGTCGGCGGCAGCTGGTTCCTCGATCGCGCACCGGGCAAGGTCGGCGCCTATCTCGGCCTCACCGGGGCGCGGGTGAAGGGGGCCGACATCATCTACGCAGGCCTCGCCACGCACTACGTCCCGTCGGCGGACCTGCCCGCATTGCTCGAGGCGCTGTCGCACACGCCGCCCGAGGCTGCGCTTCACCGTTTCGCACAGGATCCGGGGCCAGCACCGCTTGCGGCGCATCGCGCGCAGATCGACCGCGCCTTCGCGCCGCCGACGGCGTCGGGGATCATCGCGGCGCTGGGCAAGGAGGGTGCGTGGGGCCAGGCGCTTGCCGCCGATCTCGCCAAGAAGTCGCCGACCAGCCTCTGCGCCACGCTGCGGCTCCTGCAGCGCCATCATCGCCACGAGATCGAGGACTGCCTGAAGGGCGAGTTCCGCCTGGTCCAGCGCTTCATGGCGGGGCACGATTTCTACGAGGGGATCCGCGCCGTGCTGATCGACAAGGATCACGCGCCGAAATGGAATCCCGCGTCGATCGAGGCGGTCGACCCGGCCGCGATCGACGCGATGTTCGAGCCGCTGGAGTCCGGCGAGCTCACGTTCGAGGATTGAGGGAAGGGGAGCGCGGGCGCATGGCGACGATCGCATTCATCGGCCTGGGCAACATGGGCGCGCCGATGGCGCGCAATCTCGTCAAGGCCGGCCACGCGCTGCGGGTCGTCGACGTCGTCGCCGCCAATGCCGAGAGGCTCGCGGCCGCGGGGGCGACGATGGCGCCCTCGGCCGCCGATGCCGTGCGCGGCGCCGAGGCCGTGATCACGATGCTGCCCGCGGGCAGCCACGTGCGCGACGTGTATCTGGGGACGGGCGGCGTCCTCGCCGCCGCGGCGCCCGGCACGCTCCTGGTCGACTGCTCGACGATCGACGTCGAGAGCGCGCGCGGCGTGGAGGCCGCGGCGGCGCGGAGCGGCCACGACTTCGTCGACGCTCCGGTCTCGGGCGGCACCGGCGGCGCCGAGGCGGGAACGCTCACCTTCATGTGCGGCGGCAGCGCGCGGGCCTTCGCGCGGGCGCAGCCCCTGCTCGAGAGGATGGGCAAGACCATCGTCCATGCCGGCGGACCGGGAAACGGCCAGGCGGCGAAGATCTGCAACAACATGATCCTCGGCATCTCGATGATCGCCGTCGGCGAGGCGTTCAATCTCGCTGCCCGGCTAGGGCTCGACGCGCAGAAGCTGTTCGACATCTCGTCGAAATCGTCGGGTCAGTGCTGGTCGCTGACGTCGTACTGCCCGGTGCCCGGGCCCGTCCCCGGCAGCCCGGCCAATCGCGGCTATGCCCCGGGCTTCACCGGGGCGATGATGCTGAAGGACCTGAAGCTGGCGCAGGAGGCCGCACATGCGGCGGGCGTCGCGACGCCGCTGGGCGCGGCGGCCCAGGCGCTTTACGCGCTCTACGCCGGCAGCGGTCACGCGCAGGACGACTTCTCCGGAATAGTCCGGATGCTGGCCGGGTCGAAAGAGGCGAAGGGCTGAGCTCGCCGGGGGTAGGCGGGCCCGGGGGGTAACCAAGCTTTAAGGACACCGGCGCATTCTGGCGAGCCTCGACGCATTCCCAACGTCCCGCCGGCGAGACTCGTCTCATGAAGCGTGCCTATCTCGACACCGTCGCCCTGGTCGAACGACTTCATCGCCACTTCCTCGAAGTGGTGAAGAACGAGATCGACCGCATGAGCGTGCGCGACATCAACAACGTGCAGGCGCTCATCCTCTACAACATCGGCAGCGAGGAGATGACCGTCGGCGAGCTCACGCAGCGCGGCTATTACCTGGGCTCGAACGTCTCCTACAATCTCAAGAAGCTCATCGAGTGCGGCTACATCGCGCAGGAACGTTCGCAGCACGATCGCCGGTCCGTGCGCATCAAGCTCACCGAGCGGGGCCTCGCCCTCCATGCGCGCCTCGACGCGATCTTCGAGCGCCACGCCAAGGAACTCGAGGGCAGCTCGGCCCTGGCCGACCTCACCGACGCCTCGGAGACGCTGCGCCATCTCGAGCGCTTCTGGGACGATCAGCGCCTCGGCCTGACGAGTTCCGTCGCCGCCTGAGTCACCACGGCCAGCCCTTCACGACCAGGCTGGCGGCCCCCATCAGCATCAGGACCTGAACGCCGGCGAAGAATGCGCGTGCCGGCAGTCGCTGCACGAGCCGTGCGCCCACCCAGCCGCCGCCGACGATCGCCGGCAGGAGCATCGCCGTCTCGGCGAGATGCCCCGCGGTGATGAAGCCCGCGGCCGCGAGCAGCACCGTGCGCCATCCGACGGTCACCGCCGAGACGAGCAGCGTCGTGCCGCGGAAGCTGCGCGGATCCGGGCAGGCGACACGGAAGTAGGCGGCGAGGAAGAACAGGCCGCCGGCGCCGGTGAGGCCGCCGATGGCGCCCGAGATGCTCGCCAGCAGCCATTGCACGGGGCGCGCGCGCAGGTCGATGCGGGCGGCCGCGCGCTCGATCATCGACAGCAGGTCGGCCAGGACGATCACGCCGAGCGCGATGCCGAGCACGAAGCTCAGCAGCGCGGCGTCGAGGCGGGCAAACACGAAGAGCCCGAGCGCGGCGCCGATCGCCAGCGGCAGCAGGATCCGGCCGACCAGAACGCGATCGCCGCTGCGCCAGCCGTCGGCGAGGAACTGCACCTGCGAGGCGCCGTTGGCGAGGGCGGCCAGGACGATCGCGTGATGGGGCCCGACGACGAGACTGCCGAACAGCACCGCCGGGGTCAGCGCGCCGAGGCCGAAGGCGCCTTTCAGCAGGTACGCGACGAAATAGATGGCGCCGAGCCAGATGATGGTCGTCGGCGCGGCGCCGTCGAACAGGGCGGTCGGGGCAGGCATGGAGATCGATCGGAGCAAATGGGCCGGATTCGGCGCGGAGCCGCGATCATGCGCCGGAGCGACCCGCCGGGCCAGCCGCGCCGGCGGGAAACCATTTGCTTCGTCCGCGCGCGGCTTGGTTAGCTGCCCTGGCAACGACGAGGTGGGCCCGTGGGCGCGGACGACGTGGTGAATACGCAAGGACTGAAGAAACGGTTCGGGCCGCTCGAGGTCCTGCGCGGGATCGACTTTCGGGCGGGCACGGGCGAGGTCGTCGCGATCATCGGGTCCTCGGGGTCGGGCAAGAGCACGCTGCTGCGCTGCCTCAACCTGCTTGAGATCCCCGAGGAGGGCCGGCTTTCCGTCGCCGGCGAGACGATCGGATTCATCGAGACGCGCCGCGGCCGCGCGCCGGCGGACCGCAAGCAGGTCGATCGCATCCGCTCGCGGCTCGGCATGGTGTTCCAGGGCTTCAATCTCTGGTCCCACATGACCGTCCTGCAGAACGTGATCGAGGCGCCGATCCACGTGCAGGGGCGCGCGCGGCGCGAGGTCGAGGCGGAGGGGGTGGCCCTGCTGGAGAAGGTCGGGATCGCCGAGAAGCGCGACGCCTATCCGAGCCAGCTCTCCGGCGGCCAGCAGCAGCGCGCGGCGATCGCGCGGGCGCTGGCGATGCGACCGGACGTGATGCTGTTCGACGAGCCGACATCGGCGCTCGACCCCGAGCTCGTGGGCGAGGTGCTCAAGGTCATCCAGACGCTCGCGAAGGAAGGCCGCACGATGCTCCTCGTGACGCACGAGATGGGCTTCGCGCGCGAGGTCGCGACACGCGTCGTCTTCCTGCACCAGGGGCAGATCGAGGAGGACGGGCCGCCGGCCCAGGTCTTCGGCGCGCCGCGCTCCGAGCGCTGCCGTCAGTTCCTCGCCGCGCAACTGCGCCATTGAGTCCGGCATCGATGCCCCGCGACGCGCCGCCATGACCGGGATCCCGCTCCACGACGCGCATCTCGGCGCGGTCGAGACGCCGCTGTGCCCGACCGCGGCGCCCGCCGATCTCGGCCGCGTCGTGCTGACGGCGACGAGCCTTTCCCCGAACGGCCGCTTCGAGGCCTGGAGCTTCGCGCGGCTGCGCTTCGCGTTCACCGCCGGTGTCCTGGGCATGGACGACGGCGCGCATCTGCGTCTCGCCTATCGCTGGACGCATGACGGCGGCGGTCTGCAGACCGACCAGCCGGCGGCGATGAACTACGTGAGCGCCGAGGCGAGCAACGGCGCCGAACTCGTCCTGTCCTACGGCCCCGAGGCCCATACGCGGCCCTTCGACCGCGCCCTCACGGTGACGGTGCGGCGCGGATTCCTAGCCCCCGGCGAGACGATCATCGTCACGATCGGCGATACATCCCGGGGATCGCCCGGATTCCGGCTGCAGAGCTTCGCCGAGTCTGGATTCCATTTCCGCGTCCTGGTCGACGCGATGGCGACGCAGCATTTCACCCTGCTGCCGGAGCGTCCGGGCGTGGCGATCCTGCCGGCGGCGCCTGCAGTCCTGCGGCTGATCGCGCCGACGCGCCGACGTGTCGGCGAGCCCTGGTTTGTCGCGCTGCGCGCGGAAGACCGGTTCGGAAATCCGGCCGAATTCCCCGACCGGCCGATCCGGCTCGGGGCGACGACTTCGCTCGACGGCTTGGCAGACGGGGCGCCGGCCGAGACCGCAGGTGCGCTGCTTCGCTGGGGACCGCTCCGCGCGCGGGCGATCGGGGGGCTGCGCCTATTCGCCGAGGATGTCCGGGACGGCGCGGGGATCGCCGCGGCGCCGGTGGAGATCGTCGCGGCGGACGCGCCGATCTCGGCCTGGGCCGACCTGCACGGGCAGTCGGGCGAGACGGTCGGGATCAACAGCGCCGACGACTATTTCCGTTTCGCGCGCGAGGTGGCGTTGCTCGACGCGGCCGCGCATCAGGGCAACGACTTCCAGATCAACGACCGCTTCTGGGATCATCTCAACCGGGTGACCGCGCGCCACGACGCGCCGGGGCGCTTCGTCGCCATCCCCGGCTACGAGTGGTCCGGGAACACGGCCGTGGGCGGCGACCGTAACGTGCTCTACCGCCACGAGGGCCAGCCGATCCATCGTTCCTGTCGCGCGCTGGTCGCCCCAGGAGAGGCGCGCGACGCCGATGCGCCGACCGCCCCGGCGCTGTTCGCCAAGCTCGCCTCCGCGGACGCCGTGTGCTTCGCCCATGTCGGCGGGCGCTATGCCGACCTTGCGCGCGGTCATGATCCGCGGCTCGAGCGCTCGGTCGAAGTCCACTCCTGCTGGGGAACCTTCGAATGGCTGATCGAGGATGCCCACCGGCTCGGGTTGCGCGTCGGCATCGTCGCGAACAGCGACGACCACAAGGGACGGCCGGGGGCGGCGCATCCCGGCGCCTCGTCGTTCGGCGCGCTGGGCGGTTTGACCTGCCTGCTCGTGGATCGGATCGATCGCGACTCCGTGTTCGCCGCTCTGCGCGCCCGCCGTCATTTCGCAACCACCGGCGTGCGGCTCGACCTCGCGATCGAGGCCGCGCTGGGCGCCGACGCCGTCCGTCTCGACGACGAGGGCCGGGAAGCACCCACACGCACGGCGCGAATGGGCGACATCGTGCGCACGACGGCCACGGACGTCGCCATCACGGTGCGTCTCGCGGCGCCGGGACCGATCGATCGCGTCGAGATCCGACGCGGTGCCGAGCAGGTCGGCGTGCTGCGGCCCTTCGCGCCATCCGCGCTTGGGGCGCGACTTCGCCTGCAATGGGAGGGGGCGGCCTATCGGGGCCGCGGTCGGCAGGTGGTCTGGAACGGGGCCGCGCGGCTGGAGGGGGTGGGGCTGCGCGCCGTCCGCCCGTTCAACCTGTGGAGCCCGCATCACGACGTCGAGCGTTCGGGGGTCGACGGGGTGGCATGGCGCTCGGTGACCACCGGCAACCAGGCCGGCTGCGATCTGATCCTCGAATCCTGGGAGCCCGACGCCGCGGTCGTCTTCGAGACCGCGCACGTCTCCGGACGCTGCCGGCTCGGCGACATCGGCGACGGCGACGTCGTCTTCGACGCCGGCGGCCTCGGACGGCGCCTGCGGCTGTTCCGCCTGCCCGACGACAATCCCCGTGCCGAACTGGCGGCGACCCTCCGTGTCCCGTGCTGGCCCGGACGCGACACGCCGATCTACGCGGTGGCGACGCTCGAAGACGGCCATCGCGCCTGGACCAGCCCGATCTACGTCGTGCGCTGAACCGCGGCGCCGGTGCGCTTGACGCCATCGGGCGCGGCTGGGAAGCATACGGCACCGGATCAACCGGCTAACCCAGCAGGACGGGGAGAGTTTCCATGAAGCAGCATTGGATCATGGCCGTTGCGGCCCTGGCGTTCGCCAGCCTCGGCGCCGCCGCCGACGCCAAGGAGTGGAAGAAGGTCAAGATCGCGACCGAAGGCGCCTACGCGCCGTGGAACTTCACCGACCCCTCGGGCAAGCTCGCCGGCTTCGAGGTCGACCTCGCCAACGACCTCTGCAAGCGCATGAAGGTCGAGTGCGAGATCGTCGCGCAGGACTGGGACGGGATCATCCCCGGACTCAATGCCGGCAAGTACGACGCGATCATCGCGGGCATGTCGATCACCGCGAAGCGCATGGAGGTGATCAACTTCTCCACGCCCTACGCGAACACGCCCGGTGCGCTCGTCGTGCTGAAGACCAGCCCGCTCGCGAAGATCCCGGTCGACAAGAACTACCATCTCGAGAAGAACAAGGCCGACGCCGACAAGGCGATCGAGGCGCTCAAGGTCGCGCTCAAGGGCAAGGCGATCGGGGCCCAGGTCTCGACGACGCACTCGAACTTCGTCGAGACGTACTTCAAGGGCGTCGCCGACGTGCGCACCTACAAGACGACCGAGCAGCACGACCTCGACATCTCGGCCGGGCGCATCGACGGGGCGTTCGCCTCCATCGGCTACTGGAAGCCGCTGCTCGAGAAGCCGGAGGGCAAGGACTTCGTCATGGTCGGTCCGACCTTCACCGGCGGCGTGTTCGGGCAGGGCGTCGGCGCCGGGCTGCGCAAGGCGGACGACGACCTGCGCAAGCTGTTCGACGACGCGATCGCGTCCGCGATCGGCGACGGCACCGTGAAGCGCCTGTCGGTGCAGTGGTTCAAGTTCGATATCACGCCGCAGTGACGACGTCGGCGAAGTAGAAGCAGAGGACCCGCGGGGCGGCCACCACCGCCCCGCCGGTCCGCCTTCAGATGGAACTCCTGAGTTTCGGCGATCGCGGCTGGGGCGACGAACTGGCCCGGGCGACGGCCATGACGATCGCGGTGGCCAGCTGCGCGTTCCTCCTCGGGCTCGTCGTCGGATCGATCGGCACCTATGCCAAGCTGAGCCGCAGCATCGTGGTCGCCACGGCCGCGGACGCCTACACCACGATCGTCCGCGGCATTCCCGAGCTCCTGATCATCTACCTGCTGTTCTTCGGCGGCAGCGGCGCGCTGATGTTCTTCGCGCGCATGTTCGGCCACACCGGCTATGTCGAGATCAACGCATTCGCCACCGGCGTCTGCGCCATCGCTATCGTCAACGGCGCCTACTCGCTGGAGGTCATCCGCGGGGCCGTGCTTGCCGTGCCGCGCGGCCAGATCGAGGCGGCGAAGGCCTTCGGGATGTCGCCCTGGATCCTGTTCCGCCGCGTGCTGGCGCCGCAGGTGCTGCGCTTCGCGCTGCCCGGGCTCGGCAACGTCTGGCAGCTCGCGCTCAAGGAGACGGCGCTCATCTCCGTGACCGGCCTGGTCGAGATCATGCGCCAGTCCACCGTCGGCGCGGGCTCGACCAAGCAGCCCTTCACCTTTTACGCGGTCGCCTGCGTGCTCTACCTGACGCTGACCACGGTCTCCGGCTTCGGCTTCTCGCGCGCCGAGCGTTGGGCCAATCGCGGCGTGCGGAGCGCCTGACGATGGATCCGACCTTCATGGGCGAGACCCTGCTGCGGCTCGTCGACGGCGTTCCGCTGCTGCTCAAGCTGGTGTCCGTCTCGCTCGGCCTGGGCTTCATCGTCGCCGTTCTCGTCGCCTTCGCGCGCCTGTCGCGCGTGGCGCCGCTGCGCGGCCTCGCGTGGTCCTACGTGTTCCTGTTCCGTGGCACGCCGCTGCTGGTGCAGATCTTCCTGATCTACTATGGGCTCGGCCAGTTCCCGGGGGTGCGCGAGAGCTTCCTGTGGCCGTTCCTGCGCCAGCCGTACTGGTGCGCGATCCTCGCGCTGACGCTGAACACCGGCGCCTATGGCGGCGAGATCCTGCGGGGCGGGATCCAATCCGTGCCGGCCGGCCAGATCGAGGCGGCGCGCGCCTGCGGGATGTCGGGGCTGCTGCTCCTGCGGCGGATCGTGCTGCCGATCGCGCTGCGCCAGGCGCTGCCGGCCTACGGCAACGAGATGATCCTGATGGTCAAGGCGACGTCCCTCGCCAGCACCGTCACCCTCATGGAGGTCACGGGCATCGCGCACCGGATCATCTCCGACACCTACCGCGCCATCGAGGTGTTCGTCGTCGCGGGCTCGATCTATCTGCTGCTCAACTTCGTGCTGACGCGCGCGGTGCGCTGGCTCGAATGGCGCCTGTCGCCCCATCTGCGCGAGGCGCCGAGCGTGCCGCCGGCGACCGGCGCCGCCCTGGCGCACTGATTCCCGGCGCGCGTGAGGGGCGGGGGGCGGCACTGCCGCCGGCGCCGCCCCGTTGTGAATGGACGTCGGCTGCGCGGTGTTCAGCCGGCGAAGGCCTGCAGCCCGGTCTGGGCGCGGCCGAGGATCAGCGCATGGACGTCATGCGTGCCCTCGTAGGTGTTTACCGTCTCGAGGTTCATGACGTGCCGCATCACATGGTACTCGTCCATGATCCCGTTGCCGCCGTGCATGTCGCGCGCCGTGCGGGCGATCTCGAGCGCCTTGCCGCAGGAGTTGCGCTTGATGAGGCTGATCGTCTCGGGCGCCAGCTTTCCTGAGTCGAACAGGCGGCCGGCGCGCAGGCACGCCACGAGGCCGAGGGAGATCTCGGTCTGCATGTCGGCCAGCTTCTTCTGGACGAGCTGCGTGGCGGCGAGGGGCCGGCCGAACATCTTGCGGTCGAGCGTGTATTGGCGCGCGGCGTGCCAGCAGAACTCGGCGGCACCGAGCGCGCCCCAGGCGATGCCGTAGCGCGCCCGGTTGAGGCAGCCGAACGGCCCCTTGAGCCCGGCGACGTTGGGCAGCAGCGCGTCCTCCGGCACGTGGACGTCGTCCATGACGATCTCGCCGGTGATCGAGGCGCGCAGGCTGAGCTTGCCCTCGATCTTGGGGGCGGAAAGCCCCTTCATCCCCTTCTCGAGCACGAAGCCGCGGATCTGGTCGGCGTCGTCCTTTGCCCAGACGACGAACACGTCGGCGATCGGCGAGTTGGAGATCCACATCTTCGCGCCCTTGAGGACGTAGCCGTCCTTGGTCTTGCGCGCGCGGGTGCGCATCCCGCCCGGGTCGGAGCCGGCATCGGGCTCCGTCAGGCCGAAGCAGCCGATCCACTCGCCGGTCGCGAGCTTCGGCAGGTACTTCTGCCGCTGCGCCTCGGTGCCGTAGGCATGGATGGGATGCATCACCAGCGACGACTGGACCGACATCATCGAGCGGTAGCCCGAGTCGACCCGCTCGACCTCGCGCGCGACCAGGCCGTAGCAGACGTAGTTGACGCCCGAGCAGCCGTAGCCGTTGATGGTCGAGCCGAGGAAGCCCATCGCGCCCATCTCGCGGAAGATGCCCGGGTCGGTCGTCTCGCGGTTGAAGGCATCCTTCACCCGCGGCATCAGCTTCTCCTGGCAGAACTGGCGCGCCGCGTCCCGGATCATCCGCTCGTCTTCGGTCAGTTCCTCGTCGAGCAGGAACGGGTCCTCCCAGACGAAGCCGGGGCGGGCGGACTTGGCGGCAGGGGCGGGCTGTTCAGCCATCGATGAAACTCCTTGGAAGGCCGGCTATATAGCGTGCGATCCTGCAGGCGGAAATGGCACGTAAGAAGGTCCGATCGGCACGGGGCCCCGGCAGGCCCCGGGACATGCGCGGAGCCGGCCCGGCGGCCGGCGCGCCGCATTGAACCCGCGATCATGGCCGAGCGAGAGATCATCTTCGAGATGCGCCGGGTGGGCAGCGTCACCAAGGCGTCGGCGATCGACGTCGAGACCGGCGTCGAGGTGTCGATCATGGGGCCAGCGACCGCGCCGGAGCTGGCGCTGCGCGAGGCGGCCCGGCGCAAGCTCGCCTACGTCCTCAAGCGGCGCCAGAAGGCGGCCGAGCGCGAGCGCATCAAGGGCGGGCGCGGCACCTTGGTCTGACCGCGGTGGCGCCCGGACGGTCCGGACGCCGATCGGTCGCGACGGCTCGTGCGACTGGCGCGCCCCAGGGGCCATCGCTATTGTCGCCGCACAATCGAGTCCGCGGAATTCATCGCGGCGTCCGGTGCCGCACAGGCGCCGCAGGCGTGCCCCCGCGGCGCGGATGCGGGCGGGTGGCCCGGAGTCCAGCAGGGAAGGGTCCTGACGAGAGCCCATGGAGTATTTCGTACAGCAGCTCATCAACGGGCTGACGCTGGGCGCCATCTACGCGTTGATCGCGATCGGCTACACGATGGTCTACGGCATCATCGGGATGATCAACTTCGCGCATGGCGAGATCTACATGATCGGCGCCTTCCTCGCGGTGATCACCTTCACCGGCCTCGGCATGATCGGTTTCACCTGGGTGCCGGCCGCGATCCTCGTCGTGCTCCTGACGTCGATGGTGTTCACGGCCGCCTACGGCTGGACGGTCGAGCGGATCGCCTACCGGCCGCTGCGCGGCTCGCACAAGCTGGCGCCGCTGATCTCCGCCATCGGCATGTCGATCTTCCTGCAGAACTACGTGCAGATCGCGCAGGGCGCGAAGATCAAGTCGCTGTCGCCCGTCGTGCAGGGCAACATCCCGCTGATGACATCGGCCGGGGGCTTCACCGTGTCGATCAGCTACCTCCAGCTGATCATCATGGCGGTGACGATCGCGCTGATGGTCGGCTTCACGCTGCTGATCCAGCAGACCTCGCTGGGGCGCGCCCAGCGCGCCTGCGAACAGGACCTGAAGATGGCGGCGCTGCTCGGCATCGACACCGACCGCACGATCTCCCTCACCTTCGTGATGGGCGCCGCCCTCGCGGCCGTCGCCGGGGTGATGATCACGATGTACTACGGGGTCATCGACTTCTTCATCGGCTTCCTTGCCGGCGTGAAGGCCTTCACCGCCGCCGTCCTCGGCGGCATCGGCTCGCTGCCGGGTGCGATGCTGGGCGGCATGCTGATCGGGCTGATCGAGGCCTTCTGGTCCGCCTATTTCACGGTCGAGTACAAGGACGTCGCCACCTTCGTGATCCTGGTCGTCGTCCTGATCTTCCGGCCGACCGGCCTGCTCGGCCGTCCCGAAGTCGAGAAGGTCTGAGCGCAGCCATGACGACGATGACCGAGACGTCCGGCCGCGGGGCGGGCACCGATGTCCGCGCGGCGATCAAGGAAGCGCTCGTCGCCGCGGCCGTCATGGCGGTGCTCGCCGTTCCGCTGATCGGCGTCGAGCTCGTCGACATCACCGGCGGCGTCACGCTCGGTCAGCGCTTCCCGATGGTCGCCTGGGCCTGCGGGATCGTCTTCGCCGGCCGCCTCGCCCTGGCCCTGGCGCGCGGGCGCGCGCCGGCCTCGTTCGGTGCCGCCCTCGCGTCGCCGGGCCTCAAGGCGGCCGGTCGCCGCATCGGCGCCTGGGTCGGCCCGGCGCTGATCGGCTTCGCGATCGTGATGCCGTTTCTGCCGTTCGCAGACCGCTACATCATCGACCTCGGCACGTCGGTGCTGATCTACGTGATGCTCGGCTGGGGACTGAACATCGTGGTCGGCCTCGCCGGCCTGCTCGACCTCGGCTATGTCGCCTTCTACGCGGTGGGCGCCTATTCCTTCGCGCTGCTCGCGCAGCACCTCGACCTGACATTCTGGGAGTGCCTGCCGCTCGCCGGCCTGTTCGCGGCCATGTTCGGCGTGCTGCTGGGCTTCCCGGTGCTGCGCCTGCGCGGCGACTACCTCGCGATCGTCACGCTCGGGTTCGGCGAGATCATCCGCATCGTGCTGCTGAACTGGCAGGAATTCACGGGCGGCCCGAACGGCCTCAGCCAGATCCCGCGGCCGACCTTCCTCGGCGCGCCGCTCGTGCGCTCCGCCCCGGAAGGGCAGATGCCGTTCCACGAGTTCGTGGCGCCGATCGCGGCGCCGATCGCCTCGTTGTTCGGCGCGGAGTGGGAGTTCACCCCCATCCACCGCATCTCGTACCTGTACTACATCATCCTGCTGCTCGCGCTCGTCACCAACTTCTTCACGCTGCGCATCCGCCGGCTGCCGGTAGGACGCGCCTGGGAGGCGTTGCGCGAAGACGAGATCGCCTGTCGTTCGCTCGGCATCAACCCGACCAACACCAAGCTTTCCGCTTTCGCGCTGGGCGCGATGTTCGCGGGCTTCGCGGGCTCGTTCTTCGCCACCCGCCAGGGCTTCATCAGCCCGGAGAGCTTCACCTACATCGAAAGCGCGGTGATCCTCGCGATCGTCGTGCTCGGCGGCATGGGCTCGCAGCTCGGCGTCGTGATCGCCGCCGCCTTCCTGATCCTGTTCCCGGAGTTCGCCCGCGACTTCGCCCAGTACCGAATGCTGCTGTTCGGTGCAGCGATGGTGCTGGTGATGGTGTGGCGACCGCAGGGCCTGATCGCGCACCGGGAGCCGTCCGTGCTGATGCACGGTCGCGCCAAGGGGTGAGCGGCATGGACGACATCGCCTATGCCCGGCCGGCCGCCGGCTCCATCCTGCAGGTCGACCACCTGACGATGCGGTTCGGCGGACTCACCGCGGTCGACGACGTGAGCTTCGCCGCGAGGGACCGCGAGATCACCGCGATCATCGGGCCCAACGGCGCCGGAAAGACGACGGTCTTCAACTGCCTGACCGGGTTCTACAAGCCCACGGTCGGCCGCCTCGCGCTGGGGCGCGGCGACCAGGTCTTCCTGCTCGAGCGCATGGAGGGGCACAGGATCTGCAAGACGGCGCGGATCGCGCGCACGTTCCAGAACATCCGCCTGTTCGCGAAGATGACGGTGCTCGAGAACCTCATGGTGGCGCAGCACAACACGCTGATGCGCGCCTCGGGGCTGACGATCCTCGGCCTCATCGGCGCGCCGTCGTACCGCGCGGCCGAGCGCACCGCCGTCGACAAGGCCCGCTACTGGCTCGATCGCGTCGGGCTCCTCGACAAGGCCGACTGGGACGCCGGCAATCTCCCCTACGGCGACCAGCGCCGGCTGGAGATCGCGCGCGCGATGTGCACCGATCCGGTCCTGCTCTGCCTCGACGAGCCGGCCGCCGGCCTCAATCCCCGCGAGAGCGCCGGCCTCACCGAGCTGCTGCGGTTCGTGCGCGACGAGCACAGGATCGCGGTGCTGCTGATCGAGCACGACATGAGCGTGGTGATGGAGATCTCCGACCACGTCGTCGTGCTCGACTACGGGCGCAAGATCTCCGACGGCACGCCGCTCGCGGTCCGCAGCGATCCCAACGTCATCCGCGCCTATCTCGGCGAGGCCGAGGACGAGGCGCTGCCTCCGGAGGTCGCCTCGGATCTCGGAGGCCGCCCGTGAGCCGCATGCTCGAGATCGCCAACATCCGCACCTTCTACGGCCAGATCGAGGCGCTGAAGGGCGTCAGCCTGACCGTGGAGGCCGGCGAGATCGTGACGCTGATCGGCGCCAACGGGGCGGGCAAGTCGACGCTCCTGATGACGATCTGCGGCAAGCCCCAGGCGCGCGAGGGGCGCATCCTGTTCGAGGGGCGCGACATCACGCGCATGCCCACCCACGAGATCGCGCATCTCGGCATCGCGCAGTCGCCCGAAGGGCGCCGGATCTTCCCGCGCATGACGGTGTTTGAGAACCTGCAGATGGGCGCGAACGTCGCCGATCCGAGCCACTTCGAGGCCGATGTCGCGCGTGCCTTCCGCATGTTCCCGATCCTCGAAAAGCGCCGCAACCAGCGCGGCGGCACGCTGTCGGGAGGCGAGCAGCAGATGCTCGCAATCGCGCGCGCGCTGATGAGCCGGCCGCGCCTGCTTCTGCTCGACGAGCCGTCGCTCGGCCTCGCGCCCCTGATCGTGCGCCAGATCTTCGAGACGATCCGCGAGGTCAACGCGCAGGACAGGATGACGATCCTGCTCGTCGAGCAGAACGCCTTCCATGCGCTGAAGCTGGCGCATCGCGGCTACGTGCTGGTCAACGGCCAGATCGCCATCAGCGGGACCGGGGCGGAACTGCTCGCCAACCGCGAGGTGCGCGCCGCGTATCTCGAGGGCGGCCGGAGCCACTAGGAGCGGGGGCGTGATGCAGGAACTTCTCGGTGGCTCGATCTGGAGCTTCCTCGGCCTCGGCGTCGTGATGTTCGGGGGGAGCGGCTGGATGATGGGCCAGGCCCTGGCCCTGACCTGGCGCTCGGCCTCGCATCTCGTGCCCTACGCCGCGCTGCTCGCCGTGACGGCGCGCTTTCTCGACTTCGCCCTGTTCGGGGGCACGCTCGAATCGCTGACCGGATTCCTGTGCGCGTGGCTCGTGATCGGCGCGATCGCGGCAGCCGGATTCCGGGCGACCCGTGCCGGCCAGATGGCTTCGCAATATCCGTGGCTCTACGAGCGGGTCGGTCCGTTCAGCTGGCGCCCGCGGACCTGATCGGCCGGGCGCGGCGAGGCGCCGTCCGCGCCCGCGTCGCCTTGCCGGGCGCGGCGATGGCGGCCTAGAGTTGCCCACTCGCCGTTGCCGCCGCTGCGTCTGCGGGCCTCCATGAGGCTGTTCGCGCAAGGGTCCGGCACCCGGCGGCCGACGACCACTCGGTCGCGCAACACCCAGGACGCTCACCTCACAGGGAGACACTCGATGAATAGACGGAAACTCGGACTGGTCGGCATCAGCGCCCTCGCCGCTGCCACCATGTCCGTCGCCGCGTCGGCGCAGGACATCACGATCGCCTCGGCCGGCCCGATGACGGGTCAGTACGCGGCCTTCGGCCAGCAGCTCAAGCGCGGCGCCGAGATGGCGGTGGCCGACATCAACGCGCGCGGCGGTGTGCTCGGCCGCAAGCTGAAGCTCGAGATCGGCGACGACGCCTGCGATCCGAAGCAGGCCGTCGCGGTCGCCAACCAGCTGGCGACGAAGAAGGTCGCCTTCGTGGCCGGCCATTTCTGCTCGTCGTCGTCGATCCCCGCGAGCCAAGTCTACAACGAGTCCGGCATCCTGCAGATCACGCCGGCATCGACGAACCCGCGCCTCACCGACGAGGCGGCGCAGAAGGGCTGGAACAACGTGTTCCGCACCTGCGGTCGCGACGACGCGCAGGGCACCATCGCCGGCCGCTGGCTCGCGTCGAACTACAAGGGCAAGAAGGTCGCGATCATCCACGACAAGTCGACCTACGGTAAGGGTCTCGCCGACGAGACCAAGAAGGCGATGAACGCCGCGGGCCTGCGCGAGGCGATGTACGAGGCGATCACGCAGGGCGACAAGGACTTCACCGCGCTGATCTCCAAGATGAAGCAGGCGGGCGTCGACGTGATCTATCACGGCGGCTACCACACCGAAGCCGGCCTGATGGTGCGTCAGGCGCGCGAGCAGGGCTTCGGTGCCGTGTTCGTCTCCGGCGATGCGCTCGTCGACAACGAGTACTGGAAGATCACCGGTCCGGCCGGCCAGGGCACGATCATGACCTTCGCGCCCGATCCGCGGAACGCGCCGACCGCCAAGGGGATCGTCGAGAAGTTCAAGGCCCAGGGCTTCGACCCCGAGGGCTACACGCTCTACACCTATGCCGCGATCCAGGTGTGGGCGGCGGCGGCGGAGAAGGCCAAGTCGATCGATGCCGGCAAGCTCGCCGCGCAGATCCACGGCAACAAGTTCTCGACCGTGATCGGCGACCTCCAGTACGACAAGAAGGGCGACGTCTCGAACTCGAAGTACGTGTTCTACATCTGGAACAACGGCGAGTATAAGGAAGAGCCGTCGCTGATGGGCCCGCGTTCGTAACGCGTCGTTCCATCCGGAAAGCAAAGACCCGGCCGGGAGCGATCCCGGCCGGGTTTTCTTTGCGACGCGCGGAAAGGGCAGGGCGGCGAGTCAGGCCTTCTTCGGCGGCCGGCCGCGGCGCGCGCCCGGCTTCTTGCCGAGCCCGATCTTCTTGGCGAATTCGGAGCGCTGCTCGGCATAGTTCGGAGCCACCATCGGATAGTCGGGCGGCAGGCCCCACTTGGCGCGGTACTGCTCGGGCGTGATGCCGTAGGACGTCCGCAGGTGCCGCTTGAGCATCTTCAGCTTCTTGCCGTCCTCGAGGCAGATGATGAAGTCGGGCGAGACCGACTTCTTGATCGGCACCGCGGGCACGAGGTCGCCTACCGGCGCGGCCGATGGGGCATCCAGGCCGACCAGGGAAGAATGGATGGTCCGGATCAGCTCGGAGAGCTGGGCGGCCGGCACCGGATTGTTGCCGACATAGGCGGCAGCGACCTGCGCGGTCATGCGCAGGATGTCCTGGTGCAGCGGGGACGACGAGGAAGATTCGGTCATGTCGAACACTCGGGAACTGGACAATGTAACAACGAGCATTGTCCGTTTATTGGGTGAGGACTGCAAGCTGCATGGTTTCGTTGTCGATATGAAGCTCGATCCCTTGATATTTCAATAAAGTCACAGCGTCTGGCGTTGACGCGGCGTCCCGTCGCTGCCAGCCGCCCGGTCGGCTGGCGCGGGCAGCATCGCCGCCGGTGGTGGCGCGTTGTTGGCGCGCGACGACATATGGTAGCGTCCGACGCCTTCCGCACTCTGGACAACCCGAGGCCATGCCCAACGCTGCGATCGCGATCGCCTGCGACCACGCGGGACTCACGCTCAAGAACGAACTCGTCGCGAACCTGCGTGCGGGCGGCCATGTCGTGCTCGATCTCGGGACCGATGGCCCCGCGAGCGTCGACTATCCCGATTTCGCGGATGCGGTCGCCGCCGCGCTCGCCGACGGTCGCGCGGGGCGCGGCGTCCTGATCTGCGGCACCGGCATCGGCATCTCGATCGCCGCAAATCGCCATCGCCACGTCCGGGCAGCGCTGTGCCACGACGCGACCACGGCGCGCCTCTGCCGCGAGCACAACGACGCCAATGTTTTGGTGCTCGGCGCGCGGACGACCGGGATCGAGGTGGCGAGGGATTGCCTCGCCGCCTTCCTCGCAGCCGCCTTCGCCGGCGGCCGCCACGCCGGCCGCGTCGCGAAGCTGTCGCGCTGAGCGGCGTCCCCCTTCCGCACCGTCACCCAGGATCCACGAGGAGCGACATGACTGCGCCCAGCCGGCATTCCGCGATCGTCCCCGACGGCTACTTCACGTCGTCGCTCGCCGAGAGCGACCCGGAGCTCTACGCGGGGATCGCCGGCGAACTCGCGCGCCAGCGCGAGCAGATCGAGCTGATCGCCTCCGAGAACATCGTCAGCCGCGCGGTGCTCGAGGCGCAAGGGTCGGTCCTCACCAACAAGTACGCCGAGGGGTATCCCGGCCGGCGCTACTACGGCGGCTGCGAGTTCGTCGACATGGCCGAGCGCCTTGCGATCGAGCGCGCCAAGACGCTGTTCAACTGCCGCTTCGCCAACGTGCAGCCGCATTCCGGCGCCCAGGCGAACCAGGCGGTGTTCATGGCGCTGCTGCAGCCCGGCGACACGATCCTCGGCATGTCGCTGGCCGCCGGCGGACATCTGACGCACGGCGCGCCGGTCAACCAGTCGGGAAAGTGGTTCAAGGCGGCGGCTTACGGCGTTCGGCGCGAGGATCATCGCATCGACTTCGACGAGGTCGAGCGCCTCGCCGCGGCGCATCGCCCGAAGCTGATCATCGCGGGCGGCTCGGCCTATCCGCGCGTCATCGATTTCGTGCGCTTCCGCGCCATCGCCGATTCCGTCGGCGCGCTCCTGATGGTCGACATGGCGCACTTCGCCGGGCTCGTGGCCGGCGGGGTGCATCCGAGCCCGCTGCCGCACGCCCACGTCGTCACGACCACGACGCACAAGACGCTGCGCGGGCCGCGCGGCGGCATGGTGCTGTCGAACGACGAGGAGCTGGGCAAGAAGATCAACTCCGCGGTGTTCCCGGGACTGCAGGGCGGGCCGCTGATGCACGTCATCGCCGCCAAGGCCGTCGCGTTCGGCGAGGCGCTGCAGCCGTCGTTCAAGGCCTATGCGCGCGCGGTCGTCGACAATGCGCGCGCGCTGGCCGAGACGCTGGCGGCGCGCGGGCTGGCCATCGTCTCGGGCGGCACCGACACGCATTTGATGCTGGTCGATCTGCGCCCGCGCAAGCTCACCGGCAAGGCGGCCGAGGCGAGCCTCGAGCGCGCGGGCATCACCTGCAACAAGAACGGCATCCCGTTCGATCCGGAAAAGCCGATGGTCACTTCCGGCGTGCGTCTCGGCGCTCCAGCCGCGACGACACGCGGCTTCGGCGTCGCCGAGTTCATCCGTGTCGGCGAGCTGATCGACGAGGTGCTGGCGGCGCTGTCGCGAAATCCCGACGGGGATGCGCAGGTCGAGCGCGCCGTGCGCGACAAGGTCGTCGCGCTGTGCCGTCGGTTCCCGATCTACGCCGGGCATTGAGCCGGAAGCAGGGAGAAGAGGGCGATGCGCTGTCCGTTCTGCGGTCATGACGACACCCAGGTGAAGGACTCCCGGCCGACGGACGACGGCTCGGCGATCCGACGCCGCCGCTTCTGCCCCGCCTGCGGGTCCCGCTTCACCACCTTCGAGCGCGTGCAGCTGCGCGAGCTGACGATCGTGAAGAAGGGCGGGGTGAAGCAGCCCTTCGACCGCGAAAAGATCATGCGCTCGATCACGCTCGCCCTGCGCAAGCGGCCCGTGGACCCCGATCGCATCGACCGCATCGTCAACGGCATCGTCCGCCGCCTCGAGAGCCTCGGGGAGAGCGAGATCCCGTCGACGATCGTCGGCGAGATGGTGATGGATGCGCTCGCCTCGCTCGATCCCGTCGCCTATGTGCGCTTCGCCTCGGTCTACAAGAACTTCCGCGAGGCCAAGGACTTCGAGGATTTCATCGGCAAGCTCGGATCCGACAAGGACTGAGCCGGATCGCGCGATGGCCCCCGCCGCCGACGACGTCGCCCACATGCGAGCGGCCCTCGGCCTCGCTGCGCGCAATCTCGGCCGGACCTGGCCGAACCCGGCGGTCGGCTGCGTGCTCGTACGCGAGGGGCGGGTCGTCGGTCGCGGCGCCACCGCGGTGGGCGGCCGGCCGCATGCCGAGGCGGTGGCGCTCGGGCTGGCCGGCAGCGCCGCGCGCGGCGCGACGGCCTACGTGACCCTCGAGCCCTGCGCCCATCATGGCCGCGCCGGGCCCTGCAGCGACGCGCTGATCGCCGCAGGCATCGAGCGCCTCGTCGCGGCGATCGAGGATCCGGATCCGCGGACGGCGGGCGATGGCTTCGCGCGTCTGCGCGCCGCCGGAGTCGTCGTCGAGGTCGGCATCGAGGCCGACGCGGCGAGACGGCTCGCCGAGGGGTTCCTGCGCCGGATCGCCGACGGGCGTCCGATGGTCACGCTCAAGCTCGCCACGAGCCTCGACGGGCGCATCGCCACGCATCGCGGCGACAGCCGATGGATCACGGGGGAGGCGGCGCGCACCCGCGTACAGGCGCTGCGCGCGACCCACGATGCCGTGATGGTCGGCACGGGGACGGCGCTCGCCGACGATCCCGAGCTCACCTGCCGGCTGCCCGGCGCCGAGGCGCCGCCGGCCGTGCGCGTGGTGCTCGATCGCCATCTCCGCATCCCGCTCACGCACAAGCTCGTGCGCACGGCCGACCGGACCCCGACCTGGATCGCGACATCGCGGCGGGCGGAGGCGGCGCGCGCCGCGGCGATGCGCGCGGCCGGGGTGGAGCTGATCGAGGTGGAGGAGGCCGGGGAAGGGCTCGATCTTCGCGCGACGCTCCGTGCGCTGGCGGGCCGCGGGCTGACCCGCGTGCTGTGCGAAGGCGGCGGCCACCTCGCCGCAGGACTGCTGCGCGACGATCTCGTCGACCACCTCGTCTGCTTCCGGGCCGGCCTCGCGATCGGCGGCGACGGCCGTCCGGCGCTGGCGGGCTTCGGCGTCGACGGGCTCGCGGACGCGCCGCGGTTGCAGCGCCGCGCTCAGGAGCCTTGCGGCGGCGACATCATGGAGCTATGGGCTCGCGCGTCTCCACTGAATCCGAGCTGATGTTCACTGGAATCATCACCGATATCGGCGTCGTCCGCGCCGTGGCGCCACGCGGCGCCGCGCGCGACATGCGCCTGACGATCGCGACGACCTGGCCGACCGCCGGAATCACCCTCGGCGCGTCGGTCGCCTGCGCGGGATGCTGTCTGACGGTCGTCGAGAAGGGGCCGGATTGGCTCGCCTTCGAGGCGTCCGCCGAGACTCTCGCGCGAACCACGCTGGGCAGCTGGCAGGCTGGAACGCGCGTCAATCTCGAGCGCCCCTTGCGGGTCGGCGACGAGCTCGGAGGGCACATCGTCGCCGGCCACGTCGACGCGGTGGGGCGGGTCGCCGAGTGCCGCCCCGAAGGGGGAAGCCTGCGGCTCGCCTTCGACGTGCCGGCCACGCTGGGCGGCTACGTCGCGAAGAAGGGATCGGTCGCGGTGGACGGCGTGTCGCTCACGGTCAACGAGGTCGACGACCGCCGCGCCGAGGGCACGACGCGCTTCACCGTGAACATAATTCCCCATACCCAGGCCGTGACGACGCTCGGCGCGCTCGCTCCGGGGGCGGCGGTCAACGTGGAAGTCGACACGCTCGCGCGCTACGTTGCCCGCATGCAGGAAGCAGGGTGACGATGCCGACGAAACGACAGGGCGAGCTGATCGAGCGGGGTGTCGCGAGCATCGCGGCCCTGTCGGCGATCGAGGACGTCATCGCCGACGCCCGCAACGGCAAGATGGTGATCCTCGTCGACGACGAGGATCGCGAGAACGAGGGCGACCTCTACATCCCGGCGCAGATGGCCACGCCGGAGGCGATCAATTTCATGGCCAAGTACGGCCGGGGACTGATCTGCCTGTCGCTGACGCGCCAGCGCTGCGATGCGCTCGGGCTCGAGCTGATGTCGCGCGAGAACGGCACGCGCCACCAGACCGCCTTCACCGTCTCGATCGAGGCGCGGGAAGGGGTCACCACGGGGATCTCGGCCGCCGATCGCGCGCGCACGATCCAGGTGGCGATCGACCCGACCAAGGGCCGCGCCGATCTGGTGACCCCGGGCCACGTCTTCCCGCTGGTGGCGCGCGACGGCGGCGTGCTCGAGCGCACCGGCCACACCGAGGCCGCGGTGGACATCGCGCGGCTCGCCGGCCTCATACCCGCCGGCGTGATCTGCGAGATCATGAACGACGACGGAACGATGGCGCGGCTGCCGGACCTCGTCGCGTTCGCGCAGTTCCATGGCCTGAAGATCGGCGCGATCGCCGATCTGATCGCGCATCGCCGGCGGACCGACCGTACGGTCGAGCGACGCCTCGAGACCGAGCTCGACAGCCGCTTCGGCGGCCTGTGGCGCATGGTGGTCTACGTCAACACGGCCTCCTATGCCGAGCACATCGCGCTGATCAAGGGCGACGTCACCACGCGTGAGCCCGTGCTGGTCCGCATGCACGCGCTGAACGTGCTCGATGACGTCCTCGGCGACCGTGCGGCGGGCCGCGGCGACACGCTGCATGGGGCGATGGAGGCCATCGGCCGCGCCGGACGCGGCGTCGTCGTGCTGCTCCGCGAGCCGCGGCCGACGAGCCTCAGCGATCGCGTGCGTGCACGCCTCGCCGAACCGGCCGTCGCCCTCGCCGACTACCTGTCCGATGCCGGACGCGCGGCCGCAGGCGGCGAACTCGGGCCGCCCCAGCTGCGCGACTACGGCGTCGGCGCCCAGATCGTCCGCGATCTCGGCGTCCGCGACATGGTCCTGCTCACCAACGCCCATCGCGCCATCATCGGCCTTGAAGGATACGATCTGCGTGTCGTCGAAATCCGCCCGATCCCGGCCATCGGCCGCTGACCCGCTGCGCGTGCCGGGCAAGGCCCCGCACGTCGTCCTGGTCGAGGCTCGCTTCTACGAGGAGCTCGCCGACGAGCTCGCCGCCGGCGCCATCGCCGTGCTCGAAGCGGCCGGCGCGAGCGTCGAGCGCGTCGTCGTGCCCGGCGCCCTCGAGATCCCCGCGGCGATCGCGATGCTGGCGACGCGGCGACGCGCCCAGGGACGCCCGATCGACGGTTTCGTGGCGCTCGGCTGTGTCATCCGCGGCGAGACGACGCATTACGAGATCGTGGCCGGCGAGAGCGCGCGCGGATTGATGAGCCTGTCGTTGACCGGCGTGCTGGCGATCGGCAACGGGATCCTCACGGTCGAGAACGAGAAGCAGGCCTGGGCGCGCGCACGGCGGCGCGATCTCGACAAGGGCGGCGACGCCGCGCGCGCCTGCCTGCGGATGATCGCGCTCCGGCGCCAGCCCCGCGGCGCCTCGTGACCGGCGACGACGACACGCCGACCGCGTCGACCGCATCGTCGCGACCGCGCAGGGCCGCGCAGCGCAGCGCGGCGCGCCTCGCCGCCGTGCAGGCGCGCTACCAGATCGAGAGCCGCGGCATGGATCCGCAGGCGGTGGTGGAGGAGTTCCGTCGGCACCGACTCACGTCCGACGATGTCGACGAGGGGCAGCCCGACCTCACGAAGGCGGACACGAAGCATTTCGCGGCACTGGTTCTCGGCACCGACATGCGCGCCGGGGAGATCGCCGAGGCGCTCGACGGGGTGCTGCCGGCGGACTGGCCGCGCGCGCGGCTCGATCGCGTCGTCCACGCGATCCTGATCACGGCGTGCTTCGAGCTGCTGGCCCGGGACGACGTGCCGGCGCGGGTGGCGATCGACGAGTACGTCTCGATCGCGCGCGCGTTCTTTGCGGGCGTCGAGCCGAACTTCGTGAACGGGGTCCTCGACGCGCTCGCGCGCAAGCTTCGTCCGTCGGATTTCGTGCCGGGCCATGACCGCGGCTCGCGCGAGTGAATTCGAGCTCATCGCGCGGCATTTCGCGCCGCTGGCCGGCGGACGGCGGATCGATGCCCATGGCCTGAAGGACGATGCCGCCTCGATGGCGGCGCGACCGGGCTTCGACATCGTGATGACCGCGGACGCCGTCGTGCGGGGAATCCATTTCCTGCCGACCGACCCGCCTGATCTCGTCGCGCGCAAGGCGCTGCGCGTGAACCTGTCCGATCTCGCCGCGAAGGGCGCGCGGCCGCTCTGCTACCTCCTTTGCCTGGCCTTGCCCAAGGAGATCGACGAGGAATGGATCGCCGGCTTCGCGCAGGGGCTCGCGGCCGACCAGCTCGAGTTCGGCATCGAGCTCGCGGGCGGCGACACGACGTCGACGCCCGGCGACCTCATGATTGCGATCACGGCCCTCGGCGAGGTGCCGGCCGGCCGCATGCTGCGCCGCGGCGCCGGACGGATCGGCGACGAGGTGTGGGTGTCGGGGACGATCGGGGATGGAGCGCTGGGCCTGATCGCGGCGCAGGGCGACCTCGGCGCGGCCGCGGCAGCGGACATCGCGGCGCTGACGGACCGCTATCGACTTCCACGCCCGCGCACCGGCCTGGGGCCTTGCCTGGTGGAGTTCGACGTCGCGGCGATGGACGTCTCGGACGGGCTCGTCCAGGACCTGGGCCACATGTGCCGGCTGGCGGGTTGCGGGGCGGAGATCGAGGCGTCCCGCATCCCGCTGTCGGCCGCGGCCGCCGCGCAGGTGGCGCGCGAGCCCGCACTGATGGCCCGCGCCGTTTCAGGGGGCGACGACTACGAGATCCTCGTCGCGGTCGCGCCGGCTGCGTCGACCGCGATGGCCGACGCGGCGCGCCGTTGCGGCACGCCGATGACACGGATCGGACGCCTCGTCGCAGGCGAGGGCGTCATGGTCCGGGCCGCGGACGGCGGGCCGCTCGATGTCGGGCGCGGCGGCTGGATGCATTTCTGAAGCGCGCCGGCCTGCAGCGATCCGGGCCGTTGCGGTTCACGAGGCGTTTACGCGGCGCGGGCTAGCGTCCGCGCCATGCCGCTCGCCTGCCTCCGCATCGCCTCGAGACGACGGCTGCTGCTCGTCGCCGCAGCGGCGCTGCTGGTCGTCGGCCGGCCCGAGCCGGCCCGCTCGGCGAGCGACCCGCCGCCCGAGACGACGGGCCGGCCGATCTTCCTCGATATCGACCGCATCGTGGTGACCGTCTTCCGCGGCGGCGACATCGATCGCCACGAAATGATCGCCATGAAGCTCGAACTCGCCGACGATACGGCGATCGTCAAGGTTCAGGAGGCGATGCCGCGCCTGCGCGACGCCTTCATTCGATCGTGGAACAATCTCGGCGCGCATCCCGACGCGGCGCGCAAGGGTCTCGACGTCGCCGCGGGCCGCAAGCGGATGCTGGCGGCCTGCGACCAGATCATCGGCGCGGGGATGGTCCGCAACGTTCTGATCGTGGCGCAATCGAGCCGCAACGTCGCGCCGAACCGCTCGCGACCCTGACCCCGGGCGCATCGCCGCCGCCCGCGGCGAGCCGATTGCGAGGCGGACGCCGCCGTGCAACAACCCGCGCCCGCATGACGACTCCCGTCCCCGATCACACGCGCCGCAATGTCGGCCTGCTGGCCATCTGCCACGGACTGACGGGGATCGGGAACACGACGATGGTCGTGGAATCGGCGCTCGTCGGCCACATGCTGGCGGCAGACAAGGCGATGGCGACGTTGCCTCTCGGGGCGATGCACCTGGCCGTCATGCTCACGACCTTCCCGGCATCGTTCCTGATGCAGCGCCTGGGCCGCCGGGCCGGCTTCTCCATCGGTGCCGCTGCGGGCTTCATCGGCACGGCGATCTGCACCTGGGCGATCATCCAGCACTCGTTCTGGCTTTTCTGCCTGGGCGCGTTCGTGAACGGGATCTACAACGGCTTCGCGACCTTCTACCGCTTCGCCGCCGCCGACGGGGCGCGGCCGGAGTGGAAGAGTCGCGCCATCAGCCTGGTGCTCGCCGGGGGCGTTTTCGCAGCGATCCTCGGCCCCGAGATGGCGAAGCGCACGACCGACATGCTGCCGCCGCACATGTTCGCCGGGTCCTTCGTGGCGCTGACGCTGACCTCGGTGGTTGCGTTCGTCCTGATCCAGTTCCTGCGGATTCCGCCGGCCAGTCGCAGCACGGTCGGCGGCGAGGCGCGCCCGCTGAAGGAGATCGCAGCGCAGCCGACCTTCCTGGTCGCCGTTGCCAGCGCGACGATCGCCTACGGCGTGATGAATTTCGTGATGACCGTCACGCCCCTTGCGATGCTGGGATGCGGCTTCGCCCACGAGCAGTCCGCGACCGTCATCCAGTGGCATGCGCTGGCGATGTTCTTGCCCTCGTTCTTCACCGGCGACCTCATCCGGCGGTTCGGCATCCTCCGGGTGATGGCGGCCGGCGTCGCGCTGCTGCTCGCCTGCCTCGCGATCAACCTCACCGGCGTCACGTTCTGGCACTTCGTCGCGGCCCTGATCCTGCTCGGGCTGGGCTGGAACTTCCTGTTTGTCGGGGCGACCACCCTGGTCACCGAGACCTACCGGCCGAGCGAGCGCGCCAAGGTGCAGGCACTCAACGATCTCGTCATCTTCGGCACCGTGGCCATGACGGCGATGAGCTCCGGCGCCGTGCACCACTGGTCGGGCTGGACCTGGATCAACGTCGCCTGCGCCCCCGCGGTGGTCGTCGCCGGGATCGCGGTCATGTGGCTCCAGCGCCGGCCCCGGCCGGCGTTAAGTGCTTGAGGTTCCATGGCCGCGCGGCTTGCGCGGCTATGGTGGTTTGCGTATGTTCCGCGCCGTTTTGCAGGGCCCCGTCGGGGAACGCCCTGATTCTTCACCAAGAAATCGTCGAGGCAGTCCATGGATAGGGCATTCTGGATCACGATGGCGTGCGGCGTTCTCGCGCTGCTCTACGGCGGCTGGGCCTATGGCCAAGTCATGGCGGCACCGTCGGGCAATCAGCGCATGCGCGACATCGCGGCGGCCGTCCAGGAAGGCGCCCAGGCCTACCTGAACCGCCAGTACAAGACGATTGCCGCCGTCGGCGTCGTCGTCTTCGCCTTCCTGTGGCTGTTCCTGGGCATGCATGTCGCGCTTGGCTTCGCGATCGGCGCGGTCCTGTCCGGCGCCGCCGGCTACATCGGCATGAACGTTTCGGTCCGCTCGAACGTGCGCACCGCCCAGGCGGCGACCCAGGGCCTTCAGCCCGCGCTCGACGTCGCGTTCCGGGCCGGCGCGATCACGGGCCTGCTGGTGGTCGGTCTCGGCCTCCTCGGCGTCGTCGGCTACTACCGGGTGCTGCTCGGCTGGAAGGGCGACAACATGACGACGCTCATCCAGGCGCTCGTGGCGCTGTCGTTCGGCGCGTCGCTGATCTCGATCTTCGCGCGTCTCGGCGGCGGAATCTTCACCAAGGGCGCCGATGTCGGCGCCGACCTCGTCGGCAAGGTCGAGGCGGGCATTCCCGAGGATGACCCCCGCAATCCCGCCGTCATCGCGGACAATGTGGGCGACAATGTCGGCGACTGCGCCGGCATGGCCGCCGACCTGTTCGAGACCTACGCGGTCACCGCGGTCGGCACGATGCTGCTCGCAGCCGTGTTCTTCACCGGCCAGGCGGCCGTCCAGTCGCAGCTGATGTTCTTCCCGCTGCTCCTCTGCGGCGTCTGCATCCCGGCCTCGATCGTCGGCACGTTCTTCGTCAAGCTCTCCGCCGACAATCACATCATGAAGGCCCTCTACAAGGGGCTCGTCGTCACCGGCGTCATCTCGATCGGCCTCGTGGCCGTCACGACGGAGATGTTCCTGGGCTTCGCCACGAGCTTCAAGGCGGGGAGCGTCAGCTTCACCGGGTTCGGCCTGTTCGTCTGCGCGATGATCGGGTTGGCCGTCACCGGCCTGCTGGTGTGGATCACCGAGTACTACACGGGCACGGGCTACCGCCCGGTGCGCTCGATCGCCGAGGCCTCGACCACGGGCCACGGCACCAACGTCATCAAGGGCCTCGCGGTGTCGATGGAAGCCACCGCGATGCCGGTCATCGTCATCTCCGTGGCGATCATCGCCGCCTACCTGATCGCGGGCCTCTACGGCATCTCGATCGCGGCGACGACGATGCTGGCGCTCGCCGGCATGATCGTGGCGCTCGACGCCTATGGTCCGGTGACGGACAACGCCGGCGGCATCGCCGAGATGGCCGGCATGCCCAAGGACATCCGCAAGAACACCGACGCGCTCGACGCCGTCGGCAATACGACGAAGGCGGTGACCAAGGGCTACGCGATCGGATCGGCGGGTCTCGCCTCGCTGGTGCTGTTCGCCGCCTACATCGAGGACCTGAAGCACTACTTCCCGAAGCTGAACGTGCAGTTCTCGCTGCAGGATCCCTACGTGGTCATCGGCCTGTTCCTGGGCGGCATGCTGCCGTACCTGTTCGGCGCCATGGGCATGACGGCGGTCGGCCGCGCGGCCGGCTCGGTGGTGATCGAGGTCCGGCGCCAGTTCAAGGAGATCAAGGGCATCATGGAGGGCACGGCCAAGCCCGATTACGGCCGTGCCGTCGATCTCCTCACCCAGGCGGCGATCAAGGAGATGATCGTCCCGTCGCTGCTTCCGGTCGCGGCGCCGGTGGTGCTCTACGTCATCGTCCGCGTCGTCGCGGGCCAGGAGGCGGCCTTCAGCGCCCTGGGGGCCATGCTCCTCGGCACCATCGTCACGGGCCTCTTCGTCGCCATCTCGATGACTTCGGGCGGCGGCGCCTGGGACAACGCGAAGAAGTACATCGAGGAGGGCAATTTCGGCGGCAAGGGCTCCGATGCCCACAAGGCGGCCGTGACCGGCGATACCGTCGGCGACCCGTACAAGGACACGGCCGGCCCGGCGGTGAACCCGATGATCAAGATCATCAACATCGTCGCGCTGCTGCTGCTGGCGGTTCTCGCGGCCGCGTCGCACTGAGCGGCGCAACACCGACCCGCTGAAACGACGAAGGGCCCGGCGGCGACGCCGGGCCCTTTTTCGTTTCGTCTCGGATCGCGGCGCGATCAGCGGCGAGGCGCGCTGTCCGGAAGGCCGCCCGTTCCGCCCGGGATGGTCCGGTTGTCGCGGCTGGTGTTGAACCGGCCGACATTTCCGATGAGCTGCTCGAGGAAGGACAGCTCCTTGCCCGGGCTCGGGGTCACGCGCGCGACGTGGCGGATGACCTTGCCGTCGGCGAGCTCGAGGCGACGGACGTCCGCGACCAGGCCCTTCTCGTCGAAGACGACGGCGACGACGTGCTGCGCCACGACCTTCGGCTCGAAGAACGCGGTCGTGCGTGTCGTGCGGCTGATATAGAGCCAGGTCTCCTCTCCGAACGGCGCGACCGTCGACGGCGTGCCGAGAAGGTCGGCGACGTCGCGCTTGTTCTGCAGGCCCACCTGGATCTTCGACAGGCTCTCGTCGTCGGGAATGAAGCCGCGGATATCGGTGACCGTCTCGCAGCCGCCCAGCAGCGCCAGCGACAGCACCGCGCCGAGGGCGAGATCACGGAAGGGACGGGGCATGGCGTGGCTTCCCTGGTGTCGGCGTCCACGGCTCGGCCGCGCTTGCGGCCGGGGATGCGACGCCTCTAGAACGATCGACGGCTCGGGCTAATTCGCACCGAGTTGCTTGGAGTGTCAATCGGACCCATGGGCATCCCCCTGCATCGCCGGATCGCCGACTGGCTGTCGGGCGCTTCGGCCGCGAGCGAGGGCCGCTCGCTGTACGAGGCCGCGCTGGCGCAGTCGCGCCGGCCCGCGCTCTATGCGCGCCACGGCGTCCCGGACACGCTCGACGGACGCTTCGATTGCCTGGCGCTGCACGTCGCGCTGCTGGTGCGGCGCCTTGCGCGCGAACCTGCGGGCGAGCGGCCACTGCAGGACCTCTACACGGCGATGTTCGACGACATGGACCGGACGCTCCGCGAGATGGGCGTCGGCGATCTCGGGATCGGCAAGCGCGTCCAGGCGATGGGCGAGGCGCTGATGGGCCGCGTCGCCGCCTATGGCGAGGGACTCGACGGCGGCGATGCCGCGCGGCTTGCGGCGGCGGTGACCCGCAATCTATACGGCACCGTCGCCGACCCGGCGCCCGGGCACGTCGCGGCGATCGTGGCCTATCTCGGCGCCGCCGATGGGCGGCTCGCCGCCCAGCCTTTGCCCGACCTTTTCGCCCGCGGACCCGATTATCCGACCATCGAGGCCGAGACATGACCGCCGGCGATCCCCTGCCCAATGAATTCGTTCGGACGATCGCCCTCGAAGGGGCTCGACCGCCACGCGTGCGCTTCGCGATCGAGGCGACGCCGACCGAATGTGCCGCCCTGGCCAAGCGCTTCGGCCTCGTTCGCCTCGACCGTCTCGCCGCGACCGGCGAGGCCGTGCTGGGCAGTGCCGGCCGGTGGCAGCTGACGGGAAGCCTGGAAGCGGCAGTGGTCCAGACCTGTGTCGTCAGCCTCGACCCGTTTACCGCCGAGATCCGGGACGGCTTCGAGCTCGTGTTCGCGCCGGCGGAGGATGCGGAGGAGAAGGCGGAGATCGACGTCGGAGATGCCGACGACGAGCCGCTGCCGGCCGACGGTCGCCTGGATGTCGGCGAGATCGTGGCCCAGCAACTCTCCCTGGCGCTCGACCCTTTTCCACGCAAGCCGGGGGTGCATTGGGAAGGCGCCGGACCCGCGGAATCCGCGGCGGAACCCGATACCGTCCGCCCTTTCGAGGGCTTGGCCCGGCGCCTCGGCCGGCGCGAAGAAACCTGAGGGCGGCCTCGACCGAAGGCTTGAGCCGCCGCCTGAAACTGTCTAAAGATGCGCCCCGTTTATCCGGGAAATTCAACGCTAGATCTCATGCTTAGGCCGCTGGCCCCGGTCGGTCTGCAACCGGCGTTCAGCGAGGAGTGACGTATCATGGCCGTTCCGAAGAAGAAGGTTTCCCAGTCGCGTCGCAACATGCGGCGCTCGCACGAGGCGCTCAAGGGCTCGGCGCATGCCGAGTGCCCGAATTGCGGCGAGCTGAAGCGGCCGCACCACGTGTGCCCGTCTTGCGGCTACTACGACGGCCGCGAAGTCGTCGCCTCCAAGTCAGCTTGAGGCCGGCGTGCCGGCGGCCTCCGGCCACGGCGCCTGACATGCGGCGCGTATGGGCGCCTCGATGAAGATCTCGCTCGACGCGATGGGCGGCGATCGCGCGCCCGCCATGGTCATTCAGGGGGCGGGGATCGCGCTGAAGCGCTTCCCGCAGGCGCGCTTCCTGATCTTCGGCGACGAGACGCAAGTGCGCCCGTTGCTGAAGGAAATGCCGGCCGTCGACGCGGTGAGCGAGCTGCGTCACACGCCGGACCTCGTGAGCGGCGATGCGAAGCCGTCGATCGCGCTGCGCAGCAGCCGCAATTCGTCGATGCGCCTGGCCATCGACGCCGTGCGCAATGGCGAGGTCGACGGCGTCGTCTCGGCCGGCAACACCGGCGCGCTCATGGCGATCGCGAAGTTCGTCCTGAAGACCATCCCCGGGATCGATCGCCCCGCGATCGCCGGGTTCTTCCCGACGCTCGTCGGCGAGAGCGTGATGCTCGATCTCGGCGCGAACGTCGAGTGCGACGCCAACAATCTCGTGCAGTTCGCGGTGATGGGCGATGCGTTCGCGCGCACCGTGCTCGGCGTGCGCCTTCCCAGTTTCGGATTGCTGAACGTCGGCTCCGAGGAGCTCAAGGGGCACGACGAACTGCGCACGGCCGCGGCGATCCTTCGTGCCGGCCCGCTCGCCGATCAGTTCCAGGGCTTCGTCGAAGGCAACGACATCACCGGCGGTCGCACCGACATCATCGTGACCGACGGATTCACCGGCAACATCGCGCTGAAGACGGCCGAGGGGACGGCGCGGCTCTACAGCGAGTTCCTGCGCGGCGCCTTCAAGTCGTCGCTGCCGGCCAAGCTCGGCTACGTGCTGGCGAAGCATGCGATCCAGAAGGTGCGTGATCGCACCGATCCGCGGCGCTACAACGGCGCCATGTTCCTCGGACTCAACGGCATCGTCGTGAAGAGCCACGGCGGCACGGACGGGATCGGGTTCGCCAACGCCGTCGGCGTCGCGATCGACATGGCGACGAACGCGATCAACGACCGGATCCGCGACGAGCTCGCACAAGTCAACGCGGTCAAACCGACCGAGGCGCCGGCCGGATGAGCGCGCGGCGCGACGTCCGTTCGGTCGTCGTCGGATGCGGCGGCTACCTTCCTGCGCGCATCGTCGCCAATGCGGACCTGGCCGCATCGATGGAGACGTCCGACGAGTGGATCACCGAGCGCACGGGGATCCGCCAGCGCCACATCGCCGCCGACGGCGAGAAGACGTCGGATCTCGCCCGCGTCGCAGCCGAGCGCGCGCTGAAGGCGGCGGGACTGGCCGCGGCCGACGTCGATCTGCTCGTGCTGGCGACGACGACGCCGGACGAGACATTCCCGGCGACCGCTGTCCGCGTGCAATCGGCCCTCGGCATGGGCCCTTGTCCGGCCTTCGACGTCCAGGCCGTCTGCAGCGGCTTCGTCTATGCGCTCGCCATCGCGGACAATTTCATCCGTCTGGGGCAGGCCCGCACCGCGCTGGTGATCGGCGCGGAGACCTTCAGCCGGATTCTCGACTGGAAGGATCGCGGCACGGCGGTCCTGTTCGGCGACGGCGCCGGCGCCGTGGTGCTGCGCGCCGCGAGCCCGGGCGGCGCCGCGCTGCCTCGCGGCATTCTGACGACCCATCTCCACGCCGACGGCCGGTTCCACGACGCCCTGTATGTCGACGGCGGGCCGTCCTCGACGCCGGGCCGTGTCGGCGTCGTCAAGATGAACGGCCGCGAGGTCTTCCGGCATGCCGTCGACAAGCTGTCGGCCGTCGTCGAGGAGGCTCTGACGGCCAATGGCCTGAAGGGCACGGACATCGACTGGCTCGTGCCGCACCAGGCCAACCGCCGGATCATCGACGGCATGGCCCGCAAGCTCGGCCTCGGCCCGGATCGCGTGGTGATCACGGTCGATCGCCATGCCAACACCTCGGCCGCATCGATCCCCTTGGCGCTGTGGGAGGCCCATGCCGATGGACGCCTGAAGCCCGGGCAGATCGTGCTGCTGGAGGCGATCGGCGGCGGCCTGACCTGGGGGGCGGCCGTAATACGCTGGTGATTTCGCGATCGGGCTTCGATCGCGCATCAACTAAGTTCATCATCCCACTGGAATTGACGCGTTTTTCTGGCCGCGTTAGCTTCGCCGCCTGCATCCAAGGGACGATGAGCGATGTCGCAGACCACTGTTACGCGAGCCGATCTGGCCGAAGCCGTGTACCAGGAAGTGGGCTTGTCTCGGAACGACTCGGCGCAGCTCGTCGAGACCGTCCTCGATGAGGTCGTCCTGGCCCTCGTCCGCGGCGAGACGGTTAAGCTCTCGTCCTTCGGCAGCTTCTCCGTGCGCCAGAAGGGGCGCCGGATCGGGCGCAATCCGAAGACCGGCGAGGAAGTTCCGATCCTGCCGCGCAAGGTGCTCGTCTTCCGCGCCTCGCACGTCCTCAAGAACAAGATCAATCGCGCATTGAGCAAGGCGGCGGCGAAGCCCGCACCGAGCCCAGCCGGCGCGACGCCCAGCGGCACCGGCAGCGACGCATGACTGAGCGTCGGTTGGTCCCCGCGGGCGCGACGACGGCGGCATTCGCCCGTGCGCGGCCCCTGAAGTCGGCGAGCGCATTCCGGACCATCAGCGAGGTCGCCGATCAGCTCGACGTGCCGCAGCACGTCCTGCGGTTCTGGGAGACGCGCTTCGCTCAGATCCGGCCGCTGAAGCGCGCCGGCGGCCGCCGGTACTACCGACCGGAGGATGTGGATCTGCTGCGTCGGATCCGCGAGCTGCTCTACCGCGACGGCTACACGATCAAGGGCGTCCAGAAGTTGCTCCGCGACAACGGTCGCGATCCCGGCGACGGCGATGACGACACCCTCGACGTCGGGGATGCCGAGCCGGTGGCATTGGCCCTGCCGACGCGCACGGACAGCGCGCCGCCGGCGGCAGAGCGCGGCGCTGCCACCGCCGCATCGGCGATGCCGGTCCACGAAACGCATGCGACCGCCAGGGGTGACGCACATCGCGCGTTGGCCGAGTTGATCGGCGAGTTGGAATCCATCCGCGACGAGATCGCGAAGCTGCGCGGCAGCCGTTGAAGCCGAGCGTGGCTCGTGCGTATAGTCGCGCGCTTTTTGGACCGGGCCGTTCGCCGCAAGGCGTGACCGGATCCAACCGAGCCGGGTCGGAGCGTAGCGCAGCCTGGTAGCGCATCAGTCTGGGGGACTGGGGGTCGTGGGTTCAAATCCCGCCGCTCCGACCAAA
>JAEULA010000106.1 GCA_016793165.1 Alphaproteobacteria bacterium | reverse complement strand
GATCTGCCGGGGCTCGCCGCTGGCGACGCAGGCGGCGGTCCGGCTGTTCCGGATGGTGGATTCGCAGCACGAGGCGCTGACGGCGTATGCGCGCCATCTGGACCAGGAGACGGCGGAGAGCGAGGACGGAGCGGAGGGGCCGCGCGCCTTCAAGGAGAAGCGCAAGCCCGTCTGGAAGCTGCGCTGACCGCCGATAGGCCGGGCGCGGAGCGAAGGCGGGCGGGGCGGAGGCGTCGTCGATGGCGTCGAATTTCGGTGCGCTGACGCCGCTGCTCGCCCCGCGATCCGTGGCGGTGATCGGCGCCTCGGATCGCGAGGGCAATCTCGGCGGTCTCTGCGTCGGATTCCTGCGCAAGTTCGGATTCGAAGGCCCGGTCTGGCCGGTGAACGCCGGCCGCAGCACGGTCGCCGACCTGCCGTGCTATCCCGGCCTGCAGGCCCTTCCGGCGACGCCGGATCTCGCGGTGATCGCGGTGCCGGCGGAGTCGGTCACCGCGGTCGTGCGCGACTGCATCGCCGCGAAGGTACCTGCGGCGGTGGTCTGGGCCGGCGGCTTCGCGGAGGGCGACGACGAGGGCCGCGCCCGGCAGCGCGAGCTGGAGGCGGCATGCCGCGGCAGCGACATCAAGCTGTGCGGGCCGAACTGCATCGGCATCATCAACACGTCGATCGGCCTCACCGCCTCGTTCAGCTCGCTGATGACCGAGCTCGACCGCTTCAATCCGGGCGTCGTGTCGATCGTCAGCCAGTCCGGCGGCATCGCCGTCACCTCGCATGCGCGCGCGCAGGAGCTCGGGCTCGGGTTCCGCCTGACCATCAGCTGCGGCAACGAGGCGACGCTCGGGATTCCCGCCTTCATCGACGCGCTGGTCGAGGACGCGGGCACGCGGGTGATCGCCGTCTACACCGAGGGCCTCACCGATCCGGAGGCCTTCGCCGCCGCGCTCGGCAAGGCGCGCGACCGCGGCAAGCCGGTCGTTGTGCTCAAGGGCGGCGCGACCGAGGCGAGCGGCCGCGCCGCGCTCGCGCATACCGGCAAGCTCGCGGGGCTCGACCGCACCTACGAGGCGATCTTTCGCGAGTTCGCGGCGATCCGCGTTCACTCGACGGAGGAGATGCTCGACGTCTGCCTGCATCTCGCCGCGCTGCGGCCGGAGCAGCTGCCGGCAGGCAACCGCGTGCTGCTGAGCTCCTTCGGCGGCGGCAGCGGCGTGATCGGCACCGACCAGTGCGCCCGCGAGGGCCTGGTCGTGCCGCCGCTCGACGACGTGATCCGCGCGCGCGCCAAGCCGCTTCTCACGCCGCTGGCCTCGACGATGAACCCGATCGATCTCACGCCGGGCTCGGTCACCAATCCCAAGAACCGCGCGACTCTGCCCGAGGCGCTGCGCGTCCTCTGCGAGGCGCCGAACGTCGACGCCTTCGTCTTCCTCTCGGCCGGCTTCGGCAAGCTCGCGCCGGCCGTGGTCGACATGGCCGAGGACCTGCGCGCGAGCATCCCCAAGCCCGTCTGCATCAGCTGGCTCTCGCCGCCGCCCGGCGTACTCGAGTCGTTCGCGGCGCGCGGCGTGCGCGTCTTCGACGAGCATGCGCGCGCGATCCGCGCGACCGGGCATGTCGCGCGCCATGCCGAGGACCGGCGCCATCGCATCCGGCGGCGGCCCGAGCTCGCACGCGCCTTCGCGTGGGACCGCCATGTGGCGGCGGGCGCTGGCCCGCGTGTGGTGTCGGAGGACGTGGCGTCCGGGATCCTCGAGGCCGCCGGGCTTCCCGTCGCCCCCGGTCGCCTGGCGACCACGACGGCTGAGGCGGTGGCGGCGGCCGAGGCGGTCGGCTTCCCCGTCGCGATCAAGGCGATCTCGCCGACGATCACGCATCGCGCCGCCGCCGGCCTCGTTGCCTTGCACGTCGACACAGCCGAGGCGGTGGCGCGCACGGACCGCGCCTTCCGCGCCCGCGCCGCGGCACTCGGCGCGCGGCTCGACGGCCTGTGGGTCCAGCACATGATCCCCGGCAGCGTCGAGCTGCTGATCACCGCGTTCCGCGACGCCGAGTTCGGCGTGATGGTCGGCTGCGGCATGGGCGGCGGCGCGACCGAGCTGATCGACGACGTCGTCTTCGCGCGTGCGCCGCTCGATGCCGACGGCGCCGGCGACCTGCTCGGCCGCCTGCGCACGCTGCGCCGACTGCCCGGCCTCGTCAGCGCGCCGCAGCGCGAGCGCGCAGCCGATTTCCTCGCGCGGTTCTCGGCGCTCGTTGCGTCGGCGCCGTGGCCGCGCTTCACCTTCGAGGTCAACCCGGTGAAGCTCGGCGCCGAGCAGTGCGCGGCGGTCGACGGGCTGCTCGTCATCGAGTGATGCCGGCGCGCGCCGCGCCCCGACCCATGTCCACAGGAGAGCAATCGGATGTTCGCGCCACCCCCGGTGATCGAGACGGAAATCTTCGCGAGCCTGCCGGCCGCGATGCGGATCATGGAGGAGACGCCGTGGACGCGGCGGCGCGGCAGCGGCCCGCTGCATTCCTTCCTCGAGGGGCCATCCTTCGATCGTGCCGGCAACCTCTACTGCGTCGACATCTGCCACGGCCGCATCTTCCGCATCCCGCCCTCGGGCGAGTGGCAGGTGTTCGCACGCTACGACGGCTGCCCGAACGGCCTGAAGATCCACCGCGACGGCCGGATCTTCGTGACCGACCAGGAGCACGGCGTGCTGGTCTTCGATCCGGCCACCGGCGCGCGCATCGACCGCATCGCGGGGCCCGCCGGCGGCGCCTTCGCGGCGGTCAACGATCTCCACTTCGCCGACGACGGCACGCTCTACATCACCGATCCCGGCCAGAGCAGCCTCGACAACCCGGTCGGCCGGGTCTACCGCTGGCGCGAAGGCGGCCCGGTCGAGCTGGTCGCGGAGAACCTGCCCTATCCCAACGGCCTCGTGCTCGACGGCAGCCAGCACGGGCTGCTCGTCGCGCTCACGCGCTCGCTGCAGATCCTGCGCCTGCCGGTGAAGGCCGATCGCGCGCGCGCCGAGAAGATCGGCCTGTTCATCCAGCTGTCGGGCGGCCTCGCGGGACCGGACGGCCTCGCGCTCGACGATGCCGGCAGCCTCGCGGTCGCGCATTCGGGCCTGGCCACGGTGTGGTTGTTCGACCGTCTCGGCGAGCCGATCGCGCGGATCAAGTCCTGCGCCGGGATCCGGCCGACCAACGTCGCCTACGGCGGTGCCGATCGCCGGGACCTCTACATCACCGAGTCCGAGCAGGGCGTGATCCTGCGCGCCCGCCTCTCGACGCCGGGCCGCGTCCTGTTCTCGCATCGCTGAGCGGCGCGCGATTATCGGCGTCGCCGCTGCGATCGGAGCGAGCATTGCAAAGCCCGGATCGATCTGAAAGCATTCAACGGCAAGCGGCTCGCAACGGGCCGGCGTGACGGGAGGAACGACCATGGTCTGGAAACTGCCGAAGACGATTCTCGGTGCGCTCGCGGCGGCGCTGGTCGCCGGCGGCGCGATGCCGGCGCCGGCGCAGACCTTTCCCGGCAGCAAGGCGATCACCGTCATCGTTCCCTACGCGCCCGGCGGCACGACCGACACCGCCGCGCGCCTTATGGCGGCTGCCCTCGAGACCGAGCTCAAGGGCAAGGTCCAGGTGGTCAACCGCGCGGGAGCGGCGTCGCAGGTCGGCATGACCGAGCTCGTGCGCGCCGCGCCCGACGGCTACACGCTCGCCTACGCGGTGCTGCCGACCGTGACGACGCACTATCTCGACAAGAGCCGGCAGTCGATCTACACGCGAGAGAGCTTCCAACCCGTCGCGCTGCATTTCTTCACGCCGGCGATGATCGCCGTGCGAACGGACTCGCCGTACAAGTCGATCAAGGACCTGGTCGCGGCGGCCAAGGAGAAGCCCGGCACGATCAAGATCAGCGACAGCGGGCTGATGGCCGTGCCGCATATCCAGGTCGTGATGCTCGAGCGCGCGGCGGGCGTGACCTTCGCCTCGGTGCATTTCACCGGCGGCGCGCCGTCGGTGACCGCGCTGCTCGGCGGCCATGTCGATGCGCTCGCGGGCGGCATCTCCGACGCGCTGCCGCACATGAAGGCGGGGACGTTCCGCGTCCTGGGAGTCGCCTCGGACGAGCCCGATCCCGCGATGCCGGATGTCCCGACCACCTCGTCGCAGGGCTTCGACGTGATGGCCGCGTCGTGGACGGGCATCCTCGCGCCGGCGGGCACGCCCAAGGCCGTGGTCGACACGCTGACGGCCGCGGTGAAGCGCATCGTCGACAGCGCGGCGCATCGGCAGAAGCTCGACGAGATGGGCGTGGCGCCGCGCTACCTCACGCCCGAGGCCTATACCAAGGCGTGGATCGACATCGAGGCGCGCATGAAGCCCGTGATGGACGCGCCGGCGAAGTAGGCGGGCCCGTCATTCGCGCGCGCGGACCCTCGCGGTTGCGACACTCGACGCGAAGGGGGCGGGCGCGACGGCCATGACGCGCGGACATCTCGTCGCCGGGCTGTGCTTCATGGCGCTGGCCGCCTTCCTCGGCTGGGAGGCGACGCGCCTGAGCTACTACTCGCCGCTAGGGCCGGGCGCGGGCTTCTTCCCCGTCTGGCTGTGCGTCGCGCTGGCGGCATTGTCGCTCGCCGTCGTCCTCGGGGCGTTGCGATCCGGCGCCGCGCTGCCGGCCGACTTCTGGCCCGACCGCGGCGGCGCGCTGCGCGTGGTCGCCGTCGTCGCCGGCCTCGTCTTCGTGGTGCTGGCGCTGAAGCCGCTCGGCTTCCGCCTCACGATGGCGCTGCTCGGGCTCGAGCTGATGCTCGCGCTCGGCTGCCGCAGCGTCCTGCAGATCGCCGTGGTGGTGCTGCTCGGCAGCGTCGGGTCCTACGCGCTGTTCGTCGATGCGCTGGGCCTGGCCCTCCCGGTCGGCGCTTTCGGCTTCTAGCGGCGCGCATGGCTTCGCTCGACCTGCTCCTGACCGGCTTCTCGATCGCGGCGCAGCCGAACAACCTGCTGTTCGCCCTGATCGGCAGCATCATCGGGACGGTCGTCGGCATCCTGCCGGGCATCGGCCCGGTGGCGGGCACGGCGCTGCTGCTGCCGATCGCGTTCAACATGGACGCGACATCGTCGATCATCATGCTGACGTCGATCTACTACGGAGCGATGTACGGCGGCACGCTGACCTCGGTGCTGGTGAACGTGCCGGGCGAGGCGGCGTCGGCGATCACCTGCCTCGACGGACACGAGATGGCGAAGCGCGGCCGCGCCGGCCCGGCGCTGGCCATGGCGGCGATAGGCTCCTTCATCGGTGGGCTGATCTCGATCTGCGGCCTGATCCTGCTCGCGGGGCCGCTCACCCGGCTGGCGCTGCTGTTCGGCCCGCCCGAGTTCTTCGCGCTCATGCTCGTCGGCCTGTCGCTGGTGATCGGCCTCGCCGGGCGCTCGATCGCACTGGCGCTGATCTCCGCCGTGCTCGGGCTGCTCGTCGCGATGGTCGGTATCGATCCCGTCGCCGGTGCCCCGCGCTTCACCTTCGGCAACGTCAACCTGCTGGGCGGCGTCGACGTGGTCATCGTCGCCATGGGGGTGTTCGGCGTCGGCGAGATCCTCGTCGCGCTCGAGCGCGAGGCCGCCACCACCGTGCTTCGCACGCGGCTGCGCGAACTGATGCCGACCCGCGAGGACGTCGCTCGCTCGGTCGCGCCGATCCTGCGCGGCACGGGCATCGGCTTCGCGCTCGGCCTGATCCCGGGCGTCGGCGCAGTGGTGCCGACGGTGATGTCCTACATCGCCGAGAAGCGGCTCTCGCGGACGCCCGAGAAGTTCGGGCAGGGCATGATCGAGGGCGTCGCGGGCCCCGAGACGGCGAACAACGCATATGCGAACGCGGCACTCATCCCGCTGCTGACACTCGGCATCCCGGGCTCGCCCACGGTGGCCGTGATCATGGGCGCGTTCATGATGAAGGGGATCATCCCGGGCCCGTTCCTGTTCCAGGAGCATCCGGGCGTCGTCTGGGGCGTGATCGCGAGCTTCGTCATCGGCAACGCGATCCTGCTGGTCCTCAACCTTCCGCTCATCCCGCTCTGGGTCAGCCTGCTGCGGATCCCGCGCACCGCGCTGTTCACGCTGATCCTGGGCTTCTGCGTCGTCGGCGCCTATGCGGCCAACGGCCAGGTCTTCGACGTGGGCGCGATGTGCGTCTTCGGCGTCCTGGGCTGGCTGTTCAAGAAGCTCGACATCCCGCTCGCGCCGCTCATCCTCACGCTGATCCTCGGCCCGCTCATGGAGCAATCGCTGCGCCAGTCGCTCGAGATCTCGCGCGGCGACTTCACCGTCTTCGTCACGCGGCCGATCGCCCTTGGGCTCGTGCTGGTCGCCGCGGCCGTCGTCACGCTGTCGACGCTGCGCATCGTGGCGGCGGTGCGCGGCCAGGATTCCGAGCTCTGATGCGGCGCCCCGAGCCGCCCCTTGCCAGAACCGCGAAACAGGAGACGACCGTGGAACCGACCCAGCTGAAGCTCGACATCGCCGACGGCGTCGCGACCGTCACGCTCGCCCGCCCGCCGGTGAACGCGATGAGCCGCCAGCTTCGCCTCGAGCTGATGGACACGTTCGACTCCCTCAACGACCGCGCCGACGTCCGCTGCATCGTCCTCACGTCGGCCGGCAAGGTCTTCTGCGCCGGCGCCGACATCAAGGAGCGTGCCGCGATCGCCGACCAGCCCGGCGACCACGGCCGGCTGAACCGGCTTGTGCGCGAGGTCTTCTACTCGGTGATGGAGTGCTCGAAGCCGGTGATCGCGGCGGTCAACGGGCCCGCCATCGGCGCCGGCTTCGCGCTCGTGCTGTGCTGCGACATCCTGCTCGCCTCCGAGGACGCGACCTTCGCGATGCCCGAGATCGACGTCGGCATGGCCGGCGGCGTGAAGTTCCTGCAGCGCCACTTCTCGCCTTCCTATTCGCGTTGGCTGATGCTCACCGGCGAGCGGGTCTCGGCCGCGGAGCTCCATCGCCTGGGCGTCATACAGAGCGCCGTCCCCGCGGCGGCGCTTCCCGAGGCTGCCGCGAAGCTCGCGCGCACGATCGCAGCCAAGAGCCCCCTCGCGGTCAAGGTGATCAAGGAGTCTTTCAGCACGGTCGAGAGCATGTCGCTGCGCGATGGCTACCGGCTCGAGCAGAACAAGACGGTGGAGTTGAATCGCACCGAGGACGCGAAGGAGGCGAAGCGCGCGTTCATCGAGAAGCGCAAGCCCAACTTCGTGGGCCGGTAGGGCGGGCATGTCGTCGCCGTCGCCCGCCCGCGGTCCCGGACCCGCCGCCTCGTCCGCCGAGGCGCCGGCGCCGCGCACGCTCTTCGACAAGATCTGGGACGCGCATGTGATCGCAGATCTCGGCGACGGCGCGCATCTCCTGCACATCGATCGTCATCTCGTGCACGAGGTGACGAGCAAGCACGCCTTCGAGAGCCTCCGCCGTCGCGGCCTGCGGGTGCGCAATCCCGAGCTGACCTTCGCGATGGTCGACCACATCGTCGCCACCGATCCCGGCCGCACCGACCGGACGAACCCGACCGGCTGGCCGTTCATCGAGGCCTGGCGCCGCAACTGCCGGGACTTCGGCGTGACCCATTTCGACCTGGACGACGAGCGCCAGGGAATCGTCCATGTCGTGGCGCCCGAGCTGGCGATCACGCTGCCCGGCTGCACGCTGGTCTGCGGCGACAGCCACACCGCGAGCAATGGGGCGGTCGGCGCGCTGGCCTGGGGCATCGGCGCCTCGGAGGTCGAGCACGTTCTCGCGACCCAGACCGTGGCGTTGCGGCGGCCCAGGCGGATGCGGCTGGTCTTCGACGGCCGCCCCGCGCCGGGCGTGACGGCGAAGGACCTGATCCTTCATGCGATCGGCCGACTTGGCACCGCGGCGGGCCGCGGACACGTCGTGGAGTATGCGGGCGAAGCGATCGCCGCGATGGCGATGGATGGCCGCCTGACGATCTGCAACATGTCGATCGAGATGGGCGCTCGCGCCGGGCTGATCGCGCCCGACGCGCGGACGCTCGAGCATCTCGCCGGGCGCGACTTCGCGCCGCGCGGCCCCGTCTGGGACCGTGCGGTCGAGGCCTGGCGGGAGCTGCACTCCGATCCCGACGCCGTCTTCGACCGCGAGGAGCGCTTCGATTGCGCCGCGATCGCGCCGCAGGTCACGTGGGGGAACTCGCCACAGGATGTCGTCGCGATCGACGAGCCGGTGCCCGACCCGGCGCGGGTCGCCGACCTCGCCCGGCGCAACGCCATCGAGCGGGCGCTGCGCTACATGGCCCTCGCGCCCGGGCGGCCGTTGACCGGCACCCGCATCGACTATGCCTTCATCGGCTCGTGCACCAACGGGCGCTACTCGGACCTCGAGGCGGCGGCGCGCGTGGCCCGCGGCCGAAGGGTGGCCCCGCATGTCCGCGCCCTGGTCGTGCCGGGCTCGATGCGCGTCAAGCGCGCGGCCGAAAGCGCCGGTCTCGACCGGATCTTCATCGAGGCCGGATTCGAGTGGCGCAATGCCGGCTGCTCGATGTGCGTCACCGCGAACGGCGAGGTCGTGCCGCCCGGCCAGCGCTGCATCGCCACCTCGAACCGCAACTTCGAGAACAGGCAGGGGCCGGGCAGCCGCACGCATCTCGCGAGCCCCGAGAGCGTCGCCGCGGCGGCGGTGAGCGGCGAGATCGTCGATGTCCGCCGGATGATGGGGTGACGCCATGGAGAAGTTCGACATCCTGCGCGGCGTCGCGGCACCGTTGGCGGTCGAGAACGTGAACACCGACGCGATCATGCCCACGGCGTGGATCATCGGCGTCGGGAGCGATTGGGGCCGCGGGCTGTTCGGCACCTGGCGGCGCGACCGCGAGGGCCGCGACCTCGACGGCTTCGTGCTCAACCAGGCGCGCTATCGCGACGCGCGGATCCTCGTCACGGGACGCAATTTCGGCTGCGGCAGCTCGCGCGAGGAGGCCGTCTGGGGTCTCGTCGGCTACGGGATCCGTTGCGTCGTCGCGCCGAGCTTCGGCGACATCTTCTTCGACAACGCGTTCAAGAACGGACTGCTGCCGGTGGTGCTGGCGGCCGGGCAGGTCGAGGCGCTGCAGGCGATGCTCGCCGCCGCCGCCGATCCGCGGATCACTGTCGACCTGCTTGCGCGCGTCGTCGTCGCCCCGGACGGCAAGCAGCTCGCATTCGCGATCGACGACGGCCGCCGCGCGGCGCTGCTCGAGGGAATGGACGAGATCGGCCGCACGCTCGGCCGCGTCGCGCTGATCGACGCCTTCCAGGCCGCGGACCGCCTCCGGCGGCCGTGGATCCACCACAGCCACTGAGCAGGACGAGCCCGCCCCATGCCCAAGCCGACGCTCCGCCACCTCGTCGAGACCGAGACGCCCCTGGTCATGCCGCTGGCGCACGACGCGCTGACGGCACGGCTGATCGAGCGCGCGGGATTCCGCTGCGTGGGCATCGGCGGCTCCGCCCTCCTGGCCGCGCGCTACGGCCTGCCCGATATCGGCCTCGCCGGCTTCGGCGAGATGCTCGCCGGCATCCGCGACGTGATCGCCGCGACGAGCCTGCCGCTCGTGGTCGACGGCGACGACGGCTACGGCGACGTCGTCGCCGTCGCGCACATGGTCGAGACCTATGCGCGGCTCGGCGTGGCCGGGATCGTGCTCGAGGACCAGATGCGCGTCGCCAAGCAGCCCGGCGACGCGGGCGCCGTCGCGGTCGTGCCGCCCGACGAGATGATCGCCAAGCTGAGGGTCGCCGTCGCGACCTGCGCGGGCACCGACCTGCGGATCATCGCGCGTTGCGACGCGTACAAGCTGGAGGGTCTCGACGGCGCGCTGCGGCGCGGCGAGCGTTATCTCGCCGCCGGCGCGCACGGGATCTTCATTCCCGGCGTCGCGACGCCGGAGGAGCTGGCGGCGATCGGCACGCGGTTCAGGGGCGCGCACCTGATGACGGTTCAGTTCGAGGGCCGGAAGACCTGGCTGCCACCGGCCGAGCTCCATGCGATGGGATTCCGGCACGTCGCATTGCCGGGCTTGCTGCTTCCGCGCGTCGTCGACACGATGGACCGCACGCTCGCCGATCTCCGCCGCTTCGTCGCGACGGGGGCGCCGCTGCCGGCCTACGCGGCGGAAGACGCCAAGCGCGCCCTCGACGGCGCGCTCGATTTCGACAAATGGAAGTCGATCGCGGCGCAAATGCCGCAAAGCAGGACCTGACAGGGAGGACGACCATGGGACTTCGGAGAATTCTCGGCTTCATCGGCATCGCGGCGCTCCTGGCGCTTCCCGCCGGGCGCGGCCAGGCGCAGCAGCTCGCGCAGGCGGCGCCGTTCAGCTACTCCGTGCTGGAGGCCACGCCCGCCTTCCACAGCCTGCCGATGCTCGCCCTCAAGGAGTTCGGCGGCGAGTTCAACCTGAAGCTCGACTACATGCAGCTGCAGGGCGGCGGCGAGACCGGCGCGGTCTTCGCCGGCGGCCACGGCGACGTGCTGATGGCGGGCATCGACAAGGCGTTCGGCTTCAAGCATGCGGGCCTTGTCGACGCGAAGGTCATCGGCGTCATACTGACCTCCGCGAACTGGTCGATGGTCGCGACGACCAAGTCGCAGATGAAGTCGCCGGCGGACCTGAAGGGCAAGGCGATCGGCATCTCGGGACCCGGCTCGTCCTCCGACATGCTCGTGCGCTGGTCCGTGCGGCGGGTCGGTCTCGACCCCGATCGCGACGTGCAGCTGGTTGCGCTCGGCTCGGTCGCGAACCTCTATGCCGGGCTGGAGAACGATCGCGTTCCCGCGGGCGTGCTCGTGCAGCCGTTCCTCAACCGGGCCGTCACCGGCAACGTGGTGCGCGTGATCGACGATTGGGAGGCGATGAGCTATCCCAACAGCGTGATCATGGTCCGCACGAAGGACCTGCAGGCGAATCGCGCCAAGTTCGTCCACCTCATGTCGGCGCTGAAGTCGGCGCTGGGCCGGATGAAGGACGATCGCGCCTTCGCCATGCGGGTCGCGAAGAAGACCTATCCCGCGATCCCCGATGCCGAGCTGAATGCGCAGCTCGACCACGCGATCCGCACGCTGTGGAAGCCGATGGACGGCGTGATGACGAAGGAGCTCTACGAGAACGCCCGCAGCGTCTTCGTCGGCTCGGGGCGCCTGAAGGCGGCGGACATCCCCCCGATGGAAGAGCTCGTCGAGAACCTGCTCTGACGGGGGAGGGATGCCGGTGAGCATGCCGCCCATCGCCGCGGCACCGTCGCCGCCGACCCGGCCCGCCAAGGTCGAGATCGACGGCGTCTCGCTGCGCTATGCCGGCAGCGCGCCGGACGACGGCTCGAATCTCGCCCTCGACGACGTGTCGTTCCGCGTCGCCGAAGGCGAGTTCGTCGCCATCATCGGGCCGAGCGGCTGCGGCAAGAGCTCGCTGCTCCGTCTGGTGTCGGGTCTCTACCCCGTGACCGCCGGCGCGATCCGTGTCGATGGCCGCGTCGTCGACCGGGTGCCGCCGGGGATCGGGTTCCTGTTCCAGTCGGATGCGCTTCTGCCCTGGAAGACGGCGCTCGAGAACGTGGCGATCGGCGCCACGCTGGCGGGTCGCGACCCGGGGACGGCGCGCGACAAGGCGCGGGCGCTGCTCCAAGAGCTCGGCCTTGGCGCGGCGGTCGACAAGTATCCCTCGGAGCTCTCCGGCGGCATGCGCAAGCGCGTCGCCCTGTCGCGCACCATGGCCTACGAGCCGACGATCTTCCTGCTCGACGAGCCCTTCTCGGCGCTGGATGCACAGACCCGCATCCATGTCGGCAACCGCTTCCTGCGCGTGCTCGAGCGCCTCGGCCAGGCGGTGATGTTCGTCACCCACGACATCGACGAGGCGATCGCGCTCGCCGACCGGGTCGTGGTTATGACCGCGGCGCCGGGCCGGATCGCCGCGCAATTCGCGATCGATCTGCCGCGTCCGCGGGACTACTTCCAGTCCCGCATGGCGCCGGGATTCCACGATCTGCAGCAGCAGATCTGGTCGGTCCTGCGCCGAGAGATGCAGGGAGTGCTGAACGATGAAGATTGACGCCCCTTCGGACGCGGCGGCGGGCCGCGCGGATCCCGCATCGAGCCGCGTCAGCTCGGCGGCCGAGTTCGAGCGCCAGCGCGCGCGGCACGCGCGCCGGACGGCGACGCGGCTGCAGATCGACCGGGTGGTCGCGATGGTCCTGCCGCTCGTGGCCTGGCAGCTGGCCTCGGGCTGGATCGGCAAGAAGTGGATCAGCAGCCCGGTCGACGTCGCGCTGCGCCTCTGGTCGATGCTGCTCGACGGCAGCCTCGAGATGCACAGCTGGGAGACCTTCAAGGAGGCGATCATCGGGCTGATGATCGGCGTCGTGCTGGGGGCGGCGATCGGCATCGTGCTCGGCCTGTGGCGCCGCCTGTCGGACGCCGTCGATCCGGTCGTCATGGGCTTCTACAGCCTGCCGCGCGTGTCGCTCGCGCCGCTGTTCATCATCTGGCTGGGGATCGGGCTCGTCGCAAAGGTGGCGCTGGTCGCCTCGATGGTCGTCTTCGTCGTGCTGTTCAACGTCCGCGAGGGCGTGCGGAGCATCGACCGCGAGGTCGTCGACGCCTTCCGCTCCATGAACGCGTCGCGGACCGCGCTCCTGCGCCACGTGATCGTCCCGTCGCTGGTGCCCTGGCTGCTCACCGCGATCCGCATCGGTATCGGGATGGCGCTGGTCGGCGCGGTGGTCGGCGAGATGATCGGCGCGAGCCGCGGCCTCGGCTGGTACGTCAACCACACCAGCGGCGTCTACGACATGACGGGGTCGATCACGGCGCTCGTGATCCTCGTGATCATGGCGATGATGTTCAACGGCGTGCTGACGCTGATCGAGCGCCGAGTCCTGCACTGGCGGCGCAACGCGGACGCCTGGATACGGAACTGACGCCGCGGCCCGCGGTCAGCGTCCGGGGCCCATCATCAGGTTCGGCAGGAAGGTCACGAGCCCGGGGACCAGGATCAGCAGCGTCAGGACCGCGAGCTGCGCCCCGAGCAGCGGCAGGATGGCGCGGCTGTACTGCGCCACCGTGACCTTGAGGACGCCGCAGGCGATGAACATCAGCGTGCCGACCGGCGGCGTGATCGCGCCGATCGTGATGTTCAGGACGATCACGAGGCCGAGATGCACGGGGTCGATGCCGACGGCGATCCCGACCGCCGCCAGGATCGGCGTGAGCATGATCAGCGCTGCGACGCTCTCGATGAACATGCCGACGATCAGCAGCAGGATGTTGATCAGGAACAGCATGATCGTGGGGCTGCTGGTCAGTGTCGACAGCCAGCGCGCGGCCGTGGACGGCACCTGCTCCATCGTCATGTAGAAGCCGAAGGCGTCGGCGGCGCTGATGATGATCATCACCGAGGCGGTGGCGAGCGAGGCCTCGGTGAGGATCGGCCAGAGATGCGCGATCCGGAGCTCGCGATGGGCGACGAAGCCGACGACGAGCGAGTAGAGCGCGATGACGGCGCCCGCCTCGGTCGGCGTGAACAGACCGTTGCGCAGGCCGACGACGATGAAGACCGGCACGGTGAGCGCCCAGCCCGCGTCGCGCACCGCGACCAGCAGCTCCGGCGCCGTGACCACCCGGTCGCGCACCGGCCGGTAGCCCTGGCGCTTCGCGATGACGTGCGTGACGATCATCAGGCTGGCCATCAGCAGGAAGCCGGGCACCACGCCCGCGAGGAACAGGCGGCCGACCGACACGTTGGCGAGATAGCCGTAGATCACGAAGCCGAGGCCGGGCGGGATGATCGGCGTGATCACCGCCGATGCGGCGACGATCGCGGCGGCGAAGGGCGCGGCGTAGTTGCGCCGGACCATCTCCGTCCCGAGCATCTTGGCCTGCATCGCGGCGTCGGCATTTCCCGAGCCCGATTCGAAGCCCATGAGGGTGGCGAGGACGACGTTCATTTGCGCCAGCGCGCCCGGCATATGGCCGACCAGCGCCTCGGCGAGATTGAGCAGCCGCCGCGTGATGCCGGAGTAGTTCATCACGACGCCCGCCAGGACGAACATCGGGATGGCCACCAGCGGGAAGGAGCCCGACGCCGACATGAGGCGCTGCGGGAAGATGATGAGCGGCAGCCCCTGCTGGTCGAGGAAGAAGAGCAGGGCGCCGGCGGCGATCGCCATCGCAACGGGCGCGTTGATCGCCATCAGGACCGCGAACAGCGCAAGCGGCCAGAGATCCATCAGCGTTCCCCGTCCGGTCGGGCGATCTGCCGCAACAGGCGCTGGGCGCCGCGCGCCGCCATCAGGGCGAACCCGGCCGTGAGGCCCGCGAAGCCGAAGCTGAGGGGCATGCGCAGCATGCTTGTGGTCGAGCTGTGGCTGGCGATCGTCTGGCGGACGCCGAGCCAGGCGACATAGAGACAGAGGCCGACGACGCCGGCCTCGACCAGCAGCGCGAGCATCCGGCGCGCGGCCGAGGGCAGGGTCGACGTCAGCAGGTCGACGCTGACGTGCTGGCCCCGGCGATGGACCTCGGCGGCCCCGACGAAGATCAGCCAGCAATAGGCCAGGGCCGAGACCTCCTCGACCCAGGCCGACGGGGTCGTCACGACGTGACGGGACAGGACGCCCCAGCCGATCGCGCCGAGCAGCACGACGAACGCCACGTTCATCAGCAGCTGCTCGGCCGATTCGACATGCGCGCGCCAGCCGGTGCGCGGCTCGTCTTCCTTCGCTTCAATCGCCATGACCGGGTCCGGTGCCGGCGCGGTCGCGGCCCCGCGGCCGCGCCGGCCCGCTCACTTGGCGAGCAGCGCCTTCACCTTCGCATGCAGCCCCGGCGTCCACCCGGCATAGGTGTCGTAGACCTTGGCGGTCGCGTCGCGGAAGGCCTTGCGGTCGACGTCCTTGATGACCGTCACGCCCGCGGCCTCGTACTTGCGGACCATGTCCTCCTCTTCCTCGAGCTTCAGCTTGGTCATGTGGTCGGCGGCCCTGCTCGACTCCTCGAGCAGCATCTTCTGCACGTCCGCCGGCATCGCCTTGAAGTAGGTTTCGCTCATGATCACGGGGTCCCACGCGATCATGTGGGCGGTCAGCGTGACGAACTTCGCCTGCTCGTAGAACTTCGAGGCCCACATCGTCGGCAGCGGCGCTTCGAGCATGTCCAGCGCGCCCTGGGCGAGGCCGGTGTAGACCTCGGCGAAGCCCGTCGTCACCGGCTTGGCACCCATCGCGGCGACGGTCTGCACGTACATCGGCGCGGCCGCGGCGCGGAAGTTCGCGCCCGAGAGATCGGCGAGCGACCGGATCGGCTTGCGCGACATGATCTGGCGCGTGCCGAAGTAGTTGTTCCAGGACAGCACCCGCACGCCCTTGGCGGCGAGCTGCTTGTTGACGTCCTCGAGCCACTCCGTGCCGAGGATCTTGCGGAAGTCCTCGGGCTTCTCCATCAGGTAGGGCGCCTGCAGGATCGCGGCGTCGGGCACCCACTCGCCGAGGAACAGCGCGTCGGTGAGCTGGATGACGTTGGCGCCCTGGCGAACCATCTCGCCGACGTCCTTCTGCCGGCCCATCTGGTCGGCGGGGAAGACGGTGATGTCGATCTTGCCGTTCGAGCGCTTCTTCACGTTGTCCGCGAAATAGACCATCGCGACATGCGCCTGGTCGCCCGTGGTGAGCGGATGCGACAGCCGGAGCTTGAAGTCCTGGGCGCGCGCGTCGCCGCTCCCGACCCCGAGGGCGACGAGTCCGACGGCGACCGCCGCCGACGCGGCGCGAATGAGGCTCGACAGTCCATGCATGGCAATTCCTCCCGCTGATCCCATGACGGCGGCCATTGCGACTCCCTGCGAGTCCGGCGCGCCGGTCTGAATGGTTTCAAAGTAACGCAACGCCGATTCGCCTGCCAGCCCGACGCGGGGTCCGGGTGCGAGGGGATCGTCCGGCTGCGCGCGGCGACGTGAAACCATTCAAGTTCTGCCCTAGACTGGGCCGTCCCGCGCGGGTGCCGCGGGCAGCCAGGTCACAAAGATCCAGAGGTCCCGTGTCGTCGTCCTCGTCCGGCATCCCGCCGACCGCGCCTTCCTTTCCCGATCTCACGCGCCTGCTTGCTCCCGCTTCGATCGCGGTGGTGGGCGCGTCCGACCAGCCCGGCAATCTGGGCGGCGTCGCGATCCGTTTCCTGCGGAAATTCGGCTTTCCCGGCGACGTCCTGCCGGTCAATCCCAAGCGCAGCGAGGTGCATGGGCTGCGCTGCGTCCCGAGGCTGTCGGAGCTGCCGCCCGGCGTCGATCTGGCGGTGCTCGCGACCGGCGCCGAATCGACGCCGGCGCTCGTGCGCGAGTGCGGCGCGGCCGGCATTCCCTTCGCCGTGATCTGGGCGGGCGGCTTCGCCGAGGTCGGGGGGCGCGGGCGCGAGCTGCAGGACGAGCTCGTCACGGCCTGCCGCGAGGCGGGCGTCGCCGTCGTCGGGCCGAACTGCATCGGCATCATCAACTCCTGGCTGCCTGCGACCGCGAGCTTCGCATCCTTCCTGCTCGAGACCGACTCCCTGCTGCGCGGCAACATCTCGGTGGTCAGCCAGAGCGGCGGTCTCGCGACGATGGCGCAGGCCCTGGCGCAGCGGGCCGGCATCGGCTTCCGTTACATGATCAGCGCGGGCAACGAGGCGACGCTGACGCTTGCGGACTTCATCCATGCCCTGGCGCGCGATCCGCAGACCAAGGTGATCGCCGTCTATCTCGAGGGCGTGCGCGACGGGGAGCGCTTCCTTGCGAGCCTCGCCGCGGCCCGCGAGGCCGGCAAGCCGGTCGTCGTCCTCAAGGGCGGCGACACCGCCGCCAGCGCGCGCGCCGCGGCGGCGCATACGGGAGCGCTCGCCGGCGAGGGCCGGGTCTGGGACGCGGTATTCCGTGAGCTCGCCGCGATCCGCGTGCAGTCTCTCGAGGAGCTGCTCGACGTGTCGCTCTATCTCAGCACGTCCGACCTGACGAAGCTGCCGAAGGGGCCCGGCATTGCGCCCGTCACGACCGGCGGCGGCATCGGCGTCCTGTCCGCCGACCAGTGCGCACGCCACGGGCTGGTCACGCCGCTGCTCGCGGCCGAGACGCGCGCGGCGCTGCGCGCGCTGGCGCCGCCGATCGCCGCGGTCGACAACCCGATCGACCTGACGCCGACGGTCTACAACCAGGCGGAGTGGTTCGCGAAGTTCGGCCGGTGCCTCGACACGATCGCCGCCGATCCCGGCATCGACGCCGTGCTCGTTCAGTTCGGCCCCATGGGGCTTCGCGGCCTCGAGGTCGCGCGCGAGCTCGTCGACTTCCGCCGACGCTGTCCCAAGGCCGTCTGCCTCGCCTGGCCGCTCGCGCCGCAGGGCGTGCCCGAGCACCTGCGCGGCGAAGGCATCCACGTGTTCGACGAGTATGCGCGGGCGATCGCCGTGCTCGGCAAACTGGCGCGCCACGGCGCGGATCTCGCGATCCGGGCATGCGCACCGGCGCCACCCGTCGCGTTCGACTGGCAGGCGCATACCGGCCCGACGCCCTCGGGCACGGTGATTTCCGAGCACGAGTGCCACCGCATCCTCGCGGCCGGCGGCATCGCGGTCGCCGAGGGTCGGCTGGCGACAAGCGCCGACGACGCCGTGCGCGCCGCGATGAAGGTCGGCCTGCCGGTCGCGATGAAGGGGATCTCCGCGAAGGTCACGCATCGCGCCGCGGCCGGGCTCGTCGCCCTGGATCTCGGGACGGAGGCCGCACTGCGCGAGACCTATGCGCGGCTCCGCGACACCGCGCGGGCGGGCGGGATCGAGCTCGACGGCGTCTACGTCCAGCATATGGTCCGCGCGGGCGTCGAGATCCTGGTCTCGGCGCTGCGCGATCCGGTCGCCGGCGTGATGATCTCCTGCGGCGCCGGCGGCGCGCTGACGGAGGTGATCGACGACGTCGCGCTCGCCCGCGCGCCGCTCGATCGCGACGGCGCCCGGCTGCTGCTGCGCCGCCTTCGTCTCGTCGCCGGACTCGAGCGCGGCGGCAAGGCGCCGCCGATCGACCTCCTCGCGGACTTCGTGGCGCGCTTCTCCGCGATCGCGGCCGTGGCGCCGTGGCGGCGCTTCGTCATCGAGCTCAACCCGGTCAAGTGGAGCGCAAAGGGCGTGACAGCCGTCGATGGATTGCTGATCATCGAGGAATGCTGAAAGCCAGGAACCGCCCGGCGAAACGGCGCACGAAGCCGGCGGGGGGACTCCAACATCGCCGGCCGACCGTCGTCGAGGTGGCGCAGCGCGCCGGCGTCTCGGTGGGCACGGTTTCCAACGTGCTCAACGGCGCGAATGCGGTCAGCGAGGCGCGGCGGCTGCGCGTCGAGAAGGCCATCGTCGAGCTCGGCTACTCGCAGAACCTGCTCGCCCAGGGCTTGCGGCGTCGGCGCTCGACGGTCGTCGGGCTCTGCGTGCCGCACACCACCAACGCCTATTTCTCGGCGATGATGACCGCCTTCGAGGAGCTCGCCTCTGATCGCGGGTTCGAGCTCATGCAGGTGCTGAGCGGCCAGGATCCCAAGCGCGAGTACAAGCGCGTCGAGGCGCTGCTGCGCTACAAGATCGGCGGCCTGCTGCTCGTCCCGACGCGGGCGCCCGGCGCGACGCTCGACATGCTCGCGCGCTCGGGTACGCCGACCGTCATCGTCGACCGGCCCGCACATGACGACCGGTTCGACGAGGTCTCCTTCGACAACCGCCGCGCGATGGCGGAGGCGACGCGCTGGATGATCGCGATGGGCCACCGGCGCTTCCTGTTCATGGTCCGCGAGCGCGCCCTGGTCGTCACCAAGCAGCGCGTGATCGGGCTCACCGCGGCGGCGCGCGAGTCCGGTGAAAAGGTGACGACGGAGGTCGTGGAGTGCCCGTCCGACGAGGTCATGGTGACGGCCTCGCTCGCCAGCCGCTTCCGGCGGCCCAACCCGCCGACGGCGGTGATCGTGAGCAACAGCACCTTCGCGGCGCTCACGCTGCGCGCCTTCCGATCGCTGAAGCTCGACTATCCGCGCAGCGTCTCGCTGATGGCCTTCGACGCGCCGGAGTGGGGCGACCTCGTCACGCCGCGCCTGTCGGTCGTGCGCCAACCGACCCTGGCGATCGCGCGCAAGGCCTGGGAGCTGCTGATCGCCCGGATGACCGGCGAGCGCACGCGCATCCAGCGAGAGGAGTTCCTCGCGGAGGTCGTGATCCGCGATTCCGTGGTTCCGCTCAGCGATTCGAAGCGCTAGGCCGCGGGGCCTCCGGTCACGGCATGCGGTAGCGCGAGCGCAGCGGCCTGCCGGCGAAGTGGCAGCGCAGCTTCTCCGCCATGACCTCGAACATCCCGCGCCGCGCGTCCTCGGTGGCGGCGCCGAGATGAGGCGGGATCGTCAGGTCTTGAAGCGTGAAGAATCGCAGATCGGCCTGCGGCTCATTGCGGCAGACGTCGATGCCGGCGCCCGCGATGGCGCCTTCCCGCAGCGCGCGGATCAGCGCCTCCAATCCATTGACGCTCCGCGCAGGATCCGCCGCAGGATGAAGGCGCCGAGGACGGTGCCGACGTCGGGACATGGCCGGGGCGCATGCGTTGCGCGGTGCCGATCGGACAGGTGCTCGCGGTCGTAACGACAGCCGCGGTGAGGACCAGCCCGAGCAGTGGTTCTTGTCGCCGAACACGCGCCGGAGAAGTTGGGGCGGCCGCATCGGCTGCGGCGCCCGTAGCCCCGACCGCGCTTCAACGCGGGCTCCATGTCGCGGCGCGGATGAATGTTTTCGCGCGGCCGGGGCAAGTGCGATGGCGGCCGGCGCCCCCGCGCGGCGACGATCGTGCCTTTGCGCAACCGCCGCCCGGCCTATCGGCGGTCAGCGCAGCTTCCAGACGGGCTTGCGCTTCTCCTTGAAGGCGCGTGGCCCCTCCGCTCCGTCCTCGCTCTCCGCCGTCTCCTGGTCCAGATGGCGCGCATACGCCGTCAGCGCCTCGTGCTGCGAATCCACCATCCGGAACAGCCGGACCGCCGCCTGCGTCGCCAGCGGCGAGCCCCGGCAGATC
>JAEULA010000084.1 GCA_016793165.1 Alphaproteobacteria bacterium | reverse complement strand
GGTTCCCGAGCCCCGAGAGCGCGCTGATCGAATCGCGCGTGCGGCCGGTGGAGGCTGCCGGCGATTGAGGCGTCCCTTGCGGGCTGATGAAGTGACGAAGGTTCCTCGCACCCGCAGGTGCCGCCCCTGAATTCACCCGGGGTTTGATTTTCCGGGGTGCGGTGACGAGGATGGCCATGCCCGTGTACGGCTTCAGCGGGGTATCGGCCGATGTCGATGCGGTCCGGCGGGACCTCGATGAGTCCGTGACCGATCTCGAGACCCGGCCGACCGAGAACTTCCAGGTCTTCGTCGGCTTCGCCTGGGGAGGGACATCTACGACCGCGAATGGCTCGGGCTGGCGCCGAGCGGCCGCGAGCTTCGGTCCCGCGAAAGCTACTCTGGGGACAATCGTTTCGGGGTTTGCCATGTCGATCGAGGAGGAGAGCAAGGCCGTCGTGCGCAGTTATGTCGACGCATTCAATCGCGGCGACCTCGCAGGCCTGAAGGCGCTGCTGGATGCGGATGCCGAGATCCAGGGCGTCATGGGCAAGGGGACTTTCGATCGCATCCAGCATGTATGGCGACAGCTGATCGAAGGCTACGGGATGCAGCTCGCGATCCAGGGCCTCGTCGCCGAGGGCAATGTCGTTGCTGCGCGCTACGTCGAGACGGGCACGTTCCGCGCACCAGCCTTCGGGCACCCGCCCACAGGCAGGTCGTACGAGCTTGTCGCGATGGAGTGGTTCGAGATCGAGCACGGCAGGATCAAGCGCCGCTGGGGCGCCCGGGACTCGGCCTCGCAGCTGCGCCAGCTGGGCGTGGCGCCGTCGTCGTAGCGCGGTGCGGCCGGTTCGACGAGATCGGACTTCGGTTCGATCGTCGCTCGGAGCCGACCGCGCGCGATTTCGGGAGCCGTACGAGGATTCCCGGAAATGGGGCCGTGTGGGCGCGATCATACCGGTCCGCCGCAATCCGTGATTTGACTCCCGGAGATCGGAGGAGGAGCGTTCGGGCTGCAACGTCGGAGGGAGGCGCCCATGACGACGATGCACCACGCCCGCGCGGCGACGCGCGCGGCGGCGTTGATCGCGATCGCGTCGACAGCGACGACAAGCGCGAATTCCCAAGTTCCGGACAACATCATCCGCCAGCTCCGGCCGCTGGTCGAGATCGCCGTCACCAATCCTGCGGCGCCGTCGTCGCCTCTCGCGCTCGGCATATTCGACACCGGCGGCACGTCGATCTTCATCCCGCCGGAGACGAATTCGCGCCTCGGCATCGGGACGGCGGCCAGCGTCGGCGGAGCCAACCCCGAATACACGAATTTCGGCGTCATCGGCGCGCCCATCGACGTCACGGTCGGCGGTTGGCTCGGTGCCACGCTGGGCGGACCCGAACTCGTGTCGACGGCGGCAGCGCCTTTCAATGGCCCCGACCACATCTTCGGCCTGAACGGCCGCCGGCTCGTCGTGGAGCCGATCGCCCGGACGGGGATCAGTCCCTCGCTGACCTATTTCAACGCGGCCGGCGCGCCGCCGCCGCGATTCTCAGAGCCCAATATCGGCGCTGGCTTCTACAACGGCGATGGCGCGGGCCAGCGCCCGCTGGTCGCGATCGTCGATCCGACGCAGGCGAGCTATCTGCCGTTCGCATCAGGGAACGTGCTGGTGCCGCCGCCCGCCGGGGTGAATCTCGTTCCTCCGTCCCTGCCGCTGGATCAGGTGACTTCGAGCGTTTCATTTCTCGATCCCGGGAGCGGGCAGGTGCCCACCCGTGCGCTCAACTTCAATCCCGACTTCCTGTTCACGTTGACGATGACGCCGCAGCGGCCGGCCCCGGCGGCGACGGCAGCGAATCCCAGCCCGACTCCGACGCTCGTTGCCGATTTCACGCGCTACGCCGACGCGGATCGCCGCAACGCCACGCGAGGCGCACGGCCGCTTGTCACGCTCGATGCGGCGAACAATCTGTTCGGCGCCGGCGGGCCCGCCAACGGGACCTATCTCGCGGATACGGGCGCGCCGACCACGGATGCGCCGGCGACGGTCCCCAACCCGGCGAATCCGCCGGTGCTCGGGACCGATCAGCTCAATCGCTTCGGGCAGTACTGGGATTTCGAGCGGCGCGACCTGCTGCTCTTCGGTCCTCGCAATGCCGAGGACCGCGCCCTTGCGGGTCCGGGGATCCTGTTCAACGTCGACCGCCTGACCACCGGCCTGGCGCGGACGGGCGTGAATCAGCTGAGCCAGTTCGGCGTGCCGCCGGTGCTCAATGCCGTCAATCCGCCCGGCAATGCGAACGGAAGTCCGACCACGGTCGCGCCGGTATCGGACATCGCGGCGACCGGCTTCTATCGCAGCAACGCGACCCACGCGAACGCCCTCTACATCGAGGGCGTCGAATCGCTTGGCCTGTTCGGCGGGCCGGGCGGCGACCTGATCGACGGCCTGTCGATGGGCAAGGACCTGGTCGACGCCCAGGGCCGCCTGTTCTTCAGCGTCGATCCCGGAAGCGTCGGCGTCAGCGGGGCCGGGTTCGGCACCGGCGTCCCGGGCCAGTCGGGGCGGCTGCAGCAGATGGGCGACATCTTCGAGAGTCGGACCGGCCGTCCGCTCGTCGTGCGCGGCGTCAATACGCTGCGCTTCAATCAGGACGTGCTCGGTCTGGGCGCCAATGTCGGGCCGATCAGCTTCAACGACGGAACGCGCGGCGCGGCCGACAATCTCCGCGACTTCGACTTGCGCACGCAGGACGCATTCGTCGATGCCGACCTCGCACACGTCATGCGCAACGTCGATCCGTTCATCCGCTTTCCCGGCGACGCGCGCAATCCGGGCGAGGGGATAACCGGGAACTACGGCACGCGGGGCGACGTGCTGGGCGTGAACTTCGATACCTACTTCTCGCTGGACGGTGCGAGCCCGCATGCGGGGGGCTCGGGCGCGGACGTGCTGGTGAACAATCTCCTCGGCGTCGGATTCCACCGTTTCGCGCTGGCCGGCGATTCCGGCCTTCTCGCCGGCGACGACATCGACGGCATCGCGCTGCTGCGCCCGGGATCCCCGCTGCAGAGCGCGCTGTCGCGGGGCGTCTTGGACCGGCCGGCGTTCCTGCTCGGCGGTCGCTACGGCCCCAACTTCACGGACGGCTTCGACGGCATCGATTTCATCCAGGGCCACGGCCTCAGCGATTCGATGCTGTTCTCGCTCGCGCGCGGGTCGCCGACGCTCGGAATCTTCGACCCGTTCCTCGGACGGCTGCTCTCGCCGGCCGACGTGTTCATCACCGACTTCGACTTCACCTTTTCGCTGTGGGCGTCGGCCGAGAGCCTCGGTCTCGATCCGTTCATCGACAACATCGACGGCCTCGACGTCATCGCGGGGTCGAGAGACCCGCCGCTGCCGCCGCCCCCCGTCGCGGCCCCGCCGACTCTCGTCACGCTGCTGAGCGCGGTTCTGGCATTCTTCGCTGTCCGGTCGCGATCGCCGCGCGTCCCGAGCCGCGTCGCCGGCGTGCTCAAGCCGGCGGCGGTTTGAGTGCGAGCGAAGCCTCCAGGAATCGCGCGACGGCGGCATACACCGTCATCCGGTTCCGCCGCTTCACGAAGCCGTGGCCCTCGTCGGGGATGGTGACGTACTCGACCGGGTGATTGCGGCGGCGTAGGGCGGCGACGATCTGCTCGCTCTCCAATGGGGCGACGCGCGGATCGCGCAGGCCTTGGGCGACGAGCATCGGAGTCGCGATGCGATCGGCGTCCTTGAGCGGGCTCAGCTCCTCGAGCAGCTCGCGATCGAGCACCGGGTCGCCGTACTCCGCGGCGCGGTGGCTGCGGCGCCAGATGCCGGTCTGCTCGAAGAACGTCGTCCAGGACGCGATGCCATAGAAGTCGATCGCGCAGGCCCAGCCCTGCGGGTAGCGCGTCGTGGCCGCCAGCACCATCCATCCGCCGTAACTCTGGCCCATGATCGCGATGCGCGCCGGATCGATGTCGCCGCGTGCGATCAAGCCGCGCCGCGCCGCCTCGACATCGGCGATCGCCGCCGGCCGCAGCGCGTGGTCGTCGGCTTCGGTGTAGGCACGGCCGTAGCCGGTCGAGCCGCGGATGTTAGGGACCATCACGGCGATCCCGCGCGTGAGGCACCACTGGATGTCGGCGCGAAACTCCGGCCGCGCCTGCATCGCCGGCCCGCCATGCACCCAGATCAGCGCCGGGAAGCCGCCGTCCGGCGCAATGCCCTCGGGCCGGTAGAACCACGCGGGGACGCGGCCGTCCGCGGTCGGGAACTCGAACAGCACCGGCGCTTGCGCGGGCGCCGGCGGTGCCGAGTGCCGGGGCAATGCCGGCAGTTCGCGCGCGCGATGCCGATCGCGCTCGACCAGCCACAGTGCCGACGGCGCGGTCGGCGTCGAGAGCGCGAGCACGAGTCGTGCCGTGCCGGCCCAGCTCATGTCGCCGATGGTTCCGTCCGGGAGCGCCGGCGCATCGACGAGCGCGCCGCTGCCGACATCGAGGAAGCGAAGCCGCGACCAGCCCTCCTCGTTGACGACGAAGGCGATCGTCCGCTGGTCCGGCGAGACCGCCAGGCGCTCGACATCGTGCGGCGGTGTCGCCAGCGCCTCGAGCCGGCGCGTCGCGAGTTCGAACCAGCACAAGGCCAGATGTTCGCCGTCCCGGTCGCTCAGGCACCAGAACCCGGCGCCGTCCTTGCGCCAGCGCGGTGCCAGATAGCGGCGCTTCGCGCGCGGCGTCAGCCATTCATGGGCGCCGCTGGCGACGTCGACGAGCACGGGAAGCGATTCCAGGTCGCGCGGCACCGACAGCGCGAGAAGACGCTTCCCGTCGGGATGCCATCCGGCGAGCTCGTAGGGGCCCCCCGTCGCCCAGACGCGACGACGCGCGCCGGTCGCGACGTCCATCACCAGCAGGTCTGTCGAGGCCGGATCGCGGTCGTTCGCCGTGAAGGCGAGCTGCGCGCCGTCCGGCGAGAACCCGCCCCAACCGTGGATGACATCGGGCGCATCGGTCAGCGGGCGCGCCGCCACGCCGCCGCCCGGCAGCAGCCGCAGCTGCATTCGCTCGTCGCCGCCGGCGTCGATGCCGTAGGCCACGGCAGGTCCCTTCGGCGCCGTCCGTATCATCATCACCCGGTCTTCGTGCGAGGTGACCTGGACGGGCGGCGCGTCGGAGTCGAGGTCGAGGCGCCAGATCTGCGGCGCGCCCGACGGGGTCGCGAGGTACCAGAGGGTGCGGGCGTCGGCAGCCACGGCCGGCGACATCGCCGAGTCGAGTTCCAGCCAGGTCGCGATCGATGCCGGCATGCCGGGATCCTCCTCGTCGAGAGCGCTTGGTCTCACACCCACGGCGCCCTGTCATCGGCCTTCGCGGAGCCGGCGCGTCGGTTTTGACTATATTACTGATTGGCGATATAGGATCAGCCGGTGTCCGCAGCCCCGCGTCCGGGGCCCTGCGCCCACGCGCCAGGCAGGAGAAATGAGCATCACCGACAACCAGATCGACGCGGTCGCCCTGCTGCTCGGCGCGCTCGGCGAAGCCTCGCGCCTGCGGATCGTCCGCGCGCTGTGGGACGGTCCGGCCGCCGTGGGGCAGATCGTCGCGGAGACGGGCCTCAAGCAGGCGAACGTCTCCAAGCAGCTGGGCCTGCTCGTCGACGCCGGCATCCTGGCGCGCCGCCGCGAGGGCGTGTCGATCATCTACGCGATCGCGCTGCCGATGGTGCGCGAGCTCTGCAGCCTGGTCTGCGAGGGGGCTCGCCAGGTCGCGATGCGCCGGCTCGAGGCGCTGGCGCCGCCCGCCCCCCCGGCCCCGGCGGCGCGCCGGCGGCGTCGGGCGGCTAAATCTTCTTACTTGAACAAACGGTAATATAGTCATATCTCTCGGCCGACGGCCCGCTCGCCGTCGTCGCCAAAGGAGAGACCCGTGACGATCGACAATGCCGTTCTCGTCTTCGCCGGCGTGATGACGCTGCTGTCCGCGGCGCTCGCGCATTTCGTCTCGCCGCTGTTCCTGCTGCTGACGGCCTTCATCGGCCTCAACATGATCCAGGCGGGCTTCACCGGGTTCTGCCCCGCGGCCTTCGTGTTCAAGAAGCTCGGGCTCCGGGCCGGCTGCGCCTTCTCCTGATCGTCCGGCGGTGCGCCGGCGGCCAACGGAAATCGGCGGAGGACAGCATGCGCTTTCGACTCTCGCGGCATCTGCCGCGCCTGCTCGCGGCCGTCGTCGTCCTGGCGGCCGCGACGTTTCCCATGCTGCCGGCCCGCGCCGGCGAGGTGGTCGTGGCGCCGGTCGAGATCGTCGACGACAAGGCGGTCTTCGGCCGGATCGAGAGCCGCGACCTCCTGCCCGCGCGCGCGCGGATCGGCGGCACTCTGGCGACGCTCGACGTCACCGAGGGCTCGACCGTCGCGGCCGGCCAGGTCGTCGCGATCGTCGTCGACGACAAGCTGGCGCTGCAGCTGCGCGCGATCGAGGCGCGCATCCGCGCCCTCGACTCCGAGCTCGCGAACGCGCGCACCGAGCTCGAGCGCGCGCAGTCGCTGCTGGTGCGAGGCAGCGGCACCCAGCAGCGCGTCGACCAGCTCCGCACCCAGGTCGAGGTTCTCGGCAGCCAGAGCGAGGCGGCCCGCTCGGACCGTGCCGTAATCGTGCAGCAGGCCGCAGAAGGCCAGGTCCTCGCACCTACCGCCGGCCGCGTCCTGCGCGTGCCGGTGACACGCGGCGCCGTGATCATGCCCGGCGAGCCGATCGCACTGGTCGCGGGCGGCGGGCTGTTCCTGCGCCTGGCGCTGCCCGAGCGGCATGCCGCTCTGCTGAAGCTGGGCGCGCGCGTCGCGATCGAGGCGACACCCGGCGCACCGGCCGCGTCCGGCCGGCTGGTGAAGGTCTATCCGCAGATCGAGAACGGCCGCGTGATCGCGGATGTCGAGGCCGAGCGCATCGCGCCCGACTTCGTCGGCGAACGCGTACTCGTGCGCGTGCCGGTCGCGACCCGCACGGCGATCGCGGTTCCGGCCGCCGCCGTCACGACGCGCTCGGGCATCGACCTCGTCCGGCTCGCGACGCCTGCCGGCCCGCGCGAGGTCGCCGTCGTGGTCGGCCCGAATGTCGAGACGGCCCAGGGGCCGCGTGTCGAGATCCTCAGCGGCCTGGCCGCCGGCGACCGCGTGATCGTGCCGTGAGCGCGCCGCCGCGCTTCGACATCGCCGGCAACCTGACGCGCGCGTTCATCACCTCGCCGCTGACGCCGCTGTTCCTGCTCGCGGCGCTGGCGCTCGGGCTCGTCGCGCTGCTCGCCCTGCCGCGCGAGGAGGAGCCGCAGATCTCGGTCCCGATGGTCGACATCCATGTCCGTGCCGACGGGCTCAAGGCCGAGGACGCCGTCAAGTTGGTCACGGAGCCGCTCGAGACGATCATCAAGTCGATTGACGGCGTCGAGCACGTCTACTCGCAGACGCGCGACGACGGATCGCTGGTCACCGCCCGATTCCTCGTCGGCACCTCCGCCGACGCGGCGATCCTGCGCGTGCACGAGAAGGTCCGCGCCAACATGGCCCGGATCCCGGTCGGCATCCCCGAGCCGTTGATAGTCGGCCGCGGCATCGACGACGTCGCGATCGTCGTGCTCACCCTCGCGGCCAGGCCCGAGGCGGCCTCGCGCTGGACCCCCAACGACCTGACGCGCCTCGCGCGCGAGCTGCAGGTCGAGATCGCCCGGCTCGACGACATCGGCTTGACCTACATCGTCGGCGCACAGCCCGAGGAGCTCCGGATCGAGCCGGATCCCGAGCGCCTCGCGCTCTACGGCGTCACGCTCCAGGGGCTCGTCGCGAAGATCGAGGGCGCGAACCGGGCCTTCCTCGCCGGACAGGTCCGGGCCCACGGCAGCCAGATCGGCGTCGTGGCGGGGCAGACCCTGACGAGCGCGAACGATATCGGCAACCTGCTGGTGACGACGCGCGACGGGCGACCGGTCTATGTGCGCGACGTCGCACGGATCGTCCTCGCGACCGACACGCGCGAGTCGCGCGTCTCCCATCTGCAGCGCGACGCGGCCGGCGCGCTGGCGCGGATGCCGGCGGTCTCCCTCGCGATCGCCAAGCGTCCCGGCGCGAACGCCGTCGCCATCGCCCACGAGGTGCTGGCGACCGTTGCGCGCGCCCGCGGCGCGATCGTTCCGCAGGATGTCGACGTCCACGTCACCCGCAACTACGGCGAGACGGCCGACGAGAAGGCCGACGAGCTCCTGTTCCATCTCGGACTCGCCACCGTCTCGATCGTCGTCCTCGTGGCCTTCGCGATCGGATGGCGCGAGGCCGCCGTCGTGGCCGTCGTGATCCCCGTCACCATCCTGCTCACGCTCTTCGCCGCGTGGCTGATGGGATACACGCTCAACCGGGTGAGCCTGTTCGCGCTGATCTTCTCGATCGGCATCCTGGTCGACGATGCGATCGTCGTGATCGAGAACGTCGCGCGGCACTGGGCAATGGGCGACGGCCGAGGCCGGGCCCAGGCGGCGATCGACGCGGTGGGCGAGGTCGGCAATCCGACCATCGTCGCGACGTTGACCGTCGTCGCCGCGCTTCTCCCGATGCTGTTCGTGTCCGGGATGATGGGACCGTACATGAGCCCCATCCCCGCCAACGCCTCGGCGGCGATGATCTTCTCGTTCTTCGTCGCGGTCGTCGTGACTCCCTGGCTGATGCTGCGCCTCGGCCGAAGGCCGGCGTCGTCGGCCGGCGGCGGCGGTCACGAGGCGGGCGGCGGCGTGCTGGGGCGGCTCTACGCGCGCGCGGCACGGCCGATCCTCGCGGCGCGCGGCCGCGCCTGGGCGTTCCTGCTCGCCGTCGGCGCGGCGACCCTGGGCTCGCTCGCGCTGTTCGCGACGCAGCACGTCACGGTCAAGCTGCTGCCCTTCGACAACAAGCCCGAGCTCGGCGTCGTGGTCGACCTGCCGCGCGGCGCCTCGGTGGAAGACACCGACCGCGTCCTGCAGCGCTTCGCCGCCGCGCTTGCCGGCCTGCCCGAGATCGCCTCGGTGCAGGCCCATGCCGGCACGGCGGCGCCGTTCAATTTCAACGGCCTGGTGCGCCATGCCTATCTGCGCGACGAGCCGCAGATGGGCGACCTGCAGCTCAATCTCGTGCCGAAGGCGGCGCGCAGCCGGCCGAGCCACGACATCGCGCTCGAGATCAGGCGCGTGCTGGCCGGTGTCGAGAAGCCGCCCGGTACGGCCGTGAAGGTGGTCGAGCCGCCCCCTGGGCCGCCGGTGCTCGCCACGCTGCTCGCCGAGGTCTATGGCGGGGATCCGGACACGCGCCGGGCGATCGTCGGCAAGCTGCGCGAGATCTTCGCCGCGGTGCCGTTCATCGTCGATGTCGACGATTCGTTCGGGCGGCAGCCCGACCGCCTGCGCGTGACGATCTCCGAGGACGATCTCGAGTTCCACAAGGTCGATCAGCGCGACGTCCACGACACGCTGCGGCTGCTGCATGGCGGGACGACCGTCGGGTACTCGCACCGCGGCGGCGGCCGCCAGCCGATCCCGATCCGGATCTCGCGCGGAAAGGGCGAGGCGGTGCTGGGCGAGCGCAGCCTCGCGACGCCGGTGCCGGCGAACATCCTTCCCGGCGATCGCGGCGTCGTCGAGCTTGGCGACGTCGTGCACGTGACGCGCGAGGCCGGGTCCTTCCCGATCTTCCGGCGCAACGGGCGGCCTGCCGAGATGGTGACGGCCGAGCTCGCCGGTGCGTTCGAGGCGCCGCTCTACGGCATGCTCGCCGTGCAGCGCGCGATCGAAGCGGCGGATTGGGGGCGCATGCCCAAGCCCGAGATCCGGCTCCACGGCCAGCCGCAGGACCTGGCCCGGCCGACGCTGCTCTGGGACGGCGAGTGGGAGGTCACCTGGGTGACGTTCCGCGACATGGGGGCCGCGTTCGCCGTCGCGATGCTGGGGATCTACGTGCTCGTCGTCGCGCAGTTCGGCTCGTTCCGGCTGCCGCTGGTCATCCTCGTGCCGGTGCCGCTCACCTTCATCGGTATCATGCTCGGCCACTGGCTCTTCGCCGCGCCCTTCTCCGCGACGTCGATGATCGGGTTCATCGCGCTCGCGGGGATCATCGTCCGGAACTCGATCCTGCTGGTCGACTTCATTCGCCATGCCCGGACACCGGAGCGCCCGCTCCTCGACGTGCTGATCGAGGCGGGCTCGATCCGCTTCAAGCCGATCCTGCTGACCGCGGTGGCGGCGATGATCGGCGCGGCGACGATCCTCACCGATCCGATCTTCCAGGGCCTGGCGATCTCGCTGCTGTTCGGGCTCGCGTCGTCGACTCTGCTGACGGTGCTCGTGATCCCGGCGCTCTACGTCGTGCTGCGCTCGGGGCCGCTGCGCGCCTGAGCGCGACCAGCCGTCAATTCGCCGCGCGTTCGCTGATCAAGTGGCGCGCGATCTGCTGGACCAGCTGCTGCCACGCCTGATCGTCGGCGCTGCGCGGGCGGCGCACGCTGCCGCGCGCCACGGCGTAGAGCTTCGCCTCGTGGCAGAAGGCGGCCGTGACCTGGACGATGTCCGCCTTGCGCACGACGCCGCCCGCGACCGGCCCGGCGCAGAGCGACTCCAGCTTGAAAGCCTCCGGCGGATCGAAGACCCAGACGAGGCGATGATCGGATTGCGGCGCCGCGGCCTTGTCGGTCGTGAAGCGCAGCGTCGGGACCGCGAAGGCCCCTGCGATCTGCCTCGCGAACGCGGCGCCGTCGAGGGCGATGCCGCCGGCAAAGGGCGTGCCGTTGGTCTCGACATACATCGGGCCCGTCGTCGTCGCGAACTGCGCGAAACCGAGCGTGCCCGGCACGCGCATGTCCACGAGGCGGCTCTGTGGGGCCTCTTCGCACGCGGCGAGGGCAAGCGTCAGGGCGACGGCGGCGGCGAGGGAGAGCGGGCGGTTCATGGTCGGGTCCGGATGAGAACGTCGATGGCGCCGTTGGAATTCCCGGCGGCGGGTCACGTCGGCGCGGCCGCGGGACGCTCGCGACCGGCCGTGGTGCGGTGGAGCAGGCGCCGATAGCCGTCGTAGTCGTTCACCGCGAGATGGTTCACCGCGCGGTTGTCCCACACCAGCAGGTCGCCGGGCTGCCAGCGCTGGCGCAGCGTGTACTCCGGCCGCGCCATGTGGCCGTAGAGGAACTCGAGCAGCGGGCGGCTCTCCTCCGCCGTCATGTCGGCGAGGCGCGTCGTGTAGGTCGGGCTCGCGAACAGCGCCTTGCGTCCCGTCGGGGCGTGGAATCGCACCAGCGGATGCGCGCGCTCGACATCGGCATCGGCGTTGCCGCGCGAGATCACGACGCCGCGCGCGCGCCCGCGCTCGCCGTCCACGGCCGTCCGCGTGCCGTAGACGAAGCCGGAATGCATGACCTGCAACGGATCCAGCATGCGCCGCATCCCGGACGACAGGGCGTCGTAGGCGGTGCAGAGATCCGCGAACAACGTGTCGCCGCCCTTCGGCGGCAGCTCGAGCGCATGCAGGATCGAGTAGACCGGCGGCTCCTCGAGATAGCTGAAATCCGCGTGCCACCAGCTTCCGAAGGTCGAAACCTTGACCTCGTCCGCCTCCTTGAGCACGGCGATCACCTCGGGATGGCCGTCGAGCGGCTTGACGTAGGGCAGGGTCACGAGCGGCCCGAGCCGGCGCGAGAAGCGCTTCTGCGCCTCGGGCGACAGCGACTGCCCGCGGATCACCACGACGCGATGCGCGTCGATCGCCGCATGCAGGGCCGCGGCGGCAGGGTCGTCCATCGTGCGGACGTCGATCCCGGTGATCTCGGCGCCGAAGCTCGATCCCAGCGGGCGGATGTCGAAGGGTTCCATGCTCCCAGCCTCGTCCTGCGCGGCGCACCGCGCGATGCGCGCCGAAACACGTATCATGCCGCCGGCGCGATGGGAGAGGGGTCATGCTGGACGAGCGGCAGATCGAGCGTCGGCGGCCGGTCTGGACGGCGCTGTCCGCGCTCTGGCTCGATACCGAGCTCGACGATGCCGGGCTGCGGGCGATCGCCGCGGTGCTGCGCGAATCCGGGCTCCCGCGCGACGAGCTGCAGCGGATCTACGCCGTCGAGCTGGCGCCGGTGCTCGGCGCCAACCTGCTGGGCGTCGCGGGCGAGTGGGCGGGCTTCGACCCGACATGGCTGAGCGCGCGCATCCTCGACAATCTCCGGCGCCGGCCGCGGCGCACGCGGTTCTGGGCCTGGTTCCCGCCGACGCGGCGCGCCTGGACCTACGCGACCGGCGAGTCGTGGCGGCGTATCCTCGCGTTCCTCGACGAATCCGCGTGACGGGAGAAGACACAGCATGAGCGACCTGAAGGGGGCGGCCGTCGCCGCCGGCATCGACAATTTCCGCCAGACCTATCTGGCGCGCGGCGGTGATCCCGCATCCTTCGCCCTGCCGCGCGAATTCGACGTCCTGCTGCGCAACGCGCCGGATGCCTTCGCGGGCTACGGGTTGATGCGCGCCTCGGTGATGCGCGACAGCCCGAACGGCGGACTCGACCTGAAGACCAAGGAGCTGATCTTCACCGTGCTCGACGTCGCGCTCGGCGCGACCGACGGCGCCAAGCGGCATGCGGAGAACGCGGTGCGGCTCGGCCTGCCGCTGCCCGCGCTCGCGGAGAGCCTCGTGCAATGCCTGATGGCCGCGGGCATCGCGACCTGGAACCGCTCGGGCTGCGCGGTCATGGAGCATGCCGAGGCCGTCGCCAAGGCGATGAAGGCGGAGTCGCGCTGATGGCCGCGCCCGGCGCCTGGCCGCGTTTCGTCGCGGCGCGCGATCCCAGCGGCCACGGCGCGCTCTACGGCCCGCCGCCCTGGCGTTTCGCCGGCCGCTCGCTGACGGTAATCGCGCGCTGCGATGCCGCCGCGGTGCGCGCGCTGCTGCCGGCGCCGCTACGGCCCTGGGGTGAACCGCTGGTGCGGTTCTCGGTGCACAGCCTGATCTGCGATCTCGGCCATGGCTGGGACTGGGCGCAGGCCAATCCCGCCGCAAGCCAGCTGCACGAGAGCGTCGTCGGCATCGCGGCCGAGCACGCAGGCACGATCGGCTACTGGGACCCGTTCCTGTGGACCGACAGCGATGCGGAGTTCGCGGTCGGTCGCGAGATGTACGGCTGGCCGCAGCGCCTCGGCACGCTGGCGCTGACCGCGCCGCATCCGCAGCGCGGCTGGACGACGGGCGATCGCTGCGCCGGCCAGGTCTCGCGCCTCGGCCGCGCCGTGCTCGATGCGCAGGTGACGCTGGCCGCGAGCGGGCCGCTGCCCGCGCCGCAGCCGCCTTTCGTCGGCTTCTTCGTCGAGCGTGCGCTGCCCGACCCGTCGACCGAGACGCTGACGCGCGAGCTGTTCCTCGCGACGATGCGCGAGGTGAAGGTCGAGGGCCACTGGCATGGGCCCGCGACGCTCGCGCTGCACGCACCCGAACTCGCTGCCTTGGCGCCGAACGAGATCCTCGGCGGCCAGGTCAACACGGTGTCCTGGATCAAGGGCGGCGCCACGCTGGTCACGCGCAGCACCGAACCCTTCCCCCGCCCGGCTTGGGGCTGACCGCGCCCGACCGACACGCCAACGAGCCTGGTCCTCGAGGCAAGGCGAGCACCGTCCCGCGTTCGCGTGCCGCGATTGCATCACTCCACCGTCCCCCTCGAATGAGGGGGGACAGGCCGCGAAGCGGCCAGGGGGAGAGTCGCGGCATTGCAGGAGACGGTGTGCAGCGGCCTGCTCCGCTTCCATCTCCCCCTGATCGCGCGCTACGCGCGCGATCCGTCCCCCTCTTTCGAGGGGACGGCGGGACGCTGTCGTGGATGAGTTCCGGAGGCTGTCACTTGTCCCCGCGGCGACGCGGCGGGCGATCGCCCGACCTACGCCGGCTTTCTTGCGACGAGGTCGATCAGCGCCGACATGCCGTCATGGCCGGGGCCTTCGGTGATGCGGTCGTCATGCTCGTTCAGGGCGATGATCTCCAGCGCCTTGAAGGAATCGCGCAGCAGCTCCGGCGTGTACATGTTCTCGGCCTCCGGCGGGCCGCCGGTGCCGTAGGCGAGCTGGCGCGGCGTGTAGCCCTGGAGCAGCAGCAGGCCGCCGGGCCTCAGCGTCTCGACGATGCCGGCGAAGATCCGGGCGCGCAGCGGCGGTGGGGCGTACTGGAAGAAGATTCCGGCGACAAGGTCGTAGGCCTCGGGCGTCCAGTTCCAGGTCGCGATATCCGCGATGCGCATGTCGATCGCCACGCCGTGGCGCGCGGCGAGTGCCTTCGCCTTCTCGACTCCGCGCGGCGAGAGGTCGAAAGAGGTGACCGCGAGTCCCTGCCGGGCGAGCCACACGCCGTTGCGGCCCTCGCCGTCGGAGATCGCCAGCGCCTTCATTCCCGGTCGCAGCCGTGCCGCCTGGCCGGCAAGGAAGGCGTTCGGCGTCTCGCCGAAATGGTACTCGGGCTTGTCGTAGCGCGCGTCCCAGCGCGCTTGTGCTGCGTTCGGATCCATCGGTCGGGCCTTGCTCCTTGCGGGAATCGTCGTCGCGGACGACACGCTGCGCCGGCTCGGCGTTGCGATGCAATGGCTCTCGCGCGCTATGGTGCCGCCGAGATGACACCGACACTCGCCGCCGCCTTCGACCGCGTGCCGCCCGACCGCGTGGCGCTGATCGAACGCGGGACGCCGTTGCGCTTCGGCGGCATCGCGGATCGGGCGCGTGGCCTCGCCGGCGGGCTGTCGGCGTTGGGCCTGTGCCGCGGCGATCGCGTCGCGCTGTGGCTCGGCAATCGCCGGGAATGGCTGGAGACCCTGCTGGCCTGCGCGCGACTTGGCGTGACGGTGGTCGCCGTGAACACGCGGCTCGGCACGGTCGAGGTCGGCGATCTGCTGCGGCGCTGCGAGGCGCGCGCTCTGGTTCTTGCGCCCGAAGCCGGAATGCGGCGCCCCGCCGAGGAGCTGGCGGCGCTCGAGCCGGCCGCGCGTGCGACGCTCGAGACCGTGATCGTGGTCGGCGACGGTGCGGTGCACCCGGGGCTCGCGCCGCGCGTCGTCGCCTTCGATGCGCTCGCCGCCGGCGCGCCGCTCGGGTCGATCGACGCGCAGCCCGACGACGGCCTCGTCGTGTTCACGACCTCGGGCACGACCAGCCGGCCGAAGCTCGTGCTGCACGGACAGTGCGGCGTCGTCCGTCACGCGCGCGACGTCGCGGCTGCCTTCGGACTCGATGCCGGGGACACCGTCGTGCTGCAGGCCCTGCCGCTCGCCGGCGTGTTCGGGTTCAGCCAGGCGCTTGCGACGCTGCTCGCGGGCCGTGCGCTGGTGATGATGGAGAGCTTCGATGCGGACAGCGCGGCGTCGCTCATGCGCGCCCATGCCGTGACCAATCTCGTCGGCACCAACGAGATGCTCGACCGCATGCTCGACGCTCGGACCGAGACGCGGCCGTTCCCCGTGTTGCGCTTCTTCGGCCACGCGAACTTCAACCCGGCGCTCGTCGAGCTTCCTGCGAAGGCGGAAGCGCGCGGCGTGCGCCTGCGCGGCCTGTTCGGGATGAGCGAGACCCTCGCGCTCTTCGCGATCCAGCCTGAAGGCGCAATCCTCGAGCGGCGCGCACTCGCCGGCGGCCTGCCGGTCTCGGCCGATGCCCGCGCGCGGATCGCCGATCCCGAGAGCGGCGCGCTCGCGGCGTCGGGCAAGGCCGGCGAGCTGCAGGTGAGAGGCCCCAGCCTGTTCATCGGCTATCTCGGCGACGAGGCCGCGACACGCCGCGCCTTCACGCCGGACGGCTGGTTCCGAACCGGCGATATCGGCATCGGACTCGACGACGGCGGCTTCACGCTGCTCGGGCGCATGGGCGACACGCTGCGCCTCGGCGGCTATCTCGTGAATCCGCTCGAGATCGAGCAGGTCGTCGCCGAGGACCCGTCGGTCGCCGCCTGCCAGGCGGTCGAGCGGAATCGCCGCGACGGCACGCGCGTCATCGCGTTCGTCGTGCTGGCGCCGGGCGCGGCGCTCGACGAGCCGGCGCTGCTCGCACGGTGCCGCGCGAAGCTGGCGGGCTACAAGGTCCCCGCCCGCATCGTCGCCCTCGATCGATTCCCCACCACCGACGGCCCCAACGGCACGAAGGTGCGCCGGGCGGAGCTGCGCGCGATGGCCGCGGCCCTGCGCTGAACGGCGACGGCAGCGCCTCCCGGTCCGTCGTGCCCAAGGCGAGCTCGGGAAAGGAAGAACGGATTCCCGGCTCGAGGGTCTGGCGACGGTTCGCGGATCCTTCGCGCGACGCGCGGGCCGAGCTACGTTTCCGGCCCATGACCGAATTCGGCACCCTCCGATTGCCGCATTTGCCGACCGTCATCGCGCCCGACGGCTCGGACGTGCGTGTGCTGCTGGGCCTGCGCGGCGGCGGGATGGCGCATTTCGAGCTTGCCGCCGGGAAGGTCACGAAGGCGGTGACGCATCGCACGGTCGAGGAGATCTGGTACGTCGTCGCCGGGCGCGGCGAGATGTGGCGCCGCCAAGGTGATCGCGAGGAGATCGCCACGCTGGAGCCGGGGCTGAGCCTCACGATTCCCCTCGGCACGCATTTCCAGTTCCGCGCCGCGCCCGACACCGCCATCGCCGCCGTCGCCATCACCATGCCGCCGTGGCCGGGTCCCGACGAGGCGGTGCCGGTCGCAGGGCCGTGGGATCCCACGGTCGGATAGCGCCCCGCCCGCCATGCCCGGCTCGGCGCGCCACCCCTGCGAACTCTGCAGTACCGGCGCACGCCGCTTCGTGAAGAATCGCCGCCGGGGGAAACGCCAGACGATGCGGCCATGACCGATCGACGGGGGGACGACGCGACGCCGACGTCAGGTGCGCGCGAGGACAGCGAGCCCGGCTGGCGCCGGCTCGTCGCCGTCGCGACGCTGCGCCCGTTCTGCTGGTACCTCCTCGGCCTCAGCGCGGATTCGATGGCGATCTGGATGCAGCGCCTGGCGGTCGGCTGGCTGGTCTGGGAGCTGACCGGGTCCACCGCCTGGCTCGGCATCATCGTGTTCCTGAAGTTCGCGCCGACGATCGTGCTCGGCATGATCGGTGGCGTGATGGCCGACCGGTTCGAACGGCGCACGATCATCGCCGTCGCCGAGGCCGTCAGCGCGCTGCAGGCGGCGATCGCCGCGGGCCTCTACGTCGTCGGCCTGCTCGACGTGCCGGTGCTGGTCGGGCTCACGTTCTGCGTCGGCGTGGCGAACGCGCTCGCGCAGGCTTCGGGCAATCTCATCGTCTCCGAGCTCGTGCCGCCTGCGCGCGTGGCCTCGGCGATCGCGCTCAATTCGGTGGTGTTCAACGTCGCGACCGTCATCGGACCGGCGATCGCCGGCGCGATCATGTTCGTCTTCGGCATCGCCGCGTGCCTGGCTGCCATCGCGGCCTGCTTCGCGCTGCACCTGGTCGTCGTCCTGCTGATCCGGCCGCTGGTCCCCGCGCGGCGCAGCGTCGGCGCGGGCGAGCCCGTGCTGCGCGCGATCACGACCGCGCTCGGCTATGCCTTCCGCCATCCGGGCATCGGGCCGTTACTGGCGCTGCACGTGAGCTTCACGATGTGCGTGCGCCCGCTCCTGGACATGCTGCCGGCTTTCGCCGGCGGCGAGCTCGGCGAGGGCGTGGAGACCGTGTCGCTGCTCACCAGCCTGGTGGGCGTCGGCGCGATCGGCTCGGGCGTCGCGCTCGCGTGGCGCCGCCCCGGCCCCGGGCTGTGCACGATCGTGCTCGCGGGCATGGCGGCGATGGGGCTGGCGATGCTCGGCTTCGCTTTCGCGCCGTCGACGCTGGCCGCCTCGCCGCTCGCGCTCGTGATCGGGATCGGCATGACGATCCGCTCCGCGGCGACGCAAACCCTATTGCAGATCGGAGCGGCGGAGGATCTGCGCGGCCGCGTGCTCAGCCTCTACGGCCTCGGCATCCACGGCGGCACGGCGATCGGCGGCGTCATCATGGGCCTGCTCGCCGAGGCCATCGGCTTGCGCCTCGCGATCGCGACGATGACCCTCGGCGCCATGGCGGTGCTCGCCTGGGTCACGCCGCGCCGACGGCACATGCGCACCTCGCTCGAAGCGGCGGAGTGAATGCGCCTCGGCGCGTGACGTAGGATCGCGCCATGCGCGACGTCGTCCTGCTCGTCCATGTGCTCGCCGCCACCGTCTGGACCGGCGGCCATCTCGTGCTCGCCCTGACCGTGCTCCCGCGGGCGCTTGCCGCACGCGATCCCGGGATCCTGCTCGCCTTCGAGCGCGGCTACGAGCGGATCGGCATGCCAGCGCTGCTGGTGCAGGTGGCGACGGGCGTCTGGCTCGCCTCGGGATTGCTCCCCGACTGGCGCGAGGGGCTCGGCTTCGCGAGTCCGGTCGCGACCCTGCTGACGCTCAAACTGATGCTGCTCGCCGCGACCGTTCTTGCGGCGATCGACGCGCGGCTGCGGCTCATCCCGGCCTTGTCGCCGGCCACGCTTCCGGCGATGGCGCGCCGCATCGTCCTGGTGACCGTCCTGTCGGTCGGATTCGTCGCCGTCGGCGTCGCCTTCCGCGGCGGCCTCATGCCGTGATGCCGCCGGCCGCCCGGCGCCGCCGCGGTTTCCCGCGGCGGAACGGGCGCTGGAGCGCGGCGGCCGATCGGATAGTCTCGGCACCGGTCATCGATCGCGGGGGGACGCCATGCCGAAAATCCTGATCGCCGAATGCATGCAGGAGATCTCGACCTTCAATCCGGTGCCGAGCAGCTACCGGGACTTCCGCATCCTGCGCGGGGCCGAGCTGATCGACACGCAGCGCGGCACCAACACCGGCATGGGAGGGGCCGTCGAGGTCTTCGAGGCGACGCCGGGTGTCACCCTGGTGCCGGCCTACGGCGCGCGTGCCTTCAGCGCCGGCCAGCTTTCGCGCAAGGGCTTCGAGCGCGTGGCCAAGGAGCTGCTCGAGGCCGTGCGCAACCACGCCAAGGGCATCGACGCGATGTACTTTTCGATGCACGGCGCGATGGGCGCCGACGGCGAGCTCGATCCCGAGGGCTACCTGCTGCAGGAGTGCCGCAAGATCCTGGGCGAGAAGATCCCGATCGTGATCTCGCTCGACCTGCACGGCATCTGCACCGCGCGCATGCTCGAGCACGTCAACGGGCTCGCGATCTATCACACCTATCCGCATGTCGACTTCGCGGACACCGGCGCGCGCGCCGCACGGCTGCTGCTCAAGATCATGGCCGGCGCGAAGCCGACCATCGCTCGCGTGGTCGTGCCCGCGCTGGTGCGCGGCGACGAGCTGATCACCGAGACCGGCGTCTATGGCGGCGTGATCCGCCAGGCCCAGGCGCTGGAGCGCGAGGGCAAGGCGCTCGCCGCCGGCTTCATGATCGGCAATCCCTTCACCGACGTGCCCGAGCTGTGCAGCCAGGCGATCGTCGTCACCGACAACGACGCCGCGACGGCCGAGCGCGAGGCGATCCGCCTCGCCGAGAGTTTCTGGCCCGACCGCGCGCTGATGCAGGGACGGCTGGTGCAGCTCGACGACGCCATCGCCAAGGCGAAGACGCTGGACGGGGCCGCGATCTTCACCGACGCCGCCGACGCCACCAGCTCGGGAGCCACCGGCGACTCCAACGTGATCCTCGCCGCGCTCAAGAAGGCGAACTACCAGGGCAAGGTGCTGGTGCCGATCGTCGACCCGCCGGCGGTCGAGGCGGCGATGAAGGCGGGGCTGGGCGGCAAGCTGCGCGTGAAGCTCGGCGGGGCGCTGGACAAGCGCTACACGCCGCTCGAGCTCGACGTGACGGTGGAGCTGCTCTCGCGCGGCAACATCCGCCTGGAGACCAGCGGCGGCCCCAACAACGCCGGCAACATGGCGCTGCTGCTGCACAAGAACTACTCGATCGTCGCGATGACCAAATCGGCCAACCTGTTCGACCGCTCGGTCTTCTACGCCGCCGGCTGCGAGCCCAGGCGCTACGACCTCATCGTCGTGAAGTCGCCGCATTGCGAGAAGCACATGTTCGTCGACTGGGCCGCGCGCAACTTCAACATCGACGCGCCCGGCGCGACGAGCGCCAACCTCAAGAGCCTCGGCCACACGATCTGCCGCCGCCCGGTCTATCCGCTGGAGCCGGAGACGACGTTCACGCCGAAGGCGGAGATGTACGCGCGCAAGTGAAAATCTGAGAATTCAATTGAGAACTAGTTTGACGAGGCAATTGATGCAAGGAAGTGCAATCACAATGCTTCGTGAGCTCGCTGCCGAGCTCAAGATTCCCGAACAGAAGTTCTTTGCTGCGTTGGCCGAAATGACGGCGAAGCACGGAATTACGCGTCCCGAGACAGTTCTTGTCGATGTCAGAGCCGACACGATGGCAGATAGAGCGGGACGCAAAGAATATGACCCAAGCTATGCCTCTGTGATTGATGTTCCTGACTATTCGGCTGAAGAGGCTAAGAATCTTGGAACAAAAATCGGTGAGCGCGTTTGGGGTCTTCCGTTGCTCCATCTCCACACAGAGTATGTAGCGAAAGCTCTCATTGACTCCATTCATGGCGGCGGCGAAGCTGGGCGGCTGTTCATACCTAGTGCCATAATTACCCTCACGGCCGCATTGGAAGCGGCAATCGGTGAGGCGACATTCCAAAAGATCCGTGCGGTGCTGGGGCCATCAAGCTATAAAGCGCCCGCAGA
>JAEULA010000073.1 GCA_016793165.1 Alphaproteobacteria bacterium | reverse complement strand
GCGTCGTGCAGCGCCGCGAAGGCCTCGGACGACAGCGGTGCCGCGAGATCGATGCCGACCACCTCGGCGCCGAATGCCGCGTCGAGCCGTCGGATTTCGGCGTTCGCGAGCGGTATGGCGGTCGGCATGGCGCGTCTCCCCTCCCGTGTGCGGCGGGACCTCGGGAACTCTTCCGTCGCCATGCGGTCGTCGGCAAGGCCCGGGAAGCAGGGCAGCCTTGCGCCGTCGGCGGCGCCGGGCCGTCGCGGCATCTTCCGGTGCGCGCGTTTCCCTGTAGGATCCGCGCCTCGATCCAATCCAGGGGAGAAGACACGTGAAGCTGGTTCGATTCGGCCAGCCCGGCGCTGAGAAGCCGGGCATCCTCGACGCGCAGGGCGTCATCCGCGACCTGTCCGGCATCGTTTCCGACATTGCCGGCAAGGCGCTCGAGGCCGACAGCCTCGACAAGCTGCGCAAGCTCGACCTCTCCAAGCTGCCCGCCGCCCCGGCTGGCGCCCGCCTCGGCCCCTGCGTCGGCGGCGCGCGGAACTTCTTCGCGGTCGGGCTGAACTACGTCGACCACGCCAAGGAGACGAACTCGCCGATCCCCAAGGAGCCGATCCTCTTCAACAAGGCGACGAGCTGCATCATCGGCCCGAACGACGACGTCATGATCCCGAAGGGCTCGGTGAAGTCCGACTGGGAGGTCGAGCTCTGCGTCGTCATCGGCAAGCGCGCGCGCTACGTCGCCGAGGCGCAGGCCCTCGACCACGTCGCCGGATACTGCGTGTGCAACGACGTGTCCGAGCGCGAGTACCAGATGGAGCGCGGCGGCCAGTGGATGAAGGGTAAGGGCTGCGAGACGTTCGGCCCGATCGGCCCGTGGCTCGTCACCCGGGACGAGATCAAGGACGTGCAGAACCTGCCGATGTTCCTCGAGGTCAACGGCGAGCGCGTCCAGAAGGGCAACACCAGCACGATGATCTTCGGCGTCGCGCACATCGTCTCGTACATGTCGCAGTTCATGGTCCTCGAGCCCGGCGACCTGATCACGACCGGCACGCCGCCGGGCGTCGGGGCGGGCTTCAAGCCGCCGCGCTTCCTCAAGCCCGGCGACAAGATGCGCCTCGGCATCGAGGGCCTCGGCGAGCAGACCCAGAACGTCGTCGCCTGGCGCTGACGTCGACGCCGCCGCTCCGCGGCAACGGGACGGGAGCGTCGAGGCCGACGTTCCCGTCCCGCCGCCGCCCGGACGCGCTGGACCGAGATCACGACCGACGACGGGATCGATGACGCGCCGCATCGTCCCCTTCACCGCGGCGGGCATCCGGCGCGGATTCGTCCTGGGCCTGCCGCTCGGGGCCGGCGGGATCCTCTACGGCATCGTGTTCGGCGTGCTCGCCGGCGAGGCGCAGCGCAGCGCGCTCGAGGCCGTGCTGATGAGCGCGCTGATCTACTCGGGCTCGGCGCAGATCGCGGCGCTGCAGGGGTGGTCGCAGAGCCCGCTGGTGCTCCCGATCGTCGCGACCATCCTGCTCACCAACGCCCGCTATGTGCTCTACGGAGCGGCCATCCGCCCGTGGCTGGAGGGCGTGCCGGCGGCGCGCATCTACCCGACGCTTTTCCTGATGGGCGACAGCAACTGGGCGCTGGCGATGCGCGAGCATGCGGAGGGCCGGCACGACGGCGGATTCCTGCTCGGCTCGGGTCTCGCGATGTTCATGCCCTGGGTCTCGGGCACGCTGATCGGCCATCTTCTCGGCGGCATCGTCGCCAATCCCCGCCGCTTCGGCGTCGACTTCATGATCGTGGCGCTGTCGGCCGCGATGGCATCCGCCTTCTGGCGCGGGCGGGCGAGCCTGCTGCCCGGCGCGGCTGCGCTGGCGACGGCGCTCGCGATCCATCGCCTCGCGCCCGGCGGCTGGACGGTCGTTGCCGCCGGCCTCGCGGGCGCTGCGGCGGCCTACGCGACCCATGACCGTCGGCGCTGAATTCCTGCCCGCCCTGCTCGCGATGGCGGCAGCCTCGTTCGCCTGCCGCGCCGGCGGATTCCTGCTGATGCGCTTCGTGCGCGTGACGCCGGCGATCGAGACGGCCCTTCGCGCCGTTCCCTTCGCGGTCATGATCGGGATCGTGGCGCCGGCGATGGTCGCGGCAGGGCCCGCGGAGTGGGTGGCACTGGGCGCCGTGATCCTCGTCATGCGCGTCACCGGCAACGACATCGTCGCCGCGCTGGCCGGCGTGGCGGTCGTGGCGCTCGCCCGCGGCCTGCTCGCCGCCTGACGCGGCGCCGACTTGTGGCTAGCGCGCGAGGTCGCGCTTCACGGCGCGCCAGAGCGCGAAGGTCTCGGCGCCGCGCGGGTCGCGCGAATCCGGGCGCACGGCGGTATGCACCATGACGAGCCGCCGCCCGGGGTCGACGAACAGCGCCTGGCCGCGCACGCCGAGGAAGACGAAGCTGCCGTCGTTCTCGGGCATCACCCAGGTCTGGAATCCGTAGCCGAGGCCGCGACCGGTCTGCGCCGCCGTGAAGTGCGCGCGCGTGGCCTCGGCGATCCACGCTGCGGGGATCAGCGCACGCTCGCCGGCCCGGCCGCCCCGGGCGAGCAGCATGCCGAGCCGTGCATAGTCGCGCAGCGTGGCGTTGAAGAAGCCGTAGACGACCTCCTGGCCGGAGCGGTCGACGAGCCAGCTCGCGTCGGCCTCGGCGCCCATCGGTTTCCACACGCGCTCGGAGAGATACTCCACGATCGGTCGGCCGAGCGCCCGGCGCAGCACCAGGCCAAGCACCTGCGTCTCGCCCGAGGCGTAGGACCAGCGCGTGCCCGGCGGCGCCACACGTTCGTCGAAGGCCAGCACTGCGCTCGCTCCGCCGGGGCCCTGGCCGCCGATCGTCGCGCGCGAGAGCGCGGCGACGTCGTCGGTGCCGTCGTAATCCTCGCGGAAGCGCACGCCCGACGACATCGTGAGCAGATGCCGGATCGGCGTGCGGCCGTAGGCGCGTCCCGCAAGCTCTGGCACGTAGCGCTCGGCGGGATCGTCGATCGAGGCGATCGCGCCGTCGCGCACGGCGATCCCCACCAGCATCGCGGTGATCGTCTTCGCCATCGAGAACGACGTCAGGCGATGGCTGTCGTTGCGCGCGTAGCGGTAGCGCTCGACCAGGATCATGTCGTCGCGGGCGATCAGCAGGCCGGTCGTCGGATTGCGCTCGAGATACTGGTCGAGCGTGAGGCGCCCGCCGCCGAACTGCGCGGGGGCGTCGTAGCGGATCGCCGGCTCCTCGGCGGCGCGGCGCCAGGCGGAGGGCGCGGTGCCGCGCGCGACCACGGCCGCGGGAAAGAGCGCGTCGAGGCGCGAGAATCCGTCGACGCTGTAGGCTGCCTGCGTCCACGTCGCGCGCGTCGCGCTCGGATAGACTCCGCCGAGACCGCCGTAGCGTCCGGGATCCGGGCCGGTCGGCGAGCGCACAAAGCCGTCGACCTGGCGCGTCGTCGTCGTATCGGTGACGCAGCCCGCCGTCGCGAGAGCCGCGGCGAGCGCGAGCATCGGGGCGATACGCATGCTGGCCCCGCGTCAGCGCAATAGATCGTTGACGATGGCGAACACCCGCTCGACGAGCCGGCGCGAGGCCTCGGGCGTGCGGAACGCCGCGTGGCCGGTGAGCACGACGTTGTCGAGGCGGCGCAGCGGATGGTCCGGCGCGGGCGGTTCATCGACGAACACGTCGAGGCCGGCTGCGGCGGGTGTCCCGCGCTCGAGGGCGGAGACCAGTGCGGCCTCGTCGACGACGGCGCCCCGCGCGGTGTTGATCAGCAGGCTGCCCGCGCGCATCAGCGACAGACGCCGCGCATCGACGAGACCGCGCGTCTCGGGCGTCAGCGCGACGTGGAGGCTGACGATATGGGCGCATGCGAACACCTCGTCGAGCGGCAGGAGCCGGGCGGGCGCGCCGCGCGCGTCGCCGCCGCGCGTCCAGGCGACGACGTCCATGCCCAGGGCGGCGCCGAGGCGCGCGACCTCCGCGCCGATGTCGCCCAGGCCGACGAGGCCCAGGGTCTTGCCGGCGAGCTCCATGCCGTGCAGCGACGGGAAGCCGCCGGCGCGGATCGCGCGATCCATGGGCACGATCTGGCGCGCGCAGGCCAGCATCAGCGCCAGGGCGTGCTCGGCGACCGCGCGGCTGCCGTAGCCGGGGACGACGTGCACCGTAATGCCCTGCGCCGCGGCGGCGGTTAGGTCGACATAGCTCGAGGCGCCGGTGCCGAGGAACACGATGTGGCGCAGCCGCGGCAGGCGCGCGAGCTCGGCGGCGCCGAGCACCGTCTTGCCGAGCACGACGATCTCGCGATCCGCAATGCGCGCGAGCAGCACGTCGCGGTTCGGATCGTCCATCGCGACCTCGAGCGCGGGGCAGCGTGCAAGCAGCTCGGGCGTCAGGGTCCGCGCCATGGCGGTGCTGCAGTCGAAATAGATCGGGCGCATCGAGGCGGGGTCCGGTTGCGGCGAGGACGGGAAGGGTGGCGGCAAATCGCCGTGCGGGCAATCGCGCTGACCGCAGTGCGCGGGCTGCGATAGAGTGGCCGTCCATGAGCGCCGATTTTTCCGAGATCTTCGCCCCGGGCTTCGTCGAGCGTCCGTTCTGGTGGGAGGACGGCCCGCCGCTCCCCGCACCCACGCCGCTGCCCGACGAAACCGATGTCGCGATCATCGGCGGCGGCATCGCCGGACTGTCGACCGCCGTCGAGCTCGGGCGCGCGGGCGTGAAGTCCGTCGTCCTGGATCGCGAGGCGATCGGATGGGGCGCCTCCTCGCGCAACGGCGGCGCGCTCTCCGGCGCCGGGAGCCTTGGCCGCGCGAAGAGCAATCTCCAGCAGGCCGTCGATCCGAAGCTGCTCGCCGAGATGGTCGAAGAGGCGGAGGCGAGCTTCGACGAATTCGAGGCGTTGATCGAGCGCGAGCAGCTCGACTGCCACTACCGGCGCTGCGGCCGCTTCGTGGGCGCGCACGCGCCCAAGGCGCTCGACATGCTCAAGCGCCGCGCAGACATGCTCAACGCGGCCGGGCGCGACGATGCGGAGATCCTGACGCGCGACCGCCTCGAAGAGGAGATCGCGACCGACCGCTACCACGGCGGCCTCGTCATCCAGCGCGCCGGCTCCGTGCATCCCGCGCTCTACACGCGCGGCCTCGCCGCCGCGGCGAAGCGCCTGGGCGCGACGCTGTGCAGCGGCGTCGACGTGAAGGGCTGGACGCAGACGGGCGGACGCTTCGCCGTGGAGACCAATCACGGCGTCGTCCGCGCCGGCACCATCATGGTCGCGACCAACGGCTATACCGGCGCCGCCACGCCGTGGCACCGCCGGCGGCTCATTCCGGTCCCCAGCTACATGATCGCGACCGAGCCTCTGGGCGAGGCGCGGGTGCGGGCCAATCTGCGCAACGCCCGCGTCTACGGCGACACGAAGAAGATCCTCTACTACTTCCGCCCGTCGCCCGACCGCTCTCGAATCCTGTTCGGCGGCCGCGCCAGCTTCGTCGACACCGACGTGCGGCGCGCCGGGGCCCGGCTGCACCGCTTCCTCACCCATCTGCTGCCCGATCTCCGCGGCGTGAAGATCACGCATGCGTGGCGCGGAAACGTCGCCTTCGCCGTCGACATGCTCCCGCATGTGGGCGAGCGCGACGGCGTGCACTTCGCGCTCGGCTGCAACGGAAGCGGCGTCGTGACGATGACGCATCTCGGCCGTTGCGCCGCGCGCCAGATCATCGGCGGCGACAACCGGCCTTCGGCCTTCTCGCGACTGCCGTTCCCGACGCTGCCCTTCTACGACGGCCGGCCCTGGTTCATGCCGGCCGTGGGCACGTGGTACCGGATGCAGGACCGCCTTGACGGGTGGAAGGTGGGCTGAGCCGGCGCCGGTCACCCCTTCGCCGGCCTCGGCGGCAGCTTGCGGCCGGCGTCGTATTCCTCCAGGCCGTGGCCGCCGAGGGGATCGACCGCGAGCCGGCGCATGACATGCGGGACGTCGACATCACCCGGTTCTCGACGATCTTGCCCTCCCTGACCCTCCGGAAATCCATGTCGCGGATCTCGACGCGCTTGCCGGTCGGCGGAATCCCCATGAACTCGCCGGAATGGACCGACAGGGCGCTGGTCACCCGCGTGATGATGAAAGGCGGCCGCGAGACGCGGATGTTCTGCCGGCGAGGGCCCTGGACCATGCTGCCGACCGCGAGCGCGATCGCTACCGGCGCCCGCTGGTCGCTGTCGCGAGCGGCATGCGACCACGAACCGCTCCGATGCGCGCGACCGGTGCCCGACGAAGACGCGCCCGATGACCGGCCTGGCGACGGCGACGAGGGCCGACGCGGTGCGCGTCGCCCGGTGCTCATCGGTGCCGGGACGCCAGGTGTGCCGTGCGCGGTGTCGATCCGCCGCTATGTCCGCCGCTCGGCATGAGCGACCCGTCCGACAGACGACGGCGAGCTGGTCGCTCGGGCGGATTCCCGTCCGCGGATTGACGCTCGCCCCCTTGCGACGAATTCTTGGACTCTCGCCTTGGGTTTGGGTAAGGCTCGGTTGCATACGAATGCAAACCGAGTTGTAGCCGGGAGTGGTGCTGCGTGAGCATGCAGGGCTTCGATCCGGAGTTCACGGATCCGGTCGACTACATCATCAAGATCACGCACCGGATCTGGGAAAGCCGCGGCATCGGCTTGATCCGCGATCGCTACTATGCGCCGCGGACGCTTGTGCGCACGCCGCTCGGCCTTTCGGACACGGCCGAGGCGGTGGTGAACAGCACGCTCGAGGCGCTGGCGGAGTTTCCCGATCGTCAGCTTCTCGCCGATGACGTGATCATCGGCGACAAGCCGGCCGGGTTCTACTCTTCGCATCGCGCGCGTTCGACGGCGCGCCACGACGGAAGCGGTCGCTTCGGCAAGGCGACCGGCCGATCTCTCCTCATGCTCACGATCGCCGATTGCCTGTGCCGCGAGAACCGTGTCGTCGAGGAATGGCTCGTCCGCGATCAGGCCGGCGTCGCGCTCCAGCTTGGTGCCGATCCCGTCGCGATCGGCCATGCCGCGGCGCGCGCGAATCCGGCGATGGCCGCTCCGGGCGCGGATGCGCTGCTGGCGCGCTGGGCGGATCCCGAAGGCCTCACGATCGAAGGCGATCAGGCGCTGGCCGCGCGCGTGATCGACGCGTGGAAGGAGATCTGGCCCGGTGCCGATCTCGACCGCATCGCCAGGCATTACGACCGCGCCGTGCGGCTCGAGGCGCCGGGTGCCGAGCTGCACTACGGCACGCACAGCCTCGAGCGCTTCCTTTTCGGCCTGCTCGCCGCGATCCCGAACGGCAGCTTCACCGCGCATCACGCGGTCGCGCGGCGCGATCCCGGGCGGCCGCCGCGCGTCGCGGTGCGCTGGTCCTATGCGGGCCGCCACCGCGGGCACGGGCGCTACGGCGCTCCGAGCGGGGCGATGCTGGTGCTGCTGGGCATCAGCCAGGTCGAGCTGCGCGACGATCGCATCGTCAACGAGTGGATGCTCGTCGACGACGTCTCCGTCCACGCCCAGATCGCAGGTGCCGCATGAAGCCCGTCCTCGGTCGCTACGCCAACGTCCACGACTTCATCTACGGCATCACGCGCGAGATCTGGGAGGACCGCGGCATCGGCGGCAAGATCGGCACCTACTACGCCGGAAAGTGCCTGGTGCGGGCGGCGACCGGCGTCACGACCAGCAACGACGGCGTCACGGCGCAGACCCTGCAGACGCTGCACCAGTTCCCCGACCGCCAGCTCGTCGGCGAGGACGTGATCTGGAACGACGAGGGTGACGGCAGCTTCCTGTCCTCGCACCGGCTGATCTCGGTGATGCGCCATCAGGGCGACGGGAGCTACGGGACGGCCACCAACCGCATGGTGCGCACGCGCATCATCGCGGATTGCTGGGTCAAGGACGCGATCGTCACCGAGGAATGGCTGGTGCGCGACCAGGCCGCCTTCGCGCACTGCCTCGGCTTGGCGCCCGTCGAGCTCGCGCGCCGCATGGTCGCGCACGAGATCGCGCTCAACGGCCGCGTCGACTATTTCACGCCGGAGCGCGACGTCGCGGGCGTCTATCGCGCGCCGATGGAGGACGCGCCCGATGTGCGCCGCTATCGCGAGGGCTGGCTGCGCATCTGGGGCGTCAAGGAGACCGCGGCGATCCGCGACCTCTACTTCCACGGCGCGGCCGTGTCGGTGCCGGGCGGCGGCGAGGTGAACGGCCACGGCGACATCGACCGCTTCTGCCTCGGCTATCTCGCCTCGTTCCCGGACGGCGTCTTCACCTGCGAGAGCGCCTTCGCCAACCGCGAGCCGGGTCGTGCGACGCGCCTCACGATGCGCTGGGGCCTGCGCGGCACCCATGCGGGCTTCGGCCGTTTCGGTGCGCCGACCGGGGCGCCGGTCTACGTGATGGGCATGAACCACGCGCACATGGTCGACGGCCGCGTCACCCAGGAATGGATCGTCACGGACGAGGTCTCGATCTGGAAACAGATCCTCGCCCATCAGGAAGGACGAGCCGGCGCGTGACGACCGATCGCGCCCGAGGCGACATGCGCCACGCCCAACGGAGGAAGCCGATGGAACTCGACCGTCGCCGCCTCTTCGACGCCGCATCGGGCTTGCGGCCCTGACCTCCAGCAACGAGGACGCCATCATGACCATCGATCTCGCCAGCCGGCTCGTGCGCTATGCCGATCTCCGGCCCTGCACGAACGCGTTCGTCGACACGCGCACCCCGGGCTCGGAGAAGAAGGAGAACTTCACGATCATCGGTCCGGGTGTCGCCGAGAACCCGCATCAGCACGTGCACATCGCCGAGCGCCACGGCTTCAACATCGGCGGCGCGCGCCAGCCTCCGAAGTGCACCAACTCCCAGCACAGCCACGACACCGCCGAGGTGTTCGTCGTCCACAAGGGGACCTGGCGCTTCACCTGGGGCGAGAACGCCGACGACGGCCATGTCGATCTCGGGCCGGGCGACGTCATCTCGCTGCCGATCCACGTCTTCCGCGGCTTCGAGAACATCGGCACCGATCTCGGCTTCCTGTTCGCGGTGCTCGGCGGCAACGACGCAGGCAAGGTGACCTGGGCGCCGCGGGTCTTCGATCTCGCGACGAAGTACGGCCTCGTGTTGCTCGAGGGCGGGCGCCTGGTCGACACGACGATCGGCGAGACCGTGCCGCCCGGAGCGAAGCTGCAGCAGCCGCCGACGCGCGAGCAGATCACGCAGCAGCTGCGCAGCCCATCCCACGAGAAGATGGCCCAGGGCGTGCTCAGGACGGACGCCTTCACTCCGCATGCCGGCTCGCCGCTCGCGGCTCCGGGCGTGGAGGAGTGCCCGCTGATCACCCCGCGCGCGACCAAGGACGGCTTCGCCCCCGGCCCGATCACCGGCTGGTGGACGCACGGCTTCAACCTGCGCTGCCTCAGGCTGTCCTCCGGTGCTCGAGTCGCCGCGCACACGCGCGACGAGGAGGAGGTGATCTTCGTCCATCGCGGCGTGATGGAGGTGGCGACGCCGGAGGGCGCGCTGCTGCTCGGACCCGGCGATACCTTCACGACACCCAAGGGACTCGCGCGCGCCTTCCGCGCCACGTCCTCGGAGGACGTCGTCGCCTATGTCGTGCGCGGCGGCGACGAGGCTGGCGCGGTGACCTTCGTCGATCGCAAGGCGGCCTGAGCCATGGCCGACCGGATCCTCACCACCCATGTCGGCAGCCTGCCGCGGCCGAAGGACGTCTGCGACGTGCTGTTCGCGCGCGAGCGGGGCGAGCCGGTCGACGCGGCCGTCGCCGAGGCGACGATCGCCGCGGCGACCGGCGATGCGCTCGCGCGGCAACGCAAGACCGGCATCGACGTGCCGTCCGACGGCGAGATGTCGAAGATCTCCTATGCCACCTACATCAAGGAGCGTCTCTCGGGCTTCGACGGCGACAGTCCCCGCCGCGTGCCCGGCGATCTCGAGTCCTTCGCGGGCTACCGCGAGCGGCTCTCGCGCAGCGGCGGCACGCCGACCTATCGCCGGCCCCGCTGCGTCGGCCCGATCAAGGTCGTGAACCTGCAGCCGCTGCACGACGACATCGCGCGCATGAAGGCGGCGATGAAGGCCGCGGGCTACACGCAAGGCTTCATGAACTCCGCCTCGCCGGGCGTGATCGCGCTGTTCCAGCCCTCGGATTGGCACAAGACGACCGAGGCCTATCTGCGCGACCTCGCCGAGGCGATGGCGGCCGAGTACGAAGCGATCGTGGCTTCCGGCCTGATCCTTCAGATCGACGCGCCCGATCTCGGGCTCGGCCGGCACATGATGTACAAGGACCTGGACGAGCCGGGCTTCCTGCGCGAGGCGGCGATGCATGTCGAGGCGCTGAACCACGCGCTGCGCAACGTGCCGGCCGATCGGGTGCGCATGCATGTCTGCTGGGGCAACTACGAGGGCCCGCATCATCTCGACGTCGCGCTCAAGGCGATCCTGCCGGCGGTGCTCAAGGCGAAGCCGCGCGCGCTCCTGTTCGAGGGCGCCAATCCACGGCACGCCCACGAGTGGAGCGTGTGGAAGGAGACGCGCGTTCCCGACGACTACGTGCTGATCCCGGGCTGCCTCGACTCCACCACCAACTTCGTGGAGCATCCCGAGCTCGTCGCCGAGCGCATCGAGCGCTACGCCGGCGTCGTCGGTCGGGAGCGCGTGATCGCCGGGACGGACTGCGGCTTCGGCACTTTCGCCGGCTACGGCGCGGTCGACGCGGATATCGCCTGGGTGAAGCTCGCGTCGCTCGCCGAGGGGGCCGCCATCGCGTCGCGCCGGCTATGGGGCCGCGCGGCATAGTGGCCGGATGTCTGCCGGTGCCGCTTCGCGGCGCAGGCGGGATGGCACTCGCGCGGCGCGGGACGGGAAGGTCAATGGCGGCGCTTCGACATACCATCGACCTTGCCGACCGCGCTCTGCGCATCGAGCAGGACCCTGGCCGCTCCGCTCGCCCCGCTCACGCGCGCCGGGAGAGGGCGGCAACGATCCGCCCGAGCCGACGCCGATGACCGCCCGCCGCCCCCGCGTCACCTCGACCGACGTCGCCCGCGCCGCGGGAGTCTCGCAATCGGCGGTCAGCCGGACCTTCACGCCCGGGGCCAGCGTCGCGCCCAAGACGCGCAAGCGCGTCGTCGAGGCGGCCGCCCGCCTCGGCTACCGCCCCAACGCGATCGCGCGCAGCCTGATCACGCGCCGGACGAAACTGGTCGGCATCGTGATGGCGCATCTGACCAACCCTTTCTATCCGCCGGTGCTCGAGCGCTTCAGTCGCCGGCTCGAGGAGCATGGCCGGCGCGTGCTGCTCATCACCGTGCCCGGCCAGAGCCGCGGCGATGCGGCGCTGCCCGAGATCCTCCAATACCAGGTCGACAGCCTGGTCCTGACCTCCGCGACGCTGTCCTCGGCCATGGCCGACGAATGCGCGCGCCTCGGCCTGCCGGTCGTTCTGTTCAACCGGACCGCGGCACGCACGCGGGTGAGCGCGGTGTGCTGCGACAACGAGGCCGCGGGAATGCTCGCCGCCGATCTCCTCCTCGATGCGGGCGACCGGCGCCTCGGCTACGTCGCCGGGACGGCGAACAGCTCGACCAATCTCGAGCGCGAGCGCGGCTTCTTCGAGCGCGTCGCGTCGCGCAAGGCGCCGCGCCCGAAGCGCGTTATCGGCGACTACGTCTACGAGACCGCGTTTGCCGCGGTGCGCGGCCTGCTCGCGGGCCGCGGCCGCCCGCGCGCCCTGTTCTGCGCCAACGACGTGATGGCTTTCGCGGCGATCGATGCCGCGCGCGATCTCGGGCTTCGCGTGCCGACCGACGTCTCGATCGTCGCGGTGGACGACTCCGCGATGGCGCGCTGGCGCGCCTACGATCTTACGACGATCCGCCAGCCCATCGATGCGATGGTCGACGCGACCGTCGACCTGTTGCTCGGGCTCGAGGACGGCCGGATCACCGGATCGGTGGTCCGTCGGCTGCCCGGCGAGCTCGTCGTCCGCGGCTCCGCACGCCTGCCGGCGCGCCTGCGCCGGCACTGAACCGGATCCTGCGCCGGAGGCTCAGCGTGCCCTTGCGCGCCGCACGATGTCGGCGAGGCGTCGTGTCGCCGCTTCGGGATCGTCGGCGCCGCAGATCGCGCTGACCACCGCGATGCCGTCGGCGCCGGCACGGATCGCATCGGCGGCATTGGCCGCGCCGATGCCGCCGATGGCGACGACCGGAAGCGGGACGCGTGCGCGCAGCGCCGCGAATCGCGTCGCGCCGAGCGGTGCCGAGGCGTCGGGCTTCGTGCTCGTCGCCGCGAAGGGGCCCATGCCGACATGGTCGACGATCGCCGGGTCGACGGTGAGGATCTCCTGCTCGTCGCCCGCCGACAGGCCGAGCGCCATCGTCGGGCCTATGCGCTCGCGCGCGAGACGCGGCGCGAGGTCGTCCTGGCCGATATGCAGCGCGTCTGCGCCGACGGCGATCGCGACCTCGACGCGGTCGTTGATCACCAGCGGCACGCCGAGGGGCCTCACGATCGTCTGGATCGCGCGCGCCTGCTCGACCATCGCCGCGTCGCCGGCATGCTTGTCGCGCAGCTGCACCGCCGTCGCGCCGCCGGCGACGGCGGCCCGTACGGTCTCGATCAGGCCGTGCCTGCGGGCAAGGACCGGGTCGGTGACGAGATAGACGGAAAGGTCGATGGCGCGACGGGTCATGCGGCGATCCTTGCGTGGGCGCGAAGCGCCTCCCGGTCGAGGCGGTGGAGGGCGTCGAGCAGCAGCGGCTGGAACGTGCCGGGCCCGTCGCTGCGGTGCGCAGCGAGGGCGCCGGCGACTCCGATCCAGGACAGTGCCGCGGCCGCCGCGACGAAGCGGTCGGGCTCGACGGCCAGAGCCGCGCCGACGAGCGCGCTCGCGGTGCAGCCCATGCCGGTGACGCGCGCCATCAGCGGATCGCCGCTGCCCAGCGCGACGTGCCGCGCGCCGTCGGTGACGTGGTCGGTGGGTCCGGTGACGGCGATCGCCGCGCCGAGCCGCGCGGCCAGCGCCGTCGCGCCGGCGAGCGCGGCGGCGGGGCTGTCGGTCGCATCGACGCCGCGCATCGCGCCCGGCGCCTCATCGGCCAGAACGCGGACCTCGGTCGCATTTCCGCGGATCACGGCAGGCCGGCTCTCGAGCAGCTCGATGACGGCGCCGCGGCGGAAGCCGGAGAGGCCGGCGCCGACAGGGTCGAGCACCCACGCGATGCCGTCCGCCCGTGCCCGGGCCGCGGCGACGCGCATCGCCGCCAACGTGGTCGCGGTCGGCGTGCCGAGATTGATCACGAGCGCCCGCGCCTGCGCCGTCACCTCCGCGACCTCCTCGACCGCCCAGGCCATGGTCGGCGCAGCACCGACCGCGAGCAATGCGTTGGCGGTGAGGTTCATGACCACCGGGTTCGTGATGCTGTGCACGAGTGGTCGCCTCGCGCGGACCACCTCGAGCACGTCGGCGACGGCGTCCGCGTCGATCACGGGCGGTACGGACGCAGCAGCCGGTCGGCCTCGCGCTGCGCGTCGCGCATCGCCTGGGCCGGCGTCTTCGCGCCGGTCAATGCGGCCTGGATGCCGTCGTTGAACGCCTTCGCGACACGCTGGTTCTCGTGGGTCGAGAATTCGGCCTCGACATGGGCGAGCTGGTCGCGCGCGACGGCCGCGGCCGGGAAGCGCGCGACGTAGTCGCGCATGGCCGGCGTCTGCCATGCCGCCTTCGTCACGGCGATGTAGCCGGTGTCGATGCTCCAGCGCGCGGCCCGCTCGGGGGCGGTCGCCCAGCGGATGAAGGTCGTCGCGGCCGCGCGTTCCTCGGGCGTGGTGTTCCTGAACACGTAGAAGTTCCCGCCGCCGGGCACGGAACCGCGCCGCTTGTGGGCCGGCAGCATCGCCACGCCGAACTCGAACCTGGCGTTGTCGCGGATGAAGGCCAGGTTGCCGGTCGTGACCCAGGTCATCGCGACCTTGCGCTGCAGGAAGTCCTGCGCCGCCGTTCCCCATTCGACGATCCCCGGCGGATGGACGTGATGCCTGCGCGAGAGATCGGTCCAGAAGGCGAGCGCCTCGATCACCGCGGGCTGGTCGAGCATCGCCTGCGTGCCGTCGGGGCTCGCGAGCCGGGCATCGTTCTGCGTCGCGAAGCACTGGAACATCGCATAGGGGAATGCGGAGGACGGCACGTGCATTCCCCATTGCACGACGTGCCCGTCGGCGTCGCGGCGCGTGAGCCGTCCGCTCATCGCGACCGTCTCGTCCCAGGTCGCGGGCGGCCGCTCGGGATCGAGGCCGGCGTCGCGGAACGCCGCCTTGTTCCAGTAGAGCACGACCGTCGAGCGCTGGAACGGCACGCTCCAGGTCCGGCCCTGCGCGCGGCTGTTTGCGAGCAGCGCGGGAAGGAATCCGTCGAGCCATGCTTCGCGCTCGCCCTCGGGAATCAGGTCGCCGATCGGGACGATCAGGTCGTCGTCGATCAGCGAGAACAGGTCGCTGGCGAGCAGGACGGCGAGATGCGGGCCCTGCCCGGCGCGCAGCGCGGTCTGCGCCTTGCTCAGCGTCTCGAGGTACGAGCCGGCATGGACGGGCTTGACCTTGATGCCGGGATGCTCGCGCTCGAAATCCGAGGCGAGCTGATCGACCAGCCGCGCGATCGGGCCGCCGACGGCGATCGGGTAGTAGAAGGTCAGCTCCAGGGCGCGCGCGCGCTGAGACGGCCCGATCCAGAGCAGGGCGGCGCACAGGAGGACGGCCAGTCTCGCGCTCACGACTCCCTCCGCTGGCATGACCCAGTTCAGGTTGTGCGGGTGTGCTCTCAGCCCCGGCCGCGCGGATCGCGATCGGGGCACCCCGTGTCGATGCCGGGTCAGTTAGGGGACTTCCCGCGGCGAGTCAACGCGCTCGCCGGCTCGAAATCGCGCGATGAAGGCGGTTTCGACGAGAGGCCGGGAATCCTCGCCGCTAGGATCGCCAAGCTTCGGATCGGGGGGACACGACATGAGGGCCAGGAATCTGCTGATCGTCGCGCTGGGGCTGCTGCTCGGCGCCTGCGCGAGCGGAGGTTCGTTCAGATATCCCGCGTTCACCGCCGCACCGCGCGTCGCGGTGTCCGGCGAGACCGTCTCGCTGATGACCGAGGTGCCGGCGACCGACTACTACGTGCCCGACAGCCAGGTCTTCATCGGCGGCCGCAGCGGCGCGAGCACGGCAGGGATGCTGTTCGGCGTCTTCGGCGTCATGGCGGGCATGGCGATCGACCAGTCGCGCAACCAGGCCGAGGTCGGCGACGCCGTCGCGATGCTGGCGCAGCGCTTCGACGGGGTGCTGCGCGAGGCGCTGGCACGGAACATCGCGCAGCGCACGGAGCCCGTGCGGCCCGCGCTCGTGGCGGCCGACGGCGCGCGCGACGTGCTGCTGTTGCCGTCCGCGCGCTTCCATGTCGAGGAGAACAACATCGCGACGGTGGCATTCCGGCTCACCAGCCGCTTCGCCGATGCGGCCGGCGGCGGCGAGATCACGAAGAACTACTACACGGGCTTCGACGACCGGAAGGCGATGCGCGGCCCCGGCAGCTGGACGGAGAACGGCGGCGCCGCCTTGCGCGCAGCCGCGGAGCGCGCGATGGAGAGGCTCGCGCACGTGGCCGTGCGCGACATCGCCGGCGACTTCAATGCGGCCCTCGAGGCCGAGCGAATGCCGACGATCCGCTGGCGGGTCAAGTCGAACGGGCAGGTCGGAACCCAGGGCCTGCTCGGCGAACATCCCGAGTACTTCATCGTCGTCCCGATGGGCAACGGCCCCCCGATCAGGAACATCATCTTCGCGACCGATCGCGGGCTCGTCGACGTGCAGTGAGTCGTGTTGCCGCGGGCCCGGCCTGGAACCGGGATTTCCGCTGGTGGTAGGCTGATCCGGGGTGCACGAAGGGGCGGTCATTGCGGGAGATCACGACTGAGACGGCGTCCGGCCGCGCGGTCACGGTGCGGTTCGAGCGGGCCGAGTTCGCGGCGCGTCTGGCGCGCACGCGCGCTGCGCTGAAGCGGCGCGGCCTCGCCGCCCTCCTGGTCTACGGCCAGGAGACGCATCTCTATCTGGCGGGTTTCGACACCGGCGGCTTCGTCTTCTACCAAGCCGGCATCATCACCGCCGACGACCGGCCGCTGGTGCTGCTGACGCGCCGGCCGGACCTCGCGCAGGCGCGCGACACGTCGCTCTACGACGACATCCGCCTGTGGTTCGACGCCGAGGACCAGAAGCCGGCCGAGGACCTGCGCGCGATCCTCGCCGAGCTCGGCTTGAAGGGAGAACGCATCGGCATCGAGCTCGCGACCTATGGCTTGACCGGGTTCAACCACCAGATCACGCGCGACGCGCTCGACGGGTTCTGCACGCTCGTCGACGCCTCCGACATCGTGCGCGCGCAGCGCGTGGCGAAGTCGCCGGCGGAGATCGAATACGTTCGGGCGTCGGCGAAGCTCGCCGACGACGCCATCGAGGCGATGGTTGCCGCGGCGAGGCCGGGCGTGATCGACAGCGCGATCACCGCGGCCGGCGTGAGCGCGATGCTTGCGGGCGGCGGTGACATGCCGGCCGGCGGACCTCTGGTCAATTCCGGCCGCCGCGCGGTCTACGGCCGCGGCATCGGCGGCCCGCGCCGGCTCGACGCGCAGGACCAGGTCATGCTGGAACTGGGCGCCAGCTATTGCCGCTACAACGTCTGCATCGAGCACACGGTTGCGATCGGCACGCCGCGGCCGCGGCAGGTCGAGATGTTCGGCGTCGCGCGCGACACGCTCGCGGCGATGACCGAGGCGGCGCGTCCCGGCGAGCCGATCGGCCGCATCGCCGAGGTCTTCCTCGCGCGCCTCGACAAGGCCGGCTTCGCCAGGCAGCGCTTCGCCGCCTGCGGCTACTCGCTCGGCGCCACCTTCCGGCCGACCTGGATGGACGTGCCGCCGATGATCTATGCGGGCAACCGCATGCCGCTGCAGCCGGGCATGACGCTGTTCCCGCACGTCATGCTCGGCGACATGGAGGCCGGCGTGGCCGCGGGCGTGGGCTGGACGATCCTGATCACCGACACCGCCGCGGAGGTGCTGAGCCGCCTGCCGCTGGAGCTGCACCGACGTTGAGCGAGCGAATGGGGGCGCGGCATCCGCTCTGCCCCCGGTTTTCCGAGGAGAGAGAGATGATCGACGACGCATTCAACCGCGACCTCCGCGAGATCCTCGCGGAGCGGCTCAAGAGGGGCGAGATCGATCGCCGCGAGTTCCTGTTCGGGCTCATGGCGCTGGGGGGTGCCGTTGCGCTGCCCGGCTCGGCCGCCAATGCGCAGGCGAAGGAGGTCGTGCTGGTGAACTGGGGCGGCGACGCCGTGAAATTCATGGCCGACGCCTTCGGCGCACCCTTCGAGAAGGACACCGGCATCAAGGTCGTCGTCGATTCTTCGGGCCCGAGCCTCGCCAAGATCAAGTCGATGGTCGAGGGCGGCAAGGTCACCTGGGACGTCTGCGACTCCGGCGCCGGCACGAGCTTCGAGCTCGGCAAGGCCGGGCTGCTCGAGCGCATCGACTACTCGATCGTCGACAAGTCGCAGATCCCCGAGGCCTTCGCGATGCCCTGGGCGCTGGGCTGCGGCGCCTACAGCTACGTGATCGCCTACGACTCCGCGAAGGTCGGGGCGACGCCGCCGCAGACCTGGGCGGAGTTCTGGGACGTGAAGCGCTGGCCCGGCAAGCGCACGATGCGCAAGTCGATGCACTCCGTGCTCGAGGCGGCTCTGCTCGCCGACGGCGTGCCCAAGGACAAGCTCTATCCGCTCGACGTCAAGCGCGCCTTCGAAAAGGTCAAGCAGATCAAGGATCACGTCGTGTGGTGGAACGCGGGCGCGGACTCGCAAGCGCTGATCCGCGACGGCGAGTGCGCGATCGGCAACATCTGGTCGACGCGCGCCAAGGGCCTCGAGGCCGACTCGAAGGGCCGCATCACCTGGACCTGGAGCGAGGGCATCATCACCTCGGCCGTGTGGGTCGTGCCGAAGAACAATCCGGCCGGCAAGCTCGCGCACCAGTTCATGAACTCGACGCTGCTGCCCGAGCGCCAGGTGGCGTTCTTCAAGACGCTGGGCACCGCGCCTGCCAATCCGAAGGCGGCGCCGCTGGTGCCGGCGGAGCTCAAGCGCTTCAACGCGATGGACACCGAGAACGCCGCCAAGCAGGTGTTCCTCGACGACGCCTGGTACGCGGACAACTACAGCGAGGTCTACAACAAGTTCCTCGACCTGATCTCGAGCTGAGCGCGGCCGCGTTGCGACCGGCCGTCCCCCCGCTCCGATCCTCCGCCGCAACGGCGGAGCGGGGGACGCTGCGTTCGGCGGTCCTCCGCCTCCGGGCCGAAGCGACCGGCGGAAGGCCGGGACGGGGGAACGGCCGGGCGCAGCCGCCGGGGCGTCGGCGCTGATGCGCCTCGATCAGCGCCACAAGACGATCCTCGAGATGCTCGGACGCCGCGGCTACGTGGCGATCGAGGAGCTCGCGGCGCATTTCCGGGTGACGCCGCAGACGATCCGCTCGGACATCAACGCGCTGTCGCGGCAGAGGCTGCTCACCCGCCACCACGGCGGCGCGAGCCTGCCGCCCTCGAGCGTCGTCAACACCGCCTATGCGATCCGGCACGTCGAGAACGCGGGCGCGAAGGAGGCGATCGCGCGCGCGATCGCGCGCGACCTGCCCGACCGCGCCTCGGTCTTCATGACGCTCGGCACCACGGTGAGCGCGGTCGCGCAGGCTCTGGGCGCGCGCACGGGAATGAAGATCGTCACGAACTCGCTCGAGGTCGCGCGCATCCTGGCGTCGCGGGAGGACATGGAGGTCGTCGTTCCCGGCGGCCACGTCCAGCGCCACAACAGCGGCGTCGTCGGCGCATCGGCCGTCGAGTTCGTGTCGCGCTACAAGTGCGACGTGCTGATCACCGGCTGCGGAGCGATCGACGCCGACGGCACGCTGCTCGAGTTCCACGAGGCCGAGGTCGCGATCGCCCAGGCGATGATGGCCAGTGCGCGCCGCGTGATCGTCGCCGCCGACCACAGCAAGTTCGCGCGCACCGCAAACTACCGCCTGGCCGAGCTCCGCGACATCGACGCGATCTATACCGAGGCGGCGCCCGAGAAGGCGCTCGCGGCGCGCGCGAAGGCAGCAGGCGTGGACATCGTGGTCGCGGCCGGCCGGTGAGGCGCCGGGGCGCTCCGGCCCGGTTGCGGCGGCGCCCTACGGCGCCGCGCCGCCGCTCGTCGAGGCCGTCTTCGCGTCGCTTCGTGCCGGGACGTTGCCGGCCGCGCGGACCTTGAGCAGGGTGCTCATCAGGTCGAACCAGAACGGCGCCCCCAGCTTCACCGCGAAAGCCGTGATCAGCCAGCCGAGCACGGACAGTGGCGACCAGTTCCAATGCCAGAACGAGCCGATGTCGCTCCAGGACGCGAGGCGGTCGATCCGCACGGTCGCCGCATCGGCGGCGGCGCTTGCGGTGAGTGCCGCGGCCGGACATGCCTGCTTGTCGGCCGTCGCGCGCCCGGCAGGGTCGGCCTTGAAACACTCGGTGACGTACCAGCCGATGGGAAACCGGTCGATCTGGTTCTGGAGGATCTGAGCGCGCTTCTTGTCGTCGGGCTCCTTGTCGACGGTCTGCGCCAGCGCCACCAGCTCGGCGCGCAGCGCGTCGCTGTCGCGGATCGTGCGGGTGATCAGGATCGCGTCGGCATTGATCAGGACGGCCAGACCGAGCGCGATCGCGAAGTTGCAGATCTGGATCTTGCGCTTGTACCAGCCGGAGACGCGATCCATCGACGTGTCGAACCAGCTGGCGACCGCCTTGCGCAAGTCGGCAACCGTCGCGTCGGCGTTGTCGACCATCGTCGACAGCGTGGCTTGCAGCTGCGGGATATCGATCCGTGCGACGAGGTCGCGCGCATTGCCGAGCCATCGATCGGCATCGCTCGATGCGACGGCGAGCGCATCGAGAGGCTTCGAGATCGCTTCGCTCAGCGACTTGAACGCCGCCTCGATCGCGTTCAGGCGGCTCTTCCAGCTGACCGGATCGCCGCCCCGGTGAGGGGCTGCCAATGCCGCACGAAGGGCGGCGAACCGGTCGCCCAGCGTCCTGGTCGCCGCGGCGCTGTCCAGCGCGTCGGTCCACTGCCTTGCGCCGGCCTCGAGCTTTCCGCGATCCGCGCTGCAGCCGCGAATGAGCCCGTCGAGCGTCACGGCGCGCACCGACTCGCCGGCCGCGACGGCAGCCGCCCGCGCCGCCGAGAGGGCGGTCTCGCGTGCCGCAAGGCGGGCAAGGCTTCGGCTCGCGGCAAGGCCGATCTCCGCGATCGCCGTGGCGACGGCGGCCTCGAGGTTGCTGATCCCGGCATTCAGGTCCTTGAGCGCCTCGTTGCGCGCCTGGCCCGGCTTGGCGTCGCGAAGATTTCGGATCGCCGCATCCGCGGCCGCCAGCGTGGCGCGAGCCGTCGATAGCGGGCCGTTCGTCGTCACGACATCGAGAAGCGCGCTCGCGAAGACCGAGCTCGGGACGTAGGACGGCAACCGGCCCTTGCCGAGATTCGAGCTCCAGGTCGCGAGGGCCGGGCGCGCGGAGTCGTAGAGGCCGCGCATGAGGGAGTGGCTGTAGATCGTGGTCAGGAAGTTCGGCGCATGCGGGCTCGCGGACTCGCCCGTGCTCGCGCCGAGGCCCGCCGAGTTCAGGAGATTGGCGATGCCGTCGCGCAGCGTCGTGGCCCGCAAGGCCACGACCTGCGAGATCGCCTCGACGACGGCGCTCACCAGGAAGCTCATCGCCAGGAAGAACAGGGCGACGCCGATTGCGGTGTCGAGCCACGTGCCGATGCTCATGTCCATCCCCTCGGTTTCGGCGGCGTTCCGGCGCCACCCTTTCGCTGCCCAGGATCGTGCCCGCCACTCCAGGTGGCAACCGGCGTTCGGTCGACGAACCCCATTTTCGTTTTCGAAAGCCCCGTTGCGGTTGAGAAACCGGTGGTCTAGCGTCGCCGCAACGGCGTCGGAAACGACGCCGGCCGGACCCCAGGAGGAACGCCTCATGAAATTCATGGTCACGGGCACCCGCTACGCCCTCGCCACGGTCGCCGCTCTCGGGCTGTCGACCGCCGTCGCCCTCGCCCAGGGCTTCGACTGGAAGAAGCACGACGGGCAGACGATCAACCTGCTGCTCAACAACCACCCCTGGTCGCAGGCGATGAAGGACATGGCCGCGGAGTTCACGGCCAAGACCGGCATCCGCACGCGGATCGAGATCTTCAACGAGGAGCAGTTCCGCGCGCGCCTGACCACGATCATGCAGGCGAAGTCGGCCGACATCGACGTGTTCATGTCGCTCAAGGTCCGCGAGGGCGAGACCTTCGATCGCGCCGGCTGGTACGCCGACCTGACGCCGCTGCTGCGCGACGCGGGCGCGACGGCGCCCGACTTCAACTTCGAGGACTTCGGCAAGGCCCTGCGCGACGCCGAGACCGTGAACGGCAAGCTCGTCGGCCTGCCGATCAATCTCGAGGGGCCGCTGTTCTACTGGCGCAAGGACATCTTCGCGAAGTGCAATGTCGCCGAGCCGATGACGCTCGAGGAGGTTCCGGCGGCGGCGGCGAAGCTCAAGGCCTGCGACGCCAACCAGCAGGTCTGGGCGGCGCGCGGCATCCGCGGCGCGATCAACTACGCGATGTCGGCCTTCGTCTACAACCTCGGCGGCGACTTCAAGACGCCGGACGGCAAGCCGGGCATGTGCCAGCCGGCCACCGTCAAGGGCGTCGAGATGTACGCCAACCTGCTCAAGGACTACGGCCCGCCGGGTGCGGCCAATCACACCTTCACGCAGGTGATCGAGCTGCTCGGCCAGGGTCGGCTGGCGATGACGCACGAGTCCTCGAACGAGTTCGCCAACATCATGAAGTTCCCGGGCCGCGCCCAGGACCTGGGCGTGAAGGTGCTGCCGAAGGGCGGCGCGACGGGCGTCTCGAAGCCGGTCGTCATCGGCTGGGGACTGTCGGTGTCGGCCAACTCGGCGAAGAAGCCGGCGGCGTGGAACTTCCTGCAGTGGGCGACCTCGGCCGAGGTCCAGACCAAGCTGGTCAACGCGGGCGTGGCGCCGCCGCGCACCTCGGTGTTCAACGGCCCCGAATTCAAGAAGTGGACCGGAGAGCTGCCCATCCGCCAGGCCTGGGCCGACGCGCTGGTCGAGATCTCCAAGACGGGCACGGGCGTGTATCAGACGCCGACGTCGCGCATCATCGAGGCGCGCGAGATCATCGGCGGCGCGGTGCAGAAGATCTTCCTCGGCCAGGCGAGCGCGCAGGAGGCGTTGTGCGCGATCGACGCCGATCTCGCGAAGCTGCAGTGAGCTGAGTCCTCGCTCCCGGTCCGGCGAAGCCGGACGGGAGGGGTGGCCGCGCGGCGGCTGGGGACGACAAGCGCGGCCGTGCGCGGCGCGCTCGTCCTCTCCGCCCTCGCTTCCCGGGCACCCCTCCCGTTCGCGCCGCGCGCGGACGGGAGCGGATTGCGATCGATCCGATGCCCCTCGCCCAGCCGCTCGCCCAGCGCGTCCTGTCCGTCCGTTGGATGATCCTGCCCGCGGTGCTGTTCGCGCTCGCGCTGATCGTGTTCCCGTTCGGCTACGCGATCTGGCTGTCGGTGCAGGACTACCGTTTCGGCGAGACGCCGAGCTTCATCGGCGCCGGCAACTACGTCCGCCTCGCCGGGGATCCGGAGTTCTGGAACGGGCTGCGGCTGACTCTGATCCTGTATCTGCTGTCGCTCGCCCTGCAGCTCGTCCTGGGCACCGCGCTCGGCCTCCTCGTCAATCGCGTCGAGCGCCTGCGCGGCCTGGTGCGCACGATGATGATGTCGCCCTTCATGCTGCCGCCCGTCGTGGTCGGCATGATGTCGATCGTCATCCTCGATCCCGGCCTCGGCGCCGCGAACTACGTGCTCAAGGCCGCGGGGCTGCCGACAAGCGACTTCTTCGCCTCGGCCAACTACGTGATCTTCACCATCGCGGCCGTCGACTCCTGGCAGTGGACGCCCTTCGTCGCGTTGATCGTCCTCGGCGGCCTGCAGTCGATCAGCCCGCGTGTCGAGGAGGCGGCGGAGATCGACGGCGCCCATGGCTGGCGCAAGCTCGTCTACATCACGCTGCCGATGCTCGGGCCGACGCTGGTCACCGCCGCGGTGCTGCGCTCGGTCGACCTGCTGCGCTTCTTCGACATCATCTACATCACGACCGAGGGCGGGCCGGGCTTCGCGTCGACGACGCTGAACATCCTGGCCTACCAGCGCGGCTTCAAGTTCTTCGAGATCGGATACGCCTCGGCGCTGATGATCACGCTGTCGACGATCGTGCTCGGTTCGGTCCTGGTCTTCAGCCGACTGCGTCGTGCGGTGACGTGGTGAGCGACGCGCGCCCCGGCTCGTCCCTCGTCGGCCGCGTGCTGATCCACGCCCAGGCCGCGATCCTGCTCGTCGTCATCGCCGCCCCGCTCGCCTGGATGGCGATGGCGAGCTTCAAGACGCGCAGCGACGTCACCAAGTACCCGCCGGTGCTGTTCTTCGACCCCACGCTCGAGAACTACCGCCAGCTCTTCGAGCGCACCGACTTCCTCGAGAACACGCTCAACAGCTTCATCGTCGCATCGGGATCGACGCTGCTCGGCCTGGCGCTCGCGATCCCCGCCGCCTTCGCGGTCAGCTGGCACCGTTGGATCTGGCCCGCCACGATCACGCTGCTCGCGCGCATGGCGCCGGGCACGCTGTTCCTGCTGCCCTGGTTCATCATGTTCTCGAGCCTGAAGCTCGCCGGCACGCACACCGCGCTGATCGTCACCCACGCCGTGATCACCCTGCCGATCGCGCTGTGGACGCTGCTGCCGTTCTTCGATTCGGTGCCGCGCGAGCTGATCGAGGCCGGGCAGATCGACGGCTGCCGTCCGATGTCGATCCTGCTGCGCGTCGTGCTGCCGGTGGTCGTGCCGGGCGTCGTCGTGGCGACGATCCTGAGTTTCGTCTTCTCGTGGAACTACTTCCTGTTCGCGCTCGTGCTGTCGGGATTCGACACCAAGACCGCGATCGTGGCCTCGTTCAACTTCATCGGCGAGGGCGTGACCAACTGGGGCACGCTGATGGCGGCGGCGACGGTGATCGCGCTGCCGCCGCTGATCCTGACCTTCGCGATCCAGCGCCGGCTCGTCGCGGGCCTGTCCTTCGGTGCGGTGAAAGGCTGATCCATGCAGCATGCTTCCTTCCTCGGCCAGGGCCGCATCCGGATCGACAGCTCGAACGGCCCCGAACCCGTCGCGGGCGAAGTCGTGCTTCGGGTGTCCGCCTGCGCGCTCTGCGGCAGCGACCTGCGACCGCTGCGGCAGGGCTGGCCGACGACGCCCGGCCACGAGATCGTCGGCGTCGTCGACTCGCCCGGCCACCGCCTGACCGGCCGCCGCTGCCTCGTCTACATCCCGGTCCATTGCGGCCGGTGCGAGTGCTGTCGCGCCGGCGACACGCATATGTGCGAGACGATGACGCAGCTCATGGGCTGGCAGCGCCCCGGCGGCTATGCGGAGGCAGTCGCAGTGCCCGAGCAGTGTCTGATCCCGGTGCCCGACGACATCCCCACCGAGCTGGCACCGCTGCTGCTCGACACGATCGGCACGGCAGGGCACGGCGTGCGCCTCGCCAGGCGGATCGTGGCGGGTGGCCCGGCGCTGGTGATGGGCGCGGGACCGATCGGGCTCGGCGCGATCATGGTATTGCGCCGGCTCGGCTTCGGCACGATCCATGTCGTCGAGCCGCAGGCCCATCGCCGCGAATTCGCCGCGAGCTTCGGCGCCGTGCCGGTCGAGGCGGCGGCTCTGCCGCAGCGCTATCCCGTGGTGGTCGAGGCGACCGGCAAGGACGCCGCCCGCCAGGCGGCGCTCGAGGCGGTAAAGCCGCGCGGCGCGGTGATCCAGCTCGGCGAATCCGACGCCTGGGCGATCAGCGAGACGCGGCGGATCCGGCTCAAGGATTTCTACTACATCCGCTCGTTCTATTTTCCGCTGAACGAGTTCGACGACAATGTCGCGATGCTGCGCGCCGACCTCGCCGAGTATCGGCGCTTCGTCGATGCGCGCGTGCCGCTGGCGGGGCTCGAGACGCTGTTCGCCGAGTTCGCGGCGGGCCGGCGCATCAAGCCGCAGCTGAGCCTCGGGACGTGAGCGGACGCGACCGCGCGCGATCATGACCACCGTCTCCATCCGCAACACCGTCAAGCGCTTCGGCACGGTCGAAGTGATCCACGGCCTCTCGATGGAGATCGCCAGCGGCGAGTTCGTCGTCTTCGTCGGGCCGTCCGGCTGCGGCAAGTCGACGCTGCTGCGCATGATCGCGGGGCTGGAGTCGTTCCAGCACGGCGAGATCGCGATCGACGGCCGCGTGGTCAACGCCGTGCCGGCGCGCGACCGAGACATCGCCATGGTATTCCAGGATTACGCGCTCTATCCGCACATGACCGTCGAAGGGAACATGGGCTTCGGGCTGAAGATGCGCGGGATCCCGCGGCCCGACATCGATCGCCGCGTGCAGGCGGCGGCGCGCATCCTGCAGATCGAGCATCTGCTCGCGCGCCGGCCGCGCGAGCTCTCGGGCGGACAGCGCCAGCGCGTCGCCATGGGCCGCGCCATCGTGCGCGAGCCCAAGGTGTTCCTGTTCGACGAGCCGCTGTCCAATCTCGACGCCAAGCTGCGCGTCGACATGCGCACGGAGATCAAGCGCCTGCACCAGCACCTGGGCGCGACGATGGTCTATGTCACGCACGACCAGGTCGAGGCGATGACGCTTGCCGACCGCATCGTCGTGCTGCATGGCGGCCGGATCGAGCAGATCGGCACGCCGCGCGAGCTCTACCAGGCACCCGAGACGCGCTTCGTCGCGGGCTTCATCGGCGCGCCGGCGATGAACTTCCTGCCCGCGCGGATCGCGGGCGACCATGCCGAGCTGCCCGGGGGCTTCCGCCTGCCGCTCGGGCGCCGGGTCGTGGCCGGCGCGGCGGAGCTGGGGATCCGGCCGGAGCATCTCGTGCAGCTCGCAGCCGGCGCGCCGGGCCTGCCGTCGCGCATCGAGGTCGTCGAGCCGCTGGGCGCCGACACGCTGGTGACCGCGCGGATCGGCGACACGCCGGTCGTCGCGCGCCTGTCGGGCGACGCCGTCGTCGCGCCGGGCGAGACGCTGGTGCTCGGCCTCGATCCGGCCCGCGCGCATCTTTTCGATGCCAAGACCGGCAGGCGGCTGTAGGAGATGGATCGTGCCCCCGCATCCGCGCCCGTCCGCGCGCCGCTCGATCGAGCGGCAATGATTCGATCCGAAGGTACCCGAATGGCCCGCATCGTCTGTCTCGGCACCGCCGTCATCGACCGCGTCTTCGAGGTCGACGCGATTCCCTCGACCCCGATCAAGGTTCAGGCGAAGAGCTATCGCGAGCGCGCCGGCGGGGTCGCCGCGACGGCGGCCGTGGCGGTCGCCGCGCTCGGCCACGAGGCGGTCTATTGGGGGCGCCTGGGCGACGACTCGACGGGCGATCGCGTGCTCGACGTGATGCGCGCGAAGAATGTCGACACGTCGGTCGTCCGGCGCATCGCGGGCGGCAAGAGCCCGACCGCGGCGGTGATCGTCGATCCGCGCGGCGAACGCCTGCTCGCGGCCTTCCGCGGCGGCGGGCTCGGCGACGACGCCGAATGGCTGCCGCTCGACGACCTGGCGCGCACCGACGTGCTGCTGGTGGACACGCGCTGGCTGGAGGGTTCGACGCGGGCCCTGCAGGCCGCGCGCGCGCGCGGCGTGCCCACCGTGCTCGACTGCGATCTCGGCGAGCCGCCGGTGCTTTCGGCGCTCGCGGCGCTGAGCGACTACACCATCTTCGCCGCCATCGGGCTGCACCGCCTCACCGGGATCCAGGATCCCGAGCAGGGATTGCGCGCCGCGCAGGCGCATACCAAGGGCCTCGTCGCGGTGACGATGGGCGCCCGCGGCGCGTGGTGGCTCGAGGGCGGCACGTTGCGCCACCAGCCGCCATTCAAGATCGCCGCGCGCGACACGACCGGCGCCGGCGACACGTTCCACGGCGCCTTTGCGCTGGCGATCGCGCTCAAGAAGCCGGTCCCCGAGGCGATGCGCTACGCGGCCGCTGCGGCGGCCATCAAGGCGGAACGCGGCGAAGGCTGGGACGGCATGCCCGATCCCGTCGCCGTCGAGAAACTCATGCAAGGAGAAGCACGATGAAGATGTCACCCGGAAAGCTGTGGGGCCTGCGCCGGCTCGCCGATGCCGGCGGGTTCTGGAAGATGGTCGCCATCGACCAGCGCACGCCGATGCTCGCGCCGATAGCCAAGGCCCGCGGCCTCGCCGAGGCGCCCTACGAGGACGTCGCCAAGGTGAAGTCGATTCTGGCCAAGCACCTCGCGCCGAAGGCGTCTGCGATGCTGATCGACCCGAACTACGCTTACGCCGCAACGATCGGCAACATCCCGCCGAGTGTGGGCGTGATCCATTCGCTCGAGCATCACGTCGTCGAGGACACGCCCGGCGGCAAGAAGTCGCGCATGATCCCCGACTGGTCGCCGGCGAAGATCCGCCGCATCGGCGGCGACGCGGTGAAGGTCCTGGTCTGGCACCGTCACGACGCGAGCCCGGAAGCGCGCGCGCACCAGCTCGCTTTCGTCGAGGCCTGCGGCCGCGCCTGCAAGGAGGCGGATCTCGTGCACCTGCTCGAGATCCTGATCTACCCGCTGCCGGGCGAGGCGACGCCGATGACGCCGGCCCAGCGCACCGAGCGCGCCATCGCCGCGGTCGAGGACTACCTCGACCCGCGCTTCAACGTCGACATCTACAAGCTCGAGCCGCCGATCCCGCTGAGCAACGTCCCGGACCCCGAGGGGCCGGAGGCCAAGGGCGTGCAGGCGATCTACGATCGCCTCGCCAAGAGGCTCAATCGCCCCTGGGTGCTGCTGTCGGCCGGCGCCGGACCGCAGGATTTCGAGCGCCAGCTGGTCTACGGCTATCGCTCGGGTGCCTCGGGCTATCTCTGCGGCCGCGCGATCTGGGCCAACGCATTCTCGAAGTTCCCGGACTTCTCGGAGATCGACCGGCTCGTGGCCAAGGATTCGGTGCCCTATGTCGAGCGCCTCAATGCGCTGACCGAGAAGCTGGCGACTCCCTGGCACAAGCACCCGGGCTGGGGCGGTTCGCCGAGCCTCGCGATCGACGGACCGGACTTCGCGAAGGCGTATCCGGAGCGCTGACGAACCGCGATCCCGACTGCGACCGCCCTCCTCGACTGAGCAGGGCGATCGCAGACGACGCCGTCGCTGAACGACCGTCACCCGCGACGTGGGTGACGGTCGGCGTTTGTGCCCGCCATCTGCGATTGCGCCGCTCCTCGAGAGGACAGATCACGCGCAACGCGCGCGATCCCAGGGCGCGACGTTGCCGCGCCGCGCTACAAGGCCCGGTGGGCCACATGGGCCCTGGTCGGACGATAGGCCGTCGCGTTGACGCGCGCGGTTCCGCGACGGCGGGGCGGGCGGCCTTCAGCCCATCGTCTACGACGCCTCGACGGGGTCGAAGGCCCAGGCCTCGTTGAAGCTCTGGATCGGGAACAGGCGGTATGCGGCTCCGCCATCGGCCCAGTCGGAATCGTACTCGCCGAAGGTCTCGCGATAGATGAAGAAGGTGCGGCCGTCCTGGTGGACATGCCCGACGATCACGACGCCATGCGCCGACAGGTCGGGTGCGGCGAGCGCGCCATGGGCCGCCGTGACGACGCCGCCGCTGGCCGCGAAACGCAGCCGAATTCCGGCGTAGAGGGGGCCGCTGCGCTCCATGGCGGCGTGCGTCGCATCGATCAGCGGTCGCGGATCGAAATTCACCTCCCAGCTCGGTCGATAGCTGAAGACCTTCCGCGCCCGTAGCGCCGGCAGGTCCGCGGTGGCGAGACGATGCGTGACGCCGGGCAGGCTCGGATCCGGCAGCTCGACCGTCATGTCCCGCGTGGCGCGGTCGCCACCCAGCGAAAGGATCGCGGCGAAGCCCGCCATGCCATAGGGGATCGGCGTCCGCTCGATCGGATCGAGATCGATCGTCAGCAGTGGATAGTCGTCGGCCGTCGCGGCATCGCGCGCGCGCGCGTAGTAGAGCGCGTCGAGCAGGCGATGGTCGAAGCCGAGCTCGATTGCGCCGTTGAGCAGCGAGCGGTACCGGCCGAGCGGGCGGCCGGCCCGCAATGTGAACCAGTCGATGATCGTCGACGCCGAGACGCTCATGCACTTGTAGTGCCCCATCCGCCAGTCGGGCAGGTAGCGCCACTGCGGATCGGGCGCGTAAGTCGCGTTGACGTGGCCCACCCACGCCTCCGTCTCCTGGACGTTCTTGTAGGGCAGGGTCGTCAGGACATGCGGCAGGACGACCACCTCGCCGCCGGGAATGGCGGTCCGCCCCTCCTTGAGCCAGCTGCGTCGCAACGGCATCCCCTGCATCGCGGCCCAATGCCGGGCGCCATATTCCGGAATGCGCGGGAAGTCGGGCGACGCGATCGGCGTCCGCAGCTCCGCTTCGGGGGGCAGGCTCTCGCATCCCAAGGACGGCACAGCGGCGATGGCGGCGAGGCCGAGAATCGCCCGCCGCCGCGACGGTTCGGCCGCAGCGGCAGGGCGAACCTCTCGATGGCGGCGGGTCGGTGCGGGGCTCATCCTCCAGATATCGTCGCCTGGCCCGATCGCCGCAGCACGGACCGACGCGGCGGATCGCCGCACGCCGACAGCGCGCGCCCGGCCCCGACTATCTTGATCCCCAATCGGGTTCTCCGACGTCCGAGTGGCAGCGATGCAACCAAGCCGGTTCCTGATCGCGATCCTGGCCTGGCTGGCCCTGGCGAGCCAAGGGGCCGCGGCGCAGTCGCTCGACATCGATGCGATCCTTGCCGAGTTGATGGCCGCCGCGCAGCAGGGTCGCCATGCCGAGGCTCTGCCGCGCGCGCGCGAGGCGGTGGCGGTGGCGGAGCGCACGCTCGCCGGCGACGACCTGCGTCTTGCCGAAGCGCTGAACTTTCTCGCGCTCGGCGAGCTGCAGGCCGGCGACTTCGCCGCCGCCGAGGATGCGGGAGCCAGGGCGCTGGCGGTTGCCGAGCGGAATGCGGGAGCCGACGGAGCGGCGGTGATGGCGCCGCTCACGACCCTGTCGATGATCCGTGAACGCCAGCAGCGCTGGGCCGATGCCGAAGCGCTGCTCGAGCGCGTTCTGGTCATCGTCGAGCGCCATCATCGGCCGGACGATCCCATCGTCGCCGACGTCCTCAACAACCTGGCCGTGATGCATCTGCGCCGCGGCCGTTCGCTGGAGGCCCGCGCGCTCCTCGAGCGTGCGCTGGCGATCCGCGATGCCGGACCCGCGCCGGCGGGATACGCAGTGGCCGCGACGTTGAACAACCTTGCCCTGCTCGACCTGGATCTCGGCCACCTGGACTTCGCCGCGGAGCGGCTGACGCGCGCGACGGCGGTGGTCGAAGCGATCTGGGGGCCGTCCCATCCCGTCCTCGCGGAGATGCTGAGCAATCTCGGCTTCATCCAGTTCATGCGCGAGCGGCCGGCCGACAGCGCCGCAGCCTATGCGCGCGCGCTCGACATCCTGCGCGACACGGTCGGTGCCGATCATCCGAGCCATGCCGCGGTCGCCGCCAATCTGGCGATGCTCCGGGTCGAGGAGGGCCGGATCGCGGAAGCCGAGGACCTGCTCCGCATGTCGCTGGCGACCGCCGCCAGGACCCATGGCGACAACCATCCGATGCTCGTGCCGCCGCTGAGCCAGCTGCTGCGGATTCATCGTGATGCCGGGCGCGACGACGAGGCCCTGGCCGTCGCGCGGCGGATCAGCGCGATCCAGCGGCGCAACCTGCCGACGGTCATCGGTGCGCGCGAGCCGCGGCGACGGCAGACCTACGACCTGGCGCAAGCCAATTACCTCGACCATGTCGAGTTGCTCGCACGCGCGATCGCGCGCGGCGATCGCGACCGCGACGGCCTGATGGCCGAGGCCTTCGATGTGGCGCAGCTCGCACGGCAGGGGGCGGCCGCGCAGGCGACGGCCCAAATGGCGGCGCGCTTCGCGGCGGGGACCGAAGCCTTCGCGCACGCGCTGCGCGCGCGCCAGGACCTGGCGGGCCAGTGGCAGCGCGTGGACGAACTCCTGGCCTTCGTGCGCAGCAGGCCGGCGGCCGAACGCGATCCGGGGTTCGAATCCCGAATGCTCGCGGATCGCACGGCGATCGAAGCAGATCTCGAGGCGATCGATCGCGATCTTGCCGAGCAGATACCCGACTTCCCGGCTCTCGTGACGCCGGCGACCCTGACGTTGCCCGTCGTGCGGGCGAGCCTGCGCCACGACGAGGCGATGCTCGTCTACCTCGTCGGCGAGCGCGCGACTTCGCTTTTCGTCGTGCGTGCCGATGCGGCCGCGCTCGTGCTGGTCCCCGGGACGATGATCGAGCTCGACGAGACGATCCGGAAGCTGCGGGCGCAGCTCGATCTCGGTTCCGGACGCGGACTGCGCCGGACCACGCCGGTCGCCGCCGCGCGTCCCTTCGACCTGGAGGCGGCCCATGGTCTCGGGCGGCGCCTGCTCGCGCCGGCCCTGCCGCTGCTCGCGGGTGTCCGGCATCTGCTGGTCGTCCCCTCGGGCCCCCTGGAGCGTCTGCCGTTCGGCGTGCTGGCGACGGAACCGGCGCCGCGGCCGATCGTTCGCGACCAGGATTATCGCGACGTCGCCTGGCTCGCGAAGCGCTACGCGATCTCGATCCTGCCGGCGATCGGGATGCGCACGGTCGCTCGACCCGATGCGGCGAGCCGCGCGCTGCCCTTCATCGGCTTCGGCGATCCCGTGCTCGCCGGCGGAGCCGATCCGGATGCATCCGTCGTCGGTCAGACCGCCGCGCTCGTGGCGCGCAATGCGCCGGCCGGCGTCGACGACGTCCGCCGCCTGCCGCCGCTGCCGGAGAGCAGGACCGAGTTGCGGTCGATCGCCGCCGCGCTCGGCGCGGCTTCCGACGCCGTCCTGCTCGGCCGGGACGCGACCGAGACCCGAGTCAAGACGATCGACCTGTCGCGCTACAGGGTGATCGCCTTCGCGACCCACGGATTGCTTGCCGGCGAATTCAAGGGCACCGCCGAACCGGCCCTCGTGCTGACGCCGCCCGCTTCCGCCATGCCGCTGGACGACGGCCTGCTGACGGCGAGCGAGATCGCCCGGCTCAAGCTCGACGCCGACCTTGTGGTGCTCTCGGCGTGCAACACCGCGGCGCCCGACGGCGTGTACGACACCGCCGGCTTGTCGGGCCTGGCGCGCGCCTTCCTCTTCGCCGGCACGCGCAGCCTTCTGGTCTCGCATTGGACGGTCGCCTCGGACGCCGCCGCCGAGCTGACGACGCGCATGTTCGCCGAGCTCATTCGCGATCCCGCGATCGGTGCGGCCGAGGCGTTGCGGCGCTCGGAGATGGCGATGCTGCACGACGACCGCCACGCGCATTTCGCCCATCCCGCCTTCTGGTCGCCCTTCATCGTGGTCGGGCGAGGATCCGGCCCGGCGGAGATCGGCCGATGAGCGGCCTGCTCCGCGTCCGCGCGAGACGATGGCATCGCGTTCCATCGATCGTCGGGCTCGCGATGCTCGCCGTCGTCGCCATGCTCGGCTGCGCCGACGCGCAGGAGCGCCGGGCGCTGCTCGTCGGCGTCAGTCGCTACGACAATCTGGCCGAGAGCTTCCAACTGCCCGGCCCCGCCAACGATGTCGTCCTTGCGGCCGCCGTCCTGCGCGAGAACGGCTTCAAGCCCGAGCACGTGCGAATCCTCGCCGAGGCGCCGGTCGGCGAGTCGCGCCCGACCCGCGCGGCGATCATGGCGGCGCTCGCCGATCTGGCGGCCCAGACGGGGAACGGCGACGTCGTCTACCTGCATTTCTCGGGTCACGGCTCGCAACAACCCGCACACGCCGCGGCGGGGGGTGCGCGAAGCGAGGCCGACATGCTGGACGAGATCCTCCTGCCCGCGGATGTCGGCAGCTGGGACGGCGCGGTCGGCTCGGTCGCCAATGCGATCGTGGACGACGAGATCGGCACGGCCCTGGCGGCGATCCGTGCGAAGGGCGCCTTCGTCTGGGCGGTGTTCGACACCTGCCACTCCGCGACGATGACCCGCGGTGTCGCCGTCGAGGACGTGCGATTGCGGACCGTCGCGCCCGCCGCCCTCGGCGTCCCCGACGCCTTGGACCGCGGCGGATCGGCGAGTGCTTCGCGCCGCGCCGCCGGCCCCGCTGGCGCGTCGGTCGCCTTCTATGCCGCACAAAGTCACGAGCGGGCACCCGAGATGCGATTGCCGCGGGGCAGCGCGGATCGGAAGCCGCATGGGCTGTTTTCCTTCACCACGCTCAGCGTGATCGCCGCCAACCCCGGCATCACATACCGGCAGGCCGCGCAACGCGTGCTGCAGAGCTATGGCGCCGACTTCCGCTGGGGATTCGGCCCGCTCTTCGAGGGCAGCGGACTCGATGCGCCGGTGTTCGGTTCGACCGACGCCCCGCGCATCCGGCAGTGGCCAATCCGGCGCGGCGTCGCATCGATCGAGATCGCGGCCGGCGCCGTTCATCGCATCGGCGAAGGGGCGGAGTTCGCGGTGCTGCCCGGCCCGACGTCACGGACCGACGAGGCGATTGCCGGCGCCCGCGCCGTCTCGGTGTCGACCTTCACCAGCGTCCTGCAGGCGAGGACGGCGGGCGGCGGCGCCCTGGATCCGCGCGCGATACCCGAGAACGCCTACGCACGGCTGATCGGAGCGCGCTTCCGTGCCGACCTCGGCATCGCGCGGCCGCCCACGGACGGGCTGCCGCCGGACTTCGCTGTGGAACTGGCCGCACTTCTTGCGGCGGACCAGCTGCAGGGCGCGGATGACGACGACCGCCTGACCATCACCTGGGTGGCGCCCGACGCCGCGGCCGATCTGCGTCTGTTGGCGGAGCCGGCGAAGGGCGTCGAGCCGCCGCGGCTTTGGTTCCTGTCGCCGGTCGGCGAGATCGTCCGCGACGGGCCGGGGCGGACCTTCTCCCTCGCGCTCGATGCGGATCCGAAATCGATTCGCCGGGAGCTCCTCGACAGCCTGGCGCGCATCGCGAAGTCCACGAACCTTCTGCGGCTCGCGGGCGAGCTTGGGCGCCCGGCTTCGCTGACCGGTGCCGGCCTGACGGTCGCCCTGCGTCGTGCCGGCGCCGACTCGGCCACGGCACTGGCGCTCCAGGACACGCCACTCCTTCACGGTGGCGACACGCTGCTGCTGAGCCTCGTCAACGGCAGCAACCGGCCCGTCGACATGACGCTGCTTGCCATCGATGCCAATCACGGCATCACCCCGCTCTATCCGGCCGGTGCCGGCGAGGCCAACCGCATCGAGCCGCGCGGGGAATACCTGATCGAGGCCGAGATCCAGGCCGACACGATCGGGACGGAACGCCTCGTCCTGATCGCGGTCGCGGCCGAGCCGGGCGCGGAACGCATGGATTTCGGCTTCCTCGCCCAGCCGCGGCTGACCCAGCTGCGCGGCGGCACCGCCCGTGATCCGGGCGCGCGCGATCTCTACGCGCTGCTCGAGGCGACGGGATTCCGCGGCTCCAGCATGCGTGGTGCTCCGTCGGTCGGGCGCGCCGCGCTCGAAACGGTCATGATGCAGGTCTTCACCTGGTCGACCCGGCCGCGGCGGTAGACGGCCGCGCGGGCGGCGGCGTCAGTCCGGCGAGAGCCGCCAGAACGCTGCCGCATCCGTGCCGCTCCGCGTCAGGTTGCGGTTGAACGGCGCGATTCCCTGCAGGACGGCGACGAGATCCGCGAGCACGCGCCGTTTGCTCGAATAGTAGGAATGGAACTCGGGGACGCTCCACGGCGTCACGTCGATGCCCGATGCGTCGATCGTGTCGACGCCGGCGGCGAGGGCGAGCGGCAGGCCCAGGCGCCGCGCGCTCATCACGCTGGACGCGTCGAGGGCGGCGTCCTTGTCGGAGGCGTACAGCGTCCACCGCCGCGACAGCGACGTGATCGCCGGCGCGAGCTGTTCGGTGAACACCTCGGAATCGAAATCCGGTGCCGCGAGGATGACGTTCTCGAACAGCGGCGGCGCGCCGGCGGGCCTGCGCATGGCGAGGGCATGGAGCGCCCGCAGCAGGCCCTGGTTGCCCATGCTGTGCGCGATCAGGTGCAGTCGCCGAACTTCCCCCGCGGTCGCGAGATCGCGCAGGAACCGCTCGATGTGCGGCACGCTCCACTCGACGTCCTCGCGGTCGGAAAGGTAGCGGATCAGGCTGCCGTCGGACGGCCACGAGTACATGATCGGGACGCCGCGGTACTCGAGGTCGTAGGCGATCTGCGCGGTGCGGCGCGCCGCCTTGGCGAAGGTCACGTTGAAGCCGTGGATGAACAGCAGCGCATCGCCGCCCGATTCGGTCGCCATCGATTTCAGTTCGGCCGCGAACTCCCCGAACGACAGCACGTTGATCGCGCGCAGCACCACGTGCTTGCGCGGATCCTCGTTGCGACGGAGCCACGGCCGCTCCTCCTTGCCGCGGACATGCACGGCGACGGGGATCGTGACCTCGCCGGTGCCGTAGGTGACGTCGCCGCCCCGCGCGCGCGCGCCGCTGAACATCGTCTCGAGATCGCTGTCGCCCGTCGGCGCGCGGTCGGTGGCGAACATGATCTTCTGCACGTGCACGAGTTCATCGCCGGCCGGCTGCGGCGGCGGCCCGCCCCGCGACCGGCTCGCGAGCTCGTCGTCGACGTACTCGACGATGGCGTCCACGGTGATCCGGTCCCAATCGATGCGTCGCGGTCGCTCGACCTTCAGCCGCTCGCAGATCAGCGCGACGACCTCGATCGCGTCGGCGGGATCGGCCTTCAGGTCGTCGATCAGGTTGGTGGCGGACGACACCCGTTCGAGCGGAATGCCGAAATAGGCCGCGACCGCACTGCGCACCGCGGCAAGGGTCCCGGCCTCGACGGGCGCGCTCGTCGACGCCGGCTGCACCTGCTGCGCCGATGCGACCCATCCGCCCGCGCTCAGGCAGGCGATGACGACGCAACCGAAAAGCAGACGTGCCGACTTCCGCAGCGCCGTGCGGACCCAGGTCTGAGCGATCATGCGAGACCACCATCTTGCCGGGAGGGCGAGCGAGCGAGCGCACGAACCTGCGCGCCGGCCGCACATGGAGCAATCACCACATGGCCGCGCCGAGAGCGTCAAGGCGATCCGGCGCTCCTGCCATGCGGCCTGGCGCCTCACCCTCGACTTTCCGCCCCCGGTCCCGAGCGTCGACGGAGGCGACATGTCCGCGTGCCGCCCAGATGGGAAGTGTCTCGAGCGCAGGCCTGACGCGCGCACTTGCCCCGATCACGCGTGCCCGTGACCGGACTTCAGCGCCACCCGCTCCACCTCCACACCGCCGCCTTCCGGCAGCCGCACGACATTGACGCTGCGTGCGGTGTCGGGCGAGCCGGAGTAGTGCGCGCGGACGGTGCCGTCGCCGACGGCGGCGGCGCGCTCCCAATGGCCGAGCGCGATGTAGTCGGCGTCGATGGCGGCAAGATGCGCGTCGCTGATCAGCCAGGAGCGATGCGACTCGTGGGCCCAGTCCTGCGGCGCGACGTAGTGGCCGTGGGCCATGACGATGCGGCGGCGCGCCGCGCGCGGTCCCGGCTCGGGCAGCGGCGTCATGTCGGCCCAGCTGCGATGCGGCCGGCCGCTGACCTCCAGCGCGTGGCGCTCGAACACGATGGTCTCCGGATGCGTGAGGCCGAGGATGTGGATGTCGGGCAGATCGAGCAGGCCGGCGCGATGGAAGATCGACTCCTCCAATGCCGGGTCGTGGTTGCCGGGCAGGAGGACGATCGGCATCGGCGCTGCGCGGACGATCTCGACGACGCGCGACAGGACCGGCTGTGCCACGCGCCGGTTGTCGAAAGTGTCGCCGGCCAGCAGCAGCAGGTCGGCGCGCACCGACTCGGCGACGGCGATGACCGCGCGCAGGCCGGCGATTCCGGACAAGGCACCCGCCATGGCCTCGTCGTCGACATGGATGTCTGAGCTGTGGACGACGATCGTCATGCGGGTCTCATGGCGCCAGGGTCGGCGAGCGCCACAGCCCGACGGCGGCGATGGCCACCGCGCCGAAGCAGGGCGCGAGGAACAGCAGCTCGCCGGCACCCGGCCAATGTGTCGGCATCAGGATGAGGACCAGCAGCGTCGCCGCGGCGACCGCCGCGAGTAGCACCGAGGCGACCCTCCTGTATTCGGCGGCACAGCCGAGGCCGGCGAGGGTGAGTGTCGCCAGCACGAAGCCGATCGCGCCCCAGGGGATGAGCCAGGCAAAAGTCGTGATGAGGATATCGAGCGCCGCCCAGAGCGAGCCGCTGGTGAAGATGCGGCCGGCGAGCAGGAATCCGATCGCCAGCACCGCATAGGGCGCGACGGCGAGAGTGGCGAGGACGTGGAGGACGGAGAGCATCGGCGGATGTGGGGCACGATAGACCAGGGCGGGTGCCGTCGGACTCATGTCTTGAGCCGCAAGGATCCGGCCTTACCACGGAGCCTGGCGATCGGATGCCGCGTCTCGTCCTGCGGTTGCGCGTCCCGGTCGTTTCCCGGGCGAGACCGGCCGGCCGCAGGGCCGCCGGCGGGACGATGCGCGACGGGCTGGACATGCGACGCTCCAGCGGCCCGACTCGCCTCCGGCGACGCTCGCGAGGCTCCTGCCCGGCGCCGGCCCGGGCGCGGCGGCGTCGCCATGCGGCGAAAAGCTGGGTTCCGGCCGGCCGGGAATGCCGGGATGCTGGCAGCGTCCGTCGACGAGGGAGGAAATCGACCATGCACGTCATCACGGCCGACGAGGCGGCACGGCTGATCAGGGACGGCGACACGATCCTGACCGGCGGCTCGGGCAGCGGCCATGCGGTTCCCGACGCGCTGATGGCGGCGGTGGAGCGGCGCTTCCTCGCCGAAGGCCATCCGCACGGCATCACCTCGATCCATCCGGTCGGACTCGGCGATCGCGGCGATCGCGGCGCGGGTCATTTCGCGCACAAGGGCCTGCTCAAGCGGATCGTCTGCGGCACCTACATGGACTCGCCGAAGATCTCGAAGATGGCGCTGGCCGACGAGATCGAGGCCTACACGATGCCGCAGGGCGTCACCTCGCAGCTCGTGCGCGAGATGGCGGCGGGGCGGCCCGGGCTGATCACCCGCACGGGGCTCGAGACCTTCGTCGACCCGCGCCGCGGCGGCATGCGCCAGAGCCCGTCGGCGAAGGACGACCTCGTCGAGACGATCGCGATCGACGGCGAGACCTGGTTGCGCTTCAAGCCGTTCCGCATCGACGCCACCTTCCTGCGCGGCACGACAGCCGACGAGGACGGCAACGTGTCGATGGAGCAGGAGGCGATCTACGGCGAGATGCTGTCGATGGCGCAGGCCGCGCACAACCAGGGCGCGCTCGTGATCGTGCAGGTGAAGCGGCTGGCCAAGCGCGGCGCCCTGCCGGCGAAGAGCGTGAAGATCCCGGGCATGCTCGTGGACTTCGTCGTGGTGGAGCCGACGCAGACCCAAACCTTCTTCACCGAGTACAGCCCGGCCTATGCCGGCGAGCTGCGCATCCCGCTCGACGACATCCCGCCGCTGGCGTTCGACGAGCGCAAGGTGATCGCGCGCCGCGCCGCGCTCGAGCTGCGGCACCACGCCATCTGCAACCTCGGCTCGGGCGTGTCGACCGGCATCGCGGCGGTCGCGGCGGAGGAGAATGCGCTCGACCTGATCATGCTGACCAACGAGCAGGGCCTGATCGGCGGCGCGCCCTCGGGCGGGCTCGAGCCGGGGGCGGCGAGCAACTACCATGCGATCGTCGACCAGCCCTACCAGTTCGACTTCTACGACGGCGGCGGGCTCGATATCGCGTTCCTTTCCTTCGTCGAGATCGACGAGTCGGGCAACGTGAACGTGAGCCGCTTCGGCGGCATGGTCACCGGCATCGGCGGCTTCGTGAACATCAGCCAGGGCGCGCGCATGACGGTGTTCAGCGGCACCTTCACCGCGGCCGGCTTCGAGTTCGCCTGGCCCGGCGGGCGCATGGCGATCCGCAAGGAAGGCAAGCATCGCAAGTTCGTCCGCCGGGTCGGCCAGCTGAGCTACAACGGGGCCTATGCGCTCGAGCGCGAGCGCAAGGCGCTGTTCGTGACCGAGCGCGCCGTGTTCCGGCTCGTGCCCGGCGGCGTCGAGCTGATCGAGATCGGGCCGGGCGTCGATCTCGAGCGCGACGTGCTCGCGCATATGGAGTTCCGTCCGAAGATCGCCGCGGACCTGCGCGAGATGGATGCCGCGATCTTCAGGCCCGAGCGCTACGGGCTCGCGGACCGCATCCGACGCAATCCGCAGCCGCCGCGCTCCAAACGTCTCGCCGAGTGGGTGGCGGCGCGACGATAGGTCGAGCCGTCCCCTCGAAGTGGAGAACCGGCGTCGCGTGGCCGCGCCAGGCGGAGCGTTCCAACAGGTGAATTCGCGGCACCACCGCCGCCTCGCGCGACTCTTCCCCCTGGCCGCTTCGCGGCCTGTCCCCCTCGTTCGAGCGGGACGGTCGATTCGGCCGGGCGCGACAGAAAAGCTCCCATGCGATTGCCCCCACTTCGCGGGGGGGGCGGCGGCTGGCGCTACGCCTTGAGGAAACCGATCGCCTCGTCGAGCGAGACGACGTGGCAGTAGATCATGTTGATGATCTCGAGTTCGTGGCGATGGAGTTCCGTCGTCGCCGCCGCGCAGCAATCCTCGACGACGACCACGTTGAAGCTCTCGTCCGCCAGGCTGCGCACCGTCGACGACACGCACTGGTCGGTGAAGATTCCCGCGACGATCACGTTGCGGATGCCGAGATTGGCGAGGATCAGGCGCAGATTGGTGCCGGTGAGCGCGCTGTCGGTCGTCTTGAGCACGACGACCTCGTCGCCGATCGGGGCCAGCTCCGGCACGATCTGGCTGTCCGCGCGGTCCTTCGGCAGCAGCAGGTTGTTGAAGCCGGGTTTCTTCTGGCTGAGCGAGCGGTCGCGACCGTCCTGCGTGAGGCAGGCGATGCGCGCGAAGACCGTCTCGACCCGCCGCGCCCGACACGCGGCGATCAGCCGGGCCGTGTTCGGGATGACGACGTCGCGCATGCGCGCCATGAACGGCGCCCAGCGCGCCGCCTCGCGCGGATCGTCCTTGGGCTCGACATAGGTGTTCTGCACGTCGATGACGAGCAACGCAGTCTCGGCACGCCGGAGGACGATGTCCTCCGGCTCCGGGGCGCCTTCGTAGTAGAAGGAGCGGTAATCGGTCTTCCAGCCCATCAGTCCTTACGCGGCGGCTTCGCTCCGTCGCCGGTAGCGCGTGAGGCCGAGCGTGGTCAAGGCGGCTCCGAACAGCAGTGCCGTGGCAGGCACCGGAACCGGCGCGATGAAGCCGCGGATCTCGCCGCCAGGGGAGGTCGTCGTGTGGACGTTGAAGTAGGCGCGGCCGCTGTTGAACGCCGCCTCCAGCGCATCGACCGCGCCGTCGACCGTGCCGCCACCGAAGGTGGAGAGGAACCCGCCGGTGAAGTTGGCGACCACGAGCGGACTGAAGGCGATGTCGTAGGTGCCAGCCGTGACTCCGGCCGGGAAGCCCGGCAGGGTCGTCGGCGTGACCGCGACGCCGACGGTGGCGGTCAACGGAATCGCCGTGCAGCAATGGATGTGCGCGACGGTGGTCGGCGCGGACAGGCCCGCGAAGGACGCGCTGATGGAAAGGAAGTTCGTATCCGAGTCAAGCACGATGATCGCCGTCCCCGTGCCGAGCGACGAGTTCGGCGGCGACTCCGACGGCCCGTCGAGGATCGCGCGATAGGTGATCGGGACGGCCCCCGACGGCCCCGCGACGAGCCCGATGGCCGCGACGGCGATGGCGAACGTGGCTGCACTCCTGAACTTCATCTTCCCCTCCTGATTTTCGCTGCGGCGCCGGTCGATCCGAGTGCCAACCGAGAATGAACACCGGCAGCGTGCAGGCATTCCCAGCCCGACGCCCGCATCGTAGGTTCACGTTCCCGTGTGCCGGCGAACGAGGAAGACCATGCGCGATGTGCTGATTTCAAACGTGCGATTGCCGGACGGCAAGGCGGCCGCGATCGAGATCCGCGGCGGACGGATTGCCGCGATCCATGGCGTCGGCGCGAGCGCGGCGGGTGTGGAGGCGATCGACGGCGGCAATGCGCTCGTCCTTCCCGGGCTCGTCGAAGCCCATACGCATCTCGACAAGACGCTGCTCGGGATGCCCTGGTATCGCAACGATGTCGGCCCACGACTCATCGACAAGATCGACAACGAGCGCCTGCAGAAGAAGAAGCTCGGCATCGACCCGCAGCGGCAGTCCTCGAGGCAGGTGGTGCTCTCCGTCTCGAAGGGCTCGACCCATATCCGCAGCCATGTCGACGTCGACACCGAGGGCGGCCTGTCCGCGATCGAGGGCGTGCTGGCGACGCGCGAGCGCTATCGCGACATCTGCGACCTGCAGATCGTCGCTTTCCCGCAGAGCGGGCTGCTCGTGCGCAAGGGCACGCTGGAGCTGATGGAGGCCGCGATGCGCGCCGGCGCCGACGTCGTCGGCGGCCTCGACCCCTGCGCCATCGATCGGGACCCGCGCGCGCATGTCGATGCCGTCTTCGCGCTGGCGCAGAAATCCGGCAAAGGCGTCGACATCCATCTGCACGAGCCGGGCGAGCTCGGCGGCTTCTCGATGGAGCTGATCATCGAGCGCACCCGCGCGCTGGGCATGCAGGGCAAGGTCGTCGTCAGCCATGCCTTCTGCCTCGGCATGCCCGAGGCGGGCTATGTCGCGCAGCTCGTCGATCAGCTCGCCGAGACGCGCATCGCGATCATGACGCACGGGGCGCCCTATCGGCCGGTGCCCAACGTCAAGCAGCTCCAAGCGGCGGGCGTCACGGTCTGCTGCGGCTCCGACGGGATCCGCGACACCTGGGGACCCTACGGCAACGCCGACATGCTCGAGCGCGCGATGATCGTGGGCCTGCGCAACAACCTGCGGCGCGACGACGAGGTCGAGCTCGCGCTCGACATCGTGACCCATGGCGGCGCCAAGGCGATGGAACTCGAGGGCTACGGCCTGAGGCCGGGCGCCTGGGGCGATCTGGTCCTGGTCGACGTCGAGACGCCCGCCGAGGCGGTGGCGGCGCGGCCGCCGCGCAAGCTCGTGCTCAAGCGCGGCCGCGTCGTCGCGCGCGACGGCAAGGCGCTGGTCGAGGCGCCCTGAGCGCAAGGGCACGGCCGATGCGCATCGTCTGGTTCTTCGGCTACATGGCCGCGATCATCGTCATCCCGGCGATCATCCTGGCCGTGGTCCAGTTCTTCGTCGGACCGCTGCAATGGCCGCCGCCGCACGGCTACACCGGCCGCCTGCCGACCGCCGGCGAGATCACCGCGATCGGGATCTTCACCGGCGCGTGGGTGATCGCGCAGTTCTTCATCTTCGGTCGCGTCGCGTCCTGGGCCGGTGCGGTGCCGGCGACTGCCGGCGCGTCGCCCGTCGGCGCGGCCGAGCTGACCGCGCGGCTTATCGCGCTCAACGCGCTGCGCGCGCCCTGGACCGTGAGCCAGGGGCGGCGGCCCAACGAGCTGGTCATCGACTGGCGCTACGGCGACGCGACCTGGCTCGATCACATGCGCGTCCACGGCCTGCGCCGCAGCTATCGCCTGGTGCTGCGCCTCGACGAGGGTCCGCGCCGCGTGCGCGCGATGGAGCACAGCGCGGCGCTCGACTGGTCTGCGGGCGGCCGGCCCGTTGCGGCCTCGCTGCGCTGGACCGCTTCGCGCGGCATCAAGTTCTTCGAGTTTGCGCACGAGCGCGTATTCGGCGTGCAGATCCGCAACGGCATGCCGACCCTGGACCTGAGCTATGCCTACACGTTCAACCTCCAGGAGCTGAAGGGCCCGATCATCGCGCTGGTGACGGCCGCCGGCTGGGAGTGGCGGCCGGTCGTGACGTTCTTCCGTCCGGTCGGCGGATAGGACGCACCGCATCGCTGCCCGCCTCGGCCCGAACCGATCGCGCCGGCGTGCGGCCTCGGCGTTCGCCATTGTCTCGGAGCCCCTGCGCGCGGCAGCATGTTCGCGGGGGAGACAGGTCATGCCGGCGACATCGACACGAACCATCCGGATCGGCTGCGGCATGGGCTTCGCCGGCGATCGCATCGATCCTTCGGTCGAGCTCGCCGAGCGCGGCGGACTCGATTTCCTGTTCTTCGAGGGACTCGCCGAGCGCACGCTCGCGGCAAGCCATGGCGCGCGCAGCCGCGACCCGCGTGCCGGCTTCAATCCGATGTTCCGTCGCCGGATGGAGGCGGTGCTGCCGGGATGCCGCGCCGCCGGAACGCGGATCATCACCAACATGGGGGCGGCCAATCCTGCCGGCGCGGGCGAGGCGATGGCCGCGCTCGCCCGCGATGGCGGCTTCCAGGGGCTCCGCATCGCCGTCGTCGAGGGCGACGACGTCACCGCCGCGCTCGATCCCGGGTTGATCGCGATGGAGACGGGCAAGCCGCTCTCCGCGGTGTCGCGGCGGATGATCGCCGCCAACGCCTATCTCGGCGGCGACGTGATCGCCGAGGCGCTGGCCGAGGGCGCGGACGTCGTCATCACCGGCCGCACCGCCGACCCGTCGCTCGTCGTCGGGCCGCTGGCGCACGCCTTCGGCTGGCGCTTCGACGACTGGCCGATGCTTGCTGCCGGCACGCTCGTCGGCCATCTGCTGGAATGCAGCGCGCAGATCACCGGCGGTTATTTCGCCGATCCCGGCGTGAAGGACGTCCCGGACGTCGCCTATGTCGGCTATCCGCTGGCCGAAGTGACCGCCGCGGGCGATGCGGTGATCACCAAGCTCGATCGCACCGGCGGCTGTGTCACGGCTCTGACCTGCAAGGAGCAGCTGATCTACGAGGTCCACGACCCCGCGGCGTACAAGACGCCCGACGTCGTCGCCGATTTCAGCCGCGCGACGATCGACGAGATCGCGCCGGACCGCGTTCGCGTCGGCGGCGCGCGCGGCCTGCAGCGGCCCGACCAGCTCAAGGTTACCGTCGGCTTCGACGGCGGCCTCCTTGCCGAGGCGGAGATCAGCTACGCGGGGCCCGGCGCCGCTGCGCGCGCCCGGCTCGCCACGGCCATCGTCCGCGAGCGCATGACCAACCTGCACCGTTGCACCGAGGAGATCAGGTTCGACCTGATCGGGCTGCGCGCGCTGCACGGAACCGCGCTGCCGGCGACGGGCGAGTCGAGCGACGTGCGCGTCCGCGCCGCAATGCGCACGGACGATCGCCGGATCGCCGAGACGCTGCTCTGGGAGGTCGAGGCGCTGTGGGTGGCCGGCCCGGCGGGCGGCGGCGGCGTCCGCGGGCACATCACACCCTCGGTGACGACGCAGTCCGTCCTGATCGATCGGGCATTGGTGACGCCGCGCATCACGATGCTGACGGCGTGAGGGGCGGGCGATGACGCGTCTGGTGAAGCTGCACGAAATCGCCTCGGCCCGCGCCGGCGACAAGGGTAACACCTCGAACATCTCGGTCTGGGCCTATCACCCGCGCCACTATCCCGCGATCAAGGCCGGCCTGACGCCCCAGCGGCTCAAGTCGGCCTTCGGGGCGCTGTTCAAGGGCGAGATCCGGCGCTACGAGCTCGAGACGTTGCACGGATTCAACTTCGTCATCGAGAATGCGCTCGAGGGCGGCGTCAATGCGTCGCTGAACCTCGACGCCCACGGCAAGTCTTTCTCGTACCTGCTGCTCGACCTCGACATCGACGTCTCGAGCGTGAACGAGCCGGGGGCGACGGGCCGTTAACCCGCGGAATCGCGCCGCGCGTTCGTGCCGCTAGGCCTTCGGCGGCCGCGGATCGGCAGGTCGAGACCGACGCCCTGGAGATGGCCGAACAGCTCGGCGAGGCGCGCGGTGTCGGACGCGGGCAAGGGCGGACCGAGGATCGAAGCCACGTTCGCGCGAAGATGCGCGACGTCGCCGGTGCCGAACAGGACGACGTCGGCGCCGGGCTCGTGGCGCGCATAGCGATAGGCGGCGTCGGTCAGGCTCGCCGCCCCTCCGGCATGCACGAGGAAGCCGAGCGGATCCGCCTGCGCCGCCAGCGCCGCGGCGACGAGCCCCTTCTCGGCGAGTTCCGTCATGCTGCGGGCCAGCGCCTCCGGCCGACTGAAGATGTTGCGAACCACGAACATCAGCAGCGTGCCGACCCCGCGACGGCGGGTGGCCGGCAGGATCGTGCGGCGCGCATTCTGGTTCATCATGTGGAAGGCGAGCATCACGACCTCCCAGGGCGGCTCGGTCACCGCCGTGGTCAGCATCTCCTGCTTGGGATCGCGCGGGCCCGTCTCGGTGATGCCGAGATGGCGGAGCTTGCCCTTGGCCTTCTGCTCGAGCAGCGCCGGGGCGAGCACGTCGCGGGCATGGGCATAGTCGGCGGGTGGCACGGCGTGCAGATGGAAGACGTCGACATGATCGGTGCGCAGCCGCCGCAGCGAGTCCTCGAGGCTTCGCACGGCGTCGTCCGCGGATTGCAGGACGCCATCGCGGCGCACGCGGCATTTGGTGGAGACGACGACGCGGTCGCGCGGCACCGCGCCGATCGCCTCGCCGACGATGTCTTCGGTGCCATAGGCCTCGGCGGTGTCGACGAAGTTGACGCCGAGATCGATCGCGGCGCGGACGAGCGCGACCGATTCCGCCGTGCTCCGTCCGGTTCCCTGGCCCAGCCGGCTGTTGCCGCCGCAGCCGAGCCCGGCGACGGAGACTCGCAGCCCGGTGCGCCCCAATGTCGTGTATTGCATCCGATCCTCGTGATTGCGCGCCGAGCCTAGGCGGTGCCGGGCGATCGGGGAACCGCGGGCTGCGCGGACGATCCGCATTCCGGGCGACGCGGTCGCACAGGTCCCTCCGCCATTGCCCCGGCGGGCACCCGCCCGATAGCCTGAATCCCGGAAATCGGAGCGCGCGATCCGGGGATCGCGAAGGGGAGAGACATGTCCGACATGAAGAAGCAGCTGCTGCGCTGGATCGAGCACGATCGCGACCGGATCGTGGAGTTCCTGCAGGATTTCGTCCGCGCGAAGTCGCCGAACCCGCCCGGGGACACGCGCCTTGCCGTCGCGCACATCACCAAGTTCCTCGGCTCGCACCAGCTGCCTTACCGGATCATCGCGCCGCAGGAGACGATGCCGAACATCGTGGGCACCTTCGAGGGCGCGGCGCCGGGCAAGCATCTGGTGCTCAACGGCCATATCGACGTCTTCCCTGCCGACGAGTCGACCGAGCGCTGGTCGCACGGCGGCGCGTGGAGCGGCCGGATCGTGGACGGCAGGCTCTACGGCCGCGGCGTCGCCGACATGAAGGCGGGCACCTCGGCCTCGATCTGGACCTTCCACTACCTGCATCGCATCCGCGACCAGCTGAAGGGGCGGCTGACGCTCACCGCGGTCTCCGACGAGGAGACCTTCGGCCCCTGGGGCGCGCGCTACCTGATGGAACATCATCCGGAGGTGCATGGCGACTGTTGCCTCAACGGCGAGCCGTCGAGCCCGCTGACGGTGCGTTTCGGCGAGAAGGCGCCGCTGTGGTTCAAGGTCGTCGTCCAGACCAAGGGCGCGCACGGCGCCTATACGCACCTCACGCCGAGCGCCACGAAGATCGCGGCCAAGATCATCCAGGAGCTCGAGGCCGTCACCGGGCTCGTGCCCGACGTGCCGGAGAACGTGCGGGCCGTGCTGGCGCGCTCTAAGGAGGCGATCGATCGCGCGCAGGGGGCGGGCGCCTACGACATCCTGCTGAAGGTCACGCTGAACATCGGCGTCATCCAGGGCGGGCAGAAGGTCAACATGATCCCGGGCGCCTGCGCCTTCGAGGTCGACATCCGTCTGCCGCCGGGCATGACAAAGGAGCGCGTGATGGCGGTGGTGAACGAGATCGTCGGCCGCCATCCCGAGGCGCGGGTCGAGCCGATCAACGACAGCAAGCCCAGCCTCTGCGATCCCGACCATCCGATGATGAAGATCATCCAGCGCAACGTGCAGAGCCTCGGCCGCCCCGAGCCCGCGCCGATCCTCAGCCTGGGCGGCACCGATGCGCGGCTGTGGCGGCTCGCCGGGATCCCGGCCTTCGTGCACGGGCCGTTCCCGCGCGGCATGGGCCAGGGCGACGAGAACGTCGACGTCGAGGAGTATCTCGACATCGTGCGCACGCATGTGCTCTCGGCCTACGACTACCTGACGACGCAATGACGCGTCTGCGCCCGGGCGCGGCGACGGCACGGGGCGCGCCGTGACGAATCCGGCGGCGGCACGCGCGCGCCGCGTCGTCGTCACCGGCGGGCGCGGCCGGCTCGGTCGCCGGGTCGTGCCGGAGCTGCGGGCGCGCGGCCATGCGGTGACGGTGCTCGACATCGCGCCCGGCACGGACGGCGACGGAGTCGTGGCCGACATCCTCGACATCGCGGCGCTGCGCCGCGTCTTCGCCGGCGCGGAGGCCGTCGTGCACCTCGCCGGGCTCGACATGGATGCGCCCTGTGCGCCCGAGGATTTCATCCGCGTCAACGTCCCGGGAACGTGGAACGTGCTGCAGGCGGCGCAGGAGCTGCGCGTGCCGAAGGTCGTGCTCGCCTCGAGCGTCACGGCCACCGGGCTCAACGAGGCGCGACCCGACTGGGCGCCGCGCTTCCTGCCGGTCGACGAGACGCACGAGCTGCGGCCGCGCCATCCCTACGGCGTGAGCAAGCTCCTGATCGAGGACACCGCGCGCGCGGTCGCCGAGGCGGGCATCACCGAGGTGATCGCGCTGCGCCCAATGCTGGTCGTGCGGCCCGAGACCGCGGCGCGGGTCGCGGCGTCGGGGCGCGACCCGGCGCGGCGCTCGCTCTGCTACTGGGTGTCGGATGCCGATGCCGCCGCCGCGTTCGGCTGCGCGGTCGAGACCGATGGCGTGGGCTTCGGCGCATTCTTCGTCACCGCGGACGACAGCTACGCGGCCGAGCCGACGCTCGCTCGCGCCGCGCGACTGTGGCCCGGCGCGCCGATCGAGGTCCGTGACCGTGCACGCTACGAGGCCGATCCGCATGCCGGCGCCTTCGATGGATCACGCGCGCGCCGCGTCCTCGGCTTTGCCCCGGCGCGGCGCTTCCCGCGACCGGATCCGGACCCGTCCGCGTCATCGCGCGAATAGCCGGGGCAGCCTGCGGCTCACGTCGCGCCGTAGCCGCCGTCGACGGGGATCGTCACGCCGTTGATCAGGCGGCCGGCGGGCGAGCTGAGGAACAGCGCGGTGCCGGCGAGTTCCATGGGGTCCGCCCAGCGCTTGATCGGCAGGCGCGCCATGACCTTGGCGTTGAACTCCGGGTTCTCGCGGCCGCGCTTGCTGATCTCGGTGTTGATCCAGCCCGGCGCGATCGCGTTCACGCGGATGCCGTCCTCGGCGAAGCCGTGCGCGAGGCTGCGCGTGAGCCCGACGATCGCGGTCTTCGCGGCCGTGTAGGCGGGCAGGTGCGGCGCGCCGAAATAGGAATAGACGGATCCGATATGGATCACGCAGCCCTTGCTGGCCTTGAGCTGCGGCCGGAAAGCGGTGGCGAGGCGCATCGCGCCGAAAAGATGAATGTCGACGATGTCCTTGAAGCCGTCGATCTGCCACTCGCGGTCGCGGTCGAGCCGGCCGGCGCAATGGATCAGCACGTCGAGCTTCGGCACGCGCCGAGGAAGGGCGGCACAGGCCGCGTCGTCGCGCACGTCGAGCTCGATGAAGTCGACGCCCGCGGGCAGCGGCGTCGCCGGCGGCTTGACGTCGGTCACGCTCACGGTCGCGCCGTTGGCGACGAAGGCCTTGGCGAACGCGCCGCCGATGCCGCCGGTGCCGCCGGTGATCAAGGCATGCAGGCCCTTCACGGAGAAATCCGGAAGCGCGGAGTAGTCGGTCATGTCGGGTAGTCCTCGGGAGTGGCGGAGACTCCGTCAGTCTGCCATTTCGCCCGGCACGGCACAGCGCCGCCGTGCCGTGTCGCGTCGTCGTCGCTGATCCGGTGGCTGCAGCGCGCGACGCCCGACGCCCGCGCGCCGCGGCGGGGCGGCAGGTCGAGCCGGCGCCGACGCGGCCGACGCGCGGTCCCGCTGTGCCGGGCCCGGGGGCATGGCAGACTGCCGGCGCTCGGCATCACGGCACGGGACGCATGGCCAACCACACCTTCTTCTGCATCGACGCCCATACCTGCGGCAATCCGGTGCGTGTCGTCGCCGGTGGGGGGCCCTGGCTCGCCGGCGACTCGATGATGGCGCGCCGACTCGACTTCCTCGCCAACCACGACTGGATCCGCACCGGCCTGATGTTCGAGCCGCGTGGCCACGAGGTGATGTCCGGCTCGATCCTGTATCCGCCGACGCGACCCGATTGCGACGTCGGCGTGCTGTACATCGAGGTTTCTGGCTGCCTGCCGATGTGCGGCCACGGCACGATCGGCACGGTCACGGTCGCGATCGAGCGCGGCCTTGTGACGCCGAGGACGCCGGGAACCTTGCGCCTCGACACGCCGGCCGGGCTCGTGGTCGCCGAGTATGTGCAGAAGGGCGACTACGTCGAGAGCGTGAGGCTCACCAACGTGCCGGCGTTCCTGCACACGACGGATCTGCCGATCGAGGATCCCGAGCTCGGGCCGTTGAAGGTCGATGTCGCCTATGGCGGGAACTTCTATGCGATCGTCGAGCCGCAGGGCCGCTATCGCGATCTCGCCGACTACACCGCGCCAGACCTGCAGCGCATGAGCCCGCGCGTGCGCCGCCTCGTGAACGAGGCCGCGACCTTCGTTCATCCGGAGAACCCCGAGATCAAGGGCTGCACGCATGTGCAGTGGACCGGCGTGCCGACCAGGCCCGAGGCGCAGGGCCGCAACGCCGTCTTCTACGGCGACAAGGCGATCGACCGCAGCCCCTGCGGCACCGGCACTTCGGCGCGCCTCGCGCAGCGCTGGACCCGGGGGCTGCTCGCGATCGGCGACACCTATGTGCACGAGAGCATCATCGGCTCGATGTTCACGGGCGGCGTGAAGGCCGAGACGACCGTCGGCGGCTACAAGGCGATCGTCCCGACCATCGAGGGCTGGGCCCGCGTCACCGGCCTCAACACGATCTTCATCGACGACCGCGACCCCTACGCGAAGGGATTCATCCTGCGGTGAGCGGGCGTCCCGAACAGCCCGTGCCGGGTCGCGAAGCGATGAAGGTCCTCGTCCTCGGCGCCGGCGGCTTCATCGGCCGGCACGTCTGCGCGCGACTGCTGGAGGACGGTCACGCGGTCGTCGGTTGCGTCCGGCGGGTCGAACCCTTCCGCCGCATGTTCCCGCGCGCGGAGACGGAGGCCGTGCGGCTCGACCATGCCGACGGCGCCGATGCCTGGCGCGCGCGGCTTGCGGGCTGCGACGCGGTGGTGAACGCCGCCGGCGTCATCGGCGGCGGCGCCGTCCGAGCGGTGCATGTCGAGGCCGTCCGCGAACTTCTCGAGGCCTGCGCCGGCGCGGGCGTACGCCGTTTCGTCCAGATCTCCGCGATCAGCGCGAAGCCGGAGGCCGGCACCGACTACGCCGCAAGCAAGGCGGAGGGTGATGCGCTGGTCCGCGCCTCGGCGCTCGAGTGGATCGTGTTGCGTCCCTCGCTCGTCTACGCCGAGTCGAGCTACGGCGGGACGTCGGTGCTGAGGGCGCTTGCGGCCTGTCCGGCATTCACGCCGCTGCCGGGCCGCGGCGACCAGGCCTTCTCGCCGATCCATGTCGAGGATCTGGCCGAGGCGGTGTCGCGCTGTCTCGACGGCCGGATCGCGCCACGGCAGACGCTCGAGCCTTGCGGCCCTCGCACGATGACGCTGGCCGAGATCGTCTGCGCGTGGCGGCGCTGGCTCGGCCTGCCGCCGGCACGCCCGCTGCACGTTCCGATGCCGCTCATCCGCGCGATCGGCGCCGTCGCGGACATGCTCGGCGGCGGCCCGATGGGACGAAACGCGATCCGTCAGATCGAGGTCGGGAATGCCGGCGACGGCACGGCGTTCGCGCAGGCGGCGGGGTTCGCGCCGGCGGCGATGGAGACGTGGCTGCAGCGCCGCCCGGCCCATGCGCCGGAACGATGGCATGCCCGGCTGATGGCGGTGCGGCCGCTGCTGCGCGGCGCCCTCGCGATCGGTGCGATCGGGACGGCTGCGGTCCTGGCGATGCGGGCGGCCGGCGCCTCGATCGCCGGCGCGTGGATCCTGGTCGCGCTCGCCCCCGCCCTGCTGCTGCTCATCGCGATCTGGCGCCTGATCGAGGACGAGCGGTGATGAGCGTGCTGTGGTTCGTGAAATGGCTCCATGTCATCGGCGCGTGCGTGTTGTTCGGCACGGGTGTCGGGATCGCGTTCTTCCTGTGGACGGCGCATCTCTCGCGCCAGGTCGCGGTGATCGCGCATGTCGCGACCTGGGTCGTGCGGGCCGACTGGCTGTTCACCCTGACGTCCGGCGTGCTGCAGCCGATTACAGGCGCGGCGCTGATCGTCCTGGGCGGCCACGATCCGGGCTCGGCATGGCTTCTCGCGGCCTACGGGCTGTACGGGCTCGCGCTCGTCTGCTGGCTTCCGGTCGTGTGGATCCAGCTTCGCGTCCGCGACTTGGCGGTCGCCGCCGCGGCCACCGGAGCGCCGCTGCCGCCGCGCTATGCCGTCCTGATGCGATGGTGGTTCGCGCTCGGCTGGCCGGCCTTCGGCGCTCTGCTCGCCGTTTTCGCGCTGATGATCGTCAGGCCGCTCTGACGACCCGATCGCGTCGCGTCCGACCGCCGGCGCCGATCGTCGCTCACGCCGCGATGAAGCGAGCCAGGTTCCGGCGGATGCGCTGCAACGGCGGCTCGTCGCCGGCGGGCGGAACGAAACGCTCGCCGGTAATGCGCTCGAAGGCGTCGATGTAGACGCGGGCCGTGGCGAGGATCACGTCCTCGGGGATCTCGGGGATCGGATCCTTGTAGGGATCGCAGCGCGCGCCGACCCAGCTGCGGATGAAGTCCTTGTCGAAGCTCTCGGGGCGCTGGCCGCGCGCGACGCGGTCGGCGTAGCTGGCGGCGAACCAGTAGCGGCTCGAGTCCGGTGTGTGGATCTCGTCGGCGAGGATGACGCGACCGTCGGGATCGACGCCGAACTCGTACTTGGTGTCGGCCAGGATCAGGCCGCGGGCCTCCGCCATCGCCTGGCCGCGGGCGAACAGGGCGAGCGCGTAGCCGCTCACCGCGCGCCAGCGCTCGGGCGCGAGCAGCCCGTGCTCCAGGATGTCGCGCTCGGTCAGCGGCTCGTCGTGGCCGCCGTCGAAGGCCTTGGTCGTCGGTGTGATGATCGGCTGCGGCAGCCTCTCGTTGTCGCGCATGCCGTCGGGAAATCGGAAGCCGTACATCTCGCGCCGGCCGGCCTTGTACTGGGTCAGGATCGAGGTGCTCGTCGTCCCCGCGAGATAGCCGCGCACCACGATCTCGACGGGCAGGATGTCCAGCCGGCGCGCGACGACGACATTGGGGTCGGGATATTCGAGAACGTGGTTCGGGCAGATGTCCCGCGTCGCCTCGAACCAGAATCGCGCGGTCTGCGTCAGCACCGCGCCCTTCCATGGGATCGCCGCGAGGATGCGGTCGAACGCGCTGATGCGATCCGTGGCGATGAGGATCCGCCGGCCGTCGGGCAGGTCGTAATTGTCGCGCACCTTGCCGTGATAGGGCTTGGGCAGTTCGGGGATCGTCGCGTCGCGAAGGACGGAGTGCGCGTCGGCGCGCAGCGGGAAGGGCGTCATGAGGCGGTCCTGCGGAGAGGCGGCGGGTCGGGTCGCGAATCGACGGCGCGCGACGTTAGCACCGGCAGCGCACCGGTCAGGCCTGCGGCATGGGCAGCCGCATGGTCTGGGCGCAGCCGGATCGGGCATTCCGCCCGCAGATTGTGCGACGCACAATTATCTCTTGAAAGAGGCTATTCCACCGATACTGTAGTCCGAGTGCATTGCAGCATCAGGGCGTGAAGACCCGGTCGCGGCGGAGGAGACGCGCAACAACCGGAGGTCCTTCATGAGTTCCGACAGTTTGAACGCCCCGACGCCAGAGGCCGCCGCCGAAGGCGCCGATCGGCCGGCATCGACGATCGTCATCCGTCCCGTTCCCCATGAGCTGATCGAGCGCTATCGCCGCGAAGCCTTGGCGATGCGCCGCGCGGCCATCCTCGACCTGACTCGCCGGCTGGGCGCGCTGCTGCTGCGCCCATTCCGCGCCGCGCCGGTCGGCCGCGAGCCGGACCTGGTCGCGACGATGAGCGACCGGGTGCGCACGCCGCTGACGGCTATCCGCTCGTCGGCCGAGGTCCTGCACGACAATCCCGGGATGAGCCGCGAGCAGCGCGAGCGCTTCACGGCGGTCGTCGTCGCCGAATGCGATCGACTCGGCCGGGCGGTCACGGAGCTGCTCGACCAGCTGGACCGCCGGACGCGCGGTAACCGGTCGTCCCTGGGGGCCTGAGCGCGGGCGGGTCCGCGCGCGCCGCGTCGTCGTTGCTATCCGCCCCGCCCATCGCCAGCATTGGGGCCGGTGTTCCCGAATGTCCATCGCGCCGCCGGCGCGTGCGACGTCGCCCGGCCGGATCGTCCGGACCGCGCGACCGGGTCGTCGACGATGGGGAGACGGTGGGATGACCTGGTCGATCGTTGCGCATGACCCCAGGACGGGCGAGATCGGGATCGGCGTGGCCACCCGGTTCTTCGCCGTCGGAGCGATCGTCCCGCATGTCGAGCCGGGGGTCGGGGCGATCGCGACCCAGGCGCTGGTCAATCCGTTCTACGGCATCGACGGCATGAAGCTCCTGCGCGCCGGCCTCTCCGCGCAGGAGACGCTCGCGCGGCTGCTTGAGCTCGACGCCGGGCGCGACCACCGCCAGGTCCATCTCCAGGATCGCCAGGGGAGGATCGCCGCCCATACCGGCGCGAACTGCGTCGACTGGGCCGGGCACGTCGTCGGCGAGGGCTTCTCGGTCGCGGGCAACATGCTGGCGGGCGAGGCGGTCGTGAAGCGCACGGCCGAGGCCTTCGAGAAGTCGCGCGGCAAGTCGCTCGCCGAGAGGTTCCTGGTCGCTCTCGAGGCGGGCGAGGCCGCCGGCGGCGACAAGCGCGGCAAGCAGTCCGCCGCGATCCGCGTCCACACCACAGAGCCCTGGCCCGCGCTGGACATCCGCGTCGACGACCACGTCGATCCGCTCAAGGAGCTGCGGCGCCTCCACGATGCGAGCTTCGAGCGCTGGCAGGTGTTCCGGCAGTTCATGGCGACGCGCGCCGACTACGTCGGCACGACCGATCGCGACACCATCAACGCGGCGATCGAAGCCGCCCAAGCCAAGCGATGACGGCGCTTCTCGAAGTCCGCGACCTCAAGACCTGGTTCGACGGCGACGGCGGCACCTATCGCGCCGTCGACGGGGTGTCGTTCTCGCTCGAGGCGGGGCGCACGCTGGGGATCGTGGGCGAGTCGGGCTGCGGCAAGTCGGTCACCTCGCTTTCGGTGATGGGGCTGATCCCGCGGCCGCCCGGCCGCATCGCCGGCGGCGAGATCCTGCTCGACGGCGTCGACCTGCTGCGGCTGTCGCCGGCCGAGCTGCGCGAACTGCGCGGCAGCCGCATGGCGATGATCTTCCAGGAGCCGATGACGTCGCTCAATCCGGCCTACACGGTCGGCGACCAGATCGTCGAGGGCATCCGCCGGCACCGCAAGCTCGGCCACGCCGAGGCGCGCGCCAAGGCGATCGAGATGCTGCGGCTCGTGCGCATCCCGGCACCCGAGCAGCGCTTCGACGAGTATCCGCACAAGCTCTCCGGCGGCATGCGCCAGCGCGCGATGATCGCGATGGCCCTGGCCTGCGGCCCGAAGCTGCTGATCGCCGACGAGCCGACAACCGCGCTCGACGTGACGATCCAGGCGCAGATCCTCGACCTGCTGCGCCGGCTGCGCGAGGAGACCGGCACGGCGATCATCCTGATCACGCATGACCTCGGCGTGATCGCCGAGGTCGCCGACGACGTGGCGGTCATGTACGCGGGCAAGATCGTCGAGCGCGCGCCGGTGCGGCGTCTGTTCGACCAGCCTCAGCACCCCTATACGATCGGCCTCCTGGGCGCGATTCCCGAGCTCGATCGCCGGCGCGAGCGCCTCGCCACGATCGAGGGCACGGTGCCGGACCTGAGCGCGGCGCTGCCGGGATGCCGCTTCGCGCCGCGCTGCCCGTTCGCCGAGGCCCGCTGCGGCGCCGACGAACCGGCGCTGCTCGACGTCGAGCCCGGCCATGCCGTGGCGTGCTGGCGCGCGCCGTTGGAGGCGTGAGGATGCGCGCGCCTAGATTTCGCCTTCCCAGTCTCCGCGCGTCGCGGGCGAGGGGTCGTGTCGCGCGCGCATTCCCCCGATTCGCGCCATGACCGCGCCGCTCCTCGTTGCGCGCGAACTCGTGAAGCACTTCCCGGTGCGTCGCGGCGTGCTCGGGCGCCAGGTCGGCGCGGTGAAGGCGGTCGACGGCGTGTCGCTTGCGATCGCGCCGGGCGAGACTCTGGCGCTGGTCGGCGAGTCCGGCTGCGGGAAGTCCACGCTCGGCCGGCTGCTGCTGCGCCTGATCGAGCCGACCTCCGGCTCGGTGACGTTCCACGGCGAGGAGCTCACGACGCTGTCCGAGACCGCGATGCGCGCGCGCCGGCGCCATCTGCAGATCGTCTTCCAGGATCCCTACGCCTCGCTCAATCCGCGCATGACCGTGGGCCAGATCCTGGCCGAGCCGCTGCAGCTCCACGACATCGTTCCCGCATCCGCGCGCGCCGCGCGGGTGGCCGAGCTGCTCGCCGTGGTCGGCCTGCGCCCCGAGCATGCGCAGCGCTATCCGCACGAGTTCTCCGGCGGGCAGCGCCAGCGCATCGGCATCGCGCGCGCGCTCGCCGCCGAGCCGAAGCTGATCGTCGGCGACGAGCCGGTCTCGGCGCTCGACGTGTCGGTGCAGGCGCAGGTGATCAACCTGCTCAAGGACCTGCAGGCGCAGTTCGGCCTGGCGCTGGTGCTGATCGCGCACGACCTCGCGGTCGTGAAGCATGTCGCGACGCGGGTCGCCGTCATGTATCTCGGCCGGATCGTCGAGATGGCCGACGCGGACGAGCTCTTCTCGGCGCCTCGGCATCCCTACACGCAAGCGCTGGTCGCCGCGATCCCGCGGCCGGACCCCGATGCGCCGCGCCGTGCGCTGCTGCTCGAGGGCGACGTCCCGAGCCCGCTCGATCCGCCCGCCGGTTGCCGGTTCCACACGCGATGCCCGCATGTCGAGGCGCGCTGCCGCACCGCGGAGCCCGCGCTCGAGGGCGACGGGCATTCGACGGCATGCCACCGCTGGCGCGAGATCGCCGCGCCGGCGGCCGCGGCCCCGCCGGCGCGTGCGGGCCGCGCGCGGCTCGAGCGCCTGCAGCGGCATTTCACCGATGCCGCCGAGACCAGTCTTGCCCGCCAGGGCGCCGCGTCCACAATCGCCCGGCTGAGGAACGACGGCCGGAACACGGGGAGATCATCGCCATGAAACTCGCACTCACGACCCTCGCACTCACCGCCGCGATCGGCCTTTCGACGGCTCAGGCGCAGACCCTGCGCATCGGGCTCGCCGAGGACCCCGACGCGCTCGACCCGACGACGGCGCGGACCTTCGTCGGCCGCATCGTCTTCGCATCCCTCTGCGACAAGCTCTTCGACATCAATGCCAAGCTCGAGGTCGTGCCGCAGCTCGCCACGGCCTTCGACTGGAGCGCCGACGGCAAGGAGCTGACGATCAAGCTGCGCGACGGCGTCGTCTTCCATGACGGCGAGAAGATGGATGCGGCGGCGGTCAAGTACTCGCTGGACCGGCACCTGAAGATGCAGGGCTCGTTCCGGCGTGCGGAGATCTCGGTCGTGCAGTCGGTCGACGTCGTCGATCCGCTGACCGTGAAGCTCACCCTCGCCAGCCCGTTCTCGCCGCTGATCGCGGCGCTGACCGATCGGGCCGGCATGATCGTCAGCCCGAAGGCGGCCGAGGCGGCGGGCGCGCAGTTCGCCAACAAGCCGGTCTGCGCCGGCCCGTTCCGCTTCGTCGAGCGCGTGGCGCAGGACCGCATCGTCCTCGAGCGCTTCGCCAATTACTGGGACAAGGGCCGCATCCACGTCGAGCGCGTCGTGTTCCAGCCGATCCCCGACTCGACGGTGCGGCTCGCCAACCTCCAGGCGGGCGGCCTCGAGCTGATCGAGCGCGTGCCGCCGACCGACGTGCCTCAGATCAAGCGCAACAACCGGCTCGTGCTCTCGCTTTCGGACGAGCTGGGTTACCAGGGCCTCACGCTCAACGTCGCCAACGGCGACCGCGCCAAGGGGCCGATCGGCGACAAGCGCGTGCGCGAGGCCCTCGAGCTCGCCATCGACCGCACCGTCATCAACCAGGTCGTCTACAACGGCGACTACGTGCCGACGGCGCAGCCGATCCCGCCCGCCAATCCCTACCACATGGCGGCGGTGAAGCCGGCTGCGCGCGACGTCGAGCGCGCCAAGGCGCTGCTGCGGGAGGCGGGGCATCCGGCGCCGAAGATCGAGCTCATGGTCCCGAACAGCCCCGACGCGCGCCAGATCGGCGAGATCGTGCAGTCGATGGTCAAGGAGGCGGGCATCGACCTGACGCTGCGCGCGACCGAGTTCGCGACCTCGCTCAATGCGGCCGAGAAGGGCGACTACGACATGTACCTGCTGGGATGGTCCGGCCGCGTCGATCCGGACGGCAACATCTACTCGTTCTGGAAGACCGGCGGGCCGCTGAACTACTCGAAGCTGTCCAATGCACAGGTGGACAAGCTGATCGACGACGCGCGCCTGGTGAACAAGGTCGACGATCGCCGCAAGCTCTACGAGCAGGCGATGGGGATCATCCGGGCCGAGCGCTCGATCATCTACCTTTGGCATCGCAAGAACATCGTCGCGCATACCAACAAGCTCAGCGGCTACACGGCCGTCCCGGACGGAATCCTGCGGCTCCAGGACGTGAAGCTGGCGAACTGAGGAGCGGACCATGGTGCGCGAGCGTCGAAGCCACGGCCCCGGTTCTCCCCCTCGAGGGGCGAGGGGGCTCCGGCGCCCGCGGCGCCCATGTTCCGGCGGGAAAGACGGAACGCCCGCCGCCGGCGCAAAGCGGCCGGGGTCGGGCCGGGGAGGGGGCCTCGCCATCCTCGCAATCCTCGGCCTGTTCCTCGCCTCGACCGCGGCAGCGCAAACGACGCTGCGCATCGGCCTACGCGAGGATCCCGACGTGCTCGATCCCACGCTGGCGCGGACTTATGTCGGCCGGATCGTCTTCGCGTCGCTCTGCGACAAGCTCTTCGACATCGACGAGAAGTTGCAGATCGTTCCGCAGCTCGCGACCGGCCACGCCTGGAGCGCCGACAACAGGACGCTCACCATCAAGCTGCGCGACGACGTGCTGTTCCATGACGGCGAGAAGCTCGACGCCGAGGCGGTGAAGCTCTCGCTCGACCGGCACCTCACCTTGCAGGGATCGTTCCGGCGCTCCGAGATCAACGTCGTGCAGGCGGTCGAGGTCGTCGACCCGCTGACCGTGAAGCTGTCGCTATCGGTCCCCTTCGCACCGCTGATCGCGCAGCTGACCGACCGCGCCGGCATGATCATGAGCCCGAAGGCGCTCAAGGAGGCCGGGGCCCAGTTCGGGACCAAGCCGGTCTGCGCCGGCCCGTTCCGCTTCGGCGAGCGCATCGCGCAGGACCGCATCGTGCTCGAGCGATTCGACCGCTATTGGGACAAGGCCGCGATCCATGTCGATCGCGTCGTCTTCCAGCCGATCCAGGACACGACGGTGCTGCTCGCCAACCTGCAGGCGGGGCAGCTCGATCTGATCGAGCGCGTCAATCCGACCGACGCGCCGGCGATCAAGCGCGACCGCCGCCTCAGGCTCGTGGGCGGCGAGGAGCTCGGGTACACCGGGCTGACGCTCAATGTCGGCAACGGGGAGCGCGCCAAGACGCCGCTCGGCCAGGATGCGCGGGTGCGCGAGGCGCTCGAGCTCGCGATCGACCGCGAGGCGGTGAACCAGGTCGTCTACGGCGGCGAGTTCACCGTCTCGTCGCAATGGGTGCCGCCGGGCAGTCCGTTCCACCTCAAGGATCTCCCCGCGCCGACACGCGACGTCGCGCGCGCGCGGAAGCTGCTCGCGGAGGCGGGTGTGCCGGCCCCGGTCGTCAACCTGATGATCCCGAACAATCCCGATCTCCGGCAGGCGGGCGAAGTGATCCAGGCCATGGCCAAGGAGGCGGGCTTCGACATCCGGCTGCAGGCGACCGAGTTCGCCTCGGCCCTTCAGGCGGCGGCGCGCGGCGAGTTCGAGGCGTTCCTGGTCGGCTGGTCCGGCCGCAGCGATCCCGATGGCAACATCTATTCCTTCGCGAGCTGCAAGGGCGGCCAGAACGACGGCCGCTATTGCAACGCCGAGGTGGATCGGCTGCTCGACGCCGCGCGCGCCACGCCGGACACGGCCGAACGCATCAAGCTCTACCGCCAGGTCGCCGAGCTCTACCTCATCAAGGAGCGAGGCCGGATCTATCTCTGGCACCGCAAGAACCTGTTCGCGCATACGACGCGGCTGCAGGGATTGCGCCTGGTGCCCGACGGGCTGATCCGCGTGCACGGGCTGAGGTTCGGCGGATGACCGCGCGCGGTCGCCGCGGCGCCAGCGCCCGGTCACGAGGCCTGGAGATCGCATCCGGAACCACCCGTCGCGCTCGCGCGTTCCGACCGGGCTCCCCGACGGAGGGATGCGGTTCGGGCGCGCCGCGTTCGATCCGGGTGGAGGGCGCGAATCGACGCCGCCGAAGCAATCCGACTCTCGCGACGCCGCGGCCGTCCGTCTCGCGCTGCTGCGCGACGCCCGATCGACGCCACGGCAGGGCCGCGCGATGCTGACATTCCTCGCCCGCCGGCTCGCGCAGATCATCCCGACCCTGTTCTTCGTGTCGATCCTGATCTTCTGCCTGCAGCAGCTGCTGCCCGGCGATCCTGCGCTGATCCTGGCCGGCGAGGAGCGCGACGAGCAGGCGCTGCAGGAGATCCGCAAGCGCTACCGGCTCGACCAGCCGCTGCCCGTCCAGTACGTGTTCTGGCTCGCTGGCGTGCTGCACGGCGATTTCGGCGAATCGATGCGCATCCAGCGACCGGTCGCCGAGCTCGTGCTCGAGAAGCTGCCGGTGACGCTGCAGCTCGGCAGCATGGCCTTCATCATCGCGTGCCTGATCGGGATCCCGGCCGGGGTGATCGCGGCGGTGAAGAAGGACAGCGCCTGGGACTACGGCGCGAACGCGGTCGCGCTGTGGGGCCTGTCGACGCCGAACTTCTGGCTCGGGATCATGATGATCCTGCTGTTCTCCGTGGAGCTCGGCTGGCTGCCGCCCTCGGGCTACACGAGCCTCCGCGAGGATTTCTGGCAGAGCGTCAAGACTACGATCATGCCGGCCTTCGTGCTCGGCAATGCGATCGCCGCCGTGCTCATGCGCCACACCCGCAGCGCGATGCTGCAGGTGCTGAGCCAGGACTACGTGCGCACCGCCCGCGCCAAGGGCCTGGTCGAGCGTGTGGTCGTGGTGAAGCACGCGCTGCGAAACGCCGCGGTGCCGATCGTGACGCTGGGCGCGCTCGAGCTCGGCCAGCTGCTCTCCGGCGCGGTGCTGACCGAGCAGGTCTTCACCATCCCGGGCTTCGGCAAGCTGATCGTCGACGCGGTGTTCAACCGCGACTACCTGGTCGTGCAGGGCGTCGTGCTGGTGACGGCGACGGTCTACGTGTCGCTGAACCTGCTCGCCGACATCGCCTACATCCTGCTGAACCCGAGGCTGCGATGACGCCGCCGATTCAGCCCTTCGCCTTGGCCGACTTCCGGCCGGCGGGCTTCGGTTTCGGCGGCTTGCGCGGCCGCGCGCGGATCACGACGTCGGCGAATTTCTCGACCAGCGGCGTCGCATTGCGAAATCCGAAGAGATACGAGATCTCCTGGTTGGCGTACCGGTCGTGGGCGTCGCGGACGTCGGTCCGTGCCCCGAACAGCGCGTCGGCCTCGTCGAAGAACAGCACGATGTCCTCCGATTCGATGCGCGAGAGCACCGACTCGATCGCCTTCTCGGTCTCGCCGATGTACTTGTTGATCAGGCGGGCGAGGTCGACGCGATACAGCGCGGCACCCGACTCCCTGGCGATGCCGGCAGCGGCGGCGCGCCGCGCGGCCTCGTCTCGGCCGATGATGGCGACTACGGCGCGCGTGCGCTTCACCTTCCGTGCGGGCTTCGGCGCCCCCTTGGCGGCGGCTGCACGTCGTGCCGTCGGCTTGCGTGAGGCCGCGCCCTTCGTCGCCGCGGCGCCCTTCGTGACTGCCATTCCCGTCTCCCTGCCCGATCGTCGGATCGCGTCCCGCGGTTCTACGCGCAGAGCCCCCGGCCGGGCAACGAGCCTCGTGCGATGACGGCCCGGATCGAGAGCCCCGGCCGGCGGGCCGTCCGCCGCCTTTTCAAGCGCAAGGCTGCGGTGTTCGGCCTGTGCGTCGTCACGCTGTTCGTCGCGATCGCGCTGCTCGCTCCGCTGATCGCGCCCTTCGATCCGATCAAGACGAGCTGGTCGACGATCCGCAAGGCGCCCTCGGCCGCGCACTGGTTCGGCACCGACGAGAACGGCCGGGACATCCTCTCGCGCATCATCCACGGTGCCAGCGCCTCGCTGCGCGCCGGCGTCATCTCGGTGTCGATCGCCGTCGCGCTGGGCGTGCCGATCGGCCTGCTCGCGGGATTCCGCGGCGGCTGGATCGACGCGCTGATCAGCCGCCTCACCGACGCGATGCTCGCGTGCCCGTTCCTGATCCTGGCGATCGCGATGGCCGCGTTCCTCGGCCCCAGCCTGCGCAATGCGATGATCGCGATCGGCATCTCGGCGACGCCGATCTTCATCCGGCTGTCGCGCGGCGCGACGATGGCGACGGTGGTCGAGGACTATGTCGAGGCGGCGCGCGCCGTCGGCAATCCGCGCTGGCGGATCGCGATCCGGCACGTGCTGCCGAACATCGTGCCCCCGGTCCTCGTCCAGGCGACGCTGGCGATCGCCATGGCGATCATCGCCGAGGCGAGCCTGTCCTTCCTCGGCCTCGGCCAACAGCCGCCGGCGCCGAGCTGGGGCAGCATGCTCAACTCGGCACAGCGCTTCCTCAGCCAGGCGCCGTGGATGGCGATCTTCCCCGGCCTCTCGATCTTCATCGTGGTGCTGGCGTTCAACCTTCTCGGCGACGGCCTGCGCGACGCGCTCGATCCGAAGAGCCGCTAGCCGGGCGGCCGCCGCCGAGAGGGCGGAGGTTGCGCTACTTGGCCACGTAGCTGCGGTGGAACCAGGCGCCCGACTTCGTGCTCGTCTCCACGAACACGGCGCGATCGCCGTCACGCGTGACGACGTCGCCTTGCGTCGGCAGCGGGCGCGTCGCCCGCCGGCCGCCCTCCGCCGCGGCCAGGAAGGCCTCGGCATCGGCGAGCGTCGGCGGCGCGGTTGCGGCGCCGTCGCCGCGCGCGCCCAGCGCCTCCGTCGCGCTCGCATCGAGCAGCTTCGGCCACATCTTGCGGAACAGGCCGTTCGTGGCATACGCCTCGGCGCCGTTCATCCGGCCATTCACCGCGACGACGTAGCCCACGACGTCGGGCTCCTGCTCGGCGATCGGCCGCAAGGCCTTCACATATGCGGCGCGCGTCGTCGCGAGCGTCCCGTTCTCGATCGCGAGCTGGAGGCTGCTGCGCGACACCGGCGCCGCGACCGGCTGGCCGATGGCGTTCGTCAGCGCGGCCTGGGTGTCCTCGACGCCACGCCATACCTCCTGCTGACGGCGCGCGACGTCGCTGCCGCGGTTCGCGGCCGCCGGCGCGATCGAACGGATCGCGAGCTTGATCTGGCGCGAGGGCACGACGGAATCGGCGCTGGCGAACTGCCGCACGTCCTCGTTTCCCCGTGCCGACCAGCGACCCTGCTCGACGCAGAATGCGTCGATCGGCACGCGGCCCGAGCCGCCGGCGAGCATCAAGCTCACGGTCAGCACGCGATCCTGCTGGCCGCCCTTCACGATGTCGCCGGACTGGATGAAGACGTCGGACTTGCCGAGGTTCTCGATCTGCAGCCGATTGACGTCCCGGGTCTCGTGGACCTTCACGATCCCCTTCGCCATCGCCTCGGCAAGCGTGAGGGGTGTCGGACCCGGCTGCGACGGGCCGTGGATCAGATAGACGGCGAGGTTCTCGTGGACGAAGGGGCCGGAGAGTCGCGATGCCGGCTCGGCGGTTCCGGCGCCGGCCATGAGCAGTGCGACGACGGCGAGCGAGCCGCCGGTGAAGATCGTGCGACGTTGCATGAAGCCTCCCTGACGCGGCGGGCGGCCGCGCGGCAGGAGAGATGACCGCCTTGTTCGGTGCTGCCGCGGCCGATCCGTGGCGCGGCGGCGATCTCTTGGTGGCAAGATTCCGGCGCCGCGCCGCAACCGTGCCCGCGGCCCCTCGGGTTGGGCGTGCCGGCGCTTGACAGGCGCGGGGGCAGAGCCTTCGCTCTGTCCCGCGTTTCAGGTCCAGCGAAAGGGAATTCCATGTCCAGCAGCCAGGCTCGCGCCGTCGCCGTCGCCGAGACCGTCGCGCGGGTGCGGGCGATCGAGCGCGAGCTCGGCGTCACCCGGCCGGCGATCGAGCGGATCATGGCCGAGGTGACAGCGCTCGCGTCGCGGACCGAGCTCTTCCCGCCCGAAAGCTTTCCGGTGCCCGCCGGCAAGCACGGCGAGGTCTATCGGCTGTCCGAGGACGGCGATTGCCGCTTCGCGCTCTACGCCTCGGCGGGCGTTCCGGGCAAGGCGCAGCCGCCGCACAACCACACGACCTGGGCCGTGATCTCCGGCGTCTACGGCGACGAGCACAACGTCTTCTACGAGCGCACCGACAATCGCGGCACGCCGGGCCAGGGGACGATCCGCCAGACAGGCGAGCGCACCGTGCGCAAGGGCAACGCCGTCGGATTCCTGCCGGACGACTTCCACACGATCGAGGTCACCGGCGACCAGCCCGCGCTGCACCTGCACATGTACGGGCTCAGCCTCGAGGAGCTTCCCGGCCGCATCGCGTTCCAGAACACCGGCGGCGGCGGCTACGCCGTCTTCCCGCCGAGCCCCACCATCGCGCCGCCGGTGATCGCGGCCGCGTCGCTCAAGGCGATGCTGCGCGCCGGCGAGGAATTCGCGCTTTTCGACGTGCGCGAGGAGGGCGAGTTCGCCGACGGCCATCTCTTCTGGGCCAATTCGCTGCCGCTGTCGAAGCTGGAGATGCGCATCGCCGCCCTGGCGCCACGCCGCGGCGCGCTGGTGGTCGTGATGGACGGCGGCGACGGACTCCTCGCGCGGCGCGCGGCGCGCAAGCTCGCCCATGCGGGATATGGCGACATCCAGATGCTCGCGGGCGGGCTCGCGGCCTGGACGGCGGCCGGCTACGAGGTGTTCACCGGGATCAACGTGCCGAGCAAGGCCTTCGGCGAGATCGTCGAGCATCACGACGACACGCCGCGCCTGGAGGCGGGCGAAATCAAGCGGCTCGCCGACGGCGGCCGTAAGATGATCATCCTCGATTCGCGCCCGCTCGACGAATACACGAACATGAACATCCCGGGCGGCATCGACTGCCCGGGCGCCGAGCTCGTGCATCGCGTGTGGGACCTCGTGCCGGATCCCGACACGTTCGTGGTGGTGAACTGCGCCGGCCGCACGCGCTCGATCATCGGTGCGCAATCGCTGATCAACGCGGGGCTGCCCAACAAGGTCGTCGCGCTCAAGAACGGCACGATGGGCTGGCATCTCGCCGGCTTCGAGCTCGAGCGCGGCGCCCGGCGCGTCGCGGCCGAGCCGAGCGCGGCGGGCAAGGCCAAGGCCCGCGCCGCCGCGGACAAGGTCGCCGCGCGCTTCAAGCTCTCGATCGTCGACCGCGCCGGGCTCGCGCGCTTCGAATCGGAGAGCGGGACGCGCACGTTGTTCAAGTTCGACGTTCGCGATCCGCGCGAATACGAGGCCGGTCACCTCGCTGGATTCCGCTCCGCGCCGGGCGGCCAGCTCGTTCAGGCCACCGATCGCTACGTCGGCACGCTCGGCGCCCGGATCGTCGTCGCCTGCGACACCGGCACCCGCGCGATCATGACCGCGTCCTGGCTGCACCAGCTCGGTTGGGAGGTTCACGTGCTCGACGGGGCGATGGAGGGGCAGCCGCTCGTCACCGGCGCGGAGCCGCTCGAGGTCCCGGGCCTCGGCTCGATCGCCTGCGACTACGTCGATCCGACGGGACTCGCGACGATGCTTGCAGGCGGCGACGCCTGCGTCGTCGATCTCGACACCAGCCTGCGCTATCGCGCGGGCCACGTCCCCGGCGCGTTCTGGGCGATCCGCGGACGCCTCGACAAGGCGGTGGCGAAGCTGCCGGCCGGCCGGCCGATCGTGCTCACCTCGTCCGACGGCGTGCTCGCGCGACTCGCGGTGCCCGAGCTCGCGAAGCTCACGACCGCGCCGATCCGCGTCCTGCTCGGCGGGACGCGCGCCTGGAAAGCGGCGGGCGAGAAGCTCGAATCCGGGAGCACCGCGCTCGCCGATGCGACGATCGATCTCTGGTACCGTCCCTACGACAAGCAGGCCGATGTCGAGCAGGCGATGAAGGGCTACTTGAACTGGGAGGTCGACCTCGTCGCGCAGGTGGAGCGCGACGGCGATACGCGATTCCGGCTGTCGCCGCGCTGAGCGCCGGTCGCGGCGCGGGCGACGTCGGGCATCCGCGCTCCGCGTCCGGTGGCCGCGGCGCGGATCATCCCGGAAGGAACTGGAACGCCCCGATCGCGACGAGCGTCGGCGGCGTCGCGGCGGTGGCGAGCCACAGGGGACTGATGGCGCCCTCGTCGAAACTTCCTTTGAGGATCGCGAAGCCGGCCGGGTTCGGGGCATTGGCGATCACGGTCATTCCGCCGCCGGTGACGGCGCCGGCGACGAGGGCGTACTTCGCCTCGGCCGACATTCCATCGACCAGCGAGCCGAGATAGGTGAGGGCCGCGTTGTCGGTGATCGCGGTCAACGCGGTGGCGCCGTAGTAGAGGACGGTCTGGTCCATCCCCGACAGCAGCGGCCGCAGCCACCATTCCTGCATGCCGCCGAGAACGACGAGGCCGGCGAGGAAGAATCCGACCATCAGCCCTTCGCGAAGGATCAGCGGGCTCTGGTATCGCGCATAGGCCTCGGTGAAGCCGAGGAAGAACAGGAAGATCCCGATGAAGATCTCGGGATGGTGGCTTCCCGCGACGACGGCCGCGACGAATCCGAGATGGACGAGCACGACGGGCCACGGCGTCTCTAGGCGCGACGTCGATTCCGGCGTCGGCGGCAGCTGCCGCAGGTAGGCGCGGTTGAGCCACGCGGCGGCGACCGCGTTCACGATACAGGCAAGTGCGGCCTTCCAGCCGAAGGTCTGGAGCATGAAGCCGAGGTCCCAGCCCCAGCGCTCGGCGACCATCAGCACGGGCGGCGCCGCATAGGGCGTGAGCGTGCCGCCGATCGACACGTTGACGAACAGCACGCCGAGCGTCGCGTACTTGAAGCGGCCGGGAGCCTGCCGGCTGTAGTAGCGCTCGCGCAGCAGCAGGGCCGTCAGCGTCATCGCCGCCGGCTCCGTGATGAAGGATCCGAGCAGCGGCCCGATGGTCAGGATGGTCAGATAGAACGCGGTCGCGGAGGGCAGCGGCACGATGCGCGCCACCCAGGCGATCAGCGCGCCGGCGAAGTCCAGCACCGGCCGGCTGGCGGCCATGACCATCACGACGAAGATGAACGCGGGCTCCGTGAAGCTGTTGCCCTGGAGATAGCCGATCGACGTCGTCGGGCTCGCGAGCATCGCGAGGAACAGCAGCAGCACCATCGCCCAGAAGCCGAACACGGCCTCGACCTCGCCGAGGAGATGCCAGAGGCCCGCATGGTTCGGGCTGGCGTGAGCGAGATGCTCGAAGGCCTTGGTCGCGAAAGTGTGGGCAACGGCCGTCGCGAAGATGACGGACGCGACGAGCTGGAGGGTGGTCGGCGCCAGCGTCATGACGGTCGCGTCGCGGCGTCGATCGTGTCGGCGACGGCCTGCCGGCGGAGCGGGCGCGCCAGGATGTCGGTGGCGCCGGTGACGCGCGCGAGGCCCGCGTCCTCGCGGCGGGGGCCCTCGACGACGGCGATCCGCAGGCCGGGATTGCGCTCGCGCAACTGCCGGAAGCTGTCCAGGCCCGGCCAGGGCGGCAGCAGCCGGTCGGTCAGGAGAAGTCGGCAGGCCTCGGTTCGCAGGATCCGATTGGCGTGGTAGCCATCGTCCGCAATCACGAAGTGCACGGGCAACTGTGTCGTCCAGTACGCCAGCGCGGCGCGGGTCGCCTCTTCGGCGCAAAGGATGACGATACTGCCCGCATTGCCGTGGGGCGCTGCAGCCTTGTCGAGGACGGCCATCGATCGAGCCTCCGGATGTTGCGGGACATCGATTCAGCCGCAGCGGTGCACGCGCGCAATTCAGGGCGCGCGCCTAGGGGCCGTCCCTGGGGCGCGGTACCTAGGGGTCAATCCTTAGGGTCGATCGCGCCGAATGACGATACGATCGAGGGATGGAACCGGACGAGACATGCGAGCGGACGGGATGACCCGGCGCATCTTCGGCCTGCCGGACTGGGCGATCGGGCTCGCCTTCCTGGTCGGGTACGTGGCCCTCGACTGGATCAGCTACATCGATCCCTTCGCGCCCTACGGGATCACGCCCTGGAATCCGCCGCCGGGTCTCGGATTCGTCCTCGTGCTGCTGTTCGGCCAGCGCTTCCTGCCGCTCCTCTTCATCGGGCCGCTTCTCGCCGATCTCCTGGTACGCCGATTGCCGCTTCCGTGGTCCGTGGAGCTCCTGGCCGTGGTGGTCATCGGCGGCGGCTATGCTCTCGGAATCCGGTCGCTGCTCCGGCCGTCCCTGCGGTTCGACCCCGCGCTGGCGTCGATGCGCGACCTCGTCTGGCTCCTGTTCGTGGCCGGCGCGACCGCCGCGTTCGTCGCGGTCAGCTATGCGGCGGTGCTGTCGGCCTTCGGGATCCTGAGCGTGGCCGACTTCGCGGCGGCCGCGCTCACCTTCTGGGTCGGCGACGTGATCGGCATCGCCGTGGTCGCGCCCGCGGCGCTCGTCTTCCTCACGCGTCTGCGACCGCCCAGGCCGAAGCCGGAGACCGCGGCGCAGATCGTGGCGATCCTCGTCGCGCTCGCGCTGGTCTTCGTGTTCGCCGAGCGGCACCACTTCCAGCTCTTCTACATCCTGTTCCTGCCGATCATCTGGATGGCGGTCCGCGGCGGCCTGGAGACGGTGACCGTCGGGATCGTGCTGACGCAGGTCGGCCTGATGATCGGCGTCCAGTTCCTGCCGATCGACGACGTCAGCGTTACCGCATTCCAGGCGCTGATGCTGGTGCTCACGCTGACGGGGCTCGTCGCGGGCGCGCTCGTGAACGAGCACCGCAGCACCGAGTTCCAGCTGCGGCTGCACCAGGAATCGCTCGCCCGCCTCGCGCGCCTCGGCAGCATGGGCGAGCTCGCGGCCGCGGTGGCGCACGAGATCAATCAGCCGCTGACGGCGGCCGGCACCTATGCGCGGCTCGTCGCGGACGGCCTCGCGGACCGACCCGGCCATGATCCGCTCCTGGCCGAGACCGCGCGAAAGGCCGCGAGCCAGGTCGCGAGGGCCGCGGACGTCGTGCGACGCCTGCGGGCGCTCATCCGCCTGGACCAGACGGGCCGTGCGCCGACCGAGGTGCGGCACCTCGTCGAGGAGACGCTGGACCTGTGTCGCCCGACGCTGGAGCGGCACAACGTCGCCGTCCACGTCTCGCTGGCCGACGGCCTGCCGGCGGTGATGGCGGACCTGCTTCAGATCGAACAGGTCATCCTGAATCTGCTGCGCAACGCCGTCGAGGCGATCGATCAGGCGGGCCATGCGTCCGGCACGATCCGAGTCGAGGCCGTGCGGACGGAGAACGGCGAGGTCGAGATCCGGATCGTCGACAGCGGCCCGGGATTCCCGCCGCAGTTCGGCGGCGGCAGTCCGCCGCCGTTGTCGTCGGCCAAGGCCGACGGCCTCGGCGTCGGCCTCTCCTTGTGCCGCTCGATCGTCGAGTCCCATGGCGGGCGGATCTTGCTGGGCGGCGGGCCCCGCGGTGCACAGGTCCGCTTCACCCTGCCGATCGCGAAGGCCGTCCATGGCTGACGCGCTTCGCATCGCGCTGGTCGACGACGACGACGCCGTTCTCGATGCGCTGCGGCTCTACTTCTCGAGCAAGGGCCTCGAGAGCACCGGCTATGCGTCGGCGGACATCTTCCTGGCCGCGGGGCCGGCCGACACGTTCGACTGCATCGTCGCGGATGTCCGGATGCCGGGGACCGACGGCATGGATCTGGTTCGCCGTCTCGCCGCCGAGCGCAGCCGGACTCCCGTCGTGCTGATCACCGGGCATGGCGACATCGACATGGCGGTGGCCGCGATCAAGCTCGGCGCCGCCGACTTCATCGAGAAGCCGTTCGACGAGGCGCGCCTGCTCGAGGCGATCCTCGGCGCCGTCGCGTTGGCGCGTCGCGAGCGCGACGCGGACCTGCACCGGGCCGAGCTCCATGCGCGCTACGATTCGCTGTCCGATCGGCAACGCCAGGTCCTGGAGCTCGCGACCGGCGGACTCTCCAACAAGGAGATCGCACAGAGGCTCGGCATCTCGTCGCGGACCGTGGAGATCCACCGCGCCTGGATGATGACCCGCATGGGCGCCGGCAACCTCGCGCAGCTCGTGCGAATGGAGATGGAGCTCAAGGCGAAGCGCTGATCGCGGGATGCGGGTGCATGGCCCGGGGCCGCGACGGCGTCGCGACGTCCGATGACGACCGCCGCTCGAATCGGCGCCGGTCGCGGCGTGCCGCGCCGGCGGCCGGCCGATGGGCGAAGTTCACCCCAGCAGGTTCTCGCCGGGCCCGAGGGTCTCGACGCGCGCGAGGCGGGCGAGGAGGTCGTTGCTCCGCTCGCCCAGCACCGGCGCCGAGTTCGCGCGGAACTTCTCGGCGATGATCTCGAGGCTCGCGCGGTTCGGCGGCAGGCAGGATGCGGCGCGCACCATGCGCTCATGCCGCTCGCCGGCGCGCGTGGTGATCGCGACGCGCACGGCCTCCGGATAGGCATCCGCCTCCGCGGCGGGAACGAGCGCGGCGGCGACCGTCGTCGCCACGCGCGCCATCAAGGCATGGATCCGCGGCCGTCCGAGCTCTTGCGCCGTCAGATGAGCGGGCTCGACGGTGCCGTTGGCGAGCGTGCAGGCGACCGCGAAAGGCAGGCTGAACCGCGCCTCGCTCGGCGTGGCGGGCCTCTCGTGCGGCAGGCAGGCGGCCAGGAAGGGCGTCACGTCGCAGTCGACTCTGGCCACGTCGGCGGCCTTGACGCCGTGGCCGCGCATGATGTCCCGGACCGCCTCGATCGGCGCCTGCGCCGACGAGCAGACGGGGAAGCGCTTGTAGCCAAGGATCGGCCGCTCGAGGGCGGTGCCCAGCCCGGCGAGCGCGTCGGCATCGAAGCGCCCATCGTTCACGAGCCGCGCGATCCCCGCCGCGCCGTCGATCACGGATTCCGGCGCCGTCAGGCCGCCGCGGGCGGCGAGGGCCGCATCGAGCCCGGTCTCGGCCGCACGTCCGCAGAGATAGGGCTTCGCGTCGCTGCCTAGGACGGCGCGCGATCCGGCGGCCTGGCACGTCGCCAAAGCGATCGCCTGCGCGGCGGTCGTCGCGTCGAGCCGCATCGCGCGCGCGGCACCCGCGGCTGCCGCGATCGCGCCGAGCAGTCCCGTGGTCCAGCAGCCGCGATCGTAGAGGCCATTGGAGAAGCCGCGCCCGAGCGCCGCCTCGATCTCGATCCCCGCGGCGAGTCCGGCGAGGATGTCGCCGCCCCCGGCACCCATCAGGTCGCCCGCGGCAAGCACCGCGGGCAGGATCGCCGCGCTGGGGTGGGTCATGCCTTCGTAGAGCGAGTCGTCGAAGTCGAGCACATGCGCGGCGACGCCGTTGACCAGCGCCGCCGTCAGTGGGCCGCCGCCGGCCTCGGATCCGACGATGCGGCAAGGGCCCGTCCCGCGCGTCGCGAGCGCGTGGGCCGCGGCGGCGCGCGCGAGCGGATCGCTCGCGCCCGCGATCATCACGCCCACCGTGTCGATCAGCGACAGCCGCGCCGATTCCGCGACGCGCGGGGCGAGTCGCGCGACATCGAGCCCGGCCGCGAAGTCGGCGAGGCGTCCGAGGGTCGGGATCGTCGTCATTGCAGCCTTATCATCCTCGGCGGCGAACCCCCGCCGCCCGGTGTCGCGACCTGCGCGCGCGGCTTGCCGTCGCTGCCGCGATAGATGCGCACCACCACGCGCTTGACCGGACCGGCACCTGCGCTCGGCGCCTTCCGGTGACACAGCGCGGCGGTGCGCGTCCCGTCGCAATAGGCGCGTGCGACGGCGGCGAGATACGTCGCCTGACGCAGCGGATTCGACGAGTGGTAGAAGCCGACCGCCTTCTCCCAGGAGCCGTGCTGGGCCGCGAGGTTTCGCAGCAGCCGTGCGCCATAGGCGACGTTCCAGCTGGGATCGAGCGCCGTCTCGGGCTGCTGCAGCCAGTCGCGGTGATACTGCCAGTTGATCTGCAGGCAGCCGAGATCGATGAAGCGCCTGGGATCGGCGGCGAGCGACTCCCGTGCCTGGCGCAGCGCATCGGTGCGGTCCTTCGCGAAGACCGACCGGCCGGCGATGTTCAGCGCCCAGGGCCAGATCAGCCGGCCCCAGCTCGTGTCGACGCCGGATTCGGCACGTCCGATCGCCATCAGCAGGCCGGGCGGGATGCCCTCGGACTTCTCGGCGGCTCGGATCAGCGGCTCGCAGCGCCACTCGCCGTACTGCTGCGCCGGCGCCGCGCGCGCGCCGACCCCGCCGCCGAGCAGCGCGACGGCCGCCAGGAGCGCGGCGACGGCTTGGATCAAGGAGCGCAGGCTCAATAAGGAGCGAGGAAGCTCGACGCGCGCTCGATCGCGGCCAGGCCGAACGGCGTCGGGGCCTGCGAGGGCTGGCGCGCGTGCACCTCCTTCAGTCCGAGGCGTCGCGCGACGATGCGCTTGCCGTAGCAGAGGAAGTTCTCGATCGAGGTCATCAGCAGCGTGATCAGCGGCAGGATCTCGCGATAGAGGCGCTCGGCCTCCGCCTCCGCCTCGGGCGTGCCCTTCTTCATCAGCTCGTAGATCCGCACCTGCACGTCGAAGCATTCCGGCGCGGGGATCATGCCCACGCAGCCCGCGCGCAGGTTGTCGGTCAGCTCGAGCCCGGCGCGGCCGTTGAAGATCCGGAACACGCCCTGCGTCTCCTCGATCAGGCGCTGGATCGCGATCACCGGCCCCTCGCCCTTGAGCAGCGAGACGTTGGGGTGGTTGCGGTTGAGCGCGATCAGGCCGGCGTTGGACAGCGACACCGCGATCAGCCCGGCGGCGTTCTGGACCGCGAGCGGAAGCTCGCACTTCTCGGCGACGGCGCCGAAGAACCGAACGTATTCGATCTCGGCCAGGCCCGGGGCCGGCGGCGGCTGCAGGATCACCCAGGACGCGCCGACCGACTTCGCGGCGCGGGCGAACTCGATCTGCCCGGCGACCGACGGCTCGGCGATGGTGACCGCCAGCGGGATGCGACCCTTGAGATCCTCGGCCGCCCACTCCAGCACCTGGCGCCGCTCCGGCGTCTGGAGCTTGTACGTCTCGGTCGCGAGGCCGAGCACGGCGAGTCCGTGGGCGCCGCCCTTCACGCAGGCCTCGACCTGCGCGCGCATCGCGCCGCGATCGAGCCGGCCGTCCTTGTCGAAGAACGCGTAGAGGATCGGGTAGATCCCGTGGATCGACGATGCCAAGCTTTCCTCCCCCGGTGGTCGGGCGCGAGACTAGAGCCTGCCCCGGCAGGCAGCAATCGACCGCTGCGTTCACGAGGTCGCGGTTCGCGCCGCCCGCCGAGGAGTCGTTCATGCACGTCTTCGCTCGATCCGCACTCGTTGCCGGCCTCGCGGTTGCCGTCGTCGCCGTCGCGAACCCGGCCCATCCGCAGGCCGACCCGCAGCGCTGCGAGAGCGCCGCGACGCCGCCGGACCAGCGGATCGCGGCCTGCGACAAGGCGATCGCGGCCAATGCGCGCAGCGATCGCGCTTTCACCGGCCGTTGCGCCGCGCGCTCGGCGCTCGGCGCGCTGGACGAGGCGATCAGCGACTGCGACCGGGCGCCGGAGATCAACCCGCGGAACGTCGAAGCCTTCATGCTGCGCGGCCACGCCGCGTTGCGGCTCGCCCGGCTCGACGACGCCCTGTTCCACTACGACGAGGCGCTGAAGCTCGCGCCCGGCCGGTCCGAGGCGCGGTTCGGTCGCGGCGTCGTGTTGCGGCGAAAGGGGGACGCCGCCCGCGGCGACGCGGAGCTCGCGGCAGCGCGCAAGGCGGCGCCGGGAATCGACGCGACGATGGCGAAGCTCGGGATCGCGCCGTGAAGCAGAGGAGGCCCGCCCGGCGCGCCGCGGCGAGCGGAGCGTCCGGCCTCTAGAGCTCCGGCGCCGGCTCGTCGCGCGGGCCGACGAGGCGCGCGAACACGCGGCCTGCGAAGCGCTCGACGTCGTCCATGACGCAGAAGACCGCGGGGACGAAGACGAGGGAGAGCACCGTCGACACGATCAGGCCGCCGATCACGGCGATCGCCATCGGCGCGCGGAACTCGCCGCCGTCGCCGAGCGCGAGCGCGCTGGGAAACATGCCGGCGGCCATGGCGATGGTCGTCATGACGATCGGGCGCGCGCGCTTGCGCCCCGCGTCGACGATCGCCTCGGTGCGCGAGACCCCGCGCGCCATCGCCTCGACGGCGAAGTCGACGAGCATGATCGCGTTCTTCGTGACGATGCCCATGAGCATCAGGATGCCGATCACGACGGGCATGCTCATCGCGTCGCCGGTCAGCAGGAGGGCGATGATCACGCCGCCGATCGAGAGCGGCAGCGAGAACAGGATGGTGATCGGCTGCAGGAAGCCGCCGAACAGCAACACCATCACGCCGTAGACCATCATCAGTCCGGCGCCCATGGCCAGGGCGAACCCGGCGAAGACCTCGGCCATCACCTCGACGTCACCGAATTGCTGCAGGCGCACGCCGGGCGGCAGGTTGCGCGCCGTCTCGGTCGCGTAGATCGCGTCGACCGCGGCGCCCAGCGCGTCGGTGCCGCGCAGGTCGGCCTCCAGCGCGATGCGGCGCGTGCGGTCGTAGCGGTCGATGCTGGTCAGGCCACGGCCGAAGCTCAGCTCGGCGACGACGGCGAGCGGCACCGAGCTGCCGTCGCGGCCCGGGAGCTTGAGGGCCTCGAGGTTGCGCCAGTCGCCGCGCGCGCGCTCGTCGAGCTGCACGCGGATCGGGATCAGGCGGTCGCCCGCGTCGAACTTGGCGAGATTGGCGCCGACGTCGCCGATCGTGGCGATGCGCACGGTCTCGGAGATCGTGTCGGTCGCGACGCCGAGGTCGGCGGCAAGCTCGAGGCGCGGCGCGACGCGCAGCTCCGGCCGGTCGAGCGGCACCGTCGACGTGACGTTGGCCAGCATCGGCAGGCGGCGCATCTCGCTCTGCAGCGCCACGGCGCTGCGCACGACGGCCTCCGCATCGTCGCCGGCGACGATCAGGGACAGCGCGCGCTGGCCGTTGTCCTTGACGTTCCAGAAGCGGATGTCCGGCTCGTGCGAGAGAAGCTCGGTGACGACCTCCTCGAGCACGGCCTGGCTGCGCTTGCGCGTGCCCTTCGGCGTGAAGTTGATGACGATCGAGGCCTTGCGGACCTCCTTGCCCGAGCCGAGAACGCGGCCGCCGTCGACGAACACGCTGTCGACCTCGGGGATCCCGCGGAGCCTGGTGCCGATCTCGTCGGTGATCCGCTGCGTGTCGGCGAGCCGGGTACCGGGCGGCAGCTCGATCGCGAAGATGGTGCGCGCCTTGTCTTCGGGCGGGATGAAGCCCGCGGGCAGCAGCTGCATGCTCCAGATCGACGCGGCGAAAACGCCGAGGCCGGCGAGCACGGTGAGGAAGCGGTGCCGCACGGAGACGGCGACCAGGCGCGAATAGGCGCGCGAGACCGGCCCCTCGACGTGGTCGGACGGGCCGTGGTCGCGCATGAAATAGGCGGCGAGCACGGGCGTCAGCAGCCGCGCGACCAGCAGCGAGAAGATCACGGCGGCGGCGACCGTGAGGCCGAACTGCTTGAAGTACTGGCCGGCGATGCCGCCCATGAAGCTCACCGGCGCGAACACCGCGACGATCGTCATCGTGATCGCCATGACCGCGAGCCCGATCTCGTCCGCGGCCTCGAGGGCGGCGCGATAGGCGGACTTGCCCATCCGGATGTGGCGGACGATGTTCTCCACCTCGACGATCGCGTCGTCGACGAGGATGCCGGTCACCAGCGTGATCGCCAGCAGGCTGACAAGGTTGAGCGAGAAGCCCATCGCGTCCATGGCCCAGAAGGCCGGGATCGCCGACAGCGGCAGCGCGATCGCGGAGACGAGCGTCGCGCGCCAGTCGCGCAGGAAGATCAGCACCACGAGCACGGCGAGCGCCGCACCTTCGATCAGCGCGCCCATCGCGGAACGGTAGTTCCCGACCGTGTACGCGACGGTGCCGTCGATCAGCGAGAACCGGACGTCGGCATGCGCCTCGCGCAGCCGGGCGAGCTCGGCCTCGACGACCTCGGTGACGCGCTGGTCGCTGGCGCCCCGGGCGCGCGTGATGCTGAACGCGACGACCGGCCGGCCGTCGAGCCGCGCGAAGGTCCGCGGCTCGGCGATGGTGTCGCGCACGTCGGCGATCTCCTCCAGCCGCAGCTTGCGCCCGCCCGAGATGCCGATCTTTGTGTCGGCGAGCTCCTCGATGCGCTTGGCCGCCGCCAGGGTGCGGATGGTCTGCTCCTGGCCGCCGAGCTCGGCGCGGCCGCCGGCGAGATCGACGCTCGTCGCCTTGAGCTGGCGGTTCACGTCGGCGGCGGTGATGCCGAACGAGGCGAGGCGGGCGGGATCGAGCGAGATGCGGATCTCGCGCTCGACCCCGCCGATGCGCTCGACGGTGCCGACGCCGCGGATGCCCTGCAGGCGCCGGATCACGACGTCGTCGATGAACCACGACAGCTCCTCGATCGTCTTGGCCGGCGCATAGGCGGCGTAGGTCAGGATCGGCAGGCCCGCGACGTCGATGCGCTGCGTGATCGGCTCGTCGATCGTGCGCGGCAGGTCGGCGCGGATCTTGGCGAGGGAATCCTTCACGTCGTTGACCGCGCGGTCCGGATTCACCTCGAGCCGGAACTCGATCGTCGTCGTCGACTGGCCGTCGGTGATCTGCGAGATGATGTGCTTCACGCCGGCGACGCCCGCGATCGAATCCTCGATGCGCTTGGTGACCTGCTTCTCCAGCTCGGCCGGCGCCGCACCGCCCTGCGTCACGGTGACCATGACGATCGGAATGTCGACGTTCGGGAAGAGCGTGATCGGCAGGCCGCGGAAGCTGACGATGCCGAGCACCGTCAGGACCAGGAACAGGACGACCGAGGGGATCGGCTTGCGGATCGCCCAGGCGGAGACGTTGAGCCTCATGAGCGGCCCGCGGTCTCGGGCTCGACGACGGGCGTGATCGCGTCGCCGTCGCGCAGGAAGGCGCCGGCGCGCAGCACCACGAGGTCGCCGTCGGCGAGGCCGTCGCGGATCTCGACGCGGCCGCCGGTGGAGATGCCGAGCACGACCGGCCGGGTCGAGATGCGGTTCTCCCTGACGACCTGGACGCGGGCGCGATCCGAGTCGAAGACGATCGCCGAGAGCGGCAGGCTGATGGCGCGGCGACGGTCGATCTCGACGACTCCGCGCGCGAACAGGCCGACGCGCAACGCGGCTTCACTCGGCAGGGCGACGCGGATGCGCGCCAGGCGGGTGAGGCGGTCGACCTCGGCCGGAACGAGACGGACGGAGCCGGCGATCGGCGGCACGCCTGCGATCTCGAGCACGACCTTCTGGCCCGTGCGGATCGCCGCGAGCCGCTGCTCGGGGACCTCGGCCTCGAACTCGACCTCGCCCCTGGCGATCAGCCGGAACATCGGATCGCCGGTCATGCCGGCAATCGCTCCGATGCGCGCCTGGCGCCGGCTGATGATGCCGTCGATCGGCGCGCGGATCTCGGTGCGCGCGATCCGGAGCTCGATTTCGCCCCGCTGCGCGAGCGTCTGGTGTCGTTCGGCGGCGGCGACGGCGAGCCCGTCATGGGCCGAGGCGAGGCGGGCGGCCGCGTTGCGCGCTGCCGCGAGCCGCTGGTCGAGCACCTCCTGCGAGGCGAAGCCGCGCTGGGCGAGCGAGCGCGAGCGCTCGAGCGAGGATTGCGCCTCGGCATTGGAAGCCTCGGCCTGGACGATCTGGCTCTTGGCCTGCGCGAGGGCGGCGTCGGCGCGGGCGAGCAGCGCGGTGTTCTGCGACATCTGGATGTCGAGCATGTCGCGGGCAAGCCGCGCGAGGATCTGGCCCTGCTTCACGCGATCGCCCTCGTCGGCGAGGACCTCGGCGATGCGATAGCCGTCGATCTCCGGGCCGACCATGACGTCTTCGCGCGCGACCAGCGTGCCGTTGACGAGCACGGTGTCGGCGAGCTCGGTCTGGCGCGCGCGCGTGACCGTGACCGCCGGCGTCGCCGCGGGGGCCGGCGCGGCGGTCGCCGCGGGCGCGACCGGGTTGTCGGCGGGATAGCGCGTGGCCACGAGGGCGCCGATGCCCGCGGCGGCGAGCACGGCGAGGACGAGCAGGAGCTTGGCGCGGCCGGTCATCGTGACTTTCCTTCGGCCTTGGCGGCACTCCGTGCGGGCGCCGTCATACGTGCCGCGGCCGTCTTCGCCCGGGCTCCCGCCGGCGCGCGGCCCGCAGGCTTGGCGCCGACCATCTCGCGCATCAGCGCCATGATCACCGGCAACGCGCGCTCGGGGTCGAAGCGGGGGTCGGTGGCTCGGCGCTGGAACAGCCCGTCGCCGATCACCATCAGCAGCGACACGATCGTGCGCAGCTCGTGCCGGGGCTGCAGCCGCCCCGCCGCGACCTGGCGCTCGATCGCGTGCGTGAAGGCGTCCTGTACGACCTTGTCGACGTCCTGGCAGGCGCGGGCGACGGCCGCATTGCGCGTCGATTCGGCCGCGAGCTCGACCATGAGGGTGCGCTTATGGGCGGGCTGCTCGATCAGGTAGAAGCGCGCGCAGGCCTCGAGCGCCGCGATGAAGTCCTCCGCCTCGGCGACCGCCCCGAAGTCGTGGGCGATCTGCCGGCGGTCGCGATCGGCGATGCCGGCGATCAGCCCTTCCTTCGAGGCGAAATAGGTGTAGGCCGCGCCGGCGCTGACGCGCGCCTCGCGGGCGATGTCGTGCATCGTCGTGGCGTGGAAGCCGGCGCGGGCGAAGCAGCGCTCCGCCGCATCGAGCAGCCGCGTGCGCCGCTCGGCCTGCTGTTCGTCGGAAAGTCGGGGCATGGCTCAAACGATAATGAACGTTCGTTATCGATATATTGCCTGGATCGCGCCGGTCAACCGTTGGCCCCGTAGGGGGAATCACGTGCTCGGGCGTCCGCTCGGGTGGGTCCAGCGCCGTCGGCGTCGACGCCCCCGTCGCAGGTGAAGCGAGGTCGCAGTGGCAACAGGGCGGGCGCCGACTCGCTTGGGGGTCGGGGCCGAGGAGCTGGGGTCGAGGAGCCGGGGCCGAGGCGTTGGGGCCGAGGGGCTCGGGGCCGAGGGGTTGGGGCCGAGGGGTTGGGGCCGAGGCGCTGGGGCGGGGAGCCCCGCTCGGGGAGCCGGCATCCGGGCCGGCGCGATCAGGGCGCCGGCCCGGTCGTGGAGCCGATCAGACGGCCGCCGGCGCCCGATGGCGGCGCGCGAACGCGAGCGCGCCAAAGCCGAGGCAGACGAGGGTGAGCATCGCGGGCTCGGGCACCGCATTGATCTCGCCGTCGACGAAGACCCAGTTCAGCCCCCGATCGGCGACGCACCAGATCTGCGCGTCGGTTCCCGGGACCACGAACCGCGACTCGCACGTCACGCCGGGGGGCAGGGGAAAGACCTCGCCTTCACCGAGATTGTATCCGTCGTAGGCCTCGATGGTGACGGTGTTGAGCCCGCGCGTGAACGCGAGATCGAAATCGGAGACGGCGAACGGCGGGGCTTCGCCGGCGTTGTTCTGAACGAAGCGAATGATGTCTCCGACGCTGTAGATGCTGAAGTCCAGCGGGACGAGCGGGTCCGGCCCCTTGACCGCGGAGAACACGAAGTTCCCGTTGCTCCTGAAGACGAGGAGGTCGTCCGCGAGGATCTTGAACCGGCCGATGATGGCCGCATCGGGGTCGCCGCCGAGATCGAAGGTCGCCGTGAATCTCGCGGTGTTTCGACCCGCTTCCTGCGGGTCGCAGCCAGCCGTCGTGCAGGCCCACATCGCCGGGCTGGGAACGCCGGGGTTCGTGACCGGCACGACAAAGCTCGTCGGAGCGGCGCCTGCCCAGGCGCCCCCAGCGGCATCGAGATTGATGATCTGCTTCGCCGTGGCCTCGGCGGCGACGCTGCTCATCAGCAGCGACGCGACGATGCCCATCAGGCGTCTCGGCTTGGAAAGTCGGTCCATCGTTCTTCTCCCTGGTTGGCGTCTTGGATGCCGGCGGGCCCGGGGCTGCGAGCGGCTCCGTGGGGAACCCGGCGCCCGGCGGCCTCGAACGGGCCGTCGCCGCGACGCGGCGCCTCTCGACGGCCCGTGACCGTGATCCGTCCGGAGACTCGGACGAAGGCCCGCGTCGTGCCGGACGCCGAAGGGTTCAGCCGGGAACCTCGCAGCTTCCGTGCCATCCCTCAGGTTGCAGCGTGTTCAAGGATTTGCGCCCAAGGGGCGATGTCCGGGTGCCCGGATCGCAAAGCGCACGAGACACGGAGTCGGGCAAATACGAGATGCGGTTTTGCGATTGCGGCAATTCGCGCCCGCTCTGCGAGCGGGCCCGACGACCGCGGCGCGAAGCCGGGACGCGGTGTCGGCGCCCGCGGCCGGGTTGAAATGCATCGCCTCGACGGGCGGAGCCGATCGGCCGGAGGAGCTCGGAAGGGCAGGGATCCGAGGCTGGGCCCTGCGGCGCGAGGACTATCCGCTCGAGGCGAGTCTGGTCTCGATGCGGATTTCCCGGCCTCGTCTCAGGCCGGCGCCCAGGTCGTGTCGAGGTCGAGCGGGTAGATCGGGCGCGGGATGCGCTTCCAGGGCACGCGGGCGAGGACCGGCGTGGTCAGGCCGGGAACGTCGACCTCGAGGATGCGCGCGTCCGGAAAGAATTCGTCGAAGGCGGCGCGGAAGTGGCCACGCGACTTCACGACCAGCGAGCGCACCCGTGCCAGGTCGACGCCCAGCATCTCGAAATAGCCGGGGTCGGAGGCCTGGTGCCGGTTCGAGCCGACGACGACCGACACGCCGCCGAGATCGATCAGCGCCGACGGGCCGAGGCGCAGCAGTCGGCCCTTGCCGATGCCGCGCCGACCGACGAATTCGCCGTTGCCCAGCGCCGCCACCGTGGCCGGCGCGGCGAAGCGCTTGGAGAATTCCTGCGTCTCGTCGCGATTGAAGATGGCCTCGAAGCGAGCGCCCTTGCCGAGGCGATGCGCCTCCGCCGCGAGCGCGGCATCGAAGAACGGTCCGACGACGCAGCCCTGGACGCCGGCCTTGTGGAAGGCCTCGAGGATCCAGGTCGTGTTGCCGCGCCCGCCGCCGCCGGGATTGTCCGCGACATCGGCGAAGAGCAGCGAGCCGACCCGCGTGTCGCGCCCGACGGCGACGGCGCGCGCGGTCGCGTCCGCCAGCGTCATCAGCCGCGGCACGAAACGCTCGCGCTGCGACCAGGCGTAGGTCGCCACCTCGCGCGCGACGCGCTCGGCCTTGTCGCGATCGTCCGCAGTGACGACCACGGACAGGCCATTCTTGGGCGTGTCGCCGCTGGTGAAGCCGGACATGACCGAGACGTCGATGACGCCGTCGCGCACGCGCTCCTGGCCGAAGCGGATGATGTCGGCATAGGGCGTGCCCGGTGCCGTGCTCTGCGTCACCGACGGCGGCGCGAGCGGCAGCTTGCGATAGGCCGCGTGGGTCCTGAGGCCGCGGAGCATGGCGCGAAGATGACGGGCGCAATCCTGCCCGCGCTCCCACATGTCGACGTGCGGGTTGGTGCGGTACGACACCAGCACGTCGCTGTAGCGCACCATCGCCTCGCTCATGTTCGCGTGCAGGTCGAGCGTCGCGACCACGGGCACGTCGGGACCGACCACCTCGCGCACGCGGCGGAACACGGTGCCGTCGGGATCGGCGTCGCCGACGGCGTCGGCCGCGCCGTGCTGCGACAGGAAGACGCCGTCGAGGGGCAATGCCGCGCGCAGCCGCGCGCAGAGCTCGTCGACGCACCACTCGAAGAAGCCCTGCTCGCACGAGCCGCTCGCGCCGACGACCGCGAGCAGCGTGGGCAGCGGCATCCAGGCGCCGGCCTCGTCCATGGCGCGCGTGAAGCCGGTGATGGTGCGCGGACTGCGCGGCGTCGCGGCGCGTAGATCGGCGAGCAGCGCGTCGCCGCTCAGCAGGACGACGCTCTCGAACTCGGCGCGCGTCGCGACGGGCGCATGGCTGTTCGATTCCAGCATGAAGCCGCCGACGGCGATGCGGGGTGCACGTGTCATGCCGGATTCCTCGGAAGGAGCGATGCCCGAGCGACCGTCGCGGGTCGGAGCGGCGTCAGGCGCTGCGATGGAAGGAGGGTGGAGCGGGTGAAGGGAATCGAACCCTCGTCGTGAGCTTGGGAAGCTCCTGCTCTACCATTGAGCTACACCCGCGGACCGAGGCCGAATTCTATACGGAAGCGGCGCCGGCGAGGCAAGGCACGGAGGCCGGCGGCGGGTCATGTCGCGTGACCTCGTCGCGGGTGATCGGGCCGGCGGTCCGGGACTCTGCCAAGACCGCCGGGCCGGCGCCGCCGGCCGTGCGCCGCAACCCGGCGATCCGAACGTCCCCCTCGAATGAAGGGGACGGATCGCGCGCGTGGCGCGCGATCAAGGGGGATGGAAGCGCGGCATTGCCCTTCGCAATGTCTCCAGCGACGCCGCGACTCTTTCCTGGCGGCTTCGAGGCCTGTCCCGCTCATTCGAGGGGGGACGGCTGGGGACCGGCTTCGCCTTCTGCGTTCGCGCTGCGCCTGCCGGGCGGCGGCCGGGAGTCGTGGCGCCGGCCGCGCCGCCGTTGCACTGTCGTTCCGGAATGACGACGGATCCGCCATTGCCGCCGCGGCAGCTCGGCCTCGACCTCGCGCCCAGCGCGGCACACGGCGCGCCGCCCGTCTTCTCCATCGGCCACAGCAACCGCCCGATCGGGGATTTCGTCGCGCTGCTGCGGGCCGCCCAGGTTGCGCATGTCGCGGACATCCGGAGCGTCCCGTTCTCGCGCCGGCATCCGCAATTCTCGCGCGAGCCGCTCGCCCGCTCGCTCGCCGAGGCGGGCATCGGCTACAGCCACTGGCCGGCGCTCGGCGGCAAGCGGCCGGATGCGGGCGCCGGACCGCTCGGCGCCTATGTCGACTACATGCGCACGCCGCCCTTCGTCGCGGCGCTGCGCGAGCTCGCGGCGGCCGCGCGCAGGACGCGGCTCGCCTTCATGTGCGCCGAAGCCGCCCCGTCCGACTGTCATCGCCGCTACGTCGCCGCGGCGCTGGAGCTCGAGGGACTCGCGGTCGCGCATATCGTCCGCTGACGCTCGGAGACTTGACTCGCGGCGGCGGCCGGCCGTAGATGGCCGCACTACGTGGCGATTTGAGCCGGCCGGCTTGCGGGCCACGTTAAACAACCCGCTAAAAGGTCGGAGGCATTCGTCGAGAACGCCCTGACCCGTCGGTCGGGGCGTTTCGCGTTCGAGGGCCTGGATCTCCGGATCGGTGCGGCCCCGGGCGCGCGGCGCTGGGCTTATCGGACCGGAGATGAAGATGGTGGACGACAGCGGCATCGATCGCGAGTTGGCTTTCCGCACCCAGGCCGTGCGCGGCGGCCTCGACCGCTCGGAACACTGCGAGACGGCCGAGGCGATGTACCTCACCTCGGGCTTCGTCTACGCGACGGCCGAGGAGGCGGAAGAGGCTTTCGCCTCGAAGACGAGCACGCGCTTCGTCTATTCCCGCTTCGGCAATCCGACGGTGCGGATGTTCGAGGAGCGCCTGCGCCGCCTCGAGGGTGCCGAGGCCTGTCGCGCGGTCGCCACCGGCATGGCCGCGGTCTACGCCAGCCTGGCGTGCCAGCTGCGCGCCGGCGACCGCGTCGTCGCCAGCCGCGCGCTGTTCGGATCCTGCCAGTACATCGTCGGCGAGCTGCTGCCGCGCTTCGGCATCGAGAGCGTGTTCGTCGACGGCGCCGATCTCGACCAGTGGCGCACGGCGCTCGCGACGCCGACGCGCGCGGTGTTCCTGGAGAGCCCCTCCAACCCGATGCTCGAGGTCATCGACCTCAAGGCGGTGTGCGAGCTCGCGCATCGCGCCGGCGCGCGCGTCGTGGTCGACAACGTCTTCGCGACGCCGCTGCTGCAGAAGCCGCTCGCGTTCGGCGCCGACATCGTCGTTTATTCGGCGACCAAGCACATCGACGGCCAGGGCCGATGCATGGGCGGCGCCGTGCTCGGGCGCCGCGAATGGATCGAGAGCGAGCTCGTGCCGTTCCTGCGCCATACCGGGCCGGCGATGTCGCCGTTCAACGCCTGGACCATGGTCAAGGGGCTCGAGACGCTGGCGCTGCGGGTCGAGGCGTCCTGCGCCACGGCGTTGCGGCTCGCCCGGGCGCTGGAGGGCGACCCGAAGCTCGCCGCCGTGCGCTACCCGTTCCTCGCCTCCCATCCGCAGGTCGAGCTCGCGCGCAAGCAGATGAAGGCGGGCGGCACGATCGTGACGCTCGACTTCGCGGGCGGGAAGGCGGCGGCCTTCCGCTTCCTCAATGCCCTGACCCTCGTCGACATCTCGAACAATCTCGGCGATTCGAAGAGCCTGGCCTGCCATCCCGCGACGACCACCCATCAGCGGCTGACGGCCGAGGAGCGCGCGAAGCTCGGCATCGTCGACGGCACGGTTCGGCTGTCGGTCGGGCTGGAGGATGCGGCCGATCTCGAGGCGGATATCCGGCGCGCGGTCGCCGCAAGCTGACGGGCGGGTGGTCGCGCCGCGGCTGGACAAGCGCGGAGGCGCGCCTAGAATCCTGTCCCCAAGCGAGAACCGCGGTCAGCCCCATGTACAGCGAGACGACCAACGGCATCACCGTGACGGTCCGGCCGGTCTATCTCGAGGACCAGTCGTCGCCGGCCGAGAACCGCTACGTCTGGGCCTATTTCATCCGCATCGAGAACAACAGCCGCGCCACGGTGCAGCTGAAGTCTAGGTACTGGCACATCACCGACGCGCTGGGGCGGGTGCAGGAGGTTCGCGGCGCCGGTGTGGTGGGCGAGCAGCCGGTGCTGAAGCCGGGGCAGGCCTACGAATACAACTCCGGCACGCCGCTCTCGACACCCTCGGGCATCATGCGCGGCACCTACCAGATGGAGAGCACGGACGGCGATCGATTCGATCTCCGCATCCCGGCGTTCTCGCTCGACTCCCCGCATCAGGCCGCCCGGCTGAACTGACCGGCCCCGAGAGGATCCGCCCGTGAGCATCGTGAAGCCGTCGACGCCGCGTCCGTCGCGCGAGGAGGCCGAGGACGCCGTCCGCATCCTGCTGCGCTGGGCCGGCGACGACCCGGCGCGCGAGGGCCTGCTGGGCACGCCCGACCGCGTCGTGCGGGCCTACGAGGAATGGTTCGCCGGGTATTCCGAGGACCCCGTCGAGATCCTGCAGCGGACCTTCGAGGAGACCGACGGCTACGACGAGATGGTCGTGCTGCGCGACATCCGCTTCGAATCGTTCTGCGAGCATCATGTGGCGCCGATCATCGGCGTGGCGCATGTCGGCTACCTGCCGGCCAACCGCGTCATCGGCATCTCCAAGCTGGCGCGGATCGTCGAGGTCTACGCCAAGCGGCTCCAGATCCAGGAGAAGATGACGGCGCAGATCGCCAACGCGATCAACAACGTGCTGATGCCGCGCGGCGTCGCGGTCGTGGTCCAGGCGACGCACCAGTGCATGACGACGCGCGGCGTCCACAAGCCGGGCGTCGACATGATCACGAGCCAGATGCTCGGCGTCTTCCGCGAGAACATCGGCACGCGGCGCGAGTTCCTGGCGATGATCGGCAACCGGCGCGGCGAGACGCCCGCGTGAGGAGCGCCGGCCTGCGGGCCCCTTCGCCGCGGGTGCGGTCGCAGTCGACGGTCGACGTCCGCCCGGTCGTCTTCGTCATCGGCGTGATGCTCACCATCCTCGCCGCGACGATGGCCATCCCGGCCATGGCCGACATCATCGTCGGGAACCCGGACTGGCGGATCTTCATCGCCGCCGCGAGCGTCACCGCCTTCGTCGGCATCGCGCTGACACTCGCCGCGCGGACCGAGATCGCCTCGTTCAGTCTCCGCCAGGCCTTCCTGCTGACGAGCCTCTCCTGGGTGGTGGTTGCGGCCTTCGGCGCCCTGCCCTTCGCGTTCTCGCGCCTGAACCTGAGCTACGCCGACGCCTATTTCGAGACGATGTCGGGCCTGACGACGACCGGCTCGACGGTGATCGTCGGGCTCGACAAGGCGCCGGCGGGCGTCCTGCTCTGGCGCGGCCTGCTGTCGCTCATCGGCGGCGTCGGCATCATCGCGCTCGCGATCGCCGTCCTGCCGCTGCTGCGCGTCGGCGGCATGCAGCTGTTCCGCCTCGAATCCTCGGACAAGTCGGAGAAGGTGCTGCCGCGTGCCGGCCAGATCGTCATCGGCATCGGGACGGCCTATCTGCTGCTCAATTTCGCCTGCGCGCTGTCCTACTGGATCGCGGGCATGGACGGGTTCGACGCCGTCAATCACGCGATGTCGACGATCGCCACCGGCGGCTTCACGACGTCGGACAGCTCGTTCGGGAAGTACGACTCGCCGCTGCTCGACGGGCTCGCGACCGTATTCATGCTGATGGGGGGCATGACCTTCACGCTCTTCCTGCGGATGTACCAGGGCGAGCATCTCGCCTTGTGGCGCGACAAGCAGACCCACGCCTATCTCGGCACCTTCGCGGCCTTCGCGGCGGCCATCGCAACGTGGCTCGTTCTCGCGGAAGGCAAGGAGATCGGCTTCGCCGTTCGTCACGCCGCGTTCACGGTCTCCTCGGTCATCACGACGACGGGATTCGCATCGACCGACTGGGGCGTCTGGGGGCCGTTCCCGCTGGTGCTCATCTTCATGCTGACCTTCGTCGGCGGCTGCTCCGGCTCGACGTCGGGCGGGATCAAGATCTTCCGGTTCCAGGTCCTTTTCCAGATCGGGCGCACGCAGATCCGCCAGGCGCTGCAGCCGTCCGGGGTCTTCATCTCGAAATACGACCGCAAGCCGATCTCGGACGCCGTCGCGCAATCGGTGCTCGCGTTCGTGACGCTCTACGTCTTCACCTGGGCGATGGCGTCGGCCGCGCTGGGCCTGTGCGGCCTCGACCTGATCACGGCCCTCACGGGCGCGGCGACGGCCCTCGGCAATGTCGGCCCGGGACTCGGCGAGATCATCGGGCCGGCCGGCACCTTCGCGCCGCTGCCGACGAGCGCCAAATGGATCCTGTCGTTCGCGATGCTGCTCGGGCGGCTCGAGCTGATCACCGTCTTCGTCCTGCTCAGCCGGCGGTTCTGGCGCAGCTGAACGGCGGGCGACGCGTCAGAAGCTGATGAAGCGCGCGAGATGCGCGCGGATCTGCCGCTCCAGCTCGGCATCGAGCTCGTTCATCGACTGCTCGAGAAGCTCGTACCAGGCGCGCTCGCGCTCGGCGAGGGAGATCCCCTCGGCGACCGTGCGGAAGCGCGTGACGCGCGCCTCGGCCGAGGCCTCGACGAAGTTGGCGCGCTGCTGCCGGATCTCCACGGACGCGGCGAGGACGAGGTCGTAGCGCTCGGTCTGGTCCTTCGTGACGACGCCGCGAACGCCCTGGGTGCGCGGCAGCTCGGTCTCCTTGACGGAGGCCTCCCGCACCGTGAAGCGCGCGAAGTGCTCTCCGGCCCCCATGGCCTGGAGCCGGTCGCGCGGCCAGCGCTGCATCGTCTCGACCGGCGACACCGGCATCTGATGCTCGATGTTGGGTCGGCGCATCGGCGGGACGTATTCGGTGACGACCTCGACCGAAGCGACCATCAGGCGCAGCGCGCCCTTGTGGCCGTAGGTGAGCGCGGCGAAGGCCGGCTTGGGGGGAGCGGACTGGCAGGCCGCGAGGCCGGTCGTCGCGCCAAGGCCGAGGACGAACGCGCGGCGGGAGGGGGCGTGCAGGATCATGGGCGGAGACTCGTCGGCAAGTGGGGCGGAGTCGGGGCGAGTTTAGGCCGACGGCGTGTCGGCGTGGAGCGCCGCGAGGTCGGCGTCGGCATACTCGTAGCTGGTGTTGCAGAACTCGCAGGTCACCCGGACGGTTCCATCGACCTTCATGTCCTGCAGCTCGGCGATCGGCAGGGTCTGCAGCACGGAGGTCACCCGATCGCGGGAGCAGCGGCAGCCGTGATGGAGGTCGTGCGGCCGGAAGATCTTCACCCCCTCGGCGAGGAACAGCCGGTCGACGAGCCGCCAGGCCGGCAGGTCCGGATCGACGAGCTCGCCCGAGCGCGCGCTGCTCATCAGGATCAGCGCACGGCGCCAGATCTCCTCGGCATCCTCGACCGCGGCATCGAGCGGCCGCGCCAGGTCGCGCCCCTCCGCCGATCCCTGCGCGCCTTCCGGCGGCAGGGCCTGGACCATCAGCGCGCCCGCGCGCCAGCGCCCGTCGGCCCCGAGCTGGGCCGCGACCTTGAGCCCGGCGCGGAACTGCTCGGACTGCTTGAAGTAGTGGTGCGCACATTCCGCGAGCGTGGCGCCGGTCAGCTCGACGATGCCCTGGTAGCGCTCGGTCGCGTCGCCCTGGTCGACGGTGAAGGCGAGATAGCCGGCACCGAACAGGCGCGGCACCGACGGCGTGTCCCTGCCCAGCGCGGCGACGCGATCCGCATCGAACTGCGCATAGCCGCGCAGCGCGCCGCCTGTCGTGACGTCCGCCACCATCAGGCGTACCGGACCGTCACCCTTCACCTGCATGGTGAAGACGCCCTCGTACTTGAGCGTCAACGCGAGCGCGGCGCTGAGCGCGACCATTTCCGCCAGCGCCTGGCCGACCGCTGCGGGATAGGCGTGCTGCTTGAGGATCCGGTCGACGGCGGGCCCGAGGCGCACCAGGCGGCCGCGCACGGTGTCGACCTGGAAGGGCAGCACGATGTCGTCGGTCGGGAGCGTCGCCGGGTCGAGGGCGAGGGGCATGGGGCAAGGCCGTGTTCGAGGAAGGCGGACACATAGGCCGCGCACCGGGCCGGCGCAATCGGTGATCGCGCCGGTGAATTCCGGTCCCGAGCGGAATTGCGATTCGACGGGTCCCTTGGCTCCGGTCAGCCGTTCGCCGGCGTCGCCGTCTTCGGCACCCGGTAGTGCAGCTCCGCGAAACCCGTGCCGACCTGGCGGACCGAGACGAGGGCGAGGGGCGGGTTGGCGAGGCGGCGGGGGAACAGAGGCTTGCCTCTGCCCAGCGTCACCGACGCGACCTGGACGATGACCTCGTCCAGCAGGCCGGCGTCGTGGAACTGGCCGGCGAGATCGCCGCCGCCGACGATCCAGATGTTCCGGTCGCCGGCGGCGGCGCGCATCGCGGCGTGAACCGGGCGGACGTCGCCACGCACGAACGACAGCCTGGCCCCGGGGATGGCGGGCAGGGCGCGTGACGTGAAGACCCAGGTCGGCTGCACGTAGGGCCATGGCGATCCGGTCTCGGCGGCGACCTTGTCGGCGTGACGCATCATCCAGGCGTACGTCGCGGCACCCATTGCCAGCGCGCCCACTTTTGTGATGAAGCGCGGGTAGCTCGTGTCGTTGACGTCGCCGAGCGGGAACAGCCAGTCGAGCGAGTCGTCCTCGGTCGCGATGAAGCCGTCGAGGCTTGTTGCCGTGAAGTATTGGGTCTTCATGGGATGTCCTCGCGGATGGTCGGAGTTGAGGTGAGTTGTGGCCGCATCGAGCGGAGCCGTGTGGCGACATTCGGGAGCGAAAGCGTACAGGTCCGGTGCGAAGGGCGGAGGTGTGGTGCGCCGCGCGCCGGCCGGGCCCCGCCCCTGTCCCCACCCATTCGCATCGCTGCGGGGGACGGTCGGGGTGGTGGCGAGGCGGGGAGGCGCAACGCTCGAGCCTGGCCAGCATTGACTCGGCGCGGTCTCGCCGCCGACGGTCGACGAACAGACTCTCGGGAGAGAACGGCGATGACGGACGTGGCGGAGGCGGTGCGCGCGCGGGTGGATCGGCGGCGCGCGGAGACGGTCGGCTTCCTGCAGGAGCTCATCCGCCTTTCGGCGCAGGGCGAGGCGGCGGTCCAGGCGCGGGTCGCGCGCGAGCTGGCAGCACTCGGCTGCGTGGTCGAGACGCTGCGCTACCGTCCGGCCGACGTGCCGATGAAGGACGAGTTCGCCGTGGCTCAGGAGATGGCGCGCGAGGAGCGGGCGAGCATCGTCGCGCGGCTGCGTGGAACCGGCGGTGGTCGCAGCGTCATCTTCTTCGCGCATCCCGATGGCGAGCCGGTGACGAACGCCGCCGCTTGGAAGCACGATCCCTTCGCGGGCGAGATCGACGGCGGCCGACTCCACGGCTGGGGCGTGTCCGACGATCTCTCCGGCGTGGCCACCTTCGTTCAGGCGCTGCATGCCGTGGTCGCCGGCGGGGCGCGGCTGCGCGGCGACGTCGTCGTCGCCAGCACGCCGAGCAAGCGTCATGCGCGCGGCGTCGCCGCCGTGCTGCATGGCGGCCACGTCGCCGATGCGGCCGTCTATCTGCATCCGGCGGAATCCGGCGCCGGCATGCGCGAGATCAAGGCCTTCGCCTCGGGCCTGCTGGAATTCACCGTCACCGTGACCGGCCGGGAACCTGACACGCGCGAGCCCAGCCACACGGCCTTCGCGCATCGCGCGGTCAATCCGATCGACAAGGCGCTGGTGCTGCATCGCGCGCTGACGGCGCTGGATGCGGCGCGCGCGCATCGCGTGCACCATCCGGCCCTCGACGCCGCGGTCGGCCGCTCCACCAACCTGCTCGTGTCGCAGATCCATTGCGGCGACGGGGTGCGCCTCGGACGCATCCAGCCGCATTGCGTGCTCGGCTGCACGCTCGCCTTCCCACCGCCCGAGACGCTGGCCCAGGTGCAGGCGGAGATCGAGGCCTGCGTCCAGGCGGCCGCCGCCGCCGATCCCTGGCTGCGCGATCATCCGCCGCGCCTCGCCTTCCTGGCCGGCGTCACGGGCGCGGAGGTGAAGACCGAGCATCCGCTCTACCGCATCACCGCCGATGCCATCGTCGCCGCCACCGGCGAGCCGCCCTACGTCAATCCGATGCACACCTCGTCGGACATCCGCGTGCCGATGGTGCAGAAGGGCATCCCCACCGTCGGACTCGGCCCGCTCGGCGGCGATCTCAGCCAGAACGGCAGGACCGACGAATGGGTCGACGTCGAGGACTACCTCCGCGGCGTCAAGGTCGCCGCGTCGATCATGGTCGGGTGGAGCGGGTAGGATCGGCTTCAAATCGAGCGATCGTCACTCCTCCGGCTGACGACCGGACGGCGCGCGGCAACTAGGAATCCGTCTCGAACTGGATCGACTCGAAATGGGGAGGTCGTCGTGCCGAAGAGGAAGGATGGGACCGAGGCGTCGAGCGGCTCCTCGGACGACGAGGTCGAGCGGCTCATCGACGAAGCCCAGCTCCTGACGTCAAAGCTCCTGCGGGCCTCGGCCGGCGGTCAGGTCGGCGGCCCCATCCGGAAGCGAGCCGCTGCCGTCGCTGCAAGATTGCTCGCCGCAGCGGAGCTTCCCTGCAGCCTGTCCAGCCCGCCTGCCGAGATCGACCGCCTCATCGATCCCGACGACAATCACCTGATCTATTGCTGCCGCCACACGCCGCCGCACAGATGGACGCTGGATGGAGCGCCCAAGAAATGATGGGTGCGGCGCTGCGCCACCTGCCGAGCTTGATCGGCGTCTTTCTAGGCATCTATTTCAGCAAGAACTCGCCGCTCGGAAATCCGGCCGTCTTGCCATTGCTGGGCCTGCTCGTCCTGTACCTGTCGCTCGCGATCGGCCGAGGAATGTTCCCGACGAACCCGGCCACGGCAATGTGGCTGATCGAGCCATGGAGCCTGTCCCAGATCGTCGTGGTGGCGCTCGCGACCGAAGCGCTCATCTGGATTTCCGTATCGGCTCCCGGACTCCTCGGGTCTCCGGCTTCGGGCGACGCGTATTCGAACGCCCTGGTCGGGGCGGCAACCGCATTCGTCGGAGCGGCATGGACCAAGGAGATCGCCGAGTCCAAAGGGCCATTCCTGTCGCACGTGCAGTTCAAGCTGAGTGCGGAGGCCTTCGGCAAACGCCATCAGCTAAAGGCGGCCGACGGGGACGCATGGCACGCGTGCTTCTCGGACGCCAAAGTCGCGGGCTGGGACTTCGCCGCGCGGCGGAAGCGCTGCGAGATCCTCGAGGGATACCTGGCTCGACGACCTGGGACTACACGTCCAGATTCACGACCTTGAGGGCGTTGTCCTGGATGAAGTCGCGGCGCGGCTCGACGATGTCGCCCATCAGCGTCGAGAAGATGCCGTCGGCGTCCTCGCTGTGGTTGACCTTGACCTGCAGCAGGTGGCGCGCCGACGGGTCGAGGGTCGTCTCCCACAGCTGGCTCGGGTTCATCTCGCCAAGACCCTTGTAGCGCTGCGTCGAGACGCCCTTGCGACCGGCCTCGAGCACGAGGTCGACCAGCTTGGTCGGGCCGGTGATGTGGATCGGCGCCGCCGCGTCGCCCTTGTCGGGCTTCGGCATCTGCAGCTTCGCGAATCGGCCGTAGATCTCCTGGAACTCGCCCGCCATGTCGACGAGGCGCCGCGCCTCCAGCGAGTTGATCGCGACGCCGTCGATCACCGCGCGGTCGATCTCACCGCGCAGCTTGCGCTCGAAGACCAGCGCGCCGTCCCTGGCGCCGCCCTTCCAGCCGCGGTCGGTGTCGGGCGCCAGGGCGTCGAGGCGCTTGGCGATGAACTGCGCGACCTGCTCGGCCTTGGCGCTGTCGGCGACCAGGGCGGGATCCAGCGCGCCGAGGATCGCCGCCTGCTCGACGACGTCGCGATTGCCGGCGCGCCGGGCGAGCGGCACCAGCAGCGCGCGCGCCACGCGCGCCTTCTCGACGATGCCGCGCAGATCGGCGCCGGCGCGCTGCGTGCCGTCGGAGCCGGTCAGGATCATGCCGTCGATGCCGCCCGAGATCAGGTGATCCTCGAGCGCGCGCTCGTCCTTCAGGTACACCGCCGACTTGCCGCGCGCCGCTTTGAACAGCGGCGGCTGCGCGATGTAGAGGTAGCCGGCGTCGATCAGCGCGCGCATCTGGCGATAGAAGAACGTCAGCAGCAGCGTGCGGATATGGGCGCCGTCGACGTCGGCGTCCGTCATGATGATGATCTTGTGGTAGCGCGCCTTGGCGATGTCGAAGTCGTCGTGGCCGATGCCGGTGCCGATCGCGGCGATCAGCGTGCCGATCTCGGCCGAGGACAGCATCTTGTCGAAGCGCGCGCGCTCGACGTTCAGGATCTTGCCCTTGATCGGCAGGATCGCCTGGAAGGCGCGGTTGCGCCCCTGCTTGGCGGATCCGCCGGCGCTGTCGCCCTCGACGATGAAGATCTCCGACTTGGCGGGATCGCGCTCCTGGCAGTCCGCGAGCTTGCCCGGCAGCGAGGCCATGTCGAGCGCGCCCTTGCGCCGGGTGAGCTCGCGCGCCTTCCGTGCGGCCTCCCGGGCCGTGGCCGCCTCGACCACCTTCTGCGTGATGCGGCGCATCTCCTGCGGGTGCTTGGCGAACCAGTCCTCGAGCCGGTCGTTGCAGACCTGCTCGACCACCGGACGCACCTCGGAGGAGACCAGCTTGTCCTTGGTCTGCGACGAGAACTTCGGGTCGGGCACCTTGCACGACAGCACGCAGGTCAGCCCCTCGCGCGCATCGTCGCCGGTGATCGAGATCCGGTCCTTCTTCGACGACTGGTACTCGTCGGCGAGCTTGTTGATCTGGCGTGTCAGCGCCGCGCGGAATCCCGCGAGATGCGTGCCGCCGTCCTTCTGCGGGATGTTGTTCGTGAAGCACAGGACGGTCTCGTGGTAGGCGTCCGTCCATTCCATCGACAGCTCGACGGTGATGCCGTCGCGCTCGCCCTTGACCGAGATCGGCGGATGCAGCGGCGTCTTCGAGCGGTCGAGATACTTCACGAACGCCTCGATGCCGCCCTCGTAGCGCATCTCGACCGTGCGCTTCTCGACGCCGCGCGCGTCGGTCAGCGTCAGGCGCACGCCCGAATTCAGGAAGGCGAGCTCGCGCAGGCGGTGCTCGAGGGTGTCGAAGTCGAACTCGGTCTTCGTGAAGGTCTTCTTCGAGGGCAGGAAGCACACCTGCGTGCCGCGCTTGCCCTTGGCGTCGCCGACCTCGCGCAGCGGCGCCTCGGCGTCGCCGTGGCGGAAGCGCATCGCGTATTCCTTGCCGCCACGCCAGATCGTCAGGTCGAGCGTCTCGGACAGCGCGTTGACGACGGAGACGCCGACGCCGTGCAGTCCGCCGGAGACCTTGTACGAGTTCTGGTCGAACTTACCGCCGGCATGGAGCTGGGTCATGATGACCTCGGCCGCCGACACGCCCTCCTCGGGATGGATCTCGACCGGGATCCCGCGGCCGTTGTCGGTGACGGTGACCGAGCCGTCGGGATTCAGCGTCACGTCGACGCCGTCGCAATAGCCGGCGAGTGCCTCGTCGATCGAGTTGTCGACGACCTCGTAGACCATGTGGTGAAGCCCCGAGCCGTCGTCGGTGTCGCCGATATACATGCCCGGCCGCTTGCGCACGGCGTCGAGCCCGCGCAGCACCTTGATCGAGTCGGCGCCGTATTCGCTGGAGGGGTCGATGGCGGGAACGGGATTGGTCATCGCGGGGTCACTGTCGAGTCGAGGACACGGAAGAAGGCGGCGGGACCGCGCAGGGCCTGGAAGAACTCCTCGTCGGTGCCGGTCAGCCAGGCCTGCGCCCCGAGGGCGAGGATCTCGCCGGCGAAGGCGACGCGGCGCGCGCCGTCGAGATGCGCGACGACCTCGTCGAGGAGCAGCACCGGCGGACGGCCGCGCTCGGCGGCCAAGGTGCGCGCCTGGGCGAGGACGATCGAGAGCACGAGCGCCTTCTGCTCGCCGGTCGAGCCCTGCGCCGCGGGGATGCCCTTCTGCGCGAAGGTCACGGCGAGGTCGGCGCGGTGCGGCCCGTGCGAGGCGCCGCCGTGCCCGGCATCGTGGGCGCGCGCCGCCGCGAGCGCGCCGCGCAGCCGATCCTCTGCGGCGAGCGCCGGCATCTCGGCAAGCCAGCGGTCGAGCTCGCCCTCGAGGCGCAGCCGCGCGGCGGGGAAGGGACCGCTCGTCTCGGCGATCGACGCGTCGAGGCTGCGGACGATGCTCGCCCGGGTCGCGGCGATGGCGACGCCGTGTCGAGCCATGCCGTCCTCGAGCGCGGCGAGCCAGCGATCGTCGCTGCGTCCCTCGGCGAGGAGCCGCGCGCGCTCGCGCAGGCAATGCTCGTAGGCGGAGATCTCTCCGGCATGCTCCGGCGCGAAGCCGTAGACGAGGCGGTCGAGGAAACGGCGGCGTCCGGAGGGGCCGTCGACGAAGAGCCGATCCTGCTCGGGCGTGGCCCAGACGACGGCGAGGTGCTCGCCCAGCGCCTTCTGGCCCTTGGCGGGGCGTCCGTCGATGCGCACGACGCGCCGCTCGCCGCCGTCGGGATCCTGCCCGGTGCCGAGCATCATCCGTCCCTGCGGCCCGTCGACCAGGGCGGCGACCGACCATTTGTCGTCGCCGGCATCGGGCGCGCGGCGCGCAAGCTCGGCAATTCCGGCGCGTCGCAATCCCTTGCCCGGCGCGAGCAGGGAGACGGCCTCGAGCAGCGCCGTCTTGCCGGCGCCGTTCGGGCCGGTGAGGACGATGGGCGCGGGGCCGGGCTCGAGCCGCGCGTGCGCGTAGCAGCGGAAGGCGGTCAGCGAGAGGCGGAGGACCGCATCGGCGCGGGCGGTGGTGTCCCCCGCCGGTCGTCGATCGCCGATCCCCTGTTCGCTCGCCGTCGAGAGCATCCTCACACGCGCATCGGCATGAGCACGTAGAGCGCGCTCTGATCGGCGGTGTCCTCGACCAGCGTCGGCGCCGCCGCATCCGCCATGCGGAAGCGCGCGCCGTCGCCCTCGATCTGCTCGGCGATGTCGAGCAGATAGCGCGCATTGAAGCCGATCTCGAGCGGCGTGCCCGTGTAGCGCACCGCGATCTCCTCCTCGGCCGCGCCGGCATCGGGGCTCGACGCGGTGAGGGTCAGCTGGTTCTTGGTCAGGCTCAGCTTCACGGCGCGCGACTTGTCGGTGGAGATGGTCGCGACGCGGTCGACCGCGGCCGTGAACTCGACGCGGTCGACTTCCATCGTCTTGTCGTTGTTCGCGGGGATGACGCGCTCGTAATCGGGGAACGTGCCGTCGATCAGCTTCGAGGTGAGGACGACGTCGCCGAGCGAGAAGCGCACGCGCGTCTCGGACAGCGACACCTGGACCGTGCTGTCGGTCTCGCTGATCAGCTTGTGCAGCTCGATCACCGTCTTGCGCGGCAGGATCACGCCGGGGATCGACTCGGCGCCGGCCGGAAGCGGCATCTCGACGCGGGCGAGGCGATGGCCGTCGGTTGCGACCGCGCGCAGCACCTTGATGCCGTTGGACTGCGCGGCGTGCAGGTAGATGCCGTTGAGGTAGTAGCGCGTCTCCTCGGTCGAGATGGCGAAGCGCGTCTTGTCGATCAGCCCCTTGAGCTCGGCGGAAGCCAGCTCGAAGTTGTGCGGCAGGTCGCCGCCGGTCATGCGCGGGAAGTCGTCGGGCGGCAGGCTGGCGAGCGCGAAGCTCGATCGCCCGGCGCGCAGGCCGACCTGTCCCTTGTCCCCGATCGACTCGAGGCCGATCTGGCTGCCCTCCGGCAGCTTGCGCACGATGTCGTAGAGCGTGTGCGCCTGCACGGTGATCGTGCCGGACTTCGCCGCGTCGGCCGCGACGCTCTCGACGATGGCGAGATCCATGTCGGTGGCGGTCAGCGACAGGCGGCCCTTCTGCGCCTCCATGAGCACGTTGGCGAGGATGGGAATCGTGTTCCTGCGCTCGACGACGCTCTGGACATGGGCGAGCGCCTTGAGCAATGCGCCGCGTTCGATCGTGAGCTTCATGGGTGCCGGAAACTCTGGTTGTCGCGTCCTGGTTTGGGCTCGGTCCGCACGCGCAACGGCGTGCCCCATGCCTCCCGGTCTGCCCCGGACCCCCCGGGGTGACCCCGTCGATCAAGCAGCGGGAGAACGCGCCACCGCGACCGCTCGTTTCGAAGGACGGTCAATATAGCAGAAGGGCTTGAAGTCGATAGAAAAACAGCCCGATTTCGGGGCGATTTTCAGCCCCGGATCACGACCGCTTCCGGGGCCGGCCGGTCGTCGTCGCGAGGGTCGTCGCGAGGGCGATCTCGACCGCCCTGCGCTGCAGGGCGAGGTCCATCGAGGCGAGGGGGGCGCCGCGCTCGGGCGGGCGCCCGTCGCGGTCGCGCAGCTGGGCGGCGACCTGCTCCGGCAAGGGCGGCAGATGGATGAATCCGCAGGGCGTCGGGGCCGGGACGCGGTCCAGCAGGCGGTACATCGCCGCGTTGCAGAGATAGAGGCCGGCCGTCTCGGACAGTCGGGCTGGGATGCCGGCGGCGAGCAGGTCGTCGAGGATCGCCTCGAGCGGCAGCCTGCTCAGGCGGGCGTCCGGGCCGGCGGGGTCGAGCGGGGCATTGCGGGCGACCGCGCCCGTGTTGTCGGGCGTGGTGAAGTCCGCGACGTTGAGCGCGACCCGCTCCAGCCGGATCACGGGCTCGCTGGCCGCGAGCCCGAGCGCGACGACGGCGGCAGGGGCGAGGCCGGACATCGCCGTCGCCAGGGCCTCGTCGAGGCCCGCGAGGTCGACGGGCAGGATGCGGCCGACCACGCGTGCCGGCCCGATCCGCCGGCCATCCAGCGCCTCGACGATGAGGGCGCTGGGATTCTTGGCAAATCCGCCGAACGGCTCGAACCCCGTGAGCAGGATCGTCGGAGGGGCCGACCGGCCCGTGCCGCGAGACGGGCGGCCGCGGGGGCGGCTCATTGCTCGAGCATGCGCCGCAGAAGCTCGATGTCCTCGTTGAAGCTGTGGTCCGAGGCCCGGAGCTCCTCGATCTTGCGCACGGCGTGCATGACAGTCGTGTGGTCGCGACCGCCGAATTTCCGCCCGATCTCGGGCAGCGAGCGCGAGGTCAGCTGCTTGGACAGGTACATCGCGACCTGCCGCGGCCGCGCGACGGCGCGCGCGCGCCGCGGGCTGTGCATGTCGGCGAGGCGGATCGAGTAGTGCTCCGCCACCCGCTTCTGGATCTCCTCGATCGTCACGCGGCGGTCATTGGCGCGCAGCAGGTCGTGCAGCACTTCCTGCGCGCTCTCCAGCGTGATCGGCCGGCCGACCAGGGTCGCGTGGGCCGTGATGCGGTTCAGGCCGCCCTCGAGCTCGCGCACGTTCTGCGTCACCTTGTGGGCGAGGAACTCGAGCACCTTCGGCGGGATCTGCACGCCGCTGCGCTCGGCCTTGGCCTGCAGGATGCCCAGGCGCAGCTCGTAGGTGGTCGGGTGGATGTCGGCTACGAGGCCCCAGCCGAGCCGGGACTTCAGCCGCTCCTCGACGCCCTCGAGGTCGGACGGGCTCTTGTCCGCCGACAGGACGATCTGCTTGTTCTGGTCCACCAGCGCGTTGAAGGTGTGGAAGAACTCCTCCTGCGTCGCGTCCTTGCCCGCGATGAACTGCACGTCGTCGATCATCAGCACGTCGACGGAGCGGAACTGCTCCTTGAAGGACATCGTGTCCTTCGAGCGCATCGCGCGGATGAACTGGAACATGAACTTCTCGGCCGAGAGATAGATCACCTTCCGCTGCGGATGGCGCCGGCGGATCTGCCAGGCGATGGCCGTCATCAGGTGCGTCTTGCCGAGGCCGACGCCACCATAGAGGAACAGCGGGTTGATCGTCGCCTTGGTGTCGTCGGCGACGCGCCGGGCGGCCGCCGTGGCGAACTCGTTCGACTTGCCCACGACCCAGTTGTCGAAGGTGAAGCGCGCATCGAGCGCGGCGCCGAAGTCCTCGCCGTTCTCGACCGCGATCTCCGGGGCGCGCGGGATCGGCGGCGCCGGTCGCGGCGGCTCGGGCTTCGCGAGGCTCTCGCTGCGCGCGACCGTCGTCGCGGTCTGCACCGCGATCTCGACCGCCGTGATCGCGCTGTTCTCCGTCGCCCAGGCCGTGCGGATGAGGTCGGCGTAGTGCGAGCGCACCCAGTCGCGCACGAAGCGCGTGCTGACGGCGAGACGCGTTTCGCCCTTCTCGACGGCGATCAGCGTGAGCGGCTTGATCCAGCTGCGATAGGCGCTATCGCCCAGTTCCTTGCGCAGACGCGCGCGAACCCGGGCCCATTGCGCCTCGATCGTCGAATCCTTGTCGTGCATCATGGATTCCCCCGCGGCCTCAGTCCTGGCCCCAGGGGAGGCCGGCGGCTTTCCATCCGTCGACGCGGCCGCGGTGACGACTCGAATCATGTGAACCCTCGAACCCGCCGGTGAGGTTGTAGGCACGGGCATAGCCCAACTGCGTCACGGCGATCGCTGCGGCACGTGACCGCGCCCCCGAACGACACAGGAAGATCACGGGCGCGCCCGGCGCGACGCCGGCGCCGGCGAGATCCTGCGCGAACGTCGCGTTCGGCGTCATCGCCGGGCCCTGCGGGCCGACACCCCAATGTTGCCAAGACACCAGCACCGGCTTCTTGCCGATCGACGAAAGATCCGGAACGCCGACGAAACTCCATTCCGGCCGCGACCGAACGTCGACGAGGACCGCAGCCGGATCGGCCTGCAGGAGCTTCCACGCATCCTGCGGCGAAAGATCGCCAGCGTATCCCGTCATGTCACCCACCCTCTCAGCCATCGACTCCACGCCGCTCCTCGTTGAGACGACCAAGTCACGGTCGTCCGCCCCACGTCCTGATCGAAGACATTCGCTCGATCCCCCGTGCTCGCCCATGCCGTCGTGTCGGACGCGATCCGTCGGCCTCGCTCGAAGCCGGGACACGCCGCTTCATCTGCGAAGCGAACATGTCAGCTCGAAAACGAATGCCTATCGTCAGAGCCGGGGGCGTTGCCGCCCCCAATCTGCCGACCCCTCTCGCGGACCAGGCTGACCTGCCTGGCGTCCCACTCGAGCACGGGCTTCGATCACCTCCGCCGTCCGCGTCCCGCGATACCGTTCCATCAGACCCGGTCCCGCTCGCCGTTCGGCGCCGATGCTCACTGCCCTGAGAATAGTCCTGCGAACACTCCCTCGATCGTTGAAGCCCGGAACTCGTTGCCTCGCCGGTCTTGCTGCCGGCCGGTTGTGGCGTTGGCTGTCAGTTCTCTTCCCTGTCCTGCGTCGTGCTCAGCTGTCGTTCGTGCTCAAGTCCTTCGAAGATGGCTCGGCCGTCCAGTCGCGACGAACCTCGCCCATGCTCACCACTTGATCGCGTCCCAACCTCTTGCACGTCCCGCTCCGCAGGCCGACTGCTCCGTCGGCCGACGAAACCCGATTGCGGAACCCGGTCGCTCCAGGCCATCGAAGATCGCCTGCGGCTGCCACGCTCCGCTCCGAGGGCTTCGACACGAAAGTCGCGGCCGGCGTCGTCGCGCGCCCCTCGACAAGGGATGCGGCGGCGTCACCGACACGCACCGGACGGGCCGGGCCTTGCCGAGAAGGATTCGCCCTTGCGGGCGTCGCCTGCTCGGCATCGTCAGGAAATGGAAGTCGTCGGCTTACGGTCCGTCGCGCTCGTCGTTCGCCCGATGGTTCCGTTCGCCGTCCGATACCCCCACCAACTGACATCAGCCTTGCCGCGCCGGAGCTCTCGTGCTTCCGACACTCGGGCACTCATCAACACGAACGCAACACGTCGACCGCGGTATCCCAGGGACTTTCACATCCCAGGCAAAGACGGGAGCGGCGGCTTGTCGCGATGCCGGTTCCGGTACTTCCTCGTCGATCGGGGTGTTTCAGAGAGACCCGCTTGCCTCTTCGGCGCAGCGCCGCTTCGGCTCGTCGGATCTCAAGTCGCCACTCGATCGTTCGGACTGTGCCGAGCGCCGGTCTTTTCGTGACCCGTTTCACTGCCGCTCGTCTGCTTCGTCTCTCGTCGTCGCCGGCTCGCGAAGTGATCGCTTGCGCGCGCGACTGGATTCCGAGACGGAGATTCGATCGGCCGTGATCGGTTCCGTTCCGCTGTGTCTGAGCCCCCTCTCGAGCTACTCAGTCGTTTCGAGTTTCGTCTGCGCTGATGCCGATCGTGTGTGAACACGCGATCGACGTTTTGACTCTAAGCACCGTCGTAACGATGCCGCAACAAGCGACGCGATGAGCGCGGAAAATTTTTCGCTCGACTCTTCTTCGAGTCGTGTTCTCGCATCGCGCGCCGTTGCACTCAGATCATCGCATCGCGCCTGACGCGCGATGCGACGCGAGTCAAGACTTGATCGCCTTCGCGCGCTTTGACAGGCGCGACATCTTTCGCGCCGCGGCATTGCGATGAAGGAGGCCGTGCTTCACGCCGCGCGACAGTTCCGTCTGCATCGCCTTGAGCGCCGCAGCGGCTGCCGCCTTGTCGCTCCCGTCGACCGCCGCTTCGGCGGCCTTCACGCTCGACTTGATGCGCGACGAGCGCGCCGTGTTGATCGCCTTGCGCTTGAGCGCCTGACGCGCAGCCTTGGCAGCGGATTTCGTGTTCGCCATGTCGATCTTCCGGGGAGAGGGTTGGGCCTGAAAAAAGGCGCGGGGTTATAGCCCCCTGCCCGTCGGAGCGTCAACCGACGGGCCGGGCACGGAATGTCCGTCAGCGGTGCTTGAACTGCGGCTGGCGCTTTTCGATGAAGGCGGCCATGCCTTCCTTCTGGTCCTGCGTGCCGAAGGTCGAATGGAACACGCGGCGCTCGAAGCGCACGCCCTCGGCGAGCGTCGTCTCGAATGCGCGGTTCACCGCCTCCTTCGCCATCATGGCGATCGGCCGCGACTTCGCGGCGATCTGATCGGCGATCTTCAGCGTCTCCTCCATCAGCTTGTCGGTCGGGAAGACGCGGCTGACCATGCCGCACTGGAAGGCCTCCTGGGCGTCCATCTGACGGCCGGTCAGGCACATGTCCATCGCCTTCGACTTGCCGACGAAGCGCGGCAGGCGCTGGGTGCCGCCGGCGCCCGGGATCGTGCCGAGGTTGATCTCGGGCTGCCCGAACTTCGCGTTCTCCGCGCACACGATGAAGTCGCACATCATCGCGACCTCGCAGCCGCCGCCCAGCGCGAAGCCGGCGACCGCGGCGATGATCGGCTTGCGGCAGACCGTGATCCGTTCCCAGCCGCGCGTGATGAAGTCCTCGAGATAGACGTCCATGTGGGACTTGGACGCCATCTCCTTGATGTCGGCGCCGGCCGCGAAGGCCTTCTCGGAGCCGGTGACGACGATCGCGCCGATGTCGTCGTTCGCCTCGAAGGCGTCGAGCGCGTGGCCGACATCGGCGACCAGCGCCGCGTTGAGCGCGTTGAGCGCCTTCGGGCGGTTGAGCGTGATCACGCCGACGCGACCGCGCGTTTCGACCAGGATGTTGTCGTAGGCCATGTGAACCTCGTTGCGACGTGGGAATGCGGGACGAAGACGATGTCGGGGCGGTCGCCGGTGCTCAGCCGGGCGTGATCAGGAAGCGGACGACGAGCGGCTCGGCGCCGCCGGCGAAGTCGAGGCGCAGGCGCTCGCTGCCGCGCGTGAATTGGCCTTCGCCGGCGGGCTGCCAGCCCAGCTGCGGCAGGGTCTCGGCATAGAAGCGCAGCACCGCCGCGCGCGTCACGCTGCCGGCGGCATTGCGCTCGACGATGCGGCCGTCGGGCGTCTCGAAGGTCGTGCGCCCGCTCGGCGCCTCGCTCAACCCCGGCATCAGCGGCAGGTCCTCGAGGCCGGCGAGGAAGTCGCCTTGCGCCTCGCCCGCCGCGCACCCGAGCACGAGCAGCGCGAGCAACGGAGCGAGGGGGAAGGGGGCTGTCGGGCGCCTCATGGCGGGCCGGGCTCTACCTCAGCGCTGACGGCTGGCGCAATAGAAGGTGGACCGGCCGCCCTGGACGATGCGCCTTACCCCGCGGCCGCAGTCGCAGCCCGGGCAAGGCGTGCCCTCCCGGTCGTAGACGGCCCAGGCATGCTGGAACCAGCCGGCCTCGCCGGAGGCCTGGACGTAGTCGCGCGCCGACGAGCCGCCGGCGGCGATCGCGCGGGCGAGCACATCCTTGATTGCGGCCACCAGTCTGGCCGCACGTTCTCCGCGCACCGTCCCGGCCTGGCGTCGCGGCGAGATCCCCGCCTGGAACAGCGCCTCGCACGCGTAGATGTTGCCGACACCGGCAAGGCGGTGCTGGTCGAGCAGGGCGGCCTTGATCGTCGTGCGGCTGCCGGCGAGCGCCTGCTCGAGATAGGCGGCGTCGAACTCCGGGGCGAGCGGCTCGGGCCCGAGCGGGGCGAAGCGCTTGTCGGCGGAGAACGCGTCCGACGGCAACAAATCGAGAACGCCGAAGCGCCGGGGATCGGAGAAGCGGATCTCGGTGCCGCGGTCGGTCGCGAAGGCGATGTGCTCGTGCGGCCCGGGCGGTGCGCCGTTGTCCGGGCCGACCAGCAGCCGGCCGCTCATGCCGAGATGGATGATCATCACCTCGGGCGCGCCCGTCGGCGCGCCCTTCCCCGTTCTCGGGGCCTCGAGGTCGATCAGCAGATACTTGGCGCGCCGCCGCACGGCGAGGACGCGCCGGCCGGTGACGCGGGCGGCAAGGTGCCGTGGCAGCGGGGTGCGCAGATCGGCACGGCGTGCCTCGAAGCGGATGATCCGTGCGCCCTCGAGATGGGGCGCGATGCCGCGCCGGACCGTCTCGACCTCGGGGAGCTCGGGCATCGGCGGCCTTCAGTCGACGGCGCTGAGGTCGGGCAGGCCGCGCCAGCGCTTCGCGTGGTCGAGACCGTAGCCGACGACGAAGCGGTCCTCGATCGTGAAGCCGACGTGATCGGCCGACATCGGCGCCGCGCGCCGAGCGGGCTTGTCCAGGAAGACGCAGATCCGGACGGGGTTCGCCCCCAGTCCGGCCAGGAGGGCGCGCGCGAAATGCAGCGTGCGGCCGGTGTCGAGGATGTCGTCCACGATCAGCACCGCGCGGCCGTCGAGGCGCTCGGGCAGGGTGCCGAGCACGCGGACCTGTCCGGAGCTCTCGGTCGCGTCGCCGTAGCTCTTGAGGTTCACGAACTCCATCGTCGGATGGCTGCCGCGGCGCGCGAGCGCGCGCGCCAGGTCGGCAGCGAACATGAAGGCGCCGTTGAGGATCACGACCATCACGAAATCGGCAGGCAGGGCGGCCTGGACTTCGGCGGCGAGGGCGTCGATGCGTCGCGCGATCGTCGCCGCATCGATGAGAATCTTGGGTTCGGGGGTGCTGTCGGCCATGGCGGCCTGACTTAACGCGCCGCCGGGACCGACGCCAGCCCGCGCTCGCGCGCGCCCGTCCGGTCGGGCCACGGCGGGTTGCGGCCGCGACGCGGGCGTCCTGGCCCGCGGCACCATGGGAGGCTATTTTGCCCGTCATGTCAGACACCGCGTCGTTCGGGTTCCAGGAAGTGCCGGCCGCCGAGAAGGCCTCGCTGGTGCGGCGGGTCTTCGACTCGGTCGCCGACCGCTACGACGTGATGAACGACCTGATGTCGATGGGCGTGCATCGGCTGTGGAAGGCGGACCTGATCGCCACCGTGGCGCCGCGCGCCGGCGAGCTCGCCCTCGACGTCGCCGGCGGCACCGGCGACATCGCCATGGGCCTGGTGGCGGCGGCGCCGGGGATGCAGGCAATCATCTGCGACATCAACGCCGCGATGGTCGCTCGCGGCCGCGACCGGCTGCTCGACGACGGCATCCTGCCGGGTCTCGGGAGCGGCGGCATCGCGCTGGTGGTCGGTGACGCCGAGGCGCTGCCGCTGCCGGATCGCAGCGTCGACATCTACACGATCGCCTTCGGCCTGCGGAACGTGACGCGGATCGACGCGGCCCTCGCCGAGGCGCGCCGCGTGCTGAAGCCCGGCGGCCGGTTCTTCTGCCTCGAGTTCAGTCACGTCGTGCTGCCCGGTCTCGACCGGCTCTACGACATCTACTCCTTCAATCTGCTGCCGGCCCTGGGTGGGGCCGTCACCGGCGATCGCGACGCCTATGCCTATCTCGTCGAATCGATCCGGCGCTTCCCGGCGCAGCCGGACCTCGCGCAGCGCATGGCCGCCGCCGGGCTCGACCGGCCGCGCTGGCGCAACCTCTCCGGCGGGATCGCCGCGATACACTCGGCCTGGCGTCTCTGAGCCTTGATCCGGACCGTCCGCAACCTTCGCCGGCTCTGGCAGATCGCGCGCACGCTCGCGCGTCACGACGCGTTGAGCTGGATCGACGAGCTGAGCCCGCCACCCCTGGTGTCGGTCGCGCTGCGTCGCCTGCAGCCGCGCGACGCCATGCCCGGCCGACCCGGCGAGAAGCTGGCCGCCGCCCTGACCGCGCTCGGCCCGGGCTTCATCAAGCTGGGCCAGGCGCTGTCGACGCGCGCCGACCTCGTCGGCGAGGCCGTGGCGGCCGACCTCTCGGGGCTGCAGGACAAGCTCGAGCCGTTTCCCGCGGCCGCCGCGCGCGCCACGATCGAGGGCGAGCTCGGCCAGCCGATCTCCGAGCTCTTCGCGGCCTTCGACGACACGCCGGTCGCCGCCGCTTCGATCGCGCAGGTGCACTTCGCCGAGACGAAGGAGGGGCGGCGGGTCGCGGTGAAGGTGCTGCGGCCCGGCGTCGAGCGCGCCTTCGCCGAGGACATCGCGCTGTTCGAATGGCTCGCCCGGCTGGCCGAACGCGTCGTGCCGCGCTCGCGGCGGCTCAAGCCGATCGAGGTCGTGAAGACGCTCGCCGCCTCGGTGGCGCGCGAGATGGATCTGCGCCTCGAGGCCGCGGCGGCATCTGAGACTGCGGGGAATTTCCGCGACGACCCGGAGTTCCGCGTCCCCGCGATCGAGTGGGGGCTCACCGGCCGGCGCGTGCTCACGACCGAGCGTATCGAGGGCATCCCGATCGACGAGCGCGAGCGCCTGATCGCGGCGGGCTTCGATACCGACGCCATCGTCGCCGCGGCGGCGCGCGTGTTCTTCAAGATGGTCTTCCGCGACGGCTTCTTCCACGCGGACATGCATCCCGGCAACGTGTTCGTCGCGCCCGACGGGGCCCTGGTCGCCGTCGACTTCGGCATCACCGGCCGCATCGACGCGCCGACGCGCGCCTTCCTCGCCGACATGCTGCTCGGCTTCCTCACCGGCGACTACCGCACGGTCGCCGAGGTGCATTTCCGCGCCGGCTACGTGCCGGCCGACCAGGACATCGGCGCCTTCATGCAGGCGGCGCGCGCGATCGCCGAGCCGATCTTCGGCAAGAAGCTCGCCGACATCTCGCTCGCGCGGCTGCTCGCGCAGCTGTTCGAGGTGACCGAGGAGTTCCGCATGGAGACGCAGCCGCAGCTGCTGCTGCTGCAGAAGTCGATGCTGGTCTGCGAGGGCGTGGGCCGCACGCTCAATCCGGAGGTCAACATGTGGGCGCTCGCGCGGCCGCTGATCGAGGACTGGATGCGCGACAACCGCGGGCCGGCGGCGCGCGCGATGGAGTTCGCCCGCGGCGCGCTGGGCCGCCTCGACACGCTGCCGACGCTGATCACCAATCTCGAGCGCGCCTCCGGCGTGATCGCGAGCGGCGGCGTGAAGCTCGACCGCGAAACCCTCAACGCGCTGACGCGGCGCGGCGGCTTCGGCTGGGGCGCACTCGTCGCCATGGCCGCGCTCGGCGCGGTGGTCGCGAAGGTGATGGGATGAGCGCGCCTCGACCCGGACGCCCGGTCGTCGTGCGATGATCCAAGGCAAGCGGATCCTCCTCGTCATCGCCGGCGGCATCGCGGCCTACAAGTGCCTCGAGCTGATCCGCCGGCTGCGCGAGCGCGGAGCCAGCGTCCGCTGCGTGCTGACGCGCGCGGCGCAGGAGTTCGTGACGCCGCTGTCGGTCTCCACGCTGTCGCGCGAACGCGTCTTCACCGACCTCTTCTCGCTGACCGACGAGCACGAGATCGGCCACATCCGCCTCGCGCGCGATTGCGACCTCGTGGTGGTCGCGCCGGCGACGGCCGACCTGATCACCAAGATGGCGCTCGGGATTGCCGACGACCTCGCGTCGACCGTGCTGCTCGCGAGCGACCGGCCGGTGCTTGCGGCGCCGGCGATGAACCACGTCATGTGGAACGCGCCCGCGACCCAGGCGAACGTCGCGACCCTGGCCGCGCGCGGCGTCGCGCTCGTCGGCCCGGGCAGCGGCCCGCTCGCCGAGGGCGAGACCGGGATCGGGCGGATGGCCGAGCCGCCCGAGATCCTCGCGGCGATCGACCGGCAGCTCGGCGGCCCCGGCCCGCTCGACGGCCGGCGCGCGCTCGTGACCTCCGGCCCGACCTACGAGCCCATCGATCCGGTGCGCTACATCGCCAATCGGTCCTCGGGCAAGCAGGGTCACGCGATCGCGGTGGCGCTCGCCCGGCTCGGCGCGCGCGTCACCCTGGTCTCCGGTCCGACGCGGCTCGCCGATCCGCCCGGCGTGCATTGCGTCCATATCGAGAGCGCGGTGGAGATGCTGCGTGCCTGCGAGGATGCGCTGCCCGTGGACGTCGCGGTCTGCGCGGCGGCCGTCGCCGACTGGCGCGTCGCCGCGGTCGCGGCGGAGAAGATCAAGAAGTCCGACGATGGCGCGCCGCCGACGCTGGCGCTCGCGACCAACCCGGACATCCTGGCGACGCTCGCTCGCCGGCTCGACGCTCGCCCGCGCCTCGTCGTCGGCTTCGCCGCGGAGACCGAGAACCTGATCGAGCACGCCACCGCCAAGCGCCTGCGCAAGGGCTGCGACTGGATCCTGGCCAACGACGTCTCGCCCGAGACCGGCACCTTCGGCGGCGACGCCAACGCCGTTCACGTGATCGACGGGCGCGGCGTCGAATCCTGGCCGCGTCTGGGCAAGGACGAGGTCGCCGACCGGCTCGCGGCCCGGATCGCCGAGGCGCTGCGATGAGCGCGATCGCGGTCGCCGTGACCCGCCTGCCGCACGGCCGCGATCTGCCGCTGCCGAGCCGGGCGACCGCGGACAGCGCCGGCGCCGACCTGTTCGCCGCGGTGACGGAGGACGTCGTGCTCGCGCCGGGTGCGCGTCGCCTGGTCCCGACCGGCCTGGCGATCGCCCTGCCGCCCGGGACGGAGGCGCAGATCCGGCCGCGCTCGGGCCTCGCGCTCAAGCACGGCGTGACCGTGCTCAACACGCCCGGCACGATCGATGCCGACTATCGCGGCGAGGTCGGCGTGCTGCTGGTCAATCTCGGGCAGGAGCCGTTCCGCGTGACGCGCGGCCTGCGCATCGCGCAGCTCGTCGTCGCGACGGTGGCGCGGTTCGACTGGCGGGAGGTCGCGACTCTGCCCGGGAGCGTGCGCGGCGAGGGCGGTTTTGGCTCAACGGGGCAATGACCATGGTCGAGCTCAACGAACACCAGGAGATGCGCTACGCGCGCCACCTGATCCTCAGCGAGGTCGGCGAGGAGGGGCAGGCGAAGCTGCTCGCCTCGCGCGTGCTGGTCGTCGGTGCCGGCGGCCTCGGAAGCCCGGTGCTGATGTATCTCGCCGCCGCGGGTGTCGGCACGATCGGGATCGTCGACGACGACGTCGTCGACCTCTCGAACCTGCAGCGGCAGATCGTGCACGCCAGCGATCGGGTCGGCGAGGAGAAGACGAAGAGCGCAATCGAGGGCCTAGCCGCGATCAATCCCGAGGTGCGCGTGATCCCCTATCGCCTGCGCCTCGACGCGGGCAACGCGCGCGACATCGTCGAGGCCTACGACGTCGTGGTCGACGGCAGCGACAACTTCGCCACCCGCTACACGCTCAACGACGTCTGCATCGCGCTGCGCAAGCCGCTGGTGGCGGCGTCGCTTCTGCGCTTCGAGGGCCAGCTCTCGACCTTCAAGCCGTGGACGGGCGGGCCCTGCTATCGCTGCCTGCACCGCGAGGCGCCACCGCGCGACCTGATCCCGCGCTGCGAGGAGGCCGGCATCCTCGGCGCCGTCGCCGGCGTCATGGGGACGCTGCAGGCCGTCGAGACGATCAAGGAGCTGCTCGGGCTCGGCGAGAGCCTGTCGGGCACGCTGGTGATGTACGACGCGCTGTCGACGCGCGTGATGCGCGTCAAGGTGCCGAAGGATCCGGACTGCCCGAGCTGCGGCCGGGCCTGACAGGACGCCGTTCCGTCACCAGCGATGGCGACGGCGGCTGCGCCGCGACGCCTTTCGCAGCGCCACGGTCCCCGTGCCGATCAGGGCGATGGCGGCGCCGACGGTCGTCAGGCCGGCGCCGAGCAGCGGCAAGGGCTCCGTCTCCGGGGCCATGCCCGCCGGCTCGACGAGCGTCTCGGCGACCTGGCCGGCCGTCGGTGCGGGGTCGGTCGACGTCGCGCAGGAATGGGTGGCCGGCACGTGGATCGGGCAGAGGAAGCTTTGGGCCGGAACCTCGTCCCGGGTCGGTGCCGAGGTCGGCGCGAGCGTGACGGGCGGCGGCAGGTCGTCCGGGACCCTGTGCGCGGCGGGAACGGGAATCGGCATGTCCGCGAACTCGATCGTGTCGACGCAGGCGCTGCGGATGCCGACCCGGCAGACCGGCACGGGACGGCCGAGGCGGCCGAACAAGGCGGAGGATTCCGGGCCGCCGTCCTTCAGCGCGTCGTTCGTCTCGACGATGCCGGATCCGACGGTCGGGTTCGCGACGACGATGCGGATCTGCGCTGCATCCGCCTCGGCCGCGAGATGGACCCGGAAGCCGTTGAAGAGGCCCAGCGAGGGGTCGAAGCGCCCGAAGGTGAGCGCCTGCGAGACGTCGCTGGCGATGGTGATCTGGCTGATCGGCGCGGCGGCTGCCGGCATCGCGGCGGAGCCGAGCAGCGCGCCGGCATGCAGCATCGCGACCAGCAGCGCACCGCGCGTTCGGGCGATGGTGACGGGATCGACGCCGGGGATGCTCATGGACGCGACTTCCAACGGTGCTGGTGCTGACCACGCGGACGCCCTCGCCGGGCATCGGCCGAACGGTGCATGCGCCAGAGGCCGCGCGGTACGCAACGGCCTTCGTTGAATTCTTAATGAGTATGCGTCCGGCTGTGCCGGTCGCTGCCGCGTCGCTCAGGTCAGCGCGCTGGCGATGCGGTTGTAGAAGTTCGTGCCCAGATTGACTCCGACGGCGGTGACCGCGCCGACGATCACCACCGCGATCAGGCTGGCGAGAAGCGCGTATTCGATCGCCGAGGCGCCGTCGCGCCGAGCCGCGATCGCGACGAGCCTGCCGTGACATGCTTGTGCGAGAGATCTCATCGAGGGCCGGCTCCTCTGCGTCCCGGGGGTGCTCACCGTGGCCGGAACTACGCCCTAGCCATTACGCCTAAGGTGGGCGCGCAGACATTGCCGGAAGGTTAATGTCCGCAATCTTCGCGCGATCAGAACATCGTCGCCACGACGCGGTCCGGCGGATTGTGGCCGTCGACGAACGTCCGGATGCTGATCAGCACGCGCTCGCCCATCGCGATTCGGCCCTCGAGCGTGGCCGACCCCATGTGCGGCAGGCAGACGACCGACTCGAGTTTCAGCAGCCGCGGATCGATGTTCGGCTCGCGCTCGTAGACGTCGAGACCGGCGCCGGCGATCTCGCGGCGCTCGAGCGCCTGGAGAAGGGCCGCCTCGTCGATCACCTCGCCGCGGGCCGTGTTGATGACGAAGGCGTGCGGTCGCAGCAGCTTGAGCCTGCGCGCGGAAAGGAGGTGGTAGGTGGCCGGCGTGTGCGGGCAGTTCACCGACACCACGTCGACATGGGTCAGCATCTGGTCGAGACCCTCCCAGAACGTCGCCTCGACGAGGGCTTCGCGCTCGGCCGGCAGGCGGCGCCGGTTGTGATAGTGGATCGACATGCCGAAGGCGCGCGCGCGGTGCGCGAGCGCCGTGCCGATGCGGCCCATGCCGACGATCCCGAGGCGCTTGCCGCCGGCGCGCGTCCCGAGCATCGAGGTCGGGCTCCACCCGTCCCACTCGCCCGCGCGGACGAGCCGCTCGCCCTCGCCCAGGCGCCGCATCGTCGCGAGCATGAGCGCCATCGTCATGTCGGCGGTGTCCTCGGTGAGGACGCCGGGCGTGTTGGTCACCATGATCCCGCGCGCCTTCGCGGCATCGAGATCGATGTGGTCGACGCCGGTGCCGAACGAGGCGATCAGCTTCAGCTGCGGGCCGGCTGCCGCCAGGACGCCGGCGGCGAGCCGGTCGGTGACCGTCGGCACCAGCACGTCGGCCTTGGCCACGGCCTCCTTGAGCTCGGCCTCGCCGAAGGGCCGGTCGTCGCGGTTCAGCCGCGCGTCGAACAGCTCCATCAGCCGGGTCTCGATGATGTCCGGCAGCTTGCGGGTGACGATCACCAGGGGGCGTCTGCGCTGCATCGGTCGTGGTGCTCCTCGAGGTACCGGCCAGGGGTACCAAGGGCCCGCTTCGGCTGTAAAGCTCCGGGCGTTTCGCCTATAGACCTGCGGCGATGCTCAGACGATTCGCGATCCTTCTAGCCGTGGCGGCGACGCTGTGGGCCCGGGACACCGGCGCCCAGTCCAGGACCAACCGCGATGCCGGCTTCACGCCGCACTACCAGAGCCTCAAGTCCGAATCCGTGCATCTGCGCGTCGGGCCCGGCACGCAGCATCCGATCGACTGGGTGCTGCAGCGCCGGCATCTGCCCGTGCGGGTGATCGCCGAGGCCGAGACGTGGCGCCGCATCGTCGATTCCACCGGCACGATCGGCTGGGTGCACCAGCAGACGCTGTCCGCGCGCCGCTATGCGATCGTGACCGGCGAGCCCCGCACGCTGCGCCGCGCGCCGCAGGCCGACGCGCCGGCCGTCGCGAAGCTCGAGCCGGGCGTCATCGGCCGGCTGTTCGAGTGCCGCGACGGCTGGTGCCGCCTCGAGGCGGGCGGCTTCCGCGGCTGGGTCGCGCGCACCGAGATCTGGGGCGTCGATCCGGGCGAGAACTTCAAGTAGGCAACGCCGCCGGCGCCCGGCGCTTGTCCGGGAGAGTCGCGCGGCATCAGAGTGGGGCCGCGCCGCGGGGATCGACCCCGTGCAGCGGGAGGGGTTGCGAGATGATCGGTCGGTCGATGCGAGTGTTGTTTGCGACCGGGGCGGCGCTGTTGCTGTTCGCCGGCGCGGGTGCGGCGACGGCCAAGACGTTCAGGTTGGCGCTGAACGCCGATGCCCAGACGCTGGATCCTCATGCGCAGAACGCCCAGGTCAATTTCGCGCTGCTGCTCCAGGCCTACGAGCCGCTGGTCGGACGCGACGCGCAGCTCAAGCCGATCCCCGTCCTTGCGACGCGCTGGGAGATGGTCGAGCCGACGCGCTGGCGCTTCCATCTCCGTCCGAACGTGAAGTTCCACGACGGCGCGGCGATGACGGCCGACGACGTGGTCTTCAGCTACCAGCGCGCGCTCGCGCCGACGTCGAACGTCACGATCTACATCGACACCGTGGCCGGCGTCGCGAAGGTCGACGATCTGACGGTCGACATCTCGACGCGCTACCCGGACGCCGTGCTGCCCGAGAAGATCAGCCGCATCTTCATCATGAGCAAGGCGTGGGCGGAGGCGAACAAGGTCGAGCGGCCGCAGAACTTCAATGCGAAGGAGGAGACCTTCGCGGTGCGCAACATGAACGGGACCGGACCGTTCGTGCTCAAGAGCCGCGAGTTCGACACGCGCACCGTGATGGTGCGTCACCCCGGCTACTGGGGCGTGGTCGAGGGCAACGTCACGGAATACGTGCATCTGCCCATCGGCTCGGATGCAACGCGCATCGCAGCGCTGCTCGCCGGCGACGCCGACATCGTGATCAACGTGCCGGCGAACGACGTCGCGCGCCTCAAGTCCGACGCTCGGATCAAGGTGATCGAGGGGCAGGAGAACCGCACGGTCTTCCTCGGCTTCGACCAGAAGCGCGATGAGCTGCTCTACTCGAGCGTCAAGGGGGCGAACCCGTTCAAGGACCGGCGCGTGCGCGAGGCATTCGCCCACGCCATCGACGTCGATCCGATCATCCGGCGCGTCCTGCGCGGTCAGGGCGTCGCGAGCGGCTCGATGTGGACCCACTACGTCAACGGCTGGGACAAGGAGGCCGAGCAGGGGCGCCGCCCGGTGGATCGCGAGAGGGCGCGGCGTCTGCTGGCGGAGGCCGGATATCCCGGCGGATTCGAGGTGACGCTCGACTGCTCGACCGGCGCCTACGACGAGGTCTGCGTCGCCATCGCGCCGATGCTCGCCCAGATCGGCATCACCGCCAAGGTCAACATCCAGCCCCCGCCGCAGAACTTCCCCCGGATCGCGAAGAGCGACGTGAGCTTCTACGCGGTCTCGTGGGGCGTGCCGACCTACGACGCGATGTTCACGCTGCGCGGCATCATCATGAGCCGGGAGAAGGTCGGCAGCGGCAGCTGGAACGCCGGGAACTACGAGAACGCCCGCGTCGACGCGCTGATCGAGCAGGCGCAGGTCGAGCCCGATGCCGAGAAGCGCCGGCAGCTGATGAAGGAGGCGCACCGGATCCACAACGAGGACGTCGGGCACCTGCCGCTCTACCACATGATGAGTCCGTGGGCGATGGCGGCGAAGGTCGCCGCGGCGCACCGCGCCGACAACCAGCTCGAGATACGCTACGTCAGGGTCGACTGACGCGACGCGGCGGCCGGCGTCGGGCGGCCGAAGCCGCGGGCCGTCCCGGGCCGGCGCGGCGGCGCACCTGCCGCTTGCCCGCGGCGGGCAAGCCGGGCTCTGATCGCCGGTGGAGCGCACGCGCCGACCCGGCGGGCGCCACGACAGGAGGGTTCCGATGAAGATGTTGTCGATGCGATCGATCCTTGCCGCCGGCGCGGCGGCGATGATCCTTGCCGCCGCGACCGCGGCAGACGCCAAGCCGTTCAAGCTCGCGGTCAACGCCGAGGCGACCACGCTCGATCCGCACGCCCAGAACGCGCAGTCGAACTTCTGGATCATGCTGCAGGCCTACGAGCCGCTGGTCGCGCGCGACGCGCAGCTCAAGCCGATCCCCGCCCTGGCGACGCGCTGGGAGGCGGTCGAGCCGACGCGCTGGCGGTTCCACCTGCGGCCGAACGTGAAGTTCCACGACGGCAGCACGATGACGGCCGACGACGTCGTCTTCAGCTACAAGCGCGCGATGGCGCCGACGTCCAACGTCACGATCTACATCGACAGCGTCAGCGACATCGCCAAGGTCGACGACGTCACCGTCGACCTCGTCACGAAATATCCCGACGCGGTGCTGCCGGAGAAGATGAGCCGCATCTTCATCATGAGCAAGGCGTGGGCCGAGGCGAACAAGGTCGAGCGGCCGCAGAACTTCGCGGCGAAGGAGGAGACCTTCGCCGTTCGCAACATGAACGGCACCGGCCCGTACGTGCTCAAGACCCGGGAACTCGATCGGCTGACGCTGCTCGTGCGCAATCCCGCCTATTGGGGCCAGATCGAGGGCAACGTCACCGAATACCACCACGTGCCGATCGTGTCGGACGCGACGCGCGTCGCGGCCCTGCTCGCGGGCGACGTCGACGCGTTGATCAACGTGCCGTCCAACGACGTCGCGCGGCTGAAGGCGGACAGCCGCCTCAAGGTCATCGAGGCGATGGAGAACCGGACGATGTTCCTCGCCTTCAACCAGGCGGCCGAGGAGCTTCCCAATTCCAACGTCAAGGGCAAGAACCCGTTCAAGGACAAGCGCGTGCGCGAGGCGGTCGCGCATGCCATCGACATCGACGTCGTGATCCGGCGCGTGCTGCGCGGCCAGGGCATGGTCTCGGGCTCGATGTGGACGCACTTCGTCAACGGCTGGGACAAGGAGATCGAGCAGGCCCGCCGGCCGGTCGATCGCGAAAAGGCGAAGAAGCTGCTGGCCGAAGCGGGATATCCCAACGGCTTCGAGGTCCAGCTCGACTGCCCTCCCGGCGCGTATGACGAGGTGTGCCTTGCCTTCGCGCCGATGCTGGCGCAGGTCGGGATCACCTTGAAGGTCGTGGTCACGCCGGCCGCGCAGCTGTGGCCGCGGATGCTCAAGGGCGAGCTCGCGATGTACGGCCTGACCTGGGGCGTGCCGACCTACGACGCGATGTACACGCTGCGCGGCATCATGATGAGCCAGGCGAAGGTCGGCGGCGGCAGTTGGAACGGCGGCCGCTACTCGAACGGACAGGTCGATTCACTGATCGAGAAGGCGCAGACCGAGCCCAATCCGGACACGCGACGCCAGCTGATCAAGGAGGCGCATCGCCTCCACAACGAGGACGTCGGCCACCTGCCGATGTACCACCTGATGATCCCCTGGGCGATGTCCGGCAAGGTGACGGCGCCGCATCGCGCCGACAACCAGCTCGAGATCCGCTACGTGAAGGTCGACTGACCGGCGCGGCAGGACGACGAGGCCGCCGGCCCGCTGAGGTGCCGGCGGCCAACGGAAAAGGGCCGCGTCCTTGCGCGGCCCTTTGTCTTTTCCCCGCCCGCCCGGCGCGGGAATGTCCGCCGATCAGGCAGCGAAGTCCTCGGCGAGCGCCGTGCGCACGGCGGGCGCCATCACCGCCATGTGGCTGTATTCGGGATGGTCGATCCCGACGATCACCTGCACGGCGGGATCGCGGAACTGCGCGATCTGCGCCGGCGTGAAGTCGAAATGGACGAAGTGGACCGAGCTCGTCTTGCCGTCGGCCTTGGTGCGCTCGACGTCGCCCTCGGGGCGAGCCGAGACGCGCGTCGCACCGACGGCGACGAACATGTGCCTCTCGATGCCGCCGAGCTTCGCCAGCGTGCGCGAGCGCCGGACCTCGTCCTCGATCTCGAGCATCACCGTGGCGACCAGTTCGCGACCCTTGGGGATCAGGGGATTGTAGGCGCGCAGCTCGTCCTCGATCTGCGCCTCGCCGCCCTTTTCGATCAGGAGCATCTCGTGCACCTGGTGCCACATCGTGCGGTAATTCTCGAAGTAGAAGGTTGCGAAGGGGCCGACGGCGACGCGTCGATTGCGCTTGATCGCGACGACGTCGGCGCGCAGCGCCTTGCGGTCGCGGGCATAGGCGTCGAGCGGGAGGACGTCGGCGCGGGAGATCTCGGTCTTCATGGTTGCCAGCATCGGTTGCATCTCTCGGTGTCGGGGACTCAGGCGAGGCCGTAGGCCCGGGCGAACAGCTCGATCGGGTGCTTCGGATCGGGCGCCTTGCCCTCGCTCTCGCCGAGCCGATCGATGATCTGCGCGAGGTGATCTCCGGCGAGCGGACATTCCGAGGCGAGGTGCGTCTTGCCGGATTTCGCGGCCGCGCGCGCGGCCGGCTTGCCGACCTTCACCGCGGTCTCGAAGTTCTCCTTCATGATGCCCCAGCTGCCGCCGTGGCCGGAGCAGCGCTCGATCACCTGGACCTCGGCGCCGGGGATCAGCCGCAGCAGCTCGGCCGCCTTCGGGCCCATGTTCTGGGCGCGGGCATGGCAGGCGAGGTGGACGGCGACGCCGCCGTCGAGCGGCTTGAGGCCCTCGGCGAGACCGTCCTTCTTGGCGATGTCGACGACGTATTCGGTGATGTCGAAGGTCGCCTGCGCGAGCTTCTTCACCAGCGGATCGTCAGGGACGATCAGCGGCCACTCGAACTTGAGCATCAGCGCGCAGGAGGGGACGAGCGCGACGACGTCCCAGCCCTCGTCGATCAGCGGCGAGAAGTGCGCCGCGACCGCCTTGGCGTTGGCGGCGACCTTCTCGATCTCGCCGTGCTCGAGCTGCGGCATGCCACAGCAGCGCGGATACTCGACGCGCGTCTCGACGCCGTTGTGGTTGAGCACTGCGCGAGCGGCCATGCCGATCTGCGGATCGTTGTAGTTGACGAAGCAGGTCGCGTAGAGCGCGGCCTTGCGCTTGCCGAACGCGGGCGCCTCCCGGTTCAGCTGCGACGGTGCGCCGCGATCGCGCATCTTGAACGTCGCGGTGTTGAACTTCGGCAGCCGCGCCTCGCGGTGGATGCCGAGCGCCTTCTCCATCACCGGGCGGGTCAGGCCGTTGCCTTCCCGCGAGCCCCAGTTCGCGATCGGCGCGACGAGCGCCGCGAGCTTGCCGTTGCGGTCGGTCTGCGTGAGCGCGCGCTCGTTCCACTTCACGCCGTTCTTGCGCGTCTCGATCGCGCGGGCGCGGAGCATCAGATGCGGGAAATCCAGGTTCCACTCGTGCGGCGGCACGTAGGGGCACTTGGTCATGTAGCACATGTCGCAGAGCGTGCAGGCATCGACGACGTCCTGCAGCTGCTGGCGCGAAAGATCCTCGATCGACTCGTTGGGCGCCTGGTCGATGTGCTCGAAGAGCTTCGGGAAGGAATCGCAGAGATTGAAGCAGCGCCGGCAGCCGTGACAGATGTCGTAGACGCGACGCAGCTCTGCCTCGAGCTTGGCCTCGTCCCAGAACTCGGGATTGTTCCAGTCGAGATTGTGCCGGGTCGGTGCTTCGAGACTGCCTTCACGCATGGCTGCTGTTCCTCGCGACGGGACGACGCTGGTCGGATCGACGCTGCGGGCGCATCCGGGTCGGACGCGCCCGCAGCCTCTCAGGTCACTTCAGGTCGTTCAGCGTCTTCTGGAACTTCCCGGCGTGGCTCTTCTCGGCCTTGGCCAAGGTCTCGAACCAGTCGGCGATCTCCTCGAAGTTCTCGTCGCGGGCCGTCTTGGCCATGCCCGGGTACATGTCGGTGTACTCGTGCGTCTCGCCGGCGATCGAGGCCTTGAGGTTGTCGGCCGTCGTGCCGATCGGCAGGCCCGTCGCCGGGTCGCCGGTCTCCTCGAGGAACTCGAGGTGGCCGTGGGCGTGGCCGGTCTCGCCTTCGGCCGTCGAGCGGAAGACCGCCGCGACGTCGTTGTAGCCCTCAACGTCCGCCTTTTGCGCGAAGTAGAGGTAGCGACGGTTCGCCTGGCTCTCGCCGGCGAAGGCCGCCTTGAGGTTGCCTTCGGTCTTGGTTCCCTTGAGCTTGGGCATCGGTGTTCTCCCTCGTTGGCGCGCGTTCCGCGAGCCATCCAGGCACGAAGAACCAACGCGTGGGGCGAGGAGTAACGCCAAGCCGGCGGCCCTGTCAACGGTCTGGAACCATTCCAGACTCGTGACGATCCATTTATTCAGGAAGCGGGATCTTGCGACTTGACGACGCGCAAGATGACGTCCACCCGGCGCAGCTTGGTTCCCGGGGGAAGGGGCGGCAGCGCCGACAGGCGGACGTCGCCGGCGGGTATGTCGAACAGCTCGCCGGTGGGCTCGACCATCGCGTGGTGGTGCTCGCTCGTGTTGGTGTCGAAGTAGGAACGACCGGCCTCGACGACCACCTCCCGCAGCAGCCCGGCGGCGGTGAACTGGTTGAGCGTGTTGTAGACGGTGGCCAGGGACACCCGGACCCCGGCCGCGGCGGCCTCGGCATGGAGCTGATCGGCCGTCAGGTGCCGGTCGCCCCGGTCGAACAGGAGCTTGACCAGCGCCAAGCGCTGGCGCGTGGGCCGCAGGCCATGGCGCTTCAGGCGATCGAGGGCCTGGGAAAAGGGACGAGTGCCGATCATGGGCCTCCGATATAGGTGATCATGAGGTCCCTGAAAAGGCTGTTTTGCTATGGGCCTAGGTCCGACCCTGGAACGGTTGCAGAAGATCGTACGGGCGGCTGGCGATCAGGCACCGGTCTGGATGCGCTCGACCAGCTGCTTGACCGTGGGAATGAAGCCGTTGGCGTAGAAGGGATCGGAGGCGAAGCGATAGGCGTTGTGCCCCGCGAACATCAGCTGGGTGTCGACGTCGCTGGTATGCGCGATGTCCTGCAGCGTCTTCTGGATGCAGAACGAGCGCGGGTCCGCCTTCTTGCCGGTCGTGCCTTCCTCGGTCTGCGCCCAATTCGAGAACAGGCAGGCCGAGAGGCATCCCATGCAGGCGACCTGGTGTTCGTGGATCTGCGCGGCCTTCGCGGGCGTCACGAAGATGAGGGTCGAGTCCGGCGTGCGCATCGCCTCGGTGAAGCCTGCGGCAATCCACGCTTGCGCATGCGCCTTGTCGGCGGAACCGACATAGACCTTCCGGGCGCGCGCGCCGATCGCGAGCACCTCCGTCATTTCTCCGACGGGCGCCGTCGAATACGGGATCTGGCGCTTGGAGCGGTCGTCGAGCTCGCGCAGGAACGGGTTGATCACCGCGGAGGAATAGAAGCCGGTCGGCGAGAAGCGGTGCAGCAGCACGTCGCCGGCTTTGAGCGTCAGCAGGCGCTGCTTCCATTCCTTGCTGATCGGGCTCTCCTGCGTGAGCAGCGGCCGCGTGCCGAACTGAAAGGCGATGGGGCCGACTTCGGGATTGCCGATGAAGTCCTGCCATTCCTCGAGGCACCACACGCCGCCGGCCATGACGATCGGCGTGTCGTGGAGGCCGAACTCGTTCATCTGCTTGCGCAGCTCGATGATGCGCGGCAGGGGCGGCTCGGGCTTGCGCGGATCCTCGGCGTTCGACAGGCCGTTGTGGCCGCCGGCCAGCCACGGATCCTCGTAGACGACGGCGCCGAGGCCGTCGCGGAACTTGTGGTAGGCGCGCTTCCACAGCGCCCGGAAGGCGCGGGCCGAGGAGATGATCGGGTAATAGTAGACGCCGTAGCGCGCGCAGATCTCGGCGATCCTGTAAGGCATGCCGGCGCCGCAGGTGACGCCGTGGATCAGGCCCTTGGCGCCCTCGAGCGCCGCGGTGAGGATCCGCTCGGCGGCCCCCATCTCCCACAGGATGTTCATGTGGATTCGGCCCTGGCCGTTCGACATCTCGTGCGCGATCCGGGCCTGCGCGATGGCGCCCTTGATCGAGTACGCGACCAGCTCCTCGTGGCGCTCGCTGCGCGTGCGGCCGTGATAGATCTGCTCCAGCAGCTTGCCGCTGGCGTCATAGGAATCCGCGTTCACGCCCGAGAACGTGCCGACGCCGCCCGAGGCCGCCCAGGCGCCCGAGCTCTCACCGTTTGAAACGGAGATTCCCTTGCCCCCCTCGACGATGGGGACCACTTCACGGCCGGAAATCTTCAACGGCTTCAACGCCAGCATGGCGACAGGCTTCCCGAAAATTCTTTATTGCGCTGGGGGTTAGCGGCGGCGTCCCGCCGATCATTCACGGGCCTTCGTAGCGCAGCCGACCCGGCATGGAAAGGGCAAGCTTGTCTCAACACCTCGGCTTGATCGCGAGGTCGCCGATGCGACCGCGCGTCCGAGCGTTCGTGTCGTCGCTGTCGCTGCCGATCGCGATCTCGACGACGGGTGGCGGCGGCGCGGCGAAGCGGGCCTCGTAGTCGGCAGCGACGTCGACGGCGACGTCGATCCAGCGCCCGTGCGGCCCCGGCGCAGGCTCGACGACGCGGATGAAGCCCGCGCCGTCCATGTAGGGACTCGCGAGCCAGGAGTCGCGCGGATGCGCGCCGCCCCACACGTAGAAGAGCACGCGCGCCGGGATGTCCCGGCCGGCCTGCTGCCGGGCCAGGGCGTAGCGCATCCGTTCGGACAGGCTCGCGCGATCCGGTTCGAAGGCGAAGCCGATCGACACGATGAGATGGCGATCGTCGCCGCCGCGCCGGGACAGATCGGTCGCCGGCAGGGTCGACTCGTCGACGATCCAGCGCCAAGCCACGCAGCGGAATGCCGAAGGGTCGAAGCCCAGCGGCGTCGAGAGCATCGACGATGACGCCTCGGCGTCGACGCTTATGGTGGCGCCGCCCGCGCTCTCGAATCGCGTGGGTTTGCGGCCGCGGAACAGGATCGGCCGCCAGCCGACGGCTTCGAGATCGGAGCCGGAGGGCACCACCGGCTGCGCAACGCCGGGGAGCGCCGCGCCCGCTGCCAGCGCGACGATCAGGGCCGCGGCCGCCAGCTTCACGCGATCGCCTTCGCGATCGCGCCGGGCGTGTCGGTGATCAGGCTGTCGACGCCCCAGCCGCGCAGCTCGACGGCCCGCGCCGGCTCGTTCACCGTCCAGACGAGAACCGGATAGCCGTGATGCTTGGCGAGCCTCACCTGGGCATCCGTCAGCGCGCGAAATCCGGGGTGGATGGTGGTGCAGTCCAGGCGCCGCGCGGCCTCGAGCCAGCCCGCATCCAGGCGCTCCGAGAGATAGCCGCGCGGCAGGTCGGGTGCGGTCTCGCGCGCGGCCTCGAGCGCCGGCAGCTTGAACGAGGAGATGATCGGCGTTGCCGCATGCGCCGGCCAGACCCGCATCACGGTCCTCAGGGCGAGGATCGCGGTCTCGCGTTCGCGCCCCGGGCAGGGCTTGACCTCGAGATTAAATCCCATCCCGAGCTCGAGCAGGAGCGCGAGGCATTCCTCGAGCGTCGGGATCCGCTCCCCCTTGAAACGGTCGCCGAAGACCGCCGGGCATCCGGCATCGACGAGGCGGAGCGACTCCAGCGTCAGGTCGCGGACCGGGCCGCGCCCGTTCGTCGTCCGCTCGAGCGTCTCGTCGTGGATCAGGATCGGGACGTTGTCCTTCGTGAGCTTGACGTCGAACTCGACCCAGCTCGCGCCCTCCTCGTGGGCGCGGCGCAGGCCGGCGAGCGTGTTCTCCGGCGCATTGGCCTTCGCGCCGCGGTGACCGATGATGCTCGGGAGCTTCATGCCGCGAATTTGCCGGGAGCGGGCGCATGTCGCAACACCGCGCATGCCTGACCGGCCGCGAACGAGGAGAGCCGATGATCGACCCGAACCCGTCGACGCCCGACGCCGCCGCCGCTCGCCGCGTCGTCGCGGACTACGAGACCGTCGCCCTCGTTCTCCAGGGCGGCGGCGCGCTCGGCTCCTACCAGGCCGGCGTCTACGAGGCGCTGGCCGAGGCGGGGATCGCGCCCAACCGCTACGCGGGCATCTCGATCGGCGCGATCAACGTCGCCCTGATCGCGGGGAATGCGCCGACGCGCCGCGTCGAGCGGCTGCGACAATTCTGGGAGACCGTCTGCCAGCCCGGCGCCCTCGCGTGGCTCGGCGACATCTGGGCCTCGGTTCCGGGACTGCGCGGCTTGGCGAGCTCGATCGCCGCCGGCCGCGCGCTGGTCGAGGGGCAGCCCGGGTTCTTCGCGTTGCGCATGCCGCCGCCGCTTCCCGGCGTCGACCTGCCGCCCGGACGGGTCGGTATCTACGACACCGGCGAGCTCGCCCGCACGCTCGATCGTCTCGTGGACTGGGATCTCGTCAACGCGGCCGGCGAGACGGTCGCGCTCGGCGCCGTCGACGTCGAGTCGGGGAACTTCGCCTATTTCGACAGCGCGACGTGCCGGCTGGACGCCCGCCACGTCATGGCCTCGGGCGCCCTGCCGCCGGGGTTCCCGCCGATCGAGATCGACGGCCGCTGGTACTGGGACGGCGGCATCGTGTCGAACACGCCCCTCGAATACGTGCTGGAGGCGCAGCCGCGTCTCGACACGCTCGCCTTCCAGGTCGACCTGTGGAGCGCGCGCGGCGAGGTGCCCCGGCGCATCGACGATGCCCTCGAGCGGGAGAAGGACATCCGCTTCTCCAGCCGCACGCGCAAGTCGACCGACAGCACGCTCGATCGCCAGCGCCTGCGCCGCGCGATCGCGAAGGCGCTGCCGCAGCTGCCGGAGTCGCTCTACGGCTCGGAGCTCTGGGCGCTGCTCGAGGAGAACGCCTGCCGCAAGGTGTTCAACGTCGTCCACCTCATCTACCGGTCGCGCGCGTTCCAGGGCCACTTCAAGGATTACGAATTCAGCCTGGAGACGATGCGCGAGCACTGGCGCGCCGGCTACGAGGACACGCGTGCCTCGCTCGCGCGTCCCGACTTCCTCGCGCGCCCGCGCGGCGAGTCGGGCGTCGCGGCCCACGACATCCATCGCCATGGCCGCTAGTCCGTCCGGCCTAGTGCGTGCGACGAAATGGCAAGCCGTCCTTAATCCGGCGATGACGACCGCCTGCCCATGATGCCGGACGCCGCGGATCCGCCGCGGCGCATCAGGCCGGGACGCTCTTCATGAATCTCAACCTCGGAATCGGCGGCCGTATTGCC
>JAEULA010000070.1 GCA_016793165.1 Alphaproteobacteria bacterium | reverse complement strand
GCCAACTGCTCAACGTCCTCGTCACGCTGCTGGCGGTCTCGTTCCTCGTCTTCGCACTCAATGAACTGACGCCGGGCGACGTCGCGCGCAAGCTGCTCGGCCCTTATGCCTCGCAGGACCAGGTCGACCGCCTCTATCGCGAGATGGGCCTCGATCGCCCGCTGCTCGTCCGCTACGCCGAGTACGTCTGGAACGCGCTCCACGGCGATCTCGGCCAGTCCGTCGTCTATCGCCAGCCCGTCGCCCATGTCCTCTGGGACCGGCTCGGCAACACGCTCCTGCTCGCGGGCATCTGCTTTGCGGTGATCGTGCCGTTCTCGGTCCTGCTCGGTGTCATCGCCGGCATGCGCGAGCGCAGCGCGATCGATCGCGGCGTCTCGGTCTTCTCGTCGATCTGCGCCTCGATCCCGGAATTCGCCATGGGCGTGTTCCTGCTGGCGATCTTCGTGGTCTGGCTCAAGGTCCTGCCGGGCACGTCGCCGCTGTCGAGCGGCGGCGACTGGCCGATCTGGATGCAGTTCGTGCTGCCGGTGATGGTGGTGACGCTCTACGACGCCGGCTATCTCATTTCGATGATCCGCGCCTCGATGGTCGAGGTGATGCGCCAGCCCTTCATCCGCACCGCGGTGCTCAAGGGCATGGACTTCCGTCGCGTCGTCATGCGCCACGCGATGCGCAATGCACTGATCACACCCTTCACGGTCATCCTGCTGCAGCTCAACTACCTGGTCTCCGGGCTCGTCGTCGTCGAGATGCTGTTCGCCTATCCGGGCTTCGGACGCATGATGCTCGAGGCGGCGCTTGCCAAGGACATCGCGGTGGTCGAGGCGGGCACGCTCGTCGCCGTGACGGTCACGATGCTGACCCAGCTCTTCGGCGACCTCGGCTACATGAAGCTCGATCCGAGGATCCGCGTATGAGCACCGAGCTCCCGGTCGTGCAAACCGCCGCCGTCCCGGCACCCGCCGCGCGGCAGCGCCTGCGGGTGTTCGGCTGGGTCGCCCTGCTCGCGCGCTCGCCGGTCGGCCTGTTCGGTGCGGCGATCGTGCTCGCCTGGTCGCTGCTCGCGCTGTTCGCGCCGTGGATCGCGCCCTTTCCGCCCAACAAGATCGATCCGGCGCTGGTCGCCGATCCCTATCCCTCGGCCGCCCACTGGCTGGGCGTCGACCACCTCGGCCGCGACATCCTCTCGCGCCTGATCTGGGGCGCGCGCACGGTGCTGACCGTGGCGCCGGCGGCGGTCATCGGGGCGGCCATGCTCGGCACGGTGCTCGGGCTGCTCGCCGGCTACAAGGGCGGCACGATCGATTCCGTGATCATGCGGGTCGGCGACACGCTTCTCGCCTTTCCGAAGATCATCCTCTACCTGATCATCATCGCGCGCTTCGGCGCCTCGGCCTTCAACATCATCGCCGTGATCACCTTCACCCAGGCGCCGATCATTGCGCGCATCGTGCGCGCGGTGACCCTCGACGTGAAGAATCGCGACTACGTGGCGGCGGCGCGCATGCGCGGCGAGGGCACCTGGTTCATCCTGCTGACCGAGATCCTGCCCAATGCGCGCGGGCCGCTGATCGTCGATTTCTTCCTGCGCCTCGGCTACACGGTGATCGCGATCGGCGTGCTCGGCTTCCTCGGCGTCGGCCTGCCCCCGCCGGATCCCGACTGGGGCTCCATGATCAAGGAGACCTACGGGATGATCTTCGTGTGGCCGCACATGACGCTCATTCCCGCCTTCGCCGTGTCGTCGCTGGTCATCGGCTTCAACTTCCTGGCGACCGGGCTGCGCGAGGCGGCCGAAGATGGTTGAGCCGATCCTCGCCTTCGAAGGAGTCTCGATCGAGCACCGCGGCCGCCGCGGCGTCAACCGCATCCTCGACGACGTCTCGCTGTCGATCGCGCCGGGCGAGGCGCTGGGCCTCGTGGGCGAGTCCGGCTGCGGCAAGTCGACCGTGGCGTTGGGCGCGATGCGCTACCTGCCGGCCGGCATGCGGGTGACGACCGGCCGCATCCGCTTCGAGGGCCGCGACCTCGCGACGATGGACGAGCCGTCGCTGCAGCAGCTGCGCGGCAGCCGGCTGGCCATGGTCTACCAGGACCCGATGTCGAGCCTGAACCCGGTGATGACCATCGGACGCCAGCTCATGGAAGTGCCGCTGCTGCACGGCGAGCGCGACGAGGACCGCGCGCGCGGGCGCGCCGTCGCGATGCTGCACGAGGTGCGGCTGCCCGACGCCGAGGCGATGCTGGCGCGCTACCCGCACCAGTTGTCGGGCGGCCAGCAGCAGCGCGTCGTCATCGCGATGGCGCTGATGGCCGAGCCGGCGCTGCTGGTGATGGACGAGCCGACGACCGGGCTCGACGTCACGATCGAGGCCGCGATCCTCGAGCTCGTGCGCGAGCTGCGCGCCAAGTTCGGCACCGCGATCCTGTTCATCAGCCACAATCTCGGCACCGTCGCCCGGCTGTGCGACCGCGTCGGCGTGCTCTATGCCGGGCGTCTCGTGGAGACCGGCAGCGTGCGCGACGTCTTCAGGGCGCCGGCGCATCCCTATACGCGCGGCCTGCTTGCCGCCTTGCCCGATCTCGACCGCGCGCACGGCGCGGGGCGGCTCGCGCCGATCGCCGGCACGCTTCGCGCCGAGGACCGCGCGCGGCCGGGCTGCGCCTTCGAGCCGCGTTGCGGCTTCGCCGAAGCCGGCGTCTGTGGTCGCGGCCCGATCGCGCTGGCGCCGGTCGCCGGCGACGACGCGCACCGCGCGCGCTGCGCGCGGCTCGCGGCGCTGACGACGGCGAGCGACGAAGCCGCGACGCCGACGGCGAATTCGAACGGCGACGGCCCGGTGCTGCTCGAGGCGCGGGGCCTCACCAAGTGGTATCAGGTCGGCGGCGGGCTGATGGGCGGCGAGCGGCGCACGGTGCGCGCGCTGACCGAGGTCGACGTCGAGGCGCGTCGCCGCGGCACGCTCGCCATCGTCGGCGAGTCCGGTTCCGGCAAGTCGACCTTCGCGCGCGTCGTCGCCGGCCTCGTCGGCGGCGCCTCGGGCACGCTGCGCGTCGACGGTGCGGCGCTCGAGGGCGGCGTCGACGCGCGACCCCGCGAGCTCGTCCGGCGCGTGCAGATGGTCTTCCAGAACCCGGACTCGACTCTCAATCCGAGCCACAGCGTCGGCTTCGCGCTGCAGCGGCCGCTGCGTGTGCTGCGCGGCCTGTCGGCCGACCAGGCGGCGGTCGAGGCGCGCGCGCTGATGGCGCGCGTGCAGCTGCCTGCCGAGCTCATGGACCGGCGGCCGAGCCAGCTCTCCGGCGGCCAGCGCCAGCGCGTCGCGATCGCCCGCGCGCTCGCCGGCAATCCGGACCTCCTGATCGCCGACGAGCCGGTCTCGGCGCTCGACGTCTCGGTCCAGGCCGCGATCGTCAATCTGCTCGGGGACCTGCTCGCCGGCAGCGAGATGGGGCTGGTGCTGATCTCGCACGACCTGGCGCTCGTGCGGCACATGGCCGATTGGGTCGCGGTCATGTATCTCGGTCGCGTCGTCGAGTACGGGCCGGCGGCGCAGGTTTTCGCGCCACCCTACCATCCCTATACCGAGGCGCTGCTCGCCGCGGCGCCGCGCCCGGATCCCGACGCCGCCGCGCCGGCGGTCGTGCTCACCGGTGCGATGCCGAGCCCGACCGTCGAGATCAAGGGCTGCGTCTTCGCCAGCCGCTGCCCGCGCAAGCTCGGCGACATCTGCGATCGCGAGAAGCCGCCCGAGCGCATCCACGGCCCGCACCGCATCGCCTGCCACATCGAGATGTGAGGCGCCGGGGCCAACGGACACCCGGGGTGAGAGCATCCGCTCTGACTCGGGGTGTCCGACCCCGGTTTTCCGGCCCCGTCACGCGATTCCCGCCGTGCCGCCGCTCCACGCCTCGGCAGCTGCCTGCCAGCCGCCGTCGGGATCGCGCCAGACGAGCGAGGTGCGGCCGAGGCCGCCGCCCAGCGCGGCGGGGTCGAGCACACGCAGGCGATGACCCATCGCGGCGAGCGCGGCGCGTGTCGCCGGCGGCACGCGGACGTCGATATCCACCTGGCCGTCGCCCTCCGAGTGCAGGCGCGGGTGCTCGATGGCCGCTTGCGCCGCGAGGCCGTGGTCAAGAAGGCCTAGCAACGGCTGCAGTACGCCGGTCTGGATGCGATAGCCGCCGGAGCCGACGACGGCACCGAGCGCGCGATCGCCCTCGAAGGCGATGAGCACCGGGGCCGCGTAGAGCGGCATGCGTCCGGGGCCGACCGAATTGAAGCGGCCCGGTCGCGGATCGAACCACTGCATCGCGTTGCCGAGAAGGATCCCGGTGCCGGGTACGGCGACGAGCGAGCCGAAAGCCGAGCCGAGGCTGGTGATCAGGGCCGCGACATTGCCGTCGCGATCCGCGGCACAGATCTGCGTCGTCCCCGCGAAGGGCGGCAGCGGCCGCGCACCTTCCGCCGGGCCCTCGCGTCGCTGCTGCGGCCAGGGATCGCCCGGCGGCACGGGCACGCGTGCACGTGCCGGATCGATCGCCGCGGCGCGCTCGGCGGCGTAGGCCTTGCTCGCGAGCCCGTCGAGCGGGGTCGCGAGATGCACGGGGTCGCCCGCATGCACGAACGCGTCGGCGAAGGCTTGGCCGAGCGCTTCGGCGAAGAGGTGGCGTGCGGCGGGCCCGAGCGGGTCGGTCCCCGGCAGATCGAAGCGCTCGAGGATGTTGAGCGCCTCGACCGCGATCAGGTCGCCGGCGGTGACGTAGCGCATCCCGCGATAGGCGAAGGTCGGCTGCTCGAACACATGCGGACGGTAGGCCGCGAGATCCGCCGACGTGAGCAGCCCGCCGTGCGCGCGCATCGTGGCCGCGATCGTCGCGGCGATCGGCCCGTCGTAGAACGCCGCGGCTCCGGTTGCGGCGATGCGCTCGAGCGTCCGCGCGAGGTCGGTGCCGTCGAGCCGTGCCGACGGGCCGGCCCAGCTTGGTGCCGGCGGCGGCAGGCCGTCGGGCATGAGCAGCGCGGCGGCGTCGGGGAAGCCTCGCAGGTCCCGCGCACGCTGCGTCACCTGCAGCGCCATGCGCTGGTCGACGACGAGCCCGTCGCGGGCGAGGGCGATCGCGGGCGCGACGAGGGCGGCGAGCGGCCGGGTCGCGAACCGGCGCTGCGCTTCGCAGAGTCCGGCAATGGCGCCCGGAATGCCGACCGAGAGCACGCCCGTGTGCTGGATCGCTTGCGCGTCCGAGCCGCGGCGCCGCAACGCCTCGGCATAGGCCTCGGGCGTCGCACCGGCCGGGGCCCGGATGAAGTGGTCGATGCCGATCGTCCTGTTGTCGCGCGCGAGATGGATCGACATCCGGCCATGGCCGCCGATGCCGCATTGGCCGGGCTCGACCACGAAGGAGGCGAAGGCGGCGGCGATCACTGCGTCGACCGCATTGCCGCCGTCGGCGAGCACGCGGCAGCCGGTCTCCGCCGAGACCGGATGGCCGGTCGCGACGACGCCCGCCGCGCTGCGGATCTCGGCGCGCCGCGGCGTGGTGTGGCTCGTGATCATCGTGTCCCCGCGGCGGCTCCCCAGCTCGGGCCCGCACCGGCCGCGAACCCGCCGCGCGCGTCGATCGCGACGGCACACACGCGGCCGAAAGGATTGAGTCCGGGGTCCTCGCGCTGCACGATCACCTTGTGCCCGAGCTCGGCGAGCCGTTCGCCGATAGCGGCCGGCAGCCGCGCATCGATGTAGGTCTCCTGACCCTGGCAATGCACGCGCGGGCGATCGATCGCCGCCTGCGGCGCGTCGTCGAAATCGACATGATGCACGAAGGCATGCAGCACGCCCGAAACGATGCGGTAGCCGCCGGATCCGGCCGCGGCGAAGAGCCGGCCGTCGTCCGTAGCCGAGACGAGGGCAGGGGCCGCGAAGATCGGCATCTTGCCCGGCTTGATCGAATTGGCGAACCCGGGCCGCGGATCGAAGTTCTGCATCGAGTTGTTGAGGAACACGCCGGTGCCGGGCACCTGCACCAGCGAGCCGAAGCCCGAGGTGAGGCTCGTGATGAGCGAGGCGACGTTCCCTTCCTCGTCGACCGCGACCATCTGGCTCGTGCCGTCGATCTTCGCGCTGCTCGGGCCCGGCGGCAGGCGCTCCGGCGCCGGCCCCTGGCGATCATAGGGCCAGGGATCCGCCGCGCCGACCGGGCGCGGCAGCGCGCGCTCGAGCCGGATCGCGCGTGCGCGCTCCTCCGCGAAGCCCGGGCTCGCGAGGCCGGCGACCGGGCTGCGCTCGAAGTCGGGGTCGCCGTAGTGCGTCATGGAGTCGGCGAAGGCGCAGGCCTGCGCCTCGGCCATGAGGTGACGGGTCGCGACCGCGTCGCGGCCCTGCGCGCGGAGGTCGAAGCGCGCGAGAATGTTGAGCGCCTCGTACCCGACCTGGTCGAAGCAGGTGATGTAGCGATGGTCGCGATAGGCGAGCGGCCGCTCGCGCAGCCAGCGCGGCTTGTAGGCCGCGAGATCGGCGGCGGTCAGGATGCCGCCATGGGCCTTGCACTCGCGCTCGATCGCGGCCGCGACGGGGCCGTCGTGGAAGCCGGCCGCCCCCTTGGCTGCGATCAGGCGCAGCGTGGCCGCGAGCTCGCGACAGTCGAGGCGGTCGCCGTCGCTGATCTGTCCGGCGATGCGCGGCAGCTTGCCGTCGCGCAGCAGGAATGCCGCGGTGTGGGGGAGCGACCGGATCTCGTCGAGCAGTGGCGCGATGACGAGCAGCAGGCTCCAGGTGACCGGCACGCCGGTCTCGGCCGCGGCGATCGCCGGCTCGAGCACGCGGGCGAGCGGCAATCGCCCGAACCGCGCATGGGCCTCGCACATTCCGGCGACGGCGCCGGGCACGGCGGGCGCGAGGTGACCGCGTTCAGCCTTCATGCCGACCGTGTGCGGGAAGCCGTAGTACTTGAGCGGCTTCGTCTCATCGATTGCGAACATGTCCGCCCGTGCGGCCGCCGGCGCGCGCACATAGTGGTCGACGCTGAGCATCTCGCCGGTGGCGCCGATCCGGAGCGAGAGATGCCCGTAGCCGCCGATCCCGCAGGAGGCCGGCTCGACCACGAAGCCCGCGAAGGCCGCGGCGACGACCGCGTCGATCGCGTTGCCGCCGAGCCGCAGCATCTCGAGCCCCGCCTCGACCTCGAGCGGGTGACCGCCGGCGACGGCTCCGTGCAGGCTGCGGCTGGTCATGGCGTCGGTCCTTCCGTGACGGCGTCGCCGAAGACCGGCGCCTGGCGCGCGAGCTCGGCGAGGGGGATGTGGCAGTCGATGCGATGGCCGTCCGCCGTCGTCTGGACGGGCGGCGGGACGTCGACGCAGACGGCGCCCAGCTTGCGCGGGCAGCGCGTGTGGAAGGGGCAGCCGCGCGGCGGGTCGATCGCGCTCGGCAACTCGCCGTCCAGCCGGATGCGCCGCCGGCGCAGGCGCGGATCCGGGACCGGGATCGCCGACAGCAGCGCCTCGGTGTAGGGGTGGTACGGCGGCGCATAGACTTGGTCGACCGTGCCCGCCTCCATGATGCGGCCGAGATACATGACGACGACGCGATCGGCGACGTAGCGCACGAGCGAGAGGTCGTGGCTGATCAGCAGCAGCGTCGTACCGTGGCGACGCTGCAGATCCAGCAGCAGCTCGATGATCGCCGCGCGCACCGACACGTCGAGCGAGGAGACGGGCTCGTCCGCGACGACGATGTCCGGCCCGCCGGCATAGGCGCGCGCGATGCCGACGCGCTGCCGCTGACCGCCCGAGAGCTGGCGCGGCAGGCGCGACGCATGCTCCGGTCCGAGCCGCATCGCGCGCAGCAGCCGCTCGGTCTCGTCGCGCACCGCGCTGCGGCCGCGGGCGACACCGAAGCGCCGCACGACGCGACCGATCTGGCGGCCGACGCTGAGGCTCGGATTGAGCGTGTCGTCGGGGTTCTGGAACACCATCTGCAGCCGGCGCAGCAGGGCTGCCGGCCGCCGTTCGGCCGGCAGCCGCGCCACGTCCACGCCGTCGACCTCGAGGCGGCCGGCCTCCGCCTGCTCGAGGCCGGTGAGGACGCGGGCGAAGGTGGACTTCCCGCAGCCGGACTCGCCGACGATGGCGAGCGTACGGCCGCGTACCGCCGCGAACCGCAGATCCACGTTCGCCTTGAGCCGGCGCGGCTCGACGCCCCGCATCACGGCGAACAGTCCGCGATCGTCGACGACGTAGCTCTTGCTCAGGCCCTCGACCCGGACCGCGGCCTCGGCGATTGCCAGGTCCTCCGGAACCGGCGCCTCGAGGGGCTCGTCCGCTACCCACTCGCGCCAGCGCAGGCAGCGGACCTCGTGCCTTCCGGCGACGCCCGCCATCGGCACCGCGCCTTGGTCGCAGAGTCCGGCCTGGAATTCCTCGCAGCGCGGCCCGAAGGCGCAGCCCGGCGGCAGCGCGTCCGGTGGCGCGACGCTGCCGCGGATCGGGCGCAACCGATGCAGCTCTCGCCCGCGCGTCGGCGACGGCAGGCAACGCAGGAGGCCGCGCGTATAGGGATGGCGTGGCGCGGCGAAGACGGTGTCGACCGGGCCCTGCTCGACGATCTCGCCGGCATACATCACCGCCACGCGCGTGCAGATCCGCGCGATCAGGCCGAGATCGTGGGAGATGTAGAGGAGGCTCGTGCCGTGGCGGCGCTGCAGCTCGCCGATCAGGTCGACGATGCCCGCCTCGATCGTGACGTCGAGCCCGGTCGTCGGCTCGTCGAGCAGCAGCAGCGACGGTTTGGTCAAGAGCGCCATCGCGATGACGACTCGCTGCTGCTGGCCCCCCGAGAGTTGATGCGGGTAGCGGGCGAGCAGCCGCGCGGGATCCGGCAGGCGCACGTCGGCGAGCATCGCTTCGACCGGCGCGCGCGCCGCGTCCCAGCTCAGGCCGGCGTGATGGACCAGGACCTCGCAGAGCTGCTCGCCGATAGTCAGGCTTGGATTGAGTGCCGCCATCGGATCCTGGAACACCATGGCGACGCGCCCGCCGCGCAGGCGCTCCAGCTCGCGCGGCGAGAACTCCGCCATGTCGCGGCCCTCGAAGCGGATGCGGCCTGCGACGATGCGGCCGGCGCCCGCGAAATGCCGCAGCACCGCGTAGGCGCAAGTGGACTTCCCGCATCCGGACTCGCCGACCAGGCCGACGCTCTCGCCTGGGGCCACCGCGAGGCTGACGCCGCGCAGCGCCGGCATGTCGCCGCCGCGCGTCCGGTAGGACACGGCGAGGTTCTCGATCGCCAGCAGTGCCTCGGTCATCGCACTCACGCTGTCCGGCCGGATTCGCGCAGCCCGTCGGCGATCAGGTTGAGGCCGAGCACGAGCGACGACACCGCGAGGCACGGGAAGATCACCATGTGCGGGAAGACGAGCGCCATGTTGCGGTTCTCGTTGATCAGGCTTCCCCAGTCCGGATTGGGCGGCGGGAGGCCGAGGCCGAGGAAGCCGAGCGTTCCGATGGCGATGATCACGTAGCCGAGGCGCAGGCAGAAATCGACGATCAGCGGGCCGCGCGCGTTGGGCAGGATCTCGACCAGCAGCACGTACCAGGCCGGCTCGCCGCGCAGCAGGGCGGCCTGGACGTAGGACCGCGTGCGCAGATCGAGCACGAGACCGCGGGTCAGGCGCATGATTCCCGGCATCGCGCCGAGCGTGACCGCGAGCACGATGTTGAGCGCCGAGGCGCCGAAATTCGTGATGATGACGACGTAGAGCACGAGCACGGGGAAGGCGAGCACGAGGTCGCCGAAACGCGACAGCGTCTCGTCGATCCAGCCGCCGAAGTAGCCGGCGATAAGACCGAGCCCGATCCCGGCGATGAAGGCGACCGAGGTGGCGAGAGGGGCGTAGAGGAGAACGCTGCGCGTGCCGTAGATGATGCGCGAGAGCAGGTCGCGGCCGAGCACGTCGGTGCCGAGCCAGAACACCATCCCGCCGGGCCCGCGATCGCCGGGCAGCGCCATCGGCTGCAGGGAGCGGGTCGGCACGGCCGGCGCCAGCAGCGGCGCGAAGATCGCGACCAGCACCCAGAACACCACGATCGCGATGCCGATCAGGGCGATCGGGCTGGCGGCAAGGCGTCGGAGGAGGGCGGTCACTTGTAGCGGATCCGCGGATTGAGGATCACGTAGCCGATGTCGGCGATCGACTGCGTGAGCACGGCGAGCCCGATCGTCAGCATCGTGCTCGCCTGGATCAGGAAGATGTCGCGGTTGAGCGACGCCTCGAGGATCAGCGAGCCGAGGCCTTTGTAGGCGAAAAGGAACTCGACCACGATCACGCCGCCGATCAGCCAATTCACCTGCAGCATGATGACGGTGAACGGCGCCACCAGCGCATTGCGCAGCGCGTGGCGGAGCACGACGCGCCGCCGCGGGATGCCCTTGAGGATCGCGGTGCGGACATAGGCGCTGGTCATCGCGTCGGCCATCGCGCCGCGCGTGATGCGCGCGACATAGCCCAGGTCGTAGAGTACCAGCACAAGCACCGGCAGGACGAGCTCGCGCGCCCGGAATCCGTCGATCATCGACGACGTCCCGGGCAGCAGGCCGAGCCAGAAGACGAGGATCGCCGTCACGAAGACGCCGCTGGCGAAGGGCGGCACCGACGTCGTGACGATCGAGAGCACCGAGATGACGCGGTCGAGCGGCGAGCCCTCGCGCATGCCCGCGAGCACGCCGAGGCCGATCGCAAGCGGGACCATGATCGCGAAGAAGGCGAGGGCGAGGATTGCCGAATTGCCGGCGCGCACGAGCAGGATGTCGGCCACCGGCTGGTTGAAGACCCGCGACTGGCCGAGCTCGCCGGTGACGAAGCGGGCAAGCCAGGCGGCGTAGCGCAGGACCAGCGGTTGGTCGTAGCCATGCTGGGCGAGCCAGAGCCGCCGCTGCTCGATCGTGGAGTACTGGCCGAGCGCATTGGCCGCGACCGACTCCGGATCGACCTCGAACAGGAGGAACAACGCGACCGATGCCAGCAGCATGGTCGTCAGCATGTAGATGAGACGACGCAGGACGATGCGTCCCAACCGGCTCCCCCGAGATCCCCTCCGGCGGAGCTTGCGAGCGCCACAGCGGGAGGTCAATCTTTCGCTGCTGCCTGCTTCGGTTCGAGGTTTTCTCTAGGGGAAGGGGTCCTCCGATGTCGACGCACCGCGAACATCCATATCTCGAGACCTTGCGCGACCTGCTCGCCGAGCGGCGTTGCGATCGCCGCGAGTTCCTGCGCACGGCTGCTTTGCTGGGCGCCTCGGCCGCGTCCGCCTATGCCTTCGCCGATCGCGTGCTCGGGCCCGAGGCCGGGGTCGCGCATGCTCAGGCCGCGCCGCGACGCGGCGGGTCCCTGCGCATCGCCGCGCGGGTCCGCGAGATCCCGAGTCCGCATGCCATGAGCAATGTGCCGGCGAGCAACACGGCGCGTCAGACCGTCGAGTACCTGGCCTGGACCGGCTACGACAACGTCACGCGTCCGATGCTGCTCGAGAAGTGGACGCCCAGCGAGGATCTCAAGACGTGGACCCTGCACGTCCGCCGGAACGTGAAGTGGCGCAAGGGTCGCGCCTTCACCGCGGACGACGTCATCTGGAACATCCGCAACGTGCTGGATCCGAAGACAGGGTCCTCGGTGCTCGGCCTGATGAAGGCCTACATCCTCGAGGACTTCGACACCGGCGAGAAGGACGCCCAGGGCCGGCCGCGGATGTCGTCGCGGCTCTGGGACTCGCGTGCCATCGAGAAGGTCGACGACTTCACGGTGCGGCTGAACCTCAAGGTGCCGCAGCTCGCCGTGCCGGAGCATTTCTTCCACTACCCCTTCGTCATTCTCGATCCGGAGGAGGGCAACAGCTTCAAGGTCGGCATGAACGGGACCGGCGCCTTCGATCTGGTCGAATACGACGTCGGCAAGCGCGCGACCTATCGCCCGAACCGGAACTACTGGGGCGCCGGGCCATTCCTCGACGAACTGGTGTTCGTCGACCTGGGCGACGACGCCAATGCCGATCTCGCGGCCTACGCCTCGCGCCAGGTCCAGGCGATCGCTTCGACGCACCAGGCGCAGTTCACCGCGATCAAGCGGCTTCCCAATACCGACATCCACTTCGCGCGCACCGGTGCGACGGTGCACGCGCGCATGCAGCCCGTGCCGCCCTTCACCGACATGCGGATCATCCGTGCGATGCGCCTCGCGGTCGACAACGACAAGGTGGCCGAGGTGACCTTCGGCGAGCTCGGTTACCGCGCCGAACATCACCATGTCTCGCCGGTTCATCCCGAATGCGCGCCGATGCCGCCGTTCAAGCGCGACATTGCGGCGGCCAAGCGCCTGCTCGCCGAGGCCGGCCATCCCAACGGCATCGACATCCCGATGCCGATGGCGGTGTCGAGCGGCTGGCAGAAGGACATCGCGGTCGCCGTCGTCGACCAGTGGGCCGAGGCGGGCATCCGCGTGAAGATCGAGGCGCTGCCTTCGACGGAGTGGAACAAGGTCTGGAACAAGGCGCCCTTCGCCTTCGGCGACTGGTCGCATCGCCCGCTCGGCGTGATGTGCCTGGCGCTCGCCTACCGCACCGGCGTGCCGTGGAACGAGTCGCTTTTCTCGAACAAGGAGTTCGACGAGGTGCTGGCGATCGCCGAGTCGACCGCGGACGTCGAGAAGCGCCGCGCCCATATGCTGCGGCTGCAGACCATCCTGCAGAACGACGGCCCGCTCGTTCAGCCGCTCTTCCGCAACGTCTTCATGCCGGTCGACAGGAAGATCAAGGGCGTGCAGATGCACCCGACGCAATACATCAACTGCAACGACTGGTGGATGGACGCGTGACGTACCGTGGTCAGGAACCGGGATCAGAGCATCCGCTCTGATCCCGGTTTCCGCAGTGCCCGGCTGCTCGTCAGTCGCGTTCCCACGGGAAGCTGTCGAGGCGCACGGCGCCCTTGTCGGTGATGAGAACCTGGGTCTCGAGCTTGACGCACTCGCGCCCGCCGTCCTCGCCGATCAGGCTCTCGACGCAGAGTGTCATGTTCTCCTCGAAGACCGAGGGATAGGCGCGGGCGAAGTCGACATGGGTCGGCACAGAGGGCCACTCGTCGGCGAGGCCCACGCCGTGCAGCGCCACCGAGTAGCGACGCGGCTGGTACTTCTCGGGAATGCGCCAGCTCTTCGCATTGAACTCCGCCGCCGTCATGCCGGGGCGGAGCAGGGCGAGGTTGTGCTCGATCTGGTCGATGGCGGCGGCGTAGAGATCGCGCTGGGTGTTGGTCATGCGTGTATGGCCGATCGTCCAGGAACGCGACAGGTCGGCGCAGTAGCCGTAGGGGCCGATCATGTCGGTGTCGAAGGCAAGCATGTCGCCTTCCTGGCAGACGTAGTCGGAGCTCTCCTGGAACCACGGATTGGTGCGCGGGCCCGCGGCGAGGATGCGCGTCTCCAGCCACTCGCCGCCCGAGCGGATGTTCTCGTAGTGCAGCTCCGCCCAGATCTCGTTCTCCGTCTTGCCGGGCAGCGAGTGCTCGTACATCCGCGCCATGCCGGCCTCGCAGACGCGGATCGTCCACTTCATCAGCTCGAGCTCGTCCGGGCTCTTGATCTTGCGCGCGTGCTCGGTGAGCTCCTGGCCCTCGACCAGCGTGATGCCGCGCCGGCGCAGCGCATCGACGCCGTGGAGTTCGAGCTTGTCGGTGGCCAGGCGCATGTTGCCGCCGCCGCGCTGGCGCACGATGTCGGCGATCTCGTCGGCCCAGAGCTCGACTCGCTCCTCCAGCCGCGAGCCGGCGGAGAAGTAGAACCAGGTGCGCGCCGTGCGGATCTCGTCGATCGTCTCGAAGCCCTTCGCCAGGTGCTCGGACTTGCCGTACTCGAAGTCGATGGCGTGGCCGTCGGCGCAGACGACCGCGTAGTGCGACGGGTTGTGCGTCATCCACAGCTGCATGTTGGTGACGTCGAGCGCGTAGCGGATGTTGACCGGGTCGTAGAGCAGGATCGCCGCGCAGTCGTGCTTGACCACCTGCTCGACGAGGCGGCGCTTGCGCCACGCCCGCGCGCGCTTGAGCGCCTCGATCGGGATCGGGCTCTTGAGCGGCCGGTCCGCGCCTTCCGGGTTGAGATAGGCGCGCTTGCGCTCGTCCTTGAAGATCCGGGTCATCGTGCGTCGTCCCTCTGTCCTTCCGCGACCGGTCCGCTCGCGCGGCCTCCGTCGGGTCGCGGCGAAGGGCCGGGGAAGGCGAGCCTAGCGTGGCAGCAGGCGCGCGGGCGCCGCCATTCTGGCGGCGCGAGCTCGCATCCGGTGCCTGGGTCGCTGCGAGATCCCGATGGGAACGCGGGTCATCCTTTGGCGGGCGAACAGCAGCCGCGGCGCGGCGACGCGGCCACAACCGCGAATTGCCGGTCGTCCGGGCGGGCTTCGACGGCATTTGGGGACGGTACCGTCGCGACACCCTTGGCCGGGCCGCAGCAACCCGTCGCCGCCGCCGCTTCCTCCGGCTGGTCGCAGCAGGCCGTCGTCGCACCCGCATCCGCGGACTGGCCGCAGCAGCCCGCCGACGACGCGGCCCCCGCCGCGACTTCGCCGCGCGTGGCGGCGCGCGCCGGTGCCGGGCAACAGGAAGAGCTCGCCTCCGCACCGGTCTTGGGTCCGCTGCACACCCCGGTCTCCGGCAGCGCGAACTCGACGCGATCCGCGGCCTCGTGGTCGCCGGCGATCGCGGCGGCGATCGAGCGGACCTGCTCGTAGCCCGTGGCGAGGAGGAAGGTCGGCGCGCGGCCGTAGCTCTTCATGCCCGCGATGTAGAATTCGCGCTCGGGATGGGAGAGGGCGCGCGCACCGTGCGGACGCACCGTGCCGCAGGAATGCTCGTTGGGATCGATGAGCGGCGCGAGGGCGCGCGGGCATTCGAGGGCCGGGTCGAGATCGAGCCGCAACTCGCCGAGCATCGACAGGTCTGGCCGCAGCCCCGTCGCGACGACCGCCTCGTCGACGACGACGCTCGTTCCTTCGAGGCTGAGTACGCGCATGGCGTCCGCTTCGGCGCGGAAGCCGGAGACCGGGAACGGCGCATGGACGACGATCGCGCCGCTCTCCACCCGGGCGCGCAGCTGCTGGCCCAGGGCGCCGCGTGCCGCGAGCTGGTCGGCGTCGCCGCCGCCGTAGATGCGCGCGAAGTCCGTGCGGCGCACGGCCCAATGAACCTGCGTGCCCGGCGCACCGCGCGCGAGCTCGTCCAGGGCCAGCAGCGTGCCGATCGCCGAATGGCCGCTGCCGATCACGAGGACGCGCCGGCCCGCATAGCGCCCGCGGTCGACGCCGAGCACGTCGGGCATGCCGTAGCGAATCCGAGCCGCCAGCGCATGCTCGCCCGGTGCGGGCAGGCCGGAGGCGCCGGCGGGCGCCGCCTTGAACCAGGTCCCGCTTGCATCGATCACGGCACGGGCGAAGACGACTTCGACGGTGCCGTCCGCCCGCGCGGCATGGATCTCGAACGGCATGGCCTCGCGTCCGAGCGTGCGCACGCGCCCGAATCCCTGGCGCGTGACGCCGACGACTCGCCGGCCCAGCCGCAGCCGCGACGCGATCGCGGGCAGTCGCGCGAGCGGCGCCAGGTAGAGGTCGTGGATGTCGCGCCCCGTGGGATGGACATCGTCGGGCGGTGCGGTCCAGCCGCTCGCCTCGAGCAGGCCGCGCGCTGCGGCGTCGATGTTCCAGCGCCAGGGCGAGAACATCGGCACATGGCCCCAATCGCGGACCGCGGCGCCGACGCCGTCGCCGGCCTCGAGGATCAGCGGCTCGATGCCGCGGCCAAGCAGATGCGCGGCGGCGGCGAGGCCGATGGGGCCGGCGCCGATGATGGCGACGGGAAGCTTGGTGCTGGGGGCGGTGTCGTCCATGGCGGGCATCCTGGTTCGAGGCGTTGTCGAGGCGGGGTCAATCGCGGGGGCGGCGGGCGGGACGTCGCGCGGCCCGCGGCGGGGCGCAGCCGGATTTCGCCGGCGCGCAACCGGATCGGGGGCCGGCACAGCAATTGTCGGTGAGGAAGGCGAGCAGCGCGTTCATCGCCGAGAAGTCCGCGGCGTAGACGATCGAGCGGCCGTCGCGCGTCGAACCGACGAGTCCGGCCTGGGTCAGCGTCGCAAGGTGGAACGACAGCGTCGGCGGGGCCACGCCCAGCCGCTCGGCGAGCTGGCCTGCCGGGAGGCCGGCGGGACCGGCCTCCACCAGCGCGCGGAACGCGGCGAGCCGGGTCTCCTGGGCAAGCGCCCCCAGAGCGGCGACGACATCGGATGATTCCATATTTCGATAATTATCGAATCATTGAAGGGTGTCAAGGACGGAAACGAGACCGCGTGCTCGATGCCGCGTCCAAGGCCGGGCGTGCTGTCGGCCACCGATGGATGGCAGCGTTCCGGTTCGGGGGCTGCGCCGCGCCGTCGCGCCACCGCCGGCTCTCCGGTCGCGTCGTCGGTCGGATCGCCGCCGCGCGTTCGGGACCGGCATCGGGCAGGATCGCGATGCACGGGCCCGCCGGGCCCCCGCCGCGCCACTCGGCGTCCAACGCGCGCGACAGGGAAGGCCGATGGCCCCCGTCCTGGATCTCCGCGCCGCGCACGACATCGCCTTCGCGACGTCGCGCGCGGTTCGGGATCGTACCGATCGGCTGGCCGGGCCGCCGGGCTCGACGCGCCGCCCGTCGAGGATCCGCGGCTCTAGCCGCGCTGCCGTCCCCCGTTGGCGTCGAACAGCGGTGTCATGTGGATGCGCGCCGGCCGGGTGTTCTCGAAGATCTGGATCTCGAAGGTCTCGCCGTCGCGCGCATGCTCGGCGGCGACGTAACCCATCGCCATGCTCTTGCCGGCCCAGTGCGCGTAGCCGCCGGAAGTGACCTGGCCGACGGGCTTGCCGGCCTTGAGGATTGACTCGTAGCCGACGACCTCGACGTCGGTGTCGAGGATCAGCGGCACCAGTCGCTTGGCGGGCTCGGCGGCGCGGTCGGCGAGTGCGGCCTCGCGGCCGACGAAGTCCGTCTTGTCGTAGGCCACGAACCGGTCGAGGCCCGACTCCTTCGGCGTGTAGTCGGGACGGAACTCGCGCAGGAACGCGCCGTAGCCCTTCTCGAGGCGCAGCGACATCAGCGCGCGATTGCCGAAATGGCGCAGGCCGAGGTCGGCGCCGGCCTCGAGCAGGTGCTCGTAGAGCGTGAGCTGGAAGTCCGGCGTGACCCAGATCTCGTAGCCGAGGTCGCCCGTATAGCTCGCGCGAATGACCGTCGCCGGGACCATCCCGACGGACATCTCCCGCACGGCAAAGAACTTGAACGCCGCATTCGAGACGTCTTCGCGCACGAGGCGCTGCAGCAGCTCGCGCGACCGCGGACCGGCGATCATGAATCCGGTCAGCGCGCCGGGCAGCGGCCGCACGTTCACGCCCGCCGGGATGCCGAGGCGCTCGAACCAGCGCATGTGGAAGATCTCGGCGACGCCGGAGCCGATCATCAGGAAGCGATCGGCGGCGACGCGCGCGACGGAGAAGTCGCCCATGATGGTGCCGCGCTCGTTGAGCATCGGGGCGAGCACCATGCGGCCGGGCTTGGGCATCCTGTTGGCAAGGACCCGGTTGAGCCAGGCCTCGGCGCCCGGGCCGGCGATCTCGTACTTGCCGAAGCCGGAGATCTCCATCAGGCCGACGGCGTTGCGCACCGCGAGGCACTCCTCGCGGACCACCGGGAACGCGTTGGAGCGCCGGTACGTCGGCGTCTCCGCGGCCTCCATGCCCTTGGGCGCGTACCACAGCGCGACCTCGAGGCCGAAGCTGGCGCCGAACACCGCGCCTGCCGACTTCAGCCGGTCGTAGACCGGGGTGCGGCGGTGCGGCCGCGCGGCCGGCAGCTCCTCGTTGGGGTAGGCGATGCGGAAGCGGCGCTGGTAGTTCTCCTGGACCTTGATGTTCGTGTAGCGATGCGTCGCGTAGGACCCGAACCGCGCCACGTCCATCGCGAACAGATCGGCGCCCGGCTCGCCATGCGCCATCCAGCGCGACAGCGCGAGGCCGACGCCGCCGCCCTGGGCGAAGCCGGCCATCACGCCGCAGGCCGACCAGAAGTTCCGCAGGCCGCGGACCGGCCCGACCAGCGGATTGCCGTCGGGGGCGAAGGTGAACGGGCCGTTGACCACCTTCTTGATCCCGGCACGGCCGATCGCGGGGAAGTGGCGGAAGCCGATCTCCAGATGCGGACTGAGCCGATCGAGATCGTCGGGCAGCAACTGCATGTTGAAGTCCCACGGCGTCGTGTCGGGCGACCAGACGCGGCAGTCGCGCTCGTAGGTGCCCATGAGGACGCCCTTGCCCTCCTGGCGGAGGTAGATCTCGCCGGAATAGTCCGTGGTCGGCAGGAGCTCCTTCGCCAGCGCCGCGACCTCGGGCATGTCCTCGGTGACGATGTACATGTGCTCCATCGCCAGCACGGGCAGCTCGAGGCCGACCATGCGCCCGACCTCGCGCGCCCACAGGCCGGCCGCGTTGACGACGTGCTCGGCGATCACGTCCCCCTTGTCGGTGACCACGCGCCACGAGCCGTCGGGCAGGGGGTGCAGCTCGCGCACCGGCGTGAAGCGATGGACCTCGGCGCCGGCCTTGCGCGCCGCGATCGCGTAGGCCTGCGTCACGCCGTTGGGATCGACATGGCCGCCGTCCTTGCGCCACAGCGCCCCGATGAACTCCTTGGGCTCGATGAGCGGGTTGAGCTTTCGCGCCTCGGTCGGCGAGATCATCTCCATCTCGAGGCCGAGATACTTGCCCCGGCTGTGCATCATCCGGATGTTGTCGAGCACGGTCTCGTTGGCGGCGAGGACCATGTTGCCGGTGGCGTGGATGCCGCAGGACTGGCCCGAGATCGCCTCGATCTCGCGGTAGAGGTCGATCGTGTATTTCTGCAGCTTCGAGACGTTCGCGTCGGAATTGTAGGTGTGGACGCTGGCGGCGGCATGCCAGGTCGAGCCCGAGGTGAGCTCGTGCTTCTCGAGCAGCATCACGTCGGTCCAGCCGATCTTGGTCAGGTGATAGAGAACGCTGGCACCGACGACGCCTCCGCCGATGACCACGGCGCGCACATGCGACTTCATCGCGACTTGTCCCTCTGGGGGTTGAGGAGAAGCCGGCGGCGGACGCCCCGGCGGATCGAACTCCGGCCCGGAGGGTAGCGCCGGAGGGCGCCGGAAGTGAACCTCCGACGCGACAGCCGCGGGCCGGTGCGCTACACATGCCGTCCCGACGCAACCACTCCGCGATCCCGCCGATGTCCGACGAAATCGACCTGAACGCGCTCAGCGACGACGACCTCGTGCAGCAGATGCACGACGACCTCTACGACGGCCTGAAGGAGGAGATCGAGGAGGGAGTCCGCATCCTGCTCGGCCGCCGATGGACGCCCTACGACGTGCTGACCAAGGCGCTGGTCGAGGGCATGCGCATCGTCGGCGAGGATTTCCGCGACGGCATCCTGTTCGTGCCCGAAGTGCTGATGTCGGCTAACGCCATGAAGGCGGGGATGGCGATCCTGCGGCCGCTGCTCGTCGAGACCGGCGCGCCGAAGATCGGCAAGATGGTCATCGGCACGGTGAAGGGCGACATCCACGACATCGGCAAGAACCTCGTCTGCATGATGATGGAAGGCGCCGGCTTCGAGGTCGTCGACCTCGGCATCAACAACCCGGTCGAGAACTATCTCAAGGCGATCGAGGAGCACAAACCCGATATCGTCGGGATGTCGGCGCTGCTGACGACCACCATGCCGTACATGAAGGTCGTCATCGACACGCTGAAGGACAAGGGCATCCGCGACGACTACATCGTGCTGGTCGGCGGCGCGCCGCTGAACGAGGACTTCGCGCGGCAGATCGGAGCCGACGCCTATTGCCGCGACGCCGCGGTCGCCGTGCAGACCGCCAAGGATCTCATCAAGCGGCGGCACAACCAGCGCGCCGCGACCTGACCATGGCGACGGGCCCCGTCGGCGCCCCGCCGCCGACGCTCGTCATCGCGTGCGGCGCCCTGGCGCGCGAGCTGCTGGATGTCATCGCGCTCAACGGCTGGACGCACATGAAGGTCGCCTGCCTGCCGGCGAAGCTGCACAACGAGCCGCAGCGGATCACCGAGGCGGTGCGCGCCAAGATCCGCGGCGGCCGACGGCGCTTCGAGCGCATCCTCTGCCTCTACGGCGACTGCGGCACCGGCGGCCTGCTCGACGCGATGCTCGCCGAGGAGGGTGTCGAGCGGATCGAGGGCACCCATTGCTACGCCTTCTACGCCGGCGTCGAGGCGTTCGACGCGATGCACGCGGCGGAGCCCGGCACGTTCTACCTGACGGACTATCTGGCGCGGCATTTCGACCGGCTGGTGTTCAAGGGGCTCGGTCTGGATCGCCACCCGGAGCTGCGCGACGCCTATTTCGGCAATTACCGCCGAGTCGTGTACCTCGCGCAGACCCCGGACGCCGCGACCCAGCGCAAGGCCGAGGACGCGGCGGCCCGCCTCGGCCTCGCCTTCGAGATGCGGACGACCGGGCTCGACGGCCTGCAGCGCTTTCTCGCCCGCGCGGGCGCGGAACCCCCGACGACCGCGACGCCATGGCCGAGCTGACCGTCATCTACTGGCGCGACATCCCGGCCCAGGTGATCGTGCGCAGCGGCCGGCGCACGGCCAAGCGCGAACTCGCGCCGCGCTTTCAGGAAGCGATCGACCGCGCCGCGATGGTCGGCGGCGCGCGCGAGACGGATGCCTACCTGGCGGAATGGCGGCGCGCGGCGCCGGAGCCGTGCGGCGACGATCTCGAGCGCGCCGCGCAGGAAGCCGCCGACCGGCTCGAGGCGGCCTACGACGCGGCGCGACTCGCCGCTCTCGCGAAGGCCGGGGGACGCGACGTCGCATGACCGGGCACCAGGACGAGGCGACCGTCGGCGACGTCTTCGTCGCGTTCATGCCCGCGGGCAAGCGCGGCCGCGTCCCGGCGGGTACGAGCGTGCTCGACGCTGCACGCGGCCTCGGCGTCGATCTCGATTCGGTCTGCGGCGGGCGCGGCATTTGCGGTCGCTGCCAGGTGCAGGTCAGCGAGGGCAGCTTCGCCAAGCTCGGCGTCGAGTCGAGCGCCGCGGCGCTGTCGCCCTGCGGCGCGACGGAGGAGCGCTATCGCGGGCTGCGCGGCCTTGCCGCCGATCGCCGCCTCGGCTGCCAGGCGACGTTGCGCGCCGACGCGGTGATCGACGTGCCTTCCGAGAGCCAGGTGCACCGCCAGCTCGTGCGCAAGGAGGAGCGGCTGCGCGCCGTCGCGGTCGATCCGGTCGTGCATCTGCACTACGTCGAGGTCGCCGAGCCGGACATGCACGACCCGGCGAGCGACTTCCGCCGGCTGCTGGCCGCGCTCGAGGCGCAGTGGAAGCTCGCGGGCCTCCGCGCCGGCGTCGGGGTGATCGCGGGCCTGCAGAAGACCTTGCGGGCCGGCGGCTGGAAGGTCACGGCCGCCGTGCGGCACGGCCGCGAGATCGTCGCGGTGTGGCCGGGCCTGCGCGAGCAGGCCCATGGGGTGGCGGTCGACATCGGTTCGACGACGATCGCCGCGCATCTCTGCGACCTCGTCACCGGCGACGTCGTCGCCTCGGCGGGCGCGATGAACCCGCAGATCCGGCTGGGCGAGGACCTGATGAGCCGGGTCTCCTACGTCATGATGCACCCGGGCGGCGAGGTCGAGCTGACGACGTTGGTCCGCGGCGCCGTTCGCGAGCTGATCGGCGAGCTCGTCGCGCGCGCCGGGCTGGCGGCCGGCGACGTCCTCGAGGTGACGATCGTCGGCAACCCGATCATGCATCACCTGTTCCTGGGCTTCGATCCGACCGAGCTCGGCGGCGCGCCGTTCGCGCTGACCGTCGACGAGGGGCTCGATATTCCGGCCCGCGACGTCGGCCTGGACCTCGCGCCGGGCGCCCATGTCTTCGCGCTGCCCTGCATCGCCGGCCATGTCGGGGCGGATACCGCCGGCATGGTGCTGGCCGAGGCGCCGCATCTCGGCGACGAGATCGCGCTGCTCGTCGATGTCGGCACGAACGCCGAGATCGTGCTCGGCAACCGCGAGCGGCTCTACGCCTGCTCGTCGCCGACAGGGCCGGCGTTCGAGGGGGCGCAGATCTCCTGCGGCCAGCGCGCCGCGCCCGGAGCGATCGAGCGCCTGCGCATCGATCCCCTGACTCTCGAGCCGCGCTACCGCGTCATCGGCAGCGAGCTGTGGTCCGACGATCCGGGCTTCGCCGCGGCGACCGCGCGCACCGGCGTCACCGGCATCTGCGGCTCGGGGATCATCGAGGTCATCGTCGAGATGGCGCTGGCCGGAATCATCACGAGCGAAGGCCTCATCGACGGCGCCCTCGCCGCGCGGTCGCCGCGCATCGTCGCCGAGGGGCGCACCTTCGCCTACGTGCTGCGCGAGGCGGAGCCGCGGCTGCTGATCACGCAGCAGGACGTGCGCGCCATCCAGCTCGCCAAGGCCGCGCTCTACGCCGGGATCAAGCTGCTGATGGATCGCTACGGCGTGTCGCGGGTCGACCGCATCACGCTGGCCGGGGCCTTCGGCAGCCATATCGACGTGAAGTACGCGATGGGGCTCGGGCTGATCCCCGATTGCGACCTGGCGCGCGCCGCGCCGGGCGCGAACGCGGCGGGGACGGGCGCTCGGATCGCGCTCGTCAACGCCGCCGCGCGGCTGGAGATCGGCGACGTCGTGCGCCGGATCGCCAAGATCGAGACGGCGCTCGAGCCCGCCTTCCAAGGCCATTTCGTCGATGCGATGGCGATCCCGCACCGCACGGACCGCTTCGACAGCCTGGCCGGCGTGTTCGCCTTTCCGCCGTCCCGGGCCCCGGATCCCGATCGGCCGCGCACGCGCCGCGGGGGCCGGGCGCGCGGCTGAGCGGCGCCGGGCGTCCGCGGCCGCCGCGCGGCATCCGTGCCTCAGTGCAGGGTCGCGGTCGGCGACTCGGCGATGCCACAGACGAGCAGGCCGTCGACGTGGCGTCCGTCCCCCGCGAAGGGCAGGATCAGTCGCGCGACCTCGGGCATGTGAGGATCGTCCGGATGGGCGACCCGATGGAGCAGCGCGGCGCCGGTGAAGGCCGCCGAGGCCAGGTCGTCGTAGAGATGCCGGGCCGCGGCCTTGAGATCGTCGCCGTGGCTCGCGACGGGGGCCAGCCCGGAGAGCGGTGTCGCGCCCGCGGTCTCGCCGAGGGCGAAGTGGAAGCGCGCCGGCCGCGGCGCCGCGACGTGAAGCCAGCCCGTGAAATCAAGACCTTCGAGCAATTCCCCGACGGCGAGGTCGTCCCGGGACGGCAGCATGCCGCGCTCGTCGCGCGCCTGGCGCCATGCGTCGAGCAACGCCGCCATCGGCGACGAACGCCCGTGCAGACGGTCCAGGGACAGGGGGCTGCGCATGGGTACCAGCATCGCTCAACTCGGCTCCGGTCGCGATGGCTGATATGTGAACGCCGCTCGTTAACAATCTTCTAAGGCGCTTCGGGGACGCTTTCCTCCCGGGCCCGGCTGTGGTCGGATGCTCCAACAGGGGCGGTCAGCGGGCGCTGCGGCGCGGTCACAGGTGAGCATTACGTGCAGGAACAACCAGTCGACGATCGGCTGAAGAGCTTCGGCGGCGGCGCGGCGGTCGATCCCACGAACGCGGTCATGGCCGCCCCGCTCGTGGCGACGGAGCTGCGCGAGCCGGAGTTCCTGCAGGCGCTCGTCTACTGGCACGAGTGCCGCAAGGAGAAGGTGCTGCCCTCGCGCACGGATATCGATCCGATGCGCCTGCACCGGATCCTCAACAAGGTGCTGCTGATCGACGTGCTCGCGGCAGCGCCGTTCTTCCGATTCAAGGTCGTCGGCACCCAGATCGCCGACTGGGCGCATTTCGACGCCAGCGGCCGCGGCATCGACGAGATCGAGGCCGTGAGCTATCGCAACATGCTGTTCGCGACGTACAGCGAGGTGCGCGGCGCCCGGCGTCCGATCGCGCATCGCATCCGCTGGGACGAGCCCAACGGCGTTCACCGTTACAAGCGGCTGCTGCTGCCGCTCTCGGCGGACGGCGAGCACGTCAACATGATCCTGTCGTGCTCGGTCATCGAGCCGTTCCAGGAGGCCGAGCAGTTCTGGTCGCAACCCGTGCCGGGGACCGTCCAGTACTGACGACGGGGCCGACCGGGTCGGCCGAAGGGCGCGGCCGGGCGCCCGCGGGCTTCAGATCAGGCGGCCGGCCTTGCGGGTGCGGGCCGCGAGGATCTCCTCGACCGCCGAAAGGGTATCCGCCCAGCGCCGGGCCAGCAGCAGGTCGCCGCGGGTGATCGCCTGCGCGCTTTCGAGCGTCGCGAGATCCACGGCTTGCATGCCGTAGGTGTCGACGAGTTCACGGGCCTTCAGGGACGAAAATCGAGCGTTCATGGGGGCAGTCTGGCGCGCCGGCGACGGCGGAGCGACGGCGCGGGCGGAGTAGTAAAGGTGCCGAATGGCTCACACGTAGGGCGTGCGAATTCCGCGGTTTTTCGCGAAATGCGGCACGCGTCAAAGTTTTGCCGCCGCCTCCGGAGGCCCCTCGCGGGGTTTTTCGGTCAGCGTCGAGGCTGCAGCAACGAGATCTCGCCGGGGCGGCCGGGCAGGGCGAGGGTCGCGCTGCGCCGCGGTGCGCGCGCGACCACGCGGCCCCGCCGGATCACGGCCAGGCGCGCGGCGCGCAGCCGGATCGCCTCGATCGGATCCTGGGCCTCGAGCAGCACGAGGTCGGCGTGGTTGCCCGGCGCGATGCCGTAGCGATCCAGGTGCAGCAGTCGCGCCGCATTCTCGGTCACGCCGGCGAAGCAGCGCCGCATCGCCTCGATCCCGGTCATCTGGCCGACATGAACGGCCATGCCGGCGACCTCGAGCATGTCGCCGCTGCCGAGGCTGTACCAGGGGTCCATGACGCAGTCGTGGCCGAGCGCCACGGTGAGGCCGGCATCCATGAGCTCGGGCACGCGCGTCATGCCGCGGCGCCGCGGATAGGTGTCGTGGCGGCCCTGGATCGTGATGTTGATCAGCGGATTGGCGACGACGCCGAGCCGCGCTTCGGCCATCAGGGGGATCAGCTTGGAGACGTAGTAGTTGTCCATGCTGTGCATCGAGGTGAGATGCGAGCCCGTGACGCGGCCCTGCAGCCCGAGCCGCTGCGTCTCGAAGGCCAGCGTCTCGACGTGTCGCGAGAGCGGGTCGTCAGTCTCGTCGCAGTGCATGTCGACCAGCCGCCCTTGGGCCGCCGCCAGCTCGCAGAGCATCCGCACCGACTGCCGGCCGTCCTCCATCGTGCGCTCGAAATGCGGGATGCCGCCGACCACGTCGACGCCGCGCGCGAGCGCCCGCTGCAGCAGCGCGAAGGCGCCGGGGAAGCGCAGCAGCCCGTCCTGGGGGAAGGCGACGAGCTGCAGGTCGAGATAGGGCTTTACCCGCCGCTTCACCTCGACCAGCGCGTCGACGGCGAGCAGGCGCTCGTCGCAGATGTCGACATGGCTGCGGATCGCGAGCAGCCCCTGCGCGACCGCCCAGTCGCAATAGGCGAGGGCGCGCTCGACGATGGCGTCCTGGGTCAGCGTCGGCTTGAGCTCGCCCCACAGCGCGATGCCCTCGAGCAGCGTTCCGGAGCGGTTGAGCCGCGGCAGGCCGAGCGACAGCGTGGCGTCCATATGGAAATGGGCGTCGACGAAGGGCGGGCTCGCGAGCAGGCCCTGCGCATCGATCGTCTCGCGCGCCTCCGCGGCGAGGCGCGGCTCGACTGCGGTGATGACGCCGCCGGTGATGCCGATGTCGATGCCGCGCCGCCCGTCCGGCAGGCTCGCGTCGCGGAGAACGAGATCCATCATCGGCGTTCCCCCTTCACGTAGGGCATCATCAGGGCGCGCGGATAGGTGGCGCGCCGCGACATCGCGATCAGCGCGAGGATGCTCAGGGCATAAGGCAGCATCAGGAAGACCTGATAGGGCACGGCGGCGCCCAGCACCTGCTGCAGGCGCAGCTGGTAGGCGTCGAGGGCCGCGAAGAGCAGCGCTCCGAACAGCGCCTTGCCCGGCGCCCAGCTGGCGAACACGACGAGCGCGATGCAGATCCAGCCGCGGCCGTTGATCATGTTGAAATAGAAGGCGTCGAATGCCGACATCGTCAGGAAGGCGCCTCCGACCGCCATCAGGGCCGAGCCCGCCATCACCGCGCCGAGCCGCACGCGCACGACGTCGATGCCCTGCGCCTCGGCCGCCTCGGGGTTCTCGCCGACCATGCGAAGCGCGAGGCCGAGCGGGGTCCGGTACAGGATCCAGGCGACGACGAGCACGGCCCCGAGCGCGACATAGGTCAGCGGCGTCTGGGTGAAGACGGCCGGCCCCAGGATCGGGATCTCGCTCAGTACGGGGATCGGCAGCGGCTTGAACGGCTGGATGCGCGGCGGCGTCGTGATCTGCGGGAAGGCCAGGCGGTAGCCGTAATAGGACAGGCTGGTCGCGAGCAGCGTGACGCCGATGCCCGCGACGTGCTGGCTCAGTGCCAGCGGCACGGTCAGCACGCCGTGCAGCAGCCCGAAGGCGGCGCCCGCGAGCGCGGCGAGCGCGACGCCGGTCCACAGGTCGGCGCCCTGGAACACCGCGAGCCAGCCGACGAGCGCGCCCAGGACCATGATCCCCTCGATCCCGAGGTTGAGCACGCCCGCGCGCTCGCAGATCAGCTCCCCGAGCGTGCCGAAGATCAGCGGCGTGGCGATGCGCAACGCCGCCACCCAGAAGCTCGCCTGGATCAGGATGTCGAGCGCGGTTGCCAGCGTGCTCATCGCCGTCGCAGCCGGTAGCGGGTGAACAGCAGTGCCACGAGCATCGACAGCAGCGAGGCGGCGACGATCACGTCGGCGATGTAGTTCGGCACGCCGACGCCGCGGCTCATCGCGTCGGCGCCGACGAAGATTCCCGCGACGAAGATCGCGGCCGCGACGACGCCGAGCGGGTGCAGGCGCGCGAGCATGGCGACGACGATGCCGCCGTAGCCGAAGCCCGGCGAGAGATCGAGCGTCAGGTTGCCCTTGAGCCCGGCCACCTCGCTTACCCCGGCGATGCCCGCCATGCCGCCGGAAAGCAGCGCCGTCGCCAGCAGCGTGCGCCCGATCGGGATGCCCGCGAAGCGCGCCGCACCGGCGTTGAGGCCCACCGCCCGGATGCGCAGTCCCAGCGTCGTGCGGGCGTCGATCAGCCAGGCCGCCAGGGCGAGCGCCAGCGCGAGGACGAATCCGGCGTGCAGCCGCTTGCCGGCGGCGAGCTTCGGCAGCTCGCCCGCCGCCACGATCGGCTCCGCCTGCGGCCAGCCCAGCCCCATCGGATCCTTGAGCGGTCCCTCGAGCAGCAGTCCGACGAAAAGGACGACGATGAAGTTGAGCAGCAGCGTCGTGACCACCTCGTCGACCCCGAAGCGGAACTTGAGGATGGTCGGGCCCGCGAGCATCGCGGCGCCGGCAAGCGCGCCGGCGACGATGAGCAGCGGGATCAACAGCATCGGGGGCAGCGCGACCGCACCGGTGCCGAGCACGGTCGCGGCGACGGCGCCCATGTAGAGCTGGCCTTCGGCGCCGATGTTCCAGAGCCGGGCCCGGAAGGCGATCGCGGCCGCGAGGCCGGTCAGGATCAGCGGCGTGGCGCGCGTCAGGGTCTCGTTGAGCGCGAAGCCGGAGCCGAGCGCGCCCTGGGCCATCAGTACGAAGGCGCGCCCTACCGGCGCGCCCGCGGCCGCGATCAGCAGCGCCGCCACGGCGAGGACGGCGAGCAGGGCGCATGCCGGAGCGGCGAGCGACAGGGCGACGCCCGGCGCGGCGCGCGGTTCAAGCCGCATGACCGGTCCCCTCGAATCCGGCGCCCGCCATCATCAGGCCGAGCGTCTGGACATCGAGCGCGGCGCGCGGCCGCGGCGCCGAGAGGCGGCCGCGATACATCACGGCGATGCGATCGGACAGCGCGAGGAGTTCGTCGAGGTCCTCGCTGATCAGAAGCACCGCCGCGCCGCGGCCGCGCGCGGCCGCGATCTGCTCCTGGACGAAGGCGACGGCGCCGACATCGAGTCCGCGCGTGGGCTGGTTGGCGAGCACGATGCGCGGCGTCTCGGTCAGAACGCGGCCGAGAATGAGCTTCTGCATGTTGCCGCCGGAGAGCTGGCGTGCCGGCGTGTCGAGTCCGGCGCCGCGCACGTCGAACGAGGCCACCACCATCGCGGCATGCGCGCGCGACGGGACGCGCCGCCGCCAGCCCCAGCGCGCGAAGCGCCGCTCGCTGAAATGCTCGAGGACGGCATTGTCCGCGACGCTGAGGTCGCCGACGACCCCGCTCGCATGGCGGTCCTCGGGGACGCGGCCGAGGCCCGCCTCGATCGCGGCGCGCGGCGTGAGGCCGGCGACGCGCCGTCCGTCGATCTCGATCGAGCCGGCCAGGGGCCGCACGATGCCCGCCATCACCTCGGCCAGCAGGGACTGGCCGTTGCCGGCGACACCGGCGATGCCGACGACCTCGCCGTGATGGAGCGCCAGGGTGATGCCCCGCAGCCCGAGGCGGCGATCGTCGCTTCGCGCATCGATCGCCTCCAGCCGCAAGGCAACGGCGCCGGGCTTGCCCGTGCCGAGCGCAGGGGGCGCCAGAGGCCTGCCGACCATCGCGCCCGCCAGCTCGTCGCGGGACGCACCGGCAGCCGCGCGGGTCAGGGCGACCGCGCCCTGACGCAGCACGACGACGCGGTCGGCGATCGCCAGGACCTCGCCCAGCTTGTGGCTGATGAACACGATCGACAATCCGCGCGCGACCAGGCGGCGCAGCGTCGCGAACAGACTCTCGGCCTCCTGGGGCGTGAGCACCGCGGTCGGTTCGTCGAGGATCAGTATGCGGGCGTCGCGGTAGAGCGCCTTGAGGATCTCGACGCGCTGGCGCTCGCCGACACTGAGGCGCCCGACCGGCATGTCCGGATCGATGGCGAGCCCGGCGTCCTCGCCGAGCCGGCGCAGCCGCTCGCGCGCGGCACGACGATTGGACCAGGGCCGCCACAGCGACTCGGTCCCGAGCATCACGTTCTCGAGCACGGTCAGGTTCTCGGCCAGCGCGAAATGCTGGTGCACCATGCCGATGCCGGCGGCGAGGGCGGCGTGCGGGTCACCGGGCGGGAGCCGCTGCCCGAAGGCATGGACGTCGCCCGCATCGGCCACGTAATGGCCGAAGACGATGTTCATCAACGTCGTCTTGCCCGCGCCGTTCTCGCCGAGGAGCGCCAGCACCTCGCCACGGCGGACCTCGAACGAGATCGCGTCGTTGGCGGTCAGCGCGCCGAAGCGCTTGGTCACTGCGGCGATGCGCAGGGCGATGTCGGGCAACGGCATCGGCGAGGAAGGCCTCCACAAATCTCCATACCCGATCGCTTCGCGGCCTGTCCCTGCTCTTTCGAGGCAGGACCACGGTGCCGCCCCTCCTCGGGGAGGTGGGGCGGTCGCGGCAGGCGACGGAGCGAGAGGCGTGCGGGATTGTCCCGCTCAGCTCGACTTCGGCTCGCTGTCGTTGACGTTGACGCGGAACAGCCCGTCGCGGATCTCCGCCTCGCGCGTCTTCACGAGCTCCTTGATCGCCGCCGGGATCTTGTCGTCGAAGGTGCCGAACGGCGCGAGGCTGGCGCCGCCGAACTTCATCGTCGAGAACTGTCCGTAGTCCTCGGCCGTGAAGCTGCCGTCCTTCACCTTGGCGAGGGCCCGGTCGATCGTCGCTTCCATGTGCCACAGCGCCGAGGCGACGACCGTCTGCGGGTACTGCGCCTGGGTGTCGATGACGTTGCCGATGGCGAGCTTGCCGCGCTCCTTCGCGGCGTCGGAGACGCCGAAGCGCTCCGCATAGAGGATGTCCGCGCCCCGATCGATCATGGCGAAGGCGGCTTCCTTCGCCTTCGGCGGATCGAACCAGCTGCCGATGAAGGTGACGAGGAACTTGACGTCCTTGTTGGCCTCCCGCGCGCCGTCCATGAAGGCGTGCATGAGCCGGTTCACCTCGGGGATCGGGTAGCCGCCGACCATGCCGATCAGATTGGACTTGGTCATGCCGCCCGCCACGAGGCCGGTGAGATAGGCGGGCTCCTGGATCCAGTTGTCGAACACGGCGAAGTTCCGTCCCGACGGCCCGAAGGACGAGCCGATCAGGAAGGCCGTCTTCGGGAAGTCGGTGGCGACCTTGCGCGCGGCGCGCTCGACGCCGAACGCCTCGCCGACGATCAGGTCCATGCCCTTCTGAGCGTATTCGCGCATCACGCGCTCGTAGTCGGTGTTGGAGACGTTCTCCGACCAGACGTACTCGGTGTCGCCGCGCGCCACGGCTGCGGTCAGCGCCTTGTGGATGCGGCTCACCCATTGCTGCTCGACCGGGACCGTGTAGATCGAGGCGACCTTGACCTTCCGGCCGGCTACCTGCGCGAGGCCCGGACGGGCGAGAGCGAGCGCGCCGGCGGCTGCGAGCACGCCGCGGCGATGGATCGTCGACATGGAGTCCCTCCTGATGAACGGAAATGCCGTGCTTGTTTGACCTTGGCCCCGCAACCGCACAAGTCGCATGAATGTGAGGTCGCCGCCTTTTCCACAGCATTCGCCCTTGTCCGCCTGTGGCGATCGCGCGGGCGTCGTTTTCGTGCGCCGGCATTCCTGCGCATAGTCCGGAGGGGCACGGGTCCCGCCCAACCGGACGAGGAGGAGACGATGAAAAAGACAGCATCGCTTGCCGCCATGTTCGCCTGCGCCACCACGCTCGCCGTCGCACCGCCCGCTGCGGCGATCAATCTCACGGCCGGCACCATCGAGGCCGCCGGGACCGCTGCGACGGTCGATCTCTGGTACTTCACGATCCTCGGCGGCGCGCCGCTGCTGACGGGCGTGCAACTGAGCCCGCTCGCTCCGAGCGGGCCGCCGGGCGTGCTCACCACCGAGGACATGGGGTTGCTGCTCTACCGCGAGGTCGGCGGCAGCATCGGCGCGTTGCTCGGCACCGACGGGATCGCGGGTGCGGCGCCGCGCAGCGCGCGCATCGAGCTGCTTCTCGATCCTGGCGACTACGTCGCCGTCGTCAGCGCCTCGACGTTGTCGCCCGGCGAGTTCGGGCCGTTCCAGGACGACCCGGCCGTGACGCTCGGGATGGACTACGAGCTGGTGCTTGACCAGGCCGGCGGAAACAGCTCGGACTACACGTGCTCGATCGAGGGTACGCTGGCGGGCGGCTTCGTGGTGACCAAGTTCGCGGTGTCGCCGCCGTCGGTCGCCGATTGCGTCGTGCCGTCCTCGGTGCCTGAGCCGGGCAGCCTGGCGCTGCTGCTGGCGGGGCTCGCCGCCGGCGCCGGGATCGCGATCCGGCGGCCGTCAGGGGCTGCGGCGTGAGAACAGCCGGCCCACCGCGTTGCTTACGGCGGGGATCGACCACAGCGCGGCGATGAAGGTGATGCCGGCAAGGACCGCGCTCTGCGGCCGCGTGAAGAACGGGGCGATGTCCCCGGCTGACAGCACGAGGCCGCGGAGCAGGTTCTTGTCGAGGAGGTCGCCGAGCACGAGGCCGAGGATCATCGGCGCCATCGGGAACTTCAGCTCGCGCAGGACGAACCCGATCACGCCGAAGACGAGCATCACGTAGATGTCGAAGACGCGGCTGGCGATGGCATAGGAGCCGACCACGCAGAGCACGAAGACGATCGGCATGAGGCGCTCGCGCGGCACGAGCAGGATCCACAGCAGCGGCCGCACGAGTGTGAGGCCGAAGAACAGCTTCACCATGTCCGCGATCACGAGCATCGCCACGATCTCGTAGAGATAGTGGGGCGCGTCGATCATGAGCATCGGGCCGGGATTGACGTTGTGGATGAACATCGCCGCCATGAGCGCGGCCGCCGGCGCGGAGCCGGGCACGGCCAGCGTGAGCACGGGAATGATCGCCCCGGGCACGCAGGCGGATTCGCCGGTCTCCGCGGCCATCAGGCCCTCGATGGAGCCCCTGCCGAATTTGTGGCGCTCCCTGCTGCCGCGCTTGGCCGCGGCGTAGCTCGTCCAGGCGGCGGTGTCCTCGCCGAGGCCCGGCAGGATCCCGATGAAGGTGCCGATCGCGCCGGAGCGCAGGATCGTGCGCCAGTACTGCAGCACGTCGCCGATGCGCGGGATGATCGAGTCGAGCGTGTTCGAGACCGCCTGCACGGCGGGGCCGCGCATGGCCTGCAGCACCTCGGCCATGCCGAAGGCGCCGACGAGGGCGGGCAGCAGGCTGATGCCGCCCGCCACGTCGGTCGAGCCGAAGGCGAAGCGGGGGTAGTTGTAGTGCGGCTCGAGCCCGATCGTCGCGATGAACAGCCCGATGAAGCCGGAGAGATAGCCTTTGAGCGGATCGCCGCCGGCGAGGGTTCCGGCGATCACGATCCCGAACAGCGCGATCCAGAAGAACTCGTAGGAGCCGAACTTCAGGGCGAACTCGCCGAGGATCGGCGTCAGGCCGGCGACGCACAGCGTTCCGAACAGGGTGCCGAGCCACGATCCCGACGTCGAGATGCCCATCGCGCGTCCGGCGAGCCCTTGGCGCGCGAGCGGGTAGCCGTCCAGAGTCGAGCAGGCCGAGGCGGGGGTCCCGGGGATGTTGAGCAGGATCGCGCTGCGGCTGCCGCCGTAGATCGCGCCGACATAGATGCAGATCAGGACCAGGATGGCTTGGCTCGAATCCATCTTGATCGTGAGCGTCGTCATCAGCGCCACGCCCATCGTCGCGGTGAGGCCCGGCAGGGCGCCGATGATGATGCCGAGGAACGTCGCCCAGAAGACGTTGATGATCGTAGCGGGCGTCAGGTAGCCGACGAGCGCGGTGCCGAACAGGCCGAAGCTTTCGAGCATGACGCCCCTAAGGCAGGCGGACGAGGAAGGCGCGCTCGAAGACGAGCGTCACGGCGATGCCGGTGGCGAGCCCGATGGCGGCGGCGATGGCGAGCAGGCGGCGGCGCGCCGCCGCGGTCGCGCCGGCGCGCCATTCGAAGACGACGATGAACACGCTGACGAAGATCGCGCTCGCCAGCCAGAACGGCAGTCGCGTCACCAGTCCGACGGCGAAGACGAGGCAGAGCAGGGCGACCAGCGCCAGGCCGGCGAGGCCGGCCGCGGGATTGCCGGCTTCGGTCGGACCGAGGCCGCGCCGGGAACGCAGGATCGCACGTCCGGCGAGCGTCAGGCTGAGCAGCACGATCATGATGCCGTAGAAGCCCGGCACGATGCCCGGGGCGGTGAAGATGTCGCCCTTCTGCTCTCGGAACGTCGGCATCGTGTAGGCGTGCCAGGCGATCGCCGCGCCGAACAGGAAGATCACGGCAGCGATGCCGAGATCGACCCGCGGGTGCAGGCGCTCGGCTTCGGAGACGGCCGCGGTGTCGAGGGGATTGGTCATCTCAAATCCGCCCGGGAGGGAGGGGCGCGGCGGCGGCGCGGTCGCGCCGCCGCCGCGCGCGATGCCGGAGGCCTACTGCAGGCGCGGAATTCCGACCGTGTCCGGCGACACCTTGGACTTGCCGGCGTCGTGGTAGAGCCACGCCGTGAAGCGCACCATCTTGAACGCCTCGTCGTGCGCCTCCTTGCCGTGGATCGGCGTGATCAGCGAGCTGCGCTGCTCGCCGTACTTCTTGAGCGCGTCGGAATTCTTGATCTTCCGCTCCCACGCCATCTCCATGGTCTTGATGACGTTCTCGGGCACGCCCTTCGGCGCCCAGATGCCGAAATAGTTCATCGGCGCCGGCATGTTCGGCAGCCATTTCGTCGTCGGCTCGAGCGTTCCGTAGCCGGCGAGCGGCACGGGCTTGTCGGCGAGCACGGCCAGCGGCACGAGGCGCTTGGCCTTGATGTGCTCCGACATCTCGACCAGCAGCTGCGCCACCGCCTGGACCTCGCCGCTCACCGCGGCGGTCACGGCCGGCGCGCCGCCGTCGTAGGTCACGTGGCGATACTCGATCTTGGAGTTCGTCTTGACGGACTCCATGAAGTTGTGACCCGCCGAGGACAGGCCCGCGGTGCTGATCGGCACGCTGGCGCCGCGCTGCTTCATCACCTCCAGGAACTGCCCGAAATCCTTAAACGGCGCACCCGGGTTGGCGGCGATGGCGGTGACGTTGGCATTGGCGAAGAACAGGTTCCAATCCTGCAGGCCGCTGTCGAGGAGGCCGAGCACGCGATAGGTGCCGATATCGGCCGCGGCGCCGGCCGCCCAGGTGTAGCCGTCCTTGGGCGCGTCGAGCGCGTTCTTCGTGCCGACCGATCCCGAGGCGCCGGGCTGGTTGACCACCGTGAACTTCTGGCCGAGCTCGGCCTCGAGCTCCGACGCGACGATGCGCGCCATCTGGTCGGTCGAGCCGCCGGCGGCCCAGGGAACGATGATCGTCACGGGCCGCTCGGGCTTCCACGGATAGGCCTGGGCGAAGGCGGCCGAGCTGCTCAAGGCGAGGCCCGCCGCGACGGCAAACGACAGCACAGACTTCATCGCGCACTCCCATGTCGACGTTGCGAAATAACCAGTTGGTTACTAAGACTGTCGGCCATGTCCTCGGATCCCGTCAAGAGCGCGCCCCGCCCGATCCGCGTCCTGCAGGCCGGATACGGCGCGTTCGGCGCGCAGCACGCCAAGGGATGGCGCGGCTGTCGTCCCGCGGTCGAGCTCGCGATCGCCGATCCGTCGCCCGAGGCGCGGGCGCGCGCTACCGCGGATCATCCCGGCCTGCGGATCGTCGCCGACTGGCGCGAGCTTCTGGCCGACTGCGACGTCGTCGATGCCGTCGCGCCGAGCACCCTGAATGCGTCGATCGCGCTGGAGGCGATGGCCGCGGGGCGCGACGTTTTCATCGAGAAGCCCGTCGGCCGGACGATCGCGGAGGCGCGCGACGTCGCGGCCGCCGCGACGCGGCTCGGCCGCCGCATGCAGGTCGGCTTCGTGCTGCGCTTCCATCCGCTCGCCCGGCGGCTTCACGAGGTGCTGCGCGGCGGATCGCTTGGCCGGCTGCGCTGGATCTCCGGCGAGTTCCTGTGCCTGAAGCGGCCGCGGCGCGACGCCGGCGTCGTCCTCAACGATGCCGTGCATTTCCTCGATCTCATCCTCTGGCTGAAGGGCGAGGCGCCCGCGTCGGTGCAGGCGATGATGGAGGACGGGCTGGGTCGCGGCTTCGAGGATCTCGTGCTGAGCACGCTGCGATGGGGCGACGGGACGCTCGGCCGTCTCGATGCCAGCTGCGTCGTCGCGGGCGAGGCGCCGGATCCCTATGCGCCGCCGGGCGGCTGGTCGCGCAAGACGCTGGAATTCGCCGGCGAGCGCGGTCGCGCGATCGCCGACTTCATGTCGGGCACCCTGACCTTGCGCGACGCGCGGCACGAGCGCGACGGCGACGGCTGGCGCCAGGTCGTCGCGGCGCCGGCGACGTCGACCTATCCGAGCGAATCGATCACGCCGCTGATCACCGCCGAGCTCTCGGCGTTCGTGGCCGGCGCGCCCGGCGGCGCGACGATCGCCGACGGGCTGCTGATCGCCGAGGTTTGCGAGGCGATGTTCCGATCCGCGCGCGAGCGGCGCGCCATCGAGGTGTCCGGCCCATGAAGCTGTCGCTGTGCAACGAGGTCATCCGCGAGCTGTCCTTCGAGCGGCAATGCGCGCTGGCCGCCGAGCTCGGCTACGCGGGCATCGAGCTCGCGCCCTTCACGCTGGGCGAGGACGCCTATCGCATGCCGGACGGCGAGCGCGCGCGCCTGCGCCGCGTGCTCGCCGATTCCGGGATCGCGGTCAGCGGGCTGCACTGGCTGCTCGTCGCGCCCAAGGGACTGTCGATCACGACGCCGGACAAGGCGGTGTGGCAGCGCACCGTCGACGTGATGACGGCGCTGGTCGATCTCTGCGCCGATCTCGGCGGCGCCTATCTGGTGCACGGCTCGCCGGCCCAGCGCCTCCTGAAGGGGCAGGGCGAGGGTGCCGCGCAACGTGCCGAGGCGGCCTGGGCGGCGATCGCGCCGCACGCCGAGAAGGCCGGCGTCGTCTATTGCATCGAGCCGCTGGCGCCGCGCGAGACCGACTTCGTCAATCGCATCGCGGAGGCCGCCGAGATCGTCCGCCGGATCGCGAGCCCCGCCGTGCGCACGATGCTCGACACCTCCGCCGCGGCGGCGGGCGAGAGCGTGCCGCCGGCGGTCCTGGTGCGGGAGTGGCTGCCGACCGGGCTGCTCGCGCATGTCCAGCTCAACGATCGCAACCGCCGCGGACCGGGGCAGGGCGGGGACCGCTTCGCGCCCGTCCTGCGCGCGCTCAGGCAGGACGGCTACGCCGGCTGGCTGGCGATCGAGCCGTTCGACTACGTGCCGGACGGGCCCGGCTGCGCCGCGCGCAGCATCGGCTATGTCCAGGGCCTGCTGGAGGCGCTGGAATGAACGCGGCGCCGCGCCTGCGCCTCGTGGACGTCGAGCGCTTCGAGCGCGACGTCGCCTTCCGCATCCCCTTCCGCTTCGGCGTCATCACCGTCACGCACGGCACGCAGGCCGTGCTCCGGGTGCGCATCGAGCTCGAGGACGGCCGGCACGCCGAGGGCGTGGCGGCCGAATGCCTCGGCGCGAAGTGGTTCGACAAGAATCCGGCGCTGAGCGACACGCAGAACCTCGACCAGCTCCGCCAGGCGCTGCAGATCGCGATCGACCTCTACGGCGCGGCGGGATTGCGCACGGCCTTCGGCCATTTCGAGTCCGCCTATCCGGAGCAGGTCGCTCGCGGCGCGGCGTTGGCGCTCAATCCCCTGGTCGCCAATTACGGGCCGGCGCTGCTCGATCGCGCGATCCTCGACGCGCTGGGCCGCGCGCTCGGCCGGTCGTTCCAGGACCTCGTGCGGACAAACGCCGCAGGGCTGCGGGTCGGCGAGCTGACGCCCGACCTCGCCGGATTCGCCCTCGACGGTTTCCTCGCCGCGCTCGCACCGCGCCCGACGATCGACGTGCGGCACACGGTCGGCCTGGTCGACAGCCTGACCGACGCCGACCGGCCCGGCGCGCCGGTGGGCGACGGTCTGCCGGAGACGCTCGAGGAAGTCGTGCGTCAGTACCAGGGGCGTTTCTACAAGCTGAAGGTCGGTGGCCGGATCGACGCGGATCTCGATCGCCTCACCCGCATCGCCGCGGTCCTCGATGCCGGCCCCGCCTACAAGGCGACGCTCGACGGCAACGAGCAGTACGACGACGTCGAGGGCTTCCTCGCACTTTGGGAACGCATGGCCGCGACGCCGGCCTTGGCGCGGCTCTGCGCCTCGATCCTGTTTGTCGAGCAGCCGATCAAGCGTGCGGTCGCGCTGGCGCGCCCGGTCACGGCGATGGCTCGCCATCGGCCGCTGATCATCGACGAGTCGGACGGCGAACTGCGCGCCTTCCCGGACAGCCTTGCGCTCGGCTATTCGGGCGTCTCGAGCAAGACCTGCAAGGGGCTGTACAAGTCGCTGCTCAACGCGGCGAGGGTGGCGAGGATCAACGCGGAGGCGGGATCGCCCAGGGCCTTCATGTCCGCGGAGGACCTGACGACCTGGGCCGGCGTCAGCGTGCAGCAGGACCTGGCTCTGGTCGCCCTGATCGGGCTCGGCCATGTCGAGCGCAACGGCCACCATTTCATCGACGGCATGCGCTTCGCGCCGCCGGCCGAGCAGCGCGCCTTTGCCGCCGGGCACCCGGATCTCTACGACATCGCGTCGGGCACCGCGCGGCTTCGCATCGCGCCGGGCGGCCGCCTCGCGCTCGGCTCGCTCGGCTGCCCCGGATTCGCGGTGGCGGCCGCGATGGACTTCGCCGCGATGCGGCCGATGCCGGCAGCGCCGCGCGAGACCATCGTCCCGCGCGGAGCGCCGGCGTGAGCGGCGGCTCAGCCGCCCTGGCCCTGCCCCTGGCGCGGCCGCTGCTGCTGCGGGCGCTGCGGCTGGGTGCGCTGCGGCGCCGGCGCGGGGCGCTGCAAGGCCGGGTCGCGCCGCACCGAGATCGTCTCGCCGTTGATGTCGAGGGCGATCTCGGTGTCCGTCTTGCGGACCTGGAGCTCGTTGTAGTTCTCGCCGCGCACGGAGGCAGGAAGTTCGCGCATCGGGCTCCCGGGATCGGTGGCCTCGTTGCCGAGCATCACCGTCTCGCCGGGGTTCTTCTGGAAGTACCAGACGACGACGCGGTCGAAGAGGGCGAGGTTCTTGCGGATCGCCTCGCGGTCGGCGTCCGTCAGCGGCACGTGGTAGGTCACCGTCTGCCCGTTCGGCAACTCGACCTCGAGCTTGTTGAAGCTGCGCTCGAGCGTGAAGTCGGTGAAATCCATGTCCTTCACCGGCTTCAGGCGCCCGGCCAGCTTGGCTTCGACGTCCTTGTAGGTGACTTCGCCGGCATCCGGATTGTCGCGGAAGAACTCCAGCGCGACCTCGGCGATCGCCTGGAGGTTCGCCTCGGTGTTCTCGGCCGCCTTGCCCTGCGCCTTCTGCTGCACCTGCATCTGCACCGCCGCGGGCACCGCCGCGAGCAGGATCGGCCCGATGAGGTCGGGATTGTAGATGCCGAGCGTCAGCAGCGCGCTGCGCAGCGACGCGACGTTGTTGCCGCGCATCACGATCCCGTCGGGCACGTTGGCCGTGACCTGCGCGAGCGGCTCGCTGAGGTCAGGGATCTGGCCGACGAGGACCTGCAGCAGCGGGCCGAGGAACTCGTCCCCGGTCCCCTTGGGCGCGGCCTCGCCGGCGGCGAGCAGCAGCGCGCGCACCAGAGTGAACATCCGCGGCGTGCCGTAGAGCAGCGAGTTGCCCTCCTCCTGGCCGACCGCCGCCAGCGTGGCGCGATAGGCCGCCGATTCGGCGAGCGAGCCGCCGCTGCGGGCGAGCGACTGCTGCAGGAACGCCTGGCTGGTGGCGACGAGCACCGTCTCGCCGTCGATGGCGAGGACGGGCTGGTTGTCGCCGAGGAACGGCACGGATTCCTTGGCGCGATAGATGCGCAGGCTTCCGACCGTCTCGCTGGTCAGCTCGTTGACCTTGGCGAGCAGGGGAATGAGCTTCTGGCCGATGCCCTCGGCGCGGAGCAGGAGTTGCGCCTTCTGGGCGAACCCGAAGCCCCATTCCTCGATGCGCTTGGGATCGGGCACCGTCGTCTCGCCGAGACGCAGGATGAAGGAGATCCGACCCTTCATCGACGTGACGATCTGGAAGCCGGTGGCGGCATCCTCGCCGCCCACGGCACCGATCAGGTCGTTGGCCATCTCCGGCCCGGCACCCTGGATGAAGCGCGCGGCGATCGTGCTGACCGCGGTCACCAGGGCCGGCATGTCGATCTCGGTTTCGATGAACAGATCGGTGTCGGCCGGCGCGAGGCGCGAGGTCGTGAACGGCTTCGCCGGGCCGCCGAGAATAGAGAACAGGCCGCGGCGCTCGGGTACGTAGATGAAGGCGCGGTTGTGGAACCCGCCGCCTGGCCTGGCGACCGAGCTCATGCCGACCGACTTGACCTGCGCGAGCCCGAGATCGGCCATCACGCCGGCGTAGTCCTGCTTGAAGATCGCCATGTCGGGATCGTCGCCGATCGCCTTGGCGACCGCGGCGGTGAGCTCGCGGCCGATCCGCGCGGCCTCGCCGTCGACGTCCATGAAGACGAAGAGCGGCCCGCCGATGTCGAGATACTTGCGCACGACGTCGAAGTTGGCGCTCGCGGCCGGCGCGGCGGCCGGTGCGGTCGCCGCAGCGGCTGGCGCCGTCGTCGGCGCGGCGGTCTGCGCCGCAGCCGGGGTTGGCGCCGCACCCAGCGCGGCGACGAGTGGCAGGGCCGCGAACTGCGACAACCAGCGCGCGCGTCCGGGGATGCGCGCGGCGAATGTGGCGATCGACGCGATGGTCACGGGGGACATCCTCTCCAGGCGTGGGGGCCCGACGTCGGGCGACGTCGGCCAGGATGCTCCAGCGCGACCTGCGCGTCCATGCACGGACGGAGTAGGCGATGACGGATGCACGGCTTCCAACCGATCTGGACAACGTCGAGATGCTGGAGGAGGTGATGACCCGGCCGTCGCCGGCGCTGTGCGCCGATCTCGCGCGCGTGCCCGGTGACATTCTCGTGCTCGGGGTGGGCGGCAAGATGGGGCCGACCCTGGCGCGCCTCGCCAAGCGCGCCGCGCCGGACAAGCGCGTCGTCGGCGTCGCGCGATTCTCCGAGGCCGGCACCCGCGAGTCGCTGGCGGCGCACGGCGTCGAGACGATCGCCTGCGACCTGCTCGACCGCGCGGCGATCGCGGCCCTGCCGGAGGCGGCGAACGTCGTGTTCATGGCGGGCCGCAAGTTCGGCTCGACCGGCAACACGCCGCTCACCTGGGCGATGAACGTGCACGTGCCGGCGATGGTCGCCGAGCGGTTCCGCGCCGCGCGCATCGTCGCCTTCTCGACCGGCTGCGTGTACCCCTTCGTGCCGGTCGACGGCGGCGGCGCCGGCGAGGACGTGCCGCCGATCCCGCCGCCGGGCGACTACGCCAACTCCTGCGTCGGCCGCGAGCGCATGTTCGAGTACTTTTCGGCGCTGCACCGCACGCCAGGCCGCATCATCCGCCTGAACTACGCGATCGACATGCGCTACGGCGTGCTGCACGACGTCGCCGCGAAGGTCCTGGCCGGCGAGACCATCGACCTGTCGATGGGCCACGTGAACGTCATCTGGCAGGGCGATGCCAACACGGTTGCGCTGCGCGCGCTCGCGCATTGCACGACCCCGACGACGCCGCTCAACGTCACCGGCCCGGAGACGATCTCGATCCGGTGGCTCGCCGACGAGTTCGGCCGCCTGTTCAACAAGCCACCACGCTTCATGGGCGAGGAGGCGCCGACCGGCTGGCTCAACGACGCGCGCCGCATGGTCGCGGCCTTCGGCCCGCCGAGCGTGCCGCTCGCGCGCATGATCGGCTGGACGGCGTCGTGGCTGCGCCGCGGCGGCCGCACGCTCGGCAAGCCCACGCATTACGAAGTCCGCGATGGCCAGTACTGATCCCGTCGCCATCGCGCCGCTCGCCGCCGCCGACGCGGCGGCGGCGGCACCGCTCTCGGTCGAGGCCGGCTGGAATCAGGTCGAGGCCGATTGGAACTTCATGTTGGGCGCCGGGCACGGCTTCGGCGTGCGCGGAGCGGCAGGCGGCTGCGACGCCTCGGCCCTCGTGCTGCAACTCGGGCCGGCGATCGCCTGGGTCAGCATGGTGCTCGTGCATGGGCCGCGGCGGCGCCAGGGGCTGGGCACCGCGCTGCTTCATCGCTGCTTCGACCTCTGCGCCGCGCGCGGCTGGCTCGCGGCCCTCGATGCGACCGAGCTCGGCCGGCCGCTCTACCTGCCGCTCGGCTTCCGCGACGTGTTCGCGCTCCGGCGCTGGCGGCTCGAGCGCGCGATCGCGGCGCAGCCGGCACCGGCCGGTGTGGGGATTGCCGCGGCGAACGCGGCAGACGTGCCCGAGCTGGCGCGCTTCGACGCCGCCCACACCGCGCTCGAGCGTCCCGCCGTGCTCGCGCATCTGCTGCCGCGCGGGCCGGCCTTCGTCGCCCGCGGCCGCGACGGCGCGATCGTCGGCTCGGCCTTCGCGCGCGCCGGCCGCGTGGCGATGCAGCTCGGCCCGATCCTCGCGACCGATCCGGCGGTGGCGGCCTCCCTCGCCGCGGCGCAGACGGCGGCCTCGGCCGGGCCCTGGATCCTCGACGTGCCGTTCGACCAGGCCGGCTTCGCGCGACTCATCGAGGCGCATGGCGGGGCGTCGCCGCGCGGCTTCATGCGCATGACCCGCGGCGAGCCGGGCCGCCTCGCCGACGCGCGCGCGATCCACGCGATCGCCGGGCCGGAGCTCGCATGAAGGCGCGGCGCGCGCGCGGGGAAGGGACAACGTCGCGCCGGCCGGAGGTGACCCGCGGCCGCATCCTCGACGCGGCGACGCGCGAGTTCTCCTCGCGCGGCCTCGGCGGTGCGCGCGTCGACGCCATCGCGACGCGCGCCGGCGTCAACAAGCGGATGCTCTATCACTACTTCGGAAACAAGGAGGCGCTGTTCCGCGCCGTCCTCGAGAACGCCTACGAGGACATCCGCCGCCGCGAGGAGGCGCTCGACCTCACGCATCTGCCGCCCGAGGCCGCGCTGCGCGAGCTCGTGACCTTCACCTTCGACTACTTCCTGATCAACCCGCACTTCATCGCGCTGCTCAACAGCGAGAACCTGCACCGCGCGCGGCACATCCGGCGCTCGGGCCGCGTCGGCGCGATCAACAACCCGATCGTGCGCACGCTCGCCGAGGTGCTGGCGCGCGGCGAGAAGGCCGGCGTGTTCCGTTCCGGCATCGAGCCGATCCAGCTCTACATCTCGATTGCCGGCGTGTCGTATTTCTACTTCTCCAACGTGCACACGCTGTCGACCATCTTCGCCCGCGACCTGCGCGCGCCCGCCGCGCTGAAGGAGCGTGCGGCGCATGTGGTCGATCTGATGCTGCGCGCGGTGCGGCCGTGACGGGCGGGGGCGGGACGTGGCGGTCTTCGTCTCGTGCGTTGGCGAGACTGTCCCCCTGGCGCCGCTGCGCGGCGCCTGTCCCCCTCATTCGAGGGGGACGGTTGGGGCGGCGCACCAGCCAAACCGTCCCCCTCGAATGAGGGGGACAGGCCGCGAAGCGGCCAGGGGGAGAGGAGTCGCGCCGCCCCGGACATTGCCCGCCGCGCGATTGACAACCGCCGCGCCTAGCGGGAACGATGTAACCATCTGGTTACATCGCGACGAGGACGAGCCGGCATGACCCGCCCCCTGGCCTGGCAGGATGTTCCGAGCGACGTGCGCGCGAGCCTGCGGCGCGGCACGGTCATTCCCGCCCATCCGCTGGCGCTCGACGCGGCCCGGCACTTCGACCGCGAGTCGCAGCGGGCGCTCACCCGGTATTACGTCGACGCCGGCTCGGGCGGGCTTGCGGTCGGCGTGCACTCCACGCAGTTCGCGATCCGCGACGTCGGGCTCTACCGCCCGGTGCTCGAGCTCGCGATCGAGACGGCGCGCGGCTGGACCGACCGGCCGCTGGTCATGATTGCCGGCGCCGCCGGCCGCACCGCGCAGGCGGTGGCCGAGGCGCGCACGGCGCGCGATCTCGGCTACCACGCCGTGCTGCTGTCGCTCGCGGCGATGAAGGGCGGCAGCGAGGACGAGCTGATCGCCCATTGCCGCGCGGTGGCGGCGGAGATGCCGCTGGTCGGCTTCTACCTGCAGACCGCCGTCGGCGGCATCCGTCTCTCGCGCGGCTTCTGGACGCGCTTTGCGGCGATCGAGAACGTGGTCGCGATCAAGGTGGCGCCGTTCAACCGCTACGCGACGATCGACGTCGCCTTCGGCATCGCAGCCGCAAGGGCCGAGGAGCGGATCACGCTCTACACCGGCAACGACGACCACATCGTGCTCGACCTGGTGACGCCGTTCGCCGTGCGCACCGGCGGACGCGAGGTGACGCTGCGCTTCCGCGGCGGGCTGCTCGGGCACTGGAGCGTGTGGACGCAGGGTGCCGTGCGCCTGCTCGAGCGGTTGCGCCAGGCGGCCGCCGCCGACGAGGTGCCGGTGGACGTGCTCGCACTCGACGGCTTCGTCACCGACTGCAACGCCGTCGTCTTCGACGTCGCCAACGACTTCGCCGGCTGCATCCCCGGCTGCCACGAGATCCTGCGCCGCCAGGGCCTGATGCGGACGATCAACTGCCTCGATCCGCACGAGACGCTGAGCCCCGGTCAGGCGGCGGAGATCGACCGGCTCTACGCGACCTATCCCGAATTCGCGGACGACGACTTCGTCCGCGCCAATCTCGGCCGCTGGCGCGGCTGACGCGCGAAAGAAGAGGACCACGACATGGCGGAGCGGCGTCTCGGCATCATCATGAACGGCGTCACCGGACGCATGGGCACGAACCAGCATCTCGTGCGCTCGATCCTCGCGATCCGCAAGCAGGGCGGGGTCGCGCTCGCCAACGGCGACCGTGTCATGCCCGACCCGATCCTGGTCGGCCGCGACGCCGAAAAGGTCAGGCGGCTCGCCGAGGCGCATGGGGTCGCGCGCTGGACGACCGATCTGGACAAGGCGCTCGACGACAAGCGCGACGAGGTCTTCTTCGACGCCGCCTCGACGCAGCTGCGCGCGAGCCTCGTGCGCAAGGCGATCGCCGCCGGCAAGCACATCTACTGCGAGAAGCCGGTCGCCGATACGCTCGCCGACGCGCTCGACATCGCGCGCGCGGCCAAGGCCGCCGGCGTCAAGAACGGGGTCGTGCAGGACAAGTTGTTCCTGCCCGGGCTGCTCAAGCTGCGCATGCTGCGCGAGGCCGGCTTCTTCGGCCGCATGCTCTCGGTGCGCGGCGAGTTCGGTTACTGGGTGTTCGAAGGCGACTGGCAGGCGGCGCAGCGCCCATCCTGGAACTACCGCAAGGCCGACGGCGGCGGCATCATCCTCGACATGGTCTGCCACTGGCGCTACGTGCTCGACAATCTGTTCGGCGAGGTCGAGGCGGTGAGCTGCCTCGGCGCGGTCCACATCCCGGAGCGCTGGGACGAGAAGGGCGAGCGCTACGACGCCGACGCCGACGACGCCTGCTACGCGACCTTCCAGCTCAAGGGCGGCGTGATCGCGCAGATCAACTCGTCCTGGACGACGCGCGTGCGACGCGACGACCTCGTCACCTTCCACGTCGACGGCACGCACGGCTCGGCCGTCGCCGGCCTGTGGAAATGCTTCACGCAAGGGCGCGTGAACACGCCGCGTCCGGTGTGGAACCCCGACGTGCCGCAGACGATCGACTTCCGCCAGTCCTGGGCGGAGGTCCCGGAGAACCTGGCCTTCGACAATGGCTTCAAGGTCGAGTGGGAAATGTTCATCCGCCATCTCTGCGAGGACGCGCCGTTCAAGCACACGCTGATCGAGGGCGCGAAGGGCGTGCAGTTGGCGGAGGCCGCGATGAAGAGCTGGCGCGAACGGAAATGGATCGATGTGCCCGCGCTGGCGATGTAGCACCAACCGTCCCCCTCGAATGAGGGGGACCGGCGCGCGCGTGAGCGCGCGCCAGGGGGAGCGTCGCGACGGCCCAGCAACTTCGCACTTCCCTCCTTCGTCTGACTCTCCCCCTGGCCGCTTCGCGGTCTGTCCCCCTCATTCGAGGGGGACGGTTTGAGCATCGGAGACCCGAAATGCCGACGATCACCCTGCCGACCAAGGACGGAACCCTCGCGCCGCACACCACGCGGCCGCCGCGCAATTTCGGCAAGCCGACGCGCAAGCTGAACCGCGTCGCCTACGCAGCGGCGCACGTCGTCGCGGATCCCTTCGCCGACGTCGATCCGTGGCTGACCGCCGCGATCGACTGGGAGACGACGCTCAAGTTCCGCAGCTATCTCTGGTCGCTCGGCCTCGGCGTCGCCGAGGCGATGGACACCGCGCAGCGCGGCATGGGGCTCGACTGGCCGACGAGCCTCGAGCTCATCAAGCGCTCGGTGGCGCTGGCCAAGGCCGAGGGCGGGCAGATGATCGCGTCGGGTGCCGGCACCGACCACCTCGCGCCCGGGCCCGGCGTCACGGTCGACGACGTCATCCGCGCCTATGAGGAGCAGTGCGGCGCCGTCGAGGGGGCGGGCGGGCGGATCATCCTGATGGC
>JAEULA010000061.1 GCA_016793165.1 Alphaproteobacteria bacterium | reverse complement strand
CTTCGAGATCCAGGACCGGGGCGTCCTCAGCGGCGGTCTGGGCGGCGCAGGTCTCGCGGACCAACTCGGCGAGTTGTCCGCGAGCCTCAGCGCCTCCAGCTGGATCGGCGTCACCGCTCCGATCCGTCCGGACTCCATTTGCCGTGGTAGCGTTCGAACCAACCATGGGGAACGGGCCTCCTATGCCCTTCGTCGTGGCCAGAGCCGACGAGCGTTCACGCGCTCGTCGGCTCGACCTGTTGCCCGGAACCGCCGGGCGCGGATCACTTCCCGCGTGCCGCGCGCCTCGCGGCGAGCGCGGTCACGTTGCCCGTCAGCGGCGAGACGATCGCGGCCACGGTCTCGGCGAGCCGCTCGAGCGCGGCGCGCTTCTCGTCGGCGAAGCCGTGTCGGGCATACACCGCGCCGACACCGCCACCACCGATAACGTGGCCGAGCACGGCCTCGCCGACGTCGTAGGGAACGCCCGCGCGCTGCAGCAGTGTCCGCGCGGTGCGTCGCAAGTCGTGGATCACCCACCGCGTCAGCTTGGGGTCGGAGGAGGCCTGCCGCAGCGCGTGGAGCATCGCGACGTCGACTTGGGGCTTGAGCTTGCCCTCACCGCTGAATGGAGCATCGCCGCGCGTCGTGAATACGAAGGGCGACGGGCCGATCCGTTCGTCGTCGTCGATGCGCTCGATCATCGACAGCCGCGGGCGCGCGTCGATGATCGCCGCGACGGCGTCGCTGAGTGGCACCTCGTGCGTGCGCCGCGTCTTGTAACGGTCAGCGGGGATCCGCCACACCTTGCCCTCGTCGGTGTCGTGAAGCTCGTCCCAGCGCATGCCGGCGACCTCACCGAGCCGCTGCCCGGTGAGTAGGAGAACGCGCAGCAATGGCGCCAGCACGGGATGCGCGGCCGGCGGCGCGCCGGGCTCGTCGGACTTCGGGCGTGTCGTGTCGGTGGCCCACCAGAAGGCGCGGAGCTCGGCGTCGCTCAGCACGCGATCGCGCGGCGCCTCGCCCCGTGCACGCTTCATCCCCGCGACCGGTGACGCATCGACGCGACCACGATCGACCAGCCACGCGAAGAAGGTTGACAGCGCGGCCTGGGCGCGGTTCCGCGGAACGAGGCCGCGCTTGAGCTGCATCCGGTCGAGCACGTCGGCGACATCGGCGCGGGTGATCGTCGTCACGTCGCGATCACGCCACGCGGGCAGGAACGTCGTGCGGAACGGCCGTTCGACTTCCTTGCCCGATCGCGGACGCAGCCGCTGCACGTGCACTTGATCGAACAGGGCCCACTGCTGCGCGAGCGTGTTGCCCGCCGCGCGCTTCGAGGCCTTCGCCTCGGCGTTCGGGTCGGAGCCGGCGCCCAGTTGCGCAAGCAGCTGCACCGCCTGCGCGCGAGCCTTGGCGAGGCTCAGGGCCGGGTAGGCGGGACGCAGCGTCACGCGCACGCGCTTGCCCTTGTCCGGGCCGGCGCCGATCACGCGCAAGATGCTGAAGACCTTCCGGCCGCGCTCGTCGATGCGCACGCGGAGACCTGGGCATGCGGCGTCGATCAGCTCGACGCGTTGCCCTGGCGATGCCGGCGGCGCTGCACGCAGAAGCTGGTCGGTGAGAGCCTGACCCCCAGTCACTCGCATCTGAGTTTCGCCTCGGGTTCTCTCTGGGTACTCAAACGGTCGAGCACCTCGGCGAACATCATAGCGGATCACGTCATCGCAGGAAGCATGAAAACACTGCGTTTCCAGCACGCTCGACGTCACGGTTGAGACGGGATGAGTTGCGGTGAAATCGGCCCGAATAGATCTGGGGGACTGGGGGTCGTGGGTTCAAATCCCGCCGCTCCGACCAATTTCTCGCCCATGTCGCCGAATGACGACGCGCCCGGCGATGTGCCGCGGCGACCGGTCAGGTCGCGAGCTGCGCCTCGATGAGCTCGAAGGCGGCGGCGACGCTGGCGCGACGGATCGCATCGCGGTCGCCGGGAAAAACGGCGCTGCGATGGCGGGTCGCGCGGTCGCGGCGGGCGCAGGCGAGATGCACGAGTCCGACGGGCTTCGTGGCCGAGCCGCCGCCCGGGCCGGCGATGCCGGTCACGGACACGGCGATGTCGGCGCGGCTGCGCGCAAGCGCGCCCTCGGCCATCGCGCGCGCGACGTCCTCGCTGACCGCCCCGACGCGTGCGATCAGCTCCGCAGGCACTCCGAGGAGTTCGATCTTCGCCTCGTTCGAGTAGACGACGAAGCCGCGCTCGACGACGTCCGAGGATCCGGCGATCGCGGTGAGCGCGGCGGCGATCATCCCGCCCGTGCAGGACTCCGCCGTGGCGAGTTTCACGCGGTGCGCGCGGCAGGCCGCGAGGAGCGCGCGGGCGTCAGAATCCGAGCGCATGGAGATACCTCTCGATCGGCAGATGGCGGCACGCAAGCCACGTCGCGATCCCGGCATAGAGCCCGGCGACGAGATCGTCGAGCATGACGCCGAGGCCGCCATGGACGTTGCGGTCGCACCAGTTCGCGGGGAACGGCTTGACGATGTCGGCGGCACGGAACGCGGCGAAGGCGATCAGATATCCCCACCAGCTCGGTGGCGCGAAGGCGAGTGCCAGCCACTGCGCGGCGATCTCGTCGATCACGATGTAGCCTGGATCCTGGTCCCCGCCGTGCGCAAGCAGCCGGTTCGATGCCAGCGTGCCGGCGACGGTTGCGACGGCGGCCGCGAGCAGCAAGGCGAGGCTGCCGCCCTGGGCCTGCAGGATCCAGCCGAAGGGCAGGGCGGCCAGCGAGCCCCAGGTGCCGCTCGCCATCGGCGCGAGACCGATGCCGCCGGCGGTCGCGATCAGCGCCGCAGGATCGGCGAGGGTGATGCCGGCAGGCAACCGGCCGGGACGGAGCTTGATCGGCTTCACGACGGGATCGGGCTCATGCAGGCGATTGTCGCGACGGCCTGCGCGGCGATGCCTTCGCGCCGACCGGCGAATCCGAGGCCCTCCGTGGTGGTCGCCTTGACCGAGCAGCGATCGGGCTCGATCGACAGGATCGCGGCAAGCCGGTCGCGCATCGCCGCGCGATGCGGCGCGACCTTGGGTCGTTCGCAGATCAGCGTCACGTCGACGTTCAGAACGCGCGCACCGCGCGCACGGACCAAGTCGAGGGCGTGGGCGAGGAAGGCGGCACTGTCGGCACCGCGCCAGCGCGCATCGCTCGGCGGGAAGTGCTCGCCGATATCGCCGGCGCCGATCGCGCCGAGCAGCGCGTCGGTGAGCGCATGCAGGCCGACATCGGCATCGGAGTGCCCCTCGAGGCCGCGGTCGTGGGCGATCCGCACGCCGCAGAGCACGACATGATCGCCCGCGCTAAATCGATGCACGTCGAACCCGGTTCCCGTCCGGATGTCCGGTATCGCGGCGAGAACGCGCTCGGCACGCGCGAGGTCGTCGGGCGTCGTGATCTTCACGTTGTCCTCGTGGCCCGCGACGAGTGCGACGGCATGGCCGGCGCGCTCCGCCAGCGCGGCGTCGTCGGTCATCTCCTCGCCCGCGAAGCGACGATGCGCGGCGAGGATCGTCGCGAAGTCGAATCCCTGTGGCGTCTGCGCCCGCCAGAGGCCCGCGCGCGGGATCGTGCCGGCGACGCGCGTGCCGTCGTCGCTGCGCTTGAGCGTGTCCGAAACCGCGAGCGCCGGCAGCGCCGCCTGATGGCGCGCGAGCGCGTCGATCACGGCATCGATGGTCGTCGCCGCGACCAGCGGCCTTGCGCCGTCGTGGATGAGCACGAGATGCGGCGGATCGGACGCCAGCGCCTCCAGGGCCCGTCGCACCGATTCCTGTCGCGTCGAGCCGCCTGCAACGGGTGGGCGCAGGGCAAGGCCCTGCGCGGCGGTCGCGAACAGCGCCGTGTCGGCCGGGTCGATGACGACCTGCACGCTGCGTACCCGCGGATGGCGGGAATAGGCCTCGAGGCTCCAGCGCAGCACGGGCCGGCCGGCGAGGCGCTGGTACTGCTTGGGCACGGCGCCGCCGAAGCGCGCTCCACGCCCGGCGGCCACGATCACCGCGGCAATGTCGGTCATTGTCCCCTGTTCGCACCGGCGCTCGTGCCGGAACTTGCGCTGCTTCGAAACCGACCTTACCAAGCGGCATCGTCAAGGAGGAGAGCGCATGGCTGCTTACATCATCGTCGATGCCGAGGTCACCGATCCGGCGAAGTACGAGGGCTACAAGCGACTGACACCGGCGGCCATCGCCAAGCATGGCGGACGGTTCATCGTCCGTGGCGGGATGCACGAGACGCTGGAAGGCAGCTGGACGCCGCATCGCGTCGTCGTCCTGGAGTTTCCGTCGATGGAGGCGGCGAAGCGCTTCTACGCGAGCCCCGAGTATGCCGAGGCCAAGGCTGCGCGCGCGGGCGCCGCCCGCTTCAACACCGTCGTCGTCGAGGGGACTTGAGCACCGCGCGACAACGCGGGATAGGGAGCGCATGTCCGCGTCCTTGATCCTCGCCGCCGGTGCCATCGCGGCGCTCGTCCCGCTTGGGGTCGTCGCGCGCGAGTCCGTCGACGTTGCAACGGCCACGCCGCGATTCTGGATCGCGCTCGTCGTCGCGGCGGCGGGTTCGATGGGGGGGGCCGTCCTGCAGCAGTTCGACGGATGGCAGACCGGGCTGGGGCCGGCCCTGTCGCTCGCGATTGCGACCACCGTCGCGGTGTTTGCCGTGGTCGCCGCCTTCGATCGCAGCGCGCGGCGACTCGCCCCGATGTTGACGGTCTACTTGGTCGCGCTCGGGGTCCTGGCGGTCGTCTGGCAGCAGGCACCCGGGCGGCCATTGCGCAGCGCCGTGTTCCCGGCCTGGCTGCTGATCCATATCGCCGTCGCGCTGGTCGCCTACGGGCTGCTGACGGTCGCGGCCGTGGCCAGCGGCGGCGTCGTCCTTCAGGAGCGCGCCCTGCGGCGCAAGCGGCCGACCAATTTCACCCGCCGCCTGCCGGCGATTGCCGATGGCGAGAGGATCCAGACGCGGCTTCTCGTGGCGGTGGAAATCCTGCTCGGCGTGACCCTGGCAACCGGCGTCGTGGTGAACAGGGCCGAGGGTCTGGGCTGGCTGCCGATCGACCACAAGACGGTGCTCTCGATCCTGGCATTCGTCGTGATCGCGGGTCTGCTGCTGCTCCACTCGCGCTTCGGCCTCTCGGGCCGACGTGGTGCCCGCTATGGGCTCATCGCCTATCTCCTCGTGACGCTCGCCTATCCGGGCGTGAAGTTCGTCACCGACGTGCTCATGGCACGCGGGGGTTGAGCCGCGTCCGCCTCCTATTGCACCGCACCAAGCGGCAACCTATAACGACCAAACAATAGCCAAGCCTGGGCGGTTGTCTAAAAAATGAGCATATCGATCGGGCCGGTGCAGCTTTCCGCGCCGGTGGTCCTCGCCCCGCTCTCGGGGATCAGCGACCTGCCGTTCCGGCGCCTCGTGCGGCGCTGGGGCGCCGGGATGGTCGTCTCGGAGATGATCGCGAGCCAGGCGATCGTCCGCGAGAACCGGCAATCGCTGATGATGGCGCGCAGCGAGCCGGAGGAATTTCCGATGGCCGTCCAGCTCGCGGGCTGCGAGCCGGCGGTGATGGCGGAGGCCGCGCGCCTGAACGAGGATCGGGGCGCCCAGCTGATCGACATCAATTTCGGCTGCCCGGTGAAGAAGGTCGTCAACGGCCACGCCGGATCGGCGCTGATGCGCGACGAGCTGCACGCCGCACGGATCCTCGAGGCCACGGTCAAGGCCGTGCGCATTCCCGTGACGCTCAAGATGCGGATGGGCTGGGACCATCAGAGCCTCAATGCGCCGCGCCTCGCGCGGATCGCCGAGGACTGCGGGATCCGGATGGTTACGGTGCATGGCCGCACGCGGTGCCAATTCTACGAAGGCAAGGCCGACTGGGCCTTCGTGCGAAGGGTCAAGGAGGCGGTGTCGCTGCCCGTCGTCGTCAACGGCGACATCACCTCGGTCGATGCCGCGCGGGACGCGTTGACCCAATCGGGGGCGGACGGCGTGATGATCGGCCGCGGTGCCTGCGGCCGCCCCTGGTTCCTGTCGCAGGTGATCCGCTTCCTTGCCACGGGCGAGCGCAGCGCCGAGCCCGGCCCCGAGGTCCAGCGCGACACGCTGCTGGAGCATTTCGACGCGATCCTCGCGCATTACGGTCGCGACGTGGGCGTGCGGATGGCGCGCAAGCACATCGGCTGGTACGCGAAGGGCTTTCCGGGCGCCGCCGAGTTCCGCGCCCGCGCGATGACGCTCGCGGATCCGGCCACCATCCGTGCGGCGATCACCGACGCCTGGGCGCCGGTGGTCGATCGCCAGGCGGCCTGACATGGCGCCCGACAGTGTCGTTGCGGCGTCGGCGCGGCGGGGCGGGGCCCCGAGGACGGTCAGCGATCACGCGGCGATCCTCGGCGCGCTGCCGGTGGCGGTGATCGTCATCGATCGAGACGACCGCATCGCCTACGTCAACTCGGCCGGGGAGACGCTGTTCGACGGCTCGAGCACGATCCTGGTCGACACGCCCCTGAAGCAGCAGATCCCGGCCGACAGCCCGATCTTCGCGCTGATCGCGCAGGCGCGCACCGGCGGCGCCTCGGTGTCCGAGGACGGCGTGGCGATCGAGGGCCCGCGGCTCGGCGAGCGCGTCGGCACCGTCACCGCCGCGCCGATCAGCGAGGAGGAGGGCGCGATCGTCCTCGCGATCCACGAGCGATCGATCGCGCGCAAGATCGACCGCCAGCTCGTCCATCGCCATGCCGCGCGGTCGGTGACGGCGATGGCGGCGATGCTGGCCCACGAGGTCAAGAATCCGCTTTCGGGCATCCGGGGGGCCGCGCAGCTTCTCGAGCAGTCGGTGCCGGCCGAGGATCGCGAGCTCACCCGCCTCATCACCGAGGAGACGGACCGCATCTGCGCCCTGGTGGATCGCATGGAGGTGTTCTCCGACCCGCGGCCGCTGGCGCGCGGGCCCGTCAACATCCACCAGGTCCTGGAGCACGTGCGCAGGCTTGCGCAGACCGGGTTCGCGCGCCATCTGCGCTTCGTCGAATCCTACGACCCGTCGCTGCCACCGGTGTTCGGCAATCGCGACCAGCTCGTCCAGGTGTTCCTGAACCTGGTGAAGAACGCCGCCGAGGCCTGCCCGCAGCATGGCGGCGAGATCGGCCTGTCGACTGCCTATCAACACGGCATTCGTCTCGCGGTCCCGGGCAGCGACGCCCCGGTCACCCTGCCGCTGGTGGTCAGCATCCAGGACAACGGCGACGGAATTCCCGAGGATTTGCGCCCGCATCTGTTCGATCCGTTCGTGACGAGCAAGGTGAACGGAACTGGCCTGGGTCTTGCTTTGGTGGCGAAGATCATCGGCGATCACGCCGGGGTCATCGAGTTCGACAGCCAGCCGCGGCGCACGGTGTTCCGGGTCCGGCTGCCGATCTATCAGGAGCCCAAGTCCGCGACCGGACCCAAGCCGAGGTGATCAGATGGTTCAAGCCACGGTGCTGGTGGCCGACGACGACCGCGCGATCCGGACGGTATTGACGCAGGCGCTGGGGCGCCTCGGCTACGACGTGCGCACGACCGGGCATGCCGCGACGCTCTGGCGGTGGGTGGCCGACGGCGACGGCGACCTCGTCATCACCGACGTCGTGATGCCCGACGAGAACGGCCTCGACCTGGTGCCGCGGATCCGCAAGCTGCGGCCCGAGCTGCGGGTCATCGTGATGAGCGCGCAGAACACGCTCCTTACCGCCGTGAAGGCGACGGAGCGCGGCGCCTTCGAGTACCTGCCCAAGCCGTTCGACCTGAAGGACCTCGTGTCGGCCGTGCAGCGCGCCCTGACGCAATCCACGCCGAGCGCCCTCGCCGTCGAGGCGACCGGCGAGGGCGAAGAGAAGCTGCCGCTGATCGGCCGCTCGCCGGCGATGCAGGAGATCTACCGGGTCCTGGCGCGCCTCATGGGGACCGACCTGACGGTGATGATCGCGGGCGAGTCCGGCACGGGCAAGGAGCTGGTCGCGCGCGCGCTGCACGACTACGGCAAGCGTCGCACCGGCCCCTTCATCGCACTCAACATGGCCGCGATCCCGCGCGAACTGATCGAGAGCGAGCTCTTCGGCCACGAGAAGGGCGCCTTCACCGGCGCCAACCAGCGCCATGCGGGCCGCTTCGAGCAGGCGCAGGGCGGCACTTTGTTCCTCGACGAGATCGGCGACATGCCGATCGAGGCGCAGACGCGGCTGCTGCGCGTGCTGCAGGAGGGCGAGTACACGACCATCGGCGGGCGCCAGCGCCTGCGCGCGGACGTGCGCATCGTCGCGGCGACCCACCGCGATCTGCGCCAGCTCGTGCGTCAGGGGCTGTTCCGCGAGGACCTGTTCTACCGGCTCAATGTCGTCCCGATCCGCCTGCCGCCGCTGCGGGAGCGCGCGGAGGACATCCCAGAGCTCGTGCGCCACTTCATCGCGCTCTGCGCCGGCGAGGGCCTGCCGGCGAAATCGCTCGACGCCGCGGCGCTCGAACGGCTGAAGGCGCACCGCTGGCCGGGCAACGTCCGCGAGCTGGAGAACCTGGTCAGGCGACTGACGGCGCTCTACGCGCAGGAGACGATCGGGATCGAGGTGATCGAGGCCGAGCTCGCCGAGGCCGCCGCGACGGCGACCCCGGCGGCCGCGGAGGCGCGGTCGGCCGAGGAGGAGTCGCTCGGGGCGGCCGTGGAGCGCCATCTGCGGGCCTACTTCACGGCCCACCAGGACGGACTTCCGGCCGCCGGACTGCACGACCGCATCCTGCGCGAGGTGGAACGGCCGCTCTTGTCGCTGACCCTGGCCGCGACGCGCGGCAATCAGATCAAGGCGGCGCAGGTGCTGGGAATCAACCGCAACACCTTGCGCAAGAAGATCCGGGAGCTCGATATCATGGTCGTGCGCGGCGTCGGCTGACGCGCCGCCGTCGCCGTACCCGTCCCGCCGATCCCGAGACCGCGTCCCTATACAGGCCCGGGCGCCGCGTTAGATTGGGGGGGTGGACACGCCCCTCAGGAATCCCGTGCGGCTGACCGAGCGCGTCGCGCTGCCGATCCTCGTTCGGCGCACGATGGCGTGGCTGAGCTCCAGCCGGGTCTCGGGGCGCCTCGCGATCGCCCTGGCGGCCGCGGCGGTCGCCGCCGGCCTCGCGACCTACGTCCAGCTCACCGGCGGCCAACTCTCGCAGAGCCCGCGGGCGGTCCTGCTGCTGCTCTATCTCGACCTGATCCTGCTGCTGCTGCTCGGCACCGTGGTCGCGCGGCGCATCGTGCAGCTCTGGGCCGAGCGCCGCCGCGGCTCGGCGGGCGCGAAGCTGCATGTCCGGCTGGTCGTGCTGTTCTCCTCCCTTGCGGCGCTGCCGGCGATCGTCGTCGCCGGCTTCTCGGCGGTCTTCTTCGACCTCGGTCTGCAGGCCTGGTTCAGCGATCGGGTCCGCTCGGCGCTGACGGAATCGCTCGCCGTCGCGGAGTCCTACCTGGCGGAGCATCGCAACACGATCCGGGCGGATGCGCTGGCGATGGCCAGCGACCTGGGCCGCGAAGGGCCGATCCTGCGCGTCAACCAGCGCGCGCTCGCCCAGCTGCTCAACGCCCAATCGGCGGTGCGCTCGCTCAACGAGGCCGTCGTCTTCGAGGAGGGCGGCCGCGTGGTGGCCTACGCCGGCCTGACGATGTCGCTGACTCTCGACGTGATTCCGAACTGGGCGATGACGCGAGCCGACCTTGGCGACGTCGTGCTGCTCGACGCGGACGCCGCGCCCGGCTCGGTGCAGCTGTCGAACCGGGTGCGCGCGCTGCTCAAGATCGAGTCGCTCGACGGCCTGTATCTGATGGTGGGGCGCTTCGTCGACGCGCAGGTGGTGGGCCATGTCGAGCGCACCCGCTTCGCCGTGCAGGCCTACGAGAGCCTCGAGGGGCGGCGCTCGGGTATCCAGATCACCTTCGCGATGGTGTTCATCGTCGTCGCGATCCTGCTGCTGCTGGCCGCGGTCTGGGTCGGCCTCGTGTTCGCGAACCGGCTCGTGCGGCCGATCGGCGACCTGATCGTCGCGTCCGAGCGCGTGCGCTCCGGCGACCTGACGACGCGCGTCGACGAGGGCCGTGCCGACGACGAGCTGGCGACGCTGAGCCGCGCCTTCAACCGCATGACCAGCCAGATCGAGGGTCAGCGGCGCGAACTGGTGGAGGCGAACCGCCAGCTCGACGATCGCCGGCGCTTCACCGAGGCCGTGCTCGCCGGCGTGTCGGCCGGCGTGATCGGCCTCGACGCCGAGGGCCGCATCAACCTGCCGAACCGGTCGGCGTCGAGCCTCTTGTCGACCGATCTCGACCGCATGGTCGGCTCCGACTTCAAGGCGGTGTTGCCCGAGATGGGGCATCTGCTCGATGCCGTACGCGCGAACCCCACGCGGCTCGCGCAGGAGGAGATCGCGCTGCTGCGCGACGGGCGGCGGCGGACGCTGCTCGTGCGCGTCGGCGCCGAGCGCATGGAGGGCGGCTCCGACGGTTACGTCGTCACCTTCGACGACATCACGGCGCTGGAGACGGCGCAGCGCAAGGCGGCCTGGGCGGACGTCGCGCGCCGCATCGCGCACGAGATCAAGAACCCGCTGACGCCAATCCAGCTGTCCGCGGAGCGGCTGAAGCGCAAGTACCTTGCCGAGATCCGCAGCGACCCGGACACCTTCCGGATATGCACCGAGACGATCGTGCGGCAGGTCGCCGATATCGGACGCATGGTCGACGAGTTCTCCTCCTTCGCGCGCATGCCGGCCCCGGTCATGCGCGACGAGGACCTCGTCGAGCTCGTGCGGCAGACGATCTTCCTCCAGCGGCAGGCGCATCCGGACATCGCCTTCGAGGTCGTCCTGCCCGAGGGCCGCGTGCCCGTCTCGCTCGACGGCCGGCAGATCGGCCAGGCGCTGACGAACCTGGTGCAGAACGCGCTCGACGCGATCGGCGGCCGCGAGACCGCGCCGGGGACGCCGCTGCCGCCGGGGCGGATCTCGATCGCCCTCGTCGCCGAGCGGGGCGGGGCGCGGATCGTGGTCACCGACAACGGCAAGGGGCTGCCGAAGGAGAATCGCGAGCGCCTGACCGAGCCCTATGTCACGACCCGTGCCAAGGGCACCGGCCTGGGGCTTGCGATCGTCAAGAAGATCATGGAAGACCACGGAGGCGAGCTGCGCCTCGAGGACGATCCCGGGGGCGGAGCACGCGTGACCTTAGTCTTCGCCTCTACCGAGCCGACGGCCGCGACGAGATCCTCCCATGGCGCATGACGTTCTGATCGTCGACGACGAGGCCGACATCCGTCTGCTGATCGGCGGCATCCTGGAGGACGAGGGCTACACGACGCGCAGTCTCGGCGACGCGACCTCGGCGCTCGACGCGATCCGGCAGCGGCGCCCGAGCCTGTGCATCCTCGACATCTGGCTGCAGGGCAGCGCGATGGACGGGTTGCAGCTGCTCGACGTGATCGTCGCAGAACATCCGCCGGTACCGGTCGTCATCATCAGCGGCCACGGCAACATCGAGACCGCGGTCGGAGCGATCAAGCGCGGCGCCTACGACTTCATCGAAAAGCCGTTCAAGGCCGACCGCCTGCTGCTGGTGGCCCAGCGCGCCATCGAGGCGGCGCGGCTGCGGCGCGAGAACGAGGAGCTGCGGTCGCGCGTCGGCGATCCGGCCGAGCTGATCGGCGAGTCCCCGGTCATCATCCCTGTCCGCACCGCGATCGAGCGCGTCTCGCCGACCGGAAGCCGGGTGCTGGTGACCGGTCCCGCCGGGGTGGGCAAGGAAGTCGTCGCGCGGCTGATCCATGCGCGCTCGCGCCGGGCGACCGGCCCGTTCGTGGTCCTCAACTGCGCCAGCATGAATCCGGAGCGCGTCGAGGTCGAGCTGTTCGGCGCCGAGGGCGAGGGCGACAACGCCGCCAAGGCCGGGCTCTTCGAGCAGGCCCACGGCGGCACGCTGCTGCTCGACGAGGTCTCCGACATGCCGATGGAGACGCAGGGGAAGATCGTCCGCGTCCTGCAGGAGCAGACCTTCGAGCGCGTCGGCGGCCGCACGCGGGTCTCCGTCGACGTGCGGGTGATGTCGACCTCCAGCCGCGATCTCGCGGCCGAGATCGCGGCGGGCCGCCTGCGCGAGGATCTCTTCTATCGCCTGAACGTCGTGCAGATCCGCGTGCCGCCGCTGAAGGAGCGCCGCGAGGACATCCCGACGCTCGCGCGCCACTTCATGGCGCGCGGCGCCTTCGGCGCCAGCACGGCACCGCGCGAGCTCGGCGAGGACGCCATCACAGCGCTCCAGGCTTACGACTGGCCGGGCAACGTGCGCCAGCTGCGCAACGTGGTGGAGTGGCTGCAGATCATGGCCCCCGGGGATCCCGGCGTTCCCATCCGCGCGGACATGCTGCCGCCGGAGATCGGCGCGATCATGCCGACGACGCTTCGTGGCGACTATTCGGCCGAGATCATGGCGCTGCCGCTGCGTGAGGCGCGCGAGCTGTTCGAGCGGCAGTACCTGCTCGCGCAGGTCACGCGATTCGGCGGCAATATCTCGCGCACCGCGACCTTCGTCGGCATGGAGCGCTCCGCGCTCCATCGCAAGCTCAAGAGCCTCGGTGTCCATGGCACCGATCGCCCGGGCCAGTTCGACTCCTGATCGGAGCCTCAATCGATGCAGATCCTCATCTGCGGCGCCGGCCGCGTCGGCCGCCACATCGCCCGCGTCCTGGCGAGCGAGGACAACGAAGTGACCGTCGTCGACAGCGACGCGTCGATCATCGAGCGCATCGCGGCGTCCACGGACGTGCGCGGGCTCGTGGGCCACGCCTCCCACCCCGACGTCCTCGAGCGCGCGGGCGCCCGGAACGCCGATCTGCTGATCGCGGCGACGGCGAGCGACGAGGTGAACATCGTCGCGTGCGAGGTCGCGCAGGCGCTGTTCGGCGTGCCCAAGCGCATCGCGCGCGTGCGCGCGCAGAACTACCTGGCGCCCGTCTATGCCGACCTCTTCTCCAGCAAGCACGTCGCCATCGACATCGTGATCTCGCCCGAGATGGAGGTCGCGCGCTCGGTCGCGCGCCGCATCCTGGTGCCGGGGGCCTTCGACCTGATCCCACTCGCGCGCGATCGCGTCCGCCTGGTCGGCGTGCGCTGCGACGCCGAGTGCCCGGTGATCAACACCCCTCTGCGCCAGCTGACGGGCCTGTTCCCGGAGCTGTCGATCGAGGTGGTCGTGATCCTGCGCCAGGGCCAGGCGTTCATCCCCGATGCCGACGACCAGCTGCTCGCCGGCGACGACGTCTATTTCGTCGCCGACACGCAGCACGTCGTGCGCGCCCTCGCGGCGTTCGGGCACGAGGAGCGCGCCCATCGCCGGATCGCGGTGCTCGGGGGAGGCAACGTGGGGCTCGCGGTCGTGCAGCAGCTCGAGCGCGAGGCCGGCGAGATGTCGATAAAGCTCGTCGAGCGCGACAAGCGCCGTGCCGAGTTCGTCGCCGAGGCCGTCGCACAGACGACGGTGCTGTGCGGCGACGCCCTCGATCCGGACCTGCTCGAGGAGGCGGGAATCGCCCAGTGCGAGGCGGTCGTGGCGGTGACCGACGACGACCAGACGAACATCCTCGGCTCCCTGCTGGCCAAGCGCGGCGGTGCGCAGCGCTGCGTCACCCTGATCAACCAGAAGAGCTTCGCCGGCCTCGCGCCCTCGCTCGGCATCGACACCATCGTGTCGCCCAACGCGATCACCGTCTCGACGATCCTGCAGCACGTCCGCCGCGGCCGCATCCGGTCGGTCCACGCGCTGCGCGACAATGTCGGCGAGATCATCGAGGCGGAGGCGCTCGACACCTCGATGCTGGTCAAGAAGCCGATCGGGGAGGCGCGGCTGCCGGACGGGATCATGATCGGCGCCGTCGTCCGCGGCGACAAGGTCATCATCCCGCGCAGCGACACGCGGATCCTGCCGCAGGACAGCGTGATCCTCTTCGCCGCCCGGCGCGCCGTGAAGGCCGTCGAGCGGCTGTTCGCCGTCCGTCTCGAGTATTTCTGAGGAGCCTCAGCGCATGTCCCGCGTCGCCTATGTGAACGGCCGCTACGTCCCGCACCGCCAGGCCCGCGTCCATATCGAGGATCGCGGCTACCAGTTCGCCGACGGAGTCTACGAGGTGATCGCCGTCAGCGGCGGCGCGCTGGTCGACCCCGGTCCGCATCTCGACCGGCTCGAGCGGTCGCTGCGCGAACTTCGCATCGCGATGCCGATGACCCGTGCGGCGCTGTCCTGCGTGATCGGCGAGACGATCCGGCGCAACGACGTCGTCGACGGCATCATCTACATCCAGATGACCCGCGGCGCCGCCCCGCGCGACCACGCGTTTCCGGCGCGTGCCGAGACCCAGGTCGTCATGACGTCGCGGCGCAGCAAGCCGCATCCGCGCGCCTACGACGAGGACGGCGTGAAGGCGATCACGGTCCCTGACATCCGCTGGGCGCGGTGCGACATCAAGTCGATCTCGCTGCTGCCCAACGTGCTCGCCAAGCAGTCCGCGCGCGAGGTCGGCGCCTACGAGGCGATGTTCGTCGCGGCGGACGGGACCGTCACGGAAGGCAGCTCGACCAACGCCTGGATCGTGACCGCGGCCGGCGAACTGGTCACGCGCGCGCCGACAAGCGAGATCCTCAGCGGGATCACCCGCAGCGCCGTGATGGACATTGCGGCGGAGGAGGGGCTGCGGCTGGTCGAGCGGCCCTTCTCCGTCACCGAGGCCAAGGCCGCGCGCGAGGTGTTCATCACGTCGACCACGGCGTTCGTGATGCCGGTGACTCAGATCGACGAGGCCGTGATTGCGAACGGCAAGTCGGGCTCGATCAGCCGGAAGCTGCGGGCGCGCTACGCGGCACACATGGCGGCCGCCGGCGCATCGGTCGACGGGGCGAGCCAGCGTAGGACCCTGTAATTTGATTGCGGAGCGGGCTAGTCTTCCCGTGTCCGCGCCCTGGCGGTGTCGCCAGGACTTCGTCGCGGGTGACCCCTCAGGGCCGGTGGCGCGGCCCCAAACCAGAAGGAGGCGCGGCTTCCCATCATGACGACCGAGAAATCGCAGAACGTGCAGGATGTCTTCCTCAACCACATCCGCAAGAACAAGACCCCCGTCACGATCTTCCTTGTCAACGGCGTGAAGCTCCAGGGCATCGTGACGTGGTTCGACAACTTCTCCGTCCTGCTCCGGCGCGACGGTCATTCGCAGCTCGTCTACAAGCATGCGATCTCGACCGTGATGCCCGCGGCGCCCGTCCAGCTCTTCGACGGCGACAAGGACGGCATGGAAGGCTGACGATGCCCCCGATGCGGGGCACGCCATGACCGCGTCCGAGGCCGCCGGCCCGCCGAGCGACGCGACCCGGACGCTCGTCGTCCACCCGCACCTGAAGTCCGACCGGTCGCAAAGCCGCGCAGTCGAGGCGCGGGTCGAGGAGGCGGCAGGGCTGGCCCGGGCCATCGACCTCACTGTCGTCCACGCGGAGGGGGTCGGTCTCGCGGCGTGGCGGCCTTCGACCCTGATCGGGCAGGGCGTGGTCGACCGGTTCAAGGACCTGATTGCCGCGGAGCGGATCTCGCTGGTCGTGATCGATCATGCGCTGTCGCCGATCCAGCAGCGCAATCTCGAGAAGGCGTGGGCGTGCAAGGTCATTGATCGGACCGGCCTCATTCTCGAGATCTTCGGCGAGCGGGCGCGCACCTCCGAAGGCCGCCTGCAGGTCGAACTCGCCCAGCTCACCTACCAGCGCGGTCGTCTGGTCCGGACCTGGACCCATCTCGAGCGCCAGCGGGGCGGCCGCGGCTTCCTCGCCGGGCCGGGCGAGACCCAGCTCGAGGCGGATCGCCGGATGATCGCCATCAAGATCGAGCGGCTGAAGGAGCAGCTCGACGACGTGCGCCGCACGCGCGCCCTCCACCGGCGCGCCCGCCAGCGTGTTCCGTATCCCGTCGTCGCGCTCGTCGGGTACACGAATGCCGGCAAGTCGACCCTCTTCAATCGCCTCGTCGGTGCCGGCGTGCTCGCGGCCGATATGCTGTTCGCGACGCTCGATCCGACGATGCGTGCGCTCGCCCTGCCGTCGGGCCAGAAGATCATCCTCTCCGACACGGTCGGATTCATCTCCGATCTGCCCGTCGACCTCGTCGCGGCCTTCCGGGCGACCCTTGAGGAGGTGATCGGCGCGGACCTCATTCTTCACGTCCGCGACATCGCCAATCCCGACTCCGAGGCCCAGCGCGACGACGTGAACCGCGTGCTGCGCGACCTCGGGCTCGGCAAGCAGCTCGACGACGGGATGGTGATCGAGGTCCTCAACAAGGTCGACCTCCTCGATGCCGCGCAACGCGCCGTGATCGAGAACCGCGCCGAGCGCGATCCGCAGCTCGTGCCGGTCTCCGCCTGGGCGGCGGAGGGGCTCGATCGGCTCGTCGAGCGCATCGACACGCGGCTCGGCGCGGGCCACGCCGTGCAGTCGATCGAAATCGAGCCGAGCGACGGGGCGACGCTGGCCTGGATCTACCGCCACGGCCGGGTCGTGGAGCGGATCGACACCGCCGATCGCATCAGCCTGAAGGTCAGCCTGACGCCCGCGAATGCCGCGCGGCTCGCGCAGCGGCAGCGGCATCCGACATGACCGGATGCCGGCCGTGCGGAGACTTGTCGGCTCCCAACGCGTCCGCCATGTTTCGGCGCGGCGGGTTACTCGGCGCGCCGACCACGTCGGCCCCTCGGTCCTGGAGGACATGAAGATGGCTTCTGCATCGACACGATGGGCGCGGACGGCGCTCCTGATCCTGGGGCTCGCCGCATTCGTACCCGGCGCGGACGCGCGCACGCTGCGCTTCGGCAACGACGGCGACGCCAACTCGATGGATCCGCATTCGCGGAACGAGACGTTCCTGCTCGCCTTCACCCATCACATCTACGAGCCGCTGGTGCGGCGCAATCGCGCGCTCCAGCTCGAGGGCGCCCTGGCGACGTCCTGGAGGCAGGTCGAGCCGACGCGCATCCGCATCCAGCTTCGTCCCAACGTCGTGTTCCACGACGGCACGCCGTTCGACGCCGACGACGTCGTGTTCTCGATCGAGCGCGCCGCGGGCCCCGGATCGAACCTCCAGGGCCATTTCGCGTCCTTCCAGCAGGTCGCCAAGGTCGACCCGCTCACCGTCGAGTTCGTGACCAAGTACCCGGATCCCGTGTTCGTCGACAAGCTGTCGCAGATCGCGATCATGTCGAAGGCGTGGTCCGAGAAGCACGGGGCGCAACGGTCGGCGGACCTGACCAAGCGCGAGGAGAACTACGCCACGCGCAACGCGAACGGCACCGGGCCGTTCATGCTCAAGAGCCGCGAGCCCGACGTGAAGACCGTGCTGGTCGTGAATCCAAAGTGGTGGGACAAGCCGGAGCACAATCTGACGGAGATCGAGTTCTCCGTCGTCGCCAACGATGCCACCCGCGTCGCGGCCCTGCTGTCGGGCAATCTCGACTTCGTCTACACGGTGCCGCCGCAGGACGTCGCCCGCATCGCGCAGACGCCCGGGCTGAAGATCCTTCAGGGCCCGGAGCTGCGCATCGTCTATTTCGGCTTCGATCAGGCGCGCGACGAACTGCTCGAGTCCAACGTCAAGGGCAAGAACCCGTTCAAGGACGTCCGGGTGCGTCGCGCCTTCTTCCAGGCGATCGACGTCGAGGCGATCCGCAACCGGGTGATGCGCGGACAGTCGACACCGACGGCGCTGATGATCGCGCCGGGTCTCAACGGGTACATGAAGGAGGTCGACCGGCGACCGCCCTACGACCCCGAGGCCGCGCGCCGGCTGCTCGCCGAAGCCGGGTACCCGAACGGTTTCGAGGTCGGCATGGACTGTCCCAACGACCGCTACATAAACGACGAGCAGATCTGCCAAGCCTCCGTCGCGATGCTCGCGCGCATCGGGGTGAAGGTGAACCTCAACGCACAGACGCGCGCGAAGTATTTCGCCAAGATCCTCGGGCCGCAGTTCAACACCAGCTTCTACATGTTGGGCTGGACGCCCGGCGCGACCTACGACGTGCACAACGTCTTCGAGCCGCTGATGCAGACCCGCAATGCCGCCACGCGCAAGGGCGCGTTCAACGTCGGCGGCTGGTCGAACAAGAGGTTCGACGAGCTTACCGACCTCATCGAGCAGGAGACCGACAAGACCAAGCGCGACGCGATGATCGCCGAGGCGCACCGGATCCACATCGACGACGTCAGCCATATCCCGCTGCACCAGCAGGCGCTGGTATGGGCGGTGCGCGCAAATGTCGAGATCCCGCAGCCGGCGGACAACTGGTTCGCGCTGCGGTACGCGCAGATCAAATGAGGCTGCGGTCGCTCCAGGGCCGGCGGACCGCGCGGCGATGAGGAAAGGGGACGGGGACCCGCCGCCTGCGAAGGCGGTGGCGCGCGACATCGCGCCCTATCGGCGCGGCAATACCGGCATCGACTTCGTGCACCGCTTCGACAGCGGCCGCCCGGGGCCGTCGGTCGCGATCGCGGGTCTGACCCACGGCAACGAGATCTGCGGCATGACCGCGGTCACCTGGCTGCTCGACCGCGGTGTGCGCCCTCGGGCGGGGACCTTGACCCTCTGGCTCGGCAATGTCGCCGCCTACGAGCGCATGCGCGCCGACCTCCCCGAGCGACATACCCGCCATCGCTTCGTCGACCGGGATCTCAATCGCGCCTGGGCCGACGAGGTCATCGCCGGGGACCTCGTCTCGCTCGAAGCACATCGTGTTCGCGAGCTGCTTCCCGTCGTGGAGGCGCAGGACCGTCTTCTCGACATCCATTCGACGACCTATTGCGGGACGCCGTTCTTCGTCTATCGCGACCTGCCGCGGGCACGGGTGCTGGCGGAGCAGGTGGGCGGTCCGTCCGCGCATGTCCTGCTCGGCGGCGGCCAGTATTCCGGCCTGACGATGGCCGAGCGCGGCCGCTTCGGCGACGCAGGCGCCGAAGCGACGTGTCTCGTGGTCGAATGCGGACGGCACCTCGACGCGGCGGCCGGCGATACCGCCCTGCAGGTCGCGCTCGATTTCCTCGCCGCATGCGGGACGCTCGACCGCGACTTCGTCGCCGCCCATCGGCCCGCCCCGGCCGCGGCCGCACCGACGCGCCGGTTCCGCGTCGAGCAGGTCTTCCGCCCGGTCCACGACGATGCACGTTTTGCGCGAGACTTCGTGTCTTTCGAGACGCTGCCCGCCGGAGCCCCGATCGCCTTCGACGGCGATCGCACGCTTACCGCTCCATTCGACGAGTGTGTCATTCTCATGCCGACGCCGGTGATCGCGAAGGGGCGTGACATGGTCACGCTCGCGCGTATCGTCGACTGAACGCCCGCACGAACCCCAACCCACCAGGAGACATCCCCCATGGCCATCAAGCTGCGTCCGCTCCACGACCGCGTCGTCGTCCAGGCCCTCGAACAGGAGGCCAAGACGAAGGGCGGGATCATCATCCCCGACACGGCGCAGGAGAAGCCGATGCAGGGCAAGGTCGTTGCCGCCGGCCCGGGCGCGCGCGACGAGTCCGGCCGCCTGACGCCGATGGGCGTGAAGGTCGGCGACGTCATCCTCTACGGCAAGTGGTCGGGCACCGAGGTCAAGATCGACGGCAAGGATCTTCTCGTGATGAAGGAGAGCGACATCATGGGCGTGATCGACTGAGGATCGTGCCGACGGCGGGGCGTCGCGCGGGCCGGCTCGGCCTGCGCGCCTCGCCGAAGCCGCCGCCGCGCGCCAGCCGGCGAATTGGAACACGCACCGAAATGAGGATCTGAACATGGCGAAGATCGCCTTCCTGGGCCTTGGCGTGATGGGATTCCCGATGGCCGGGCACCTGGCCAAGGCCGGCCACGAGGTCACGGTCTACAACCGCACGCGCGCCAAGGCCGATGCCTGGGTCGCCAAGCACAAGGGCGTCGCCGCCGCGACTCCGGCCGAGGCAGCGGCGGGCAAGGACTTCGTGATGGCGTGCGTCGGCAACGACGACGACCTGCGCTCGGTGGTCTTCGGCGACAGCGGCGCGTTCAAGACCATGGCCAAGGGGGCGATCTTCGTCGACCACACCACGGCTTCCGCCGAGATCGCCCGCGAGCTCGACGCCGAGGCGAAGAAGCGCGGACTGGGTTTCCTCGACGCGCCCGTGTCCGGCGGCCAGGCAGGCGCCGAGAACGGCCAGCTCGGCATCATGGTCGGTGGCGACGAGGCGACCTATGCGAAGGCCGAGGCCGCGCTGAAGGTCTACGCCAAGGCCTGCACGCTGATCGGCCCCGCGGGCTCCGGCCAGCTGACCAAGATGGTCAATCAGATCTGCATTGCCGGGCTGCTGCAGGCGCTGTCGGAGGGCATGAACTTCGCCAGCAAGTCGGGGCTCGACGTCGACAAGGTGCTGTCCGTCATCACCGCCGGCGCCGCCGGATCGTGGCAGATGAGCAATCGCGGCAAGACGATGGTGGAGGGCAAGTTCAACTTCGGATTCGCCGTCGACTGGATGCGCAAGGATCTCGGCATCTGCCTCGCGGAGGCCAAGCGCAACAAGGCGCGCCTGCCCGCGACCGCTCTGGTCGACCAGTTCTACGCCCAGGTGCAGGCGAGGGGCGGCGGCCGATGGGACACCTCGAGCCTCATCCACCTCCTCGCCAACGACTGACTCGACGACACGATCCGGGGATCCCGCCATGCCGGTCATCAATCGCATCGCCGCCTTCCATGAGGACATGATCGGCTGGCGCCAGGAGATCCATCGCCATCCCGAGACGGCGTTCGAGGAACATCGCACCGCCGAGCTCGTCGCGCGCCAGCTCGAGGCGTTCGGCATCAGCGTCGATCGCGGCCTCGCGGGCACGGGCGTCGTCGGGACGCTTCGCGCGGGAAGCAGCGACCGCGCCATCGCGCTGCGTGCCGACCTCGACGCGCTCCACATCCAGGAGAAGAACGAGTTTGCGCACCGCTCGACCGTGGCGGGGAAGATGCACGCCTGCGGCCACGACGGGCACACGACGATGCTCCTCGGCGCCGCGCGCTACCTTGCGGAGACCCGCAAGTTCGACGGCGTCGTCCATTTCGTCTTCCAGCCCGCCGAGGAGAACGAGGGCGGCGGACGGGTGATGGTGGAGCAGGGACTGTTCGCCAAGTTTCCCTGCGAGGCGGTCTACGGCATGCACAACTGGCCCGGGCGGCCGACCGGGGATTTCGCGATCAAGGCGGGGCCGATGATGGCCTCCTACGACGTCTTCGAGATCGTCGTGGAAGGGCGCGGCAGCCACGGGGCCATGCCGCACCAGTCGATCGATCCGGTCGTCGTCGCGGCGCAGATCGTCGTCGCGCTGCAGACGATCGTCAGCCGCAACGTGAAGCCCGCCGATGCCGCGGTCGTCTCGGTGACCCAGATCCACGGCGGCGACACCTGGAACGTCATACCCGACGAGGTCGTCCTGCGCGGAACGACGCGCTGCTTCTCGCGCGAGATCCGCGACCAGATGCAGCGCCGGATCGACGAGATCGCGGGGCAGGTCGCGGCCGCGTTCGGTGCGCGTGCCACGACACGCTACGAGCGGCGCTATCCCGCGCTGGTGAACGATCCCGACGCCGTGCGCCGCGCGGTCGGCGTCGCGACCGAGATCACGGGCGATGCCGCGCGGGTCGAGACCGATTGCGAGCTGGTGATGGGCTCGGAGGACTTCGCCTTCATGCTCGAGGCCAAGCCCGGCGCCTACATCATGATCGGGAACGGCGGCGGCGAGGGCGGCCGGATGCTCCACAACGCGCGCTACGACTTCAACGACGCGATCCTGCCGATCGGCGCGAGCTACTGGGCGCGTCTCGTCGAGACGAGCCTGCCGGCGGCCAAGTAGCCGGCGGGGGTCACCGGGGCGGCGCACGCTCCAGGCGCTTCACGGCGTCCCAGATCGCGTCCATCTCGGCGAGAGTGGCGTCCTGGGGGCGTCGGCCGCTCTCGGCAAGCGTCGCTTCGACGGCGCGGAACCGACGCTCGAACTTCGCCGTGGCCCGCCGCAGGGCGGACTCCGGGTCCACCGCCGACAGGCGCGCCACGTTGGTCACCGCGAAGAGCAGGTCGCCGATCTCCTCGGCGAGCTCATCGGGCGACCCGCCGGCGAGCGCGGCCTCGACCTCCGCCACCTCCTCGGCGACCTTGGCGACGGCGGGACCGGGTTCCTTCCAATCGAAGCCGACCCGCCCGGCGCGTTTCTGGATCTTCTCGGCCCGGGTGAGGGCCGGCAGGTTCACGGGTACGTCGTCGATCGCGCTTGGCGGCTCCGACCCGCCGGCGCGCTTGGCGGCGCGCTCGGCGGCCTTCTGTGCCTCCCAGGCGACCGTCTGCGCCCGGGCGTCGCGCTGGCTCTCGGCCCCGAACACATGGGGGTGGCGGACGATGAGCTTGTCGCACAAGCCCGCGGCGACGGCCGCGAAGTCGAACAGGCCGGCTTCCTCCGCCATCCGGGCATGGAAGACGACCTGGAGCAGGAGATCGCCGAGCTCCTCCTTGAGCGCCGGCATGTCATTGCGCGCGATGGCGTCGGCGACCTCGTAGGCCTCCTCGATGGTGTACGGCGCGATCGTCTCGAAGCGCTGCTCGATGTCCCAGGGGCAGCCGTGGTCCTTGTCGCGCAATCGCGCCATGATGCCGAGGAGGCGGTCGATGTCGGTGGGCTTAGCGGAACTCGGCATGGCGACTCACATCACGCATAAGATCGCATAACATACATTATCGAAAATAACTCTAATTCCGACATTTCAGAGCGATGCTAGTCTCTGCGCGCGTGATCATACGCAATCACTCGGGCACCTCGATGCGCAGGCCGTCATAGCCGGGCACGACCCCCCGCGGCAGTCGGCGGCCAAGGTCGTGGTACTCGAACCGGTGGCCCATATGGGTCAGCACGGCGTGCCGCGGCCGGACCCGGCGGATCCAGTCGAGCGTCTGCGCCAGGTGGCTGTGCGCGGGATTGGGATCGTCCTGAAGGCAGTCGACGATCCAGGTATCGATGCCGGCAAGGGCGGCGAACCCCGCTTCCGGCATCTCCCGCACGTCGGTCGAATATGCGAACGGCCCGAAGCGCAGGCCGAGCGTCGGCGGCCGATCGCCGCCATGGAGCTGGTGGAAGGTCGTCACCGCCACCCCGGCGACGGTCGTCGTCGCGCCGACCGGCAGCTCGCGCGCCACCAGTGCGGGCGCATACCAGATGCCGGCATTGGTCCGCGGCGGGTTGAACGCGTAGCCGAAGCGCTGATTGACCTCGACCAGGGTCGCCGCGTCGGCCCAGACCTCGAGGGGCGCGTTGCGGTGGTAGTTCACCGCCCGGAGGTCGTCGAGGCCATGAAGATGGTCGGCATGGGCATGGGTGAGGATGACCGCATCGACGCTGGTCAGGCCGTTGACCAGGAATTGCTGGCGCAGGTCCGGCGAGCTGTCGACCAGGATCCGCCGACCGCCGGTCTCGACCAGGATCGACACGCGGCTACGCTTGTTGCGCGGTTCCGGCGACCGGCACACCGCGCACTGGCAGCCGATCAGCGGCACGCCGCCCGAGCCGCCGCTTCCGAGCATGAGGACGTTCATGCGGCGACGGAGGTCGCGGCCCGCGCCCGGGCGAACAGGGTGAAGAAATTCGCCGTGGTGGCCTCGGCGAGCGCCGGCGGCGACACGCCCTTGATCTCGGCGACACGCGCCGCCGTGTGGACCACGAAGGCCGGCTCGCAGCTCTTGCCGCGCACCGGCACCGGCGCGAGATACGGCGCGTCGGTCTCGACGAGCAGCCGGTCGAGCGGCACCTGCCGCACCGTGGCCCGCAGGTCCTCGGCGTTCTTGAACGTCACGATCCCCGAGATCGAGATGTAGAAGCCGAGATCGAGGGCGTGGCGCGCCAGGCGCAGCGACGAGGTGAAGCAGTGGAGGACGCCGGTCAGCGGTCCCTGCCCCGCGGCCTCGCTCAGCATCGCCGCGGTGTCGTCGTCGGCGTCGCGCGTGTGCACGATGACCGGCAGCCCCGTCGCGCGCGCGGCCGCGAGATGCGTGCGGAAGCTCTGCTGCTGCTGCTGCCGCGGGCTCTTGTCGTAGAAGTAGTCGAGCCCCGTCTCGCCGATGCCAACGACCTTCGGGTGCGCCGCGAGCGCGACCAGCTGCGCGACGTCGGTCGCCTCCGACCCGGCCTCGTGCGGATGGATCCCGACCGAACAGACGACGTCGGAGTTGGCCTCGGCGATGGCGCGCACGATGTCGAACTCGCGCAGCTTGGTGCCGATGGTCAGCATCGTGCCGACGCCCGCCCCGCGCGCCCGCGCGAGCACGCCGGCAAGGTCGCCGCCGTCGCGCGCGAGATAGTCGAGATGGCAGTGGCTGTCGACCAGCGGCCGGCCGGTCACGTCGCCGCCTCCTGGTAGCGCGGGAACACGCCGGCGGGCGGCGGCAGCGCGGTCCCGGGGACAAGGGCCTGCTCGAGCCGCGCGAAGTCGCGCCCCGGGCCGGGCGGCACCGCGAGCTGGTCCAGCAGCTTCGCCATCGACTGCGGCATGAAGGGCTGCAGCAGGATCGCGACGCGACGGATCGTGTCCGCAAGGACGTAGAGCACGGTGGCCATCCGCGCGGGATCGGTCTTGCGCAGGGTCCACGGCGCCTGCACGTCGACATAGCGGTTGGCATCGGCCACCACGGCGAAGATCGCCTCGAGCGCGCGGTTGAATGCCTGCATCTGCCCGAGCTCGTGGCGCAGCACCGGCATCAAGGCCGTCGTCGCGTCGAGCAACCGCCGATCCTCCGGCGTGAACGCGCCGGGCTGCGGGACAACGGCGCCGCCGTTCTTCTGGATGAAGCTCAACACGCGCTGGCCGAGATTGCCGAGGTCGTTCGCAAGGTCGGTGTTGATGCGCCGGACCATCGCGGCCTGGCTGAAATCGCCGTCCTGGCCGAAGGGCACTTCGCGCAGCAGGAAGTAGCGGACCGGGTCGAGGCCGTATTTGGCGATCATCGCCGCGGGCTTCACCGCATTGCCGAGCGACTTCGACATCTTCTGGCCTTCGACCGTCCACCAGCCGTGGGCGAAGACGCGCCGCGGCGGCTCCAGCCCCGCGGCCTTGAGGAACGCCGGCCAGTACACGGTGTGGAAGCGCACGATATCCTTGCCGACCATGTGCAGGTCGGCCGGCCAGAATTTCGCGAACAGGCCTGCGGGATCCCCCTCGTTCGCGGGCCAGCCGAGCGCGCTGACGTAGTTCGAGAGGGCGTCGAGCCACACGTACATGATGTGCTTGGGATCGCCGGGAACCGGGATTCCCCAGCTGAAGGTCGTGCGCGAGATCGACAGGTCGGTGAGGCCCTGTTTGACGAAGCTCAGCACCTCGTTGCGCCGCGTGTTCGGCCCGATGAAGTCGGGGTTGATCGTCGAGTAGTAGTCGAGCAGCCAGTCCTGCCACGCCGAAAGGCGGAAGAAGTAGCTCGGCTCCTCGACCCACTCGACCTCGGCACCAGACGGTGCGCGCTTGCGGCCGTCGGGCCCGGTCGTCAGCTCGTCCTCGCCGTAGAACGCCTCGTCGCGGACGGCGTACCAGCCGGCATACTTCCCGAGATAGATGTTGCTCTCGCCGTTGGGCGCCGTGCCGGCCGCCATGCGGCGCCACAATTCCGAGCAGCATGCCTTGTGCCGCGCCTCGGTGGTGCGGATGAAGTCGTCGTTCGAGATGTCGAGCTCTCGGGCGAGATCGCGGAAGTTCTGCGACACCTTGTCGGTGAAATCCTGCGGCTCCGAGCCGCCGTCGCGCGCGGCCTTCTCGACCTTCTGGCCGTGCTCGTCCGTGCCCGTCAGGAAATGAACGGCGCGCCCGTCGAGCCGCATGAAGCGCGCAAGCGCGTCGCAGGCCAGCGTCGTGTACGCGTGCCCGATGTGGGGAGCGTCGTTGACGTAGTAGATCGGAGTCGTGATGTAGAAACGCTGCATTCGCGCGGTGTCCGGGGCGGGAGGAGACGGACCTTTTCCTATAGGGCGTGCGCGACCGAGGCAAGCGGACCGCCGCCGCCGCGCCGCGTCAGGCCGCGGCCTCGCGGAACGCGAAAAGGGCCGCCAGGGCGGTCTGCCGCCGGTCCAGATTCAGGCCATCCGATGCCGAGGACAGCCGCCGGATGCGGTCCCAGACCGCCAGCCATGTCGTGGCGCTGCGCTGCGCCAGGCGCGCGACCGCGTCGCTCTCCTCGGACAGCGCAGCGGTCTGCGGCACGCCGGCCGCCGCCCGCGCGCAGAGCCCCGCCAGATGCTGGCAGAGCTCGAGGAACAGGCGGAACTCGGCCTGTGCCGCGGTGCCGATGCCGCCGACACGCTCGGCCATGGCGTGGAGCACGTCGCCGCCCGCGTCGCGGGCGCTGACGGCGGCGAGCACCGCGCGGTAGAGATCGAGCCCGTCGGCCTCCACCAGCTCGAGCGCCCGGCCGATCGAGCCGCCGGCGAGCAGCGCCACCGCCTGGCGGTCCGCGGCCGGCAACTCGCGCGCCTGCTCGGCGAGCAGCGCTGCAACGACGTCCGGCTCGAGCGGCGGCATGTCCAGCCGGCGGCAGCGCGACCGGATGGTCGGAAGCAGGCGGCCCGAGGCGTGCGACACGAGCATCAGCAGCGTGCGCGCGTGCGGCTCTTCGAGGATCTTCAGCAGCGCGTTGGCGGCGCTGGTGTTCATCTCCTCGGCGTGGTCGACGATCACGACCCGCCAGCCGCCCTCGGCCGGCGTCATCATCAGGAAGTCGATCGCGCGGCGGACATGGGGTACGACGATATCGCGCGTCTCCTTGCCGGTGTCGGGATGGATCATGCCCGGTTCGAGCACGGCCAGATCCGCGTGGCCGCCGGCCGCGATGCGCCGGAAAACGGGGTTCGTCGCGGCGATCGCCAGCGAGGTGGCCGGCGGCGGCGCGCCGAACAGGGCCGCCCCCTCGCCCGTCGCCTGCGCCAGGACGAAGCGCGCGAAACGATAGGCGAGGGTCGCCTTGCCGATCCCGCGCGGCCCCGCCAGCAGCCATGCGTGCGGGATGCGACGCGACTCCCATGCCGCCAGCAGCGCGGCCTCCGCGGCCCCCTGCCCGCGCAGATCGGCATTCGCGCGCGGCGGCACCGATGCGGTCGCAGTCATTTCAGGCCCCGATCCAGCGGCGACGGACGAGCGCGGCTTGCACGGCGCGGCCGATCGTCTCGATGTCCTGCCCGGCGTCGAGCAGCACGCAGCGGCGCGGCTCGGCGCGCGCGATCGCGCGAAAGCCGCGACGGACACGCGCATGGAAGCTCGCGGCCATGCGCTCGTAGCGCGTCTCGTCGCCGGCGCGCGAGGCCGCGCGCGCCAGCCCCTTGTCCACAGCGAGATCGAAGATGAAAGTCAGGTCGGGCTTGAAGCGGCCGAGAACGAGCGCGTGCAGCCGGACGATCCGGGCCCGGCCGAGACCGTGGCCGTAACCCTGATAGGCCACGGTGGAATCCGCGAACCGATCGCACAGGACCCAACGTCCGCTCGCGAGCGCCGGCGCAACCACGCGCGCGACATGGTCGGCCCGTGCCGCATAGTGGAGCAGCGCCTCGGACATCGGCTGCCAGGCCGCCACCTCGCCGGCGACGAGCAGCGCGCGAATGCGCTCCGCGCCCTCCGTGCCGCCGGGCTCGCGCGTGGTCGTGACCGCGATCCCGCGCGCCTCAAGCCATTCCGCGAGGCGCTTGATCTGCGTCGACTTCCCGCCGCCCTCGCCGCCCTCGAACGTGATGAAGCGGCCGCGGCGCGGCGGCGTCATTTGCGTCCGAACACGTAGTGGCTGAACGTCGCCGCGACGCGGCCGCCAAATCCGAGCTTCTCGACCGGAGCGGATGCGTAGAGCGGGAACTCGGCGGCGGGGCGCTCCGGCACCGTCACGATGACCGAGCCGATGCGCTGGCCCTGCTCGATCGGCGCGGGCACCGGCGCGTCGAAGACGACGCGGGCGTCGATCTGCTGGCGCAGGCGGCGCGGGATGGTCACCGCGATGTCCTGCGGCGACGTGAGCGCCACGTTCGGCTCCTTGCCGAGCCAGACGTCTGCCTTCTCGACCGGCTGGCCGGCCTTGAACACGACATAGGTGCCGAACTCGCGATAGGCCCATTCCAGCAGGCGCTCGCTCTCCTCGGCGCGCGCGCGCATCGACTGCCAGCCGTTGACGACCATGACCACGCGTCGGTTCTCGCGCACCGCCGAGGCGGTAAGGCCGTAGCCGGCCTGCTCCGTGTGGCCGGTCTTGATGCCGTCGGCACCCGTGTTCTTGTAGAGCAGCGGATTGCGGTTGCCCTGCTTGATCGGCGTGCCCTTCTCGTCCTTGCCGTAGGTGAAATCGCGCTCTGAGTAATAGCGATAGTACTCGGGGAAATCGGCGATCAGGCGCTGCGACAGCGTCATGAGGTCGCGCGCGGTCATGTAATGATCGGGATCGGGCCAGCCCGAGGAATTCCGGAAATTGCTTCCGGTCAGCCCGATGCGCCGCGCGGTCGCGTTCATGCGCTCGGCAAAGGCTTCCTCGGACCCGGCCAGCCCTTCGGCCAGGACGATGCAGGCGTCATTGCCGGATTGGATGATCATGCCGCGCAGCAGGTCGTCGACCTTCACCCGGTCCCCCAGCGGCACGAACATCTTCGAGCCCTGCATCCGCCACGCGCGCTCGGACACCGGCAGGGTGTCGTCGAGCTTGAGATCACCCCGCTTCAGCGCGTCGAAGACCATGTACGCCGTCATGATCTTGGACATCGACGAGGGCGGCATCCGCTCGTCGGCGTTCTTCTCGTAGAGCACGGTGCCGGTCGAGGCATCGGCGATGATCACCTGCCGCGCCGAGCTCTCGGGCTGCAGCGGATTGGCGGGCGGCGCCGGTGCCGGCTTGGCGGCGGGCTGCTGCGCGGCGGGGGCCGGGGCGGGTTGGCGCGCACGCTGCTGCGCCGCGGCCTCGAGGGGAAGCGCCGAGACGACCGCGAGCACGGCCGCGAGGGCGATTGCGGGACGCAGGTTCACGGGCAGGGAGACCACCATGGCGGGCTTCGTCCTATCCAGGGATTGGGGCGGCGCTGAGACCTTCATTCGACGGTGATGCGAGCGCCGGGCGCGACGCTCGAGACATTGTTGAGCAGCTGATCCGCGGCGTTGACATTGGCCACCGGCCCGACACGCACGCGGTAGAGGCGCTGCGCCCCGGACTGGATCGTCGAGATCTGCGGCGTGCCGAAGCGCTCGAGCCGCGTGCTCATCTTCGAAGCGTTGTCGTAGCTCGAATAGGCGCCGGCCTGGACCCACAGCGTCGTCGACTGAACGGAGGTCTGGGTGAGCGTGGGCGTGGCGCGCAGCTGCGCTTCCGGTGGCAGGGCGGCCACCTGGGCCGGACCGACGATCGCGCCGGCATTGGGCGCCGGTGGTGGCGGAGGCGGTGCGACCGCCCGCCCGCCGCCGGGCGCCTGGGCAACGACCGGCGGCGCAGGACGCGGCAGACCCGCCTCGGAACGCGCGGGCGTCCGGGACTCTGCGGCGGCCGGCAAGGAGGCCGAGGGCGGCGGCAGCCGGCTCCCTTCGCTGGGAGCGCTCGTCGTCGTTCCGCGGGGTGCGGGCAGCGCATCGCTCGATACGCTCGTGCGCGGCGCTGCCGTCGCGGCTTCGGCGACCAGCGGCGGCGTGGCGCCGGGCGCCGTCAGCTGCGCCTTCAGCTGCCGGCTTTCGTCCGCCAGGATCTCGACGCGAACGCGCGCGGTTCCCTGCAACTCGTATCCGAGCAGCTGCGCGCCCCGGCGCGAGATGTCGATGATCCGGCCGGGCACGAAGGGGCCACGATCGTTGACGCGCAGAACGAGCTGGCGGCCGTTCTCGAGGTTGGTGACGCGCACGAGACTCGGCATCGGCAGCGTCTGATGCGCCGCCGAGAGCGAGTTCATGTCGTAGAGCTCGCCGTTCGCCGTCGACCGGCCATGGAAGTTCACGCCCTTCGCCTCGCCGCCGTAGAACGACGCGATGCCGGTCTCGGAATAGGCGTAGTCCTCGGCCGGGTAGTACCAGACGCCGTTGATCTGATAGGGCGAGCCGACCTTGTAGGCGCCGCGCGCGCCGTCATCGGCCCCTCGCTGGACGGATTTCAGACCAGTGGCGCCGAGCTTGAGCTCCGCGCATCCCGACAAGCCGCCCGCCGCAGCCAGCAGGCCCAGGGCGAGAACGGCACGAGCGCGATGGAATCGCATGCGTCTGGCGACCTCGGCGAATCGAAGAAGGGAGCCTCTACAGGCTAGGCGGCACTCAGACGGTCAGCAAGCAAGCCGACCGCGATGCGGAAGCGCTGCGGCGAGTTCCAGCGCCGCAGTGTGCGGAAATTGCTCGTCACGAGGAAGGCGCGCGAGCCGGCACCGTCCGGCTGCGACAGCGACGCGGCCGCGTCGCGCCCGGTCAGCGCACCGCCGCCGAGGCGGCGCACGCCGAGGGCCTGCCACTCCGTGACCGGGCGCCGCACCGATTCCGGGTCGACCAGGCCGCGCTCGAAGCCGGCCGGCAGCGTGACCTCGTAGCCCCAGCCCTCGTCGCCCTTCCAGCCCAACTTGCCGAGGAAGTTCGCGATCGAGGCGAAGACGTCGCCGAGATTGTTCCAGATGTCGGCCTTGCCGTCGCCGTCGTGGTCGACGGCATAGGCGAGGTAGTTCGACGGCATGAACTGGCACTGCCCCATCGCACCGGCCCACGAGCCGCGCAATTCGGCGCTGCGCATGCCCTTGCGCTCGAGCACCCGCAGCGCGTTGAGCAGCTCCTCGCGGAAGAAGGCGCTGCGGCGCCCGTCATAGGCGAGCGTGGCGAGCGAGGCGACGGTCGAGAAGTCGCCCATGAACCGGCCATAGTCGGACTCGAGCCCCCATAGCGCGGTGATGAAGGACGGCTGGACGTTGAAACGCTGCTGCACCTGGGCGAACAGGCCGGCATTGTCGACAAGGCGCCTGCGACCGTTGTCGATCTTGGTCTGGGTGATGCGCGACGCGAGATAGGCCTCGAGGGTCTGCACGACTTCCGGCTGGCGGCGATCGAGCTCGATGATCCTGGGGATCGGCGCGAGCCCGGCCAGCGCGTCGTCGATCACGCGGCGGGAAATGCCCTTGGCCTGCGCCTCCGACCGGAGCCCCTGGAGCCAGGAGTTGAAGTCCGTCGCGGCCGCGAAGGCCGGCATGGCCGGCGCGATCGGGGCGAGGAGAAGGCCGGCGACGGCCGCACGGCGACCGGGCCGGAGGGAGGCGATGGTCCTGGACATGATCTCGAATCGCGAATTGGGGATCGAACGGGCGCTGTCTCGCACGCCACCATTTGGCAGGGCAACACACAGCCGCGGGCGTCGCCGGCAGTGCCGGATCCGCAGGCTCGGCCCCGTTGCGCGGGATCAAGGACTGTTGGGCGCCGGCAGCCAGGCGTTCGTGCGACCGAGGAAATAATACGCGGTGAGCCCGACATATTCCCGGATCGCCTCGGAAAGGTCGCTCAGGTTCGCGCCGAGGCGAAACAGGGGCTCGAATTCGCCGAGTTCGTAGTCGGTTGCGAAGTCGACCGGGAATGGAACGATGCCGGTCCAGCCGGCCTTGCGGAACGTGCCCACCGCCCTCGGCATATGGCGCGCGGAGGTGATCAGCAGCCATGTCTGGCCCGGCTCCGGCTTCAGCAGCGCCCGCGAGAACGTCGCGTTCTCCAGGGTGTTGCGCGAGCGGTCCTCCCAGACGATGCGCGTCGTGTCGACGCCCAGGCGCGCGAAGATGCGGCGCACGACGTCGGCCTCGGTGTCGCGGCCCTTGATGAGCGTGATCGATCCGCCGGTGAAGACGTGGCGCGCGAGCGGATAGCGCTTCGACAGTTCCAGGAAGGCATCGAGCCGCGGGCTGCCTGCGGCGGCCAGCGACTTGGGAATGCCGCGCTTGCCGATCACGTATTCGTCGACGACGCCGCCCAGCACGAGGATGCCGTCGACCTTGGTCGGGAGCGTGGCCGGCGGCGGGAACTGGTCCTCGATCGGCTTCAGCGCGATCTGCCCGATCGGCAGCATCGCGACCGAGGTCGCGCCGACCGCCGCGAGGAGCACCAGGAGGCGGCCGCGCCGCCACCACGGCGTGAACAGCAGGACGACGCCCGCCAGCCAGACGGCGAGGAGCAGGCTTCCCGGCTCGGCAACCAGCCAGAACGCTTTCGACAGCCAGAAGAGGAATTCGCTCACGGACCGCAGCTGAGCAATGAAGCACGCATTCTGCACGCAGCGCGGCGCCGGCAGCAATGCGGCCGCGCCGCCCTCGCCCGGCGGTCCGCAATCGGTTTGCGCGACAGCGCCCGCCCGTCGCCGATGTCTTGCCAGCGCGACCGGCCCCGCTCCATAAGTCCGCCTCTGCGCCGTGCCCGCGGATGGGTGGCAGAGCGGTCGATTGCACCGGTCTTGAAAACCGGCAGGCCCGTCAGGGCCTCGAGGGTTCGAATCCCTCCCCATCCGCCAGCGCCGAATGGCGTCCGGGCCGGCACACGCCGGTGTCCGCCACGAGCGGGGTCTTCGGGCTGACGTTGCCGGCTTGCGCCGGCCGCGTCAGCGGGTCGCGAAGGCGTCGAGGACGATCGCCTCGGTGAGGAGCTGCGGCAGCACGACCGGCGCGCCGCCTCGGGCCGGATAGGCGACATAGAGCGGCACGCCGCCGCGTCCGAAGCTGCGCAGGTAGGCGGTGATCGCCGGATCGCGCTGCGTCCAGTCGCCGACCAGGTAGGCGATGCGCTGGCTCTCGAAGTGCCGCCGGAGCGACGTGCCGCCGAGAGCCGCACGCTCGTTGACGATGCACGTGATGCACCATGCCGCGGTCATGTTGACGAAGACCGGGCGTCCCTCGCCGCGCAGCGCGGCCAGGCGGTCGGCCGTGAAGGCCTCGCTCGAGCCGCCGATCCCCGCGGGTCCGCCGGGCGCGCGAGCAGGCGCGGCACCTTCGAGGTCGGCGAGCAGATAGGCCGCCACGGCGATCAGCGCCGCGGCCGCGAGACGCGCCAGGGTCGGCCGCTCCGGCGACAGGACACCGTAGAGCCAGCCGGCGAACGCCACCGCGACGAGGCCGCCGAGCACGATCGCGAAGCTGCCCGGCGACACCTGCTGGCTCAACACCCAGATCAGCCATGCCGTCGTCGCGTACATCGGGAAGGCCAGGATCTGCTTGAGGCGGTCCATCCACGGGCCCGGGCGCGGCAGCAGGCGCGTCGCCGACGGCACCAGGCTCAGCGCGAGGAACGGCAGCGCGAGACCCAGCCCCATTGCCATGAGGATCGCGACCAGGGTCGGCGCCGGCGCGAGCAGCGCGACGCCGAGCGCCGCACCCATGAACGGCGCCGTGCAGGGCGTGGCGACGACCACGGCGAGCAGGCCGGTAAAGAAGGCGCCGACCCCGCCGCCGCGCCGTGCCAGCGAGTCGCCATATGCGACGAGACGGCCGCCGGCGAGGTGGAACACGCCCGAGAGCGACAGGCCGACGCCGAGCGTCACACCGGCGAGCACCGCGACGAAGACAGGGGATTGGAACTGGAAACCCCAGCCGAGTTCGGCGCCGCCGGCTCGCAGCGCGAGCACGACCGCGGCGATCGCGAGGAACGAGGCGACGACTCCGGCCGCGTAGGCGAAGCCTTCGCGCGCCCGGGCGGCGCGCTCGCCATGGGCATGGGCGACGAAGGCCAGCGCCTTCATCGACAGGACCGGAAGCACGCAGGGCATGAGATTCAGGAGCAGCCCGCCCAGCAAAGCGAACAGCACCGCCTGCCACAGCGGCAGCGCCGGCGCGGCGAAGCCCTCGACGACCGCAGCCGGCAACGGCGCTTCGGTGGCGCCGATCGCGGCCGCCACACGCTCGCCCGCCGGCCCCGTCGCGACGATGACGCCTTCGAGCGACGCGATCGCCCGGCCGCGCCGGCTGGCCGCCGGCGTCAGTGCGAGCGCGAGGCCGTCGGCCGTCGCGATCATCGGCTGCGACGCCGCATGGTCGATCGTGTCCGGCGTTGCGACGAAGAAATAAGCGTCGCGGATCGGGCGCGTCGAAAGATCGCCGCCCGTGACGTGCAACAGCACGCGCTCGCCCGCCGCCGCGTAGCGCGCCGTCCAGCCGCGGGGCTGCGGAACGCGCGCTGCGAATTCCGCGATCAGCGCCGCCGCCGGCGACGGCGCGCCGGAGCGCTCGGAAACCTGAAGGGTCAGCGAGAGCTCGGCATCCTCCGGGATGCAGATCTCCTCGCAGACGAGCCATTCGGCGCGCAGGAGAACTGTCAAAGCTTCGCCGGGACGCGCGGCGGCCGGGACCTCGAGCGGCGCCAGCAGCACGACCTCGCCGCCGTAGCCGTAGTTCACGATCGGGCCGACCGAAAATCGCTCGGGCGCCGGCCAGATCGTGTCGCCGACGCGGGCATCGTCGCGCAGCGACCACGAGAGGCGGGTCGGCAGTCCACTGTCGCCCGGATTGCGCCAGTAGGTGTGCCAGCCCGGCCTGATCTTCTGGTGCAGGCCGATGCGCAACTTCTCTCCCGGCGCAACCGCCATGCGCTCGGCCACGAGCTCCGCGCGGACGTTCTCGGTCTGCTGAACCGAAGGCGGCCGCTTGGGAGTCTCGGCGGTCGCAGGCATGACCTCGCACAGGCTGGCGAGCAGCGCAGCGACGAAACCGACCAGCAACAGGCCGAGCGGATGGCGGCGGCGTAGCGACGTACGCTCGCCGCCGGCCGCAAGGTCGGCCGCGGCGGTCCCCCGGCATGACATCCCACTGCTGAAAGAAGGCATCGCGCGCGGAACATGGCGGCCAAGCCACGGCACGTCCAGCGGAGCGCCGGCCTTGCGCGTCGTTCTGACGCGCTCGTGTTCATATCCCGGCCGCCCGCGCGCACGGCCATCTCTTTTGGTTGCGGTGCCCTCGGCGGGCATCCGCCCCGCCGGCATCACGCGGTCGGCAGGCCGCGCGCCAATACGAGCCGCCCTGCGGCGACCGGAGGCATCACCGCGACCGGAGGCATCATCGCGACCAGAGGCATCTCTGCGACCAGAGGCTTCGCAGCGACTGGAGGCGTCTCCGCAACCGGAGGCATCGCAGCGCGCGGGCGCAATGCGACGAACGGACGGACGGCAGCGTTCGGCAGCCGAGAAGGGCCGAACTCTATTTCGCCGCGCCCGGACCCGAACCGGCCGAACTTGGGATCCGCCAACGGATCCGTACTCGCCATTCAACCGGGCGGGATCTCGTGGGCCGCGACGCCGCTACGTCCCGTCCCTGCCACTCGGCGTCGCTGCGGGCGGCCGAGCTCGAGTTCCAAGCGGAGTCGCCCGCGCCTTCCCTTGCCCGGAGCGGTTGGCTTCAGGACTGAAGGTGCGGCGGGCAAACCGAGCGCAAGAGCCTGCGCCTTGGACGGCCCCTAGCCGATTGCATAGGGTGCAAGCGTCACCAGCAGGACCAGCAATGTCGCGGCCGCTCCCCATCCCATGCCCGTGACCATGCCCTCAACGAACTGTGCCATGACGTTCCTCGCTCGGTTGCGCTGGTCAGTACCGTGTTCTATTTTTGTTCTCATGGCAAGCTTCGAGATGGGAGGCGGTCCTGGCCTATCACGGTGTTGATCCCTGGCGCTGGCAGTACTTCGCGGACGTCCCGTGCCCTGCCGGCGTCGAGATACCCATCGACGAGGCGAGCGCCTGGGACCTCCACCCCGACCTCCGTCACGTCCACAACAAGCTTTGGATCTGTGCCACTCAAGGCCTCGACCATGCCCCGCACGGCGTCGAACCGGCGCGTTTCCCCGTCTTTTCCAAGCCCATCTACAATCTGCGCGGCATGGGGACAGGAAGCCGTGTCATCCGCTCCCGTGCGGCCTACCACGCTGCACTGCAGCCCGGTCACCTCTGGATGACCTTGCTGACCGGCCGCCATGTCAGCACCGATCTCGCAATCCGCAGAGGGCGCGTGCTCTGGTGCCGCCACACCACCGGCCGCCCGCGTCGCGCCGGCACGTTCGAATCCTGGACGGTTCACGCCGAGAGCGACCCAGATTTGCAGAGATATCTCACGGATTGGTCAGCGAGTTACCTCCGATCCTTCACTGGCGTTGCAAACTTCGAGACGATCGGCGGCCGCATCATCGAGTGCCATCTCCGAATGGCCGAGCAATGGCTTGATCTAAATGGAGAAGGCTGGTTGCAGGCCGTCGTCGGCCTGTACCGTCGCGGCACTTGGCGCTTCACGGACGAGCATCGCCGGACGGGCTACAGCGTGGTCCTGTTCGGCGATCATGGGCGGCAGTGGCGCGTGCCCTCCGCGACGACGATCGAGGCGATCGCACGGCGTCCGTCGATCGCGTCGATCCAGATCACCTTCGACCCGAAGCGCCCGCCTGCCGAGCATGCCATGCCGCCCGGCGGCTTCCGGCTGGCGATCGTGAATTGCTGGGATCTCGCGGCGGGACGTCGTGCCCGGGGTGCCCTGGCCGAAGCGTTTGCGACGGCCTGACGACCGCCGTCCCTTCACTTCAGCGTCTTGAGGTACTCGATCAGGTTGGCGCGATCGTTGTCGGACCGGATCCCCGCGAATGCCATGTTCGTGCCGGGGATCACCTCGCGCGGGTTCTTCAGGTACTCGTTCAGTTTCTCGGGCGTCCAGACCCAGGCGGCGTTCTTGTTCGCCTCGGTGTAGCGGAAGCCTTCGACCGAGCCGGTCTTGCGGCCGACCACGCCGAACAGTGTCGGCCCGAGCCGACGCGGGCCCTCCGCGGCATCGATGTGGCAGCTCACGCACTGGCGCGTGAAGACCTTCTTGCCCTCGGCAGGAGCCTCGTCCGCACCGGCGTTCGCGACGACGGCCGCCGCAAGCGCGGCTCCAGCAAGCAGGGGAAGTAGCGGCAGTTTCGGCATGTCCTGATCACTCTTCGGCTACGGTTGAGGGTCGGATCTTCGTTGTCCCGCACGTGGGCGCGAAAGCCAACGGCATCATCGCTCCAGATAGCGCGGATTGGCGACGGCGACACGGGTCCGCGCATCCTCGAGCAGCTCGGCGTGCAGCGCCACGTCGCGGTCGTGTCGCCCCGCCCGGATGGCATGGGCCAGCGGCCGCGCATCCAGGAGTCCGGGGCGCGGCAATCGCAGCTCGCGTTCCGCGATCCCGAGGGCATTCAGAACCATGAGTCCCGACAGGCGCAGGCCGGGAGGCAGCACCGGCTGCAATTCGCGGCTGAACACGTCGCGGGCGATCGCCAGCAATTCGGCGGCATCGGGCCGATCCTGCGGGATGTCGATCATGGCGTCGTCCGTTGCAGCAGTTCGTATTCGAGCTCGGCGACGCGCCGGCCGGTGAGCGCGAGATCGAGCGAAGGCTCCTCGCCCGAGACATGGCGCTCGCCCTGCATCAGCGCGATCACGGCCCAGCGGGCATGCGCCATGGTCTCCCAATAGTCGACCGCGGCGCGGTCGACCGCATGCCCGGCCGCGGCCTCGTAGGCGCGGTAGAAATCCTCGCGCGCGCCGATGCCGCCGGCTTCGCGGCCGTCGGCGCCGAAGCGCCAGCAGCGCGCGCAAAACCAGCCGAGATCCTCGAGCGGATCGCCCCACGAGGCGAACTCCCAGTCGAGGATGCCGGTCAGCCCGGTCTCGTCGACCATGTAATTTCCGGTGCGGAAGTCCCCGTGGAGCAACGTCAGCTGCGCGGGCCGCGGCGGCGCGTTGCGATCGAGCCAGCGCAGCCCCCATTCCAGCGCCGGGCGGGCCATGTGATAGCCGTCGAGCCATCGCCGATGGCGCGCGACCGCGACACGCGCCGGAGGACCGTCCGGCATCGGCAGGAAGTCGAGATCGCCGCGCGGCGGCCGGATGCCATGGATACGCGCGAGCTCGCCGCCGAGCCTCGCGACGAGCGCCACACGGTCGCCGCGCCAGCGATCGTCGCGCACGAGCAGGTGGCCGGCTGCCGTCCCGCCGATCCGTCGCATCACGTAGAAGGCTCGGCCCAGCACCGAGGTGTCCGCGCAAAGGGCGATCGGCTCGGGCACGGTCACGCCGGCGTCGTGTGCGGCGGCAATCAGGGTGTATTCCTGCGCCCGCGTCAGGCTCGCGGCGACGCGCGACGGAGCGTCGGTGCGCAGCACCCAGGCATGCGAGCCGTCGCGCGGGCCGCCGTCCACAGCCGCGTCGATCGCCCAGTTCTCCTGGATCGCGCCGCCGCCGAGCTTCGTCGGCGCCGCGATCGTCACGTGCCGAGCCGCGAGCGATGCCGCGAGCCAGGCTTCCAGCGCGCGGACCCGCGCCGGATCGTCGAGACCCTCGCCAGGCGTCATCGCCAAGCCCAGAAGTCCAGGCCCTCGTCGATCAGCGCGCGCGCCAGGACCATCTTGTGCACCTCGGACGCGCCGTCGACGAGGCGCGCCTGTCGCGCATAGCGGTACATCCATTCCAGCGGCGTGTCCCGGCTGTAGCCGCGCGCGCCGAGCAACTGGATGCTCGTGTCGATCGCCTTGTGCAGCACGTCGGCGACCGCGACCTTGGCCATCGACACTTCCTTGCGGGCGAAGTCGCCCTGGTCGAGCTTCCAGGCCGCGCGCATCGTCAGCAGCCGCCCGATCTCGATCTCCATCGCCGCCTCGCCGAGCAGCCACTGGACGCCCTCGTGCGCGGCCAGCGTCATGCCGAAGCTCTTGCGCTCCCGCACGTAGGCGAAGCACTCCTCGAGCGCGCGCTTCGCCATCCCGAGCCAGCGCATGCAGTGCGTGAGGCGCGCCGGGCCGAGGCGGATCTGCGTCACCTTCAGGCCGTCGCCGACATTCATGAGCACTTCGGCATCCGGCACTTCGAGCCCGGTGAACTCGAGCTCGCAATGGCCGCCATGCTCCTCGGGCCCCATGATCGGGATGCGACGGACGATGCGCCACCCGGGCTGGTCGGCGTGGAACAGGAAGGCGGTGAGGCCCTTGCGCTGATCCTCGCTGGTGCGCGCGATCAGGATGAAGTGCTTCGCGTCGACCGCACCGGTGATGAACCACTTGCGGCCGCGGATGCGCCAGCCGCCGGGAATGCGCTCCGCCCGGGTGGTCATCATCGACGGGTCGGAGCCGCCGCCCGGATGCGGCTCCGTCATCACGAAGCCCGACCGCACCGCAGCCGAGACGACGGGCGCCAGCCAGCGCGCCTGCTGCGCGGCCGTGCCGACCTTCGCCAGCAGCATCATGTTGCCGTCGTCCGGCGCGGCGCAGTTGATCACCGCCGGCCCGAACCGGCAGCGACCGGCCTCCTCGTAGAGCGCCGCCATCGCGACGCGACTCAGGCCCATGCCGCCCAGTGCCTTGGGAGTCTGCGGCGCCCAGAAGCCGGCCGCGCGCGCCTGCTCGCGCAGGCGGGCGAGCGGCGCCTCGGCGATGTTCTCACCCTCGCCCCAGATCGACGGATCGCTCTCGAGAGGCAGCAGCGTCTCGCCGACGAAGCGCCGCAGTCGTGCGCGCAGGGCTTCGGTTTCGGCGTCGAGGCGAAAATCCATGGCAGGCGGTCTCTCGCTGGGGGCGGAGCGGCTAATCGACCGCGGCCCGCCTGCGGAATCAAGCCCGCGTTCGCGTCACGCCGCGCGCCGCGGCGATGCCTCCCCCGTTCGCCGCACGCGGATCGGCAGGCGGAACCCGCGCAGCCGCCCGAGATTCGCGAGCTTCTCGGACAGCAGGTCCGTGACGACGGTGTCGCGCACGAGCGCAAGCGTGCCGTCGTCCAGCATGAGATCGCCGAGCAGTCGATCGCCCACGAGCAGCATGTCGACTCGCGTGATCTCGACGTCGACGACCGCGGCCGCCGCCGGGACTGCGACCGGCGCGTCGCTCTGTGCGAGGGCGCCTCGAAGCGCTGCGATCAGCCGCGGATCGAACTCGGCGCTGCGCCCGCGGAGGCGGTCGAGCGTCCGGTTGCTCGGCGGCTCGTCGCCGCTCGCATCGACGACGGCGGACATCAGGCGCAGGACCCGCGCCTCGAGCGGCAATGCATCGCCCTTGACGCCGTCGTCGGGATAGCCGGCGCCGTCGTATCCCTTGCCGGCGTAGCGGACCACGTCGGCGACGGCCTCCAGGCGCGGGATGTTGGCGATCAGCCGGCCACTGATCTCGCCGACGCGGCGCGCCATCAGCTCTTCATCCGCGGTCAGGCTGATCCCGTGGCGCAGCTTGTCGGCGAGTTCGGCCGGCATCGTCGCCCAGCCGATCGGCGCCAGCATCGCCGCCATATCGAGGCGCCAGCCGTTGCCGCCCAGCATGGCGGCGTGACGGCGGGTGAGTTCGCGGATGCGCTGCGCGCGCCCGAACTGGTCGGGCATCGCCGTGCTCAGGATCTCGACCAGGGTCTGGATGCTGCCCGCGAGGGTCCGCTCGAGCAGGACCTTCTCGGCGACCGTCAGGGCATGCAGGCGCAGCGCGCCTTCAAGCGCGCCGACGAGCGCCTCGCGCGACGCCGGCTTGGCGAGGAAGCTGTAGATGCGTCCGCGGTTGATCGCCTCGATCGCCGTGGCCTGGTCGGCGTTGCCGCTCAACATCAGCCGCACCGTGTCCGGATGCCGGGCCGCCACCTTCTCGAGGAGCTCCACGCCGCTCATGCCGGGCATGCGCATGTCCGCGCAGACCACCGCGAAGGGCCCCTTGGTCTCGAGCGCGCGCAGCGCCTCGTCGCCGGAGGGCGCGAAGGCGAGGTCGAAGTCCCGGTGCAGGAGGCGCCGAATGCCGTCGAGGAGTGCGGGCTCGTCGTCGACGAACAGGATTCTGCGGCCGCTCACGGTCCCGGTCCCGCTCATCGGGCTGCGGCCACGCGCCGGTCGTCCGGCCGGGCCGCGACCATCTGCGGATGGCGGCGCATCGCTTCGGCGACGATCGGATCGTCCGCCGCGCCGGCCGCGCCCGCATCGACGAGGCGGATGGCGATCCGCAGGACCATCGTCAGATCGAGGCGGTCGGGCATCGCCTCGATCGGGTCGTGGTGGTGCATCACCGCCTCGACGATCGTGTCGAGGAATCCCCACGTGCCGAGGATGCACGCGCCGATCTGCGCATGGCAGGCCCCGAAGGCGGCGCGCTCTCGCGCCGTCGCCGGCTCGCGGGCCGCGCGGGCGGCCGCCGCGATCTCCGACATCTGGGCCGGGAAGTTGTCGGCAAGGACGAGCAGGCCGATCTCGTGCAGCAGGCCGGCCATGAATGCGTCTCCGCAGACCGACGGCGGCAGTCCCTCGGCCTCGGCCAGCTGGCGCGCCATCGCGGCGCAGTCGAGCGAATAGTCGATCACGGACTCGATCGGCCGGCCGTCGATCTCCCGGCACCGGAGCTGCGCCACGACGGCGAGGTTCACGACCACGGCCTTCACCAGGTCGAAGCCGAGGAAGTTGATCGCGGAAGCGAGCGAGTGAACCTCGCGCAGGCGGCGGAAGTAGGCGGAGTTGGCGATCTGCACCAGCTTCGCGCTCAGCCCGGGATCGCGCGCGATGATCCGCTCGATGCGGTCGAGATGCGGCACGCCCAGGCGCAGCTCGGCGAGCAGTGTCGAGTAGATCGCCGGCGGGCTCGGCACGCTGGGAAGGCCGGAGATGGCCGCGCGCACCCTGGGGCTGCGCATGATCGCGCGCAGCCGCAGCGAGCGCTCGATGCTCTGGACGAGGCTGTCGCTGGGCACCGGCTTCGAGATGTACTGGTGGCAGGTGCCGATCGCGCGGAACAGCGCATCGGAATCGCTCTGGCCGGAGAGGATGAACCGGACCGTGTCCGGATGCTTCTTCGCGACCGCCGCAAGCAGATCGGCGCCGTCCATGCCCGGCATTCGCATGTCGCTGACCAGCACGTCGATCGGCTCGGCGGCCATCACGGCCAATGCCTCTGCGCCTCCGGTCGCGAAGCGCATGTCCCACTGGTTGCGCTTGGAGCGCAGGAGTCGACGCAGGCCTTCCAGGACGTTGGGTTCGTCGTCGACGAACAGGACTCGGGGAAGCTCGCTCATGCCGCGACCTCCAGCTCTGATGATGCGACGGTCGCGGGGAGCTTGATGACGAACGTGGTGCCCCGCCCGACCTCGGAATCGATGGTGATGGAGCCGCCGTGCTGCTTGACGACGATGGCATGGGAGATCGCGAGCCCCTGCCCCGTGCCGCGGCCCGGCGCCTTGGTCGTGAAGAACAGCTCGAAGACGCGCGAGCGGATCTCCGGCGGGATGCCGCCGCCCGTGTCGGCGATGCGGATCTCGACGCCGTCCGAGAGCGCCCGCGTGCTGATGGCGATCGAGCCGCGCGCATCGCCGCCCTTCTCCTCGATGGCGTGGGCCGCGTTGACGATCATGTTGAGGAGGACCTGGTTGATCGCGCCCTGGTCGCCGGGGACGTGCGGCAGGTCGGCGGCGAGGTCGAGCTCGAGTTCGGCGACGTATTTCCACTGGTTCCGGGTCACCGTGGCCGCGACCTCGATCGTGCGGTTCAGGTCGAAGAGCGCCTGCTCGCGGTCGGCGGGATAGGAGAATTCCTTCACCGCCTGGACGATCTTCCCGATGCGATCCATGCCGTCCATGCACTGCGCCACCGCCCCGGGGATCTCGGCCCGCAGGAACTCCACGTCCGCGCGCGCCAGCGCCTCGGCGAAGGCCGACTGCGCGGCGCCGCCCTGCCCGGCGATCAGTCGCGTCGCCGTCTCGACGAGCTCGAGCAGCGGCTCGGCGGTGCTGCCGAGGAATCGGATGTTGTCGCTGACGAACTGGGCCGGCGTGTTGATCTCGTGGGCGATGCCGCCCGCGAGCGTCCCCAGCGCCTCGAACTTGCTCGACTCCGCCATGCGGCTGCGCAACGCCTCTCGCTCCGCTTCGACCGCGCGCCGCGCCGTCACGTCGCTCTGCGCCCCCACGAAGTAGCGCAGCTCGCCCGACGCGTTGCGCACGGGGAACAACGTCAGCTGGTTCCAGAACTTCTCGCCGCCCTTGCGGTAGTTGACGAGATCGAGGCTTATCGGGGTGCCGTCGCGCAGCGCCTCGCGGATCGCCTGCCGCGATTCCGGAGCTGTCTCGGCGCCGGAGAGGAAGCGGCAGTTGCGCCCGATCACCTCGGCCGGCGCATAGCCCGTCATCGTCGTGAACGCGCGATTGACGTAGATCAGCGGCAGGTCCGGCGTCGAGGCGTCGGCGATCGTGATGCCGCTGCTGTCGTTCTCGATCGCGGCGGCGAGGAGCGAGTTGCGCTCGACCTGCTGGCGCAGCTCCACCTCGATCGCCTTGCGCTCCTCGATCTCCTGCGACAGCCGGCTGGCCGTCGCGGCGAGCTCGGCGACGCGCGCCCGAACCTTCTCCTCGAGCACGTCGTTGGCGCGCTCCAACGTCGCCTGCGCCCGACGGATCTCGCTGACGTCGAGGACGTAGATCAGCGCGCTCGGGACGCCGTCGTGCTCGATCGCATGCGTGGACACGGAGCCCCAGAACGGCGTGCCCGCCGCCGAGCGCATCGCCATGGTGCGGGGGGCCATCACGCCGTCGCGGGACAGGGTGCGGGCGAGCGTCGACGACTCCACGGGGTCGGCGAGCAGTCGCCAGACCGGCACCTCGGAGGTCATGGTCGGGGTCAGGGCGAACAGCTCGGCGTATCGGGCGTTGACGACACGGTGGGCCCCGTCGAGCGAAACGATCGCCACGGCCAGGGGACTGTGGTTGAGCATCTGGCGCAGCAGGCGCTCGCTGTGCGCGATCTGGCGCGCGGCCTGCTCGATCTCGGTCACGTCGGCGAACATGAAGATGATCTTCTCGTCGCCACCGCGCGAGACGCGGATCTGCACCCGGCGGCCGTCGACCGCGGTGCGCGTTCCCTCGTACATGGCGTTGGCAAGCTCGATGTCGGCGCTCGCGACCCGGACCGCGGCATCGTTGACGAGCGGCGCGCCGCGCTGCGCCGCCACGACGTCCATCAGCGGCAGCCCGACGCAGAGCCGATCGGGATCGATCGCGGCGAGGCGCGCAAACTGCCCGTTCCACAAGACGAGGGCGCCATTGCGGTCGAATACGCAGATGCCCTCGGCCATCGCTTCGATGGTGGTTCCGAGGTCGCGGCGGGCCGCCTCGGTCTCATGGCGCGACCGGTCGAGGTCGCGGGTCGCCGCCGAGATCGCGCGGCGCTGCTCGTCGGGTCCGAGGAAGGCGAAGGCGATGAGGAGGAAGCCGAACACCAGGCTGACGAGACCGATGCCGTAGGCGAGGCGGTCCGCCGGGCTGGAGGCCGTCGGATCGATGCGCCGCGAGGCGCTCACACGCCAGACCGAGCCCGGCAGGGTCGCACTCGCCGTCACCGCGAGCATCGCCGGATCGTCGGGCTCGGTGCCGATGATCGAGACCGGCGGCGACTTGCCGTCGGGACCGAGCGACACGATCGCGATGTCGGCGGCGACGTCGGCGAGCCGGAGCTCGGCCACGAGATGATCGATGTCGACCACGACGATCGAGAGTCCCCAGTAGTCGTCCGGCCGGTGCTCGCCGAGGTAGACCGGCATGCGGGCGATGACGGCGCGCCCGCCCTGCTTGAGGGTCACGGGATCGGAGACGACGAGATGCCCTGCCCGCATCACCGCGCCGACCGTCGCGCGGCGCTCCGGATCCGCCCAGAGATCGTGGCCGATCGCCGCCTCGTTCCCCTGCAGCGGATACACATGCTTAACCACGTTGCCCGGTGCGAGCTGGATGCTGCGGACGGAGTCGGTCGCCGCGGCGAGCGAGCCCGCGAAGAGCGCGAAATCGGCCGCGGAGAGCGCGGGATTCACGCTTGCATAAGCCGCAAGGGCGTAAGGGATTGCGAGACGCTGCTCGAGCGCCTGCTCGATGCGTGCCCTCACGAGGCTTGCGATCTGAGTCAGTTCGGCATGCACATGCGCCGCTTCCCGCTCCGATGCCAGCCGCAGCTGGCCGCCGACCATCGCGACGATCGACACGATGAGCGCCAGGCTCGCCGCCGCGACCACGCCGTAGCTCTTGATTCGAACCATGCTCGCCCACTCGGATGCGCGCGCGCCCGGCTTCGTCATGAAGGGGCTCGCGACGCAGAATGGCGGGCCCGCGGCGCAACCCGATATCCCCAAACGGAGACGTCGGCGCGTGCGCCGCGTCGCGATCCTGGTTAACGCGGTGCGCCGGATCCTGCTCACCGACGACGAGCCTCTCGTCCTGCAGGCGATCGCGCGCAACCTGCGACGCCATCGGCCGGCTTGGCTGTTGGATTTCGCGCAGTCCGGGTCGGAGGCCCTCGCCCTCGCCGACCGGTCGTCCTACGATGCCTACGTCATGGACTGCCGCATGCCCGGCATCGACGGCATCGATGCCGCCTCCGCGCTGCGACGACGCCATCCGCAGGCGGCCTGCGTCATGCTCACGGGCCATGCCGATCTCTCGCTCGCGATGCAGGCGGTCAACGAAGCGCAGGCCGTGCGGTTCCTGACCAAGCCCTGCGCCGTCGAGCGCCTGATCGAGGCGATCGAGGCCGCGATCGCGCGGCACGACAATGCGCTTGCGCAGTCGCAGGTCGCGACGCCGATCTCCGCCGCCGCCGCCCTCGGCCGGATGGCGCTGGAACGCCTGCCGTTCGCGGCCTTCCGTCTCGACCTCGACGGGCGCCTCGCCGAAGCCAACGATCAGGGACGGCGGCTGATCGCGGAAGCGGACGTCCTGGTCGCGGATCCGGGGTCGCTGCTGCGGGCGGCCGACGCGTCGTCGCGGTCGCGCATGGAGACGGTACGTCGACGGGTAGCGAGCGCCGGAGGCACCGAGATCATGCGTCTTTGCCGCCGCTCGGACGGCGCCGAGATCGCCGCCGCGCTGCTCCGGATCGACGGCGCCGCTGCGGCGACGGATATCCCGGCGTCGAGCCTCGCACTGTTCGTCACCGATCCGAGCCGCCACGGCTTGCCGGCGCCGGCCGCGCTCGCCGCATTCTTCGCCCTGACCCCGTCCGAATCCCGGCTGACGCATGCGCTCCTGCGCGGCTTGAGCCTGCAGGAGGCGAGTCGCGACGTCGGCATCACCGTCACATCGGCACGAACCTATCTTCGGCACATCTTCGCGAAGCTCGGGATCGGCCGGCAGTCGGAGCTCATCCGCGCCGTCCTCACATCGCCGATCATGTTCGTCGGCGATGTCGATGCCGTCGGCGCGACGGATCGGGCAAGGGACGCCTGACCCGTCGCGCCTGTCGCATCAGGCCGCCGGCTTCCAGAACGGCGCCGGGCGTAGGATCGCGTTCTCCATGTTCAGCAGCAGCGACGTGCCCTTGGGGAGGTAGACGCCCCAGGCCGGGTCGGCCTGCATCGCGTTGCGCCGCGCCTGGCGGTCGTTGAGGTCGGCGTAGCCCCACATGTGCACGACCTCGTTCAGCGGGCCGATATCGGACATGAACCAGCCCTGGCAATTGCCGAGATGCTTCACCTGCAGAGGGAGCGCGTCGGACTCGTACACGCCGAGGAACGCCCCGAGCTTCCCGGGATGGGCGGTGTAGGTGCGATAGTCGATGATGCCGAAGCCCGAGGGCGCGCCCATCTTCGCCGGATAGAACGGCGTCCGGCGCATGATCTTGTTCTCCTGGCGCTGGTACAGCCCGCCCGTCTTGGCGCGGTAGGCGTTCCAAGCCGGGTCGGATTCCATCGCCGCGCGCTTGCGCGCACGCTCGGCGATATCGGCGTAGCCCCAGAGATGCACGACCCGGTTCTGCGGCCCGATGTCGATGAAGTAGTAGCCGAGCGGCTGGCCGAGATGCTTCGTCTGCACCGCGTAGCCCTCTTCGCCGTAAAGCTTGAAGAACGCGCCGAGCTGGCCCGGATGCAGCGTGTAGGTGCGGATGTCGACGATCATATGGTCCCTCATGGCGATGTGCCGGCCGGAAGGCCGGCGTCAGAACAGGCTCAGCGTATGGCCGCCGTCGACCGTCACCGTGGCGCCGGTCATGAATCGGCCGGCGTCGGATAGCAGCAGCAGCAGCGGCCCGTCGAGATCCTCGAGGGCGCCGAACCGGCGCATCGGGACGCGCTTGACGAGGGCCTGGCCGCCCGGGCCCGTGAGGAAGCCGCGGTTGAGGTCGGTCTCGATGTAGCCCGGCGCGAGCGCATTGACCCGGATGCCGTGCCGGGCGAGCTCCAGCGCCATGCTCTGCGTCAGGCTGATCACGCCGGCCTTGGCGGCCGAGTAGGACGCCAGGTGCGGGCCGACGCGCATACCCAGGACCGAGGCGACATTCACGATCGCGCCGCCCTTCCCCCCCGCGACCATCGCCTTCGCGGCCTCGCGACCGACTCGCATGTAGCCGGACAGGTTGGTGTCGATCACCGATTGCCACTCGGCCTCGACGGTGTCGAGGAAGCCGCGCGGCACGGCGATGCCGGCGTTGTTCACGAGAAGGTCGATCCCGCCCGCGACGGCAACGGCCTGCCGGATCCCATCGGACACGCTCGCCGCATCCGTCACGTCGATGGCGATCGCGTGCGCTGCGCCGCCGGTCGCCGCGATGTCCGCGGCCAGGGCCGCGATGCGGTCGATCCGGCGCGCGGTGATGACCACCTGCGCGCCGGCCGTCGCCAGGACCCGCGCGAAATGCGCGCCGAGCCCCGCGGACGCGCCGGTCACCAGCGCCACGCGTCCCGTCAGGGACAGCGACGGCGCGCTCATGCGCCCGCCTTCGCCCGCTCGCGCAGGACGAACTTCTGGATCTTACCCGTCGATGTCTTCGGCAGGTCGCCGAACACGACGTGGCGAGGCGTCTTGAAATGCGCGAGATGCGTGCGGCACCAATCCACGATCGCCGCGGCGTCCGCGCTTGCCCCGGGCTTCAGCGCCACGAAGGCGCAAGGAGTCTCGCCCCAGCGCGCGTCCGGCTTGGCGACCACTGCCGCCTCCATGACCGCGGGATGGCGATAGAGGACCTCCTCGACCTCGAGCGACGAGATGTTCTCGCCGCCGGAGATGATGATGTCCTTCGAACGATCCTTGATCTCGACATAGCCGTCGGGGTGGCGGACGGCGAGATCGCCGGTCCTGAACCAGCCGCGATCGAGTGCCTCGGACGTCGCCTTGGGGTTCTTCAGGTAGCCCTTCATCACCGTATTCCCGCGCAGCCAGATCTCGCCGATCGTGGCGCCGTCGCCGGGGACCGCGACGCCGGATTCCGGATCGGCGACCATCAGCCCGCCGAGTGTCGGATAGGCGACGCCCTGACGCGCCATCAGCCGCGCGCGGTCGTCCAGCGGCTTTGCGGCCCAGTCGGCATGCGGAACGCACACCGTCGCGGGACCGTAGCTTTCGGTAAGCCCGTAGAGATGCGTGACGCGGAAACCCATCGCTTCCATCGCCGCGATCACCGGCGAGGGCGGTGCCGCTCCGCCCGTCGCGACGTCGACGGTCTGCGGGAAGCGCCGCTTCGCGGCGTCCGGCGCATGGATCAGCAGCGTGAGGATGATCGGCGCCGCACAGAGATGCGTGACGCCGTGCTCCGCGATCGCGCCGAAGATCAGGGCCGGATCGATGCGCCGCAGGCAGACATGGATCCCGGCGGCCGCGGTCACCGCCCAGGTGTAGGTCCAGCCGTTGCAGTGGAACATCGGCAGCGTCCACAGATAGACGCTGCGGTCGTTGAGACCGAACGCCAGCGCGTTTCCGAGCGCGTTCAGATAGGCCCCGCGGTGGTGGTAGACGACGCCCTTGGGATTGCCGGTCGTGCCCGATGTGTAGTTCAGGCAGATCGCGTCCCATTCGTCCGCCGGCGGAACCGGCTCGCTGTCCGGGTCGCCGGCCGCGAGAAACGCCTCGTATTCGATCGACCCGATCCGCTCGCCCTGGAGCGCCAGGTGATCGTCGATGTCGACGACCGCGGGCGGATTGCGCATGCGGCCCAGCGCATCCGCCGCGAGAGCGGCAAGCTCGCGATCGACCAGCAGCAACCGGCTCTCGCCGTGCTCGAGGATGAACGCGATGCTCGCCGCATCGAGCCGCGTGTTCAGGGCATTGAGCACCGCCCCCGCCATCGGCACGGCGTAATGCGCCTCGAGCAGAGCCGGAATGTTGGGTGCCAGCACGCTGACCGTTGCGCCGCGGCCGATGCCGCGCGCCCGGAGGGCACCGGCGAAGCGGCGGCATCGGGTGTGGAACTCGCGATAGGTGATCCGACGGTCGCCATGGATGACGGCGACGCGATCCGGAAAGACGGAAGCGGCGCGCGCAAGGAAGCCCACGGGGCTCAGCGGTTCGTAGTTCGCCGGCCGGCGTTCGAGTCCCTGGTCGAACGGGCCGGTGGCGGTCGAGGCAGCCATCGTCGGGAGATCCCTGGTCGCGAGGCGTGATCGGGCCGGGAGTATGCCGAGCCCTGCCGCCCATCGTCGACAGCCCGGTTGCCCGCGCGCTGCGCTCGGATCTAGGTTCCCGGTCATGCTCATCGACATCGTGTCCGACGTCATCTGCCCGTGGTGCTTCATCGGCAAGCGGCGCCTCGAGCGCGCGCTGCAGCTCGCGCCCCAGGCCGATCTCGAGATCACCTGGCGCCCGTTCCAGCTCAACCCCGACTTCCCGCCCGAGGGCATGGATCGCGCGGAGTACCTGCGGGCGAAGTTCGGCGACGCCAATGGCGGGAACATGTATCAGCGCCTGCGCGCCGCAGCGGCGCCGGACGGTATCGATTTCGCCTTCGAGAAAATCCGCCGCACGCCCAACACGCTGAAACCGCATCGGCTGATCCGCTGGGCGGCCGGCGCGGGCCGCCAGGACGCGATGGTGGAGGCGCTGTTCCGGGGCTACTTCCTCGAGGGCGAAAACCTCAGCGACGACGGAACGCTCGTCCGGCTGGCGCAATCGGCCGGTGCCGATCCGGCGGCGGCGGCCGCCTATCTCGCCTCCGACCAGGACGTCGAGACGATCCGACAGGAGGATGCCTTCGCCCGCCAGGTGGGGATCACGGGCGTGCCCTGCTTCATCGTCGACCGGAAGTTCGCGCTTTCGGGCGCGCAGCCGCCCGAGGCGCTGATCGAGCTGTTCGAGCACGCAAGGCGCGAGGCCGAATCCCCGACCCCCGACGCGGTCTGAGGGGGGGCCCGGCGGCGATGAGGATCCGGCGCGTCGACGTCCATGTCCTGAAGTCGCCGCTCGCGCAGCCCTTCGCGTTCTCGCAGGGCTGGGTGCGTCAGCGCTCGGCGACACTGGTCGAGATCACGACCGATGACGGCCTGACCGGCTGGGGCGAGGCCTTCGCCCAGGGCCTCGAGCCGCCGGAGATCGCGGCGAAGGCGATCGAGGTCGCGCTGACGCCGCTGCTCCTCGGCGAAGACCCGCGCGCGGTCGAGGTCCTCTGGCACCGGATGTACCACGCGACCCGCGACTACGGCCGCAAGGGCACGATCGTCTCCGCGATCAGCGCGGTCGACATCGCGCTGTGGGACATCGCGGGCAAGGCCGCCGGCCTGCCGGTGCACATGCTGCTGGGCGGCGCGTTCCGCGGCTCGGTCGAGGCCTACGCGACGGGGTTCTATCGAATCTCGGGCCAGGGTGAATCCGCGCGGCTCGCCGACGAGGCGCTGCAGCATCATGCCGCCGGGTTCCGGCACATGAAGGTGAAGCTCGGCTACGGCGTCGCCGACGACATCGCGGTGATGGAGGCGATCGGCGATGCGATCGCCGGCAAGCCGGTCCGGCTGATGATCGACACCAACCATGCCTACGGCGTCGCCGATGCCGTCCGGCTCGGCCGCGCGCTCGAACGCTTCGACCTGCGCTGGTACGAGGAGCCGGTGGCGCCGGAGGACCTCGACGGCTACCGCGAAATTCGTGCGCGGCTGTCGATGCCGATCGCCGGCGGCGAGAACGAGCACACGCTCTACGGTTTCCGCGATCTTCTCGCCGCGCGCGCCGTCGACGTGGCGCAGCCCGATATCGGCTCGGCCGGCGGCTTCACCGCATGCCGGCACATCGCGGCCCTCGCGCAGGCCCACGGCGTGGCGGTCAATCCGCATGTCTGGGGATCGGCCGTCGCCCAGGCGGCGTCGCTGCAGCTGATCGCGGCGCTGCCGGTCGCCAATCACTCCCTGTTCGCCGCCGAGCCGATCCTCGAGTACGACCGCTCCTCGCATCCGTTCCGGCGTGCGCTGATCACGGAGCCGATCGAGCATGTCGACGGCCGGGTGGCGATCCCGACGCGGCCGGGCCTGGGGATCGAGATCGACCGCGACGTGCTCGCGCGTTATCGCAGCTGAGGCGGCCGCGCCCGGACCGGGTGCTCCGAGCCGGGCCCTTTCAGCTCGACGGTGTTGCCTTCGGGATCGCGGAGATAGACCGACGGCCCTTCGCCCTCGGCGCCGAAGCGATCGGCCGGCGCCTCGATCGTCACGCCATGGGCCGCGAGGTGGCGCCGCAGCGCGTCGCCGTCGAACGGCTCGATGATCAGGCACATGTGGTCGACATTCGGCGCCATCTGATCCGGCGGCCGCCGGTCGGCACGCCGCGCCGCGTCGACGATGTCGATGAGCGCGCGCCCCGCGCGGAGATGGGTGAGACCCAATGCCGGACGATCCCACACCACCGCGCAGCCGAGGACGTCGGCATAGAAGCGCACGAGGCGCTCCCGGTCGGGCGAGCGAAGGACGACGTGATCGATGCCCAGGATCGCGAACGGGGGCGAGGCGACGGCTGCACTCATGACGGCCTCCTTCATTCCACAAGCTTGGCGAGTTCGGCGATCAGCTTGGCGACTCCGCGCATGCGCGCGCGCGCGTCGTCCCAGTCGGCCGCGTAGACCAGCTTCTGGTCGGGCCGCACCTTCATGCTCGCGGCGTCGCGCGTGATGAAATGGATCAGGCGATCGGGTTTGGCGAAGCGGTTCTGCCGGAAGCTCAGCACGGCGCCCTTCGGGCCGGCGTCGATCTTCTCGACCCCGGCCTTGCGGCAGAGCTGCTTGACCGCGACGACCTCGAGCAGGTTCTGAGCCTCCGGCGGCAGCTTGCCGAAGCGATCGACGAGCTCGGCGGCGAAGGCGTCGAGCTCGGCGCGCTCGGTGAAGGCCGAGAGCCGGCGGTAGAGTCCGAGCCGCACCGCGAGATCCGCGACATAGGCCTCCGGGATCAGCACGGCCATGCCGATGTTGATCTGCGGCGACCACTCGTCGGGCGGCGCGCTGCCCTCGCCCTCGGCCCGCGCCGCGACGACGGCCTCCTCGAGCATGTGCTGGTAGAGCTCGATCCCGACCTCCCGGATGTGCCCGGACTGCTCCTCGCCCAGCATGTTGCCGGCGCCGCGGATGTCGAGGTCGTAGGATGCCAGCTGGAATCCCGCGCCCAGCGAGTCGAGCGTCTGCATGACCTCGAGCCGCTTCTGCGCCGTCTGCCCGAGCACCCGGTCCGGCGGGATCGTGAGGTAGGCGTAGGCGCGCAGCTTGGAACGGCCGACGCGGCCGCGCAGCTGATAGAGCTGCGCGAGGCCGAACATGTCGGCACGGTGCAGCACGATCGTGTTCACCCGCGGCATGTCGAGGCCGGATTCGACGATGTTGGTCGACAGCAGGACGTCGAATTTGCCCTCCGTGAACGCGCCGATCGTGTCCTCGAGGACGCCCGGCGACATCTGTCCGTGCGCCACGGCGACCTTGCACTCGGGCACGAGGTCGGTGAGACGCCCGCGCACATGGTCGAGGTCCTCGATGCGCGGGCAGACGTAGAAGGTCTGCCCGCCGCGAAAGCGCTCGCGCATGATCGCCTCGCGGATCACGACCGGGTCGTAGGGCAGCACGAAGGTCCGCACCGCGAGGCGGTCGACCGGCGGGCTCGCGATGATCGACATGTCGCGCACGCCCGACAGCGCCATCTGCAGCGTGCGCGGGATCGGCGTGGCCGTCAGCGTCAGCACGTGGACGTTGGCCTTGAGCTGCTTCAGGCGCTCCTTCTGGCCGACGCCGAAATGCTGCTCCTCGTCGACGATCAGCAGCCCCAGGTTCTTGAACGCCATCGCCTTCGAGAGCACGGCCGTGGTGCCGACCACGATGTCGATCGCGCCCTCGGCCAGGGCCTTGCGGGTCTGGGTGGCGTCCTTCGCGGCGACGAAGCGAGAGAGCTGGGCGATCTTCAGCGGCAGGCCCTGGAACCGCGCCGTGAAGTTGCGGAAGTGCTGGCGGCAGAGCAGCGTGGTGGGCACGACGACGGCGACCTGATGCCCGGCCATCGCGGCGACGAATGCCGCGCGCAGCGCGACCTCCGTCTTGCCGAAGCCGACGTCGCCGCAGATCAGCCGGTCCATCGGCTTTCCCGACGCGAGATCGGTGAGCGTGTCCTCGATCGCCTTGGCCTGGTCCTCGGTCTCGGGGAACGGGAAGCGCGCGCAGAACTCCGCGAAGAGTCCCTCGGGCGGATCCATCGGCTCGCCCTGCCGCAGGCGCCGCGCGGCCGCGATCTTCACAAGCTCGCCGGCGATCTCGGTGATGCGCCGCTTGACCCGCGCCTTGCGCTGCTGCCACCCGACACCGCCCAGCTTGTCGAGGGCGCCGCCGCCCTCCTCCGAACCGTATCGCGACAGCATGTCGAGATTCTCGACCGGCACGAACAGCCGGTCGTTGTCGGCATAGGCCAGCTTGAGGCAGTCGTGCGGGGCGCCGCCGGCCGTGATGGTGACCAGGCCCTCGAACCGTCCGACGCCGTGGTCGACATGCACGACGAGATCGCCCTCGGCCAGCGTCGACGCCTCGGCGATGAAGTTCTCGGCGCGCACGCGCCGCTTCGCCGCGCGGATCAGCCGCTCGCCGAGGATGTCCTGCTCGCTGATGACGGCCAGGTCGTCGGTCTCGAAGCCGCGCTCGAGCCCGAGCACCGTCAGAACGACGCGCCGCGGCGGCAGGGCCAGCGCGTCCGACCAGTGGGCGACCGTCTCGGTATCGGCCAGGCCGTGCTCGGCGAACAGCGTCTGTAGCCGGTCGCGCGAGCCCTCGCTGTAGGCGGCAATGACCACGCGCCGCCCGCCGGCCTGGCGATCCGCGACATGGCCTCGCACCGCGTCGAAGACGTTGTCCGCCTGGGTGCGCGCCTGGGCGAAGGTCAGGCCCGGCCGTCCGCCGAGATCCTGCACCCGCGGGCCCGAATCGACCGGCGCGGAGAAGGGCGTGAAGCCGGCGACCTGGCGCTGGCTCAGGCGCTGGCGCCAGTCGCGCGCGGTCAGGTACAGGCGGTCGGCCAGCAGCGGCCGATAGGCCGGCCCGTCGGCGTCCTTGCGCGTGGCGAACTCGGCGCGGGAGTCGTAGGCCTCCTCGATCTGCTCGAAGCGGGCGATGACGGCCTCGTCGCACTGATGATCGAGGGTCACCGTGGCGTCGGCCAGGTAGTCGAAGAGCGTCTCCAGCTTCTCGTGGAACAGAGGCAGCCAGTGCTCGAAGCCGCCATAGCGGCGGCCGGCGCTGATCGCCTCGTAGAGCGGGTCGTTGCCGCCGACCGCGCCGAACAGCTCGCGGTATCCCGTGCGGAAGCGCTCGATCGCGGCGGCGTCGAGCAGGACCTCGCTGACAGGCTTGAGCACGAAGCGCGCCAGCCGCTCGCCGCTGAGCTGCGTCGTCGGGTCGAAGCTGCGGATCGCCTCGAGCGTGTCGCCGAACAGGTCGAGGCGCAGCGGCCGCAGCGTGCCCGGTGGAAAGAGGTCGACGATGCCGCCGCGCAGGGCGTACTCGCCGGCCTCGCGAACCGTGTCCGCGCGCACGTAGCCGTTGCGCGCGAGGAAGGCGGTGAGCGTGTCGAGCTGGAGCTCGCGGCCGACCTCGGCGGTGAAGGCGCCGGAGGTGAACATCCCGCGCGGCGGTACGCGCTGCAGGATGGCGTTGACGGTCGTGACGACGATCCGCGGCGAGGTCGCAGGCGCGCCCGCCAGCGTCGCAAGCGTGTCGATGCGCCGGCTGACGATCTCCGGGACCGGCGACACCCGGTCGTAGGGCAGGCAGTCCCACGCCGGGAATTCGAGGACCTGCAGCTCGGGCGCGAAGAAGGCCAGGGACTCGATGAGCTGCGCGGCGCGGCCGGCCTCGCGGGTGACGTGGATGAACGACGTCCCGCGCGCCGCCATCCCGGCGAGCCAGCGTGCGTCGAGTCCGGGCGGCGCACCGGCCAGCTCCACGCGCTGGCCGACCGGCAGGGTCCGAACGTCGTTCACGGCCGGTGATTCCGCGTGAACCGGCGCAGCAGCGCCATGACGTCGTTGTCGTGCTCCGCCGGAACCTCCTCGCGGCCGATCGCCCAGGCGAAGATCGCGGGATCGGGCTCCTCGAGGAGGCGTTCGTAACGGTCCAGCTGCCCGTCGTCGAACGCGACGACATGCGCGCGCGCGAACGCACCGAGCAGAAGGTCCGTTTCCTTCATGCCGGTGTACAGGCTGCGGTGGACAAGGCGCTTGCGGCGGATCTCGAGGGTTTCGGCGGTCATCGGGGGACGCGGCGGTGGGCGGGCGGGCGCACGTCGGCTATGCATATAGGGCGATCGCCCCGCCCTGTCAGCCTTTTGCCGCGCTCGAGCCCGGATGCGCCCCCAGATCCTCTTCTCCCTCTTCGCGCCGTTCCTGTCCCTGCCCGGCATCGGCCCGAAGCTGGCGCCGCTGGTCGCGCGCGCCGTCGGCGGCGAGAAGATCGTCGACCTGCTTTGGCATCGCCCCACCGGCCTCGTCGACCGACGCGCGACCCCGAAGATCGCGGCGGCGGCGGACGGCGCGATCGCGACCATCGTCGTGACGGTCGACCAGCACGTCGCGCCGCGCACGCGGCAGCTGCCGTACAAGGTCCGCTGCCGCGACGAGACGGGGTTCCTGAATCTCGTCTTCTTCCACGCGAAGGCGGACTGGCTGGCCAAGCAGCTTCCGATCGGGGCGCAGCGCGTCGTGAGCGGCCGCATCGAGCGCTACCGCGACGAGATCCAGATCACCCATCCCGACCATGTGGTACCGGTCGAGGAGATGGCCAGCGTGGCGATCGTCGAGCCGACCTACGCGCTGACCACCGGCGTGACCGCGCGCGTCATGGCGCGCACGGTGCGCGCGGCGGTGGATCGCGCGCCGGACCTGCCCGAATGGCTCGACGCCGCACTGATGGCGCGCGAGGCCTGGCCGTCCTGGCGGGCGGCGATCCGGGCGCTCCACGGGCCGGCGAGCGTCGCCGAGCTTTCGCCGACGACGGTGGCGCGCCGACGGCTCGCCTATGACGAGCTGCTCGCCAACCAGCTCGCGCTGCTCCTCGTCCGCCGGCACCAGCGCCGCCAGCTCGGAACGCCGCTGACCGGTGACGGCAGCTTGCGCCGCCGGCTGCTCGAGGCCCTGCCCTTCGCGCTCACCGGCGCGCAGCGGCGCGCGATCGACGAGATCGTCGCCGACCTGGCGCTGCCGCAGCGCATGCTCCGACTCGTCCAGGGCGACGTCGGCAGCGGCAAGACGGTCGTCGCGCTGATGGCGATGCTGGTCGCCGCGGAGGCCGGCCGCCAGGGGGCGTTGATGGCGCCGACCGAGATCCTTGCGCGCCAGCACTACGAGACGATCCGGCCGCTGGCCGAGCGCATCGGCGTCGAGGTCGGCCTGCTCACCGGCCGCGACAAGCCGCGCGAGCGCCGCGCGATGGGCGAGCGGCTCGCTCGCGGCGAGCTCAAGCTCGTCGTCGGAACCCATGCGCTGTTCCAGGACGACGTCGAGTTCGCCGACCTCGCGCTGGCGGTCATCGACGAACAGCACCGCTTCGGTGTGCACCAGCGCCTCGCCCTCGCCGAGAAGGGGACGGGTGTCCACGTGCTCGTCACGACCGCGACGCCGATCCCGCGCACGCTGATGCTCTGCGCCTATGGCGACATGGACAGCTCGCGCCTCGACGAGAAGCCGCCGGGGCGCAAGCCGGTCGACACGCGCCTGGTGCCGCTCGACCGGCTCGACGAGGTCGGCAGCGCGATCGGTCGCCGCATCTCCAACGGCGACAAGATCTTCTGGGTCTGCCCGCTCGTCGAGGAATCCGAGGCGGTCGACCTCGCCGCCGCGACGGAGCGCCAGCTCTGGCTCGCGCATCAGTTCGGCGAGGAGCGCGTCGCGCTCGTGCATGGAAAGCTCAAGCCCGCGGAGAAGGATGCGGCGATGACGCGCTTCGTCGACGGCGACGCCGCCATCCTCGTCGCCACGACGGTGATCGAGGTCGGCGTCGACGTCCCCGCGGCGACGGTGATGGTGGTCGAGCACGCGGAGCGCTTCGGGCTCGCGCAGCTCCATCAGCTGCGCGGCCGCGTCGGGCGTGGCCAGAAGCCCGCGACGTGCCTGCTGCTCTACCAGACGCCGCCGGGCGAGACCGCGGCGGCGCGGCTGCGGATCATGCGCGAGACCGACGACGGATTCCGCATCGCCGAGGAGGATCTGCGCCTGCGCGGCGCGGGCGAGCTGCTCGGGACGCGGCAGAGCGGACTGCCCGAGTTCCGCCTGGCCGACATCTCGGTCCACGGCGACCTGCTGGCGATCGCCCGCGACGAGGCGAAGCTGATCATCGAGCGCGACGACGGCCTGTCGGGCGAGCGCGGTGCGGCGCTGCGCACGCTGCTCTACCTGTTCGAGCGCGACGGCGCGGTGGCGCTGTTCCGCTCGGGCTGAGTCGCCGTGCGCGCGGCGAGCTGCTCAGCCGCCGGCACCGCGATGCCGGCCGAAACGATGAGCTTCAGGGCCTCCTCGGGAGTGAGCTCCAGGATCAGGAGCTCGTCGCGCGGCACGAGGACCAGGAAGCCGGTCGCGACGTTGGGCGTGTTCGGAATGAACACGTTGGCGAGCGGCGTCGGATGGACGCCCTGGGTCCGGCCCGGCGTGTCGCCTGTCAGGAAGCCGACGCGCCAGAGCCCCTTGCGCGGGAACTCGACGAGCACGACGGTGCGGAACGTCGTGGCGCGCTGCTTCAACACCGTCTCGAAGATCTGCTTCACCGCCGAATAGACGTTGCTGACCACGGGCATGCGCGCGACCAGCGCCTCACCGGCCCGCATCGTCAGGCGCCCGACCAGGCCGGCGGCGAACCAGCCGATGAACATCAGCGCCAGCGCGATGACGACGAGGCCGAAGCCGGGAATGGCGAAGGGAAGGTAGTTGTTCGGATTGTAGTCGTGCGGCAGGAGCTTCGTGACCCGCTCGTCCACGAAGCTGACCACGAGCCAGGCGAGATAGGCCGTGATCGCGATCGGCGCCGTGACCAGCACGCCGGCGAACAGGTAGGCGCGCAACCGACCCATGAAGGTCAGGTGGAACGTCTCCACGGGAGGGCTCGTCGTCACGGCGGGGGCTCGCGGGGATCGAGGGCGTCGCGGCGATGTTAGCGCCCGTGGCGCATCCGGCGCGATAGACTGGGCGCGTGATCGCCGCCACCGCCGCCGGAGCCCCATGCTGCCCGACGCGCCCCTGACCTGGTTCCTCGGCGCCGTCCTGCTGGCGCGGCTCATCGAGATGACCGTCGCCCGCCGCAACGCCGACGCGCTGGTTGCCGCCGGCGCGCGCGAGCACGCCCAGGACCTGCATCTCGTCACCAGCCTGTTCCACGCCGTCTGGCTCGCGATCCTCGTGCTGGCGATGGACGACACGGCCCCCGCGCCGCTCGGCTGGATCCTGGCCGCCCTCCTGCTGGTCTCCGTGCGGCTGCTGCGGATCCGCGCCCTCGGTCGGCGGTTCGTGTGGCGCCCGCTCGACCATCCCGATCTCGTCCCCGAGCCCGACGCGCGCCGGCGCCTGCTGCGGGACCCGCATTTCCTTCCGCTGGCGGCCGAGCTGATGGTGATCCCGCTCGCCTGCGGCCTGTGGTGGCTGTCGTTGCCCGGGCTCGCGGTTTACGGCGCGCTCGCCGCCGCCCGGCTCCAGGCCGAGCGGCGGGCCTGACGGCTGGCGGCTCAGACCACCCGGGTCAGGAGCGGCTTGCCGGCGAGATGCGCCTTGAGATTGTTGACCACCAGGTCGGCCATCGCACCGCGCGTCTCCTGCGTGCCGCTGCCGACATGCGGCGACAGGACGACATTGTCGAGCCCGAGCAGCGCCGGCGGCACGTTGGGCTCATCGGCGAAGACGTCGAGGCCGGCGCCGGCGATCCTGCCGGCGACCAGCGCGTCGACGAGCGCCGGCTCGTCGACGACCGAGCCTCGCGAGACGTTGACGAAGATCCCCTTCGGACCGAGCGCCTCGATCACCGGGGCGCTGATCAGCCCCTTGGTCGCCGGTCCGCCCGGGACGATCACGATCAGGAAATCGACCGCCCGCGCCATCGCGACCAGGTCGGGCCAGTGCCGGAACGGCACGTCCGCCTTGTTGCGCGTGTGGTAGTCGATCGACATGTCGAAGGCCTGGGCGCGACGGGCGATGACCTTGCCGATGCGCCCCATGCCGACGATGCCGAGCCGCTTGCCCGACACCTTGGTCGCGAGCGGCTGGTTGCCGAGCTTCTTCCACCGCCCGTCGCGGACATAGCGGTCCGACAGCGCGAGATGACGCGCGGTCATCAGCAGCAGGGCGATCGCGAGGTCGGCGACGTCGTCGTTGAGGACGTCCGGCGTGTTCGTGACCGCGATGCCGCGCTTGCGCGCCTGCGCCAGGTCGATCGCGTCGACGCCGACCCCCATGCACGAGACGATCTCGAGCTTCGGCAGGATCGTCATCAGTTCGCCGGGGCAGCCGGCGAAGCCGGTCGTCTGGACGAAGCGGACCCGGTCGGCGACCGGCTTCGCGCGCTCGATCCAGAGCGACTTGTCCATCGGCAGGGAATGGACGGTGAAGATCTGGGCGAGTTCCTCCATCGACTGCGGCCGCAGGGCCTCGACGGAGAGGAGGTCGGGCTTCATGGCGCTCATCCCTTGAACTGCTTGAGCAGCGCGTCGACGGACTTCACCATCAGGTTGGAGTCCGTGCCGACGGCGACGAAGAGATAGCCCGCATCGAGCACGCGCTTCGCCAGATCGGTGTTCGGCGTCAGGAACCCGGCCGGTTTGCCGAGCTTCCTCAGCCGCGCGCCGGCTTCCATGATCATCTTGTCGACATCGGGGTGGCCCGGATTGCCGAGATGGCCGTGCGTCGCGGCGAGATCGGACGGGCCGATGAACACGCCGTCCACGCCCTCGACCGATGCGATGGCCTCGAGATTGGCCAGCCCCATCGGCGTCTCGATCTGCACGAGCACGCACATCTCCGCATTGGCCTTGTGCAGGTAGCCGTCGATGCGGCCATAGCGGCCGCCGCGGGCGCCTGCCGAGACGCCGCGGATCCCGTGCGGCGGATAGCGCGTCGCCGCCACCGCGGCGCGCGCCTCGGCGGCGTTCTGGACGAACGGGACCAGGATCGACTGCGCGCCGGCATCGAGCACGCGCTTGATGATCACCGGGTCGTTCCAGGCGGGGCGCACGATCGGCGTCGCGGTCCCTCCGGTCAGCGCCTGCATCTGCTGGATCAGCATCGGCACCTCGTTGGGCGAATGCTCCATGTCCAGCAGGATCCAGTCGTAGCCGGCGGGCGCCAGGATCTCGGCGACGATGTTGCTGCCGAGCGTGCTCCAGAGGCCGATCTGCCGGCGCCCGGCGGCGAGCGCGTGCTTGAAGGCGTTGCGCGGAATGTCCATGGGAACGGGCGTTTCCTTGTGTGGGGCCGCCCGACGGCGGCCGTTGGGAAGCGGGGCGCGCGATCGCGCGTTGTGGTCTAGGTTAGCGATCCCCGCTTCGCCATGTCGACCCCGATGCCGTGCCGCCGACTTGCCGCCCTCCTCGTGCCGCTGCTCGCCGCCGCCTGCGCGCCGACCCAGGAATGGGTCCACCCGATGGCGCCGCTCGGCCAGCGCGACGCCGACATGCAGGGCTGCCGCTCCGAGGCCGCGTTCCATGCGCGGCAGCGCGGATGGTTCGAGCGTGACCGCGCGATGTGGGACGCCTATCGCGCCCGCTCGCCCGGCGATCGCGCGCTCGCCAACATGCGGCTGCAGCAGGCCGAGACGCTGGCGATGCTCGATCGCAGCCGGTACTTCGAGGCCTGCATGGAGCAGCGCGGCTATCGCCTTCGCGCCGTGGAGTGAGCGGCGCGGCTCAGAAGCAGGGCCGCAGCTTCTCGACGACGAGGTCGGCGATCGCCGGCGAGGCCGTGAGGCCCGGCGATTCGATCCCGAACAGATTGACCAGCCCCGGCACGCCGTGGTCGTCCGGCCCCTGCACGACGAAGTCGGCCGCGGGCGCACCCGCCGGTCCCAGCTTGGGTCGGATCCCGGCATAGGCCGGCTGCAGCGCGCCGTCCTTCAAGCCGGGCCAGTATTTCCGGACCTCGGCGTAGAACTTGTCGGCACGGCGGGGATCGACGTCGTAGTCGAGCCCCTTGATCCACTCCACATCGGGACCGAAGCGGGCCTGGCCCGCGAGATCGATGCTGATGTGCACGCCGAGCCCGCCGGGCTCGGGCACCGGATAGACGAGGCGCGAGAACGGCGCCCTGCCGACGAGCGAGAAGTAGTTGCCCTTGGCATAGTGCAGCGGCGGCACGGTCGCGGACGGCAGCCCGGCGATCCGCCCCGCGATGGCCTGGGCGCCGAGCCCGGCGGCATTGACGACGAGCCCGGCCTTGAGGCGCGTCGGATCGGCGCCGCCGACCTCGAGCTCGATCCCGTCGTTGCGCACCGCACCGCCCAGCACGGGGCTCAGGAAGGCGATCATCGCGCCGCAATCCTCGGCCTCGCCCTGGTAGGCGAGCATGAGGGCATGGCTGTCGACGATCCCCGTCGACGGCGACACGAGTGCGCCGACGCAGGCGAGCTGCGGCTCCAGGCGCTGCGCCTCCGCTGCCGACATGTACTCCAGGTCGTCGACGCCGTTGGCGCGCGCCTGGGCGCGGATCTTCTCCAGGCTTGCCATCTGTTCGGGGCTGGTCGCGACGATGAGCTTGGTGCAGCGGCGATGCCGGATCCCGCGCTCGGCGCAATAGCGGTAGATGAAGTGCTTCCCCTCGACGCAGAGCCGCGCCTTTAGGCTGCCGGGCGGATAGTAGATCCCGGCGTGGACGACCTCGCTGTTGCGCGAGCTCGTCTCGGTTCCGATGGCGTCCGCGGCTTCGAGCACGACGACTTCGCGGCCTGCCAGGGCCAGGGCGCGCGCGACGGCGAGGCCGACGACGCCGGCGCCGATGACGGCGCATTCGATCCGATCCGACATTCGTTCCCAGCGAGGGGTTCCGTGAAAAGGCGGTGCAAGCTAGAACAGCACCATGGCCGGAGTGAACCGCATCGCTGCCCCCCTCGCCCTTGCGCTGACCGCGGCGCTGGCGGCGTGCTCCGCCACGCGCGGGATCTACGACGACCTGCCCCGACTTCGGCTCGCCACGCGGATCGCGCTTGCCAACATGTGCGCGGGGTCGCAGTCGCCCACGATCGGGATCGCCAACGCGCCGGCCGGAATCGCGCGGTACCGGGTCCGGATGTCCAACGTCACCGTGCTCTGGCAGTCGCCGTCGGAGTGGACGATCGCCGCGCCGACCGAGCCGGGGCTGATCCCGATCGGCGCCCTGCCGGGCTATTCCGGTCCGTGCCCCGGCGACCAGCAGCAGTTCAGCTATCGCTTCGAGGTCCTGGCGCTGGGCGGCGGCGGGCAGCCGCTGGGCTACGGCATCACGACGATCCGCGTGCGATCGGTGAACGATCTGGCGCAGGAGACCTGGCGGCGTGCGGCGCGCAGCGAGCCGCTGGACCCGACCAAGCCGCCGGCCTTCGAGGCCGAAGACGGCGAGTTCGTCATGCCGCGTCGAAGCGGCGACGACATCTTCGACGACCGTCCGCGCGACCGCGTCGGCGACACGCCCTATCCGTTCCTGGTTCGCTGACCGTCAGGAGCCCGGCGCCACGCCGCCGCCGCTCGCCATCCGATAGGCCGCGAGCTTTGCCGCGAAGCGCGGCGACGTGACCGTCTGCGGCAGCGTGAAGGCGCCCGATGTCTGCTCCGCGAAGTGGCAGGCCACGCGCTGGCCGACATCGATGAGCCGCAGCGGCGGCTCCTCCGCCCGGCAGCGCTCCTGGGCGAACGGGCAGCGGGTGTGGAACCGGCAGCCCGAGGGCGGGTTCAGCGGGCTCGGCACGTCGCCCTCGAGCACCGCGACGCGGGTCCGCGGCGTGGGGCTCGCGACGGGGATCGCCGCGAGCAGCGCCTGCGTGTAGGGGTGGCGCGGTCGAGCGAACAGCCCGCCTTTCGGCCCCTGCTCCACGATCTTCCCCAGGTACATGACGGCGACCCGGTCTGCGACGTGCTTCACGACCGCCAGGTCGTGCGCGATGAAGACGTAGGCGAGGCCGAGCGCCCGCTGCAGGTCCTTCAGCAGGTTGACGACCTGCGCCTGGATCGAGACGTCGAGCGCCGATACCGGCTCGTCGCAGATCACGAGCTTCGGGTTGGTGGCCAGCGCCCGCGCGATGCCGACGCGCTGGCGCTGACCGCCCGAGAACTCGTGCGGATAGCGGGCCGCGTGCCAGGTCGACAGGCCGACCGCCGCGAGGATCTCTTCGACGCGGCGACGGCGCGTCGTGGCGTCGCCGAACCCGTGCACGCGCAGCGGCTCGTCCAGGATCTCGCTTACCGCCATGCGGGGATTCAGCGACGCATAGGGATCCTGGAAGATGATCTGCATGTGGCGGCGCAGGCCGCGCATGTCGCGGCGATCGAGCCCCGTGATCTCCCGGCCCTCGAAGCGCACGCTGCCGGCCGTGGCCTCGATCAGGCGCAGCACGAGGCGCCCGGTGGTCGACTTGCCGCAGCCCGACTCGCCGACGAGCGCAAGCGTCTCCCCCGCATCGAGGTCGAGATCGATGCCGTCGACGGCCTTCACCGCGCCGATCTGGCGCCGCATCACGATGCCGCGCGTCACCGGGAAGTGCTTGATGAGGCCGCGTACCTCGAGCAGGCGCTCGGTCATGACGCGGAGTCCGGGAGCAGCGGCGCGCGCCAGCAGGCGGCGCGGTGGCGCGCGGCGATCTCGCGCAGCGCCGGCGCCTCGGTCTTGCAGCGCGCCTCGGCGAAGGGGCAGCGCGGATGGAAGGCGCAACCCGCCGGCCGGGCATAGGGGTTCGGCACGCTGCCCTCGACGGTCGCCAGGCGTTCCTCGTCGATGTTCAGTTTCGGGATCGAGCCGAGCAGGCCGATCGTGTAGGGGTGCTGCGGGTCCTCGAACAGCCGTGCGACCGGCGCCTCCTCGACGACACGTCCCGCGTACATGACCAGCACCCGCTGCGCGAGCTCGGCGATCACCCCGAGGTCATGTGTGATCAGGATGATCGCGGCGCCGACGCGCGCGCGCAGGTCGCGCATCAGGTCGAGGATCTGCGCCTGGATCGTCACGTCGAGCGCGGTCGTCGGCTCGTCCGCGATCAACACCTTCGGGTCGCAGGCCAGCGCCATGGCGATCATCACGCGCTGGCGCATCCCGCCCGACATCTGATGCGGATAGTCGTCGAGGCGGCGCTCCGGGTCGGGAATGCGCACCAGCTTCAGCGCGGCCAGCGCGCGCGCGCGCGCCGTCGCGCCGTCGACCCGCTCGTGCAGTCGGATCGCCTCCACGATCTGGTCGCCGACCCGATGGACCGGATTGAGGCTGGTCATCGGCTCCTGGAAGATCATCGAGATCTCGGCGCCGCGGATCCGCCGCATCTCGGCCTCCGACTTGCGCACCAGGTCCTCGCCCTCGAAAAGGATCCGCCCCGCGGCGATACGGCCCGGCGGCGACGGCACCAGCCCCATGATCGACAGCGACGTCACCGACTTGCCGCAGCCGGATTCGCCGACGATCCCCAGCGTCTCGCCGCGCTCCAGGGCGAAGCTCACGCCGTCGACGGCATGGAACGTGCCCGCCGCCGACTTGAAATGGACGGCGAGGTCGCGGACGTCGAGCAGCGGCCCGGACGCCATCAGATCCGGTCGCGCACGGCGTAGACGCGCGGCGACATCTGGTCGATCCCGCGCTTCGCCCAGTCCCGCGACGCCGTCGTGGCGAGCGTCGCATCCTGCGCGGCCTGGAGCCCGGCGATCGCCTGGGCGATGTCGATGGTCAGCACCTCGCCGCCGCGCACGACCTGACGGCCCGCGACATAGACGTCGCGAACGGCGCGATCGCCCGCGGAATAGACCAGGCTGCGCAACGGATCGCGCAGCGGGCGCATCGCCGGATGATCGGTGTCGGCGAGGAAGAAGTCCGCCTTCGCGCCGGGCGCCAGCCGGCCGAGATCCGGCCGGCGGAGCATGCGCGCGCCCCCGACCGTCGCCGCGGCGTAGACATGCGCCGTCGACGTCGCCTTGAAATTGCCCGTGAGCACGCGCGCGGCATAGGCGGCGAGCCGCAGCTCGTCGAGCATGTTGTGCGGGAAGGTGTCGGTGCCGATGCCGCAGGTGATGCCGGCGTCCATGTAGCGGCCGAGCGTGTTGAGCGCGATGCCGCGGCGCGCGAAGACCGTCGGGCAATGCGCGACCTGCGCGCCGGAGCGCGCCAGTCGCGCGAAATCGTCGGCATGCGGCCAGTGCAGCTGCGGATGGTCGTTGAGGAAGATGCCGTGCCCGATGATCAGGTCGGGGCCGAGCAGCCCGATCGAGTCCAGCCATTCGATCGGCGTCTTGCCATGCCGGCGCGTGATCTCGTTGAACTCGACGATCGACTGGGCGGCGTGGAGCTGGGTCGGGATCCTGCGCTTGCGCGCCTCCGCCAGGCTCTCCTGCAGCAGTCCGGCGCTGCAGGTGTCGATTTGCGACGGCCCCATCATCCCGGAAACGCGGCCCGAGACGTGGCGCCCGGCTGAGTCGATCACCTCCAGCGCATGGCGCAGCCCCTTCTCGCCGGCCGCCTCGTCCCAGGCGTAGTCGACGACATGGCCGTTCCTGGTCGACCAGGTCGCGGCGCGGAACATCGGGCACAGCACCGCACGGATGCCGGTCGCCGCGAGTTCGTCCGCCCAGCCTTCGCGCGCGCCCGAGAGGTCGCAGAACGTCGTCACCCCGCTCTTCAGCAGTTCCCAGATCGCGACCTTGCTGGCCAGGGGTGCCGCCGACGCGTCCATGCGGAAGACGGGCATGTACTCGTAGAGCGAGCTCTGGCCGAGCGCCGGGCTGCCGAGCTCCTCGAGCGCGCCCTTGTTTCCCGGCTCCGAGGTCGGGTGGCTGTGGACGTTGACGAGCCCCGGCGACGCCATCCGCCCCGCGCCGCTGATCGTCGTGTCGGCAGGCCCCGCATAACCGGGCCCGACATGGACGACCTCGTCGCCGCGAAAGGCGAGGTCGGCATTGCGCAGATAGACATGCGTCCCGGCGGCCGCATCCCACGCCACCAGCCAGTCGAGCCCGCGGATGACGGTCGTCTTGTCGTTGCTCATGGTCGCTCCGATAAGCTGATCGGCGCGGCCGGAGCCGAGGCGCTCGCCTCGACCCCGGCCGCGCCGCGCACATTCACTTCATTTCGATCGACAGGCCCTTGTAGAGCCCGGCGCCGTAGATGCCGTGCGCCCGGATCGGCTTCAGCTTGGGGCCGGAGGCGAGGAAGAGCGGCTCGTGGTAGAGCGGGATCCACACCGCGGCGTCCTCGACCTTGTCCTGGACCCGGGCGTAGGCGGCCGCCCGCTCCTTCGGATCGAGCGCCGCGGCGCCCTTCGCCAGCAGCTCGTCGGTCTCCGGATCCTTCCAGTTCACGCGGTTGGGCACCGGCGTCGCGGCCGAGCGGAAGTAGAGGTTCAGGGCGTCGCCTGCGGAGACGTAGGGGAAGCTCATTCCGAAGGCGTCGTATTCCTGCGTGGCGAGCTTGCCCCAGGCGACGGTGGCGTCGAACAGCTGCAGCTGCATGTCGATGCCGACCTTGCGCAGGTCGCCCTGCACGGCCTCCGCGATCTCCTTCCAGAACCCCGTGAAGCCGTAGAAGATCGGCGACAGCTTCTTGCCGTCCTTGTGCCGGAAGTTGTCGGGCCCCTTCCGCCACCCGGCCTCGTCGAGCAGGCGATTGGCCTCGGCGACGTTCTCGCCGTAGATCTCGGGGCGCGGCTTGTTGTTGTAGTCGAGCACGCTCGGCGACAGGAAGCTGGTGGCGGCGTCCGCATATCCGAAGGTGATCGCGTCCGTCAGCGCCTTCTGGTCGACGGCGAGATTCATCGCGCGCCGCACGCGCTGGTCGACCACCTGCTCGCGGTCGATCTTGAATCCGATGAAATAGGTCCAGAAGTAGTTTTCCGCCTTGGTGACCGAGAGCCGGCGGTCGCCCTGCAGCTCCTTGACCGCCCAGTACGGCACGTATTGCGAGGCGTCGGACTGGCCGGTCTTCAGCGAATTGACGCGCGTGTTCTCCTCCGGGACGATCTTCCAGACGATGCGATCCACCTTCGGCGTCGCGTCGGCATAGATCGGCGGTCCCCACTTGTAGTTCGGGTTGCGCGTCAGCACGACCTGGTCGCGCGGCGTCCAGCTTTCGAAGCAGAACGGCCCGGTCCCGTCGATGGCCTTGACCCCGAAATCCTGGCCGAGCTGCTTGGCCTGCTCGGCGTTCACCACCACGTGGAAGTGCTGCGTCATCTGGTACAGCAGCTCCGAGAACGGCTTCTTGAGCTTGTAGACCAGCGTCAGCTCGTCGGCCGCGCTGATGCTGTCCACCTCGCCCATGCGATTCAGAACGACCCCCTTGGTCTCGGGATCGAGCCAGCGCGCGTAGCTCGCCGCGACGTCGGCCGCGGTCAGCTTCTTGCCGCTGCAGAACGCGACGCCCGGCTTGAGCTTGAATGTGTAGGTCAGGCCGTCGGTCGACACGGTCCAGCTTTGAGCCAGGCCTGGATGGACTGTCTTGAGGTCGTAGTCGAGCGACACCAGCGTATCGCTGGTCATGAACAGGACCTCGGCTGTCGACCGCGCCGTGGAGCGGTGCGGGTCGTAGCGGTCGGCATCGAGCTCGCGGGTGAGCGTGACCGTCCGCTGGGCGCGCGCGTCCGTCGCCGCGGAGAGCAGAGCCGCCGCCGCGGCGCCGGCCAAGAGAATGGATTTCATGGGGAACCCTCCTGTTCGGATGTTGGAGTCATTGGCGAAGCTTGGGATCGAGGACGTCGCGCAGCACATCGCCGAGCACGTTGAAGCACAGCACGATGGTGAAGATGACGAGGCTCGGCAAGGTGGAGACGTGCGGCGCGATGGTCAGGAAGCGTCGGCCTTCCGCGGCCATGCTGCCGAGCTCGGCGAAGGGAGGCTGCGCCCCGAGCCCGAGGAAGCTGAGCGCCGCGCCGAGAAGGATCGTCTGACCGAGCTGCAGGGTCAGGTAGATGAGGACGGTCGGCGCGCAGTTGCGCGCGAGATAGCGCGTGATCAGCGCGAAATCGCCGAGCCCGACCGCGCGCCCGGCCTCCATGTAGTCCTGCTGCATGACCACCGTCGCAGCGCCGCGCGCGATCCGCGCGATCGTCGGCACGGCCGCGACCGACAGCGCAAGGATCAGGCTGCCGATCCCCGGCTTCAGCACCGCGGCGATCGCGAGCCCGAACAGGATCGACGGGAAGGAGAGCAGCGTGTCGACCAGACGCATCAGCACGTTGTCCAGCCGGCGGTAATACGCGGCGAGCAGCCCGATGGTCGCGCCGATGATGCCGCCGCTGAGCACCGCGGCGAATCCGATCGCGAGCGTCGAGCGCGCGCCGAACAGCAGGCGCGTGAACATGTCGCGGCCCTGCGTGTCGGTGCCGATCAGGTAACCTTCGGTGCCGATCGGCTTCAGCCGCAGGCGCATGGCGTTGGCGTAGGGATCGTACGGCGCCAGCAGCGGTGCGAAGACGGCCGCGAGGGCGATCGAGATGAGGATTGCGGCCGCGAGGACCGCCGCGGGATCGCGCAGCAGCTGCCGCAGGGCGGAGGGCCGGCCCGGCAGGATCTCGGCGGCGGCCGGCAGCGTGGCGGGGCTTGCGCTCATCCGCGAGAGATCCGCGGGTCGAGATAAGCGTAGATCACGTCGACGCTCAGGTTGATGACGATGAAACCGACCGCGAGCATCAGGATCGCTCCCTGCGCCAGCGGGAAGTCGCTGGAGGTGATCGCGCCCACGGCCATACGGCCGACGCCGGGCCAGGCGAACATCGTCTCGGTCACCACCGCGCCGCCGAGCAGGAACCCGATCTGCAGCCCGATCAGCGTGATCACGGGGATCAACGCGTTGCGCAACGCGTGCAGCACGACCACCCGCGGCCGCGACGCGCCCTTCGCGCGCGCGGTGCGAACGTAGTCCGCGCCGAGGACCTCGAGCAGCGAGGTTCGCGTCATGCGCGCGACCGGACCGACGAATACCCCGCCGAGCGTGAGCGCCGGCAACGCCACGTGGCGCAGGCCATCCGCGGTCCAGAGCGGACCGGCTCGGCCCTGGAACGGCAGCAGTTCCAGCTCGGTGCCGACATACTGAATCAGCAGCAATCCGAACCAGAACACCGGCATCGAGACTCCGGCCACCGAGATCGCCACGGTGATGCGATCGAGGATCCGCCCGCGATTGACGGCGGCAAGCGTGCCCAGCACGAGCCCGGCAGGCACCGCCCAGACCAGGCTCGCCACCATGAGTTCGACCGTGGGCCCGATCGTCGTCGCGAGTTCCTCGATCACCGGCCGGTTGGAGATCAGCGACCGGCCGAGATCGAACTGAAGCACGCGACCGAGATACAGGGCGAATTGCAGCCAGACCGGCCGGTCGAGGCCCATGCTGCGCCGGATCGCGTCCACCTCGTCCTTCGAAGCGGTCGGGCCGGCGAGCACGATCGCGGGATCGGTCGGCACGATCTGCAGCAGCGTGAAGCCGATGAGCAGCACCCCGAACAGGACGGGGATCGAGATCAGCAGCCGATGGGCGATGTGACGGGACACGAGGGTTTCTGGCGTGCGCGGCGGGGCTCAGCTCAACACGCCGTGGCGATCGTAGCCGACTCCGCCCCCGACGATGGTCATGTCGGCACGCGTCGCCAGGAGGTCCTCCGCCGGACCGGCAAAGATGTCACGGTCGAGGACGGCGAGATCCGCGAGCTGCCCCGCGACCAGGCGCCCCTTCTCGCCTTCGCTGAAGCTGCCATAGGCGCCGTTCCAGGTGAGGCAGTGCACCGCCTCGGGCAGCGTGATCCGCTCGTGAGGTCCGAGCGCCGTCCCGCGATTGGAACGGCGCGTCACCATCTCGTAGAGGTTCGTGAACGGGCTGGTGTCCGAGACCGGCGCATCCGAGCTCGCCGCCGGATTGAGTCCCGCGTCGATCCAGCTGCGCATCGGATAGCAGTCGTGCGGCCGATCGTCGCCGAGGACGTCGACATAGAGATCGCCGAACTCGTAGAGGAAGATCGGCTGCGGCGCGAGGGTCATGGACAAGCGCTGCATGGCGGCGATCTGCGGTTTGGTGATGAAGCCGCAATGCTCGATCCGATGGCGCCGACCGGCGACCGGCGCCTCGCGATCCGCCTTGGCGACCGCGTTGAGCGCCTGGCCGATGGCGGCGTCGCCGATCGCATGGATCGCGATCTGGAGGCCGAGGCGGTTGTAGTGCGCCACCATCTCGTCGACCTGACCGTCGGTCCAGATGAAGATGCCGCGGTTCTCGCACGAGCACTTGTACGGCACCGACATCGCTGCGGTGAGTCCGCCCGCGCTGCCGTCGGTGAAGAGCTTCACCGGACCGACCTTGACCCAGTCGTCGCCGAGCCCCGTCCGCAGCCCGCGCTCCAGCGCCTTGTCCTGCACGCCGTTCGGTCCGCCGGTCAGCGCGAGATACGCGCGCACCGGCAGCCTGTTCGCCGCGCGCGCGGCGATGTAGGCGTCGTAGTCCTCGAGGCCCTGCCGGATGCCGACGCCGGCGTCCATCACGCTCGTCACGCCCTGGCTCAGATAGAGCCGGCCGCCGGCCTCGAGGCCCTGGACCAGCGCCTCCTGCGGCAGCTTCGGCACCACGCGGCTCACGAGTTCCTGCGCACGCTCCTGCATCAGGCCGGTGAGCCGGCCGTTCTGGTTTTCCATGTGCCCGCCCGGCGGCTGCGGCGTCCGCTCGTCGATCCCGGCGAGCTTCAGCGCGAGCGAATTGGCGACGCCCATGTGGCCGCAGGTACGCTTGAGGAAGACCGGATTGAGCGGCGCGACGGCATCGAGCTCCTCGCGGTAGGGATGCCGCTTCACGTCGAGCTCGAAGTGATCGTAGCGCCCGCCGATGATCCACTCGCCCGGACGGGCGCGATCGACGCGCGCCTTCACGCGACGCAGCAGCTCGTCGAGGGTCTTCACCTCGTCGCCGCGCAGATTGACCTCGAGCTGCGCCAGCCCGAGCGACAGCAGATGCTCATGGGCATCGTTGAAGCCCGGCACGATCGCGCGGCCGTCGAGCTCGACGCGCCTCGTGTCCGGGCCGATCAGCGCCTCGATGTCGCCGTCGGTGCCGGCCGCGAGGATCCGCCCGTTCGCGATGGCGAGCGCCGAGCTGAATCCCTCCCGCAGGCCGCGGAACACGACGCCGCCCCGCAGGACCAGCTCGGCCTTCATCGTCGACATTCGATCCCCTCGCTTTCAGCGCCGAAGGACTGTAGCAAATGACGACGGAGCGTCCAGGCGAGCGAAGCCGGCGCCTCGGGATTTCGAGCGGGAGCAAACGAGAATGACGATGAACGGCGCGGAGAGCCTGGTCCGGACCATGGTGGCGGGCGGCGTTGACGTGTGTTTCACCAATCCGGGCACGTCCGAGATGCATTTCGTGGCAGCGCTCGATCGCGTCGAGGGCATGCGCTGCGTGCTTTGCCTGTTCGAAGGCGTGACCTCCGGCGCCGCCGACGGCTACGCGCGCATGATGGACAGGCCGGCATCGACGCTGCTCCATCTCGGGCCGGGCCTCGGCAATGCCCTCGCCAACCTCCATAACCTCAAGAAGGCGAAGTCGCCGGTCCTGAACATCGTCGGCGAGCATGCGACCTATCACCGCCAGTACGACGCGCCGCTGACGAGCGACATCGAGGGCATCGCGCGCCCCGTTTCGCATTGGGTGAAGACGTCGATGAGCGCGACCGACGTCGCTCGCGACGGCGCCGAGGCGATCGCGAGCGCGATGACCCCGCCGGGCCAGGTCGCCACGCTGATCCTGCCGGCGGACACGGCCTGGAACGACGGGGCCGGGATCGCCCCGTTGCCCCGGGTCGCGGTGCGAACGCCGGTGGCGGCGGAGAATGTCCGTCGGTCCGCCGAGGCGCTGCGCGGCGGCAATGCGACTCTTCTCCTCGGCGGCGTCTCCCTGCGCGAGCGCGGGCAGCTCGTGGCAGCGCGGATCGCCGCCAAGACCGGTTGCCGGATCCTGGCAGAGACGTCCAACGCCCGCATCCAGCGCGGGCGCGGGCGCCTCGCGATCGAGCGTGTCCCCTACCCCGTCGACCAGGCGTTGGCGACGCTCAAGGACACCAGGGCGATCGTGCTCTGCGGCTCGAAGAACCCGACCGCGTTCTTCGCGTATCCCGGCAAGCCGAGTCTCTTCGCACCCGAGGGCTGCCGCATCGAGCGGCTCGCCGACTATCACGAGGACCTCGTCGGCGCGCTCGAGGCGCTCGCGGAGGAGCTCGGCGCACCGAAGTCCGTGGCGATCCCCGAGGCCGCCAAGCCGCCGATGCCCACCGGCGCGCTCAATCCCGACAGCATCGCCGCGGCGCTCGCCCATCTGATCCCCGAGAACGCGATCTGCGTCGACGAGGCGGTGACGACGGGCCGCGGGTTCTTCAAGTCGACGCACGGCGCCGCGCCGCATGACTGGCTGGCGCTCACCGGCGGCGCGATCGGCGAAGGGCTGTGCCTGTCGACGGGGGCGGCCGTCGCCTGCCCCGACCGTCAGGTCATCGGGCTGCAGGCCGACGGCAGCGCGATGTACACGGTGCAGGCGCTGTGGACGCAGGCCCGAGAGAAGCTGAGGGTCCTGACCCTGATCTGGTCGAACCGGGCCTATGCGATCCTGCGCCACGAGTTGACCAATGTCGGCGCCACCAATCCGGGCCGCAAGGCACTCGACATGCTGAGCCTCGGCGATCCGGATCTCGACTGGGTCGGCATCGCCCGCGGCATGGGCGTGCCCGGCTCTCGCGCCACCACGATCGAGGAACTCGCCAAGGCGGTGCGCGCCGGCCTCGCCACGCCGGGGCCCTATCTCGTCGAGGTCGTCCTCTGATCGGTCCCCGTCGCTCGTGGCGGCCGGCAGGTAGGGACTGAAGCGCAGGGCGCGCAGGGGGTTCGCAGAGCCCGCGCCATGCGCCGCCGTCGCACAACAATGTCGACGTCGTGCGTGCGCGCCCCGCGCACGGCGGCATCACCTCGTCGTCTGTCGATCTTCGTCGTCTGTCGATCTTCGTCGTCTGTCGATCTTCGTCGTCTGCCGATCAGCGGACTCGATCCTCCGATCGGCGCCGCATCGGGCGCCCGGCCGTTAGTAGCCGCGCGCGAGGTCGATGGCGTTGGGAAGCGGCCCGCCGGCGAGGTGGTGGGCGAGGTTCCGGAAGAAGACGTCGAGCGAGCGCGGCGTGTAGGTCAGCGGATCGTCGGCCGAGACGTGAGGCGCGATCAGCAGATTTCGGGTCGTCCAGACGCGGCTTTCGGGCGGCAGCGGCTCCGGGACGAAGACGTCGAGCACCGCGCCGCCGAGGGTGCCGGCATCGAGCGCATCGCACAGCGCGTCCTGATCGACGACGGCGCCGCGCGCCATGTTGATCAGGCCGGCCGTCGGCTTCATCAGGGCGAGCCGCGCGCGCGAGACGAGGCCGCGTGTCGCCGGCGTCAGCGGACAGGTGAGCAGCACGTAGTCGGCCTCCGGGAGCACGCTGTCGAGATCCGCCGTCGTCACGATGCGATGACAGCCCTCGTGCGGCGTCGGCGAGTGGCGGACGCCGATCACGTGCATGCCGAACGCCCGCGCATGGTCGATCGTGTGCGTTGCCATGCCGCCGACGCCGACGCAGAGGAGGACCTGGCCGGCAACGCTGGAGCCGTAGACCTTGTCCCAGCGCTTCTCGCGCTGCCGGGTGGCGTGGAACGGCATCCTGTTGGCGAGCATCAGGATCGCCATCAGGCCCCACTCGCCCGCCTTCGGGCCATGAACGCCGCTGTTGTTGAGCAGGGCGCAGCCGGGGGGCAGCCAGTCGTAAGGCGCGAGCCGGTCCAGCCCGGCCGAGGTGATGAAGATCAACCTCAGCTTGGGGGCCTTGGCCGGGAACAGCGTTTTCGCGGCCATCGTCCAGGTGACGAGCAGTTCCGCCTGGCTGATCGCGCGCTCGAAATCCTCCGGCGTCCAGCCGATGGTCGCGTCCAGGCGTGCGGCGAGCGCCGGGTGCCGCGCGCAGGCGTCGCGCCAGATCTGGTCCGTCACGTGGAAGACCGGGTTCTCGCTCGGGAGATTCTGGATGTGCAGCCGCAACGGCTTGGCGCTCGGGGTCATTGCTCGACTTTCGGGCATCGCGCGAGGATGGCGGGGTGGCGGGCCCGGAGGCCCGTGCTAGCGTTCGACACGAATACACATCGGGGAGTGTGAAGTCATGCGCATCGCATCCATCCGACTGCTGTCCGCGGCCATCCTGTCGATGGTCGCAGCGGGCGCCGTCGCGCAGACGCTGAATGTCGGCATCCAGGGCGAGCCCAACACGCTCGACCCGCAATGGAACCTGGTCGGAATCAACACGTCCGCGATGCGGAACATCTACGACACGCTGTCGGCGCGCGACCAGAACCTGCAGCTCGTCCCGTCGCTGGCGCTGTCGTGGCGCGTCGTCGACGACACGACCTGGGAATACAAGCTGCGGCCGGGCGTGAAGTTCCACGACGGCTCCGACTTCACCGCCGAGGACGTCAAGTTCACCATCGCCCGCGTGACCCAGGTCCCGGGCAATCCGAACTCCTACGCGGTCTATATCGGCCAGATCAAAGAGGTCGTCGTCGTCGATCCCCTCACGGTGCGCTTCGTCACCAACGGTCCGGCGCCGCTGCTGCCGACGAACCTCTCGAACATCTTCATCATCTCGTCGAAGAACGGCGTGCAGACGAATGCCGATTTCAACAGCGGCAAGGCGGCGATCGGCACCGGCCCGTACCGGGTCGTGTCGTGGCAGCCCGGCGCGCCGATGGTCCTGAAGCGCAATCCGACCTACTGGGGCGACAAGCCCGCATGGGAGGACGTCCGGTTCGTCCCGGTGCCGCGCGATTCCGCGCGCGTCGCAGCCCTGCTCGCGGGCGACATGGACTTCATCAATCGCGTGCCCATCGCCGACCTCGAGCGCCTCAAGCAGGACGCGAAGATCAAGCTGTTCGCCGGCAACTCGGCCTATGTCTACATGCTCTTCCCCGACATCGAGACCGATGCGCCGATCGGCGTGAAGGACGCCGCGGGCAATCCGGTCACCAAGAACCCGTTCAAGGACCTGCGCGTGCGCCAGGCGATGTCGCTTGCGATCAATCGCGCCGCCATCGTCGAGCGCACGATGGAGGGCCAGGCGACGGTCGCGAACCAGGCGATTCCCGCGGGCTTCTTCGGCAACAGCCCGAAGATCCCGGCCGCCGCCTTCGACGCGGAGCGCGCCCGCGCCCTGCTCGCGCAGGCCGGCTATCCCCAGGGCTTCCAGGTCGAGCTGTTCTGCCCGAACGACCGCTTCGCCAACGACGCGAAGATCTGCGAGGCCGTCGCGCAATTCCTGACCCGCGTGAACATCAAGACGACGCTCACGGCGCTGCCGAGCACGGTGTTCTTCCCGCGGCGCGGCAAGAAGGATTTCGGCCTGCACATGGCCGGATGGGGCTCGCTGACCGGCGAAAGCTCCTACTTCCTCGGCGCACAGGTGCATACGCCGAACAAGGATCTCGGCCTCGGCGCGATCAACACCAACGGGATCAGCGATCCCGAGATCGACAAAATCATCCAGGAGGCGCGGCCCGTCCTCGACGACGCCAAGCGCAAGGCGCTGCTGGAGCGCGCGATGGAGCTGGCGATGGAGCGCCACTACATCATTCCCGCGCTCACGTTCCAGGTCCTCTCGGCCGGCCGTGCCGACAAGGTGACGTACAAGACCCGCGCCGACGAGGAGACCCTCGCCGCCGAGATCACGCCGGCACGATGACCACGACGGCGCTGCGCGACCGGCTCGCCGCGGCGCGGCTCGCGCTGCCCGCGGAGGACATCGAGTTCCTCCGCGGCGCGCTGCCGGAGATCGATGCGGCGCGGGTCGCGGTGCGGAGCGCTGCACGCGACCTGCCGTCGCCGGGCTGGTCGCCTCAGGCCGACTGGCAGCGCGACGGCGAGCGCCGATGATGGACGACGCGCCGGCCGTCGCCGCTCTGGCCCGGCGCATGGCCGGCGGGGCGCTCGATCCGGCAACCCTGATGCGGGACACGATTGCAGGGATCGAGCGCGCGCAGCCGACGCTGCACGCCTTCATCCACATCGCCGCCGACAACGCCCGCGCCGCCGCCTTGCGCGCGCGCGATGCGCTCCGGCGCGGCGAGCGCGTGGCTCCGCTGCACGGCGTTCCCGTCGCGCTCAAGGACGTGATCGACGTTGCCGGTCAGCCGACGACGGCGAATTCGCGGACCCGGCTGGGGATGGCTCCGGCCGCGCGCGACAGCACGATCGCCGCCCGGCTCGCGGCGGCCGGCGCGATCGTGGTCGGCAAGCTGCATTGCTGGGAGCTCTCGGTCGGCGGGCCGTGCGACGACACGCCCTTTCCGCCGGCGCGCAATCCGTGGGACCCGTCCCGCGATCCCGGCGGCTCGTCGAGCGGCGCCGCGGTGGCCGTCGCGGCCGGCCTCGTGCCGGCTGCGATCGGCGGCGACACCGGCGGCTCGATCCGCCTGCCTGCCGCCTATTGCGGCGTCGTCGGATTCAAGCCGAGCTTCGGCCTCGTCCCGATGGACGGCGTCGTTCCCTTCGCCGGTTCGCTCGACGTCGTCGGTCCGCTCGCCCGCAGCGCGGCCGATGCCGCCATCGTGACCGGGGCGCTCGCCGGGCGCGCGATCCCCGTCGGCCCCGACGGGGCGCGCTGCCGCGTCGGCATTCCCGTCGACCTCCTCGCCCATGTGGCGCCGGCCGAGGCGGTCGCACGCAGCTTCGAGGCCGCGCGCCGTCACCTCGAGCGGATCGGCGTGAGCGTCGTCGACGTCCGCCTGGCCTCGGCGCCGCTGTTCAACGCCTGCTACTTCGTGATCGCGCGTAGCGAGGCCTTCGCGTGCTGGTGCGACCTGCTCGAGCGATCCGCGGCGGCGATGAGCGCAATCGCCCGGCGCAGCCTCGCGATGGGCGCCCTGCTCTCGGCGGCGGATCTCGTCGACGCGACGCGACTGCGCCGCCACCTCGCGCGCGAGATGGCCGGCCTGTTCGACCGCGTCGACATGCTGTGCCTGCCCACGACCCCCGACATCGCCGGCCCGCTGCTGCCGCCCGACGGCGTGACACGGCCGGACACCGCGCCCTATACGCGGCCGTTCAGCCTCGTCGGCGCGCCGGCGATCTCGTTGCCCTGCGGATTGTCGTCCGAGGGGATGCCGGTCGGGCTGCAGATCGTCGGCCGCTTCGGCGACGATGCCGGCGTGCTGGGCCTTGCCCATCGCCTGGAAACGTCGCACGACTGGCCGGGTCGAAACCTGCGACCGGATCCGGCGCGATGGATGTGAGATTGGCGGGCCGCCGCGCCCTGGTGACGGGTGCGGGCAGCGACGGGATCGGACGCGCGATCGCGCTCGCCCTGGCCGAGGCGGGCGCGGATGTCGCGCTGCATCACCTCGACCAGCACGACGACGCGGCGCGCACCGCCGCCGCCATCGGTGGCCTCGGCCGCCGCGCCGTGACCGTGCAGGCCGATTTCGCAGCCGACGGCGCCGGCCGGCGCTGCGTCCACGAGGCCACCGCCGCGCTGGGCGCCCTCGACATCCTCGTCTGCACCGCCGCGATCCTGCTGCGCAAGCCCGTGCTCGAGCTGACCGACGCCGACTGGCGGCGCGTGCACCGGATCAATCTCGAGGCCTATTTCGCGACGGCGCAGGAGGCGGCGCGCGGCATGGCGGCGCGCGGCTACGGGCGCATCGTGATGATCTCCTCGGTGAACCAGTGGACGCCCAATCCGGGGCTCGCCGCGTACGCCAGCGCGAAGGCCGGGGTGATGCAGCTCGCGCGATCGCTCGCGCTCGAGCTCGCGCCGCGCGGCGTCACGGTGAACCTGGTCGCGCCCGGGACGATCGAGACGGATTTCAATCGAGCCGCCCTCGCCGATCCGGCATATCGTCGGCAGAAGATGGACCTGATCCCTTCAGGCCGCATCGGCGCGCCGGCGGATGTCGCGGCGGCCGCTCTGTTCCTTGCAAGCGATCAAGCCTCCTACGTGACCGGCACCACGATCACCGTCGATGGCGGACTGGAACTGAAACCATGAGCGAGCCGCTCTACGAACTCTACGCGATCCGCTACGGCCGGCAGGCCGAGCGCTGCCGACGCGAGAACGTCCTCAATGCCGACCGGCCGGACGAGCGGATGCCGATCGACTACTTCATCTGGGTGGTGAAGGGGCCGGACCATGTCTGGGTTCTCGATACCGGATTCGTCCCGGCCGCGGCGCGCAAGCGCAAGCGCCAGCTCGACGTGACGCCCGACGAGGGCCTTGCCCGCCTCGGCATCGACGCCGCGGCCGTCGAGGACGTGATCCTGACCCATGTCCATTGGGACCATGCCGGCGGCCAGGACCTGTTCCCCGCGGCGAAGTTCCACATCCAGGACAGCGAGCTGTCCTACGCTTCGGGCCGCTGCATGTGCGACGCGGACCTCAATCTCGGCTTCGAGCCCGGCGACATCACGGGCCTGATCGAGAAGCTGTTCGCGCGCCGCCTCGTCTTCCACGACGGCGACGCCACCCTGGCGCCCGGGCTCACCCTTCATCGCATCGGCGGCCATACCGCGGGCATGATGGTGGTGCGCGCGCGCACGCGCCGCGGCTGGATGGTCCTGGCGTCGGACGCCACGCATTTCTACGAGAACATCGAGACCGACCGGCCCTTCCCCTATTTCTGCGACCTGCGCGGCGTGTATGCCGGCTTCCGGCGCCTTCGCGAGCTCGCGGACGATCCCGCGCTGATCATCCCCGGGCACGATCCCCTCGTGCTCGAGCGCCATCCGCCCGCGCGACCCGATCTCGTCGGGCTCGTCGCGCGACTGGACTGACCGGCGGCGCGACGGAACCTCGGGTCCGGTGGCGTCGTCGCGCCCGCGGGCTTTCGATCGCGGCGCGACGGTGCTCGGCAATCGCGTCGGCAGTGCTGCCGTGCCTGCCGGCAGTCTTCGAGTCGGGCCGACCGCTCCCATGAGCGCCGCCGAGATCGTGCTTGTGTGGGAATGGATGTGACCCGGCGATCGTCGGCGCTCGGTCCGCCCAGGAAGCTGCCGGCCGGCGCCGGCGCCAGGTCGACGGCGCCGCGAACCGCGCGGGCCCGCGACCCTATCCCGTTGTCGCAGCAGTCAACTGCACGGATGCCGAGCCAGACCCGGACGAGCAGCGGCGGGTGATCCACCGGAAACGCGGCTCATGTCCGACCGCCGTCGCTTGATCCGGGTCAAGGAGCGGACGGTTCCTCTGCGATAAGTGAAACGTGTTTTCGAGCAGATCGATCGGGGAGACGACATGTTTTCGACAGACGAGACACGTCCATCGCGCGAACGCACCGTCAATGGTGTCGGTTCGATGCCGTCGCTTCGGGCCCGGGCGCGCTGCGCTTTTTCGGTGTGGGCGGCGCTCACCGCGGTCACGCTCGGATCATCGGCGGCCGAGGCGAGCACGGCGTGCCTCGTCAAGGCGCCGGCAGCCGCACCGACTGCCACCGATGCCGCCTATCACGGCAGCGCGACGGCGTTCGGATGCGAGGTCGGTAATGTCGGAATTCGTTGGGACGTCACCGAACCGTCGCCGGGACTCTTCCACTACAGCTTCCAATTCTCCGGCAGCACGTTCAGCAGCGGCTTCGGCGGCGACTTCGATCGCATCGACATCCCGCTTCTTCGCGGCGCGACCGACGTGTCGAACATCGTCGTTCCCGACGGCTGGACGTACAACTTTTCCAACTCCGTGCCGCCGTGGGACTTCAGTGCGGGATCGGATCCCACGAAGAAGATCTTCGAATCGCCGGAAGCGATTCTCGCGATCGTGCCCGAGAATCCGCTCAGTGTTCTGGGGGAGGTCAGCTTCGACAGCATCTATGCGCCGATTTCGGGACCGTACCGCGCCGTGGCCGGACTGACCTACGGGCCGCTGCTCGAGCAGTTCTGGATGGATCCGCCGGTGCCGAACTCGATCTTCGAGCCGGGCACGCTCGCCCTCATGGCGTCGGCGACCGCGGCGCTGGGGTTCGCCAGGCGGCGACGCCGCGCCTGACGGCTCCGCGGCTCTTCCGCGGCCGGACGGCGATGTCCGATCGAGGGTGCTGCCTTGCCTGCCGCACCTCTCCCGCGGCCTGGAGGACGTTTCGAGAGGGTTGGTGAGCCCGCCGGGA
>JAEULA010000029.1 GCA_016793165.1 Alphaproteobacteria bacterium | reverse complement strand
GCTTCAATTTCAGCAGCAGCGCGATCGCGGGAAACGCGACGTGCTTGGGGGCCGGCGGCGTGACGCGCAGCAGCCACCACAGGATCGGCAATGCGGCGAGCGCCGCGAGCCAGAGCGGCGAAAGGAAGGCGAGGGCGCCGATTCCGGTCATGCGGACCTGAACCCTCCCGGCCCATCGCCGCTGCGCGCGAGCGCGACCCACAGCGCCATCAGCGCGCTCTGCGGCGAATGGTCGGTGTGATGGAGCATCACGCGCCAGCCCAGCGCGCGCGTGATGTCCGCGAGTCCGGCGCGATGGTCGGCGAAGGCGCGGGCGTAGTCGCCCCGGATCGACTCGACCCGCGGCACGAGCATGTCGCCGTCGTTCTCGACGCCCTCGAAGCGCGTGCGGCCGGTGAAGGGGAGCGATTCCTCGGCGGGGTCGACGACCTGCAGCAGCACGCCGCCGACGCCGCGCGCCGCGAGCGCGCGCAGGCGCCGGTCGATGTCGGCGAGCGGCGCGAAGAAGTCGCTGATCAGGATGACGCTGGCATGACGCGGCAGCGGCGCCTCGGGCGGCAGGCCGGTCTCCTGCTCCTGGACGTCGCCGAGGCGCTCGAGGATGCGGGTCACGGCGGGGCGGCCGGCGATCGGCCGCATCGGATGACCGAGCAGCGCCACGCGCTCGCCGCCGCGCACGAGCAGCGCGACGAGCGCCAGCAGGATCAGCTCCGCGCGCTCCAGCTTGGTCGGCAGGGCGGGCAGCGAGCGCCAGCGCATCGAGGCCGAATTGTCGCGCCAGAGCCAGGCCGACTGCGCCGCCTCCCACTCCGTCTCGCGGACGAAGACGTGGTCGCGCTTGGCGCTCTGGCGCCAGTCGATCCGGATCAGCGGATCGCCCGGCTCGTAGCGCCGGAACTGCCAGAACGCCTCGCCTTGGCCGACGCGGCGGCGGCCATGCACGCCCTGGAGCACGGTCATCGCGACACGCTCGGCGGCGATCTGCAGCGCCGGCAGCCGGCCGGCGACCGCCTCGGCGGCGGCCTGGCGGATCGAGTTCGGGCGCGTCGGAACCGTCGAGCTCATTCAATCCCTCCCGCGCCGCGAAGCGGCATCGGCGGGCACTCCGTCACTTCAGCCGCTCGGTCAGCTTCGCGATCACGCCGTCGACGGTGAGGCCGTCGGCGCGCGCGGCGAAGCTCAGCGCCATTCGGTGCCGGAGCACGGGGCGTGCCAGCGCGACGACATCGTCGACCGACGGCGCAAGCCGGCCGTCGAGCACGGCGCGCGCACGGGTGGCGAGCATCAGCGCCTGGCTGGCGCGCGGTCCGGGGCCCCAGACGACATGGCTCTGCACCTCGGCGAGGTCGCTCGATTCGGGGCGGCCGGCGCGCACCAGGCTCAGGATCGCCTCGACGACGCTTTCGCCGACCGGCACCCGCCGGATGAGCCGCTGCGCCTGCTCGAGCTCGGCCGCGGTGATCGCCTGTGTCGCCTTGTCCTCGGCGACGCCGGTGGTCGCGATCAGCATGCGCCGCTCGGCGTCGATATCCGGGTAGCCGACGTCGACCTGCATCAGGAAGCGGTCGAGCTGGGCCTCGGGCAGCGGATAGGTGCCCTCCTGCTCGATCGGATTCTGGGTCGCCAGGACATGGAACGGCTGCGGCAGCGGATGATAGGTGCCGCCGACCGAGACCCGGCGCTCCTGCATCGCCTGCAGCAGCGCCGACTGTGTTCGGGGGCTGGCGCGGTTGATCTCGTCGGCCATCAGCAGCTGGCTGAACACCGGTCCGCGGATGAAGCGGAAGGCGCGGCGACCGCCGTCGCCCTCTTCCAGCACCTCCGAGCCGATGATGTCGGCCGGCATGAGATCCGGTGTGCATTGCACGCGCTTGTCTTCCAGCCCCAGCACCGTGCCGAGGGTCTCCACCAGCCGCGTCTTGGCGAGGCCGGGAACGCCGATCAGCAGGGCGTGACCCCCCGAGAGCAGGGTGATAAGAGAATGCTCGACGACGTCGGTCTGTCCGAAGATGACGCGGCCGATGCGGGCCCGGATCTCCGCCAGCCGTCCGCCGAGGCGCTCGATGGCGTCGACGATCTGGTCCGCATCGTCGGACTTGAAGGCGGCGTCGGTCGGTGTCGCGATCTTCGGTTCAACGGCCGTCACGGAGCTGCCTCCTCGTGAGTGGATTCCGGAACAAGACTACCGAGCGGGATCGATGACTGCGCTATCCAAATCAGTGTCCGATTATGACAGCGATCAATAGATCCCCACAGTCGATGTCGGCGTCAGCTATGGCCGCAGCGCCGGCGATCAATGCCGCGCCGTCCGGGTCGGCGACGCCCGGCACCGCGTCCGCCGGCCCTAGCCTAGCGTCGATGGCACCCATTTGCGGCGATTTTCCGATCCGCATCGCGCGGGACGGCACCTGGCACTACCAGGGCTCTCCGATCGGCCGCAAACCGCTTGTCGTGCTGTTCGCCCGCGTGCTCACGCGACGCCCCGACGGGGATTTCTGGCTCGTGACCCCATACGAACAGGGCCGTATCGTCGTCGACGATGCGCCGTTCGTCGCCGTGCTGTGCGAGGTGACGGGCGAGGGCCGCGACCAGATGCTGCGCTTCACCACCAACCTCGACGAGTCGGTGATCGCCGACGCCGATCACCCGATCGTGATCCGCGGAACGATCGAATCGCCGGCCCCCTACGTCGTCGTGCGGCCCGGACTCGAGGCCCGGCTGGCGCGCCCGGTCTTCTATCAGATCGTCGATCGCGCGACCGAGGTCGAGGTCGGCGGCCGCGCTCGACTGGGCGTCTGGAGTGCGGGCCGGTTCTTTCCGCTCGAGCCCGAGGCCTGAATCGATGACGCTCGACGCCGCCGCGCCGCGACTCTCGACCGCCGATCTGCGGGCCCGGCTTGCCGCGGCGTCCGGCAGCATCGGCGTGCGGCGCTCCGGGCCCGGCGCGGCGCCCGGCCTGCGCGGCGACCATGAATCCGACCCGGCGCTGCAGCCGGCGGGCCCGCTGGTGAAGGCCGCGGTGCTGGTGCCGCTCGTCGAGCGCGGGGTCGACACGACGATCCTGCTGACGCGCCGGACGGCGCATCTCACGGCGCATGCCGGCCAGATCAGCTTTCCCGGTGGACGCATCGAGCCCGAGGACCCGAGCCCGGCACATGGCGCGCTGCGCGAGGCTGAGGAGGAGATCGGGCTGCCGCCCGCCCAGGTCGAGCTGATCGGCCAGCTCGACACCTACATCACGCGCACCGGTTTCGAGGTCACCCCGGTGATCGGCCTCGTCTCCGGTCCGCTGTCGCTCAAGCCCGACCCGTTCGAGGTCGCCGAGGTGTTCGAGGTTCCGCTGGCCTTCGCCATCGACCCGCGCAATCGCGAGCGGCGCTCGCGCGAGTTCAAGGGCGGCATGCGCGAGTTCTGGGCCATTCCCTTCGGCGAATACGTCATTTGGGGCGCCACAGCGGGCATGCTCGTGAACCTGTCCGAAGTGCTGCTGCGGCGATGATCCGTCTGCTCGTCGAGTTCGTGGTTCCGCTGCTGTTGCCGACCGCGCTCTACGGCCTGTGGGTCGCCTGGGCGAGCCGCCGTGCTGCCGCCGCGAACGAGGAGGCCACGGCGACCTGGCGCAATGCACCATGGTTGCTGCTCGGCGGGCTCGGCATCGCGCTCGCGATCGTCGCGGTGATCGGCTCCGGCCTCGGCAACGGCGGCGGCGACATCCGCGGCACCTACGTGCCGCCGAAGGTCGTCGACGGCAAGGTAGTGCCCGGCCACGTCGATCCCGCGAAGCCGAAGTGAGCGGACCGCAATGAGCGCCGCGCGGGTGCTGGCGCCCCAGACCTGGATGACCGCGGCGGCGACGCGCCGGCTGGTCGCCGCCCTCGGCGCCGGCGGCACCGAGATCCGCTTCGTCGGCGGCTGCGTGCGCGACGCGCTGATCGGCCGCGCGTCGAGCGACATCGACGTCGCCACGCCCGACCCGCCGGACGTCGTGACGCGCAAGCTGCGCGCCGCCGGGCTGCGCGCCATCCCCACGGGCATCGAGCACGGCACCGTCACCGCGTTGGTCGACGACCGCAGCTACGAGATCACGACGCTGCGTCGCGACGTCGCCACCGACGGGCGTCACGCCGAGGTCGCCTTCACCGACGACTGGCGGGAGGACGCGGCGCGGCGCGACTTCACGATGAACGCGCTGTCGGCGACTCCGGACGGCGCGCTGCACGACTATTTCGGCGGCCTTGCCGATCTCGAGGCCGGCCGCGTGGTCTTCGTCGGCGAGCCCGCGCGGCGCATCGCTGAGGACTATCTGCGCGTCCTCCGGTTCTACCGCTTCCACGCCCGTTACGGCCGCGGCGCCCCCGACGCGCCGGCGCGCGCCGCCTGCCGCGCGGCGGCGGCCTCGGGCGCGCTCGCCCGGCTCTCCGGCGAACGCGTGCGCACCGAGCTGCTCAAACTGCTCGCCGCCCACGATCCGGTGCCCGCGACCCGCGCGATGGTCGAGGACGGCGTGCTCGCTGCCCTGTTGCCGATGGCGGGCGATGAGGGCGTGCTTGCCGCTCTCGTCCCGCTGGAGCCCGCCGGTGCGGGTGAACCGCTGCGTCGCCTCGCGAGCCTGCTGCCGGCGGCCACGTCGCGCACCGCGATCGAGACCGCGATCGAGCGCCTGCGCCTCTCAGGCCGCCAAGGCGCCCGTCTGCTGCTGATGGCCGGCGCGCAGGCGTTGGACCGCACGTCGCTGCGCCGCGCGCTGCATGCCGACGGCGCGGAGGCCGTGCGCGACCGCGTGCTGCTGGCCGTCGCGCGCGGTGCGGCGCGCGAGGCGCTGGCGCCTGCGCTCGCGGCCGTCGCGGAGTGGACGGCGCCGGCCTTCCCGTTGTCCGGTGCCGACGTGCTGGCGCTCGGCGTGGTGCCGGGCCCGCGGGTCGGCGCGCTGCTCGAGACGGTCGAGGATTGGTGGATCGCGCAGGATTTCGCGCCCGGCCGCGACGCCTGCCTGCGCGAGCTCTCCCGCCAGCACGCTGC
>JAEULA010000111.1 GCA_016793165.1 Alphaproteobacteria bacterium | reverse complement strand
AACCGCTCGTTCAGATACTTCTTGAGGGCCAGATCGTCGTGCAGAAGCCTCGCGTAATCGTCGTCGGCGAACCACCGTGAGTCCCAGGTCCGATTGATGCCCAGTCGGAGACCGATCGGATTGATTTTCTGACCCATCAGGCAGACTCCTTGGCGGACACTTCGGCCTTCTCGCGAACGACGACCGTGAGATGGCTGAACGACTTGACGACCGGCGCCGCACGCCCACGACCACGCGGGTGGAAGCGCTTCATCTGCAGCGACTTGCCCACATGGGCCTCGGCGACGAAGAGCCGGTCGACGTCGAGCTGGTGATTGTTCTCGGCGTTGGCGATGGCAGCCTGCAGGACCTTTTTCACCGTCAGCGCGATGCGGCGCTTGGAGAAGGTGAGTTCGGCCAGCGCCGTCGACGCCGTCTTGCCGCGGATCAGCTCCGCGACGAGATTCAGTTTGCGCGGGCTAACGCGGATCGTGCGCGCGATGGCACGAGCCTCGTTCTCCTTCAATGCGCGCGGGCGAGCAGCCTTACCCATGACTCACCCCGCCTTCTTGGCGGTCTTGTCGCCCGCGGAGCTAGCCGTGTGGCCATGGAACTGGCGGGTCGGCGAAAACTCGCCGAACTTGTGTCCGACCATGTTCTCAGTGACGAGCACCGGCATGAACTTGTGGCCGTTGTAGACGCCGAAGGTCAGGCCGATGAAGTCGGGCATGATCGTCGAGCGGCGCGACCAGATCTTGATGATCTCGTTCCGACCGGAGCTGCGAGCCTTGTCCGCCTTCTTGACGAGATACCCGTCGAAGAACGGACCCTTCCATACTGAGCGACCCATCGTGGTCCCCTTACTTCGCGTTGCGGCGGCGGACGATCAGATGATCGGTCCGCTTGTTCTTGCGCGTCTTGTAGCCCTTGGTCGGCGTGCCCCATGGGCTCACCGGGTGGCGGCCGCCCTTGGTGCGCCCCTCGCCACCGCCATGCGGGTGGTCGACGGGGTTCATCGCGATGCCGCGAACGGTCGGTCGGACGCCCTTCCAGCGGGTGCGGCCCGCCTTGCCGATGTTCTGGTTCTGGTGGTCCGGGTTGGACACCGCGCCGATCGTCGCCAGGCACTCGGCCATCACGCGGCGCGTCTCGCCCGAGGACAGGCGCAGGAGCGCGAAGCCCTGGTCCTTGCCGACGAGCTGGACGTAGGTGCCGGCCGAGCGCGCCATCTGCCCGCCCTTGCCGGGCTTCAGCTCGACATTGTGGATGATCGTGCCGACCGGGATGTTGCGGATCGGCAGCGCGTTGCCCGGCTTGATGTCCGCGCGCTCGGCAGCCATGACCTTGTCGCCGACCGCGAGACGCTGCGGCGCGAGGATGTAGGCGAACTCGCCGTCCGTGTACTTCACCAGCGCCAGGAACGCGGTGCGGTTCGGATCGTATTCGAGCCGCTCGACCGTGCCCTCGACGTCGAACTTGCGACGCTTGAAGTCGACGATCCGGTGCAGTTTCTTGTGACCGCCGCCCTTGTGGCGGACCGTCACGTGGCCGTGCGCGTTGCGCCCGCCCGTGGAGTTCTGCCCTTCCACGAGGCCCTTGTGGGGACGGCCCTTCCAGAGCTCGCTGCGGTCGATGAGGACCAGCTCGCGCGAGCTCGGCGTGACCGGCTTGAAGGATCTGAGTGCCATTGCTCTCGCCTCTCCGCTCAGATGCCGGTCGTCACGTCGATGGTCTGGCCGTCGGCGAGTCGGACGATCGCCTTCTTCCAATCCGGCCGGCGACCGGGAACGCCGCGGAACCGCTTGGTCTTGCCCTTGACCACGACCGTGTTGACGGCCCTGACCTTGACGTTGAAGAGACCTTCGACGGCGGCCTTGATCTCGGGCTTCGTTGCCGCCGGGTCGACCTTGAAGGTCACCTGGTTGAACTGCGAGCCCATGGTCGCCTTTTCGGTGATCACGGGCGCAAGGAGCACGCGGTAGAGCCGCTCCTTCGACAGCGCCTTCTTCTTCGCGCTCATTTCAGGCGAGCCTCCAGCTTCTCCACCGCGGCGCGCGTCAAAACGAGCGTGTCGCGTCGGAGGATGTCGTAGACGTTGGCGCCCTGCTGCGGCAGGACGTCGATGCCCGGCAGATTGCGGGCCGCCTTCGCAAAATTCGCGTCGACCGCCTCGCCGTCGATGATCAGGGCCGAGGACAGGCCGAGCGCCTTGAAGCGCTTCGCCACGTCCTTCGTCTTCGGCTGCTGCATCGCCGCCTGATCGAGGACCACCAGCTTGCCCTCGGCGAGCTTCGTCGAGAGGGCCGTGCGCAGGGCCAGCTTGCGGACCTTCTTCGGCAGGTCGATCGCGTGGCTGCGCGGCGTCGGCCCGAAGATCACGGCGCCCTTGCGCCACTGCGGGCTGCGGGTCGAGCCGTGTCGGGACGTGCCGCCGCCCTTCTGCGGACGGGGCTTGCGCCCGCCACCCGAGATCTCGCCGATCTCCTTGGTGTCGTGCGTGCCCTGCTGCCGCTTGGCCAGCTGCCAGCGCACCATGCGCGCGAGGATGTCGGCGCGCGCCGGGCATCCGAAGACGGCGTCGGCGAGGTCGATCTCGCCGGCGGCCGCGTTGTCGAGTGTCTTGACCGAGACTTTCATCGTTGTTCCTCGCCTCAGGCCGCCGCCTGCTTGAGGCCCGCGGGGAGCGGCGCCTCCTTCGGCAGCTTGCGCTTCACGGCGTCCGTGACCTGGACCCAGCCGCCCTCGGGACCGGGCACCGCGCCGGACACCATCAGCAGGCCCTTGTCCGCATCGGTCGCGACGATCTTCAGGTTCTGCACCGTCACGCGATCGACGCCCCAATGACCCGCCATCTTCTTGTTCTTGAAGGTGCGGCCCGGATCCTGGCGCCCGCCGGTCGAACCGTGCGAGCGATGGCTGATCGAGACGCCGTGCGAGGCCTCGAGGCCGCGGAAGTTCCAGCGCCGCATCGCGCCGGCGAAGCCCTTGCCGATCGAGATGCCGGCGACGTCGACGAACTGGCCCGGCACGAAGTGCGTGGCCGCCAGCTCGGCGCCCACGTCCAGCACCGCGTCGTCGCTGACGCGGAACTCGACGAGGCGGCGCTTCGGCTCGACCTTCGCCTTGGCGTAGTGGCCGCGAACGGCCTTGGTGAGGTTCTTGACCTTCACCTTGCCGCTGCCGAGCTGGACCGCCGTGTACCCGTCCTTCTCCTTCGTGCGGACCGCGACGACCTGGCACTGGTCGATCTGCAGGACCGTCACCGGCACGTGGCTGCCGTCCTCGGCGAACATACGCGTCATGCCGAGCTTGCGCGCGATGATTCCGGTGCGCTTGGCCATGTCCAGCTCCTCAGAGCTTGATCTCGACGTCGACGCCAGCCGCGAGGTCGAGCTTCATGAGCGCGTCCACGGTCTGCGGCGTCGGGTCGACGATGTCGAGGAGTCGGCGGTGAGTCCGGATCTCGAACTGCTCCCGGCTCTTCTTGTCGATGTGCGGGCTGCGGTTGACGGTGAACCGCTCGATGCGCGTCGGCAGCGGGATCGGGCCGCGCACCTGCGCGCCCGTCCGCTTCGCGGTGCTGACGATCTCGCTCGTCGACTGATCGAGAACGCGGTGATCGAACGCCTTCAGCCGGATTCTGATGTTCTGATTGACCATCATCTCTTCTCCGCCGCGCGCCCTGCGGCGACGCCGGATCCCGGCGCGCGACAGGGCATGCAGCACATGTCCACTACTCGATGATCTTCGCGACGACGCCGGCGCCGACGGTGCGGCCGCCCTCGCGGATGGCGAAGCGAAGCCCCTCGTCCATCGCGATCGGCGCGATCAGGTGGACCTCCATGGCGATGTTGTCGCCAGGCATCACCATCTC
>JAEULA010000097.1 GCA_016793165.1 Alphaproteobacteria bacterium | reverse complement strand
GCGGCCGCGCTGGTCCTGTCGATGACGGCGCGTGCGGCCGACCTCACCGTCGGCGCGCGGTTCGACCCGTCGATCGATCCGCACTTCCTCTACCTGTCGACCAACATGGCCTACGCGCAGCACATCTACGAGCCGTTGGTGGCGCGCGACGAGAACTCGCAGCCGGTCCCCGGCCTCGCCGAGAGCTGGCGCGCAATCGACGACAAGACCTGGGAGTTCAAGCTGCGCCGCGGCGTGAAGTTCCACGACGGCCAGGAGTTCACCGCCGAGGACGTGCTGTTCACGGTCAAGCGCGTGCCGTCGATCCCGAACAACCCGAGCTCTTACGCCGGCGCGCTGCGCTCGGTGGTCGCGACCGAGGCGCCGGACCCCTACACGATCGTCTTCCGCACCGATCGGCCCAATCCGATCCTGCCCAACCAGCTGACGATCATGTCGGTGGTCTCGCACAAGGCGGCGGCCGGCGCGGGCGCCGCCGACTTCAACTCCGGCAAGGCGGCGATCGGCACCGGTCCGTACCGCTTCGTCCGCTTCGTGCCCGGCGAGCGCGTCGAGCTGCAGCGCAGCCCCGATCATCGCGGGCCGGCGCCGGCCTGGGAGCGCGTCACTTTCCGCATCATCCCCAACGCCGCGGCGCGCGTGGCCGCCCTGCTCGCGGGCGACGTCGACATGATCGACTACGTGCCGACCACCGAGCTGCCGCGCCTCAAGACCGACGCGCGCACCTCGCTGTTCGCGCGCGCCTCGGATCGCGTGATCTACGCCGTGCCCAACGTGGCGCCCGAGACGCTTGCCGGCTTCACGACCAAGTCGGGCGAACCGCTCGGCCGCAATCCGCTGCGCGACGTTCGCGTGCGGCGCGCGCTGTCGATGGCCGTCAACCGCGACGGCATGGTCGAGCGCGTCATGGAGGGCTTCGCCGCCCCGGCGAGCCAGCTCGTGCCGCAGGGGTTCTTCGGCTTCGATCCCGGCATCGCCGTGCCGGCCTTCGACGTGGCCGCGGCGCGCGCGTTGCTCGCCGAGGCGGGATATCCCGACGGCTTCGGCGCCACCGTCGCTTGCACCAACGACCGCTACGTCAACGACGCCGCGATCTGCCAGGCGCTCGCCCAGATGTGGGCGCGCATCGGGCTGGCGATGAAGGTCGAGACCTATCCCTCGAACGTGTTCTTCAGCCGCGCACAGGCGGGCAAGGCCGAGTTCCCCATCCTGCTGATGGGCTGGGGCAGCTCCTCGACCGGCGATTCCTCGGGCGCCCTGGCGGGCCTGCTGCACTCCGTCGACCTGCCGCGCGGTTACGGCACCTACAACTACGGCGGCTACGCCTCGCCCGATGTCGATCGCCGCATCGAGGCGGCGACGACGGCGATGGACCTCAAGGCGCGCGAGGGGCTGATGCAGGCAGCCATGCGCGCCGCGATCGAGGACCAGGCGATCGTCCCGCTGCACACCCAGATGACCGCGATCGCGACGCGCAAGCACGTCGTCTACGCGCCGCGCGCCGACGAGTGGACGATGGCGATGCAGGCGAAGCCCGCGCCGCGCTGACGCGCCGGGCCGAGAGTCCGCTCCCCGCGCCCGGCGTCCCCGAACCGGGACCCGCGACCCGCGAGCCGACCGCGGCGCGGGTGGCCCGGAGCCTGAGATGTACGGGACCGAAAAGAAGAAGGCCGCGGTCCCGATTCCCGCCGGGACCGCGGCCTTCCCGTTCCACGAAGTCGCGTCCGGCCGAATCCCGGGCCGGACGGCGCGCGTCAGGCGGCGGGCTTCAGCCGGGTGCGGCCCATCTGCCGGCCGACGCGGTCGAGCGCGCGACCGAAGCGCGACAGCAGCTCGTCGACCTCGTCCTCCGAGATGATCAGCGGCGGCGAGAAGCCGAGGGAGTCGCCCATGGCGCGCAGGACGAGCCCTTCCTCCTCGGCCGCCTTGGCGAGAGTCGGACCGACTTTCTGCTCGGGCGCGAAGGGCGCCTTGGTCGCCTTGTCGGCGACGACCTCGATCGCCCCGACGAGGCCGACGCCGCGCACCTCGCCGACGAGCGGGTGGTCGGCGAAGCTCCGCAGTCCGGCCTGCAGCTTCGGGCCGACCCTGCGGATATGCGAGATGATGTCCCGCTCCTCGTAGATGCGCAGCGTCTCGACGGCGACCGCGGCGGCGACGGGATGCGCCGAGTAGGTGAAGCCGTGGCCGAACATGCCGACGCGCGACGAGTTGTCGGCGAGGACCTGGTAGATCGGGTCGGAGAGGATGACGCCCGAGATCGGCAGATAGGCCGACGACAGCGCCTTGGCCACGACCATGATGTCCGGCTTGATGTTGAAGGTCTCGGACCCGAACATGTTGCCGGTGCGCCCGAAGCCGCAGATCACCTCGTCGGCGACCATCAGCATGTCGTACTTCCTGAGCACCGCCTGGATCTTCTCGAAATAGGTGCGCGGCGGAACGATGACGCCGCCGGCGCCCATCACCGGCTCGGCGATGAAGGCCGCGCAGGTCTCGGCCCCGCCCTCGGCGATGATCAGCTTCTCGAGGTTTTCGGCGAGGCGCGTCGCGAAATCCTCTTCGCTCTCGCCCGGCTTGGCGAAGCGGTAGTGATGCGGGCAGTCGGTGTGAACGACGCCGCCGAGCGGCAGGTCGAAGTCGCGGTGCAGGTGCGGCAGGCCGGTCAGGCTCCCCGACACCAGCGTCGAGCCGTGGAACGCCTTCTGGCGCGACACGAACTTCTTCTTCTTCGGGCGGCCGAGCGCGTTGTTGTAGTACCAGACGAGGCGCACGACCGTGTCGTTCGCCTCCGATCCCGAATTGGCGAAGAACACCTTGGACATCGGCACCGGCGTGAGCGCCAGGACGCGCTCGGCCAGCTCGATCGCGGGGTCGTGCGATTTCGAATTGTAGATGTGGTAATAGGGCAGCTTCGTCATCTGCCGCATCGCCGCCTCGGCGAGGCGCTTCTCGCTGAAGCCGAGCGAGGCGCACCACAGCCCGGCCATGCCCTCGATGTAGTCCTTGCCGTTCTCGTCGAAGATGCGGACGCCCTCGCCATGCGACACGACGAAGGCGCCATTCTGCTCATGGGCGCGGAAGTTGGTCTGCGGGTGCAGCACCGTCGCCACGTCGCGGCTGCTCGCCGAATTGCCTTTCCTGATCATCGTCGCTTCCTTCTGGTTGGAGTCCAGTCCGGGCACGCGCGTCATGCGCCGCCGGTCATTCGTCGATGCGCTGCCGCCGGCATCGGCTCGGCGGGCCGGCCCCGTCGCGCCGATCGGGCCGGGGCGCAAGGCGCAGCTTCGCCGGTTGCGACAGCCGCCGGAGAAGCGATCTCCCGTCCTGCCCGCCTCCCCCGCGCCCGCGCGGCGCCGTCGAAGAAACCCTAGAGACTGGCCGGGTCCGCATGCAATGCCCGTGCGGCGGGTCAGGCATTCCGGCTCCAGCGGTGGAGAGCCGGTCCGGCCGGAAGCCGGACGCCTCGAAGGCCGCCGACGCCACGGCGGCGTCGCCGGCGGCACGCCCGTCGCCGCAGCGTGCCGCGATCCGTCGTCGCCACCCTCGCCGTCCTGCCGACGTCACAGCCGGCGCGCCAGCCGCGGATCGAGCAGGTCGCGCAGTCCGTCCCCGAGCATGTTGACGGCCAGCACCGTCGTGGCGAGCGCCGCCGCCGGAAAGGCGATGTTGTGCGGCTGCACGAGGAATTGCGGGCGTCCCTCCGCCATGATGTTTCCCCAGCTCGGGACCTCCGGATCGATCCCGATGCCGAGGAACGACAGCGTGGCCTCGACCAGCATCGCCGACGCGCAGATGAACGTCGCCTGCACCAGCAGGGGCGCGACCGTCGTCGGCAGGATGTGGCGCCGCAGCAGGCGAAGCGTCGGGGTCCCGACGGACACCGCCGCCTCGACATAGGCCGCCTCGCGCGCAGAGAGGACCACCGAACGCACGAGCCGCGCGACCCGCGGGACGTCGGTGATGGTGATGGCGGCGATGACCGTCGCGATGCCCGGGCCCATCACGGCGACGAGGCCGATTGCGAACATGATCCCGGGAATCGCCATCAGTCCGTCCATAAGCCGCATGAGCACCAGGTCGATGCCGCGGAAATAGCCCGCGGCGACCCCGACCGCGAGGCCGCCGATCGCGCTCAGCAGCGCCACCGCGGCGCCGACGAGGAGCGACACGCGAGCGCCGTAAAGCACGCGGCTATAGATGTCGCGCCCGACCGGATCGGTGCCGAACGTCGCCGTCCGCCGCGTCCGCGTGCCGTCGTCGCCGCGCAGGACGACCTCGGTGCCCGGCTTGCGATTGCGCATCGACGGCTCGATGCGCGCCGGATCGATCGTCCCCAGCCACGGCGCCAGCAGCGACACGACGACGACGACGAGCAGCACGGCGCCCCCGAGCAGCGTCGAGGCGTTTCGCGCGAACCGCCGCCGTGCCGCGTTCGCTCCGGCGATCAATAGCGGATCCTCGGATCGAGCAGGCCGTAGGCGATGTCGATCGCAAGGTTGATCGCGACGTATGCCGCGGAGAACAGCAGGATCAGCGCCTGCACCGTCGGGAAATCTCGGCTGAGCACCGCCTCGACGGTCAGCCGCCCCAGCCCCGGGATGCCGAACACGGTCTCGGTGACGACCGCACCGCTGATCAGCAGCGCGACGCCGATCCCGATCACGGTAAGGATCGGGATCGCCGCATTGCGCAGCGCGTGGTGGACGAGCACGGCGAAGCTCGTCGCCCCCTTCGCACGCGCCGTGCGGATGTAGTCCTCGCCGAGCACCTCGAGCATGCTGGCGCGGGTCATGCGCGCGATGAGCGCCACATAGGCGATGGCGAGAGTCGCGCTCGGCAGCGCCAGGCGATGCGCGAAGCCGCCCAGGCCGTCCGCGATCCGGGCGTATCCCTGGACCGGGAACCAGCCGAGCTCGGCCGCGAGCAGGTAGATCAGAAGGTACCCGATCACGAAGACCGGCAAGGAGAAGCCGAGCACCGAGAACAGCATCACCGCGCGGTCGACCAGCGTGTCGTGGCGATGCGCGGCGAGGACGCCCAGCGGGATCGCGAGCGCGACCGCGAGCACCGTCGAGCACGCGGCGAGCGCAAGTGTCGGCTCGAGCCGCTGGGCGATCAGCGCCGCGACCGGACGCTTGAAGTAGAAGCTTTCGCCGAGATCCCCGTGCAGGAGCCGCTCGATCCAGATCCGCAGCTGCGTCGCCAGCGGCTGGTCGAGGCCGAGGCCGGCCCTGATCTTGGCGATGTCCTCCGCCGTCGCGGCATCGCCGGCCATCACCGCAGCCGGGTCGCCGGGCGCCAGCCGCAGCATCAGGAAGACGAGCAGCGCCACGAAGGCGAGCACCGGTACGGCTGCGAGGATGCGATGAATGACGAAGGCGAGCATGGCGGCCGCTTACGAGCCTCCGCGTCCGGCCCGCTTCGCCGCCCGCAAGCGCGCCGTCGCCTCGGCGTCGATCTCCAGCGCGGGATCGCGCAGCACGACCCCGTAGTCCTCGGCCGCGGCCGCGCGCGACACCAGGCCGGCGACGACGTCGGCGCGCACGCGATCGGCTTCGCGCTCGAGGGGATCGCCGAAGCCGCCGCCGCCCGGCATGCTCAACTCCACGACGTCGCCCGGCACGAGGCGATGGATCTGGTTGTGCGGCCGGGGCTCGCCATTGATCCGGAGCCCTCCGCCCCGCCCGGCGAGCCCGCCGCGCAAGCCCACGACAGGGAAGGCCGAGTCCGGCCTGCGATCCCAGCCGCGGATGGAGGCCGTGACGGGCTCGGGCGGCGCCTGGTCGCCGGTCGGCACGCACAGGACCATGTCCTCGCCCACGCCGCCGCGCCGGCGCCCCGGCCCGCCGGTGTCGGGCGCCAGCTCCTTGCGCTCGTAGACGAGGCCGGTCTCGTTCTCGATCACCTCGACCGGGATGACCGCGGTGTTGTTGGGGAACGGCAGGCACGGAGCGCCGTCCTGCGACGCGCCCCCGCCGAAGCCGCCGACATGCGAAGCCACGGCGAGGAAGCGTTCGCCGGCGCGCCGACGGCCCGAGAACGTCATCAGCGTGAGCGGCGTCGAGCCGCAGGCCGCGATCGTGCGCTCGGGCAGCGCGTCGACGAGGGCGCCGAACACCAGCTCGGGCAACGCGTGGGAGACAACGCTTCGTCCCCAGGTGGGCGCCGGCGGCTGGCAGTTGAGCACCGATCCGGGTGGCGCGATCACGGTGATCGGCCGCAGGCAGCCGTGGTTGTGCGGCACCGTCGGATCGAGGGCGACCTTGGCCGGATAGACCGAGTAGGACACCGTCATCGGCAGCGCGACATTGACCGCCGCCTCGACCTCGGGACTCGAGCCCGTGTAGTCGAAGATCAGGGAGTCGCCGCGCACCTCGAGCGCGAGGGTCAGCTCGATCGACACCTGCCGCGCCCCGACCGGCGGCAAGCGCAGCGCGTGACGGTAGATGCCGTCCGGCAGCGTCGCGATGCGACGGCGCAGACTGTGCTCGGCAAGTCCCATGATGGCGTCGCCGAGGGCGTCGAGGTCGGCGAAGCCGTACTCGCCGATCATCCTTCGGATCCCCGCCGCGCAGACATTCGTGGCGATGACCTGCGAGCGCAGGTCGCCCTGCACGCGGTCCGCGGACCGAACGTTCGCTGCGAGGAAGGCGAAGACGGTGTCGTTCCGCCGACCGGCCTCGTAGAGCTTTAGGATCGGGATCTTCAGCCCTTCCTCGTACATGTCCCGCGAGTCGATCGACGCCATCCGGCCGCCGATGTCCAGATGGTGCACGACGCACACCGCGAAGCCGACGATCCGGCCGGCGTCGAAGATCGGCGCCGCGACCGAGATGTCGAGCAGGTGGCTGGTCGCCAGCCAGGGATCGTTGGTGACGAGGACGTCGCCATCGCGCAGCGTCTCCGGCGGATGCGCCGCCAGGAAGTTGCGCATGACCGGAGGCATGATCCCGATGAAGCCCGGCGTGCTCTTCGTCGAGTGCACCAGCATGTTGCCGCGCGCATCGAAGATCGCGACGCAGTAGTCGTGGAAGTCGCGCACGACCATCGAGTAGGCCGTGCGCACCAGGCCGGTCGCCGCCTCGTCGACGATCGAGACGAGACGGGTCCACAGGATCTTCGTCAGGATCGGGCCGAGACCGGGCGCCATGCTCATGACGCCTCCGCGCGCAGCTCGACGAGCACCGCGCCGGACGCGTCGCGGGTCGCGACGTCGTGCGGGCCGAGCACCACGCCGGTCTCGCGATCCTGGATCGCCACCGGCCCGGAGACCGGCCGGCCGAGCGGCAGCGATGCGCGGCGCAGCACCGGGATCGTCGCGAAGCGCCGCCGGACGGCATCGTAGACGCGACGGTCGGCAGGAAGCGGAAAATCGTCGTCGCCGGCGGCATCGACCGCCGCCACCGACTGGTCCGGACGCGAACCCACGAGGCGGAGAGCCGATACCTCGACCGGTGCCTGGTCGTCGATGCGGCCGTAGAGCTCGCGATAACGCGCGTCGAAGCGCGCGCGCATCACGGCATTCCATGCCGTGTCGACATCCGCCGTCGTGAACGGGACCTCGATCGGGAACTCCTGGCCGCGATGCCACATCTCGGCCACCGCCTGGAACGCGACGCCGGCCGCGTCGCCGAGGACGTCGAGGACGGCGCGGCGCAGCGCGTCGAGCACGGCGTGCAGCTCCGACGGGGCGATGTCGTGCAGGAGGCGCTTGATCGTCGCCATCCGCTCGAATGCGGGCGGCGCGGTCAGAAGCCCGAAGGACGACATCACGCCCGCATGCGGCGGCAGCAGCACGCGCGGGCAGCCGAGCTTGCGCGCCAGCGCGAGCGCATGGATCGGGCCGGCGCCGCCGAACGCGATCACGGTGAGCCGCGCCGGATCGCAGCCTTTCTCGGCGATGTGCAGGCGCGCGGCCGAGGCCATCGTCTCGTTGACGACGTCGTGGACGCCATGCGCCGCGGCGGCGGCGTCGAGGCCGAGCGGCCCGCCGATGCTCCGCTCGAGCGCGCGACGGGCGGCATCGGCATCGAGCTTCATCGCGCCGCCCAGGAAGCACGCCGCGTCGATGTGGCCGAGCACCAGATCCGCATCGGTGACGGTCGGGTCGGCGCCGCCGCGCCCGTAGCAAGCCGGGCCGGGCTCGGCGCCGGCGCTGTCCGGGCCCACGGCGAGCAGGCCGAGGCGGTCGACACGCGCGATCGACCCGCCGCCCGCGCCGATCTCGACGAGATCGTAGACCGGCACGGCGACGGGCAGGCCGCTGCCGGCGACGAAGCGGTGCTCGCGACCGGCCTCGAAGCGGCGCGAGCGCTCCGCCGTTCCGCCGCGGATCACGCACAGCTTCGCCGTCGTGCCGCCCATGTCGAAGGACAGCGCGTCGGCGATACCGAGGCGGCGGCAGGTCCATAGCGCGGCCTCGACGCCCGCCGCCGGCCCGGACTCGATCATCTGGATCGGATAGCGCCGGGCATTCGCGGCGGTCGTGCTGCCGCCGTTCGACAGCATGATCTCGAGGCCCGTCGCGTAGCCGCGATCGGCGAGCGCTGCCGCCAGGTTCGCCAGGTAGCGATCCACCGTCGGCTTCACATAGGCGTCGAGCACCGTGGTCGACATGCGCTCGTATTCGCGCGGCTCGGGGTCGACGTCCGCGGAGACGGAAAGCGCGACGCCGGGCAGCTCCGTGGCCAGGATCTCGGCCGCGCGGCGCTCGTGGACCGGGTCGCGATACGAGTGCAGGAAGCAGACCGCCACCGCCTCGATCCCCGTCGCCGCAAGCGCGCGCGCGACGTCGCGCAGCCGCGCCTCGTCGAGAGGGATGCGCACCGACCCGTCGTGATGGAGGCGCTCGGGCACGCCGTGGCGCAGATGTCGCGGCACGACCGGTGGCGGAAACCGGATGAACAGGTCGTAGACGTCGTAGCGGTACTCGTTGCGGGTCTCGAGGACGTCGCGGAAGCCGCTCGTCGTGACCAGCGCGGTCCGCGCGCCCTTGCGCTCGAGGATCGCGTTGGTCACCAGCGTGGTCGCATGGTTGAGCCGCTCGCAGCCGCGCGCGAGTGCAGGAAAGCGCGCAAGCAGGCGTTCAAGCCCCGCCATCACCGCCTGTTCCGGCGCCGCCGGGGTCGTCAGGCACTTCTCGACCGCCAGAGTCGCGCCGTCACGATCGAACACCGTGAAGTCGGTGAAGGTGCCGCCGATATCGATGCCGATGCGGTACATCGACGCGTCGTCGCCCGCCGTCCCGCGCGTCAGCGGCGCGCCATGCCCCAGAACACCGGAACCGCGGCGCGCGGCGGCAC
>JAEULA010000068.1 GCA_016793165.1 Alphaproteobacteria bacterium | reverse complement strand
TCCAGTGCGGCTGGCTCAAGGACCGCTTCGGCGTGTCGTGGCAGATCGTGCCCGAGGCGATGTTCGGGATGCTGCGCGATGCCGATCGCGCGGGTGCGCGGCGCGCGATGGAGGCGATGACTGCCATGGTGAAGCTCGACGACGCCGCGCTGAAGCGCGCCTTCGCGGGCAGCTAGATGCCGGGAGATCCCCCGGTCGGATCTCGGTCGGGAACATCTCCCGTCACGCCAGTTGCGATTCGCGCCCGCAGCCGTCAGGCGGCCACGGCAAGACGCGGCGCTCGAACGTCACCGCGCCCTGGGCTCGGATGCGTGCGCTGGCGATCACATCTTCGCGCTCGATCGCGGCGCGGTTCACGACATCGCGCTTCGAGTCGACCGTCGACACGAGCAGCTCGTGAAGGGCGGAGGCTCCGCGGTGCCGACTCCGGGGACGATCAAGCCCGGAGCGTTCCTGGCCTTGTGCGAACTCACAATGGCTCGCCGCCGCGGAATCGCATGAAGACGGATCGCCCCCGGCCGTGTTCGAAGGCGATGACGTCGTAGACGTCGGGCACCTGGCCGGACACCTCCATGCCGGGAGAGCCGATCGGCATGCCGGGCACTGCGATTCCCCGCACCGCGGCCGGCCGCTCTTCGAGCAGCCGCTTCACCGCCAAGGCCGGCACATGCCCCTCGAGCGCGAAGCCGCCGACCTGCGCCGCATGACAGGACATGAGATCGTCGGGAATGCCGAGCATCCGCCGCGCCGGCGCGGGCGAGGCGACGACGTTGTCGCGGACCTGGAAGCCGGCCGCGCGCATGTGCGCCAGCCATCCGCTGCAGCAGCCGCAGTTCGGGTCGCGCCACACGGTCAGCAGCGGGAGTCGGTCCTGCGCCCGCACCGCGGGATGGAAGAGCCCGAGGGGCATCGCTGCGAGCGCGGAGAGGATGCTTCGCCTGAAAAGAGGGATCGTCATCGGATGATGCTCCTTCTCGATACGACGCGGGCTCGCCGACGGCTCGACCGTTCTTCATCTCGGGGCGGACGAGCTTGAAGTCCAGGTTCATCGGGAGAGCCTGGCCCGACGGTGCGCATCCGGGGCAGGCCTGCGTCCGACCGCGACCCGCCATCCTTCAGCACCGGGCGACGCCGAGCGCAAGGCGGTGGAACGCCGCGGCAAGGCCAAATCCCTGGAGATCCTGCTGATCCCGAGGTCGTGAGCAGACGGTCCGGGGCCCCCGGGCCTAGGATTCCATGCAAGCACGGGCGATACGGTTCGTTCCCGGAGCGACCCGCGTCGACGAAGTCGTCATCCCGGTCATGCCGCGACCGGCCCATTCGATCATCAGGGAGCCGTCATGCCGTTCTACGAGAGAGGCGCAGTTCGCATTCATTTCGAGGAAGCCGGCGACGGGTTCCCCTTGCTGATCATTCCCGGCGGCGGGCTGAACTCGACGATCGCGGGTCTGACGGACGGCAGCCACCCGTTCGACCCCTTCGCGGAGTTCAAGGGCGAGTACCGCTGCATCGCATCGGATCTTCGCACCGCCAACGGCGGGCAATCGAGCGGTCCGCTCGAGGTCGAGCGGCCGTGGGATGGATTCACCGACGACCATCTCGGCCTGATGGATCATCTCGGCATCGAACGGTTCATGGTGCTGGGCTTCTGCATCGGCGGCCCCTTCATCTGGAACATGCTGAAGCGGGCCTCCGATCGCGTCGTCGCCGGCGTGCTGGCGCAGCCCAGCGGCTCGCGTCCGGAGCTGCGCGACCTGTTTTTCGACAACAACATGAAGGGCTGGGGCCCGGCATACGCCGCGCGGTGGCCGGCCGTCGGCATGGCGACGGTCGAGAAGTTCGTGACCCGGATGTACCGCACGGATCCGGACTTCGTGTTCACCGTGACGCGCGACTTCGTGCGCAACTGCCGGACGCCGGTGCTGATCCTGCCGGACGACGTGCCGGCGCATCCCTATGCCGTGGCGATGGAGGCGGCGATGCTTGCGCCGAGGTCGGAAGTCAGCATGTTCCCGTGGAAGGAGCCCAAGGCCCGCATCCCGCTGGCGGTCCGCCAGATCCGCTCGTTCCTGCGCGCGCATCGTCCCGACCGGTGATACCCGAAGCCCGTGCGGTCGCGGATGCATTGCCGTTCCGGAGGAGTGCTTTGAGCCCGCACGACGGCGCAGGTGCCTGAGGGTCGGCGCCCGCTTGCAGCCCTCGTCAGAGCGAGCGCCTCCGGAAGCGGCTCGACACGCCGATCATGAAGCTGTGGCGTCTCCGACGCGGCAAGGCGATCGCCTTCCGCGAGTTTCTCGACACGGCAGCGGTTCTCGAGACGACGCGCGCGTAGCGGCGCGTCGAAGCGAAGCCCGGGAACATCAGTGGAGAAGGGACTTGCGCTCGTTGTCCCGGGTGGCATCGACGAGTAGCTTGGCGTTCGAGAGAACCTCGCCGAGGGCCGCAAATGACGGTGAATGGAAGCTGCCTGTGTGGAGCCGTCACCTACGAGGTCGCGGCACCGCTCGAGTTCATCGGCAACTGTCATTGCTCCATCTGCAGGAAGGCCCACGGCGCCGCATTCGCGACCTGGGGCATCATCAAGGCCGGTCGGTTCCGGTGGCTCAAGGGCGAGAGCCACGTCCGGCACTACGAGTCCTCGCCTGGGCGGACACGATGTTTCTGCGGCACATGCGGGTCGCCGTTGGCGAGCGCGCACGCCGGCACGGTCGGTGAAGTGGTGGTTGGAAGCATCGACGGTGATCCCGGCGATCGGCCGCGAGAGCACATCTTCGTGGGCTCGAAGGCGGTGTGGCACGAGATCACGGATGCGCTTCCGCGGCACGAGGCTTGGCCGCCGGGTCCGCCGTCCTAGAGAGCCGCTCCGGGGAGGCCGCGGCGCTTTGCTTCGACCAAGGCGTGATCGGCGACAATCCGCCGAATCGACGGTCGAGGAGACCTGCATCGCGCGGGTCGCATGCGCGTCTTCCGCACGCTTCGTTGGCGCGGGCGAGCAGCCGACGCGACCGTTCGCCGAGCAGCGACCATGCCGTGCAGGGACGGCCGTTCGCTCAAAGCTGCCCGGATGAATCCCAGGTCTCGAGAAGCTTGCGGTACGCGGGGTCCTCGTAGCGGCTCGGGCTCAGGGCGGCCGCGTAGCTCGGCAGCGTCCCGCCGGTCACGTGCCGTGCGACGAGCTCGCCGCCGGCGCACGACGACATGATGCCGAAACCCGAATAGGCCGACGAGACGAAGGCGCCGGGCACCGGCAACGGGCCGATCAGCGGCCGGTTTTCCGGCGTCTTCGTGTAGTAGCCGCCGTCGACATAGGGCTTCGGCATCGGGTCGAGATACGCGGCGAGGCCGGGCACCAGCACCGACATGCCGCGCAGCGTGATCTCGGGCAGATGCGGATCCCAGCTCAGCGGGAAGGTCGGGTGATCCGCCTGCGGGCAATCGTACGTCCAGTACATGAAGACCTGGTCGCCGGACCCGATCGGCCGGCCATGCACGCCGGCCGGGAACGGCGCGAGCAGACGGCGCATCGCCGCGTCCGAGGCGAGGGCTTCGCGCTCCTCGGCGCTCCAGGGGAGCTCGGTCGGGTCGCACCAGATGATCAGCGGCGCCGAGCGCGGCACAGCGCCGAGGGGGTCGGCCATCGTGATCTTGACGTGCTTCTCGACGACGACCGGCAAGGTCGCGCCGAGCCTCGCCGCCGTCGACTTCACGTAGGGACCGCTGGCGAGCACGAGAGCGTCGGTTGCGACGACGAACTGGCTCTCGCCCGCGCGCAGCTGCACGCCGCTGATGCGGCCGCCGGAGGTCTCCGCGCCGATGAACTCGGCGACGACGAGCTCCACCCCGCGTCCTCGCGCCTCCTCGAGCAGATGCATGCCGAGCTGCTGCGCGCTCAGCCAGCCGCATCGGCGTGCGTGCAGCACGGCGACGGTGTCGGCATTCAGGTAACCGAAATGCTCGCGGATCACCGACCGGTCGGTCACCAGGTCGGCACCATCGAGCACGCCCCCGAATCCCGTCGGCCGGGCCGGCTCGTACCCGACCGGTGACGCCACGTGTCGCAGTTTCCCCGCGCCGAGCGACTCGGCCTCGAGCGCCTGCCTCTCGAACACGTCGACCGTCTCGCGTCGCGCCGTGGCGTAGAGATAGCCGCGCTTGTTCATCAGGAAGCGGTTGCCCGAGCGTCGCGCGTGCCCCTCGAGCAGATCGATGCTGCGGCTCGTGAACGCGACCATCGCGTCGCCGGGACCGGGCCACCAGTTGCGATAGCATTCGCCGGACTTGTCGCTGGTGAGTCCGAGCACGGGGCCGTGTTCGACGAGCGCGATCCGCTTCACGCCCGCTTCGCTCAGCGCATGCGCCGCCGAGATGCCGGCGATGCCGGCCCCGCAGACGACGACGTCGTATCTTGGCCTCGGTGTCGGCATGAGGTGCAACAGTTCGCGCCTTCAATCCTGCCCGTCGATCGGCCACGGCGAGTCTGCCGCGAGCAACGCGCTGCTGCCGACGCGGCCCGGTATTGCGGGCTCGATCATGTCCGATGCGCGCAGCATGATCGCTGCCCGAGTCGCGCGCCGGCCGGCACGCCCCGCGGAGGCGACGACCTGATCGTCGTTTCCGCCGCGAAGACCCTCCGGGCCAGGAGCCCGTTCCGGAGGAGCAATTCGCCGCGCGAATCCCTTATCGCGTCGCGTTGCGGCGTCGCATTCCGGCCGCGGCCAGGATGCCCGCGCCGAGCAGTGCAAGCGACGCGGGCTCCGGCACTTCGCCGAAGCGGACGTCGATGATGGACGACAGCGGTTCGCCGTTCGCCGCGGTGACGCCCTGGAAGTTCAGCTGGAGCTGCGTCCCGCCGACGATGGTGATCTCGACCGGTCCGAAATCGCTCGCGCCGTCGACGACGGCGGCCGCAATCGACGGTCCCGCGACGACCGTCACGATGAACCCGTTGAAGTCGGCATCGGAGAACGGAAACCCGTTGGAGGCGCCGGCGTTCGTGATGATGATCCGCGTGTCGGTGACGTCGACCTCCCAGGACGGATTGTAGGAGGCGAACGATCCGGTCGGGTACTCGATCGCACCCGAAACCGTCGCGTCGCCGCCGTCGACTTCGACCGTCGTTGTATTGGGGAAGTAGGCCGACACGTTGACCGTCGCGCCGATGAACCCGGCCTGGGCCGGCTCCGCGCCGATCAAGGCCCCGAGCATCGCGCAGCCGTAGGCCGCGGTCCGCAATGCAGTCGTCGCGTTGAACATGTTCCCCCCTGGTTGCGCGATCGCGCCTGCCGATCGTCGTCGGTCATGGGCGCGTCGGGACCGACCGGCCGGTCCGCAGGCGAGCAAGCTGGCCTGCGCCCCAGGCGCTGAGCAAGCACCGAATCGCCTCCAGAGCACGGCATGCGCACCGTGCGCCGCGGCGCGCCGGTCGACGGGCGCGACTTTTCCCCCTGGAGCGAGCGACGGCTGCGACGCGCTGACACGTTGCGATTGCACCCGCAGGATCGCGACTCTGCCCATGGCGACTGCGCGGGCCATGAGGATCCGATGCGAGAAGCTCTCTGCGGAATGGTGGGTCTCGACCGTGCCTCGGCGGACCTGATGCCGACGGTTGGGCCGGCATGACGCGCGTGGCGCCGCGTCCGCGTCGGTTCTCGCGTCGCGCCGCCGCGCGGCCGACATCGCCTTTCCATGCTTGAGGGAGGTTCCTTCCGCCATGTCCGATGCCCCGCTTCGCTTCGTCCAAGAGCCCGCCCGCGCCATCCCCGTCAGCGCCGACTACGACGTGCTGGTCGTGGGCGGCGGCCCCGCCGGCATCACCGCTGCCCTCGCCGCCGCCGAGGACGGTTTGCGCGTCGGCCTGATCGAGAGCCGCAGCTTCCTCGGCGGCAACTTGACGATCGGCCTGCCGGTGCTCGGCTTCCTCGGCCAGAAGGGCAACCAGATCATCGACGGACTGCCGCAGAAGTTCATCGACCGGTTGCGCCGCGAGCGCGACGGCGCCAGCGAGCATCGACCCTGCCCGCTGCACATGGGAATCACCCTGGTCGAGCCCGAAGCGGTCAAGGCGGTGGCGCTGGAGATGCTCGTGGAGGCCGGCGTCGACGTGCAGTTCTACACGTTCTTCTCCGACGCGCTGATGGACGGCGACGCCATCCGGGGCGTCGTCGTCGAGAGCAAGGGCGGGCGCAGCGCGATCCTGGCCGGCGTGGTGATCGATTGCTCCGGCGACGCCGACGTCGCCTTCCGCGCCGGCGTGCCGACCGAGAAGGGGGATGCCGACGGCGGCATGCAGCCGCCGACGCTGATGTTCAGCATGGCCGGCGTCGACACCGACAGATTGCGGTTCAGCATCGCCAACGCGCCGCCGCAGGCCCGTACCTATCTGACCGACTTCATTCCTGCCGAGTATTTCGGCCAGAACCACCAGTTCATCGTGGTCGGACTCCGGGAGCTGATGGCCAAGGCGAAGGCCGAGCGCGGACTCGAGATTCCCAACCAGCGGACCATCATCATCACCGGCCTCAAGCAGGGCGAGGTGTGGATCAACATGACCCGCGTCAGGCGGACCGACGCCACCGACCCCCGCAGCCTCACGCGCGGCGAGATCGAGGGCCGGGCGCAGATCGACGACATCGTCGCCTATCTGACCGGCTACGTGCCCGGCTTCGAGAACGCGCATTTCGCGAAGACCGCGCCGTTCCTCGGCATTCGCGAGTCGCGGCGCATCGTCGGACGCTACGTGATGACGCAGGAGGACGTGCTGGCCTGCCGTCACTTCGACGACGCCATCGCGGTGGCGAGCTATCCCATCGACATCCACCGGCCCGGCGACGACGACTGCACGCTGATCTGGTGCGGCGACTGCTACGACATTCCCTACCGCTCGCTCGTGCCGCTCAAGGTCGGCAACCTGCTGGTGGCCGGGCGCAGCATCTCGGCGACCCACGAGGCGCTCGGCGCGATCCGCGTCATGGCCACCTGCATGGCGATGGGCGAGGCGGCGGGCCGCGCCGCCAAGATTTCGGTACGCGGCAATCGGGCGCCGGCCGACATCGACTTGGAGGAGCTGCGCCGGCAGCAACTCGAGCGCGGGGTCTATCTCCGCAATCCGGACGGCACCCGTGCCGTCGCGCCCGGCCGGGTGCCGGCGGCCTGAGCGCGCATGGCGGGGCGTGCCGAACGGATGAAGGCCCGGCGTCGCAGCCCGGCCGTTCCGGTCTTCGCATCGCCACTGTCGATGGGCCGGCGATCGCCGCCGTCCGGACGGATCGTCGGGCAAGTCGGTGCCGCCGACCGATCGGGGATTTCCCCGTATTGCCGCATGTCGCAACGCCGGAGGAGCCGCCGTGTGGAATAGCCTCGAAGTCGCCAAGCTGATCGCGGGCCTTGCGACTCCGCTCGCCGTCGTCCTGATCGGACGCCGGGTTTCCCTGGGCCTGAAGGAGCTCGATCAAAAGTTCCAGCGCGAGCAGGACGACCGGCGCCGCCAACTCGATCTCGCCGACAAGCAGCACAAGGACGAGGTCGAACGCAGGCATACGCCGCATATCGAGCTCCAGCTGGGCATCGATTTCCTCGGCGAGCGCGACGGGCTGCATCTGGCGAGAGTGACGGTGACGGCCGAGAACAAGGGCCAGGTGCTGCACAAGTTCAGTCGCATCGCGTTCCGCCTGCGAGGGATCAAGCAGGAGCCCTTCGAGCCGCGGACGCGCGACAATCCCGCCGTGAGCTTTCCGCACAAGATCCTGGACACCAATCTGGTCCCCGACGACTGGGAGTTCATCTTCATCGAGCCGGGAGTCCGTCAGCGCATCACGCTGAATGCCGTCGTTCCGTCCGACTACACGTATGTGCTCGGCCACGTGCTCTTCGAGTACAAGCGGTTCTGGCCACACACGGCGGACATCGTCTGCAAGGTTCCGGGCGGCGAGGACGGTATCGGCAGGCCGGGCTGACTCGAGCACCTCCAGGACGGCGGATCCGCGCGCCGGCTCCCCTGGACCGCCGTCGCCGGGAACCCGTCATCGGCCCCCTTGGGCCGTCACGCCGCGACAGCCCATTGATCGGGATCCGCCGACACGCCGATGAGGGCCAGGCCCTGGGCGATCGACTCGAACTGGTCGGCCGAGGTGAGCCTCTCGAGACCGAAGCGCTCCGCGAACAGGCGCTGGACGGCGGGCACGAAGGAAGTGCCGCCGGTCAGGAACACCTTCTCGATCGCGCCCGGCCCGAGGCGCGCGTTCTCCAGCACCTGATCGACCGTCGCGGCGATGCGCGCCAGGTCCGCGGCGATCCAGCTTTCGAACTCCGTGCGGGAGATCATGGCTCGGATGTCGATGCCGCCGCCGGCGAAACGGAACTCGACGTCGTCGAGCGTCGACAGCGCGACTTTCGCGGCCGAGACCGCCCGGTACAGCTGGAAGCCGAGGTCGTCCTCCACCAGCCTGACGAAGTCCTGCAGCGGCGCGGGCTCCAGCGCGGTCCGCGCAAGCTCCCGCAGGTCGCGCAGGTCGCCGCTGCCCTTCATCAGGGCGAGCTCGTTCCAGCGCGAGAGCGTCACGAAGAAATGCGCCGGCAGCGGCAGGACGGCGTTGCCGAAGGCGCGGTAGCTGCCACCCTTGCCGAGACGCGGCGCCACCACGCGCTCGACGATGCGCGCATCGAAGCTGTCGCCGGCGACGCCGATCCCGGCATGCCCGAGCGGCTCGGCCCGCAGCGCACCGCGGTCGCGCGAGAAGCGGATGATCGAGAAGTCGCTCGTGCCGCCGCCGAAATCAGCGACCAGCACCGTCGCATCGCGGTCGAGCGTGCGCGCGAAGGAGAAGGCCGCGCCGACGGGCTCGTAGACGTAGCGCGGGTCGCGGACGCCGAGCCGGCCGAACGCCTCACGATAGCGCTGCATCGCGAGCGCATCGTCGGGGTTGGCGCCGGAGAAGCGGACCGGCCGGCCGATGACGATACGCGCGCCACCGAGATCGAGCCCGGGGCCCGCATGACGCGTCAGCGTGCGCAGGAAGGCGGCCAGCAGGTCCTCGAACTGGAGGCGCTGGTGGAAGATCGCCGTCGACTGGAAACTCTCGCTGGCCGCGAACGTCTTGAACGACTGGATGAAGCGCAGCGGATCGCTCGAATCCAGGAAGCGGTCGATGGCCCAGGGGCCGCCCTCGGCGCGCGGCGGCAAGGTGGTGCCGCGATGGTCCTGCCAGAAGCAGAGGGCCGAGGCGTAGACGCTCAGTGGCGTCGCGCCATGCTCGAAGCGCAGCGTCGCCACGTTTCCGTCGCCGGAGGCGAGTGCGACGACCGTGTTGCTCGTGCCGAAGTCGATGCCGATCGACGCGGCGGGGGGGACGCTCGACATGGGCCGTTCCGGCTGAGGGCAGGGGGCGCGTTGTCTAGCGGTGTCGCGGCGCGGCGACAAGGCCGGCCACGGGGAGGCGGGATCGGGCCGTCGACGCGGCCGCCGGTTCGTCCCCTCGAAGACTAGGGCAATCGATTCCTCGGGTTCGGCGTCACGGGCCTCGCTGCTTCCCGCGCAGGGCAGGCCGGCGATCGCAGTTGGAATTGCGGCCTGCACATGCGCGCTCCGGACGTCCCTCTCGAACGCGAGGGACAGCGCGCGACGCGGACAGGAGGAGACTTGCGGCATCGCGCTTCCCCTGCATCGTCTCAGCGACGTGCCGGGGAGATCAATGACGGTCGGCTCAGCGGTCGATCGGCGTCGACACGTCGCTCAGGACAGGCCGTCCGACGATTGGAGCCGGCCAAAGAACATCAGGCAGCAGGGGCTCGCCTCCGTCCTGCGCGCGGCCTCGCCGGTCCGGCGTTTTGTTGCCACGTCGGGCGACGTCACTGGGGGCGGGAACTCCGCGAAAGCCGACGCAGCGAGAATCCGCCGAGCGCGGCTGCGAGCAGACCGGCGGAGGCCGGCGCCGGTACGGTGCTGGGCGGCGTATCGAACACCAGCCGCTCGAGCGACACACTGTCCAGCAACAGCCCGACATCGTCGCCGCCGACGCCTTCGATGTAGAACGACATCGGCTGGCTCGGCCCGGCCGGAACGGTCAGGCCGTAGCCGAAGAGGCTGAACCCGCCATCGCCCGGCATCGAGTAGGTGTTTTCCCCCGAAGCACCGATGCCGCCGAGCGTCGCCGCAACCGCGATCGTGTCGGTATCGGCATTGCGCTGGTTGCCGGCGATCGACAGGACGATCTGGTACTCGCCCGGCACGAGATCGAATGTCCGGCTGGTGATCCGGCCCGCGTCGCCGGTGCTGCCGTCCATGTCGACATAGAGGCCGTGACCCGGCAGCAAGTCGATGAAGCCGTTGCCGATGAGGTCGACCGTGCCGTTGGAGACCGTCCAGTTGGCGAAGCCACCGTAGTTCAGGACGCCGGCGCCACCGTTCTCGGCGTCGAAGTCGTCGCTGAAGACGGTGACGATGGTCAGCGCCGCGGAAGCGATGCCCGGCGCCGCGGCGAGCAGCGCGGCAGCGACGGCGGTTCGAACCATGTTCATGACCAGTCTCCTTCGGATCTCCGCTCGGCGTTTCTCGTGGCGTCGCGGTCGTTCGATTCGTCGGGACAGGATCGCGGGTCGAAGCACGTGCCTCATTGATCAGGAGCAACCTGTCGAAGCCGTCGTGCGGGAACTGCACGCCATCGCGAATGCAACTCGGCGTGGTCGTGGGAGCGGAATGCAGCGGCCGCTCCACCCAGGCGCGCATTTCCGCGCGCAATCGCACTGCCGGACATGCATGTCGCGGCAATGCTTGCGGTGGATCAACGCAGTCGAATCCGACGGATGAGAGAAAACAAACAAGAGCGAATGGGGCGAGGCATCCCGATGCGAGCCGCCTGGCTGCATTCGCGGGCGGGCCGCGCTCTCGCACCTGTCGCGCGCGACTTCGACGACGCGACTGCCTGCTGCGCGGAATCACGGAGGATGAGACGATGACGATGGAGAGGCGAATGCCCGCGCCGGGGATTCCGGTCGCGACGATCCTGTGCGGCCTCGCGGCCGGCCTTCTGGCGGCCGGATCCGCGGTTGCGGCGCCGATCGTGCCGGTCAAGGACACGATCCTGCGTGACGGGATCGCCGGCTACTTTCCCGTCGATCCCGTCGCGCCGAAGGACGGGGTTCCCGACTTCAATGCCGACGGGACGATCCTCCAGGTTCTCAATGCCGCGAACAACGTCGTGTTCGGAAAGCCGTACGAGGATCGGACGATCCTGGAGTTCGACGTCAGCGGCATGTCGGCGGCGGCATCCTCGGTCGTGCTGAGGCTCAACGTTCACTCCGCCAACGGCCCCTTCCCGCTGAAGGTCGACGTCTACACCTATGTCGGCGACGGCGCGACGACGCTGTCCGACTGGTCGGCGGGCACGCTGTCGACGTCGTTCTCGTATACGGGTGCGGCGCCGATCGATATCGACGTGACGTCCTTCGTGCGCGACGACGTCGTGTCGGGAGGCCACACCTATGCGGGCTTCAACCTGCGCTATGGCGATCCCGCCTATGAGGGAAGCGACCCGTTCCCATACCTGGTGCTTCGCAGCCTGGAGAACGGACCGGCGGCGACGCTCGAGGCGTTCTCGGCCGTTCCCGAGCCGGGCAGCCTCGCGCTCGTCGGTCTCGGCGTGGCCGGACTTCTCGCCCGCCGCAGCGGGAGCGCTCGCCGGGCCTGAACTCGGCGAGGCCTGCGCGGTCTTCGCGGCGGCGGATTCGATCCGTCGCCGCTTCAGTGCGGCAGCTTCGCCGGCGACGAGAACGGGCGTCCCGCGTCGACGACGAACATCACGAGCTGGGCCAGCTCCGCGGGACCGGCGCTGAACACTTCCATCGGCGTGTCGCCGTCATGACCGTTCAGGGCCTGACCGGCTTCGGCATAGGCGGTGCCGGCCGGCGTCTTCTGCCCGAGCCGGCCCGAGATCACGTAGAACGCCTCCGACCCGGGATGGGTGTGCGTCGGGGTCCGCGCGCCCGCCGGCCCGCCGGCGCGGTTCAGCCGCAGCAGATACTCCTCCGCCCGGATCATGGGCACGGGCCCGATCTCGGCATGGCGCGTCGCGCCCGGCGTGGTGCCGCCTTTCGCGTCGAGAGTCACGAGCCAGGCCCGCCCGGCGACCTCGGCGGCGAGCGCCGTCGGATGCGCGGCGGCGCGCGCCTGGGCATCGGCAAGCGTCGGCAGGGACTCCACGCGCCAGTAGAGCGGCCCCGCGGGCAGACGCGTCAGCTTGCGCTCCGCCACCGCGACGACCTCGAACCTGCCGGGCGGCTCGGTCGCCTTGCCGCTCGTGACCGGCACGACCGCGAGCACGCCCGCCCCCAGAAGGAATCGCAACGCCATCATCCGGGTCGTCATCGCATGTCCCTCCGTCCGTTGCCGCCTTGGGGCGAGACCGAAGCGGCCGCACGGGAGAGTGGTCGGCGGATGCGCGCGATGTCCTTCACGCGGCCTTAGCGCCGCCTCCTATTTCCATCGCCGCGCGCGTGGTAGACGTGTGCCCGCGGACCCGGAGCCGTCGCCGCCGCTCGCGACGCGGCCGGCGGGACGCGTTGACGGCCGCGCGACGGCCGCTACGGCTCGTGTGCGGCCAAGGCCGGTGGATGCACGTGCGCTACCTGTTCGACGACTGCGAGCTCGACACGCGTCGCCGCGAGCTGCGCCGCGGCGGCGCGCCCGTCGAGGTGGCGCCACAGGTCTTCGATCTCCTTGCGCATCTGATCGGCGCGCGCGATCGCGTGGTGAGCAAGGACGACCTGATCGCGGCGATCTGGCGGGGCCGCATCGTCTCGGAATCCGCGATGTTCAATCGCATCAATGCGGCGCGCGCGGCGATCGGCGACAGCGGCGCGGGCCAGCGCCTGATCAAGACCTTCTCGCGCAAGGGCGTCCGCTTCATCGGCGACGTTCGCGTGGCGGAGCCGGCCGTCGCCGAGGCACCGCGGCCGGATCGGCGCGCCGATGCGATCCCGCTGCCCGATCGGCCGTCGCTCGCCGTGCTGCCCCTCGCGGACCTGAGCGGCGAGGGGGGCTGGGCGCATTTCGCCGACGGCGTCACCGAGGACCTGATCACCGGCCTCGCGCGCATCCGCTGGCTGTTCGTGATCGCCCGCAACTCGTCCTTCGTCTTCCGAGGCCGCAGGGCCGATGCGAAGGACGTCGCACGCGAGCTCGGCGTCCGCTACGTGCTGACCGGCAGCGTTCGCGGCCTCGGGCGCCGGCTGCGGATCTCGGTCCAGCTGATCGACACCGCGACCGGCGTGCAGCACTGGGCCGAGCGCTACGACCGCGAGCTCGGCGACATCTTCGCGGTGCAGGACGAGATCACGCGCAGCGTCGCGGGCGCGATCGAGCCGCGGTTGCTCGCGGCGGAAGGCGTGCGTGGCCTCGGCCGCGCTCCCGACGACCTCGCGCCATGGGAGCTCGTCGCGCGGGCGCAGACGCATTTCTGGCGCATGTCGCAGGAGGACTTCGGGGCGGCGATGGTGCCGCTGCGCCGCGCCGTCGAGATCCAGCCCGACTACGCGCCCGCGCGCGGCCTGCTCGGGTTCAGCCTCGTCTTCGCCGCGCACATGGGTTGGATCACGCGCGCCGAGGGCGTGGGGCCTGGCGGCGCCCATGCGGCGCGGGCGATCGAGCTCGACGATCGCGATCCCTGGGGTCATGTGGCGCTCGGCTACTGCGCGCTCATGGAGCGGCGCACGGCGGATGCCGTCGCCGCCTTTGCGCGCGCGGTCTCGCTCAACCCGAGCTCCGCCGCGGCCCACTCGCATCTGAGCCGCGGCTACGCCTTCGCCGGCCGGGACGTGGAGGCGATCCGCCATGGCGAGGACGCGATCCGGCTGAGCCCGGTCGATCCCGAAATGGCGCTGTTCCTCGGCGCGATCGCCGTCGCGCATTTCACGGCCGGCCGCCCTGCCGAGGCGGCCCGCTTCACCGGTGAGGCGCTGCGCCTGCGCCCGGGGTTCCAGGGCGCGCAGCGCCTGCGCGCGGCCAGCCTCGCGCTCGCCGGCCAGCTCGACGAGGCGCGCGCGCAGCTCGCCGTCGCGCGACGGCGACAGCCGGAGCTGTCGGTCGCGTGGATCCGCGAGAGCGTGCCCTACCAGACGCCGGCGCTGCTCGAGCGATTCATCGACGGTATGCGCAAGGCGGGCCTGGAAGACTAGGCGAAGGACCGGCCTGCCTCGGCGCGACCGCTCTTGGCCTGACCTGCGCCCCGCGCCGTCGGTCGACCCGCGCACTCCGCCTCCGACAAGCCGCGGCCGGAGGGCCGGCGACACGAAGGAGCGCAGGCCGCCGCCCGCCCGGCGCGCCGAAGCAGCAGAGCCCCGGCGCCTGCGCGGGACCGTTCCCGACCCGTTCGTTCCCGCGGTCGTGATGAGACGCCGCGCGCGCCGGGGCCTATGGTGCACCGCAGAGGCGGGTCGCGGCGTCGGCGTCGGTGGCTGCCCGGTCGAGCGTCCACGCGCGTGTCGCACACGATCCCTCCGATCAATCGAGACGGGAGGAATGGACATGGCCACCATCCGAAATCCGATCGAATGGATCGGCTCGTCGCTGCGGCTCGCGGGCAGCACCGTGGCCGACGCCGCGCACGCGGTCGTCGGCGACGAGGCGTCGCGCAGCGCCGCGCTGCCGGCGATCCGCCGCATCCGGGTCGCCGATCTGCGCGACGCGCTGGAAAGCGGCGTCGACGACTTCGGCGCCTTCCGTACCGACGTGCTCTTCATCGTCATCGTCTATCCCCTGGCCGGGCTGCTGCTTGCGCGCCTCATCCTCGACGAGAACGCGCTGCCGATGCTGTTTCCGGTCGCCGCCGGCTTCGCGCTGATCGGACCGGTCGCAGCGGTGGGGCTCTACGAGATGAGCCGGCGGCGCGAGCGCGGCGAGGCGGTGAGCTGGGCCACGGCCTTCGGCGTGATCCGCGCGCCCGGCTTCGGCGCGATCGTGGCGCTGGGCCTGGTGCTGCTGGGGATCTTTGGCGTCTGGATGCTGGCCGCGCTCGTGATCTACGACGCCACGCTCGGTCCGAACCCGCCGGCCTCGATGTCCGCCTTCGCGCACGACGTCCTGACGACCGGCCCGGGCTGGACGATGATCGTCGTCGGCATCGGCGTCGGGTTCCTGTTCGCCGCGCTCACGCTGGTCATCAGCGTCGTGTCGTTCCCGATGATCATCGATCGCGGCGTGCCGCTCCGGGTCGCGGTCGCGACGTCGGTGCGTGCGGTCCGCGCCAATCCGAGGACGATGGCGACGTGGGGCCTGTTCGTCGCGGGCGGCCTCGTGCTCGGCTCGCTGCCGATCTTCCTCGGCCTGATCTTCGTGCTGCCGATTCTCGGCCACGCGACCTGGCATCTCTACCGGAAGCTCGTCGCATTCCCCTGAGCGTGCGGCGCTCGCCGCGATCCTGCGATCCGGGATCCGCCCCGGACCGGGCGGCAGCGCCATGGGCGAATCGGCGACCTCTGCAGGCTTTCCGGCGCTCGTCGCGCTAAGCTGAGCGCGAACAGCGCGCCGGGCGCCTCCGGCGCCGCATGCGATCCGGAGTCGATGTCGCGATGGCAATCAACACGCCGGCCCGGCCGGCCGTCTCGCTCGCCGGCCGCATCGTCACCCAGGCCATCGCATTCGCGGTGTTCGTGGTCCTGCCGGTCGTCATCACCCTCGTCGCGCCGCTCTCCACCATCGAGTTCCGGAAGTCGAACGGCGCGAGCTCGGTCACGGTTCAGCGCTACGTGCTGATCTTCGTCCCGTGGCGGACGACGCATGTCGACAACGTCGCGCGGCTGCGCGCCGACATCACGGCGGAGAAGCACTACCGCGGCACTGTCGAGGAGCGGCGCAAGGGCCAGAGCGGCACGAGCTATTCGACCGGCCAGGTTGCGATCCTCGGCGCCGGGTCCGAGCCCGAGGCGATCGTGCAGGCGGCGCCGGATCTTGCGAAGGAGATCGTCGCGCGTTTCGAGCGGTTCGCGGCGGCACCGGACGCGCCCCCCGTGTCCATCGAGGTCTATGCCTCGTGGTCGCTCTCCTACCTGCTGGGCGGCGCCGTCACGGCGCTTTGCGCGCTCTACGTGACCGGAGCCGTGCTCGCCGTCCTCACCTTCCCCTTCAAGCTGCTGCGGTCGCGCCGCCGCTCCGCGGCCTGACCGGCGGGGCCGGATCGCGCTCGCCGCGCGGGTGCATCAGTCGCGGTCCGGCGCGCCGAGCGGGAAGAGGTGCCGGAACGGACGTGCCTCCTCGACCGCGCGGGCGAAGGAGGGGCGCGCGAGCAGTCGCGCACGGTAGGCCCGCAGCACCGGGAACGTCTCGGGGATCCGGTGCACCCAGTCCGCGTAGAACAGCGACGGCGCGGCGGCGCAGTCGGCCAGCGTGAACGTCGCGCCCGCCGCCCAGGTCCTGCCGGCGAGCAACCCTTCGAGCCAGGCATAGGCGCGCTCCAGCCGTTCCGCGGCGATGGCCAGGCCCTCCTCGGTCTTCATCGGCAGGCGCTTCAAGGCGCTTTCGACGGCGATCTGCATGGCGTCCATGACATGCAGGTCGAAGAAGCGGTCGAGGAAGCGCACGTCGAGCGCGGCCATCGCATCGGACGGCAGCAGGCGCACAGGCCCGGGATGGGCCAGCTGCAGGTACTCGATGATGATGCTGGTCTCGACGACGTCGCGATCGCCGTCGACCAGCAGCGGGAACTTGCGCAGCGGCCAGCGGCGCAGCCATTCCGCGGCATGCTGCGGTGTCTCCGGGCCGAAGGCGCGGAACTCGAACGGCGTCGCGTTCTCGTACAGCGCGATCAGGACCTTCTGCGTGTAAGAGGAGAACGGATGGCCAAAGAGCGCGAGCGGAATGGGAGACCTCCGGAGAAGGTTGCGGGCGCGTCACGCCGCCTGGCGCAGCGCCGCGCCAAAGGCCTCGAACAGGCCGCGGTTGATGAAGTTGCTCTGCGGGTCGTATTCGGCATGCCACTGGACCCCGAGCGCGAAGCCGGGCGCGTCGGCGATGCGGATCGCCTCGATCGTGCCGTCCTCGGCCACGCCCTCGACGATCACGCGCGCGCCGGGGTCGAGGATCCCCTGGCCGTGCAGCGAGTTCACGCGGATCGTCTCGGCACCGAAGATCGCGGCGAACACGCCGCCCGGCACGAGGCGCACCTCGTGGCGGTCGGCGAAGATGACGTCGGGATCGGGGTGGATCTCGCCGGTCGCGAGCCGCGGCATGCGGTGGTTCATGCGGCCCGGCAGCTCGCGAATCTCCGGATGCAGCGTGCCGCCGAAGGCGACGTTCATCTCCTGAAGGCCGCGGCAGATGCCGAGCACCGGAACGCCGCGCTCGACGCAGGCCCGGATCAGCGGCAGCGCGACGGCGTCGCGGTCGAGATCGTAGGGTTCGTGGCGCGGGTGGGGCTCGACGCCGAAATGCGTGGGATGGACGTTGGCGCGGCCGCCGGTGAGGAGGATCCCGTCGACCGCGCCCAGCAGCGCGTCGATCTCGGTGACTTCGGGCAGACCGGGGAAGATCAGCGGCAGGGCGCCCGTCACCTCGGCGACCGCGCGCAGATTGCGCTGGCCCACCGCCTGCACGTCGAAGCGGTTCTCGATGCGATGGGCGTTCGCGATCACGCCGACCACGGGTTTCGTCATGTCCGGGCTGGGCTCCCTCTCGTCCGTCTCGTCGCCTGGCGCGACGGCGCCAACAATACCGGCCGCCTCGAGCCTGCGGGACAGTGAAGCACTCCCGGCAACCCGGTGGCGAGCAGGTCGTGGCTCCCGGCAGGCGAGGGCGCTGCCGGCGACCCGGCGCCGCCGCTCGTCCGAGGGGCGGACCCCGCCGCAAGGCCATCGGCCCCGCACCGGCGGCGGCCGCGTCGGGGAGCGGACGTCAGAGACGCGCCTGCGGAACCCTGCTGGTCCGGACGATCGGCACCGAGCCGGCGTTGCGGCTCGCGGCGGCGCGAGCGCGTCGCCTGCGCAGATCCTTCAGATGGACCCAACGAGCCATCCATCTCGGGATCCTGTCGCGACCGAGGCGCCGCACCGCCTCTTGCGCCTCCGCTTCGCTCATCAGGACCGTCGTCCTCGCTTTCACGGTCCGCGCGAAATCCCGCAGGTCCACGACATTGGCGGGCATCGGCTGATCGAAGGCGGCGGACCCGACGAACACGACGATCGAGTGCAGGCGCGAGCCGTCCAGGCCGAGCACGGACTCGACGGCCTTGAGATGCCGGTCGTTCTGCCACATGGGATTGAGGAAGGCGTGCCGGCGCCGAACGAAGCATTGCATCCACATCCGATCGCCGGGCCGACCCCGGATCCTTCCCTTCATGTTCTTGGTTTCGATGACGAACACCCCGAAGCGCGAGACGAGGATGTGATCGATCTGGGTCGTGCCGTCGGGCATCGCCAGCGTCACGTCGTGGAGCGCGACGTAGACGCTCCTGTCCAAGCCGAAGCGCGTGATCATGCGGATCCGGAGCTCGCCCACGAGCCCGATGAACAACGGCGTTCGCACGGCATGAAGGACCAGCGCGAGGCCGAGCAGCGCGCTGAACGCGCCGATCGCGCCGATCGCCGCATGGGGGTCTTGGATCAGCCTGAGGGCGTGCTGGAGATCCATGGCATCCGCGACGTTGCCGGTGCCATGCGACGCTACGGGCCGTTCCTTTCCGGCGATCTAATGGATCGATCGATCGTCGCGGCATTTGCCGCGCGGGCCCGGGCGACCCGGAATCCGCGGCACCCGTGCCGGCCCGAGCCCGGCGATGCGGCTGTTCGAGCGCGCAGGCGTCGTGCGTGCCGGAAGGCCGCGCGTACCGCTGTCGCGTCGGGCTCAGCCGCCGGAAATCACGGCCTCGGGGATCCGGTAGTGCTCGCGGTCGTTGACGTCGACGAGCCACTCGTCGCCGCTCTTGCGTCCGGTGACCTTCTCGGCGCCGCCGGCGGAGACGCTCGGGCCGCGGAATCGGAGGACGCGGCGGGTGCCGCCCGGAGGCGTGACGTGCACCTCGGCGTTTCCGGGCGTGCCGCGGATCACGCCGAAGGCGCAGCGCGCGTCGCCACCGGCGGCACCGATGGCGCAGGGGACGGTGCCGGTGGCGTGATAGGGCGTGCCGGCGACCTTCGCGTCCCCGGGCCGCGGCTTGCCGAGCGGCGCGGCTGCCGCGCCGCCGTCGATGCCGACGGTCAGGGTGTACCGCGCCGCCTCGTCTCGTCGCGCCGCGCTGCGCATCAGATAAACGCGGATCTTGTACTCGCCATCCTTCGGCAGGCGCCCGCTCCAGCGTTCGCCGCCGGTCGAGCCGACGAATATGGCGACGTCGTTGGACCCGGGCGGCAGCACGTTGAAGTGGTTGGCCGCGTGGCTGCTCTTCATCGCCACGGACATGGACTGGCCGGCGAGTCCGCGCAGGATGTAGTCGACGGTCTGTCCCCCCTTGAGGGTGCCGGTGATCGTCGCCGCGCTTGTCCCCCTGGCAAACGTCACCGGCCGGGACTCGATCGGCTCCGCGGCCCGGGCCGACGTCGATGCCGCGCCGAACGCCAGCGCGAGAGCCAGGATCGGGCGCAGGACTCTCATCGCGTTCCTCCTTGTCGACGTCGTTCGCGTGGAGTTTGTCATCGCTCCGATGCGGCGTCTCCCGGCTTTCTCGGCGGCATCGGCCATGGGGCGCATGGCCGATGCCTTGGCCGCACGGTGCCGCGCGAGAGGCGCAGTTCGCGACCTACCGTCGATACTCGTCGTGCCGCCGCCACCAGATCCCCGTCTCGTTGCGGCCGCGCGGCGCGCGGTCGAGCCACTGGTACATGCCCCAGAGGCCGTCGACCCCTCGCGAGTAGGTCGAGTAGGTGTGATAGACGGCGCCGTCCGCGCGCGCGAAGGCGCTCAGCCCCGGCCGGTCGCGCGCGAAGGTCGGCGCGTCGGTGCCGCACGACGCGGCGATCTCGACGACTGCCGGGGGCGTGGTCGCCGCGTCCATCACGTGCCCGTTGCGGCGGAAATTGTACTCGATGGCGCCGGCACGCTGCTGCGCCTCGCTGAACGAGACGTTGAAGTCGAAGTTGAAGTCGCCGGCCGCCGCGGAGGCCCAGGGGAAGCGCCAGCCCATGCGCCGCTTGTAGGCCTGCAGCTTCGCCAGCGGCGCGCGCGACACCGCCATCAGCGTGACGTCGTGGTTGGCGAGGTGGACGACGCTGCCGTCGAATCCGTCGGCGATCGCCGAGCACGACGGGCAGCCCGCCGAGTAGTCGGGACCGAACATGAAGTGGTAGACGAGGAGCTGCGAGCGCCCCGCGAAGAGGTCGGCGAGCGTCGCGCTGCCGTCGTCCGTGTCGAAGCGGTAGTCCTTCTCGACACGGACCCAGGGCAGCTCGCGCCGGCGGCGCGCCAGCTCGTCGCTGCGCCGCGTCAGCTCCTTCTCCGCCGCGAGCAGGTCGAGCCGCGCGGCGAGCCACTCCTGGCGTGTTCCGATGGTGGGCGTCGTCATGGTCATCGCTCCTTCGTTCCGATCGTGCGTGTCGCCGTCAGGGCGGGCCGGCGCCTCGTGCGGCGGCCGAGCGGCACGTTGCGCGCCGCCCGCCGCGTCGCGGGAGTGACAAGCATGGCGGGATTGCCATGGACTCGCTGATCACGGCGGCCGCGCGCGCCCTCGCGGCGGGCGATCCGCTCGGCGCGCTGAATCGCATCGCCCTGCGCGAGGACGCACCTGCGCTGGCGCTGCGCGGCATCGCGATGGCCCAGCTCGGCGAGCTCGCCCGCGCCCGGGCCCTGCTCCGAAGCGCGGCGCGCGGCTTCGGCGCGCGCGAACGCGTCGCGCGTGCGCGCTGCGTCGTCGCCGAGGCCGAGATCGCGCTCGCCGCACGCGAGCTGGCCTGGCCCGCGCGCGCCCTCGATGCCGCGCGCGCGACGCTCGAGGCGCGGGGCGACCGCCCGAATGCCGCGCATGCGCGCCTGCTCGCGGTGCGCCGCCTGCTGCTGATCGGGCATCTCGACGCGGCGGAGCGCGGACTTGCGGCGCTCGATCCCGCACCGCTGGCGCCCGCGGCGCGGACGGTGTTCGAACTGGCCACGGCCGGGCTCGCGATGCGCCGGCTGCGCATCGTGGCCGCGCGGAGTGCCCTTCGACGCGCGGCAGGGGCGGCGCAGCGCGCGGCAATTCCGGCCCTGGCCGCGGAGGTCGAGTCCGCGCGCCGGCTCCTCGAGCTGCCGGCCGCGCGGCTGATCGTGCGCGGCGCGGCGGAGCCGATCCGGCTTGCCGCGGTCGCGGCGCTGCTGGGCTCGGGCGCGCTCGTGGTCGACGCCTGCCGCCACGCCGTCTGCGCGGGCGACACGCGGGTCGGGCTCGCAACGCGGCCGGTGCTGTTCGCGCTGGCGCGCGCGCTCGCCGAGGCCTGGCCCGGCGACGTCGCGCGCGGCGAGCTCATCGCGCGAGTCTTCCGCGGCCGGCACGCCGACGAGTCGCATCGCGCGCGGCTGCGCGTCGAGATCGGGCGGCTTCGCGCAAAGCTCAGTCCGTTCGCCGGGCTGCGCGCGACGCGCGACGGCTTCGCGCTGCAGCCGCATGGCGGGCGACCGATCGCGGTGCTGGCGCCGCCCGTCGAGTCGGCGCACGGCGCGGTGCTCGCCCTGCTGGCCGACGGCGAGGCTTGGTCGAGCTCGGCGCTGGCGATCGCCCTGGGTGCCAGCCAGCGCAGCGTCCAGCGCGCGCTCGATGCGCTGGCCGCCGCGGGCGAGGTGCAGGCCGTCGGACGCGGCCGCGCCCGTCGCTGGACGACGCCGCCCCTGCCGGGACTCGCGACGATGTTGTTACTCTCGCCGTCGCCGGCCGGTGCGTAGGATCGGCGCATGAAAAACTCCCCTGCCGAGATCCTCCGCGAATACGGCCCGTTCCCGGGCGTCGATGCCGTCCATGGGGTCACCCATGACGGCGCGAGAGTCTGGTTCGCCAGCGGCGACCGCCTCAATGCGCTCGATCCGGCGAGCGGCCGCGTCGAGCGCAGCATCGATGTCCCCGCGCACGCCGGCACGGCCTTCGACGGTCGTCACCTGTTCCAGATCGCCGAGCGACGGATCCAGAAGATCGATCCTGCGACGGGGCGCGTGCTGGCGACCATTCCGGCGCCGGGCGACGGCGGCGATTCCGGGCTCGCCTGGGCCGAGGGCTCGCTCTGGGTCGGCCAGTATCGTGCACGCAAGATCCACCGGATCGACCCGGACACGGGCGCGATCCTGCGCACGATCGACTGCGACCGCCACGTGACCGGAGTCACCTGGGTCGACGGCGAGCTGTGGCACGGCATCTGGGAGGACGGGCAGGCCGAGCTGCGGCATGTCGATCCGCGCTCGGGCGAGGTGCTGGAGACTCTGGAGATGCCCGAGGGCACCGGCGTCTCCGGATTGGAGTCGGACGGAGGCGACCGCTTCTTCTGCGGTGGCGGCCCCAGCGGCAAGGTTCGCGCGGTGCGGCGTCCGCGTCGCGGCGCGAAGGCGACTCGGCCGGGCGGCGCATAGCGGCGCTGCCCGGACGGGCGTCGGCGCGCGACGCACGTCGCCGATCCGTCCGGATCGACCGGATTCATTCGACACCGAACGGGCTTCTGCTTCGCCGAATCCGTCATTCGGTGGAAGCGCGGATGCGGTGCGACCGCGTACACGGCTCCCACGATCATCGATATCGGGGGGCGAGGATGAAGCGTTCGATCGCTGCGATGCTACTTGTGCTCTGCGGGTGCGTGACCACGGGGACGACCCGGCTGCCGTCCGAGAACATCACGCGCGCTTACAACGCCGGCCGCTTCACATTCGGGACATCGTCCGGGCCGGTCGACGTCCTCATGCGCTACCGGATCTTCGAATCGTCGGGCAAGACGGCGATGTGCATGCAGGCGATCGGGACGGCTTCGATCGCGCAGGGCGACCTGTTCAATGCCTATTTCAAGGAGGCGAAGGTCATGCTCGGCGAGGACGAGTTCGGCACCGGCGGGTTCATCCAGCTGACGCGGCCCGAGGTCGCCGATCAGCTGCAGGCCTCATGCGCGCGCTCCGAGCTCGCGTGGAAATCGGGCCATGCGGCGAGCCCGGTGAGCTGGCGCGCCGGCCAGGTGCGCGTCGTCCACTGAGGCGATCCGGTCGCGAGACTCCCGAAGGCTTCGCGACGGAACGCGGTTCGCGACGGATCCCGACATCGGGTCCTTCGCATCTCACGGGCGTGGTCAGGGCCGCCGGGCGCGGCGCCCTATTGTCCCTTTCGGGATTTCTCGCGAAGCTGCGTCGGGGCACAAGGGGACCGACCATGAAGCCGATCGCCAGAACCGTCGGGGCAATCGCCGCCCGCGCGGGAATTCCGACGCCCGACGCGACGGACGCCATCGCCGCGGCGTCGTTTCGCGATGGACCGGCGCAGCCGCCGACGCGTCGCGGCGTGCCGGCGGCCTTCGGTCGCGCGCGCCTGCGCTAGCGGGACCTTGATCGGCCTCGGATCGCGAATGGACCACCTTTGGCCGTGGATGCGCCGCACGTGAGCGAACAGCCGGGATCGTCGGACTCCTGCGACTTCCTCGTCATCGGCTCGGGCAGCGCCGCGCTCTCGGCGGCGCTCCGGGCGGCGAAGGGCGGGCTCGCCGTCATCGTCCTCGAGAAGTCGGAACGGCTCGGCGGCACCAGCGCCATGTCGGGGGCCGGCATCTGGATCCCGGCCAATCATGTCGCGCGCGCGGCCGGCGTGCAGGACAGTCCGGAGGAGGCGCTCGCCTATCTCCGCGCTACCGCGCCGGAAGGCTGGGCCGCGACGGAGGACGGGCTCTGGCAGGCCTTCGCGCGCAACGCGCCGCGTGCGCTCGAATTCATCGATGCCAACACGCCGCTCGAGTTCGTGGTGACGAAGGAGCCGGATCCGTTCAGCGAGTATCCCGGCGGCAAGCTCTACGGCCGGCAGCTCACCGTGGAGCCGATCAGCAAGTGGACGATCGGCGCGCTCGGCCTGCGCGTGCGCGCTTCGACGCTGCCCCACCTGTTCAGCTACCAGGAGACGGTCGACCTCGATCCGTACCACCATCCCGTATCGGCCGGGCTGAAGCTCCTGCCGAGGCTGATCTGGCGCCTGCTCGCCAACAGCCGCGGCCAGGGCAATGCCCTGATCACCGGGCTGCTGCGCGGCTGTCTCGATCTCGGGGTGTCCATTCGGCCGGCGACGCGCGCGCTCCGGCTGGTCCAGGATTCGACCGGTCGTGTGATCGGGGCCGAGGTCGAGTCGCGGGGCCGGCGGCGAACGATCGAAGCGCGCCGCGGCGTCCTGCTCGCGACCGGCGGGTTCGACTGGGACGACGCGATGCGCGAGCGCCATTTCCCCGGCGGCGTGAAGTTCCTCGGTGCGCCGTCGTCCAATACCGGCGACGGGCAGCGCATGGCGGCGGACGCGGGCGCGCGGCTCGACCGGCTCGACCAGGCCAACGTCTATCCCTGCCTGCCGACGACGTACGAGGGACGACTGGCCGGCATGCCGATGACCTTCACCGCCGAGCGGCATTCGATCCTCGTCAATCGGCACGGCAACCGCTTCGTCAGCGAGAACGACTTCAACATCGGCGAGCGCATCGACCAGCGCGACCCGCGGACCGGCGAGCCGGTCAACCTGCCGGTCTGGCTGATCGGTGACCGGCGGTTCCTGCGCCAGTCGCCGCTGTTCCGCTGGTATGCGCGCAAGCTGAAGGGCTTCTTGGTCCAGGCCGACTCGATCGAGGCGCTCGCCGCGAGGATCGGCCTGCCGCCCGCGCAGCTCGCCGAGACGGTGTCGCGTTTCAACTGGTTCTGCGACCAGGGCAGCGACCAGGACTTCCGCCGCGGCCAGAGCGCCTGGGACAAATACAAGACCCACGGCGAGGGCGTGCGGCTCGCCAAGCTGGAGGAGGGTCCGTTCGTCGCCGTCGAGGTGAGCCGCTCCATCCTGGGCACAAAGGGCGGCGCGCGGACGGACGACGGGGCGCGCGTGCTGCGCGCGGACGGCAGCGTGATCGACGGGCTGTTCGCGGCGGGGCTCGCGATGGCCAATCCGTTCGGCACGCGCGCGGTCGGCGCCGGCACGACGATCGGCCCCAACCTGACCTGGGGGTTCATCTGCGCCGAGACGGTCCTGTCGCAGCCGGAGCGGACCGGCGAATGACGGCTGCCCGCGCGGTATCGGCCGCGCATCCGGATTTTCGTGGCGCCGCCGCGGAAAACGGAAGCTGCGGAGGTTTCGGTGGCGCTAAAGTCGGCGGGCCCGCGACGGTCGCGGGAGGGGAGCCCGCCATGGATCGCAAGCCGCCGCGTGATGCCCAACCCCGCCCTGGTCGACGTGCCGCGCTGCGCGGCGCCGCGACGGCGACCGCGTTCTTCGGCGCCGCGGGCCTCCGCAACGCCGTCGCACAGGACGGCACGCTGCGGGTCGGGCTGGTCAACTTCCCGCCGAACATGCGGCCGCTCGAGAACACCGGGTCGTCGCAGGCGGCCATCAAGCTGATGATCAATCGCGGGCTGCTCGCCTACGACGCGGGAGGCAATCTCGTGCCCGAGCTTGCGCAGGAGTTCGCTGCCGACGGGCCGGACGCGTACCGCTTCGCGCTGCGCGGCAACGCGAAGTTCCACAACGGCGAGCCGGTCACGGCGGAGGACGTCAAGTACAGCTTCGAGCAGATCACCGCGGCCAATTCGTCGGCGTTCCTGCGCTCCTACTTCGCGGTCGTCGATCGCGTCGAGGTCACCGGCCCGCTGACCGGGCGCTACGTCCTCAAGGAGCCCTCCACGCCGTTCCCGCATCTGCTCGCGAGCTACCACGCGCCGGTGCTGTCGCAGAAGAGCCCGACGGGCGCAAACGCGTTGCCGATCAGCGCGGGCCCGTTCCGCATGGGCACCATCGAGCGCGGCTCGTCGATCGAGGTCGAGCGCTTCGACGGATTCTACAAGCCCGGGCGGCCGCGCGCGGCGCGGATCCGGTTCCAGGCCTATGGCGACGACAACCTGCGCGTCTCGGCGCTGCAGGCCGGCGACGTCGACATCATCGAGGGCGTGCCCTGGCAGGCCATGGACTCGATCGAGGCCAATCCGCGGCTGCGCCTCGACTCCACGGTCGGCCCGTTCATGAACGTCGTGTTCAACACCCAGGCCGGACCGTTCACGAATCCCAAGCTGCGCCAGGCGGTGGCCTGGGCGGTGAACCGCCAGGACGTCATCCGCGCCGCGCTCTACGGCCGCGGCACGCCGCTCTCGGGGCTGCCGATGCCCGAGGCCTATGCGCGCTCGTCCTTCGCCGATCCGTTCAAGCTCGATCCCGCGCGCGCCAAGCAGCTGATGGCCGAGGCGGGCGTCCCGAACGGCTTCAGCTGCCAGCTGCTGTCGACCTCGAGCCCGCTTGTCCATCAGCAGACCGCCGAGGTGCTGCAGCAGAATCTCCGCGAGGTCGGCATCGACGCGCAGCTGCGCCTGCACGACTGGACGACGCGCGTGGCGATGGGCAATCGCGGGCAATACGACCTCGCGATCATGGGCTCGGTGATCAACTGGCCGGATCCCGACTCGCTGTCGCTGTTCCTCGACGGCCCGGCGTCCTATTCGCGCTCCTTCGGCTTCAAGAGCGAGCGCATGAACGCGATCTTCGCCGCGGGGCGGCGCGAGTCGGATCCCGCCAAGCGCCGCGCGATCTACGACGACCTGCAGCGCGTCGCCGCCGAGGAATGCCCCATCGTCTGGCTGGCGCTGCGCGCCCAGGCCTTCGGCGTGCAGGCCGGCGTGAAGGGTTTCCGCAACTTCCCCGGCAGCCTCACCTTCTACGCGCCGATCTCGCTCGAGGAAGCGGCGCTGGGATGA
>JAEULA010000064.1 GCA_016793165.1 Alphaproteobacteria bacterium | reverse complement strand
AGGCCATGAACGTCGCCCCGCCAGTCTCCGCAAGAACCTTCGTGATCGCGGCCGTCAGCGACGTCTTCCCATGGTCGACGTGCCCGATCGTCCCGATGTTGCAGTGCGGCTTGTTCCGCTCGAATTTCGCTTTCGACATGGGGCTTCCCCGTTCTCAGGCTCGTGTGGATCTCAGGCTCGTGCGTTCGACCGGGCTCAGGCCATCTTCGCGCGGACTTCGTCCGCGACGTTCTGCGGGACCTGCTCGTAGTGGTCGAACTGCATCGAGTAGGCCGCGCGGCCCTGGCTCATTCCGCGCAGCGTGTTGACGTAGCCGAACATGTTGGCGAGCGGCACCATCGCGGTGACGACGCGCGCGTTGCCGCGCATGTCCATGTTCTGGATCTGGCCGCGCCGCGAATTGAGGTCGCCGATCACGTCGCCCATGAAGTCCTCGGGCGTCACGACCTCGACCTTCATCACCGGCTCGAGCAGCTTCGGCCCCGCCTTGGCGATGCCCTCCTTGAACGCGGCGCGGGCCGCGATCTCGAAGGCCAGCGCCGAGGAGTCGACGTCGTGATAGGCGCCGTCGATCAGCGAGACCTTGAAGTCGATGACCGGGAAGCCGGCAAGGATGCCGCTGTTGCGCGAGCTCTCCAGGCCCTTCTCGACGCCCGGCACGTATTCCTTCGGCACCGCGCCGCCGACGACCTCGTTCTCGAACTCGTATCCGCCGCCGGGCGGCAGCGGCTCGAAGCGGAGCTTGATGCGGGCGTACTGGCCCGATCCGCCGGACTGCTTCTTGTGGGTGTAGTCGATCTCGCCGACCTTGGTGATCGTCTCGCGATAGGCGACCTGAGGCGCACCGACATTGGCCTCGACCTTGTAGGTCCGCTTGAGGATGTCGACCTTGATCTCGAGATGGAGCTCGCCCATGCCCTTGAGCAGGGTCTGGCCGGACTCCGGATCGCTCGAAACGCGGAAGCTCGGATCCTCCTGCGCCAGCTTGACGAGGGCGGCCGACATCTTCTCCTGGTCGGCCTTCGTCTTCGGCTCGATCGCGACCTCGATGACGGGGTCGGGGAACTCCATGCGCTCGAGCACGATCGGATTCGTCGCGTCGCACAGCGTGTCGCCGGTGTTCGTGTCCTTCAGGCCGACCAGCGCGACGATGTCGCCGGCGCGGGCCTCCTTGATCTCCTCGCGATGGTTTGCATGCATGAGCAGCATGCGCCCGATCCGCTCCCGCTTGTCTCGGCCGGAGTTGATCACGCCGGTGCCGGACTCGATCACGCCGGAATAGACGCGGAAGAACGTGAGCGTGCCGACGAACGGATCGACCATGATCTTGAACGCGAGGCCCGAGAACGGCTCGCTGTCGTCGCACTTGCGCTCGATCTCATTCTTGCCGTCGAGCGTCGTGCCCTTGACCGCCGCGACGTCGCTCGGCGACGGCAGGTAGTCGACGACCGCGTCCAGCAGGGGCTGCACGCCCTTGTTCTTGAACGCCGAGCCGCAGATGACCGGATAGAACTTGCCGGTGATCGTGCCCTGGCGGATGCACTTCTTGAGCAGCTCGAGCGACGGCTCCTCGCCGCCGAGATACGCCTCGAGCGCGGTGTCGTCCATCTCGACCGCGGTCTCGAGGAGCTTGGCGCGGAACTCGAGCGCCTGCGCCTTCAGCTTCTCGGGGATCTCCTCGACCGAGAACTCGGCGCCGAGCTTCTCGTCCTTCCAGATGATCGCCTTCATCGCGACGAGATCGACGACGCCGATGAACTGGCTCTCGGCGCCGATCGGCAGCTGGATCGGCAGCGGGACGACCCCGAGCTTCTCCTTGATCGAGTCGACCGACATGAAGAAGTCGGCGCCGATCTTGTCCATCTTGTTGATGAAGCAGATGCGCGGCACGTCGTACTTGTCGGCCTGGCGCCAGACCGTCTCGGACTGGGGCTCGACGCCGTTGCCGCCGTCGAACACCGCGACCGCGCCGTCGAGCACGCGCAGCGAGCGCTCGACCTCGATGGTGAAGTCGACATGGCCCGGCGTGTCGATGATGTTCACGCGGTGATCGCGCCAGAACGCCGTGGTCGCGGCCGAAGTGATCGTGATGCCGCGCTCCTGCTCCTGCTCCATCCAGTCCATCGTCGCGGTGCCTTCATGCACCTCGCCGATCTTGTAGGCCTTGCCCGTGTAATAGAGGATTCGCTCGGTCGTGGTCGTCTTGCCGGCATCGATGTGAGCCATGATGCCGATGTTGCGGTACAGATGGAGCGGCGTCGTGCGAGCCATAGGAGCAGCCTTCCGGAGACTTCGTTACCAGCGGTAATGCGAGAACGCGCGGTTCGCCTCGGCCATCCGATGCGTGTCCTCGCGCTTCTTCACGGCACCGCCGCGGTTGTTGGCCGCATCGAGCAGCTCGCCCGACAGCCGGTCCATCATCGTGTTCTCGCCGCGCCCGCGCGCCGAGGTGATCAGCCAGCGGATCGCGAGCGCCTGGCCGCGCTCGGGCCGGACCTCGACCGGGACCTGGTATGTGGCACCGCCGACGCGGCGCGAACGCACCTCGACGGATGGCTTCACGTTGTCGAGGGCTTCGTGGAACAGCTTCACCGGGTCGGCCTTGGCCTTGCGCTCGATGACCTCGAGCGCGCCGTAGACGATGCCTTCGGCGGCGGACTTCTTGCCGTCATACATCAGCGCGTTCATGAAACGCGTGAGAACGGTATCTCCGAACTTGGCGTCCGGGAGGACTTCGCGACGTTCTGCGCGGCGGCGACGGGACATCCGGGGCTCTCCTTACGCGCTCACTTGGGACGCTTGGCGCCGTACTTCGAACGGCGCTGCTTACGGTCCTTCACGCCCTGCGTGTCGAGGACGCCTCGCAGGATGTGGTAGCGCACGCCGGGCAGGTCCTTGACGCGGCCGCCGCGGATCATGACGACCGAGTGCTCCTGCAGGTTATGGCCCTCGCCGGGGATGTAGCCGATGACCTCGAAGCCGTTGGTCAGGCGGACCTTGGCGACCTTGCGCAGCGCCGAGTTCGGCTTCTTCGGCGTCGTCGTGTAGACGCGGGTGCACACGCCGCGCTTCTGCGGGCTGCCCTGCAGGGCCGGCACCTTGTTGCGCGAGGACTTCGGGTGACGTCCCTTGGCGATCAGCTGGTTGATCGTCGGCATCCAACTTCCCTCTTCGACCCGCCATCCGCGGGTCCTTTCCGAGCGCCGGCCCATCCGGCACTCGGGCGAAACGAAATGCCCGGCGGGCGCCAAGCTCGGCGGCTCCCGCGGGCTGAAGATCGCCGAGAATTTCTCGGCGACGAGGCCGCACGACGGCGGCTCACTGTGTCTTTCGCTGCAAGGGCCCGTGTTTCGACCGAGACCGACGACCGAGTCCTTGAAGCGGGGCGGCTTATACGGTCTGCACCACGGGGCGTCAAGGACGACACCGCTTTTCGGTGCGCCGGTGTCCGCATGGCAGCGCTGCCAGCGCAGACTCAGGACGCCGGCTGCGGCGTCATTGCCTTTTCGATCTACCCGTTGATGCTATCAATCCCGGCGCCACCGCATCTGGATGGACGCCGACCGACGCCGCAACCTTGGAGTATGACGTGGCCGAACCCCCTGCCGTCGTGATTCGCCGCTCCTGGACGCGCCCGGACGCCGACACGCGCGCCGCCTTCCGGGATACGCCCTCCGGCTTCGTCGTCGACGCGCTCGGTCGCGCCGGCGCGCTCGACCATCGCATCCGGGCCGTCTGGGACGGCGGCCCCTTCGTGGGTGCCGCGCTGCCGGTCTGGACCACCCCCCGCGACAACCTTGCGCCCTACGCCGCCCTCAAGGTCGCCCAGCCCGGGGACGTGGTCCTGGTGGCAACCGGGGAGGCCGACGGGTTCTCGGTCCTCGGCGACCTGATCATCGGCATGATGCGCAATGCCGGGGTGATCGCCGTGGTCACCGACGGCTTGGTTCGCGACGTGGCCGGAATCCGCGACGTTGGGATCCCCGTCTACGCGTGCGGGGTGTCCCCGAATTCCCCGTTCAAGAACGGCCCGGGCGGGGTCGGCGTCCCGATCACGATCGGCGGGGTCGTTGTCGCCGCCGGTGACCTCGTCGTCGGCGATGCCGATGGCGTGGTCGTCGTGCCGTCCGGGCGAATAGACGAGGCCCGCCGGGAACTCGCGACCGTGCGCAGCAAGGAAGCCGAGATGGACGCGGCCGTCCGCGGCGGCCTCAAGCTGCCGGGATGGCTCGACTCGGCATTGACGACCAAGCCCGTCCGTTGGATCGATTGAAGCTTGTCCTCCCGCCGGGCGGAGCCCGGCGGACACCTCAACCTACAGGATGCGAAACATGAGCACGACGAAGCCGGGATCCGCGCAAGCGGTCGCCATCGTCACCGGCGCGGTCGCCGGCATCGGGCGGGCGGTCGCCCGTCGCCTCGCACGCGAGGGCCTCGCCGTCGCCTGCGTCGACCTGCAGGACGCCGCTCCGACCGTGGCGGCCGTCGCGGCCGATGGCGGCGTCGCCGCGGCATTCCGCTGCGATGTCCGCGACGCCGCCCAGGTTGCCGCGACCGTGGCCGCGATCGCCGCCTGGAAGAGCCCGATCCGCAATCTCGTCAACTGCGCCGCCCCGTTCGACCCGACCATCCCGCTGATCGAGACGCCGCTCGAGCGCTGGCAGATCGTGCTGGACGTCTGCCTCACGGGAACCTTCCTGATGTGCAAGCAGGTCGTCCCGGAGATGCTCAAGGGCGGCAGCGGCGCCATCGTCAACATCTCCTCGAACATGGGGCATGTCGGCGGCGCCGGACGCACGCCCTATTGCACGGCGAAGTCGGGACTCATCGGGTTCGGTCGCGCCCTTGCGCTCGAACTCGCGCAGAAGAACGTGCGGGTGAACAGCGTGTCGCCCGGCGGCGTGCTGACCGAGCGCGTGATCACCCGCCACGGATCCGCCGAGGCGGCCACGCGCAACATGATCCCGACCCATCCGATGGGCCGGATCGCGGCGCCGGAGGAGATCGCCGAGGCCGTCTGGTTCCTGTCGAGCGACGCGTCGAGCTTCACCACCGGCACCGATCTGCTCGTCGACGGCGGCTACTGCGCCATTTGACGCAAGGCCGGAGGCCAGCGTCGCGTCCACTTCGCCGCGCGCCGCAGGCGACCGGGCGGCGGCAGCCGCCGAAAAGCGAAACGCCGCTGCGGGGGCCGCAGCGGCGTTCCTGACTTTGCGAGGCGCGAGGCGCCGGATCAGTTGACCCGGGGCCGGCGGCGCGCTCCGGCGGCGGCTCGGCGCTCGCGAGCCGGCTTCTCGCCGGACTCTTCGCCTTCCGTCGCCTCCGGCTCGCCCTCGCCCTGTTCCTGCTGGGCGAGCAGCTCGCGATCGCGCTCGGCGGCGATACCGCGAAGTCGGTTCATCACCGCGCCCGTGCCGGCGGGGATGAGTCGGCCGACGATCACGTTCTCCTTCAGGCCGATGAGGCTGTCGGTCTTGCCGATGACCGAGGCCTCGGTCAGCACGCGCGTCGTCTCCTGGAACGAGGCCGCGGAGATGAACGAGCGGGTCTGCAGCGAAGCCTTGGTGATGCCCTGCAGGACCGGCTGCGCCGAGGCCGCGCGGAGGTTCTGCGCCGCAGCCTTGGCGTTGACCTCGTCGAACTCGTCGCGGTCGACCTGCTCGCCGACGAGGAACGTCGTGTCCCCGGCGTCGATGATCTCGACCTTCTGCAGCATCTGCCGGACGATCACCTCGATGTGCTTGTCGTTGATCTTCACGCCCTGCAGTCGGTAGACGTCCTGGATCTCGTTGACCAGGTAGGTCGCGAGCTCCTCGACGCCCATGACGCGCAGGATGTCGTGCGGCACGCGATGGCCGTCGACCAGCGTGTCGCCGCGCTGCACGAAGTCGCCCTCCTGGACCGCGATGTGCTTGCCCTTCGGGATCAGGTACTCGACCGCGGGCTGCGTCTCGTCCTGCGGACGCACGACGACGCGGCGCTTGGTCTTGTAGTCCTTGCCGAACTCGACCCGGCCCTCGCTCTCGGAGATGATCGCGAAGTCCTTCGGACGGCGGGCCTCGAACAGTTCCGCGACGCGCGGCAGACCGCCGGTGATGTCGCGGGTCTTCGACGATTCGCGCGGGATGCGGGCGAGGATGTCGCCGGCCTTCACGCGCGCGCCGTTGTCGACGGACAGGATCGCCTCGACCGGAAGGAAGTAGCGGGCCTCCAGGCCGTTCGCGAGCAGGATCTGCTCGCCGCGCTCGTCGCGCAGCACCACGCGCGGGCGGAGATCCGCGCCGCGCGGCTGCTGGCGCCAGTCGATGACTGCGCGCTTGGCGATGCCGGTCGTGTCCTCGACCGTCTCGACCATCGACAGGCCCTCGACGAGGTCGACGTAGTGCGCGACGCCCTCCTTCTCGGTGATGATCGGGAGCGTGTAGGGATCCCACTCGGCGATCTTCTGGCCCTTCTTGACCATGGCGCCCTCGTCGGCCAGCAGACGCGAGCCGTAGGGGACGCGATGGCGCGCGCGCTCGCGGCCGGCGTCGTCGACGAGGACGATCTCGACGTTGCGGCCCATGACGATGGGCACGCCGCTCGAGTTCACGACGACGTTGCGGTTCTTGATCGTCACCTTCGTGTCGAACGCCGCCTCGACCGAGTTGTCGAGCTTCACCTGGGCCGCACCGCCGATGTGGAACGTGCGCATGGTGAGCTGCGTGCCCGGCTCGCCGATCGACTGCGCGGCGATGATGCCGACCGCCTCGCCGGTGTTGACCGAGGTGCCGCGGGCGAGATCGCGCCCGTAGCAGCGGGCGCAGACGCCGCCGTTCGACTGGCAGGTGAGGACCGAGCGGATCTTGACCGATTCCAGTCCGATCTTCTCGATGCGCTCGACCTGCGGCTCGCCGATGAGCTCGCCCTTCGGCACGAGCACCTCGCCGTTGAGCGGATCGACCACGTCGACGGCCGCCATGCGGCCGAGGATCCGCTCGCCGAGCGGCGCGATGACCTCGCCGCCCTCGACCACCGCCTTGACCGTCAGGCCCATCTCGGTGCCGCAGTCGTCCTCGATGATGATGACGTCCTGAGCCACGTCGACGAGGCGGCGCGTCAGGTAGCCCGAGTTGGCCGTCTTCAGCGCCGTGTCGGCGAGGCCCTTGCGGGCGCCGTGCGTCGAGTTGAAGTACTCGAGGACCGTGAGGCCCTCCTTGAAGTTGGAGATGATCGGCGTCTCGATGATTTCGCCCGACGGCTTGGCCATGAGGCCGCGCATGCCGGCGAGCTGCTTGATCTGCTGGGGCGAGCCGCGCGCCTGGCTGTGAGCCATCATCCAGACGGAGTTCATCGGCTGGCCCGGCTGGACCTTGCTGATCTCCTTCATCATCGCCGCGGCCACGTCGTCGGTGCACTTCGACCAGGCGTCGACGACCTTGTTGTACTTCTCGCCCTGCGTGATCAGGCCGTCCTGGTACTGCTGCTCGTACTCGGCGGCGCGCGTGCGCGTCTTCTCGACGAGATCCCGCTTCGCGGCGGGGATGATCAGGTCGTCCTTTCCGAACGAGATTCCGGCGCGGCAGGCGTGGCTGAAGCCGAGCGACATCAGGCGGTCCGCGAAGATCACGGTCTCCTTCTGGCCGCAATGCCGGTACACGACGTCGATGACGTTCGAGACCTCCTTCTTGGTCAGCAGCTGGTTGACCAGTCCGAACGGCACGTTGGGATGACGAGGCAGGATCTGCGACAGCAGCATCCGGCCCGGAGTCGTCGTGACCACCAGCGTGATCGGCTTGTTGTCCGCGTCGACCGTGTGATAGCGGCACTTGATCCGCGCATGCAGCGTCGTGCGCTTGTGGAACAGGGCCTGCTCCACCTCGCTGACGTCGCGGAACACCATGTCCTCGCCCGGCTCGCCGTCGCGCTGCATGCTCATGTAGTAGAGGCCGAGCACGATGTCCTGGGACGGCACGATGATCGGCTTGCCGTTGGCGGGGCTGAGGATGTTGTTGGTCGACATCATCAGCACGCGCGCCTCGAGCTGCGCCTCGAGGCTGAGCGGCACGTGCACGGCCATCTGGTCGCCGTCGAAGTCGGCGTTGAACGCCGTGCAGACGAGCGGATGCAGCTGGATCGCCTTGCCCTCGATCAGCACCGGCTCGAAGGCCTGGATGCCGAGGCGGTGGAGGGTCGGCGCGCGGTTCAGCAGCACCGGATGCTCGCGGATGACCTCCTCGAGGATGTCCCACACCTCGGGACGCTCCTTCTCGACCATCCGCTTGGCGGCCTTGATCGTGGTCGCCATGCCGTAGAGCTCGAGCTTCGAATAGATGAACGGCTTGAACAGCTCGAGCGCCATCTTCTTCGGCAGGCCGCACTGGTGCAGCTTGAGCTCGGGACCGACGACGATCACCGAGCGGCCCGAGTAGTCGACGCGCTTGCCGAGCAGGTTCTGGCGGAAGCGGCCCTGCTTGCCCTTCAGCATGTCGCTAAGCGACTTCAGCGGGCGCTTGTTGGCGCCGGTGATCACGCGGCCGCGACGACCGTTGTCGAACAGCGCGTCGACGGCCTCCTGCAGCATGCGCTTCTCGTTGCGCACGATGATGTCCGGCGCCTTCAGCTCGATCAGCCGCTTGAGTCGGTTGTTGCGGTTGATGACGCGGCGATAGAGGTCGTTGAGATCCGAGGTCGCGAAGCGGCCGCCGTCCAGCGGCACCAGCGGGCGCAGCTCGGGCGGGATGACCGGGATGACCTCCATGATCATCCACTCCGGACGGTTGCCGGAATCGATGAAGAACTCGACGAGCTTGAGCCGCTTTACCAGCTTCTTGCGCTTGGCCTCCGACGTCGCCTCCTTGAGATCGGCGCGCATCGCGTCGCGCTCCTTCTCGAGGTCGATCGCCGAGAGCATGTCCTTGATCGCCTCGGCGCCGATCTTGGCCTCGAAGCTGCCGTCGCCGTGCTCGTCCTGAGCCTTGACGAACTGGTCCTCCGTGAGGACCTGATGCATCTTCAACGGGGTCGTGCCGGGCTCGGTGACGACGTAGCTCTCGAAATAGAGGACCTTCTCCAGGTCCCGCAGCGTCATGTCGACGAGCAGGCCGATGCGGCTCGGCAGCGACTTGAGGAACCAGATATGCGCGACCGGCGAGGCCAGCTCGATGTGGCCCATGCGCTCGCGCCGCACCTTCGAGAGCGTGACCTCGACGCCGCACTTCTCGCAGATGATGCCGCGGTACTTCATGCGCTTGTACTTGCCGCACAAGCACTCGTAGTCCTTGATCGGCCCGAAGATGCGCGCGCAGAACAGGCCGTCGCGCTCGGGCTTGAACGTGCGGTAATTGATCGTCTCGGGCTTCTTGATCTCACCATAGGACCAGGAGCGGATGCGCTCCGGGCTGGCGATCGAGATTCGGATCTGATCGAACTGCTGGGGGCCGGCGGGCTGGCCGAACACCGTCGCGACGTCCTGGTTCATCCTTCTCTCCTAACGTGCGGCCGTCGGATCTCGACGACGGCCGGAAAAAACTCTGCGGCGTGAAGCGACGGCGCGGGTCCGGAGACCCGCGCCGCGCGGTCAGAAGGGCTTCTGGTTCAGCTCGACGTTGAGGCCCAGCGAGCGGAGCTCCTTCACGAGGACGTTGAAGGATTCCGGGATGCCCGCCTCGAAGTTGTCGTCGCCGCGCACGATCGCCTCGTAGACCTTGGTGCGGCCCGAGACGTCGTCCGACTTGACGGTGAGCATCTCCTGCAGCGTGTACGCCGCGCCGTAGGCCTCGAGCGCCCAGACCTCCATCTCGCCGAAGCGCTGTCCGCCGAACTGCGCCTTGCCGCCCAGCGGCTGCTGGGTGACCAGGCTGTAGGGGCCGATCGAACGGGCGTGGATCTTGTCGTCGACGAGGTGGTGCAGCTTCAGCATGTAGATGTAGCCGACCGTGACCTGGCGATCGAAACGCTCGCCGGTACGCCCGTCCCACAGCCACACCTGGCCGGAGCGCTGCAGGCCCGCCTCCTCCAGCATCTGCACGATGTCCGCCTCGCGGGCGCCGTCGAACACCGGCGTCGCCATGGGCACGCCGGCGCGCAGGTTCCCGGCGAGCTCGAGGACCTCCGGATCGCTCAACTCTGCGTCGCCGTGCTTGAGCGCGTCCTTCCCGTACACCTTCTGCAGCTGCTTGCGCAGGTCGGCCATCTTGCCCGATCGCAGCACACGCTGGAGCATGTCGCCGATCTGCGCGCCGAGCTTGGACGACGCCCAGCCCAGATGCGTCTCGAGGATCTGCCCGACGTTCATGCGGCTCGGCACGCCGAGCGGATTGAGCACGACGTCGACCGGGCTGCCATCCTCGAGATGCGGCATGTCCTCGGCCGGCATGATGCGGCTGATGACGCCCTTGTTGCCGTGGCGGCCGGCCATCTTGTCGCCGGGCTGCAGCTTGCGCTTCACCGCGACGAAGACCTTGACCATCTTCATCACGCCCGGCGGCAGCTCGTCGCCGCGCTGCAGCTTCTCGACCTTGTCCTCGAAGCGCTTCTCCAGCGCCTTCACGGACTCGTCGTACTGCTTCTTGATCGCCTCGATCTCGCCTTCGGTCTTGTCGTTCTTGATCGCGATCTGGCGCCACTGGCCCGGCGTGAACTCCGCCAGGACCTCCTCGGTGAGCTTGGTGCCCGGCTTGATCGCCTTCAGACCGCCGGCCGTCGTCTGGCCGAGCAGGCGTTCCTTGAGGCGCGTCGCGAAGCTGCGCTCGAGGATCGCCTTCTCGTCGTCGCGGTCCTTGGCGAGCCGCTCGATCTCGGCGCGCTCGATGGCCACCGCGCGCTCGTCCTTGTCGACGCCGCGGCGCGAGAACACGCGCACCTCGACCACCGTCCCGGTGACGCCGGGCGGCAGGCGAAGGCTGGTGTCGCGGACGTCGGAGGCCTTCTCGCCGAAGATCGCGCGGAGGAGCTTCTCCTCCGGCGTCATCGGCGATTCGCCCTTCGGCGTCACCTTGCCGACGAGGATGTCGCCGGGCTTCACCTCGGCCCCGATGTACACGATGCCGGCCTCGTCGAGGTTCTTGAGCGCCTCCTCGCCGACGTTCGGGATGTCGCGGGTGATCTCCTCCTGGCCCAGCTTGGTGTCGCGGGCCATCACCTCGAACTCCTCGATATGGATCGAGGTGAAGACGTCCTCCGACACGATCCGCTCGGAGATCAGGATCGAGTCCTCGAAGTTGTAGCCGTTCCACGGCATGAACGCGACGAGCACGTTCCGGCCGAGCGCGAGCTCGCCGAGATCCGTGGACGGGCCGTCGGCGATGATGTCCCCGGCGGCGACCGCGTCGCCCTTCTTCACCAGCGGCCGCTGCGTGATGCAGGTGTTCTGGTTCGACCGCTGGAACTTGAGCAGGTTGTAGATGTCGACGCCCGACTGCGTATGCCCGACGTCCTCGGTCACGCGCACGACGATGCGGGTCGCGTCGACCTGGTCGACGATGCCCGGACGGCGCGCGGCGATGGCCGCGCCCGAATCGCGCGCCACAACGCCCTCCATGCCGGTGCCGACCAGCGGCGCCTCGGCGCGGATCAGCGGCACGGCCTGGCGCTGCATGTTCGCGCCCATCAGCGCGCGGTTCGCGTCGTCGTTCTCGAGGAACGGGACGAGCGCCGCGGCAACCGACACCAGCTGCTTGGGCGACACGTCGACGAAGTCGACCTGCTCGGGCCGCACGAGGGCGAAGTCGCCGCCCTTGCGGCAGTTGGTCAGCTCGGCCGCGATGTGGCCCTTGGCGTCGACTTCGATGTTCGCCTGCGCGATGTGGTACTTCGATTCCTCCATCGCCGAGAGATAGACCACCTCGTCGGTCACGTGGCCGTTGCGCACGCGGCGGTACGGCGTCTCGATGAAGCCGTACTGGTTGATCCGCGCGTAGGTGGCCAGCGAGTTGATCAGGCCGATGTTCGGGCCTTCCGGCGTCTCGATCGGGCAGATGCGGCCGTAATGCGTCGGGTGCACGTCGCGCACCTCGAAGCCGGCGCGCTCGCGCGTCAGGCCGCCCGGCCCGAGGGCCGAGAGACGACGCTTGTGCGTGATCTCCGACAGCGGGTTGGTCTGGTCCATGAACTGCGAGAGCTGCGACGAGCCGAAGAACTCGCGCACCGCCGCCGCCGCCGGCTTGGCGTTGATCAGGTCGTGCGGCATGACCGAGTCGATTTCGACCGTCGACATGCGCTCGCGGATCGCCCGCTCCATGCGCAGCAGGCCGACGCGATACTGGTTCTCCATCAACTCGCCGACCGAGCGCACGCGACGATTGCCGAGATGGTCGATGTCGTCGATCTCGCCGCGGCCATCCTTGAGGTCGACCAGCGTCTTGATGATCGACAGGATGTCGGCCTTGCGCAGGGTGCGCATCGTGTCGGGCGCGTCGAGATTCAGGCGCGCGTTCATCTTCACGCGGCCGACCGCCGACAGGTCGTAGCGGTCGGAGTCGAAGAACAGCCCCTTGAAGAGCGTCTCCGCGGTCTCGAGCGTCGGCGGCTCGCCGGGGCGCATGACGCGGTAGATCTCGATCAGCGCTTCCTCGCGCGTCGTGTTCTTGTCGGCCTTCAGCGTGTTCCGGAGGTAGGGGCCGACCGAGATGTGATCGATGTGCAGCGTCGGGATCGTGTCGATCCCGTTGTCCTCGAACAGCTTGAGCGTCTGCTGCGTGATCTCGTCGCCGGCCTCGGCATAGACCTCGCCGGTCTTCTCGTTGACCACGTCGATGGCGATGTAGCGGCCCTTCAGCTCGTCGGGCGTCGCCAACACGCGCGTGACGCCATCCTCCTTGAGCTTGCGCGCCTGGCGCGGCGTCAGCTTCGAGCCCGCCTCGGCGATCAGCTTGCCGCTCTTCGCATCGAGCAGGTCCGCGGTCAGCTTGATGCCGCGCAGCCGCTCCGGATCGAAGTCGGTCTCCCACCCCTTCTTGCCGCGCGTATAGACGACCTGGGAGTAGAAGTGGTTGAGCACCTCCTCGGCACTCATGCCGACGGCCTCGCCCGGCTCCAGCGTCTTGCCGGCCTTCTCGCGCTCCTCGCGCAGAGCCGCGGTCGCCTCGTTGTCGAGCGCGTAGAGGAAGCTGGTCACCGGCAGCTTGCGCCGGCGATCGATGCGCACATAGACGAGATCCTTGGCGTCGAACTCGAAGTCAAGCCACGAGCCGCGATAGGGGATCACACGCGCGGCGAAGAGGTACTTGCCCGAGCTGTGCGTCTTGCCCTTGTCGTGATCGAAGAACACGCCCGGCGAGCGATGCATCTGCGAGACGATGACGCGCTCGGTGCCGTTGATGATGAAGGTGCCCTTGTCCGTCATCAGGGGCATGTCGCCCATGTAGACGTCCTGCTCCTTGATGTCGCGGATCGAGCGCGAGCCGGTGTCCTCGTCGACGTCCCACACGACGAGGCGAAGCGTGACCTTGAGAGGCGCCGCGAAGGTCATGCCGCGCTGCTGGCACTCCTCGACGTCGTACTTGGGGTCCTCGAGTTCGTAGCGCACGAACTCGAGCTGCGAGCGCTCGGTGAAATCCTTGATCGGGAAGACCGACTTGAAGACCTCCTGGAGCCCGAACGTCCGCCGCTGATCGGGCGCGACGCCCATCTGCAGGAACGCCTTGTACGAGCTCATCTGCACTTCGATCAGGTTCGGCAGCGGTGCCACCTCGGGAATGCGCCCGAAGCTCTTGCGGATACGCTTGCGACCCGTGAAGGACTGCAGCATCGGCTTCCTCTTTCTCTAAATCCGGCCGGTCGCACGCGAGCGCGGCGCGGCCATGAATTCGACGTCGTGCCGGTCTGGCAGGTGGTTCCGCTCGCCGGACCGGCGAGCCGGCGCGTCGCCCCGGAGGGAGACGCGCCGGCCCTCGGCGTGCGGGATGCGGGCCTTACTTGACCTCGACGGTCGCGCCGGCCGCTTCCAGCTGCTTCTTGAACTTGGCGGCGTCGTCCTTGTTGACGCCGTCCTTGACGGTCTTCGGCGCGCCTTCGACCAGGTCCTTGGCCTCCTTGAGGCCGAGGGCGGTGATGGCGCGGACTTCCTTGATGACGTTGATCTTGTTGGCGCCCGCGTCCTTGAGGATCACGGTGAACTCCGTCTGCTCGGCGACGGGAGCGGCGGCGGCACCCGGCGCGGCGGCGGCGACAGCCACCGGCGCGGCGGCGGACACGCCCCACTTCTCTTCGAGCATCTTGGTGAGCTCAGCGGCCTCGAGGACCGTGAGCGACGAGAGATCGTCAACGAGCTTGCCGAGATCGGCCATTGGTCTTCTCCTGAGATTGGCTTGAACGACTGGTTGCTTTGATCGAGTTCCGGCTCAGCCTTCGGCCGACTTCTTGGCCTTGGCGTCCATGACGCGCGCAAGCTGCGAGGCGGGCGCGCGGATGACGGTCGCGAGCCTGGTCGCCGGTGCGACGATGGTGCCCAGGATCTTCGCCCGGAGTTCCGGGAGCGAAGGCAGGGTCGCCAGCGCCTTGACGGCGTTCTGGTCGAGAACCTTCTCGCCCAGTCCGCCACCGATGACCTTTAGCTTCTCGTTCTTGTTCGAGAACTCGACCGCCACCTTCGCGGCAGCGACGGGGTCGCTGCTGTAGGCGATGGCTGTCGGGCCCTTGAACAGGCTGCCGAGATGCTGGAAGGAGGTCCCTTCCAGCGCGCGACGCGTGAGACGGTTCTTCGCGACTTTGAAGCTGGCGCCGGCTGCCCGCATCTTCCGACGGAGGTCGGAAACTTCGGAGACCGTCAGGCCGACCTGCTGCGTCACAACGACGAGCGAGGCGCCCTTCAGGGTCTTGTGCAGCGAGGCGACCAGTTTCTCCTTCTCGGAACGGTCCACGGATCGTCTCCTGTTTGGCCCGCCGTCTCGTCCCCGGAGGGACGACGTGCGGACCGGTTGCACTGGGCCTCGCCCGACCCGATCGCTCGGAACCGTTCGAGACCCGCTCTCGAACCTGTCCCAGAAGTTCAAGCCGCTCGGGGCCGCCCTCGCGGGAGGTCCAAAACGGTTTCGCCTCTGTCTATGCAGGCTTTCTGATGATTACGCCGTCGATCCGAAGCGGATGTCTGGCGCCTGCAGTCTCGGACAGGACAGGCACGCCGTGATCCGCGAGGACCCCGACGTGCCCTATGACCCGCCGCCGCGCCGTCCCTAGGGACGAATCGGCGGCGGGAACTCGAATTACTCGGCTGCGGCGAGTCCGCCGCTGATGCCGCCGAGATCGATCTTGACGCCCGGGCCCATCGTCGAGCTCAGGGTCGCCTTCTTGATGTAGGTTCCCTTCACGCCCGAAGGACGCGCGCGGTTGATCGCATCGAACAGCGCGCGCAGGTTCGCGGCGATCTGATCCTCGGTGAAGCTCGCCTTGCCGAGCCCGACATTGACCATGCCGGTCTTGTCGGCGCGGAACTCGACCTGGCCTCCCTTCACGTCCTTGACGGCCTGGCCGACGTTCGGCGTCACCGTGCCGAGCTTCGGGTTCGGCATCAGGCCGCGGGGGCCGAGCACCTTTCCGAGCTTGCCGACGACGGCCATCATGTCCGGCGCCGCGATCACGCGATCGAACTCGATCTGGCCGGCCATCACCTTCTCGGCGAGGTCCTCGGCACCGACGATATCGGCGCCGGCCGCCTGGGCGTCCGCCGCCCGCGGCCCCTTGGCGAACACCGCGACGCGGACCTTCTTGCCGGTGCCCGAAGGCAGAGCAACGACCCCGCGGACGTTCTGGTCCGCGTGACGGGTGTCGACACCGAGGGAGATCGACAGCTCGATCGTCTCGTCGAACTTCGCGGTGGCCCGCGACTTGACCATCTTCACCGCTTCACCGATGCCGTAGGACTTCATCGGGTCGATGCCTTCATAGGCCTTGCGAACACGCTTGCCGTGGAATGCCATGGCGTCAGCCCTCCACCACCTGAAGCCCCATCGAGCGGGCGGACCCGGCGATCATCTTCATCGCAGCCTCCACGTCGTGGGCGTTGAGATCTGCCATCTTCTTCTCCGCGATCTCGCGGATCTGGCTCGTCGTGACCTTGCCGGCGCTGTCGCGCCCGGGCGCCTTCGAGGCGCTCTCGATCTTCGCCGCCTTCTTGAGGAAGAAGCTGGCCGGCGGCGTGCGCATGATGAAGGTGAACGTGCGGTCGGAGAACGCCGTGATCGTCACCGGGATCGGCGTGCCCGCGTCCATCTTCTGGGTCTGCGCATTGAACTGCTTGCAGAACTCCATGATGTTCAGGCCGCGCTGACCGAGCGCAGGACCGATCGGCGGCGACGGATTCGCCTGGCCCGCCGGGACCTGCAGCTTGATGTAGCCAACAATCTTCTTTGCCATCGTCTCACTTCCTTTCGGCTGCCGGCGGGCGTCTAGAGCGTGGAGCCCCGAGACCGGTCATTCGCCATTCGTTTCGACCACCGACCCGCCGCCGCGCCACGTCGCGCCGGCGGACCGGAATTCCATCAGACCTTCTCGACCTGCGTGTACTCGAGGTCGACCGGCGTCGGCCGGCCGAAGATCGAGACCGACACTTTCAGTCGCGCCTTCTCCTCGTCGATCTCCTCGACCACGCCGTTGAACGACGTGAACGGGCCGTCCGAGACGCGGACCTGCTCGCCGACCTCGAAGGTGATCGCGGGCTTCGGCTTCTCGATGCCCTCCTTGACCTGATTGATGAGGCGGTCCGCCTCCTTGTCCGTGATCGGCTGCGGCTTGGTCTTGTCGCCGAGGAAAGCGGTGACCTTCGGCGTGTTCTTGACCAGATGCCAGCTCTCGTCGGTCATCTCCATCTTCACCAGGACGTAACCCGGGAAGAACTTGCGCTCCGCGCTGACCTTCTTGTTCTTCCGCACCTCGACGACGGAGTCGGTCGGGACCATCACGTCCTCGATCACATGCCCCATTCCCTTCAGGTGCGCCTGCTCCTTGATGGTCTGGGCGACCTTCTTCTCGAAACCGGAGTAGACGTGGATCACGTACCAGCGCGCGGCCATCTCAGCCTCCGAACCCGAGGATCAAACGGACCGCATGACTGACGATCCAATCCACGACGAAGAAGAACACGGCCGCCAGGATCGACATCGCGAAGACCATGCCCGTCGTGACCAGGGTCTCCTTGCGGGTCGGCCACGAGACCTTGTTGGCCTCCTGTCGCACCTGGCGGAAAAACTCGCCGAGGGACGGCTTGGGCGCATTCGCCGCTCCGCCTCCGGTGCTGCCGCTGCTCTGGTTGGTGCTCATCCTGGGTGCCCTGAACTCTCGATCCGTGTCAGCTGTTCGTCTTGGACTTGGGTCGTCTTGGACTTGGGTCGTCTTGGATTTGGGTCGTCTTGGATTTGGGTCTTGGACTTGGGTCGTCTTCCGTACTCGCATTCGCCGGACATCGATGGCCGGCTTCCGTGCTCTGCGCCGTCTCGTTCGCGTCGCCGGTCAGACTCGCTCAGGCGTCCGACGTGGCAGGAGCGGAGGGGCTCGAACCCCCAACCCCCGGTTTTGGAGACCGGTGCTCTACCAATTGAGCTACGCTCCTACGTCGTGCGAACGACGACGCCGCGCGGCTCCCGGCCGCGCGGCGCCGCCGCCCGTAGCTACTCGATGATCTTCGCGACGACGCCGGCGCCGACGGTGCGGCCGCCCTCGCGGATGGCGAAGCGAAGCCCCTCGTCCATCGCGATCGGCGCGATCAGGTGGACCTCCATGGCGATGTTGTCGCCAGGCATCACCATCTC
>JAEULA010000047.1 GCA_016793165.1 Alphaproteobacteria bacterium | reverse complement strand
GCGTTGTTCTTCTCGGCCCAGCCCTTGGACATGATGTGCCAGATCGCGAAATTGCCGGGCAGGATCGGATCGGGCCCGTCGGTCACGAACTCGACCGTGTAGTCGTCGATCTTGCGGATCTCCTTGGTGGAGGACAAGTAGCTCGCGATCAGCGATCCCGGCCCTCGCGCTCGGCCGTAGCTGAAGACGACGTCGTCGGCGGTGAAGGGCGTGCCGTCGTGGAAACGCACGTCGCGTCGCAGCTCGAAGCGCCAGACGTCCGGGGCGGTCTGCTTCCACGACGTCGCCAGTGCAGGCTCGAGGGCCAGGTCGCGGCCGCGACGCACGAGCGGCTCGTAGATGTTCGCGAGGAAGGAATGCGTCGCGGTCACGTTGCGCGTGTAGGGGTCCATCGTCCCGGGATCGGTGTCGGCGGCCCAGCGCAGCCGGTTCGCGGCGGCGGGCTCGACAGACGCCAGCAGGATCGCGGCGGCGGCGGCGAGGACGGGAAGCTTCATGGACGACCCCCTGGATGCGGACTCCCGGGCGAGAGTGCCGCCCGCTCCGCGGCAAGACAACCGGTTCGGCGCCGCGTGTTCCTCCGTCCCGGGCGCGATCGCCGCGCGGCGTCGCGACGGCCGCTGCGCCGAGCCAGCTCCGGCTTGCCCTTGGCGGCATCGCGAGCCAAGGTCCGTGGACGCATCGCGCACCAGACCGGGGGAATGCCGTGAAGATCGCTCGCATCGAGACGTTCCAGGTCGACTGGGGCGATGGCGGCAAGCCGGGCACGCGCAGCGCCTTCATCCGCATCGATGCCGACAACGGCCTGTCCGGATTCGGCGAGGCCTCGCCGATGGAGGGCGGCCTCGCCTCCCTCGTGATCGTCGCCCGGCACATGGCGCCGTTCCTGGTCGGCAAGGACGCGCTCGACCACGCGGTGCTGCTCGACACGCTGTTCCACAAATGCGTGAAGCTCGGCCCCGAGGGCGCGGTCACCGGCGCGCTCGCCGGGCTCGACATCGCGTTGTGGGATCTCAAGGGCAAGCTTCTTGGCCAGCCGGTCCACAAGCTCCTCGGCGGCGCCTGGCGCACGTCGCTGCCGTTCTACTGCTCGATCGGCGGCAACGCGAAGCGCACGGTCGACGAGGTGCTGCGGGTGGTGGAAAAGCGCGTGACGGCCGAGAAGCCTGCGGCGGTGAAGATCCGCTGGGACGGCGATCGCACGAAGCAGGACGTCGATCTCGCCGGCGACATCGCCAAGGCGAAGGCCGTGCGCAAGCTGCTCGGCCCGGAATTCGTCCTCGGCTTCGACGCGAACAACGGCTACTCGGTCGGCGGCGCGATACGCGTCGGCCGCGTGCTCGAGGAGCTCGGCTATCTCTGGTTCGAGGAGCCCGTGCAGCACTATCACGTCGCCGCGATGGGCGAGGTCGCGCAGCGCCTCGACATCACCGTCTCCGCTGGCGAGCAGACCTACACGCTCCAGGGCCTCAAGGACCTGATCAACGCGGGTGTGCGCATGGTGCAGCCGGACATCGTCAAGATGGGCGGCATCACCGGCATGATGCAGTGCGCGGCGCTCGCCTTCGCGCACGGCGTCGAGTTCGTGCCGCACCAGACCCAGCCCTCGATCGGCCATCTCGCGAACCTGCACGTGCTGTCGACGGTCATGCACATGACCAAGCCGGTCGAGGTCGCCGACGGCTGGGAGCGCTGCGGCAGCGTGTTCAAGCCGAACCCGTCGCAGGCCGTCGACGGCCGCTACAGCCTGCCGACCGCGCCGGGACTCGGGATCGAGCTCGACGCGGCGGAACTCGCACGCCGCACGGTCGCGCTCGCGATCTGACGCGCCGGACCAAGGGAGACGACGTCATGGGCATTTCCAGGAGACAGGCGCTGCGCGGCGGTGCGGTCGCCACGGCGGGGCTCGCCGCGGCGGGCCGGGCGACGGCGCAGGCGGCGACCGGACCGATCACGATCGCGCTCGCGGCGCGCGCGCCGACGGGCCTCAGCCCGATGATGAACGGGCTCACCGGCGGCGACAATTGGGCGATCCGGCAGATCTTCGACACGCTGGTGAAGTCGGACGACGGCACCTTCGGCGTGCGGCCGGAGGATTTTCGCCCGGCGCTCGCCGAGAAGTGGGAGAGCTCGGCCGACGCGCGGACCTGGACCTATTCGCTGCGCCGCGGCGTGCAGTTCCACAAGGGCTACGGCGAGATGACGTCCGACGACGTCGTCTTCACCTACCGGCGGCATCTCGATCCGGGCATCGTCACGAACCAGAAGCCGCTCTACGCGAACGTCGAGTCGGTCGCGGCGCTCGACTCGCATACGGTACGCTTCGCGCTCAAGCGGCCCGACCCGCTGTTCAACGGCAGCGTCGTCACGACGCTGTCCGCGTCGATCCTCAGCCGCAAGGCCTTCGAGGAGCGCGGGACCCGCTTCAACATGGATCCGATCGGCACGGGCGCCTTCCAGGTCGAGAGCGTGAGCCCGACCGAGGGCGTGCTGCTGAGCGCCTTCGAGCAGCACTGGGGCGGCATGGCCGCTTCGCGGCAGCTGCGGGTCGCCTTCATCGCCGACACCACGGCGCGAACCCTCGCATTCGCCTCGGGCCAGGTCGACATGATCGAGGGCGTGCGCGCGCCCGGCTGGATCCCGACGATGAAGCAGCGCGCGCCGCAGACGATCTTCGACGCGACCGCGCCGGGCAGCTTCAACGTGCTGCATCTGAACCTCACGCGACCGCCGCTCAACGACCTGCGGGTGCGCCAGGCCGTCCGCCTCGGCATCAACAACGCGCAGATCGCCGCGGCTTTCGCCGGCCTGGCGGTGCCGATGATCGGCATCATCGCGCCGCAATTCGCAGGCTCGGTGAAGCGCGAGGAGCTGCCGGCAGAGCTGCGCCACGAGCCCGATCCGCGCAAGGCCAAGGCGCTGCTCGCCGAGGCCGGCTTTCCCAACGGCGTGACCATCCCCTGCTACACGAGCCAGCGCGAGGACTACGCCTCGATCATGCTCATCATCCAGGAGCAGCTGCGCGCCGCGGGGATCAATCTCGACCTGAAGATCATCGATCACGCGACGATGCACGCGGAGAACCGCAAGGACCGGAACTCGCTGGCGCTCTACTCCTCGAGCTACCCGCCCGTGCCCACGCAGCCCTACTTCTCGCTGCTCTCCGCGGCGGCCGAGGTGAAGGCGGACGGGTCGGGCAGCGAAAACTACAGCCATTACGGCGTGGCCCTGCCCGGCGTCGACGGGCTCCTCGAGCAGGCGCAGAACGAGCCGGACTTCGCCAAGCTGATCGCGAAGATCCAGGACGCGGAGCGCCAGGTGCTCCGCGACCTGCCGCTGCTGGGCATCATCACGCTGTCCTACGTCGTCGCGCGCAATCCCCGCGTCGATATCGGCTACCCGGTCAAGTCCGGCTACGCCTACTGGCCGCTCAACCGCGCCAGGCGCGTCTAGCGGCCGGACGACCGCGGATGCGGCGCGCCAGGCATTCGATGCTCAGCCGTCCTCCTCGAAGAGGGGGGCAGTCGCATGCGACGTCGGGCGTGGCCGCGGTGCGCTCCGACATTCCCCTTCGAACGAGGAGGACGCCTCGCGCACGCAGCGCGCGAGCAGGGGGAGCCGGAAGCGGAGCGGGCCTCTGCGTGACGACTTCCGCGACGCTGCGACTCTCCCCCCGGTCGCTGCGCGGCCTGTCCCCCTCATTCGAGGGGGAGGGCCGGGAATTCGCGATCGCGGCGCGCGCAGCTGGAGCCCGGCCGGAATGACCCGCCTGATCGGCGCGCGGCTGCTCGATGCCGTGCCCACCGTGCTGCTGGTCCTCTCGCTCGTCTTCGTGGCGCTGCGCATCCTGCCCGGCGACCCGGCGCTGGTGGCGCTGGGCGAATTCGCCACCCCCGAGCAGCTCGCGCTGTTCCGCCGCCAAATGGGCCTCGATGCGCCGCTCTGGCAGCAGTATCTCGCCTTCATCTGGAGCATGCTGACGCTCGATCTCGGCGCCTCGCTGATCAACCAGATGCCGGTGATCCAGCTCCTGCGCGACAACCTGCCCTACACGATCGAGCTGACACTCGCGGCGACGGCGATGGGCGTCGTCTGCGGCATCCCGCTGGGCGTCCTTGCGGCGGTGAACCGCAACCGCCTGCCCGACACCGGCGTGCGCCTGTTCTCGCTCATCGGCTATGCCATTCCTGACTTCTATCTCGGCGCGCTGCTGCTGATCGTCTTCGCGCTGAATCTCGGCTGGTTCCCGATCAACGGCGGCGGCGCCGGATTCCTCGACCGCATGCACCACGTCTTCCTGCCGGCGCTGACCCTGGCGATGGTCAAGACCGCCTTCATCGGCCGCCTCACGCGCACCTCGTTGCTGGAGGTGCTGGGCAGGGACTACGTGCGCACCGCGCGGGCGAAGGGCGCGCGCGAGCCGCGCGTCATCTATCGCCACGGCCTGCGCAACGCCCTGCTGCCGGTGACGACGGGGCTCGGTCTCAGCCTGCTCGCGACGCTCTCGGGCTCGGTCGCCATCGAGCTGGTGTTCAATCGGCCCGGGATCGGCGAGGTGCTGATCAGCGCCATCGCCAAGCGCGACTATCCGGTGATCCAGAGCGGCGTGGTCGTGTTCGCCTTCTTCGTCGTCGCGGTGAACCTGCTGGTCGATCTCGCCTACATCGTCGTCGATCCGCGCCTCCGGGCGAAGGAATGACCGGCGCGGCGGACATGCTTCCGGGCATCGCGCCGGACGAGCCGCGCTTCGCGGCGCTGCGCCGGCTGTTCTCGCGCGAGCGGCCGGCCGCCCTCGTCGCGGTCGCGATCGTGACCGCATTCGTCGCCGTCGCGCTGCTGGCGCCGGTGATCGCGCCCTACGACCCGCTGGCGCAGAGCTACCTTCGCATCAACGCCTATCCCTCGGCCGAGCACTGGCTCGGGACCGACCAGTTCGGGCGCGACGTGCTCTCGCGCCTGCTGCACGGCGCGCGCAACTCGCTGCTGTTCGGGCTGATCTCGCCGACGCTCGCGGCGGTGATCGGCACCACGCTGGGCGTCGTCGCCGGCTATTTCGGCGGCGCGGTCGACCGCGTGGTGAGCCGCCTGGTCGACCTGCTGCTGTCCTTCCCCGAGCTGCTGCTCGCGATCATGATCGCCGCGGCGCTGGGCGGCGGCTTCTGGAACGTGGTCATGGTCATCGCCATCGCCTTCGTTCCCGGATTCGCGCGCGTCGCGCGCGCGACGACGCTTGCCGTGAAGCGCGAGCCGTACATCGAGGCGGCCACCGCGGTCGGGGTCGCCACGCCGACGATCATCCGCCGGCACGTCCTGCCGAACATCGCGGCGCCGATCGTGGTGCTGACGACGCTGTGGGTCGCTTCGGCGATCCGGCTCGAGGCCTCGCTGAGCTTCCTCGGCATCGGCACCCAGCCGCCCAACCCGAGCTGGGGCAACATCATCCGCGACGGGCTCGGCAACGTCTTCGGCTCGCCCTGGCCGATCATCGGCGCGGGCTTCGCGATCACCGTCGTCGTGCTCGCCTTCAACGTGCTGGGCGACGCGCTGCGCGACCTGCTCGACCCGGACACCGCATGACGGCGCCGCCGCTCCTCGCGATCGACGGCCTGTCGATCGAGTTCGGCACGCCGGAGCGTCCGATCCGCGCGGTGTCGGACATGTCGCTCGCGATCCAAGCCGGCGGCGCCGTCGGCCTGGTCGGGGAGTCGGGATCGGGCAAGTCGCTCAGCGCGCTCGCGATCCTGCGGCTCGTGCCGCCCGCCGCGCGCATCGCCGCGGGGCGCATCCTGTTCGAGGGCGTCGATCTGCTCGCGCTGCCCCCGTCCCGGCTCCCGGAGATCCGCGGTCGCGACATCGCCATGATCTTCCAGGAGCCGATGAGCGCGCTCAATCCGCTGATGACGATCGGCGAGCAGATCGGCGAGGCGATCCTGCTGCACGAGGACGTGCCGGGCCCGGTGCGCCGGCAGCGCGTCGTCGACCTGCTCGGGCGCGTCGGCATCCCCGACGCGGCGACGCGGCTCGACGCCTATCCGCACCAGTTCTCCGGCGGCATGCGCCAGCGCGCGATGATCGCGATGGCGCTGGCGTGCGGCCCCCGGCTGCTGATCGCCGACGAGCCGACCACCGCGCTGGACGTGACGATCCAGGCGCAGGTGCTCGATCTCATCAAGTCGATCCGCAGGGACACCGGCACCGCGCTGCTGCTGATCTCGCACGATCTGGGGATCATCGCCGACATGTGCGAGCGCGTCGTCGTCATGTATGCCGGCCGCGTCGTCGAGGCCGGGGACGTGCGCGCGATCTTCCGGGCGGCGCGCCATCCCTACACGCGCGGACTGCTCGATTCGATCCCGCGCCTGCACGACGAGCGCCGCCGCCTCGTGCAGATCCCAGGCGCCGTGCCGCAGCCCGGCGAGATCGCGGCCGGCTGTCCCTTCGCGCCGCGCTGCGCCCGGCGCATCGAGCGCTGCGTGGCGGCGATGCCCCCGATGACGGAATTCGGCGACGCGCACGCGGCTGCCTGCTGGGTCGCGGCAGAGGCGGCGCCATGACCGCGCCGCTGCTCGAGGCCGAGGGTCTCGGCAAGACTTTCGCCGCGCCGCGCCGCGGCTGGTTCCGTGCGGCGAGCGGCGGCGTGCGGGCGGTCGACGGCGTGTCCTTCGCCATCGGTCGCGGCGAGACGCTCGCGGTCGTCGGCGAGTCCGGCTGCGGCAAGTCCACCCTCGGCCGGCTGCTGCTGCGGCTCATCGAGCCGAGCGAGGGCCGCGTCGCGTTCGAGGGTGTCGACATGGCCTCGCTGTCCGGCGCCGCGCTGCGGCGGATCCGGCGCAAGGCGCAGATGGTGTTTCAGGACCCCTATGGCTCGCTCAGTCCGCGCCGCACGGTCGCCGAGATCATCGCCGAGCCGCTCGAGGTCTTCGGCCTGGCGCGCACCGCGAAGGCGCGGCGCGACAAGGTCGCCGAGATCCTGTCGCAGGTCGGGCTGTCGCCGGCCCTCATGGACCGCCATCCGCGTCAGTTCTCGGGCGGCCAGCGCCAACGCATCGGCATCGCGCGCGCGATCTCGGTCGATCCGAGCTTCATCGTCGCCGACGAGCCCGTCTCGGCACTCGACGTCTCGGTCCAGGCGCAGATCATCAATCTGCTGCAGGACCTGCAGGAGCGGAAGCGGTTCTCCTACCTGTTCATCGCCCACGACCTCGCCGTCGTCCGGCACATCGCCGACCGCGTCATGGTCATGTATCTCGGGCGCGTCGTGGAGATCGGGCCCAAGCGGCGCATCTTCACGGCTCCGCAGCATCCCTACACGCAGGCGCTGCTCTCGGCGGTCCCCGAACCGGATCCCGACGCGGTGTCCCGCCGCATCCTCCTCGCCGGCGACGTGCCCAGCCCGACGCGCATCCCCGGCGGATGCAGCTTCCATACCCGCTGCCCGCTCGCGCAGGACGTCTGCCGGCGCGAGCGGCCGCCGCTGCGCGACGTGGCGGATGCTCAGCAGGCTGCCTGTCATTTCGCCGGCCCGAACCCGATCCGGAGCACCGAGCCGGCGGCGTGACGCCGACCCGGCCTCGCTCCGTCGCCGACCGCGATTGACCGCGCTCGGGCCGCGGGTCCAGTGTTCGGGGGACGTTCGCCTGGGAGCGAACGCAAGGCAGGGGAGATCCAACACATGAAGGCAACGCATCTCGCGCTCGCGATGGGCGCGGTGCTGGCGGCGACGTCGGCGCATGGCCAGGACCTGGTGATCGGCGCCGCGGCGCCCCTCAGCGGCCCGCAGGCCGTGTTCGGAGCCAGCTGGCACAACGGCATCAAGATCTACTTCGACGAGGTGAATGCCGCCGGCGGCGTCAAGGGCCGCAAGGTCGTCCTCAGCCAGGGCGACGACAAGGCCGACCCGCGCGAGGGCACGCTGGTTGCGCAGCGCTTCTGCGACAACAAGGCGGTCGTCGCGGTCATCGGCCACTTCAACAGCGGCGTGACGATCCCGTCGATGGACGTCTATTCGGATTGCGGCATGCCGCAGGTGACGCTGTCGTCGAACCCGCGCATCACGACGCTGAACTTCAAGCAGATCTTCCGGCCGATCGCCAACGACCTGCGCCAGGGCGGATTGCCCGCGGAGTACGCGGCGAAGACGCTCAACGCCAAGGCGGCCGCGATCGTCCACGACAAGCAGGCCTTCGGCCAGGGCGTGTCGGAGGTCTTCTCGGCGGAATTCACCAAGCACGGCGGCAAGATCACCTCGGTGTCCGGCGTCGACCCGAAGGACGTCGACTTCACGCCCCTGGTCACCAAGCTCAAGACCGAGAACGTGGACGTCGTCTACTTCGGCGGCGTGATGCCGCAGATCGCGCTGATGCTGAAGCAGATGCGCGAGCAGAAGCTGACGGCGGCGTTCTTCACGGCCGACGGCGGCTACGACACCAGCTTCATCGACCAGGCCGGCGAGGCCAATGCGCAGGGCGCGCTCGTGTCGTTCCAGAGCCCGCCCTACGACTCCTCGCCCGCGCTGAAGTCCTTCGCCGACAAGTACCAGAAGGCCTTCGGCCAGGCGCCCGGGCCCTACTCGGCCTACGGCTACATGATGGGCGCGATCGTGGTCGAGGCGATGAAGGCGGCCTCGGCGCTCGAGCGCAAGCCGATCATCGACGCGCTGCGCGGCACGAAGATGAACACCATGCTCGGCCCCGTCGAGTTCGACGACAAGGGCGAGATCAAGACGGCCCCGATCTTCCTGTACCGGGTGAAGGGCAAGGACTTCGAGCTCGTGCACAAGTCGGGCTGAACCGGAACCCTCCCCTCCCTCTCGCCGGCGGCGAACGGGAGGGGTGACCGGGCGAAGCGAGGGCGGAAAGGACGGGCGTGGCTCGGCGAAGCGCGCGCGTCCTTCCGGTCCGCTTCGCGGCCACCCCTCCGATCGTGCCGCGGGTGACGGGAGGGGAACGGCCCCGCCCTTCCGCTCCATGACGAACTTCCTCCTCCAGCAGATCGTCAACGCCCTCGCCATCGGCGCGATCTACGCGCTGATCGCGCTCGGCTACACGATGGTCTACGGCGTGCTGCAGCTGATCAATTTCGCCCACGGCGAGATGTTCATGCTCGGCGCCTACGCCGCGTTCTTCGTGCTGGCCTGGACGATCGGCCCGGTCGCCGGCGGCGGCATCGGCATCGTCGGGGTGACCCTGCTCTTCTTCGCCTGCTTCGCCATCATCGGCGTCGCAGGCATGGGAACCGAGCGCGTCGCCTACCGGCCGCTGCGCGATGCCAGCCGCCTCGCGCCCATGCTCTCGGCGCTCGGCGTGTCGATCCTGCTGCAGAACGCCGTCCAGCTGCTGGTCGGGCCGCAACCGATCAAGTTCCCCGAGATCATCGAGCGCCAGCAGTTCGACTTCGGCGGCGTGGTGATCTCCAACAAGCACGGCCTGATCCTGGTCGCGGCCCTGGCGCTGATGGGCGCGCTGCACTGGTTCGTGCGCAAGACGCGCTTCGGCGTCCATATCCGCGCGGTGTCCGAGAGCCACCAGACCGCGCGGCTCCTCGGCATCAACGTCGACCGCACGATCGCGATCGTCTTCCTGATCGGGCCCGGCCTCGGCGCGATCGCCGGCGTGCTGTGGTCCAGCTACTACGGCATCATGCAGTTCTCGATGGGCGTGAGCGTCGGCATGAAGGCCTTCACCGCCGCGATCCTCGGCGGCATCGGCTCGATCCCCGGCGCCATGCTGGGCGGGCTGCTGCTCGGCCTGCTCGAGACGCTCGGCGCCGGCTTCCTGCCCTTCCTGACCGGCGGGCTGCTCGGCTCCGAGTACCGCGACATCTTCGCCTTCGCGGCGCTCGTCCTCGTCCTGCTCTTCCGCCCGGCCGGCCTGATGGGCGAGCCGGTGACCGAGGAGAGCATGGTCTACAAGAAGGACTTCTGAGATGGGAGCGCTCGGCGGCCGGCTGCGCGCGCTCGCGATCCTCGTCGCCGCCTTCGCGGCGATCGCCTGGGGGGCGAGCTTCCTGCCGAACTACGAGCTGCGCGTGCTCGACAGCGTGCTGCTCTACGTGCTGCTGGCGATGGGCCTGAACATCGTCGTCGGCTATTGCGGCCTGCTCGACCTCGGCTTCATCGCCTTCTACGCCGTCGGCGCCTACACCTACGCGCTGCTGGCGAGCCCGCACACGGGGCTGCACTGGCCTTTCGGCGCCGTGCTCGTCGTCGCCGCGCTGTGCGGGCTCGCGGCGGGCGTCCTGCTGGGCATCCCCGTGCTTCGGCTGCGCGGCGACTACCTCGCGATCGTGACGCTCGGCTTCGGCGAGATCATCAGGGTCGTGATCAACAACGCCGACGCGCTGACCAACGGGCCCAAGGGCATCTCGCGCATCTATCGCGCGGAGATCCTCGGCTGGACCGTCGCCACGCCGCTGGACTTCTTCTACCTGCTGCTCGTCACCTGCACGATCGTGTTCCTCGCCGTCTGGCGGCTCGAGCGCTCGATCCTCGGCAAGGCCTGGGCGGCGGTGCGCGAAGACCAGGACGCCGCGCGCGGGGTCGGCGTCGACACCACCCTGGTGAAGCTCTGCGCCTTCGGGCTGAGCGCGGTGATCGGCTCGATCGCCGGCGTCATCTTCGCCTCGTTCCAGCGCTTCGTGAGCCCGGAGAGCTTCGTCTTCCAGGAATCGCTGCTCGTCGTGCTGGTCGTGGTCATCGGCGGCCTCGGCAACCTGCTCGGCGTGGTGGTCGGCGCCACGGTGCTGATCGTCATGCCCGAGCTGCTGCGCGAGTACTCGCAGTACCGCATGCTGCTCTACGGGATCCTGCTCGTGGGCATCGTGCTCGCCCGTCCGCGCGGGCTCGTGCCCAGACGCTACGATCCGGCCTGGCTCATGGCGCGGCTGGGCTGGCGATGAGCCTCGTCTTCGAGAACGTCTCCAAGCGCTTCGGCGCGCTCAGCGCGATCACCGACGTGTCGATGCGCTTCGAGCCCGGGCTGATCACCTCGATCATCGGGCCGAACGGCGCGGGCAAGTCGACGCTGATCAACATGGCCGCCGGCTCGTACAGCGTCAGTTCCGGCCGCATCGCGCTGGACGACCGCACGATCTCGGGCCTGCCCAAGCACAGGATCGCGCGCGCCGGCCTCAGCCGGACCTACCAGAACATCCGCCTCTTCGACGAGATGACGGCGCTGGAGAACCTCGAAGTCGCGCTGTTCGCCGAGGCCTTTCCCCACGTCGCCGCCGAGTTGCTCTGGCCTCCGGCGAGCCGCGCGCTCAAGGCCGCGCGCCGGGCGCGCTGCCTCGAGACGCTGCAGCGCTTCGAGCTCGACGGCGTCGCCGACGAGCCGGCGCGAAGCCTCGCCTACGGCCATCAGAAGCAGCTCGAGATCGCCCGCGCCCTCGTCACGCGGCCGCGCGCGCTGCTGCTCGACGAGCCGGCCGCCGGGCTGAACCACGCCGAGACCGACGCGCTGCGCCGGCGGCTCGAGGCGCTCAAGCGCCCGGACCTCGTGATGATCGTGGTCGAGCACGACATGAACCTCGTCATGTCGCTGTCCGACCGCATCTACGTCATGCACCAGGGCCGGCTGCTCTTTGCCGGAACCCCGGCCGAGGTGCAGGGAAACGAAGCGGTGCAGGAAGCCTATCTCGGAGCCCCCGGTGAACATGACGCCATCCAAGCCGCTGCTGAGGGTCGAACGCATCGAGTCCGGCTACGGGCGAACGCGGATATTGCACGCCATCAGCATCGCGCTGCATCCGGGTGAGGTCGTCGCCGTCGTCGGCCCCAACGGCGCGGGCAAGACGACGCTGCTGCGGACCATCTCGGGCCTCGCGACGGTGCACGGCGGCGACGTGTTCTTCCGCGACGAGCGGATCACCGGCCTGCGCGCCGACAAGGTGGTGGCTCGCGGCATCGCGCATTGCCCGGAAGGCCGGCGCATCTTCCAGCGCCTGACGATCGAGGAGAACCTGCTCGCCGCCCACCTGCCCGGCCGCAGCAAGCCCTTCGGCGAGGCCGTGGAGGCGATCTACGCGATGTTCCCGGTCCTGAAGGAGCGGCGCGCGAGCCCGGCCTCGCGCCTCTCCGGCGGCCAGCAGCAGATGCTGGCGATCGGCCGCGCGCTGATGGCGGAGCCCGAGCTGCTGATCCTCGACGAGCCGTCGCTCGGCCTCGCGCCGAAGGTCGTGAACCAGATCCTCGAGATCATCCTGCAGCTCGCCGAGCGCGGCATCTCGGTGCTCGTCGTCGAGCAGAACGTCACGGCCGCGATGCAGATCAGCGACTACGCCTACGTCATCGAGACGGGCCGCTGCGTGATGGAGGGCCCCTCGGCCAAGTTGCTCGCCGCCGAGGATCTCCGCGAGGTCTATCTGCCGAAGGTGTGAGGATGAGCGCGCATGTGATGATCGTCGGCGTCGGCGACATGGGCCTGCGCCTCGCCCATGGCCTCGCCGCCTCGGGAAAGGTGGCGCGGCTGACGCTGGTCGGGCTGAACCAGGGCCGCGGCCCCGAGCTGGCCGCGATGATCGAGGATTGCCACGACGCGGTCGTGCGCTTCGTCGCCCTCGACTGCACCGACACGGCGGCTGTCGAGCGGCTGTTGCGCGAGGCGCGCCCCGACCTGCTCGTGCAGTCCGCCACGCTGCAGGGGCCCTGGGCGATGACGGGCCGCGGCGACACCCTCGCGCGGGCGCTGGGCGCCGCAGGGCTCGGCGTGCAGCTTCCCGCGCAGCTGCCGGTGCTGACGTCGGTCATGACCGCGGTCCGCACCGTCGACTATCGCGGCCCCGTGGCCAATCTCTCCTTCCCCGACGTGACGCACGCCATCCTGGCGAAAAGCGGCCTCGCGCCGACGATCGGCCTCGGCAACGCCTCGATGATCCAGCGCCGCATCCTCGCCGCCCTGCGCCGCCGCGCCGAGCGCGAGGGCCGCAACGCGCCGCCGCCGCTGGTGCGCGTCGTCGCGCATCACCATCAGGTCTATGGCGTGATGACCGCGACGCTGCCGGCCGATCCCGCGGATCGCGTGCTCGCCTTCGCCGGCGAGGAGGCGACACCGGTCGGCGACCTCGCCTACGAGGGCTTCGGCCTGTCGCCGGACATCCGCTACAACCAGCTCACCGGCGTCGCCGCGATCGCGACGCTGCTCGCGCTGCTGCCGGGCGCGGTGCCGGCGCGCGTGTCGACCCCGGCGCCCTTCGGCCTGCCCGGCGGGTGGCCGGTCGCGATCGCCGACGGCCGGATCGCCCTCGATCTGCCGCCCGGCCTGACGCAGGAGGCCGTGCTCGCGCGCCATGCGCGCCAGATGCGCGGCGACGGGGTCGAGGCGATCGCCGCGGACGGCACGGTCACCTTCACCCCGGCGGTGGTCGAGGCCCTCGGCCGCATCTCACCGGCGCTGGCCGAGCCGCTGCATCCGCGCGACGCGCTGAAGCGCTTCGACCTGCTGCGCCGCGCCGTGCAAGCGTGAGCCCGCGCTCACGGCGATCTGAGTTGCGCCGGCGCCCGCTGCGGGCCGACGCTGGCGCCGTCAACGAACCCGGGAGACGCCGCGTGACGACATTCCGAACCATCCGCGACGCGATCGCCGCCGCGCTCGGCGTCGCGACGCTGGGCGCCACGATGCTGGCCGGCCTGGCAGCGACCGCGGCCGAGGCCGAGCGCGTCTACGTGTTCGACTGCGGCCAGTCGCTCGCCAGGGACCAGTCGCGCTGGTCGCCGGGGGTCAATGTCGGCGTGCCGATCCAGATGGCGGCGAACTGCTATCTCGTGCGACATGCCAGGGGCCTGCTGCTGTGGGACACGGGCTATCCCGACGCGATCGCAGCCTCGCCCGACGGCATCGCCGCGGCGGGCGGCGCGAGCGTGGCGAAGCGGCTCAAGACCCTGGCGGGGCAGCTCGCCGAGATCGGCGTCGCGCCCGCCGACGTGACCTTTGTCGCGATCTCGCATACCCACGGCGATCATGTCGGCAATCTCGCCCTGTTCCCCGCCTCGACGCTGGTGTTCCAGCAGGCCGAGTACGACTGGGCCTATGGCGGCAAGCCGACCCCGTTCCCCGCCGAGCAGAAGGTGATGAAGCTCGCGGGCGACCACGACGTGTTCGGCGACGGCGCGGTGACGATCCTCTCGACGCCCGGGCACACGCCCGGCCACCAGTCGCTGATGGTGCGGCTGCCGAAGACGGGCGTCGTGCTGATGACCGGCGACGCGGTGCATTTCCGCGACAACTGGGACAATGCGCGCGTGCCGGCCATGAACGTCGACCGCGAGCAGACCCTCGCCTCGATGCGCCGGCTGCGCGACCTGATGGCGCAGCACAACGCCCAGCTCTGGATCAACCACGACTGGCTGCAGCGCCAGCAGATCCCCTACGCGCCGGCCTCGGTGCAGTGACGCGCCCGTCGCGGTCGGGCATCGCGTGACGACGCCGGCGGCGCCCGGGCCGCCCGAGCGGCCACGCGGCTATTCGACCATCTACGAGCTCGCGTCGAGCGATCCGCTGCGCGCCGCGCTCCGGCTCGGCGGCTTCCTCGGCATGGTCGGCGTGTTCGGATTCGCGATCTGGACGGGACGCGAGACACCGGCGGTCCGCGCCGTCTTCGTGGCGTGGTTCGCGCTCTGCACCCTGGTCGCCCTCTGGCGCGCGCGCCACTGGCAGAGCCTCGGCTGGATCCGCGGCGCGATGGCCTGCCTCGCCTATGCGTTGCTCTTCGCCGCCGTCGCGATCGGCGAGGCCTGGCTCGGTCTCGCCGCGCGCTGACGGCGCGCTGGGGATTGGACGCGGCGGCGGCGCCTCGCCAAACTCCGGGCCGTCATGCAGAGGGGGAAGCACGCATGCCGTTCTCGTCCGTCGGCGCGCCGAAGTCGTCGCTCGACACGCCGGCGCTGATCGTCGATCTCGACCGCCTGGAGTCCAATATCGCCGCCATCGCCGGCGCCTGCCGCGCCGCCGGCATCGCCTGGCGCCCGCACATCAAGGCGGTGAAGATCCCCGCGATCGCGCACAAGACGCTGGCGGCAGGCGCGATCGGCGTTACCTGCGCCAAGCTTGCCGAGGCCGAGATCATGGCCGCGGCCGGGATCCGCGACATCCTGCTCGGCAACCAGATCGTGCCGCCGCAGAAGATCGCACGGCTCGTGCGGCTGCGCCGGCATGCCGACGTGATCGTGGCGGTCGACGATCCGCTCAACGTCGATGCCCTCGGCGCGGCGGCCGCCGCGGCCGGAGTGCGGCTGCGGGTCGTCGTCGAGATGGACATCGGCATCCGGCGCGCCGGGGTCCGCGACCCGGCGGCGGCGCTGGCGCTGGCGAAGCACGTCGCCGGGCATGCATCGCTGGACTTCTGCGGCTTCATGGGGTGGGAGGGCCATGCCACCGGCCTGACCGACCTCGATGCCAAGCAGCGCGCCGTCACCGAGGCGGTCGGCACGATCCTCGCCGCCGCGAAGGCCTGCCGCGAGGCCGGGCTCGACGTGCGCATCGTCAGCTGCGGCGGCACCGGCACGCTGCATCAGACGTTGCGCGTCCCGGGCGTCACCGAGATCGAGGCCGGCGGCGGCATGTTCTCGGACATGCGCTACACGACGAAGCTCGGCCTCGACCTGCCGCCGTCGCTCACCGTGCTCACGGGCGTCGTCAGCCGGCCACTGCCGACCCGCATCATCTGCGACGGCGGCCGCAAGTCGATCTCCGGCGACTACGCGATGCCGCATCCGCTGGGCCTCGGGCGCATCGCCGAGATCCGGCTGTCGGCGGAGCACACCTCGATCGATCTCGAGCAGCCGAGCGCGACGCCGCGGCTCGGCGAGCATGTGGAATTCGTCGTCGGCTATTCCGACACCACGACCCATCTCCACGACGTGATGTACGGCGTGCGCGACGGCATCGTGGAGGTGGAGTGGCCGCTGCTCACGCGCGGCAAGACGAGCTGAGGCGCCGCGACGGCGGCACGGATTGCCGCGCGCGCGGCCGATCGATCGTCGCCTCCGCGGTGCCCGCACCGCCGATCCCCTGACTGGAACGGGCGGCTGGGGCGCATTGCGCGGCGACGAGAGCGTCGCGTCCGCAGGATCCGGCTCGCGCCGCCTGGATCGGGGGACCGGGATCCGGCCGAGCGCCTGTGCGGCGACGGCCGCGCGCGACTCACCCCTTTGCCAGCAGCGCCTCGATCTCGCGCGTGATCGCGGGCGCATCGGGCTTGACGCTGCTCGGCCAGGCGCCGGCGAGCGTGCCGTCCGGGGCGATCAGGTATTTGTGGAAGTTCCAGCGGGGCGCGCCGGTCTCGCCGAGCTCGGCGACGATCCATTTGTAGAACGGGTGCGCCTTGGCGCCGACCACGACCTGCTTGTCGGCGAGCGGGAAGGAGACGTCGAAGGTCTCGCAGAACTGCTTGATCTCCGCGGCCTTGCCCGGCTCCTGCTGGCCGAAATCGTTCGACGGCACGCCGAGCACGACGAAACCGCGCTCCTTGTACTTGCGCCAGATCGCTTCGAGCTCGCGGTACTGGGGCGTGAAGCCGCAGAACGAGGCGGTGTTCACGACCAGCACCGGCTTGCCGGCCCAGGCCTTGAGCGGCAGGTCGCCGCCGTCGATGGCGGGAAAGGTGAAGTCGTGCGCGCTCATCGTCGTCTTCCTCCCGCTGGGCTTGATCTGGGCGGCGCCGCGCTCGAACAAGCCGGCGAGCGCCGCGACGCTCGACGCGGCGAACAGGAAGGCGCGGCGCGGAATCCGGTGTCGAAGGACCATGCGATGCCAGCCTTTCATCGAGACGTTGCCATTCGCGCTTCGCAAGTCGCCCGTGCCGGGCGCATCGATGTCGGACGCGCGCCGGGCGCCGACACGACCGGCACGGGCGGCACCGCTTTCAACCGTAGCGCTCTTCCTTCCAGGGATCGCCGCGCATGTGGTAGCCGCGCACTTCCCAGAAACCCGGCTTGTCCTCGGCGACGAAGGTGATCTTCGTCAGCCATTTCGCGCTCTTCCAGAGATAGAGCTTGGGCAGGATCAGACGCACGGGGCCCCCGTGCTCGCGACTGATCGGCTCGCCCTCCCAGGCATGCGCGAGCAGCACGTCGTCGTCCGCGAAGTCGGCCAGCGGCACGTTGGTCGTGTAGCCGTCATAGGACGTCTGGACGATGAACCGCGCCTCGGGCCTCGGCTTGACGATGTCCACGAGGCGACGCGTGGCCACGCCCTGCCAGGTGTTGTCGAAGCGCGACCATTGCGTCACGCAGTGGATGTCGGAGTGCATCGTCACCTGCGGCTGAGCCTGGAAATCGGCGAAGCTCCACGCGATCGGATTCTCGACGAGCCCGTCGACCTCCAGCTTCCATTGCGCCGACGCGATCTCCGGCTGGATGCCGAGGTCGAGCACCGGCCAGTTCTTCACCTCGCGCTGGCCGGGTGGCAGGCGCTGGACCTCCGGTGCCGCGGTCGCGCCGGTGAGCAGCCGCCCCTCGCTGGCCCATTTCTGCTTGGTCTCGACGAGCTTCGCCTTGATCCTGTCCGTCAAGCCTTCGTCCTTCGCCATTGCCCGGCATCCCCATCCGCATTCGCCGCGCAATATAGCGGCCCGCCCGGCCCCGCCCAGCGCGACGGCGCGACAATTCCTCGCGAGCGCGGCAGCACTATCCATTTCACCCGCGGCGCGAGAGGGGCTTAGATGCGCCATCCCGATCGCGGCGCCGTTCGCTCGCCGTCCCAGCCGGAGGTTCGTCCATGCTTCGCTCCCTCGCCGTCGGCCTCGCCGGCGTCCTGCTTGCCGGCACCGCCATCGCCCAGATCTCCGGCGACGTGGTGAGGATCGGGATCCTCACCGACATGAGCGCGAGCTCGGCCGATTCGACCGGCCCGGGTTCCGTCGAGGTCGCGCGCATGGCGGCGGCCGAGGTCAACAACACCGTCGCCGGCAAGCGCATCGAGATCGTGTCGGGCGACCACCAGCAGAAGCCCGATGTCGGCGCGTCGATCGCGCGCCGGTGGTTCGACGCCGAGGGCGTCGACGTCATCGCCGACCTGCCGCATTCGGGAGTCGCGCTCGCGGTGCAGGAGCTGGCCAAGAACGCCAACAAGGTCGCGCTGATCTCCAGCGCCGGCACCTCGCTGCTTTCGGGCAAGAACTGTTCGCCCAACGGCGTGCACTGGACGTTCGATACCTATGCGCTGTCGCGCGGCACCGCCGCCGCCGTCCTGCGCCAGGGCGCCAAGAGCTGGGCTTTCCTCACCGCCGACTACGCCTTCGGCCACGCGCTCGAGAAGGATGCGGCCGAGTACGTCTCGCAGAACGGCGGCCGCGTGCTCGCCTCGGTGAAGCATCCGTTCAACGCCTCGGACTTCGCCTCGTTCCTGCTGCAGCTCCAGGGCACCAAGGCCGAGGTCATCGGCCTCGCGACCGCGGTCGGCGACCTGGTGAACGCGGTGAAACAGGCCTCGGAGTTCGGCATCCAGGCCGGCGGCCAGAAGCTTGCGGCGCTGCTGATGCTCGATTCGGACGTGCATGCGATCGGCCTCCAGGCGACGCAGGGCACCTACCTGACGACTCCGTTCTACTGGGACATGAACGACGAGACGCGCGCCTTCTCGGCGAAGTTCCGCGAGAAGTTCGGCCGGCCGCCCTCGTTCCTGCAGGCCGGCGTCTACGGCCAGGTCCGCCACTATCTCAAGGCCGTGCAGGCCGCGGGCACCGATGACGGCCGCACGGTCGTGGCCAAGATGAAGGAGATCCCGGTCGACGACATGTTCACCAAGGGCGCGCGCATCCGCGACGACGGCCGCGTCTTCCGGGACATGTACCTCGCACAGGTGAAGTCGCCGGCGGAATCGAAGGGCCCGTGGGACTATTTCAAGATCGTCGCCACGATCCCGGCCGCGGACGTGACCCTGCCGCTCGAGAAGAGCGAGTGCCCGCTGGTCAAGAAGTGACGCAGCCGGTCGCGCTGGCCGACTGGGGCTCGTTCCATGTCGGCGGGCGCATCGTGGAGATCGCCGGCCGCACGATCGAGAAGGTGCGCTTCACCTCGAGCGTGACCTTCGACTGGAATCCCAACGGCCGCTACCACGTCGACCACGCCTACGTGCAGTACATGATCCCGGCGGGTGCCACGCGCCTGCCGGTGCTGTTCCAGCACGGCGGTGGCCTGTCGGGCACGATGTGGGAGACGACGCCCGATGGTCGCCCCGGCTGGGCGCGCCTGTTCCTCGAGGCAGGCCATCCCGTCTACGTGATCGACGGAGTCGAGCGCGGCCGCGCCGGCTGGTGCCCGTTCCCGGAGGTCTGGGAAGGATCGCCGGTCTTACGCAGCGCCGAGGAAGCCTGGGCGCTGTTCCGCTTCGGCCGCGCCGAGGACTTCGCCGCGCGCCGCGGCTTCGCCGGCCAGCGCTTCCCGGTCGAGGCGCTCGACGCCTTCCTCGCCGCGTTCAGCCCGCGCTGGGCCTCGAACAACGAGCGCGCGCAGGCGGCGCTGATCGCCGCGATCGAGCGCATCGGCCGCTGCATCGTCGTCGCGCACAGCCAGGGCGGCGAGCACGGGCTGGTTGCAGCGCTCGCGCGGCCCGAGCTCGTCGCCGCCTATGTCGGCATCGAGCCCTCGGGCTTCCCGGAGCCGAGCGTCGCGTCCGCCGCGGGCCATCGCTTCCTGTTCGTGCTCGGCGACTTCCTCGACGCAACACCGCTTTGGACCGGCCTCGTCGCCAAGATCGACGCCTATGCGGCGACGCTCGCCCGCGTCGGCGCGCGCAGCGAGGTCTGGCGCCTCGCCGCACTCGGCCTGCACGGCCACACCCACATGCCGATGATGGACCGCGGCAGCGAAGCCGTCGCCGCGCGGATCCTCGACTGGCTCAACGCGGCGTGAGCCGCGGGTCGGCGGTGAAGTCGTCGCGCGTGAACTCGTAGCGCGTGTTCGAGGGGAACTCGCGCCACAGGCGGATGCTCGCGGCGCTCGGCAGCATCGACCAGCTCTCGAAGGTCTGCGGCGCCGTCTCGACGAAGGCGGCCGGCTCGAGGATCGCGACGTTGGCGCGGTCGAGGCGGTCGCGCACCGACTCGTAGCGGATGATGCCGACCGCGGCCTTGCGCGCCTCGTCGGCGAGCGCATGGCAGGCGCCGTAGTCGTCCATCGCGGTCCAGCGCGCCCGGTCGGCGACCAGCCGCGGCGCCGTCAGGTCGAGGCTGCGCTCGCTCGCGCAGGCAACCGAGAAGGCCGTGAGTTCGATGGCGTGGCGCGGCGGCACGGCGTCGGGCGCGTCGCGACTGATCAGGAAGCGGTAGAAGGCGACTTCCGCCAGCGCGGTCTCGACATGCTCGGCCGCGTAGAACACGCCCTCGCGCTGGCCGGCGCGGCGGAAGCGCGAGCCGTAAGGCGAAGGCCGGTAGCGGAAGGGCGTCGCGAGCAGGAAGTGCAGGCTGCGCGCGGCCTCGGGCACCAGCGGCTTGGTCTCCTCGACCAGCGCCTCGATCAGCGCCTGCTCGGCGAGCGTCTCGGAGATGCGCATGGTCGAGACGCGGTGCTGCGCCTCGACGACGCGCCACACAGAACCGCGATAGACGCGCGCCTCAGAGGAGAGCGCGTCGGCTGTCCACATAGGCGATCGTGTCGACGAGGCCGGTGACCGTCTGGATCAGGTCGATCGGCTTCGCATGGAGGGCGAGGTTGTCGGCGGCGAGCCAGGAGCGCGAGGCGACGTCGTCGCTGCCCATCAGCGCGTCGAGCCCGCGGAACAGCCGCACGAAGAGGACGGCGAGCTCGAACTCCTTGCTGCCGCGCGTGAGCACGTACTGGCCGCGCCGCAGCCGCGAGATCGACGCTTCGGAGAGGCCGAGGATCCGGGCGAGCGTGGCGCTCGGGATCTCGAGGAAGTCGGCGGCGCGCACCGTGGCCTTGGCCAGCACCTGGCTCTCGTCGAGCGGCGGCCGCCCCGGTGCCGGCGCGGGTACCGCCTTCTTCAGTCTCTTGATCGGCATGTGCCGTTTCCTTTCATATGAAAGGATAGGCATTTCCGAAGCGGCGTCAACGGATCAGCGCCACCGGCCGAGCCGGCGCTCCAGCCGGGTGAGGACGGTTCCGATCGTGAGGCCGAGCAGCGACAGCACGACGATACCGGCGAGAAGATCCTCGGGAATCATGAGGTTGCCGGCCTGGAGCACGAATTGCCCAATGCCGCGCTGGGCGCCGATCATCTCCGCCGAGACCACCAGGATCAGGCCGATCGAGGCGGTGATCCGGAAGCCCGAGAGGATCGCCGGCCACGCGCCCGGCAGCACGATCTTCAGCACGATGTCCCGGGGCGGGACGCCGAAGCTCTGCGCCATGCGGATGAGGTTGCGCGGCACGCCGTCGACCCCGGCATAGACCGCGATGACCGTCGGGAAAAAAACGCCGAGTGCGATCGTCGCGATCTTCGAGCTCTCGCCGATCCCGAACCACAGGATCATCAGCGGCAGCAGCGCGATCTTCGGGATCGGGAACAACGCCGAAACGAAGGGGATGCCGACCGAGCGCGGGATGGCGAGCAGCCCGATGGCGAGGCCGGCGAGGAACCCGGCCGCGGTGCCGAGCACCCAGCCGCCGGCGATCCGCGCGATGGAGTCGCCGAGATGGCCCCACAGCGCGCCGCTGCGGATCAGCTCGACCAGCGCCGCCGCGATCGCGCTGGGGCGCGGCAGGAAGATCGGGCTGATCCAGCCCAGCCGCGCCGCCGCCTCCCATGCGACGAGCAGGACCACGAAGGCTGCCGGCGCGACGCCGCGCCGGCGCTCGGGCGCGAAACCGCCGCCGCGGAACGGGACCTCGCCGTGCTCAGCCATGCGCGGCGAGCTCCCGCTCGGCGTCCTTCGCCTCGTCGCGGATCAGCGCCCACAGCCGGTCGTGCAGCCGCTTGAGGTCGACGACCGCCGCGGCCTCGCCGCGCGCCGCGATCGGGAGTGGGATCTCGACGATCTCGCGGATCCGGCCGGGACGACGGGACAGCACGACCACGCGATGGGCGAGGCGCACCGCCTCCGCGAGATTGTGCGTCACATAGACCGAGGTGAAGCGCGTGTCGGACCACAGCGCGACCAGATCCTCCATCAGCAGCTCGCGCGTCTGCGCGTCGAGCGCCGAGAGCGGCTCGTCCATCAGCAGCGCCGCAGGCTCGACGACGAGCGCGCGTGCGATGCCGACGCGCTGGCGCATGCCCCCGGAGAGCTGCTTGGGATAGGCGCGCGCGAAATCCGAGAGGCCGAGGCGGCCCAGGGCCTCGGCGACGCGCCGATCGACCTCGGCGCGCCCGAGGCCGTGATGCTCGAGCGCCAGCGCCACGTTCCCGCGCACGTCGCGCCAGGGCAGCAACGCGAAGTCCTGGAAGACGTAGGTCAGCGCGTTGAGCGAACTGGCCGGCGCGGTGCCGCGCTGCAGGACGCGCCCGGCGCTCGGCCGCAGCATCCCGCCGAGAATGCCGAGCAGGGTCGACTTGCCGCAGCCCGACGGGCCGATCAGCGCGACGATCTCGCCGGTGCGGACCTCGAGATCGATGCCGTCGAGCACGTCGAGATCGCCGTAGCGATGGCCGACCCCCTCCGCGACGAGGTCCATGGCGACGGCGCGCCCGCCGCCTCAGCCCGCCGGGACGTTGATGTGGCCCTGGACGAAGCTGAGATCGACGATCGCCTTGGCGTCGGCCTCGCGAACCTGCTTCTCCGCCTGCCAGAAGGCGACCTGGCTGTGGATGTCGCCGACGTCGAGCCGCGCTTGCGGATCGATGAACGGCAGGCCGATCGCGACGCGCTCCGGCGGCTGCTCGACCGCCTTGGCGATGATGCCCAGCAGTTCGTCGTAGCCGGGACCCTTCGCCTCCTTGCCCTGCGCGTCGCGTGCGTTGAAGGCAGCGTGGTATTCGGCGCAGCCCTTGGCCCAGGCGCGCACGAAGCGCTCGACGACCGGGCGACGCTCGGCGATCGCCTTCGGGCTCGTGAACAGCGCGCCGAGCTGCCACGGCGTCTCGTCGCCGACCCAGCCCAGGATCTTGCCCCCTGCCTCGGCCTCGAGCGCGCGCGCGATGGTCACCGGCACGACGACGCCTTCGACCTGGTTGCCCTTGAAGGCGGCCGCCATCGCCGGCAGCTGCTGCAGCGCCACCATCGTGACCTTGGCGAGATCGAAGCCGAGCTTCCGGGCGGCGAGACCGAGCGAGTAGTGGAAGGTCGAGCCGGTCGTCGTGATGCCGATGCGCTTGCCGGGGAGGTCCTTGAGGCCGTGGAAGCCGTCGTCATAGGCCTTGGCGGTCGCCATGTAGGCGTTGAGCTGGAAGCCGGGCGCCTCGCGCGACTGGCCGGCGATGATCTTGAGCGCGCCGCGACCCGCAAGATTGAAGAAGCCCGCGGTCAGTCCCGTGACGCCGAAATCGGCGTCGCCGGAGGTCACCGCGACCGGCACCTGCTGCGCGGCAGTGAAGATCTTCGGCTCGACCTCCAGCCCCTGCTCGCGGAAATGGCCGCGATCGCGCGCGATGAACAGCGGCCCCGACGAAGACAGCCGCAGCACGCCGATCGAGACCTTCTCGGGGGCCTGGGCCCGCAGGATGGTGGGCGCCATGCCCAGCGCGGCGACGGATTGGACGAACATGCGACGACGCATCGGGCGCTCTCCCTCGGGCGACGAACTCGGATCGGCGGCAGGATAGGCGACCGCGATCAGACCGGCCACTACTGCAGGGACTGCAAGGAGAAGAGTTCCATGCGCTGGCTCCGTCCGGGCACGTCGACCTCGCCCAGCGGCAGCGCGGTCATGCCTTCGGGCAAACGCAGCCGGTCGAGCAGGTCGCGCGAGATGACGGCACGCTTGCCGAACTCGCCGGCGATCTTCTCGATCTTGCTGGCGGTGTTCAACGTGTCGCCGAGCATCGTGATCTCGCGCTTGAGCTCGCCGATCTCGCCGATCGCCACCGGTCCGGCATGCAGCGCGGCACGGCCCTGCACCTCGAGCCCGAAGCGGCGGCGGCACTCCGGCTGGATCGCCGCGAGCCGAGCCCCGACGGCCGCGGAGCAACGCACGCAGCGCGCCTCGGCGATCGCCGTCTCGAGCGGCCAGGTCACGATGATCGCGTCGCCGACATAGCGGTAGATCTCGGCGCGATGGGCGGCGAGGACCGGCGTCAGCTCTCCGATCAGGAAGTCGAGCAGCGCCAGGAACCGCGCCGGGCCGATGCGCTCGGCGATCGCGGTCGAGCCGACGATGTCGAGCAGCAGGAAGGCGCGGTCCTCGACCCGGGGCGTATGGTAGCGGCCGGTCACCAGCCGCCAGACGGTTCCCGGACCGAGCAGGCGGTCGAACTCGCGCAGCAGCACGACGCCGAGCGACGACGCCAGCGCGAAGACGATGTCCGGGACGAGATCGCGGAACAGCGGCACGCCGGGAATCGGCAGCGCAAGGCGCGTGACGAGCAGCACTCCGACGATCCAGGCGCCCCAGACCAGCGACTTCACGAGGATGAAGGGAACGAAGGCCAGCCGGTAGAGCGGGGCGCCGAGACGGCTGGTGCGCGCCACGACCTCCCAAGCCACGATCCCGCCGGAGATCAGGAAGCCGGTCACGGCGCCGCGCAGGAGCCCGTCGAGGCGGAGCGGAAAATTGATCACGACGTAGAGCACGCCGATCGCCGCGCCCGCGAGGGCGAAGCCGAGGACCAACCGGATCTGACGCTGCAGGCCGACGCGCATCATGCCGGCAGTGTAGCATCCGGCTCGATGACCCGTTTACGCCTCGTCTCCCTCCTCCCCTCGGCGACCGAGATCGTCGTGGCCCTCGGCGCGCACGACCAGCTGGTCGCGCGCAGCCATGAATGCGACTTCCCCGCGACGGTCCGCGCGCTGCCGGCCATCACGCGCACGCGCATCGATCCCGCCGTCCCCAGCGGCGCAATCACCGCCTCCGTCCGTTCGACGCTCGAGGCCGGGCTGTCGCTCTACGCGGTCGACGTCGACGCGCTGCGCGCGCTGGCCCCGGACGTGATCCTGACCCAGACGCTGTGCGCCGCCTGCGCCATCGCACCCGGCGACCTCGCCGCCGCGCTCGCCGAGTGGACCGGTGGCCGGCCGCAGATCGTCGAGCTCAAGGCCGATCGCATCGAGCGCATCTATTCGGAGATCGTCCAGGTCGCGGCCCTGCTGCGGCGGCCGCTCGCGGGCGACGCGCTGGTCACGAGCATCGCGGCGCGGCTGGCGCGTGTCGGCGCGCGCGTCGCCCGTCCCAGCGCGCCGCGGGCCGCCGCGATCGAATGGCTCGACCCGCCGATGATCGGCGGCAACTGGCTGCCCGAGCTGATCGAGATCGCTGGCGGGACGCCGGTCCTTGCCAAGGCCGGCACGCATTCCAGCTGGCTTGCCGACGGCGCGCTCGCCGCCGCCGATCCGGACCTGCTGCTGCTGCTGCCGTGCGGCTTCGATCTCGCGCGCACGAAGGCGGAGGCACCGGCCTTCCTGGCGCGGCCGGATATCGCCGGGCTGCGCGCCGTGCGCGCGGGCGAGGTCTATGCGCTGGACGGCAACGCGTATTTCAACCGCCCGGGGCCGCGCCTCGCGGACTCCGTCGAGATCCTCGCCGAGATCCTGCATCCCACCGCGCAGCCGCCCCGACATGCCGGCGAGGCCTGGTGCCGGCTCGGCGCCTGAGCGGCGCTACGAATCGTCGGCAAGGCCGGCCAGCGCCTCGATCGACGGCGCGTCGACGATCCGCTGCGCCAAGCGGCGGTCGAACCCGGCCCGCGCCAAAACCGCCAAATCCTTGTCGCGCCGCGTCGCACGCTCGGCCGCCGCGCGATAGGGCCCGAGCCTGCGGCGTCGGGCGAGCGCCAGCGCCGCGCTGAGCTCGGGGTTCTCGACCTCCTCGCCGAGGCGTTCGAGCGCCGCCGCCACGTCGTCGTCGCCGACGCCCCGCGCGCGCAGGGTCTGACGGATCGCCGTGGCCGACCGCCCGCGGTGCGAGAGCGATCGCGCACGCCCTTCGGCGAACAGGCGGTCGTCGAGCAGGCCGCGCCCGGCCAGGGTGTCGAGCACGGACTCGACCCGCGCCTCGCCCTCGGAGCGCTCCACGGCGCCGCCCTGGACCGCACGCTGGACCCGACGCATCAGGACGCGCGCCACCTGGCGGCGCGAGGCGGCATAGCGCTCCAGGTAATGGAGCGCAGCCTTCTCGAGGCTCGCGAGATCGACGGCGGGGACGGGGGATCGCGTCATCGGCCGCAAGAGTGCCATGCGCGAGCTGTCGCTTGCAGCGGCATCGTCTTCGCCCGCATCTTCCGGCCCCGCATGATGACCCCAGCCCCCCTCCCGCCGCCGCCGCGCCGCTACGGCCTCGTGAACTGGATCGGCCTCCGGACCCTGATCGGCCGCGAGGTCCGTCGCTTCCTCAAGGTCGGCACCCAGACCGTCGCCGCACCGGCAGTGACGACGCTGCTGCTCCTCGCCGTCTTCGCGCTGGCGCTGGGCGGCGCGGTGCGCAGCGTCGCAGGCGTCCCGTTCGCGGAGTTCCTCGCGCCGGGACTGATCATGATGGCGATGGTGCAGAACGCCTTCGCCAACACGTCGTCGTCGCTCGTGATCGCGAAGGTGCAAGGCAACATCGTCGACTCGCTGATGCCGCCGCTCAACGCCGCCGAGCTTACCCTGGGCTTCGCGCTGGGCGGCGTGATTCGCGGCCTCGTCGTCGGCGGATCGGTCGCGATCTTCCTGCTGCCCTTCGTGCGCCTGCACGTGCACGCGCCCGGGTTCATCGTGTTCCACGCCCTGGCGGCGTCGCTGATGCTCTCGTTCCTCGGCCTGATCGGCGGGATCTGGTCGCAGAAGTTCGATCACATCGCGGCATTCACCAATTTCGTGGTGACGCCGCTCGCCTTCCTTTCCGGCACGTTCTACACGATCGACCGGCTGCCCGAGCCTTGGCACATGATCGCGCTCATGAATCCGTTCTTCTACATGATCGACGGCTTCCGTTACGGATTCATCGGTCATACGGATGGCGGACTGGCACTCGGCGTCTCGATCATGCTCTCCGCCGACCTCGTTCTCGGTGCCATCTGTTACAGATTGTTCCAAACGGGATGGCGCCTTCGCGCGTGACGCCCCTGAGGAGGCGTCACGATCACGTGAGAGATCGGGAACTCACAGCCGCGTGACAGCAGCACGCGCGACGCTCGGCATAGCGTCGCGTCGTTCCGCCATGACAAGCGCTCCATCCCCGCAACCGACCGCCAGGAAGCCGCGCGACGTGCGCGTCGACTTCTTCCGCGGCGCCGCGCTGCTGATCATCTTCGTCGCGCACGTGCCCGGCAACGTCCTGGGCAACTGGATCCCGGCGCGGTTCGGCCTTTCCGATGCCGCGCACATGTTCGTCTTCATCTCCGGCTACGCCGCGGCCATCGCCTTCGGCGGCACGTTCCTGCGCCAGGGCTTCCTGACCGGTTCCGCGCGCATCGCCTTCCGCTGCCTGCAGCTCTATGCGGCGCATATCGGCTTGTTCGTCGCCGTGGCGACTCTGTGCGCCTTCCTCGCGGACACGCTGGGCGGCTTCGACTACGCGCGCCACCTCAACATCGCGAGCTTCTTCGCCGAGCCCGCCAACGTCCTCGTCGGCCTGTTCACGCTCGCCTTCGTGCCGACCTTCTTCGACATCCTGCCCCTGTACATGGTCGTGCTGGCCATGGTGCCGGCGGCGATGCTGCTGGCGCGTCTGCATCCCTGGGCGCCCGCGGCGGTGTCGATCACGTTGTGGCTCGCCGTCCAGGTCGAGGGCTTCGGCCTGCCTGCCGGCTACGCCGAGAACGCGCTGTGGGGCTTCAACCCCTTCGCCTGGCAATTGATCTTCTTCACCGGCTACAGCCTGTCCATCGGCTGGGTGCGGCTGCCGCGGATGCCGGGGTGGGTCGTGGCCGGCGCCGCCATCTATCTGGCCATCGGCGTGGTGATCAGCGTGCCGGCGATCTACGGCGCCTCCGACCCGCTGGCCGCCCTGCGCGACGTGGTCCTGTCGCGCGCGCACAAGCCCAATCTCGATATCCTCCAGTACGGCCATTTCCTGGCCTCGGCCTGCGTTGCGCTGGCGCTGCTCGAGGGGCGGATCGAGATTCTCACGCGCCCCTGGGCTGCCCCCTTCGTCAAGGTCGGGCAGCAGGCGTTGATCGTCTTCGTCGCCGGCATGACGCTGTCCCACCTCGGCGGCATGGTCTTGCAGACCTATGGAACCGGCGCGGAGACCCAGGTGCTGGTCAATCTCTGCGGGTTCGCGGCGCTGATCGCGCTTGCCTACGCCGCCGCCTGGTTCAAGAACCCGCCCTGGAAGGCGAAGGCCGCGGCCACGGCCCGGCCGGCGGTGTCCATGACCGTCGTCCCGACGCCGGCGGAGCCGCTCGCCCCGCCGAGGCTGCTGGCCACGCCCCGCGGTTGACACGTCGGCCGGGACCGCGCGTACACTTATCTTTTCCACGCAAGGGACCCGGCTGTCGGGTCCCTTGTCGATTCGGACCCCCTCGTACCGGTCATCGCGTTTTCGATCCCAGGAGCCCGCCCGTGAGCGTCGCCGACACCAAGGCGTTCCCCGCCGTCATGCCGACCTATGCCCGCACCGATCTGTCGTTCGATCGCGGCGAAGGCGTCTATCTCTACGGCAGCGACGGTCGACGCTACATGGACTTCATGGGCGGCATCGCCGTGTCGGCGCTCGGCCACAGCCACCCCAAGCTGGTCAACGCCCTGACCGAGCAGGCCAAGAGGGTCTGGCACGTCTCGAACATCTTCCGCATTCCCGAGGGCGAGCGGCTGGCAAAGCGGCTGACCGACGCGACCTTCGCCGACACGGTGTTTTTCACGAACTCCGGCGCCGAGGCGATGGAGTGCGGCATCAAGCTGGTCCGCAAGTACCACTCCCACAACGGCCATCCCGAGCGCTACCGCATCATCACCTTCGAGGGCGCCTTCCACGGGCGCACGCTGGCGACCATTGCCGCCGGCGGCCAGAAGAAGCATCTCGACGGATTCGGCCCGAAGGTCGACGGCTTCGACCAGGTGCCGTTCGGCGACCACAAGGCGCTCGAGGCCGCGATCGGCCCGGCGACCGCGGCGATCCTGATCGAGCCGATCCAGGGCGAGGGCGGCATCCGTCCGGTCCCGACGCAATGCCTGCGCGGCCTGCGCGAGCTCTGCGACAAGCACGGCCTGCTGCTGTTCTTCGACGAGATCCAGACCGGCATGGGACGCACCGGCCGCCTCTTCGCCCATGAATGGGCCGGCGTCACGCCCGACGTGATGACGATCGCCAAGGCGATCGGCGGCGGCTTCCCGCTCGGCGCGTGCCTTGCGACCGCCAAGGCGGCCGCGGGCATGGTCGCGGGCACGCACGGCTCGACCTATGGCGGCAATCCCCTCGCGATGGCCTGCGGCAATGCCGTGCTCGACGTCATGCTCCAGCCGGGCTTCTTCGACCACGTGCAGCAGGTCGCCAGCCATCTCAAGCAGCAGCTCGAGGGCATCGTCGCGCGCCATCCCGACGTGTTCGAGGAGGTGCGCGGCCAGGGGATGATCCTCGGCCTGAAGTGCAAGCTGCCGCAGAACGACGTCGGCAACGCGCTGCGCGCGCACGGCCTGCTCACCGTCAACGCCGGCGACAACGTCGTCCGGCTCCTGCCGCCGCTCATCGCCACCGCCAAGGAGATCGCGGAGGGCTGCGCGATCGTCGAGGCGGCCGCGACGGAGCTGTCCCAGAAGTCGCGCAAGACGGGGTGAGTCGCGATGTCGCCGCTGTTCCCGCCGAAGCATTTTCTCGACATCGACAAGCTCGATAGCCCGACCCTGCGCCAGATCATGACGCTGGCGACCGCGCACAAGCGCCGCGAGCCGCCCGGCGGCGAGTTCAAGCCCCTGAAGGGCAAGTCGCTCGCCATGATCTTCGAGAAGCCGTCGACGCGAACGCGCGTCTCCTTCGAGGTCGGCATCCGCCAGCTCGGCGGCGACGCCGTGATCCTCAGCCCGAACGACACGCAGCTCGGCCGCGGCGAGACCGTCGCCGACACCGCGCGCGTGCTGTCGCGCTATGTCGACGCGATCATGATGCGCACGACCGCGCATTCGCGCCTGCTCGAGATGGCGCGCTACGCCACAGTCCCGGTCATCAACGGCCTCACCGAGCGCACGCACCCCTGCCAGGTGATGGCGGACGTGATGACATTCGAGGAGCATCGCGGCCCGATCAAGGGACGCACGGTCGCGTGGTCGGGCGACGGCAACAACATGGCCGGCTCCTGGATCCAGGCCGCGGCGCGCTTCGAGTTCACGCTGCGCCTGGGATGCCCGCCCGAGCTGGCGCCGCCCGCCGAGATCGTCGGCTGGGCGCGCAACGAAGGTGCCAGGGTCGTGGTCACCCACGACCCGGAGCAGGCGATCAAAGGCGCCGATGCCGTGGTGACCGACACCTGGGTTTCGATGGACCAGGAGAGCAGCGCCGCCAAGCTGGGCCGCGAGAAGCGCCACAACATGCTGGCGCCCTATCGCGTCGACCAGCGGATGATGACCCTCGCCAAGCCCGACGCGGTGTTCATGCACTGCCTGCCGGCGCATCGCGGCGAGGAAGTAACCGACGAGGTGATCGACGGGCCGCAATCCGTCGTCTGGGACGAGGCCGAGAACCGCCTCCACGTCCAGAAGGGCATCCTCGCCTGGTGCCTGGCCTGACCCCCCTTCCACAGCGCAAGCACGGTCACATGAACGCCACCTACGACGTTGTCGGTCTCGGCAACGCGATCGTCGACGTCATCGCCAAGTCGGACGACGCCTTCCTCCAGCGCCACGCGCTCGCCAAGGGCGCGATGACCCTGGTCAGCGCGCAGCAGTCGGAGCGGCTCTATTCGGACATGGGGCCGGCGATCGAGGCCTCCGGGGGATCGGCGGCGAACACGATGGTCGGCGTCGCCTCGCTCGGCGGCAAGGCGGCCTACATGGGCCGCGTCTTCGCCGACCAGCTCGGCCAGGTCTTCCGCCACGACATCCGCGCGGCCGGCGTCGAATTCGCGACGCCCGCGGCGAAGAGCGGCCCGCCGACGGCGCGCTGCCTCATCTTCGTGACGCCCGACGCGCAGCGCACGATGCAGACCTACCTCGGCGCCTGCGTCGAGTTCAGTCCCGACGACCTCGATCCCGCCGTGATCGAGGGCGCCCAGATCAGCTACCTCGAGGGCTATCTCTGGGACCCGCCGCGCGCCAAGGAGGCCTTCCGCGAGGCGATGCGCATCGCGCGGGCCAAGCACCGGCGCGTGGCGCTCACCCTCTCCGACGCCTTCTGCGTCGACCGCCATCGCGCCGAGTTCCGCGAGCTGATCGACACCAGCCTGGACATCGTCTTCGCCAACGAGTCCGAGATTCTGTCCCTGTGGCAGGTTGCCAGCTTCGACGAGGCGGTGCGCGCGTGCCAGGCGCACCCCAGGCGCATCTGGGCGATCACGCGCTCCGAGAAGGGCTCGGTCGTGATCGGCGACGGCCTCGCGACCCACGTCGCCGCCGAGCGCATCGAGAAGGTCGTCGACACGACCGGCGCGGGCGATCTCTACGCGTCGGGCTTCCTCTTCGGCCTGTCGCGCGCGCGACCCCTGATCGAATGCGCCCGGCTCGGCCACATCTGCGCGGCCGAGGTGATCAGCCACTACGGGCCTCGGCCCGAGGTCGCGCTCGCGACCCTGGCCGCCGCCAAGCTCGGCGGCTGAGCCGACGGCGCCGTCAGGGCGCCGCCGCGCGCAGGTCCGCGAGCGACGACTTCTGGCGCCCCTCGGCGTCGAAGTTCGCGGGATCGAGCCACGCCTCGAAGCCGGCCCGGTTCCGCGGCCATTCCTCGGCGATCATCGAGAACCACGCCGTGTCGCGGTTGCGCCCCTTGATGATCATGTGGCGCCGGAACAGGCCCTCGTAGGAGAAGCCCAGCCGCAGCGCCGCGCGCCGTGACGGCGCGTTGAGCGCATTGCATTTCCATTCGTAGCGGCGATAGCCGAGCTCGAAGACGTGACGCGCGAGCAGGTACATCGCCTCGGTCGCCGCGGGGCTGCGCTGCAGCCGAGGGGTGTAGAGGATGTTGCCGACCTCGATCACGCGATGGGCCGTGTCGATGCGCATCAGGCTCGCCAGCCCGAGCGCTTCATCCGTCGACGGATCGGCGACGACGTAGAAGTACGGATCGGCGCCCTCGGCCACGCGCGCCAGCCAGGCCGTGAAGCCCTGACGATCCGTGAACGGACCGACGGACATGTAGAGCCAGAGTGCCGCCGCCTCCGGCCCGTGCGATCCGGCGTGGAGTCCTTCGGCGTCGCGTGCCGCGTCGGGCCGGCGGATCGTCGCGTATCGACCCTTGATTGTAGCTGGAGACGGGCGCGGCGCCGGACCCGTGACTCCGGATTCCAGGACCGGTCCGATCGGCAGGCCCGTCGCCGAATCAAGGATCGACGGCAAGGTTTCATTCATCTTGATCTCCAACTGACGGCCAGCGCGAAAACTGCGACAAAACGCGGTTTTCACGACGTGGCCGGGGGGCCGGCGACCCGAGTTCGGCCACAAGATATCAGAAGAAAAAAACATAGAAATCGGTTTCAATCTAGACGCGGCGGACGTAGTTTCCGCGTCCTCTCAAGCCCCCTCCAAAACGAAGGCATCCCTCATGCGCAAGCCGAGACTCCCGGAATCGAAGATCAAGGAAATTCTCGCCGAGCAGGCCGCAGGCGCGCCGGTCGGCGACATCGTCAAGAAGCACAAGATCTCGCCGGCGACCTTCTACAACTGGAAGACCAAGTACGGCAGCGGCGACGCGGCCCCCGCGAAGCGCGGCCGCCCGAAGGGCTCGAAGAACGTTCGCACCGCGGCGCCCGCATCCGTCGCCGCCCCGGCCGCCGCCGGCGGCTCGCTCGCCGACGAGAATCGCCGCCTCAAGATCCGGCTCGTCGACCTCATGCTCGAGAACGAACGGCTGAAGGAAATGCTCGGCCGCTGAATCGGCCGCCCGGCGCGCGCCGGGCCGACGACGCCCGCGCCCGGCCGCCTGCGCATCGCGCGGCCGGCCGGCGCGGATCGGCGCGACGATGGGCGCGCCGCGTCACTCCGCCCGTCGGATCACACCCGACACGTCCCCGGCCTTCCGCGCGCCCGAGCCGGCGCGCCGTCTCCCGCCTCCAAACCCGCAGGCCGGGCGTCGCCCGGCTCGGGACCGGGCGCCCTTGCCTTGTCCGCGCATGCCTCGGCATAACCGGAGCGCAATGGACGCCCTGACCAGCATCCTTTTCCACGGCGTGGCCTACGCGATGATCCTCTACGTGATCTCGGTCGGCCTCAGCGTGACCATGGGCCTGATGGGATTCGCCAATCTGGCGCACGGCGTCTTCGCCATGTCCGGGGGCTATCTCTGCGTGACGCTCCTCGGCGCGCTCGACATCGGGTTCCCGCTGGCGCTGCTCGCCGCCGCGCTCGGCGTCGCGGTCGTTTCGGCAGTGCTGGAGCGGCTCCTCTATTCGCGTCTCTATCGGGCCCCCGAACTCGAGCAGGTCCTGTTCACGATCGGCCTCGTGTTCATGGCGATCGCCGCGACGAAATTCGTCTGGGGACCGCTGCCCCAGCGCCTGCCGCTGCCCGAGGCACTCAAGGGCCAGCTGGTGATCGGCGCGCGCTCGGTGCCCGCCTATCGCGCCTTCCTGATCGTCGCCGGACTCGCGATCTTCGCCGCGCTCTGGATCGGCCTCGAGCGCACGCGCCTCGGCGCGCAGGTGCGCGCCGCCGTCGACAACCGGCGCATGGCGCAGTCGCTGGGCATCGACGTCGACCGGCTCTTCACCCTCACCTTCGCGCTCGGCTCGGGCCTCGCGGCGCTGGGCGGCGCGCTCGGCGCCGACATCCTGGCGATTCATCCCGGCTACGCGATCGAGCACCTGGTCTATTTCCTGATCGTCGTCGCGGTCGGCGGTCTGGGATCGATCCGCGGCCCCTTCGCGGCCGCCCTGCTGCTCGGGATCGGCGACACCGCCTGCAAGTACCTCGTCCCCGAGCTCGGCGCGTTCTTCATCTACCTCGCGGTCCTCGCGGCGCTGCTGTGGCGCCCGCAAGGGCTGTTCGGGCGGACGGCATGAGCGGTGCCCCGCACCCCATCGACGCCATCGCGCGGAGCCACCGCCTGCGGCCGCTGGAGTTCCTGCCCTGGGTCGTGATCGCGGCCGCCTGGTTCGCGCTGCCGGAGCATCGCCCCTTCGGCGCGCAGATCCTGATCATGACGCTGTTCGCGCTGTCGCTCGACCTGATCCTCGGCTACGCCGGCATCGTCACGCTCGGACACGCCGCCTTCTTCGGCATCGGCGCCTATGCCGCGGGAATCCTCGCCGCCAACGGCTGGCAGGAGCCGGTCTCCGGGCTGATTGCCGCCGGGGCGATCGCCGGCCTCGCGGGCATGGCGACGGGCATCGTGATCCTGCGGACGCACGGTCTCACGCTGCTGATGCTCACCCTCGCCGTGGCCTTCATGGCGCACGAGGTCGCCAACAAGGCCAGTTTCGTCACCGGCGGCGCCGACGGCCTGCAGGGCATGGTCGTGGATCCGTTGCTCGGCCAGTGGCGTTTCGACCTGTTCGGGCGCACCGCGTACGTCTATTGCGCCGTCGTGCTGTTCCTCGCCTGGTTCTTCGCCCGGCGCCTGGTGCATTCGCCCTTCGGTCGATCGCTGACCGGCATCCGCGAGAACGTCCATCGCATGCACGCGATCGGCTCCCCGGTGCGACGGCGGCTGGTCGTCGTCTACGCCATCTCGGCGGCGCTCGCGGGCATCGCCGGTGGGCTGCTCGCGCAGACCACGAAGTTCGTGGGCCTGAACGCGATCGCCTTCGACCTGTCGGGCGCCGTCCTGATCATGCTCGTGCTCGGCGGGGTGGGCTGGCTCTACGGCGCGTTCATCGGCGCGCCGGTCTACATGATCGCGCAGGACATGCTGGCGAAGAGCGATCCGGTCTATTGGTTCTTCTGGATCGGCCTGCTGCTCGTCGCGCGTGCGATCGGCCGCGCGACGCCGCTCGGTCAGGCGGTGCCGCGGCGATGGAGCGGCGGATGAGCGTCCCGGCGATCGCCGCGCGCGGCCTGAGCAAGAGCTTCGGCGCCCTCGCCGTCGCGCAGTCGATCGACTTCACGCTCGAGCGCGGCGCCCGCCACGCGCTGATCGGGCCGAACGGCGCCGGCAAGACCACGTTCGTCAATCTCCTCACCGGCCGCCTGCAGGCCGACGCCGGCACGATCGAGCTCGCCGGCGTCGACGTGACGCGCGAGAGCCAGGCCGCCCGCGTGAAGCGCGGGCTCGCCCGCACCTTCCAGATCAACCAGCTGTTCCGCGGCCTGTCGGTGCTCGAGAACGTGACGCTCGCCGTGAGCGAGAACGCCGGCAAGGCCGGCGACATGTTCCGCGCCGCCGGCTCCAAGCGCGAGATCGTCGCCCGCGCCTTCGCGCTGCTCGAGGACCTCGGTCTCGCCGACGACGCGCTGACGCCGGTGCGCGCGCTCGCCTACGGCCGCCAGCGCCTGGTCGAGATCGCGATCGCGCTCGGGCTCGAGCCGAAGGTGCTGCTGCTCGACGAGCCCGCCGCCGGCGTGCCTTCGACCGAAAGCCGCGTGATCCTCGACGTGATCGCGGGACTTCCCGCCGACATCGCGGTGCTCATCATCGAGCACGACATGGACCTGGTGTTCCGCTTCGCGCGGGAGATCACCGTCCTGGTCCAGGGCGCGGTGCTGACGCGCGGCACGCCGCAAGCGATCCGGAGCGATCCGCGCGTGCGCGAGGTCTATCTCGGCGAGCGACATGGCTGACGGCGGCCTCGTCCTGAGCCGGCTCAGCGCGGGCTACGGCGAAACGACGGTGCTCGAGGACATCGACCTCGCGCTGGCGCCGGGCGAGACGCTGGCCGTGCTCGGCCGCAACGGCGTCGGCAAGACGACGCTGCTCGCCACGATCATGGGCCACACGCAGCTCCATCGCGGCACGCTGCGCTTCGCGGGGCAGGACGTGTCCCGCCTCGCGCCGCAGCGGCGCGCGCGGCTCGGCCTCGGCTGGGTACCGCAGGAGCGCGACATCTTCCCGTCGCTGACGGTCGAGGAGAACCTGACCGTCGCGCCGCGGCCGGGGCGCTGGTCGCTCGAGCGCGTCTACGCGCTGTTCCCGCAGCTCGCCGATCGCCGCCGCAACATGGGCAACCAGCTCTCCGGCGGCGAGCAACAGATGCTCAGCGTCGGTCGCGCGCTGATGGGCAACCCGCGCGTGCTGCTGCTCGACGAGCCGCTCGAGGGGCTGGCACCCGTCATCGTGGATACGCTGCTGGTCGCGCTGCGCGCCCTGCGCACGGACGAGGGCCTGGGCCTCGTGCTCGTCGAGCAGCATGCTCGCCTCGCCCTCGAATTCGCGCCGCGCGCCGTCGTGCTGCAGCGCGGCCGGCTCGTCCATGACGGGCCGAGCGCCGCGCTGCTCGACGCGCCGGCCCGCCTCGCCGAACTGCTCGCAATCGGAGAAGCCGCGCCATGACCACGCTCACGAAGTCGCTGGCGAACTACGCCCAGGCCCGCCGGGCCGGCGATTTCATCTTCGTCTCCGGCGCCTCGGCGCGCCAGCCGGACAACAGCGTGCCCGGCGCGCGGCGCGTCGACGGCGCCTGGGTGATGGACATCCGGCTGCAGACCGAGGCGACGCTCAAGCGCATCGACACGGTGCTCGCGACGCAAGGGGCCGGTCTCGCCGACATCGTCGAGGCCGTCATCTTCCTGCTCGACATGGCGGACTACGCGGGGATGAACGAGGTCTGGAACCGGGTCTTCGCCGACCCCGCGACGGCGCCGGCGCGGACAACCGTCGCGGTGCGCCAGCTGCCGCGACCAGAGCTCAACGTCGAGATCCGCGTCGTCGCGTGGAAGAAGCCCTGACGCCGCCGGTGCGCGGCCGCCGCTCCGGCGTCGCCGAGAAGGTGCCGAAGCGCCCCGCCTCGTAGACCAGCGGTCGGCCGTCCTCGCGCGCGCTGATGCCGACCACCCGGCCGATGAAGATCGTGTGGGTCGCGCTGTCGACCGCCTCGTCGACGACGCAGTCGAAGGCGGCGATCGCGTCGGACAGGACCGGCGAGCCGGTGACCAGCGTCGTCCAGGTGCCGATGTCGAAGCGCTCGGGCCCGTGGACGCCGTCCATGCCGGCGAAGCGCGCGGCGAGATCGCGATGCTCCTGCGCGAGGATGTTGACGCACAGCGCCGCCCCGCGGTGGATCAGGTCGTGCGCCGTGGCCGTCCGGTTGACGCAGACCAGGACCTGCGGCGGATCCGCGCTGAGCGAAGTGACCGCCGTCGCGGTGAGGCCGTTGCGCGCGCCGTCGTGCATCGCCGTGACGATCGTCACGCCCGCGGCCAGGCGCCGCATTCCGACGCGGAACGCCTCGGCGGGGATCGACGGCAGGTCGCGCCTCATCGGACGGCCAGGCGCGGCATCACGGCCTCGCTGAACAGGCGCATCGATCGCTCCGCGGCCGCGGCATCGATCGTGTTGAAGTTGACCTGCAGCGACGCGATGTCGAAGCCGCCGACGCTCTCGCGATAGCGCTCGATCTGATCGACGAGGGCCGCCGGTTCGCCGATCCAGGCCGCGCCCTTGGCGACCTGGCTCTCGAAGGACTCCGACCGCAGGCCTTCGATGATCTTGTCGTAGCCGGGGTAGTCGGCCGAGCTCAGCCCCTCGGTCCACGCCGAGGCCGCGGTCACCAGCGAGCGCAGATAGGCGTTGAGCGGCGCCCGCGCGGCCGCCTCGGCTTCGGCGCGTGTCGGCGCGCAGAACATGTGGAAGGCGAGCATCACCTGCGGCCGGCCCGGATGACCCGCCTCCCGCCAGCCCTCGCGATAGAGTTGCAGAAGCTCCTTCATGCGGCCGCCGGCGAGCGGGATCGCCATCACCTTGTGGCCGGCGCGACCGGCCTCCTGGAACGACTGCGGCGTGCCGAGGGCGGCGATCCAGAACGGCGGCCGCGGCGACTGGGTCGGGCGCGGCAACGACGTCACGTCGCGGAAGCGATGGAACCGGCCCTCGTGGCTTGCCTTGTCGTGCTCCAGGAGCAGCCGGACCTGCTCGACGCCCTCGACGAAGCGCGCGCGGCTCTCGTCGGGCGAGATGCCGAAGCGATGGAACTCGTGCGGCAGGAAGGCGCGCGCGAACCCGACCTCGAGACGACCACCGGAGATGGCATCGAGCATCCCGATCTCACCCGCGAGCTTCAGCGGATTGTTGAAGACCGGCAGCACCGCGCCGGTGATCAGGCGCGCCCGGCTGCAGCGCATCGCCGCCGCCGTCAGGAAGACGATCGGGTTGGGGCTGTAGCCGCCATAGTCCTCGAAATAGTGCTCGACCGTCCGGACGTGCGTGTAGCCGAGTGGATCGGCGAGGCCCACGAGGTGGAGGCACTCCGCGAAATACCGGTCGGCCGGCTTAACCGCCGGTCCGATATCCGGGAAGAACTGCAGACCGAAATCCAACGCCGACCCCTTCGCACAGCAGGCTCGGCATTCTGGCCACCTGCCGGCGGCCTTGCCAGGGAAACCCTGGGCGTCGGCGGCGCGTCGTCTTCTGTTACCAACCGCAACTTGATTCCGATCGCCGTTTCTCTAGGCTCCGCGCCGGTTCACCGGGTCAATGTCGGTGACGACGAAGAAAACATGCCGTGACAGGGGACGAACTCGTGACGATGCGCATCGCGGTCGAAGGCTACAGCCTCCAGGAATCTCCGGTTCATCTGCTCCGCCTCTCGCTGCAACGGATGACGGAGCTGTTCTCCGTCAAGATCGGCGAGAGCGACCTCACCTATCGCCAGTTCGCCCTGCTCCTCGCCGCCCATCAGCGGCCGGGCTCGACCCAGACCGATCTCGTCGACATGACGGGCATCGACCGCTCGACCATCGGCGACATGCTCGACCGCCTCGTCAAGCGCGCCTTCATCCATCGGGCCCGGTCCGGCAAGGACCAGCGCGCCAATGCGGTGACGGTGCTTCCCGCCGGCGTCGCCGCGATCGAGGCCGCGCTGCCCGCGGCGATGAAGGCGGAAGACGAGCTGCTCGCCCCGGTGCCCGGCGAGATGCGCGGCACGCTGCTGATGCTGCTGCGTCGCATCGCGAACGTCCCCGACACGGTCAGTGGCGGCCAGCACGCGGCATTGCGCGCGGTCGCGAGCCCGCCCAGCTGAGCGCCGCGCCGCGGTCGCCGACGCGCCGCCGCGGACTTATCGCCGCCACCGCCGCGCTTGCGGCCGGCGCCGCCGTGGCACGCGGACAGCCGGCGCGAAGCGTCGACCTCGAACTCGTGCTCGCCGTCGACTGCTCGCTGTCGATCGACGACGGCGAGTTCCGCCTGCAGGCCGAGGGAACTGCCGCGGCCTTCACCGATCCCGCCGTGCTGCGCGCGATCACCGGCGGCGAGGCGGGCGCGATCGCCGTCGCGTACCTGCAATGGGCCGGACCGCACGAGCAGCGACTCGCGATCCCGTGGACGCGCATCGACGGCCGCGCCAGCGCCTATCGCTTCAGCGACCAGTTCCGCCGCCAGCCGCGCGCCTTCCGCGGCGACGCCACGAGCATCGGCTCGGCGGTCGATTTCGCGCGCCAGGTGTTCCAGCGCAACCCGTTCCGAGGCGTGCGACGCACGATCGACATCTCCGGCGACGGCGTCAGCAATGCCGGCCGGATTCCGCCGCGCGCCCGCGACGACGCGGTCGCCGACGGCATCACCATCAACGCGCTGCCGATCCTCTCCGAATATGCCGGCCTCGACCGCTACTTCCGCGACGAGGTCATCGGCGGCCCCGGCGCCTTCGTCCTGCCGGCACCCGACTTCACCGCCTTCGCCCAGGCCATCCGCGCAAAGCTGATCCGCGAGCTGGCGTGAGCGGCGCCGAACTCGCCCGTTCAGGCAAGCGGCCGATGCGCCTTGGCCAGGCCGAACATGTAGCGGTTGCCGGCGTGCCCATCGATCTCGGCAACGTGCAGGTCGAAGCTTCGCGCAAGCCGGTGCCCGAGAGAATCGAAGTAGCGGGCATTGTCATTGCCTTCGAACTCCGCCTGATAGGCGAGCAGGATTCGTCCGCAACGCTCGAGCATGACCTCGATGTCCGCCCGGAGCGCGAGCGGCATCTCGCTGAGCGCCCATGTGGAGATCGCCGACAAGCGGTCCGCAGACGGCGGCATCACGGCAGCGACGTCTTCCAGACGGTGGCAGAGCTGGACGGATCGACCGGGCGCATAGTCGGCCTGGATGCCGTGCGCGGCGAGGTAGAATCGTTGCAGTGCCGTGATCGGCGGGAGATCGAAGATGATGTACCGCCCGCGGAACCCGAGCTGATGGACGGTCCGGCACATCGAGCCGAAGCCCGCGCCGAACTCGACGATGCAATCGGCATCGTACCACTCGACGCCGCACAGCTTCCGGAACGCATGCAGATGCGACGCATGCTGCACCGTGAGATTGTCGGTCCTCAGATCCGGAAGACATGCCGGCGGGCGGCCGATCGTCGGCCGATGCAGGATTGGCTCCCACCGGTCGGTCCAATGGGCAGACGACCGCAGCGCCCGGTATGCGGCGATCGTGTACCGTCCCGTCCGAGGCACCATCGTCCGCGCGATCGGCGGCCACCGCATGAATGAAGCCGGATTGCCGGTCTCGGCGCAGTGCAGCAGGCTCTGGCAGATCTCGCCCCAGAAGTCGCCGCACCTGGCCGACTCGCCGGCGAAGCGGCGCAGATCGGCAAGCAGCTGCTGCGACAAACTCGGATCGACCGGGATCGATCGATCGAGTCCGCACTTGTCCCGGATCGTATCGATCACGTTCTCGACGAATCGCACCGTGCGCAGCATCGCGGTCATGACCGGGTCCTCGACAGGGCCGCTGGCGGCCGTCGTGGCGCGAGACGGACCTGGGGCACCCGACGGATCAGCACGTCACGGCTGCTGGAGCGCGACGACCACGCGGCGATTGCGCTTGCCCTTGTTCTCGATCTTCTCGACAACGACCGGGCCGATCTCGCCGAGCCTCGCGACGTGCGTGCCGCCGCAGGGCTGGAGATCGATGCCGTCGATGTCGAGCAGACGCACGCGCCCCGCGCCGGTCGGCGGCTTCACCGACATCGTGCGCACGAGATCGGGCTGCGCGGCGAGCTCGGCGTCGGTGATCCACCTCGCCGTGGCCGGCTTGTCGCTGGCGATCAGCTCGTTGAGCCTCGCGTTGATCTGGTCCTTGTCGAGGCTGCCGTCGCCGATGTCGAAGTCGAGGCGGCTGCGAAGATCGCCGATCTGCCCGCCGGTGACCCCGTAGGGCACGACGGCGCAGAGCACGTGCAGGCTCGTATGCATCCGCATGTGGCGATGGCGGCGCGCCCAGTCGAGCGTCGCCTCCACCGTGTCGCCCACGGCGAGCACCGGCGCGTCCGGCGCCGGAACGTGGACGATCGTGCCGGGATCGCCGCCCTTGCGCGTATCGGCGATCGCGACCCGCGTGCCGTCGGCGCGGACGAGGGCGCCGGTATCGCCGGGCTGCCCGCCGCCCATCGGATAGAACACGGTGCGATCGAGCTGGATCCCGGTCGGATCGACCGCGATTACCCGCGCGGTGCAGCTCTTGAGATAGGCGTCCTGGCGGAAAAGCTCTTCGGTCATGGTTCCTCGGCGAGGATGGCGGCGAACTGGCGGCGGTCGACATTGCCGCCCGAAAGGACGAGCGCGACGCGCCGGCCCGCATTTGCTTCCTTCTCCTTCAGCGCGGCGGCCAGGGCCGCCGCCCCGGCGCCCTCGGCGACGTTGTGCGTGTCGGAGAAGTAGATCCGCATCGCCGCCTTGATCTCCGCCTCGGAGACCGCGACGACGCGCGCGGCGCGCGCGAGGATGATCGCGAGCGCGTCGTTGTTGGGCACGCGGCAGGCCATGCCGTCGGCGAGCGTGTCCGCGCTGTTGGTGCTCACCGCCCTGCCGGCCGCGAAGGACAGCGCATAGGCGTTCGCGTTCTCGGCGCACACGCCGACGACCTCGGTCTTCAGCCCGAGCGCGTCGCGCGCGGCGATCACCGCGCAGATCCCCGAGCCGAGGCCGATCGGCACGTAGACGCGGGCGATGTCCGGCACGGCGCGGAAGAGCTCCAGCGCATACGAGGCGACGCCGCGCACCAGATCGGCGGCGAAGGAGGCGACGAAATGCAGGCCGCGCTCTTCGGCGAGCGCGAAGGCGTGCTCGAGCGATTCCTGGAAGTCCTGGCCGTGCTCGACCAGCTCGGCGCCCAGCGCCCGCATCGCGGCGTTCTTCTCGACCGAGTTGCCGTGCGGCACGACGATTGTCGATGCCAGGCCGTTGCGGGTCGCGGCGAAGGCGACGGACTGGCCGTGGTTGCCGCGCGTCGCGGCGACGACGCCGGCGAGCCCCGGCTTGGCGGCGCGCAGGTCGGCGAGATGGAGCACGCCGCCGCGGACCTTGAAGGCGCCGACCTCGGTGTGGTTCTCGTGCTTCACCCAGACCTCGGCCCCGAGGCGCCGGCTCAGCTGCGGCCAGCAATATTGCGGCGTCGGCGCGATGACGCGATGGACGCGGTCGGCGGCCGCTTCGAGCTGGGCGAGGGTGAATTCCGTCATGGGCGGCGCGGAGTGTGGCGAGGCGGCCCCGCCGGCGCAACCGCGCCCTTGCGCCGCCGACCCTGCGGCCGGCGGCTAGGGGGCGTCGGGCGCGCCGCGCGCCATCCAGCGCAGGAGGCCGCGCGCGGGCCACAACCAGGCGAGGCCCGCGACGGCGAAGAAGACGAGCTGCACGAGCGCATGGTCGGGGACCATGCTCGCGCCGATCACCATCACCACCAGCGCATAGACCGCCAAGCCCAGCACGAGGACGGCGATCCCCACGGTGTTGCGCCAGGACGGCCGCATTCCGGGCTCAGAAATTGTGGCCGTCGCGCACGGCCTTGGTGCGCAGATACGCGGCGTTGTGGGGATTGGCGGGGAACGCGAGCTGCACGCGCTCGACGACGTCGACGCCAAGCCCTGCGAGCGCCGCTCCCTTGCCCGGATTGTTGGTCAGCAGCCTGATCCGCGTGATTCCGAGCCGGCGCAGGATTTCGCCCGCGGCGGCGTAGCTGCGTTCGTCCGGCGCGAAGCCGAGATGGGTGTTGGCGTCGATCGTATCGAGCCCCGCGTCCTGCAGCGCGTAGGCGCGCAGCTTGTTGACGAGCCCGATTCCGCGCCCCTCCTGCGGCAGGTAGACGACCACGCCCGCGCCATCGGCGGCGATCGCGCGGATCGCGCCCCGCAGCTGGTCGCCGCAGTCGCAGCGCAGGCTGCCGAGCAGGTCGCCGGTGAAGCATGACGAGTGGATGCGCACGAGCACCGGCGTCGACACGTCGGGCGTGCCGATCACGATGGCGAGATGCTCCGGGCCGCCGCCCCACGGTCGGAAGGCGATCAGGCGCGCGTTCTCGGCCTCGGCCAGCGGCACGCGGGCGTCGGCGACCTGGGTCAGCCAGCGCGCCGAGCTCTCGGCGAAGCTCTCGGCGTCCTCGACCGCGAGCGCCGGCAGGTCGAGCCGGCCTGCCCGGCCGTCGGCGACGAGAACCATCGGCATCAGGCCGGCGACCTTGGCGAGGGCAAGCGCCGCGACGACCTGCCGGTCCTCTGTCGGGGCCGCGCCGGTCGTCAGCTTGCTGCTCACGACGCGCGCCTCGGGCTCGGCGATCCCGACGATGTCCGCGAGCGTCGCGCCGGCATCCAGCGTCGCAAGCACCGTCTCGTCCTCGGCCTCGAGCCCGAGGGCGCCCGCCCGGAAGCGCGTCATGGCGAGCCGCAGCGGCCCGTCGCTCGCGTCCCGCAGGGTCGCGAGGGTCGCCTCGGTCAGCGTCTCGACCGCCGCTACGGCGATGCGACCGCGCGGATCGGCCAGCAGCAGGGCGGCACCGCGGCGCAGTCGATCGAGCGCGCGGCGCACCTCGCCGGCGCGCTGGGCGGAATTCTGGAGGGCGGCGGGGTCGGTCGAGGCGAGGTGCTTGTCGGGCATGGTCGGAACGCCATGTGTCGCACATGGCGCCGCTGCGATATACACCGCCGGGCCCCGTCCCGGGAGTGGCCGTCGCCGACGCCCTGCCGTGTCGGGCCGTCAGACCTCGCGCTCCCTCCCGGCTTCCGGATCCGGCATGACCATCGACGAAGATTCCGCCTGGGCGGCGATCCTCCAGGCCCGGCGGGCATGGCGCCAGGCGGCGCCGCGCGCCGCCGTCGAAGCCCGGACGGCGGCCGGCGCCGCGTTGCGCCTGGAGACGGACGGCCGCTTCGCGACCGATGCGCGGCTCGACCTCGCCGCGCACGAGCTGCTGACGATCTTCGCGCCGCTGGCGGCTGCCCCGCGCTTCGCCATCGGACAGCTCGGCCAGAGCCTGGACGGCCGCATCGCCACGCGCACCGGCGACTCCCGCTACGTCTCGGGGCCTCTCGGGCTGCGCCACCTCCATCGCCTCCGCGCGATGGCCGACGCGGTGGTCGTCGGTGCCGGCACCGTCGCGGCCGACGATCCGCAGCTGACCGTGCGCCACTGCCCCGGCGACAACCCGGTCCGTGTGGTCGTCGATCGCATGCGCCGGCTGGCCCCGGCGCATCGTTTGTTCGCCGACGGCCAGGCGCCGAGCTTCGTGCTCTGCGCCCCGGGCCTCGCTGCGGGGCCGGGCGCGCCGATCGAGGTGCCGGCAACGGTGGACGGCTTCGCGCCGCGCGACATCCTCGCCGCCCTCGGCGCCCGCGGGCTGCACCGCGTCCTGATCGAGGGTGGCGCGCGGACCCTCTCGCGCTTCCTCGACGCGCGCGCCCTCGACGCGTTGCACGTCGTCGTGGCGCCGATGATCATCGGGTCCGGCCGCGAGGCGATCGCGCTGCCGGCCATCGACTCGCTCGACGACGCGCTGCGGGCGCCGGTCCACCACCACCGACTGGGAAGCGACATGCTGTTCGCACTGGACCTGACATGAGCGACGCGACCGCCTTCTGGATCATCGGGGCCGGCGCCGGCGAGCTGCGCGGCGAGGCGCTGCCGGCCCTCGAAGCCGACCACGTGCGCGTGCGCATGATCTGCAGCGGCGTCAGCCGCGGCACCGAGCGGCTCGTGCTCCACGGCCGCGTGCCGGCCAGCGAGCAGGCGCGCATGCGCTGCCCGTTCCAGGCCGGCGCGTTCCCCTGGCCGGTCAAGTATGGCTACGGCGCGGTCGGTCGCATCGAGGGCGGGCCGCGCGACGGCGAGCGCGTGTTCGCGCTGCATCCGCACCAGGACCGCTTCGTCGTCCCCGGCGACGCGGCGATGCGCATCCCCGACGCCGTCCCCGACGCGCGCGCGACGCTGGCCGCCAACATGGAGACCGCGATCAATGCGCTGTGGGACGCCGAGCTGCTGCGCGCAGAGCGGGTGGTCGTCATCGGCGCCGGCGTGCTCGGGCTGCTCGTCGCGCTGATGGCGCGCCAGGAGGTCGAGCAGGCCGTCCACGTCGTCGATCCCGACTCCGCGCGCTGCGCCCTCGCCCGGGAACTCGGGCTGCAGGCCGCCGCGGCCGCCGACGGCGAGTTCGACGCGATCTTCCATACCAGCGGCCATCCCGACGGCCTCGCCACCGCGCTGTCGATTGCCGCCTTCGAGGGCCGCATCCTGGAAATGAGCTGGTTCGGCGATCGCAGCGTGACGCTGCCGCTGGGCGGCGCCTTCCATGCCCGGCGCCTGCGGATCATCTCCTCGCAGGTCGGCCACGTCGCGCGCGTGCGGCGCGCCTGGATCACGCGCGGGCAGCGCCTCGCGCTGGCGCTGGAGGAGCTCTCCGACCCCGTCTTCGACCGGCTGCTCGGCCCGCGCATCGCTTTCTCCGACCTGCCGCGCGAGCTGCCGGGCCTGCTCGACGGCACCCCCAATCCGCCCCAGATCGTCGTGACATACTGATCCCGCCGCACAAGGACCGCCCGCATGTACAGCCTCACCGTCTGCGATCACTTCATGATCGCCCACAGCTTCCGCGGCGAGGTCTTCGGGCCGGCGCAGCGCCTCCACGGGGCGACCTATGCCGTCGAGCTCGAGATCCGCGTCGCCGCGCTCGACCAGCACGGCCTGGTCGCGGATATCGGACGGCTGGCGGAGATGCTCAAGCAGGTGCTCGCCGCGCTCAACTACCGCAATCTCGACGACGAGCCCGCCTTCGACGCCACCAACACGACGACCGAATTCCTCGCCGGCGAGATCTGGCGCCGCGCCCAGGCGGCGATCCGGGGCGGCGCGCTCGCCCCCTCGCCGCCGCCCGCGGCCATGAAGGTGCTGCTGCGCGAGTCGCCCGTCGCCTGGGCCGCGTTCGAGGCGCCGCTCGCGTGACGGCCGGCGCGCCGCGCCTGCATCTCGCCTGCCCCGGCGCCATCGATCAGCCGACGGGCGGCTACCGCTACGATGCCGCGATCGTGCGCGAGCTTCGCGCCGCCGGCCACGACGTGCTCGTGCACGAGCTCGCGGGCCGGCACCCGCTTGCGGACGACGCGGCGCGCGCGGCGGCGCGCGACTGCCTCGCCGCGGCACATGGCGGCATCCTGGTCGTCGACGGCCTGGCCCTGCCCGCCTTCGCCGGCCTGCTCGACGACACGACGACGCCGGTCGTGGCGCTCATCCACCATCCCCTGGCCCTGGAAACCGGAATCGACGCCGGGGCGCGGCGGCACTTCGCGGCGCTGGAGCCGCGCCTCGCCCGCGCCGCACGTGGCGTCATCGTCACCAGCCCGGCGACGGTGCCGGCGATCCGGGCGATGGGCGTCGCCGGCGCGCGCATCGCCACGGTCACGCCGGCGATCCATCGCGCCGCGCTGCGCAGTCGCCGCGAGACGACGACGCGCGCACTGCTCTGCGTCGCCTCGCTGACGGCGCGCAAAGGGCATCTCGTGCTTGTCGCCGCGCTCGCCGCGCTGCGCGGGCTGCGCTGGCGCCTGACCTGCATCGGGCCGACCGCACTCGACCCCGCGACGACAAGCCGCGTGCGCGCGGCGATCTCGCTGCGGCGCCTGCAGGGACGCATCCGGCTCGTCGGCGCGCGGCCGCCGCAGGTCGTTCGCGACGCCTATCGCCGTGCCGATCTCTTCGTCCTGCCCTCGTACTACGAAGGCTATGGCATGGCCTTCGCCGAGGCGATCGCCGCCGGACTGCCGGTGATCGCGAGCGGCGCCGGCGCGGTCGCGACGACCGTCCCGCCCGGGGCGGGGCGGCTCGTTCGAACGGGTGACCCCAAGGCGCTTGCGCGCTGCCTGCGCCGCGTGCTGCAGCAGGCAACGGCGCGCCGCCGTCTGCGGCAGGGAGCGGTGTCCATGGCACGACGTTTTCCGGACTGGGCGGCCCAGGCGCGCCGCTTCGCCGCCGCCGTAGACGCGCTCGCCCGCGGGGCGCCGCCGCCATGAGCGGCTTCAGCGCCGACTGGCTCGCCCTTCGCGCGCCGTTCGACGCGGCCGCGCGCGACGGCGAGCTGACGCGCCTCTTCCTGGCCACTCTGCGCGACGAGGCGCTGGTCGCCGATCTCGGCGCCGGCACCGGCAGCAACGCGGCCTTCCTGCGCGGCCATGCGCCACGCCAGCGCTGGCGCCTCGTCGAATCGGATCCAGAGCTGCTGCGCGCCGCGAGGACGCGGTTCGCCGACGATCCGCGCGTCGACATCGCCGCGGCCGACCTCGCGCAGGCGCTGGGTCCGGCGCTCGACGGGGCGCAGGCGGTGAGCTGCTCCGCCCTGCTCGACCTCGCGTCGGCCACCTGGATCGACCGGCTCGCCGACGAGGTCGCGCAGCGCCGGATGCCGGCGCTGCTCGTGCTCTCCTACGACGGACGCATGCGCTGGGATCCGGTCGACCCCGACGACGTGCGCATCTGCGACGCCTTCCATCGCGACATGGTGCGCGACAAGGGCTTCGGCCCTGCGCTCGGGCCGGATGCGGTGTCCTATGCCCATCGCGCCTTCCAGCGCGCCGGGGCGCGCGTCGATCGCGCCGCGACCGACTGGCAGATCCCGCGCGGCGCCGCGGCGATGCTCGCCGCGATGGTCGACGGCTATGCCGGCGCCGCGGCGAGCGACGCGATGCTGCGCGCCGAGCATGTCGGGCCGTGGCGCGCGCGGCGGATCGAGCAGATCGCCAGGCGCGCGCTGTCGCTGGCGATCGGGCATCAGGATCTGCTGGTGCGCTGGGCATAGACGTCGCCCGAGCGACGCCGCCCCTCGGGGCTTCGCAGCGCGCGCAACAGCGCCGGCCCGTCCAGCCAGCGCTGCTCGGCGAGGACGAAGCTCTCGCCCGGCGACCAGTTGAAGCGGTACGCGCCGAGGGACGCGAGACGCGCGATGCACGCCTCCACCGTGTCGAGCGCGGCCGGCAGGTATTCGATGGAAAGGGCCGCGATCGGCCGGGTCAGGCCAGCGAGCACCGCCGGCTCGTGGCCCTCGACATCGATCTTCACGAACTCCGGCTCGCCGAAGCGCGCGATCATCGCGTCGAGCGTCGTGACCTCGACATCCACCGCGCGATCCCAGCGCACCCCGGCGAAGTCCGGATCGCGCGCACGCGCCGCGCGCCACTCGGCGGCCAGGGTCGTGACGGTGGGTGTGCGCTCGCTGAGCGCGAGTGCCGCGCGCCCGGGCGCGGCGCCGACGGCGCCGTCGAGCAGCGTCACGCCGGCGTCGCGGCCGAACAGGAGGCGCAGCAGCGCCTGGAAATCGGGCTGCGGCTCGACGGCCACCACCCGGGCGCCGAGCGCGCGCAGGGCCCGAACCCTGTTCCCGGCATGGGCGCCGATGTCGAACGCGAGGGCCCCGCGCGCCACGAACGATGCGTAGAGCCGCCGCAGGCGCCGCTGCCGCCCGGGAATGGCGTGATAGATCGCCAGCGATCGCGAGAGGCCGATCGCCCGATCGAGCCCGCTCATCGCCGCTCGCCCGCGAGCAGCCGGTAGCGCATCAGGCCGCGGCGATGCAGCCGCTCCAAGGCGAGGCCGCCGAGATGCGAGTCCATGACCATGCGCCAGCCGTCATGTGCGACGAGGCGATGCGCGAGTCGATTGAGCCGCACCAGTCGCGCGATCGCCGCGTCGCCGCGCAAGCGCAGCGCCGCCGAAAGGTCCTGGTCGACGACCAGCGCGAGCCCGAGCCGCTCGAACGCCGCGGCATAGTCGGCGCGCGACCACAGCACCGGACAGCGCCAGCCGCGCTTGAAGACGGCCAGGTCGGGGCTCGCCGCCGCCGCGGGCTCGGGCATGTCGTCGACGACCAGCAGGCGGCCACCGGGGCGCAGCAGCCGCGCGAGCGCCGCGACGCTCGCGGCCGGATCGGCGCTGTGGGCCAGCGACTCGATCGCCAGGATCGCATCGACCGGCGCATCGGGCGGCGCGTCGTAGCTGCGGCATTCGAGGTCGACGCGTGCGGCGAGCCCGCGCCGCCGCGCGGCGCGGCGCCCGATCTCCGCCTGGCGCCGGCTGAGCGTCAGGCCGTGGAACCGGCCGTCGATGTCGCGCGCGAGATCGAGCATCGTCCCGCCGTAGCCGCAGCCGGCATCGAGCACGACCAGCGGCCGGCGCACGGGGAGCTGCGCGCGCAGCAGGTCGTGGACGCGACGCGTCGTCGGGCGGCCGCCGGTCCGCGGGTCGGCCAGCGCGCGATGGACGGTCAGGGCGCCGAGACCGCCGTCGCGGCCGAGGAGGCCCGCCACCCGACTCCACAGAGCGAGCCGGTCGTAGTAGCGAGACAGCGTCGACGCCTCGCTCATGCGCGCGCGCCGCGCCGCAGCAGCCACGCGATGTCGACGGCGAAGGAGAGCACCGTCGCCAGCGTTGCCGCCGTCGTGATCGCCAGCGCGCCCGCCGCGGGCACGGCGGGGATCGTCGCGACGGCGAGGGCGATCATCACGGCCGCCGCCGCGACCCGCCGCCGCTCGCTGGGATGCAGCGGCGCGCGCAGCGCCGGGACCACCGCGCCGGCGGCGACGAAGGCGTAGCGTGCGAGTCCGACGATCGGCAGCCAGGCGCCGCCGCGCCCCTGCGCCATCAGCACCAGGCACAGCACGAGCATCAGCGCGGCGTCGGTCTCCATGTCGAGGCGCGCGCCGAACCCGGTCGATGCCCCGAGCCGACGCGCGAGCCAGCCGTCGACCGCGTCGAGGCCGATCGCGAGCACGGCGACGCCGGCAACGACCGCGGCGCGGCCCGGTGACAGCAGGCTGCCGAGCAGGATCGCGCCGAGCAGGCCGCGCAGGACGGTGACGCGGTTGGGCCAACCCAGCGGCAGTGCCAACAGCGCCGAGCGGCGCAGGGCCACGGCGACGACGGCCGCGTAGACCAGCATCACCGCCAACGCGAAAGCCTGCCCCGCCGGCGCGAAGCCGAGCGCGGCCGCGGCAAGGCCGGCGAGTCCGACCAGCGCGAGGAGCTCGACCGCCGCGCGCATCGCCGCGGTCAGCGGGCGCGTGCGCCGAAGGCGGCGAGGAACTGCGCCAGGAACGTCTCCATGCCGCGGCGCGCGATGAAGCCCTTCGGCTCGACGCCATCGGCGAAGCCCATCGCCCGGAACGGCGCGACCAGCGCGGGATCGCGGCTGATCACGTGGATCGGGACCGCCTTGTTGCGCGTCTCCGCCGCCACGGTCAGCGGCGGCTGATGGTCGCCGAGCACGATCACGAGCGAGTCGTCGCTCAGCCGCGTCGTCAGGTACTGCTCGAGCGCCGAGAGGCTGTAGCGGGTGGCCGCGAGATAGCCATCGCGATTGTCGAACACCCGGCCGCCGGGCGGCGGGAAGCTCGTCGCTGGCAGGCCGTCGTAGACGCTGCCGTCGTCGAGGCGCGCGGCGTCGGCCAACAGGCCGGGGATCCTGTCGAAGGGCGCGTGCGTCGAGGACAGCACGTACATCACGAAGCGCGGCCGGCCGTCGCCGACCGCAAGCTCGCGGCGATGGACCTGCTCGAACACGAACTGGTCGGGCACGGTCTCCCAGCTGAAGCGGGGGCCGCGATAGCCGAGATTGAGGTCGCTGATGACGTGGTCGAAGCCGAAGAAGTCGGCCTGCAGCCAGGGCTGCTGCATGCGCGGTTGCGCGGCGACGGTGCGATAGCCGCTGGCGCGGAAATCCTGGCCGAGCGCGCGCGCGCCGGTCGTGAGCAGGATGTCGAACAGCGGCTGGCTGTCGACGCGCACGCCGAAGTTCATGCTGGCATGCGCCATCCAGGAGCCGCCGCCGGTAATCGGCGAGTCGATCACGTCGGACACGACGTGATAGCCCGCCGCAGGCAGGCGCTCGGCCCAGCGCGCACGGGTCTCCGCCAGGCCCGCGCGGAACGCGGGGTCGGTGAAGGTGATCGTGCCGTAGGACTCGACGAAGACCAGCAGCACGTTGCGGCGCCCGAGCCCGTCGAGCGACGCCACCGGCGGCCGCGCGGCGATCGCCTGCTGGATCAGCGCAAGGCTGTGGCCCGTGAGGCCCCAGGCATCGAGTGCGCGCGCCGTGTTGCCGCCGACGGCCAGCGCCGTCGCACCCGCGACCGGCACGCGGCCGAGGTCGTAGCGCGCGGGCACCAGGGGAAATGCGAGCACCGCCGCCGCGGCGACGAGGGCGAAAGGCGACCAGCGCCCCGCGGCCGCCGCGCGCCAGACCTGCGCGACCAGCACGTAGCTGACGGCGAGCTGGGCGAGGATCGCGACCGCCACACCGGCCAGGATCGCCGCGAATGTCGCGGCCGGCGTCGAGTCGCGCATCAGGCCCAGGCCGAAGCCGACATAGCGCAGGTCCGCGACGGCGTTGAAGTCCCGGCCGAAATACCAGGGCACGACGATGTCGGCGAGGCGCAGCGCGACGGCGACGGACAGCAGCAGCGCCACGACGCCGAGGCCGAGCCGGCCCGGCCGGATGCCGCGCCGGCCCAGCAGCGCGGCGATGCCGACGAGCGCCGCGAGCTCGAGCGACAGCTGCGCCGGCACGAGGGCCCAGCGCGTCTCCAGGAAGTCGCCGACGACCAGCAGCGCGTTGAGCGCGGCGACGGCGAGGAGGGCGATCGGGAACCGGGCGGACATGGGCATGCCAGATAGAGCCGATCGCGCCCGCGTCTACATCCGCGCCGGCCGGTCGATGCCGAGCAGCCCGAGCACCAGCTCGAGCGTCCGGCGCGCCTGCGAGACCAGCGCAAGACGGCTGCCGCGCAGGCCCGCGTCCTCCTCGGACAGGATGTGGCAGGCCTGGTAGAAGCTGTTGAACTCCTGCGCCAGCACGAAGGCCCACTCGCACAGCACGTTGGGCGCGCGCTTCTCGATCGCTCCGGCGAGCGCGTCGGCGAAGCCCTGGATCTGCAGGATCAGGCGCCGCTCGGCGTCGGTGCCCGGCGGCAGGATCGCGCCGGCCGCGAAGCCGCGCTCGCCCGCCTTGTCGAGCAGCGAGCCGGCGCGCACGGCGGTATAGACGAGGTACGGCCCGGTCTTGCCCTCGAAGCGCGTGAAGCGCTCGAGCTGGAACACGTAGTCGGACAGCCGGTGGTTCACGAGGTCGGCGAAGCGCAGCGCGGCGACGCCGATCTTCTGCGCGATGTCGGCCTTCTCTTCGGCCCCGGCCTCCGCCGCGAGCCCTGCCTCGTCGAGCCGCTTGGTCGCCTCCTCGGTCGCCATGCGGATGAGATCGCCCAGCTTCATCACGCCGCCGGCGCGCGTCTTGAACGGCTTGCCGTCCGGCCCGTTCACCGTGCCGAAGCCGACATGCTCGAGCGCGAGCCGGGGCACCATGCCGACCTTGCGCGCGGCGCGGAACACCTGCTCGAAATGCAGGTGCTGGCGCTGGTCGACGACGTAGAGGGACAGGCCGTAGCCGTCCTCGGCGCGGCCCTCGATCGTGGCGAGATCGGTGGTGCCGTACATCGCGCCGCCGTCCGACTTCACCAGGATCAGCGGCGGGATCTCCTTCTGGTCGGTCTCCGCCGCGACGCGGATGATCTCGGCGCCGTCCGACTCCTCCACGAAGCCCGATTGCTTGAGCCGCGCCACCATGGGCGCGATGCGGTCGTTGACGGTGCTCTCGCCGTCCCAGCGGTCGAACGAGACGTTGAGCCGCGCGAACTCGCGCTTGAGCGTCGCGACCGAGACGTCGATGAAATGCTGCCACAGCGCGCGATAGCCGCGCCGGCCGCCCTGCAGCTCGGCGGTCGCGCGCCGCGCGGCGTCGCGGAACGCGGGGTCGTCCTTGGTCCGCTGCGCGGCCGTGGGATAGAGCCGTTCGAGGTCGTCGATGGTCACCGGCGACTCGGCCGGATAGGCGCCGGCGAAGCCCGGATCGAAATACGGCAGCTCGGGCTGCGCGCGCTCGATCTCGGCGATCAGCATCCCCATCGGCAGGCCCCAGTCGCCGAGATGGATGTCGCTCGTCACGTCGTAGCCGGCGAAGCGGAACAGCCGCTGCAGCGTGTCGCCGATGATCGACGACCGCAGATGGCCGACATGCATCGCCTTGGCGATGTTCGGGCCGCCGAAGTCCAGCAGCACC